>CAYFWB010000001.1:0-164995 GCA_964346765.1 uncultured Candidatus Peribacteria bacterium
TACCGAAGCTCGATCATCAACATCTACAAGCAGTGCTTGTGAGTGCTTCCTTATCTTCAACGTTAGTTAACTTTGCTTACCGCAACCCGCGGCTCGCGCTTACGCGGACAATTCGTTTAAAAGCGATGCGGCGGTGCTTTCGGGCACCGCCGACCCGCGCCGGCGAGAACCGAACTGTGGGGCAGGGTCTCTTTCTTATTTCACCTGGTGAATTATGGTTTGTATTATCTTTAAAGCTTACCGGAAATTGTTTCTTTCAGTTTGTTTATTCCATTGCCGGTGCGGGCGGAGACGAAGTGCGGGGTTGAATTTTGATATTTTTCTTTTATGTCGTTGAAGTTGGTTTTTTTGTTCAGGTCGATTTTGTTGAAAACGTAGATTGTGGGTTTGTGCAGTACTTCAATTTGCGCTAGGATTTCGTTCACAACTTTTATTTTTTGTTTCATCTTTGGGTCGTTTACGTCTATAACGTGCAGTAAGAGATCCGATTCGATTGTTTCTTCAAGCGTGGATTGAAATGAGTTGATGAGAGTGGGGGGCAGGTTCTGAATAAAACCGATAGTGTCGGAAACCAGTACTTTTTTGGGTTGTGGCATGGTTGCGCCCGCGGGTAGATCAGCCGGGTCGAAATTTGTTGCGGGCAGATACATTTTACCAACGCGGGTGTCCAATGTAGCGAAAAGTTTGTCTGCTTCGTAGGCGCCTTTCTTGGTGAGGGCGTTTAGCAGGCTTGATTTGCCGGCGTTGGTGTAGCCGATTATGCCGACTGTTTTCAGGTTTTGTCTGGTTCGGTGGTCGCGGTGGAGTTTTCTGACTTTTCTGCAGTCATCCAGTTGTTTTTTGATTCTGTCTTCTAATTTTTTTAAGTGCCTTTTCATGAATTCGACGTTGGTTTCACCGACGCCTCTGGTTCCGATTCCGCCAGCCTGTTGTGATAGTTCCATACCCATTCCAAAGATGCGCGGGCCCATGTGTTTGATGCTGGCCAGCTGGATTTCCAGTTTTGCTTCTTTGGTGTTGGCGTGCGCGGCAAATATTTTTAAAATCAGATCTATTCTGTCCCAGACTTGAAGATTGTTCTTGCGAATAAGTTCGCTTATGTTAAAAGTCTGCCGAGGTTTGAGTTCGTTGTTGATTATTAAAATGTTAGCTTTGAGTTCTTTATTTTCTTCCAGTACTTGTTCGATTTTTCCTTTTCCTAGGTAAGTATTGTAATTGGGCACCATTTTTTTCTGGATTTTTTTTACCAAAACAATTCCTCCAAAGGTTTTTATCAGATTTTCGGCTTCGTTTAATCGATAATCCGCTTCCTGTTTGGTCATGGAAGGCGGTATCGCGTCAATCAGAATAGCTTTGAGCATAAGTCCCGCACCTTAAAGGTAACCTTTAAGGTGATTAGTATTTTGCGAAATGAGCGAAAGCTTTGTTGGCAAGAGCCATCTTGATGGTATCTTCTTTTTTCTTGATCGCGGATCCTTCGTTGTTGGCGGCGGCCAATAGTTCATCGGCCAGTTTTTTGGCCATTGATGATCCTTTTTTGGCCTGGGCCGCGCCGATGATCCACCTAAACGTGAGAGCGATTTGTCTATCCGGTTTTACTTCAACCGGAATCTGGTAAACGGCTCCGCCGATTCTTTTTGCTCTTACTTCAAGGTTTGGTCTTACGTTGTCGATAGCTTTGTCAAAAACTTTATCCGGAGAAGCGTCTTTTTCGGCGATTTGTTTAAGTGTGTCACGCATGATTTTTCTGGCGGTGTTTTTTTTGCCGTCATTCATTACATAGTTAATAAATCGCTCCTGCAGCGCGTTAGAATTTTCCGGAATATAAGTGCATCTTTTTTGTCCCATGGTTCTTAAGATTTAGGTTTTTTGGTGCCGTAGCGAGATCTTCCCTGTTTGCGGTCGTTTACTCCTTGGGTGTCCAGTTTGCCTCTTACAACGTGGTATCTGACACCGGGTAGATCTTTTACTCTTCCTCCCCTGATTACGACCACGGAGTGTTCTTGTAGATTGTGTCCCTCGCCCGGGATATAAGCGTTAACTTCAACTCCGTTGGTGAGTCTGACTCTTGCATATTTTCGAAGCGCCGAATTCGGCTTTTTGGGAGTCATGGTCGTAACTTTCAGACATACACCGCGTTTTTGAGGACAGGAAAGGTCAACAGATCTGTTTTTTAACGTGTTGAAGCCTGTCTGCATAGCGGGAGCTTTGCTCTTTTTTGTTTTTTTTCTGCGGGGTTTTTTAATCAGTTGGTTGATTGTTGGCATTGTTTTTGCTTAAGTCTGCTGGCTAAATTTACAGAAATAGAGTTAAGAATGCAAGAGAAACTTGCTAGATGATCGATAACATTGATCCGTATTTATCTTCGGCTTCTTCACCGATTTTTTCATACGGCGTTTTTCCTTCTTTGATCATTTGTTTACTCTGTTGTGATATGATTTCCGGATTTCTTTTTCTGTAAGTTTCTCCGGTGGGTATCAATTTACCGATTATGACGTTTTCTTTCAGACCTTCCAGTTCATCGAGCTTATTGGTCGTGGCAGCCTCAACAAGCACACGGATCGTTTCCTGGAAGGACGCGGCAGAAAGCCAGCTTTCGGTACATAGAGATACTCTGGTAAGACCAAGAAGCAGTCGGTCTCCTTTGGCGGGAAGTTGTTTTTTCTTGGTCATTTCGCGGTTTATTTCTTCGTATTTCATTACGTCGACCAATTCTCCAGGTAGGAAATGTGTGTCTCCGGATTCCAGAATTCTGACTTTGGATAGCATTTGTCTGGCAATAATTTCTATATGTTTGTCGTTGATGGTCTGACCCTGTGAAGCATAGATACTTTGTACTTCGGTCATGATGTATTTCTGAACTGTATATAGGTCTGTAAGTTTCATCAATTCGCGAAGGTTGTAGTGTCCGATTGTCAAAGGTTCACCTTTTGCGACTTTATCGCCGGTTTTGACTTTTAATGTGCGACCATGAGGTACTTTGTAGACTTTTTCTATTTCACCTTCCGTTTCGATGATTATTTTGTCTTCTTCAATGGCTTTGACCGTACCGACATCTTTGGTCCTGACAACCGTTTTGTTATATTCGTTTTTGGCTAGTATGTTTTTTTCTTTAACTTTATCGCCGACTTTGACAACGGGTTTGAATTCGGCGGTATAACGGAATTCAATTTCAACCGGTTCTTCTGACTTGACTGTTAATTCGGTTGTTCCGCCTTTATGGCTGACTTTTACTTTACCTTTGATTTCGGAAAGGATAGCCGGTGTTTTGGGAGTTCGCGCTTCGAATAATTCTTCAACACGGGTCAAACCTTGTGTGATGTCGCCTTCGCCGGCCACACCTCCCATGTGGAATGTACGCATAGTAAGCTGTGTACCCGGTTCTCCGATACTTTGTGCGGCGATGATTCCAACTGCGGTTCCGACGTCAACGGTGCGGTTTGTACCAAGATCTTTACCGTAACATTTAACGCAAATTCCGCCCTTGGTCTGACATGTCATGACTGATCTTACTCTGACTTTTTCAATTTTTTTGTCTTCGATTAGTTTAAGGATTTCTTTGTCGATTTCGGTGTCGGCCTCGACGATGATTTCTCCTGTTTTGGGATCAGCCATAGGGTCGGCCAGGATGCGTCCGTAAATTCTGTGACTGAAAGTTTCACCTATTTCTTCGGATTCTTTTCTGGTAATAATGTGAGCAAACGGCGTGCCACAGTCGTATTCTTTAATAACGACATCCTGTACCGCGTCAACGAGACGTCTGGTTAGGTATCCGGCTTCGGCCGTTTTAAGCGCGGTATCTGATTTACCCTTACGTCCTCCGTGCGTCGCGATAAAGTATTCCAGGATGGTGAATCCTTCTTTAAGATTGGATTTAATCGGCAGTTCGATGGTTTTACCGGCGGGATTGGCAACTAGACCTTTGATTCCGCAAAGCTGAGTGATTTGTCCCCAGTTACCGCGGGCTCCGGAATTGATCATATAGTGCAAATCGTTTTCGTCATCAATACCTTGTATCATGGCTGTTGTGATGTCGGATTTGGCCTTTGACCAGATTTTAATGGTGTGATTGTATCTTTCATCGTCAGTAATTAAACCTTTATTGTAGAAGTCCGCGATTTTTTTGACTGCTTCGGATGCTTTGGCGATTATTTCCGTTTTGCTCTTTGGGATTAGCATGTCGGCTTGTCCGATTGAAAGTCCGGATCTTGTGGCGAATGTGAATCCGACTTTTTTAAGTTTGTCTGCAAGGATGGCGGTGATTTTTTCATCGCATTTGGTGAAGCTTTCGGCAACCAGTCCTGTTAATTGTTTTTTGCCGATTGTTTCATTGATGAAACCCAATTGTTCGGGAATAAGGCTGTTAAAGATAATTCTTCCGATTGTGGTTTCTTTCATTTCGTTGTTTATGCGCGCGATGATTGGGCTTTGCAGGTCTACATACCCCAGTTGATAGGCGATCATGGCTTCATTGGTGTCCGAATATTTACTGCCTTCACCTTTCTTTCCGGGAGTCATTTTGGTCAGATAGTAACAGCCCAGCACCATATCCTGCGTGGGGGTGATGATGGGTTCACCGGCGGACGGTTTAAGCAGGTTGTTGGCTGAAACCATGATTTCATGGGCTTCAATTTGAGCTTGCTGGGAAAGAGGAACGTGAACGGCCATCTGGTCTCCGTCGAAGTCGGCGTTGAAAGCCACGCAAATAAGCGGATGGATCTGGATGGCTTTACCTTCAACAAGTACGGGTTGGAAAGCCTGGATTCCAAGGCGGTGAAGCGTTGGAGCGCGGTTCAGCAGTACATATCTGTCTTTGGTTACTTCTTCAAGAATATCCCATACTTCTTTTTTGCTTGACTGGATTAGTTTTTCGGCGTTTTTAATGTTATGCGCGTAACCGTCTCTAATCAATTTTCCGATTACAAACGGTTTGAAAAGTTCCAGAGCCATTGTTTTTGGGATTCCGCATTGATGCAGTCTTAGTTTGGGACCGATTACGATTACGGAACGACCCGAATAGTCGACACGTTTACCAAGCAGGTTCTGTCTGAATCGTCCTTGCTTACCTTTAAGCATGTCGGAAAGGGATCTTAATTTTCGTTTGTCTCCGCTGTTGAAGACCGTTTTGCCTTGGCGGGCGCTGTTGTTTAAAAGTGTGTCCACGGCTTCCTGAAGCATACGTTTTTCGTTTCTGCAGATTACTTCGGGTGCTCCAATCGCCATTAGTCTCTTTAGACGATTGTTTCTGTTGATAACTCTTCTGTAAAGATCATTAAGATCCGACGCGGCGAATCTTCCACCATCCAGCTGTACCATTGGTCTTAGATCCGGCGGGATAACGGGCAGTACCGTCATAATCATCCAGTCGGCTTTAATTCCGGCCTTTTTAAGGCTACCTGCGAGTTTTATTCTCTTAATTATTTTTTTCTGTTTTTGTCCGGAAGCCTTTTTAAGGTTTTTTTGCAATTTTTCTATCAGTTGTTCCAAATCTATGTCTTCGATTATTTGTTTGATCGCTTCCGCACCTATACCCGCTTTAAAAATTTGACCGAATTTTGTGGAAAGATCTCTGTATTCCAGTTCGGACAAAATTTTGCCCACTTTTAAGGTGTCGAGTTCACTTTTGGCTGCTTTGTGCTGTTCATCGAGTTCTTCAATTTTTTGCGCGTATTCTTTTTCTAGAGTTTCGTCTTTGCCTTCTTTGTCTTTGTTCTTGTATTCGTCCTGCATTTTTTTTCTGAAAGCTTTGTATTCGCCAGTGAGTTGTTCTTTTGCTTCAGTTTTGGATTTCTCATCCACGTTTGTGACGATATAAGCTGCAAAGTAGATTACCTGTTCAATAGCTTTAATGGGCAAATCGATTAGTAGTCCGATACGGCTGGGGGTTGATCTTAAAAACCAGATATGACTTACCGGTACGGCAAGTTTGATGTGCGCCATTCTGTCTCTTCTTACGTTTGATCGTGTGACTTCGACTCCGCATTTTTCACAAATTACACCTTTATAGCGGATTCTTTTATATTTTCCGCAGTAGCATTCCCAGTTTTTGGTGGGACCGAAAATCCTTTCACAGAACAGGCCGTCTCTTTCGGGTTTTTGGGTTCTGTAGTTGATGGTTTCGGGCTTTTTAACTTCTCCGTGAGACCAGGCCAGGATTTCTTCGGGGCTGGCTACGGAAATGGAGATTGAATCAAAGTTATCGATATTGTTGAGTTTTTTCTCCTGTGGATTAATTGCCATATTGGTTTAGATAAATAGTTTGTTGTGATCGGACGCGCGGTGATTGTGCCGCTAAAAACTTGTAAAGGTTTATAGACCAAGGTCTGAATCTATATCCAGTTTTTTTTCTTTTTCTTCTTTAGGTTCTTCAGAGGGTTTTTCATTTGCCTGGGGAGTCTGCGCGGGAGCGGCTGATGCCGGTGTTTGAGTTTCAGCCGGAGCGGAAGTTTCTTGTTTAGGTTCTTCTTTTACGGGTTGCTGCGCGGCTTGTTCTTGTTTGGCTTCCGTCTGTCGGTCAGTGTTGTTGTCGCTATTCGAATTGTCATCGTAGCCACTTTCATTTTCGGGTATATAGTCTATCGTATCATCACCGTCTTTTCGTTTATCCAGCATGATCATGTCTTGGACAACTATTTCGGTGCGGAATTTTTTTATTCCTTCGGGTGTGTCCCAGCTTCTGGTTTTTAGGTAACCTTCCACATATACCAATTTTCCTTTTTTAAGATAGGCGTGGCAGATTTCGGCTAGCTTGGCCCACGCGACAAGGTCGTGGAATTCGGCGGAGGTTTGTTTGCGGCCGTCTCTTGTAACCCATTCACGGTTTGTAGCAATGCCGAATGTAACAACGTTCTGGCCGTTTGGAGTTTGTCTGAGTTCGGGGTTTCTTGTAAGATTTCCGATCAAAATTACTTTATTGATGCTTCTCATGATTATTATTAGTTATTAATTGATAGTTAATAAGGTGTTTGTTAGAGATCTTCGCTTTCCAGAAGTTTTTCTTCGGCCAGTAGATCTTCTTCGGTGGGTTCTTCCATATCAATTTTTTCTTCTTTAAGATTTTCAGGTTGATTTGGGTTGTCCACTTCGCTCATACCGGCTTCAGCAAGAGCCGGTTTAAGTTCGGAACCTTCTTCTTTAAGTTCTATTTCAATTTCGGGATCCACTTCGGGTCGTTCTTCCGGATCTTCCGACAGAATAGCGGTTTTTTCTTTTTGGGCTTGTTCGATTGTGTACTGGTCTTCTTCGTGAAGAAGAGGTGATTTTTCGGTGGTAAGCAGTTTAACGCTTAAGCCCAAGCTTTGTAGCTCTTTAATCAATACGTTGAATGATTCGGGGGTTCGCGGTTTTCTGATAGCTTCGCCTTTAACGATTGATTCATAAGCCTTGGCCCTTCCGTAAACATCATCGGATTTAATCGTAAGCATTTCTTGCAATGTGTGAGCCGCGCCGTAAGCTTCAAGCGCCCATACTTCCATTTCTCCGAACCTTTGTCCTCCGTGCTGGGCTTTACCGCCAAGTGGCTGTTGGGTGACAAGTGAGTAAGGTCCTACGGAGCGGGCATGGATTTTGTCTTCGATCAAGTGGCTTAGTTTCATAATATAAGCGGTTCCCACTGTTGTTTTTCTGTCAAAAGGTTCACCGCTCATACCGTCATAAAGCTGGATTTTTCCGTTTTCGGGAAGATCGGCTTCTTTAAGCATTTTGGTAATCTGGTCGGAAGTGATACCGTTTAAGGCCGGGGTGGCTACGGTGGTTCCCATTTTGGAAGCGGCCCATCCCGCGTGGGTCTCCAGTATTTGTCCGATATTCATACGGCTGGATACACCGAGTGGATTCAGTATAATGTCTACCGGTGTTCCGTCGGGTAGAAATGGCATGTCTTCCTGCGGAACGATAATTGAAATTACACCTTTGTTACCGTGTCGACCGGCCACTTTGTCTCCGATAGAAATTTTTCTGGTCTGGGCCACGTTTACTTTGATTTGTTGATTAACACCGGTGGGCAGTTCGTCGCCGTTTTTGCGTGAGAAGATTTGTACTCCGACGATTTTTCCACCTTCTCCACCGGGCAGTCTTAACGACGTGTCTTTAACGTCGCGGGCTTTGTCTCCAAAGATGGCTCTTAAAAGTCTTTCTTCCGCGGTCAGTTCGGTTTCACCTTTTGGAGTTATTTTACCTATAAGAATGTCTCCTTCATGTACGGTGGCGCCGATTCTGATAATACCGTTTTCATCAAGGTCTTTGAGTCTGTTTTCACCAACGTTGGGGATGTCTCTGGTAATGATTTCGGGGCCAAGTTTGGTGTCTCTGACGTCAATCGTAAATGTTTCAATATGAACTGAGTCGAATACGCCGTCTTTAACAACACGGTCGGAAACGATCACGGCGTCTTCAAAGTTGAATCCTTGCCAGGACATGTATGCTACCATTAGGTTTTGACCAAGCGCTATTTCCCCTTGCTCGGTGGCGGCGCCGTCCGCAAGAATATCTCCTTTATTTATTTTTTGTCCTTTGACGACTCTTACTCTTTGGTGCAGGCAAGTACCCTGGTTGCTTCTTTCATAAACGCGCATTTTGTATGTGACGCGCTTACCGTTGTCGTAGAGAATCACTATTTGGTCGGCATCCACAAAAGATACTGTTCCTTTTTCTTCCGCAAGCAATACTTGTCCGGAACTTTTAGCGACGAGTTCTTCCATTCCCGTTCCAACAACCGGAGCGGTGGGTGAGATTAATGATACGGCTTGACGTTGCATGTTTGATCCCATGGAAGCACGGGTGTTGTCGTCATGTTCAAGGAAGGGGATTAAAGCGGTTGTTTCGGAAATAATCTGTTTCGGTGAAACGTCGATATGAGTAATTTCGTATGTCGGGATAATGGACGCTTCGCCGTTGATACGAGCAGATACGCGGCTGTCTATGATTTGGCCTTTTTCATCCAGTTCGGTGTTGGCCTGCGCGATTACAATTTCTTTTTCTTCGTCGGCGTCGTGATATTTGATGTTGTTGGTGACATAGGCATGCACCGCGATACTTTCCAAAGGAAGTTCTGCTATTTCTTTGGCTGTTTTTACATCTATCTTGGCGTGTGCCTTAATGATTATTTTTTTAGTTTTCGGGTTGGTGATATTTTCCGAAGTGTATCGTCCAACTAAATCTTTGGCATCGTTTTTGCATGAGTGAGCTACTTCTCTGAATGGAGTTTCGATGAATCCGTATTTGTTGACTCTGGCATATGATCCCAAATGAACCACAAGTCCGATATTCGGACCTTCGGGAGTGGAGATGGGGCAGATTCTTCCGTAGTGGGATGTGTGTACGTCACGAACGTCAAACGAAGCGCGTTCTCTGGAAAGACCTCCCGGACCCATGGCGGACAATCTACGTTTGTGTGCCAGTTCGGCCAGCGGGTTGGTCTGATCCATGAACTGCGAAAGCTGTGAAGAAGCGAAAAATTCTCTTAAAGCGGCCGTGATGGGTCTTGAATTTATAAGTTGGGTGGGCGTTACGGTTTCAAGATCCATTACAGTCATGCGGTCTTTGGCGATTCTGTCGGTTCTAAGAAGTCCAACTCTGAATTTGTTCTGAACAAGTTCACCAACGGCGCGAACACGTCTGTTTGAAAGGTGGTCGATGTCATCGGGTGCCAGTTCATTGTTGTTTAATCTGATCAGGTGTTTAATGATCTCCATCAGATCTTTGATCTGGAAAGTATGGTGGTCTTTTTTGTTGGGCGTATCGATCTTGAACCTTTTGTTTAATTTGTATCTGGCAACCGGACCCATGTCGTATTTTCTGTAGTCGAAGAACATTGATTGGATGAGGTTTTTGGCGTTTTCGGGGGTAGCCAGGTCTCCGGGTCTGATCTTTTTGTAGATGCTCTGGTAAGCTTCGTCTTCGGTTTTGGCCGGATCTTTTTCAAGAGTGTTGAAAATGTAGTCGTGTTCTGGATCCTGAATTATGTCTCGGAAAAGTTCTAAAATTTCTTTGTCGGTTTTGTGTCCGAAAATTCTAAGTAAAGCCGTGATATGAATTTTTCTCTTGCGGTCGATTTTTACCGTGATGATTCTTTTTTTATCGGTTTCGATTTCGAGCCAGGCACCTCTTTTGGGGATGATTTTGGCGTTATGCATTCCGGGAGCCAAAGAGTTTCTGGAAAAGAATACGCCCGGTGAGCGTACTAACTGACTTACCACCACTCTTTCGATACCGTTAATAATAAAAGTACCTCTTTCGGTCATTAAGGGTACTCCTCCAAGAAATACATCTTGTTCTTTAATTTCTCCGGATTCTTTGTTGATAAGCTGGACGTGCACTTTTAGCGGAGCGTCGTATGTAAGGTTTTTTACTTTGCATGTTTCGGCGTCGTATTTGGGGTCACCAATTGAGTGATCCAAAAAATGGAGTTCAAGTTTTTTGCCTGAAAAGTCGATAATCGGTGTTATTTCATCCAAAAGTTCGCGGATACCTTCTTGTAGAAACCATCTGTATGAGTCGATCTGTACTTCGATCAGGTTTGGCAACGTAACGTCTTTGTCGAGTCTTTCGGTATAAAATTTTCTTTTTGACGCTTCTTTAATAAAGATGTTTTCTTTGGGAAGCAGTCTGTCGATTTCTTCTATGATGGTGCTTGTTGATTTGAATTTCAGCGCTGTTTTTGTTGATTTTTTTGTTGGTGCGGATGTCTTTTTTGCTGTGGTTCCGTGGTCGTTTTTCTTTGAAGCTTCTTTGGTTGTTGTTGGAGTTTCTTTTTTGGCCGGTTTTTTAGCCGTTTTTACTTCTTTGTTTACGGATTCGGTTTTGTCGGCAGCTTTAGTCTGTTTTTTTGTAGCGGGTTTAGTTACTTTTTTGTTCGTTTTTTTGGATGCCGCGCTGACCGTTTTTTTAGTGGAGGTCTTCTTTTTTGGCGCAGCCGATTTGGAGGCCGGTTTTTTCGCTTTAGTTATTGGCGTTTTTACCGGTTTTTTTGTAGTCTTTTTCTTCGGCATAATTAAAAAAGTGAAATAGAATAGATTACTTAAAAAGCCCTAAACGGCTTTTACATCTACTATCTTCCACAACACACTCGGATTCCTTATAAATGAAAAGGTTTTCAGATAGCTATGTAGATTTTATTCATTTTTTTATTACTGTCAAATGATTTTTGGTAATTGGTCATCTAAGAGCTGATCGCCTTAAGGGGTTCCATACGGGCTGCAACAGTGGAAGGAAGAAAAGCGAAAGTTACACTTAGAATTATTGTGAAGATGATAATTCCGAAAATGGTCCAGTAGTCATAATAAAGAAGCGTTTCGGGTTTGGTGGTAACGTCGGGGAAAGCGCTAAGCGCGATCGAGTCGACAATAAATCCTCCAAGCCAGGCAAACAAGACTCCGATTATTCCTCCCGTCAGTCCCAGCAGGGATGCTTCGGCCAGGAATATTTTTTGGATGTCTCCGCGTGTGGCTCCCAGCGCGCGGAAAAGACCAATTTCTTTTTTTCTTTCATTGACGCTGGAATAGTAAGTGTTGGCGATCATGAGTCCTGAAATAAATAATATTATCGCGCTGATCAGTCCCAATCCCACTGTGACAATGCGAAAATTGTTTTCAAAAATTCGGATTTCAAGTTTGGTGGATTTGGTGTTCAGGTCCATTGATTCAATTTTGGAGGTGACCTTTTCTACATTTTTTGGATCGTCCACGTCAACAAATGTTTTCAGGTAGTTTTCGGATGAGCGTCCGATTTGACTGTTAAAGTTTCTGATTGCTTCAGGGGGGAGAGTGACTCCGATTAAATCCACTTTGTCGGAAAAGCCTACAATGCGCGCTTTGACGGACGGAATATCTTCGCTGATGGTGGGGAAAAATGTCGATTGCCCCGGAAGTAGGGTGAATTCCAGTCCGATAATATCTTGTTCTGAAAAAGAGGGGAGATTGTTGCTTGGGGCGACCGTTAAGTTGTAGAGGTTGATGATGTTTGTGGAAATCAGCGCCGGGTATGGTTCGGTGGCGTTTTGCCAGTTTTTTTGGTGGGCGGGGTCGGTTTCAAGATCTTCTTTAATGTATTGGTAAGGCAGGCCGAAGAGCATTGTGTCGGTCTGAAAACTCTGGTTCCAGATGTTTACTCTTAATGATGAAATGTTGTCGTAATTGAGTTGGGGGTAAACGTTGGCAACATGTGGGATTTGTTTGATTTTTGAAACTGTTTCGGGGGTGATTTTGTCTTCATTGGAATTGATGGTGGCCAGTGACTTTAGAAAGCCGCCTTCCCGGGAAAGCGGTTCAACCGTTATTTGAGTTAATGGGCCGCGCGAGCTGATGGTATCTATTACGGCGTTTTTGATTCCGTTTGAAAAGGCGATAATTCCGAGCAATGACGCCGCGCCGATGGCGATTCCGATCAGGGTTAGGATGGATCTGCTTTTTTGGCTCTTTAAATTGTTTAATGCGAGTTTGTAGTACATTTTAATTAAGGAACTTTTTAAATTTGTTTTTTGTGATCAATATGCCGTCTTTGATTTCGATAATGCGCGAAGCGTATTTGGAGATTGATAAGTCGTGAGTCACAACTATCATGGTGACTTTTTTTGATTCGTGAAATTGTTTGAGCAGTTTGATTATTTTATTGCCGGTTACCGTGTCCAGGTCTCCCATGGGTTCGTCGGCAAGGATAAGCGTTGGAGAGTTGATAAGAGCGCGGGCGATGGCGGCTCTTTGTTTTTGGCCGCCGGATATTTCGTCGGGTTTGTGATTGCTTCTTTCTGCAATTCCGACCTGTTTTAAGAGGTTTTTGGCTTTTTTCTCCATGGTGGCTTTTGTGTGTGTTTTTTCTTTATTGAAAATCAGCGGAATTTTAACGTTATCCACTATGCTAAGGTGGGGATGCAGTTTGAAATCTTGAAAAATGTAGCCGATTTTTTTATTGCGGAAGCGTGAAAGTTGTTTGTCTTTCATTTTGGAAAGTTTTTTTCCGTTTGCAAAGACAGAGCCGGCGGTGGGTTTGTCGAGGCCGCTTAAAAGATGCATCAGTGTTGACTTGCCGGATCCCGACGGGCCGACAATTACAAGGAATTCGCCTTTTTTTATTTTAAGGTTAATGTCTTTAAGGGCGTCAACTTTCTGATCGCCGACTTTATAGCTTTTGGAAAGGTTTTTTATTTCAATCACTTGCGGAAACTTATTCTTCTTTTTGCTCGTCGGAGGACTCTTCCGACTCCATCAATTTAACATTAGTAAAGTAAGTTTCATAGAAGAGTTTTTGTTCTTCAAGCGCTTTTTTCATTTTTTCGTCTTTTCCGGTGTTTAAAAATTTACCGTTGATTTTCATAGAAATGGTTCCCTTGAAGCCGTCTTGTTTTAATTTGGCCAAAAAGCTTTCGATCGGCAAAATACCTTTTTCGGGCGGTGAATAAGGGGTTCCGAATTTAACATTGGAAAGGTGCACGTGTACCAGATATTTTCTGAGTACTTTGTAAATCCTGATCAAATCTTCTTTTCTTTGCGCTATTCTGGATGTGTCTAGACACGCGTGTTTGAATTTTTTGAGATCAAGGACGTTGCTCATGGCATGTTCCGGTATGATTCCGAAGAAAGATTTGGAGGGCGCGTTTTCAAGTGCGATCGAAATGTCTTCTTTTTGTCTGATTTTCGGAATTTCGTTTTTGATCCACTGAATATATTTGAAATCGAAAATTTTGGGCGGTTGAATAATTATTACTTTGGTATTAATTTTTTTTGCCATATCCACGGCAGCTTGGATTTTTTTGGAGCTGGCGGTTGGGGGAGTCTGAATCGTCAAAACCGGTATGCCTATTTCATCCACGAGTGATTTGATGTAATCCGCGTTCTGGGTGTCGAAGTTTTTTGGATCGATACATAAATCAACTCCGTCGTACCCGGCTTCTTTGATGATTTTGAAGATCCTGTTAAGACCGTAACCCTTCAATGATTCGGTTGATAATGCCAGCATGCTTGTTTTTTATTGTTTCGATTTATTTTATCATGAACAGGGTGTTTTAACAAGATAGGCTTGCTGTTTTTATTTTTTGTGTTATTTTACAAGCCAATTTTTTTTAATATGTCTTTAGAATCTGCTCAACAGATATTAAATCAGGCCATAAGAACGGGTAAATCTGAATTTATGAGAAAGTTCGGTTTGCCGAGCAGTTTGAGCAGATCCGTGCGTGATTGTAAGTTTCAGCACTCTCTTAATGATCTGGAAAGTTTTAGGGATGTTCTTACTAAAGGAGTGAAAGAGTCGATGGCTAATTGTGATTTGTCGAATGGAGGGTTAAATCAAGTATGCGCGGTTATTGATGAAAATATAGAGAAATGTAAGCATCGTTTTATTAAGGCATATTCTAGGTTTCCAACATATAATTCCGCGGAGCAGTGGGAGGAATTTTTAAAGTGGATGGAGGAATTCAGGGCGGGTGTCAGATCGGACATTATGGCCGCGATTGAGGAAGATGCGGAAGAAGATGTGGAAGAAGATGTTGATTATGAGCTTGAAACGTCCGCCCTGGATAATCGTGAAATTACGGGAGAAGTTTTTAAAAAATATGGATATAGTGATGAGGTTAATGAATTGATGCATGATTTGGTCTTGGCTGTTACGGCCGGTGAAACTGAAGATGTTAAAACGGCGATGGATCTTTTTTTAACTAAATTTTCCGATGAGGCAAAAAGAAAACTTAGAAATATTTTGGATAATAAGAACGCCGAATTGAAAGAAAAAAAAAGTAAACTGGATGAACTGGAGTGCAGGGAGTTCGCATTAAATGAATGGGAAAAACAGGATATTGAGGTCGTTGCTAAGACTTATGAAACGCAAAATAATTTGATGGTTGAAGCTTATACCTCACAATTGGAGGAATCTAGACATAGGATAGAGGAGTTGGAAATGTTATTGCAATTTTCTGAAAATCGGAAAGAGGATTTGCAAGAGCGTATTCGGGTTCATTTTGAAAATGCTCGCGAGACAGCACGCATTAACAGGATAATACTTAGCGAGTTGGAGAAAGCAAATGAGGTCGCGGACAGGCGGTTGGAAACGATAGTGGCTACGCAGAAAAAATTGACTGCGGCTTTGGCAAGAGAAGATCAATTGTTTGATGCTGTTAAGAGGTTAAGGAAAACAAAGAGGAGAAGGCGGATCAAATTAAATTTGTGTACAAATTTGTCGGTTTGTGAAAAAGGTAATGGGGAGTCTGGATGCGATGATAGTGATTTTGATGAGAAAAATGCTGTTGAAAACCAGGAAGACGTTGTGTCGGAGACAATTGATTTTGAGTCGAAGTAGATGAGTGAAAATCAGAAAAATGATGATTAAGCAATTTTTTTATTTAAAGCCTCTTTTGTCGGAATCGGTTTTGATTTATAGCGTGGTAGGTTGCCAATAACGCGGCGGTTTTGATATTTGCAATCATTGTAAGCCACGATATCTCCGGATCCGGTTATCAGAGTGCCGCCAAGGTTGCCTAGTTTAATTCCTATATCATTGCTGATTACGGAGATCCCTCTTTCTTTCCTTAAAGTCGGCATGCCGTCCATTTGGATATCATGTCCGCGGATTATGGCGTGAATGCCAAGATCTTTGAGTACGCTCGCGGCGAAAGGTGTCAGCGCCGTGTGTCTTTGCCAAAATAAAGCTCTTTGTTCGGCGGTTTCCACGTAATTAGTAAGGTTCCCTTTCTGTAGTGCCTGCCGGAATTTTTCATTTACTCCGTCTATTCCGTGTTTTTTTATTTCCATGGCCCAGTAGTCATTGATACCCGCGTGCAGAAAAAGCACGTCGTCAACGCGCTCCATTAATGTCATTTGTTGTAGAAATTCAGCATATTCCCCGCCATTGAAAAATAATGAGTGAGCGGCTTCAATTTGTTCTTGCAAAGAAGGATTTTTTGAGCTGAAAAGGTCTTTTCGGTTTTCGGTCAGTTCTGTCAAAAAAGCGGGTGGTTCATCGCTTTGACAGTACCATTCGGCGAAGGCAATAAGGTCTTTGTGGTGTTGTTC
This sequence comes from uncultured Candidatus Peribacteria bacterium, assembly GCA_964346765.1. Classification (GTDB taxonomy): domain Bacteria; phylum Patescibacteriota; class Gracilibacteria; order UBA1369; family UBA1369; genus JBGSPQ01. The sequence continues at coordinate 15,996 of CAYFWB010000001.1, forward strand.
TTCGCGTCCTTTAAAATGTTGTTTTGAATCGGCGTGATTTATAAACTGAATCAATTTAAACGGATTTATCTGTTGTTTTGTTTTTTTTGTATGTGTCAGTACTTTCTTGGCGTAATTGATAAGTGCGTAGAAATGAGGATTTTGTTCTTTTACGGAAGGACAGCTTAAGGCGTGAAAGGCCATGGTTTCATGATTGCCGGCGGTTGTTTTTATATCAACGCTGTTTTGTCTTAGAGTTTGAATGAAGTCTGCCATTAAAAGAAATTTTTTTCCGCGGTCAAAAAAATCTCCGGTTAATACCACGGTATCGTTTTCAGCTTTTTCGCGAAGTTTGATATGGTTTTTTGATTTGTCTTTATTAACTGAGAGGTCAATGTAGCCGGTTTGGTCCAGAATGTGCACAAGCGCGTCAAAATCAGCGTCAAGATCTCCTATCGCCAAAACGGGCCGTCTGGTTACAAGGTCCGCTTTTTCGTAAGCGTTGCTTGTCACTTTTGCTCGTATATCACTTTTTTCATTAGGATCATCAAAATTGTTCTCCGGCGCGGTAAAGCTGTCTCTGATTTCTTCTATCAGGCGTGCCACATTCGGATTATGTTCTTGTTCACGCTTTTTAGGTCGTTTTTTATCTTTTTCTGGGAAAAAGGTTTCTATTCTTTCGGACCGGCTTTCTTCTTTCATTTAGCAACTTATAAGTTAATCTTACTGAAGATCAATTTATTGTTTTTGTCAACTATTAATGCTGATGTTTTAGAAATCGTCGAAGTCCAGATATAAAGGCGTGCGGGGTTCTGTTTGATCAGGTTCGTTTTTTCCTTTTGTATTTTTATCTTCGGTTACTTTTAATTTTTCGGCAAGACCTTTTGTAATATAGTCCGGTGTGACGGGAATGTTTTCCGGGTCCGGATTGAATTCGCAGTCGGCCAGTTCTCTTATAGCGTAAGCAAGTGACCATTCCTGGATTTGTATGGGCGTTGGAGTGAAACTGAATATTACGGGGAAATCAGAGGGTGATTCTTCTTCTTTGTTAACCGGTGTATCTCCGCCGGCAAGTTCATGATCTTCATTGACGTAAACGGGTAATGCTCCTTCCAGAATGGTTTTGTCGGGATGAGGGACTGACAACGCGATCATGTAAGCGTAATCCTGGTCTTCCACTTTGGTCGGTGTGTCGATTTCAAAAATATTGGGAGTGTCTTTTTCGGCGTTTTTTTCATTATCCACCTCTTCAAGTTCTTCAGAAATCGTATCAGAAAGTATGGTCGGGGTTTCTTCCACCATTACTCTTGTATCAATCGGAGGTTCTTCATCCATAATGTTGTTTTCGGTTGGATTCGTATCGACTTTTATTTGAAGAGGAAAAGGAGGAGTGGGTGAGGATTCCGAAAAGTCGAATTTATGAAAACCGTTAACAACTTTCATGGCGGCGCGACCGAAAAATTCGGCGACCCTGATAGGTGTAAGGTGATGGTTTTGGGCGGCGCCGGCGATAAGGCTTTCAAGTACTTTGCTGTAAGCACCCAGGTCTTCTTTCAATTTGGTGGGTGTGTGTTCAAGGTCGTCGTTTTCTTCAAGGGGGCGCATGTAATTTGGTTATGATGTCGTTTTAAAAAAAGTTACTTGGATGAAATCCGCTTGTCAAACCAACTCGAGTTGACTGTGCGTGAAGCGAGTGCTTTAATAATCGCCTGTATTATTTAAAGAGTTTTATGTTATTGGAAAGCCAGACGAATAGAGGAAGATACAGGCACGCGGAAAATATTTTTTTTGCGGATAAGAAGTTGCGTCATCAGGTTGATGGCGAACGTGAAAAGGAATTGGGAAAAATTATAAGTGAAGCCAGAGAGTCCGTGCGGGCTGAGTTGCGGCGTATGTATGATCCCGCTTTCAGGAAAGAAGTAGCGCCATTAATTGATCGAATTAGAGGGCTTAAGTTTGAAGAAGTGGGTTCCGATCAATTTGAGAAGGAAAAATTGGAAATGGATGAGAACGCTGAAACCGGACATGGTGAAAATGCGGAAATTGAAGATTTGGTTGAGAGTGATCAATTGATCGAGGATAATCTTTATAAATCTTTTAATCTTGATGAGGAAGAGCTGGATGTTTTGCGTTTTTTGACGGGTGATAGAGCGCCCAGAGATGGTGAACAGGAACCAAGTCCCGAAGTTGTGCGCGAGTTTTCAAAATTGAAAAGGGAATGTCATTACGCGGAGGACGCTGAGTTGGAGTTATTGGAAGGCAATTTACAGATTGTTATTTCCATTGCTTCACAGTACAGAAAAAGGGGAATACCTTTTATGGATTTATTGCAGGAGGGATATAAAGGGGCGCATCTGGCGGCTCGAAGATATGATCCTAATATGGGTTGTAAATTTTCAACGTACGCGGGTTGGTGGATCAGGCAACGAATCGTTAGACTGATTAAAAATTTTAGCAGGGAGATTAGATATCCTCAACATATCAGTGAACAGTTGAATAGATTGAAATGGGCTTTCAGAGAGATTCCGAATGATCCAAAAAGAAAAAGGGTTGGTATTCCCACTGTAGAAGAATTGGCTGAAAAGACGGAAATGCCGGTCGCGAAAATCGAGAAATTATTGAAACTGCCGCAAGCTGAAAAGGTGTTGGACGCACCAACCGGATTTGATGAGGGTGGTTCTACAATGCATGATGTTCTGGCTGATAAAAGTGATAATTCTGCGGATAAAGAGGCCAGTCAGTATATGTTACGATCTTTTATAGATTATGTTCTTGAGGGGCTTAATCCGAATGAAAGATTTGTGATTATGAAGAGATTCGGTTTGGAGGGTGATGACGCTATGACACTTGCGGAAATCGGAGGTATAAGGAATATTACAAGAGAAAGAGTGCGGCAGATTGAAGTGCAGGCTATGAAGAAAGTTAAGAACAGGTTCAGAGAATTAATGCGTCAAAACAACCTTAATTCGGAGGTTTTTATTTAGTTGTTTAGGTACAAATTATTCGTAAAGGAAATTCATGTAGTCCGCTACAGATGCTTTTTCAATTTTGTTTTGAATAATGTAATCGACGAATTTTGTGGGGATTTGGTTGTTTAAAATGGTTCCGTATAAGCTGATTATAAGCAGATAGAAGATGTAAAACGAAATGTCGTTAATCCAGGGAACTATGGTCGCTACTCCCATGCTTATTGCAAAGACTATTGTAAGGATGGCGAATGCTTTTGTTAGAATAGCGGTTTTTAGTCCGGTGGTCCTGATTACGGCGGCGATAAATGCCGAAACACCAATGTATCCAAGAATAATTAACATGAAGAAGACGCTCAATGTGACGAATAGAAGTTTGGGATCATTGAAATTGCCGAAAAATACGGAAAATTCTCCTATACTGAGTACGTAAACAGCTATAAACGCTATGGCGCTGATGCCTTGTGTAAAGGGTTTGAAAATGAATGCCCAGATCATGTTTCTGGTTTTTGCTTTAACTGCTTTGTTGATGCTTTTGTTGACGTAAAAAATTGCTATCAAGATGAGCCACGCTGTTTCGGCGGTTTGGAAAAAATAGGGTGATAAAATGAAGTAAGTAAAGATTAATCCAAAGATGTAAATGCCTATGTAGTAGGTGCTGTGTTTGAGCAGTTTTGATACGAGTAATCTGGTTTTGGGATCTGAGGGCATGTGTTATTTGTTAAATGATTTTGTGTGAGGGGGGCGAGAGGGATGTGGGGGCGCGGGGGGAGTGAGGGGGCGCGTTACTTTTTATCCGATTTGATCTTTGCCTCCCATATAGCCTTGTAATACTTCGGGGATGTAGATTTTGCCGTCGCGTTGTTGGTAGTTTTCCATTATGGCAATCAGCATTCTGCCGATTGCTACAGCGGTGCCGTTTAAGGTGTGAACAAGTTGTTTTTCTTTGCCGTCTTTGAATCGGATTTTAGCCCTTCTGGCCTGGAAGTCTGTGCAATTGGAGCAACTTGTGAGTTCGCGGAATTTGTTCTGTGAAGGAATCCAAGTTTCGATGTCGAATTTTTGGGCGGCCGGCGCGCCAAGGTCTCCTCCGCATATGTTTAATACCTGATAGTGCAGTTTTAAATCCTGCATGATTTTTTCTTCAATGGAAAGGATGAATTTGTGTTCTTGTATTGAATTATCTGGGTGACAAAATGAAAACATTTCGATTTTATCGAACTGGTGGACGCGGATGATTCCGTGCATGTCTTTACCGTATGTACCGGCTTCTCGTCTGTAGCAGGTGGAAAAAGCGCAGTATCTTAAAGGTAGTTTTTCTATGTCTATGATTTCGTCGGCTTGGAGCATGCAGAGTGGTACTTCGCTGGTTCCAACCAAATATAGGTCATCTTCTTCGGGGTTTACATGGTAGATTTGTTGGCGGTCGGCAGGAAAGAAACCGGTCGCGATCATGGCTTGCTCTTTAACCAACGTTGGAGGAATGACGGGGCTGAATCCTTTTTGAATGAGTTTGTTTAGTATAAACTGGATTAAAGCGAATTCAAGTTGGACCGCTTCGTTTTTTAAGTATGCAAAACGTGAGCCGGACATTTGAGCCGCTTTTTCGATTTCAATGATGTTCAGATTTTTGCCCAGTGCCACATGATCTTTAGGTTCGCCTTCGAATTGGGGTTTTTCACCCACGGTTTTTATTACCACGTTTTCAGTGTCGTCTTTGCCTTCGGGTACCGAATCCAGCGGAGGATTGGGGATTGTTAATGTAACCGCTTCAAGCTGGGTTTCAATATTTTTAAGCTTCGGGTCGATTTCTTTTAATTGTTCTTTGACACTCTTTGATCCTTCCAGCAATTTTTCTTTTTCTTCCGCTGATGTCTGGGGTATTTTTTTGGCGATCGCGTTTTGTCGGGCCTTTAATGACTCGGTTTCTTGAAGCAGGGCAAGTCTTTCTTGTTCCAGGTTAATTATTTGATTAAGGTCACCTTTGAAGTGTTTTTTGGCAAGCGCTTTTTTTGTTTCTTCGGGGTTTTCTATCAGAGTTTTTAGGTTGATCATTTTAGTAGTGTAATATTTTGGATTTGGCACTTTTTAACATGGCAGATTTAATGTCGTCCGCACGTATTTCTTCCCTTGTTTTATCGATTTTGGGTATCCTTGGTATGTAACTCATAATGAGTTCGGTTCTGACTTCGTCAAATGCTTTGTTCGCGGATTCCGTGTCTGTGCTGGTGGTTTTAAGTACGTCTTTTATTCGTAATGCTATAATTTTTGCCAATGCGTTTAATGTAGGGGAATTTAATGTTTCGAGATTTTCTATTTCCCCTATGGCCGTAGCTAATTCATTTTGCGTAAATCCGTTTTCGATACGTAAATAGTCGAATTCAAACCAAAATTGTTCTTTCATTTCGTCGACATTTTGGTTTACGTCTCTGACAACGGACGGTATTTCATGGTCATAATCAGTGTCAGGTGTTTTTTTTCGGGCTAAGCTCATGATCGATAAAAATTCTATTAAATCTTATAGTTTTTGGGATCGGTTTGTAAAGTAATGGATTGGTTGTTTGAAAATTAGACTATTTGGAATACAATAATTTCGTTTAATCTTTAAATTTATATTATGTTGATCGAAAAAAGACTGACCAGTGCGGCTAAAGGCCTGTTTTTTTTGGCGACCGCTTTGTGCTTGGTGTGGTTTATGTTTCAGCCTTCTTGGTTTAAGAATATTAAGGCTGAAGTGACGGAACAACCATACGCGCGGACTATTACGGTCAGCGGAGAGGGTGAGGTTACGGTGAAACCGGATATTGCTGTGGTGAATCTTTCCGTGGTTGCTCAGGGTAATTCGGTTTCCGAGGTGACTCAGGACGGGAATGAAAGGATGAATAAGGTGATTGTGGCGGCAAAAGGTTTGGGAGTAAGTGAAAATGATGTTAAGACCGTTTCTTATAATCTTTATCCCGAATATAAATATCCGGAGAATCGAAAGGCTTTTATTGCGGGATATAAGTTGGATCAGACATTGCAAGTGAAAGTGAGAGATTTGTCCAAGGTCGAAGATGTGGTGGATCAGGGAGTGCAGGCCGGATCCAATCAGATAGGTCAGTTGAATTTTGAAATTGATGATGATAGTCAGTTGCGGGCTCAAGCGCGTGAAGAAGCTTTTGACGATTCGCGGATGAAGGCCGAGGCGATGGCCAAGGCGGCGGGGGTTTCGTTGGGACGAGTTATTACTTTTTCCGAGGGTTCCAATTATAATTATCCTCAGCCCGTTTATGCCCGTGCAGATTACTCAATGGCAGAAGAATCCGCTATCGCTCCTTCAATTGAAACTGGCAGTCAGGATGTGAAAGTTACAATGAGCGTGACTTACGAAATCGATTAAATCCACCTTAAAGGTTACCTTTAAGGTGTGTTTAAAAAACCGCTATTTTTGAACAGAAGATGGCGGTTTTTTGTGGTGATTAGTTGATTTTGATGTTGTTTTGAATATTTTTAGTATTGTTTTTTATTTGGGATTGTTTTTTGGCATGATCCAGTTTTTTTGCGAGAATATTGCATGCAATCACGTAGAGATGGTTTGCCATTTTTATGCGTTCATTGAAATCAGAATGCATTAAAGTTAGACTTTCAGGCACAAATTGAGGCATTAAAGTTCCCAACCCCCCTTTTTTTACATAGAGTAAATGGTATTCTGCTATTATTTCTGCCATCTGGAGAATTATTTCGGCTGTTTCAAGGTTTTTATTTGGGTTGTTTTTTTTTTGAACCGCAAGGTATTTTGTAACTGTATGTCTGAATAAATTTTCAAAGTCAGTTAGATTTTCGGGTGATTTATATTGTTCGTTCATTGTTAAAGTGATTAATTTAAGCGGTATTTATACTTAAAATGTGCAAAAAAGTCAACCTCACCTTAAAGGTTACCTTTAAGGTGAGGTTGACTTTAAAGTTGCTTGTTATTAAAATTTGTGCAGTAAGTTTCTTGTTTCCCTTTTATTGCGTTCGGTTAGAGGTGATAAAGGTAAAAATAAGTCAGATAGTCTTACCTTTATTATTTCTTAATTTTTTTTCAAATGGAGAAAAAATTATTTGTAGGAAGCCTTGCATGGGCCACTACAGACCAAAATTTGCGCGATGCTTTTGAACAAGCCGGGACTGTTGAGTCAGCGCAAGTTATTACGGACAGAATGTCCGGTCGTTCCAAAGGTTTCGGTTTTGTTGAAATGGCAACCGAAGAAGAAGCTCAAAAAGCTATCGAAATGTGGAATGAAAAAGAACTTGATGGTCGTAAGATCATTGTAAATGAGGCTCGTCCTAAAGAGGACAGACCAAGAAGAGACGATTATTAATGCGTTTCTAAAGGGGCCGCGGCATGAATTTACCGCGGCCTTTTTTGTTTTTATACTTTTTTGGTATCGATTATGAAGGCATTAGCTCTATTATGAATACAATTGGTATTCAAATATGTACATCGATAAGTATGAGGAAGAGAGACTGTTGGAGGAATTGTTTAAGGAGCTATAAGTCTTATGTTTAATATAATCAATAGAGAGGTTGCCTTTTTTTAAATTTATGGAATAATGCGAAAGTGTTTTTGTACTATTTTAATTAATAATTATGAAAAAGGGATTGGCGCTTGTAAGCAAAATTTTATTGATTTTTGTGATATTACTGATCGGCTTTAGTTCATATACAGCCTATTTATATTTTTCGGATGAGGATTTTGATTTTTATGGTTTTGGCCCTGCGATTCAAGGTGTTTTAGGGATCGAAGATGTAAAACTTGTAGGTTTACCAGATGAGTTGCAACCGTATGCTATTGGTGAGGATGCAGATATGTTTATTATCTCACGGCTTGACGATATTCCTCTGCCAGAGGATAAAAATTATGAACCTTTTAAGGATATTGATACGTTTTTGGTTTTGGGAAAAGGGTGTCCCACATGTGTTTCGGGGGCGTATATTGCAACCGCAATTTTGTTTAAAACGGAAAAAGGAGCAGAAGATTTTAAGAAATTTTATGATGAAGATGATGGGCTGGGGTTAGTTATGGCAAGATTTAAACCAAGTATTGAAGGAAAGGTTGTGGTGCTTAGCGGGAGTTCTGATTTTCGTGATGATTTTAAGGGCAGGTTAGTCAATAATCCGCAGATGGAATATTTTTCCGAAGAAGATATGAAAGCCAACCTTGTTTTTTATGCAGATAATATCAAAATTCCGGAGGTTTCTATGTTTGCTCATTCCCTTTTTTATTCGATTGCGGGAGGGATGCAAATCTCTTATTCGGAACAATTTTTACCTTTGGCACATGCTCAGGGTTCGCCTATTTCTCCGAACGATCAACCTGGGCGTTTAGCTGAAGCAACAGGTGGACAGGGTAGCTTAAGAATGGGAGTTATGACTATACTTAATTTTGTTTTGGGTATAGCTAAGGATTTTAGAGCCGTTATTGATTATGATAATGAAAGTATAGACGGTAGAATTAAGGTTACTATTCCGGACAAGGAAGAATTTGGCAGTTTGCCGGGAATAAAAGCGGCTTATGGGAATGATCCGGATCAGGAAACTATGGATGAATTGTATGATCAAACATTGGGTGATTTTGAAAATCGAATGAGCGAGTTTGAAAAATCTATGGATGAGTTGAGGAAAGAATATCCGGAGGTTGATTTGGATTTTTCTTATTCGGATTACAGTATAAATTTTGAGACATCCTTCTCACTTAAAGATTTTGCTCCGGACCCTGAAAATCCGGGAGACATGCCCTCTAAAACTCGTGATCTATCTAGGAAAGCGGATTTGAATAATATTGTGGTTGCCTTGGAAATTTATAATGCAGAAACAGGTTCTTATCCGCAAAAAACTGCATGTGTGAGTGATTTAAGTGAACTTAAAAACTATTTTTCTGAGGAAGAATTTCCTGAAGATTATAATGGAGCACAAACTTTTGAAACTGAAGACGGTTCGATAAAAATTATTTGTGATAATGGTTATTTGTATCAATCTTTTGGTGGTTTTGAATATGTGATTTGGGCAAGGATGGAAAATACAAATAATGGGAATCTGCCATTTTTCGTAACTAATGGTTTTGAATTTAAGGAAATGGAAAGCGGTAGGTACTATGTTGTGAATACGGCAAGTGTTGAAAAGTCTTCTGAAATGTATCCTTATGAAGGTGTTAATAGTAAAAAGACTCCTGATGTTTTAAATACGACAACCGGTGTAAAAAAGGGTGTACCAAGGATTTAGATGTTAATAATCCGCGATTACAAAGCTGTCGAAAGGCCGAAAACCGATTTTTTTATAGACCGCCCGGGCGGCCAGGTTGTTGTTGTCAGTAAAAAGTAAAGCATGTGGAATTCCCATTTGAAAATGGAAATTGCATAAATAGCTGATTGTCTGTTTGGAGTAACCTTTGTTTCTGTGTTCCGGCAAAGTAGCGACTCCTCCAATTTGGAAATAGTTTTTTGATACACCGTGAATGTTTGCTTTTGCTACTATTTTGTTGTCTTTTTTTAGGATGAATTCTCTTTTTGGAGTGATTTTTTCGCGGTCTTTTCCGGTTATTTTTTGGTTGTCGTTATTTTCAAAAATATTGCGGTTTAATAGAATAATTTTATCTATGTCGGATTTTGTGGCTTGTTCTTCTTCACCTTTTGAGAAATTTTGAAAATCATTTTGATCCAGTTTGAAGACCGTTTCTTGAGAGATTTTATTGGGAATGATGTTGTGTTGTTTCAGGCATTTGACTGTGGGGTCGGCGTATTTTTTGTAGGCGGCGACGCACTTTGGTTTGATTCCCCTTTGAACAGCGTTATCCACTAATTGATCGATTATTTTTGTGGGCGCGTTTATGACAAGATTTCCAAATTGTCTGAAGTAAACGGCAAGTCCTTTCAATTTTCCGTTTTCAAAAAATCCCCAGAAGTTATTGACTTCAAAGGGATTTTTGTAGATTTGGAAGCTTCCTATTATGAACAGGTTTTCGTGTTCATTTTCATGGGCGAAGGTAAGAACTTTTTTTTTCTCTTTAATTGTAAGATGTTTGATCATTCTAGAGGTTTATTCCTCTTTTTTCTCTTCGTCTTTAACGACTTCGCCGTCAACAACTTCTTCTTTTTTTCCTCCTTCTTCTTCTTCTTCGCCTTTTTTCTTTACACGAACGCCTTCTTCGTCTGCGGTTTGTTGGCCATCTGCTTCGGGAGCTTCACCCTGCGGGGCGGTGGCTTTATACATTTGCTCACCAACTTTTTGGATTTCGGCCGATAGTTCGTCGTAAGCTTTTTGCAGGTCGTCCGGTTTTGCTTCTTTGTCTTCAAGCAGTTTTTTTAGAGCGTCGATTTTTTCCTGGACGGGTTTTTTAACATCATCACCAACTTTGTCTCCGGCTTCTTTTAGAGTTCTTTCGCTTTGCAGAACAAGTGATTCCGCTTTGTTTCTGGTTTCCACGGCTTGTTGTTTTTTCTTGTCTTCTTCGGCGTATTTTTCGGCTTCCTGTTTCATTTTTTCGATTTCATCTTCGGCAATATTACCCGATCCGGTAATGGTGATGTGTTGTTCTTTATTTGTAGCTTTATCTGTCGCTTTAACATTTAGAATGCCGTTGGAGTCGATTTCGAAGCTTACTTCAATCTGCGGGACGCCACGCGGTGCCGGAGGAATTCCGTCCAGAATAAACCTTCCAAGTGATTTGTTATCGGCGGCCAATGGTCTTTCACCTTGAAGCGCGTGAATTTCAACCGAGGTTTGATTGTCTGCGGCGGTTGAAAAGACCTGGGATTTACTGGTTGGAATGGTTGTGTTTCGTTCAATCAGTTTGGTGAAGACTCCTCCAAGTGTTTCCAGTCCAAGCGAGAGGGGAGTCACATCGAGCAGGATTACGTCTTTTACGTCTCCTTGTAAAACTCCGCCCTGAATGGCGGCTCCCAGAGCGACCACTTCATCCGGGTTTAATCCTCTGTGGGGTTCTTTGCCAAAAATTTCTTTAACTTTTTCCTGTACTGCGGGAATTCTTGTTGATCCTCCCACAAGAATTACTTCGTCAATGTCCGAAAAATATATTTTGGCGTCGTCGACGGCTTTTTTACATGGATCGACAACTTTTTTTATCAGGTCGGCTAGCAGGTCTTCCAGTTTGGCTCTGGAAAGTTTTGTGACAAAGTGTTTGGCTGATCCTCCTTTATCCATAGCTATGAAAGGCAGATTGATTTCGGTTTCGTGGACGGATGAAAGATCTATTTTTGCTTTTTCGGCGGAGTCCTTAAGTCTCTGGATCGCGGCTTTGTCGCCTGAAAGATCAATGCCTTCTTGTTTTTTAAATTCTTCAAGAAGGTATTCCAAAATAGCTTGGTCGAAGTCGTCACCGCCAAGCTGGGTGTCTCCGTTGGTGGACATTACTTCAAATACGCCTTCACCTAAATCCAGAATGGATATGTCGAATGTTCCGCCCCCAAGGTCGAAGACGGCAACTTTTTTGTCCGTGGCTTTGTTTTTATCAAGACCGTAAGCCAGAGCCGCGGCGGTTGGTTCATTGATAATTCTTTTAACATCCAATCCGGCTATTTTGCCTGCGTCTTTGGTGGCCTGTCTTTGTGAGTCGTTAAAGTAAGCTGGTACTGTGATAACTGCTTCTTTCACTTCTTCACCCAGATATGCTTCGGCGTCGGTTTTCAGTTTTGCTAGTACCATTGAAGATATTTCAGCCGGGCGGTGGTCTTTGCCGTTTAATACCAATTCAGCTTCGCCCTGTCTGCCTTTAACAACTTTATATGAAAGTCTTTCGGCGTCTTTTTGGACTTCTTTGTGTTTGCGTCCAATCAGACGTTTGGCGGAATAGATTGTGTTTTCGGGGTTGGTGACCGCCTGTGATTTGGCGGGCATACCCACGAGTCTGTCGTCATTTTTAATGGCTACGATTGAAGGGGTTGTTCTGTGACCTTCTTTGTTGGGGACTACAACCGGGTCTCCTCCTTCCATTACGGCTACGCAGGAGTTAGTTGTTCCCAGGTCGATTCCTATTATTTTTGGCATGGTAAATTGTTTATTAGATTTGATAAATTTAATTAGCACTCGGTATTATAGAGTGCCAAAAGTGATGAGTCAAGTGTGAAGTGTGATGTTTTTTAGTACTATTTTTTTTGTTGCTTATTCGGTAGTTTATTCACCGTTGCCCACTTTAACTCTTGCGGGTTTTAATACTTTTTCGCCAAGCATGTAGCCGTTTTCCAGTACTTCAAGGACTTGGTCTTTGGGGCCGGGTGCTGTTAAAAGGGCTTCTTGGTTAGTGTGATCAAATTGGTCTCCGGGGTTAATTGGTATTGCTTTGAGACCGTGTTTTTCGCATATTGTTGAGATTTGTTCCATGGTGGCGGTGGCGCCTTTGATCCATTCTTCGTCTTTGGTTTGGTGGTCCAGGGTGCGTTTGATGTTTTCTATGGCGGGGAGCAGTTCGGTAAAAAGTGCGGCGTTGGCGAATTCTATGAATGCGGCTTTTTCTTCTTCCACTCGGCGGCGATAGTTTTGCAGGTCGGCGAGCGCGCGTTGGCTGACGCCGGTCATTTCTTGGAGTTTTTGTTTGGTGTCTTGCAATTCTTTTTGCAGGATTTTAAATTCGGGATCGGAAGTGGCGGAGGGGGCGGAAGAATCAGGGGTAGGGGAATTGGAGGTTGCCGGTGCCGGTTCGGTTTGATTGGAGGGGTCGGAGGGTGTGGAGGAATCCGCGGGGTTGATTGGCTCGCTTGGGTTGGTGTCGTCGTTGGTGGGATTTGTTGATTGATCTTTGCTCATGATTGATTTCTTTATGATTTTTATCGGCCGGCTGATGGTAACATATTTTTTGTGATTTTTCATGGGGTTTTTTGTGGTGTATGAGTGAAGAAAGTTTGGTTTTGTGGTATAATGACAGGAGTTTTTTTACTTTTTGGGATGTCCGACAAACTTGATTGTAAAAAACTGTGGGAGGAGTTGAATCAGCTTAAAGAGTTGAGAGGTGAGTTTGCGCGCGTGTACGCGGAGGAGCTTATTAAGCGAGATTTTAGTGAATGCAGACAGTTTTTTTACCAAATGCGCGATATTTTAAAGGGGCCGGACAGTGAAATCGGCAAGTTGCGGGAGATGAAAGATGCGCCGGAGTTAAAACATCTGAAGTTGAAAGAACAGTACGAATCGCAGGTGGAGGTGGCGTGGAAGTCGGGGTTGTTTGGGGACAGAGTTGAGGCTGTTAAAAGCGATGTGCCGGTGATTGAACGGGGTGGTAAAAAATACTCCATGCCCAACTGGCAAGAAGTGCAAAAAACGTTACGCAAGCTGGAGAATCTGGAAATTATCAAAGAAAAGAGCGCGCAGGGCTTTACCAAAATGCTAATTGTGCCTTTTGGCTATGACCTAAAAACGATGGCGGGCAAGTTTAAAGACAAGGTGAGGGAGTTGGACCGGGCGGGGCTGAACCCCGATGGGAGCAGTAATCCAAACAAAGGCATTTTTGGTTCGGGCGGGGAGAAGGTGGAGTTTAATAGAAGTGAAGCTGATTATCCCGTTGCTATCTGGGAAGTTTTTGATGAAAATCAGCTGGTGTATTATCCCAAGCAATACGATAAAGACAATCACGGCGGTTTAAGTAAAGAAGACGCCATCAAAATAAACGGAGCCTGGCAGATTTGCTTTGTGGAGGATATGCCTGTGATACCGCTTGAAGCGGATGAAAAAAAGGATGTAATCGGAGGTAGAAAAAGAATAGATAGGAAGGGGAGCTGTATAAAGGGTCAAACGGAAATACCGGAACTTCAACAATTTCATGCCGCGATGCAGGATAAAGAAAAGATGGAAAATCTTACCAAATACAATCACGAAAAAGGCCAGACACCCGAACAATACCTGTGGATGCAGTTAACCTCTCTATTGGAGAACGAAAAACCCGTTTTAATGGATTATGAGAATAGCGTATGGGCGGGAACATATTTGACAGAAAATTATAATATTGTGTTGCGTAGTGTGCTGTTTGCGGGCTGGGCGCAGCACATTCGTCGGATCTACCTGGACTGGTACGATCCTGATGATCAGGATGACGATTGTGGTGTTCGTCCTTCGGTGAATATTAAGAAATAAAAAAAGAATAGCGGTAAAAGGCTGTCCGGCATTAAGTGGGGCACTTGCGGTGCAGGGTTATTTCTCCATCAACTTCTTAACCTCTTCAATAATAACACGGTTGAAGGGGTAGTTCATGCGGGTGGGGCCCAGGATGCCAATGAATCCTTTGAATCCTTCTATGTTGTACTGCGAGACCATCAGTGAACAGCTTTGGATTTGTTCCAGCAGGTTTTCTTTGCCGATAAAGGTTTTTACGTTTTTGGTTATTGCCAGGTCGTGCAAAATGCCGATGAAGCGGTCGCTTTTTTCCAGCACTTCTATAACTTGGCTGGCTCGTATGGCGTCGTTTAGGAATTCGGGTTGGCGGAGTACGTTTGCCAGTCCCAGATAGAAGGTGCGGCTGTTTGGCAGGGTGGCAAAGCTGGCGTTGTCGGTGGAGCGGGCTATTAGTTCCACGGCGTCGTAGATTTTGTTTTTGACTTTTTCAACTTTGTATTGTTTTGTGACCTTTTCCAAGACTTGTAGAGCTTTTTTTTCTGCCGTTTCGTGGTCTGTCATTTCGTCTATGAATACGCGGTAGCCGTGGTCGGTTGGAACTCTGCCCGAAGAGGTGTGGGGCTGGTAGATGAGTCCTTCTTTTTCCAGATTGGCCATGTCGTTTCGGATGGTGGCAGGGGAAACGGAAAATTTGTAGCTGATGAGTATGGTTTGCGATCCGACTGGTTCCGCGGTATTGATGAAATGTTTGACGATTGCTTGTAAAACTTCGTGTCTGCGGTCCATGGGGGCGTGCTTAATTTGATTTAGCACTACATATTATAGACTGCCAATGGTGGTTTGACAAATTATATGAAAGTTTAATTGTTGGTTCAGTGTTCTATTTAGGGTTGGTGTGGTCTTTTCTGTCTTTACGTTTGAAGACGAAATAGTGAGCCGTGAATTTGTTTTTTTGTTCTTCTCTTTCTTTATCATCGAAGTATTTTTTCAGTTTTTCTTTGTCCATTTTTGAGGCGTCCGGGGGAATTACGCCAAGTAGTTCAAAGGAAGGGTCTTTTTGAAGTTGGTCCGCCGTGCCATGGTAATTGTTGGCAATAACGAATTTTTCTTCCTCTACGTTTTCAAGAAATTTGTTGAGTTTGTTTTCTTTTACCGCGGGGTTTAGGAGAATTGTCATGTCGGGTTTTTCTTCGGGTTTGTATTCGCTCAGGTCAGCTTTTATAGCTGTGTGGCCGGCTTTTTGATGTGCTGTGACAGCATTTTCGTCAATGTCTATATATGTGATTTTGGCATCTTGGAATGAATCGTTTATGCTCATAACGCCGCTGGCCGGATAGCAGACCGTTTTGATGGGTTGCTCGATTTCTTTTTGAAATTGTTCAATTACTTTTTTAAATTCTTCGGACTCTTCAAGTTTAAGCTCTTCTGCTTTGTCGGTTTCTTGTGATTTATCATCATCATCTTCTTTGTTGTCTTGTTGTAAGGAGTTTTCTGTCTCTGTGGTTTTCGAGGCCTGAGCCTGTTCTTTTGTTTCCACGGGTATGCCAAACAGTTTTTTGTATCCTTTGTTTAAAAGTGACTTGAAACCGTCCCAAACCGACGAGATGTTTTCTCTGATTCCGTTTCTGATTTCATCTATTCTTTTTTTGATTTCGTCAATTATACCCAATCCTTCTTTGGACTTTATTTTGCCTTCAATATTGTTTTTTTCTCCCACTTCGGGCATATAAATAGATTATGAGGTTAGATTTATATCATAATTTATTTATTGTGTCAAGTTGCCAAATTGGTGGTGGTTAGATTTATAGTTTGTCCGCGACCATTTTTGCAAGATCAACCACGCGGCAGGAATAGCCGTATTCATTGTCGTACCAAGCAACCACTTTGATCATGGTTTTTTCCATAATCATGGTGGAAAGGCCGTCGACTATGGAGCTGTGCGGGTTGCTTTTGTAATCCATGGAAACGAGCTCGAGTTCGTTGTAGTCGAGAACGCCTTTCATGGGGCCTTGCGCGGCTTTCTTAAAGAGATCGTTAACCTCTTGGAAAGTGGTTTCTTTTTCGACTTCAAAGGTTACATCTACCAACGAGACTGTGGGGGTGGGGACTCTTACAGCGAGACCATTCAGTTTACCCTCCAATTCCGGGATTACCATTGAGACGGCCTTTGCGGCGCCGGTGGTCGTAGGTATCATGTTTAAAGCGGCGGCTCTGGCGCGGCGCATGTCTTTTTTATGGGGCAGATCTAGAATATTTTGGTTGTTGGTGTAGGAGTGTATTGTTACCATTAAGCCTCTTTTGATTTTAAGCGCGTCGTTGATAACTTTAGTCACCGGAGCTAGACAGTTGGTGGTGCAGGAAGCGTTGGAAATAATTGAATCGTTGGGATCATCCGGATCGTATTCATTTTCGTTAACCCCCATGACGATAATATTTTTGGTTCCTTTGCAGACTGCGGTTACAATTACTTTTTTTACGGAATCACGCATATGTTTTTTGGCGTCTTCAACTTTTGTGAATATGCCCGTGGATTCAAGTACGATGTCGACATTTTCTTCACCCCATGGGATTTTTGAAGGATCAGGCTCCTGAAAGTATCTGATTTTTTTGCCATCAACAATTATATAGTCTTCACCTTCGGTTTTTACTTCCGCATTAAACGTTCCGTATGTTGAATCATATTTTAAAAGGTGAGCCAACATTTCGTTGCCGGTGAGGTTATTGATAGCGACGATGTCTATGTCTTTGGTTTCCCAGGCTCTTCTGAACATTAGTCTTCCGATACGGCCAAAGCCGTTGATTGCCACTTTTGCTGCCATAGTGAAATATAGTTATGATTAAATATTATTTAATTTTGCATTGTTCGCAGGTAGTATAACCGACGAAATATACCTTTTCCACAGATTTTTATGTTTAAAAAGGCAAAGATTATAAGTGAACAGGAATTTTTTAAGGCGCATGAAGGAGACTTGATTTACGGGAAAGAAAATTTAATGGTGATTATGCATGCCACGGAAACTTGTTATGGACTCGCGGCCGATATATATGAGGAAGATGCACTTAATAAGCTATATAAGATTAAAAAGATGAGCGCCGAAAAACCCGTCAGTATGATGGTCGGCAATCTGGATGAAGCGAAAAAGTACGCAAAGTTTAATGAAAAGGCGGTTGAATTGGCGGATAAATTTTGGCCTGGTCCGCTGACATTGATTTTGCCCAGATCTGAACAGTTGCCCGATTTTTTTAATCCTTACAGTGATAATGTGGGAATCAGGTGTCCGGATTCCAAAATATCACAAGCTTTGATAGATTTTTTTGGTAATCCGTTAACTACTACAAGCGCCAATATTACGGGCAGACTTCAAGTTCACAGCGTGTTTGATTATATTAAGCAGTTGTCTGAATATGATGTTCCCCCGGATCTGATAATTGATAGCGGTGAATTAACCCGGAATAAACCTTCGACAATCGTTAAAATAGAAGGAGATGAATGCGTGCTTGCGCGAAGGGGGGATATGGCATTAGAGATTGAAAAGCATATTTAAATTTTTTTTTGTTTTTATAAATATATTGTTCATGATCGAACTATTTTTTTGTAATTTTGTTTTTTTTAAATTAAATTTATGTTTATTTTAGGGCAGATTGTTATTTTGAGTTCAAATAAATTACGCAATATACATTTTTTTGATCAATAGATTGTTAGTAACAGTTTTATGCTTTATTTTTAGATTAAATTGCTATATGGGTGGTAGTTTTTGTTCACAAAAGTAGTCCTATTAAACGTTAAATTGTTGACAGTTATGTCTTTAAATCTTAATTTGGTGGGGAAAAGTCGGTATAAAAATTTTATACACGATTTGTGCACAACTTTTGAACAATTATTCAGATGTCAGAGGCAGAAACAAAACAATCCATGCAACATGACCCCGTAATGAAGGATCAGGTTTTGGATGGTTTGAGTCTTCCGAAAAAACGAAATATTGTGGACGCGACTTTAGGATTGGGAGGACATGCCAAAGCGATTTTGGAAAATATGCCAAAAAGTGCCAAGGTTATTGGATTTGATGCCGATTATGATCATATAAAAGAAGCTAAAAAGAAGCTCAGAAAATTTAAAGATCGTGTGATTTTTATCCATAGCAATTTTGAGTATTTGCAGGAGGAATTGCAAAATACAAGAGTGAGAGCGGTTGACGGAGTGCTTTTTGATTTGGGTATTGCTTCATCTCATGTAGATTTTGCCGACAGAGGTTTTTCTTTTTTAAGGGATGGTGAATTGGATATGAGATTTAACCGTAAAGAGGGTAAAACAGCCGCTGAAATCGTTAACAATTATTCGGAAAAAGAATTGATCAGAATTTTTAAGGAGTATGGAGAAGAAAAGAAAGCCAGAAAGATCGCTATGGAAATAAGGAAAAGAAGAAAAAGTCGAAGATTTAAGACGACTACTGATTTGGCCAAATTTATAGAAAAGAATGTGGGAAGATGCGGTAGAATTCACCCGGCCACTAGAGTTTTTCAGGCGCTTAGAATTGAAGTGAACAGAGAGTTGGAGGTTTTGCCCGAAGCTTTAAGACAAGCTGTTGAAGTTTTGAAATCAGGCGGAAGAATTGTGGTTATTTCTTATCATTCGCTTGAAGATCGTATTGTAAAAAATTACTTCAGGGATCTTTCAAGAGGGGATGATCAGGTTTTGAAATTGATTATAAAAAAACCTTTGGTTCCGACTGAAAGTGAGATTGCAGAAAATCCGCGCAGTAGAAGCGCCAAGATGCGAATCGTCGAAAAAATATAACCGTTATTGGATGTCATCTTTGTATTACGGATGCAGTCCGTATTTAAACAGAAATCGTAAGAAAAAATCTTTATTTAAAAAGGGATCATCCGGTGGATTTGTGACTTCCCGAAGAGCATCGGTGCAAAGGTCCCGCGCGGTTCGGGCGGGGGGTGATAATTTCTTAAGGAGCGGTAAAATGGCAACAAAGAGTTTGGTTTTTGGTTTGGCAAAGACCGGGGCGGCGGTTAAAGAGGGGACGGAGACTTTTCAAAAAGCGGTGCAGGTGGCAAAGAATATTAAGAGCGGAAAGACAAAGTTTGAAATCGGGCCGGCTTCTTTGATCCTGGGCTTGATTATGATTTCCGTGACAATGAGTCTGGTTTATCTGGCTCATTATAATTCCGTGGCTACGAAAGGATATGATTTGAGAAGGCTTGAAGCGGATAGACAGCAGTTAATGACTCAGTATGATATTAAAAATATGAAACTGGCAGAAGCCAAAGCTTTGACAACAATTTCTTCCAGTGAAAAGGCCGGTTCTATGAGGAGACCGGCCGGTGCTACGTTTATTCAGGGCGCGACGGCTTTGGCCAGTCGTTAAATTATTAAGTCGTAGGTAAGAATCACATTATAAGTGCCTGCAGATTGTAGAGCCGGTACTTGTAGTGAGTAGTTGACGTTTTGTTTTAAGGTCGCGGTTCTGCCTTCACCCGTGTTTAATTCGCATTGCATTAGGTCATGGACGGTGGACGGGATTGTGTTTTCCGATCCGAAATTGAACAGGAATGAGTTTTCATCTATTAATGATCCTGTTGTGTTGAGCGGAGATCCGGAGCATGTTAAGCCGCTGTATTCGCTGTCATATTCTATACCATCTATTTGTGTGCCTCCGGTTGAAGCGGGTGTGGTGGCTATAAAGAAGTTTTGGAACGGCATGTATGCGCCGCTTGCGGTTTCGAAAGGCGTTGAGGCTTGAACCTGAACAGTGAAACCTCCGTTATCTCTTGTATCTACAATTTCAAGAAGGTCATTTACGTTGTGAATGTATCCTGTACTGTTATCAGGGCAGGCGGTGGTATCGTCACAAGTGAATTGAATCTGGCTGGCGACGTTGGTGGATGTTGTTAAGAAATTGAAGCTTTCGGGAGCGGACATTGTGATTGTGCCTTCACCTTCTTGTACGGATACCTGAACACATTGTTGGTTTGCTCCGGTGACACATTCGAATTCAACATCGTCGGAGCCCAGAATTAATGGCAGACCGGTTATATCCGTCGCGGTGAATGTTACGGTTTGAGGTAATGTATTGGTTGTGTTGTAGCAGGTTTGGCCGTTAGAGTCAGTTTGCGCCGCGGGATCCGGTGTTACAAGATCGGTACAATCTACTTGAGTGATTACGGCTTCTTTATTTTGATCCAGTTGGATGTCTCTTCCGGAGATGGGGTTGCTGTTGTCGTCCAGAACTGTAACTGTGATTGTACTGTAATCGCTTCCGTTTGCTGTGACTTGTGTTGGAGTGGCCTCAACTGTTGAATTTGCAGGTTCGGGTTCGCCGGCCAGGAATTCAACCTGCGGATGGTCGGTAAGATTGAATGAACTAATCGGTGTGTCGTATTCAAATTTTGTTGCTTTATGGGTATGAGGTTCGCTTAAAAGTGAGCTTATCCCTACAGAATTGTTGTTATATATTCCTACATATTTACTATTAATTGTTTCGGCGGTTTCGTAATGAATTTCTATTCTATTGTTTCTGAATAACTTTATTTCGAATCTGATAGGTTCTATTCCGTCTATCGCGCTGTCTGCTCTGGCATCCCAAATGAATGTTATGGAGTCTGTATCTGATCTTTGGTAGATACCGCCATTAGTGGTAAGTAAGTCTGTATGGAAACCCGCTATGGCGTTTGTAAGATTGCCGGATGTAGGGCATCCGCTGGATGATAGTGAAAGGAATCCGTTTGTACACAAATATACGGGGTTTCCTGCAGTGACGGTTTGGTCGTAAAGTGTAAAGTCAAACGGCATGTTGAATGTTACTTCTGCGTCATCCTGGTTTTCTGAACCGGCAATTAATGTTCCGCTTCCGTTGTATTCGTTAGGTGTGGATGGGTCTTCCACGTATGTGCTTGTGTCGTATTGTTCTTCGTTGAGTCCGGCGTCGAAAGTTACTGTTCCGGTGGTTAAGGATGAAACCGCGGTGGTGGCTTGTCCCGTGCCGGTGGTTGTGTAGGATTGAGGCGGCGTTGATCCTGGTGGTGTGTAGGTTGTTGTGTTGGCGCTGTTGTCGTCAATAGTGACAACGTTTTCTTTGTTTACATCGAATCCGCAGTAATCTGCTAAATGAACCGTTAGGTCGGTGGAATCAACACCGTCTGAATCTACTTGAGCTTTGGAACTGACGAATGTTGAAGTGTTTTTGTCGATAATACAGTTTACAAAGTCTACGTAAGCTTTTTGAGTGATTTCGGTGCTGTTGGTTGTGTCCGTGGCGGTGAATTCAACGTTGTTCGCCATGGTAGAGCTGACCGCCAGGAAGCAGGCTTGTCCGTTTGAGTTGCTTCTTCCGGGGGTGATTACTTTTACGTCCGAAGTTTGGCAGTTGATGGCGCGTACTGTTGTGTCTGTGGCGGATACGTTAACCGTTGATCCGGCTACCGGGTTGGATGATGCGTCTTTTAATGTCGCAGTAAGGAGAGTTGTGGAAATGCCGTCGGCCATTACTGAGGTTGGTGTCGCGGTGAAGGTTGATGTGTCCGGATCGGTTGCCAGGGTTTCAATTGTGTAGTTATTGGTGCCTTCTGTTGTAGTTGTGTTGCCGGCGTTATCGGTGGCGGTGACGATTACATTGTTGTTGGTTGTACTTTGGGAATCTAACGGTGATTGTTCCGCGGTGGTCCAAATATCTAGATTTTCGGTTCCGGATATTGAATCGGCTGTGGAGATCCAGTTGGAAAGGTTGAAGCTGACTGAACTTATTGTGTCCGAATTATTATCGCCGGTGGCGGAATCGTCCCAACGGCCGGTGGCGGTGTCTCCGGTGATAAAGGCTCCTCCCGTGCCGGATGCTCCTGTTACGGTAATGGCCGATGCGGTGACGGTAGGCGGTTCGTTATCCACTGTGGCGTTGGTTGTGTCGCTGCCGGTGGTGGAACCTGCCATGTTTGTGGCTGTGACGTTTGCGTTTACGTTTGTGTTATCAATGTTTCCGGAAACCAGCGTGTAGCAGGCTTCATAGATATCGTCACCACTTGTTCCACTACAAGCTGTGGTGTCGGTCATGGTGGCTGTGGCTGATCCACCCCAACCGGAGAGGTCGGCGGTGGCACCGGTTATATCAGGATTGTTGTCGCCTGAACTGGAGTTGTCCCAGGTAACCGTAACCGTGTCGCCGACAATGTAGGTACCGTCGGTACCGGTGCCTCCTGAAACGGAAATGTTGGCATCGGTCACTCCCGGTGTGAGAGTGATTTCATTGCTACAGATTTCGGTACCATCCAATATATAATTCGGTGTGACACAGGCCTGCCAGTCTTCACCGGAAAGGGTTTCTTCGGCGGCAATGCTGTCGTAGTCGGGAGTACCGGAGTTATAGAGTTTGGTGATTTGGTCAGAAGTCAGGTCATGGTCATAAATCAGCACTTCGTCAATAACTCCATCGAAGAATCTTATATTTGGTGTGGCTGAATTATCATAGCTAGCCCCAATACTCAAATCTTTGGAATTGCTGTAAATGCTGTCAGGCTGACTTCCATATCCAAAGGCATCAGTCACATCGGATCCATCAAGATATATTTTCATGGAATTCGAAGGAACAAAAGTGGCCACAATGTGATGCCAACCTGTCGTAAGACTGGCTGTTGAACAAAGCACGCCTCCGTTGAAGGAAGATCCTGTTTCTGAGATTGTGAAAGCTATCTCATTTGAAGCACACCATGTCTGGTCGCCTATTTCAAGTGTATATGCCCTTTGGGAGCCGTTTGCATCGTATTTGCTTACGAGTGTCTGCTGTGATGTAAGCGCGTTGATATTAGCCCAAACTGAAATACTCAATGCCCCTGTAATATCCAGGTTTGCTGAATCACTGGCAGTGATGTAGTTATTGGAACCATCAAAACTATAAGCCCCGTTGCCGTCGACACCGCTGTCGGAAGACCAGGTGGCACCAGAGACTGTACCATCATTGTCGCTGTCTGAGTAATCCTTCGTGGTGGTGGATTCACTGCCTCCATTGGCTTCGAATGGCATGTTGAGGGCGGCAATGGAAGATTGGTCCTTTCGCCAGTCGATGATGGCACGGGAACTTGCCGGTGTGAGGTTATAGCTGAGACTGAGGTCTTCCGTGGCATTGGCGGAAGCCAGTGTAACGGTATCTACTTCAGCCAGGAAATCCTTTTCGGCTGTACAGCTTTGCACGCCGTCGGCTATGCCGTCATTTGGGGTTACACAGGCTTTCCAGCCTTCTCCGTAATCGGTTTCCAAGTAATCGATGGTGCCGTAATCGGGTGTGCCGGAGTTGTAAAGGTTGGTGATTTGATCGGTGGTGAGAGCGCGATCATATAAGCGCACTTCATCTATAAGTCCGTCGAAGAAATATTGCATTGAACTATCTAGACCCGCACCAATTGTTCTGGCAGCAGCCGTACCGCTATCAAAACCGTTTAATGTTGGTGTAGCGGTATCAGCCAAACTACCATTGATGTATAGTTTAACTACATTATTAACAGCATCATAAACACCAACCACATGATTCCAGCCTGCGTCAGGGGTTCCACTTACCCATTCAGTGAAGCTATCACCATCATCATCGCGTCCAGAAAGGTATATATTATTGTCGGATGTTCTAAAATTCAACGAAAATCTCCAGTATGAACTGCTAGTTGTATTTTCTGTATAAATAGCCGTGTTGTCTGCTGGTATTGTGTCTACATTAATCCAAGCCTCTATACTGACTTGATCTTGGCCAGCAACTCCACCAGTGGTAGGTAGAGATATATAATCACTTGAACCATCAAAACTATAAGCCCCATTGCCGTCGACACCGCCAGTGGAAGACCAGGTGGCATCGCTTACAGTGCCGTCGTTGCCATAGCTGGAGTAGTCTTTGACTTCTGTGTTTTCCTTATTGTCATTGGCTTCGAATGGCATGTTAAGAATGGTCATCGAACTTTCGTCGATGCGCCAGTCCACAATGCCATTTAGGCTAACCGGGTCGGTTGTGTAGCTGAGAATAAGGTCGTCGTCGGGTGTGTTGCCGGTGAAGCTGATGGTGTCGATGGCCGGCGCCGCGGTGATGGTGCGGTCGGTACTGCAAAGCTCGTCTCCATCGAGGCCACCGGTGTTTGGTGTAATGCAGGCCTGCCAGTCGTCGCCGGTGGTGGTTTCCTGGTAGGCAATGCGGTTGTAATCCGGGGTACCGGAGTTATAGATGGTAGAAATTTGCTGGGGCGTGAGAGCGCTGTCGAAGATAGTCAGCTCATCAATGATTCCATCGAAGTTATTACCTATGTAAATTGAATCCGTACTTGATTCGATGTTGTCGATGCTGGTCATGCTGAAAGGGCTGTTCCCGTCTTCTGTCCCATTGATATAGAGCCTAACTTCATCACCTCCAACAAAGGTTAAGGCCAAATGGGTCCAACTGCCTTGTGATGGAACTGTGTTTGAATAATGGACTCCCGAATAGTCGACCCCATCGTTTATTAGGAATGCATAACTGTCTGTCGAACTTTCATCTCTCCAGAAGACGAACGGAGAAGCTGAGTTGTGATCACCAACTAAGATGATGTCGTCGTCGTCTGAGGTTGTATTATGGTAGACCCAGGTAGAGAAGGTTGCTTCAGTCAGACCATCTAAGAAACTATCACCCAGGCTGATGTAATCTGTGTAGTTACTAAAGGTGTAAGCCCCGCCATCAATACCACTCGTAGCCCCCCAAGTAGCTCCACTAACCGTGCCATTATTACCACTATCAGAGTAATCTGTAGTTGATGTTGATTCATTGCCTCCATTGGCTTCAAAGGGCAGATTGGCCACCGCGTAGGAACTTTGATTCTTTTTCCAGTTGAAGATGGCTTTGGCATCGCTTGGGGTAGTGGAATAGTCAGCGACTAGGCTTTGCATTTCGTGGGCGGCCGGCAGGGTGTTGGTGTCGACGGTTGGTTTAATGGTGGTGCTGTTACTGCAGACCTCGGTGCCGTCTAAGCTTGCATTTGGTGTGACGCAGGCCTGCCACGTTTCGCCGGCATTGGTGATGCCGTGGTCGATATTTTCGTAAACGGGTGTGCCTAAATTATAGAGGTCGGTGATTTGATCGGCGGTAAGCTGACGTTTGTAAATACGGACTTCATCAATAAGGCCGTCGAAACGGTGGCCGGATTGCGGACTGGATCCGTCGGATTCAGCTCCAATGAAGGCATCGGCTGTATTGTTAGTGGTAGTACCTGAAAAAGTGGAAGCTGATGTATTATCAAGACTTCCGTCGACATAAACTCTCATATAGTCGCCTGATGCCCAGGTACCTACAACATGCACCCATTGGTTGGTTGGTATGACATCCGTGCTATACAGGTCTTGATAGGAGCCATTATGAATCTCAAACCGGAGTTTTCCGTCGTTATTTCCATAATGATCGGTTACACCCAACTTATATCCACCTGACTGGGTTTTGGAGAAAATCGGTTCTTCATAACCGGTAAAGCCGGTTTTATAAACCCAGGCTTCGATAGTCAATTCAGAAAAGCTGTCGAGGGAATCGTCATCGGTGATTTTTATGTAATCGCTGCTTCCGTCGAAGTCGTAAGCACCATGGCTGTCTACGCCGCTGGTGGAACCCCAGGTGGCGCCGCTTACTGTGCCGTTGTTTTCGTAAGTGGAGTAGTCTGTGGCTGTTGTGCTTTCACTGCCTCCATTGGCTTCAAATGGCATATTGAGGACGGTGATGGAATCTGAATCCGCCTGCCAGTCAACAACCGCTTTGGCGGAGGAGGGTGTTATGTTGTAGGTTAGAGCCAAATCGTCGGTTTCGTTTTCGCCGGTGATGACCACGGTGTCTACGGTTGTTACCTTTGTCGCGATGCTGAAAATGATATTGGCTGGATCGCCCATTGTAAGGTCAAGCTGGGCCGTCCATTTGTTGTCGGAGCTTGTGTCGTCCCCATCGGTACCATCGTCGTTCATGGTGAACATGCCGCCGGGAGTGTCACAGCTTGCGTCACTAGGGCATTCATCACTAAGGCTACCATCACCGTCTTTGTCATAAATGAAATAATACGCTGTGCCACTAGCTAAGGCCGGGACATCGAAGTCGCTGTCTTCCACATCGAATTCGAAATCGACAGTGCCAACATCGACGGTTTCCTGAGCGCCCCATTGACGTGAAAGGATATTATAGTTTGTAGGCGCTCCTGTAGTCGTCCAGGTTGCGACGCCGTTGTTATTGCCCCATACTAGAAAGTCGCCGTCGGTCTGATTGGCTCCGGCATCGGCCACACGGAGTATAGCGTCCGGATTGACTGATTTGGACTGGGTCTGGTCGAGTTCCGATAGGTCGTCTTGACCGATACCAGCGATGTCGTAACGGTAAGGATTCTGAGAGGCGCCATCGTGCGCATCCCAAATAACATTGCCCGAAGAATCCAGATAATCACCTTTTTCATTCTCGCTGCTAACATCGGACTGGTCGAGGGTGATACCGTATTTGAGGGCGAGGTAGGTAAGAATCTTTTGCTGTTCCGTTGCAGAAAGGTAGGTGCCGCTGGCTGGGGCATAGGCAATGAATTCGGCCAGATTTCCTTCCCATTCTTGATTGGTATCGAAACTGCCGCAGTTTGAATCCTGTTCTTCACCAAGCACTAAACACTGTCCTGTCGGAATCGTCGTGCCATTAGTGGCTGACATCACCTGTGCCCCATCGAAGAGCTGAGTGTGAGAGTCGTTTTGATCTCTGCGTACAACAGATATATGCGGAATGCCGTCGTCCCAGTCTACGTTACTGGAAGTCTGAGAACTGCTGATGAAAGATGAAATTGTTCCATTGTACCTCATGTAGATCATATTTTCATTGTCTCCGCCGTAGCCATATATCGCTTCGGCACCGGAAGTCAGATCATCCCGTGAGTAAACGGAGGCAATAAAAAGTTCATCTTGAGGATAAACGTTTAGCGAGCTTACACCCAGGCGATCTGTTGGACCGAAATCAAGGGCTGGATTGTAGTTGAAAAGGCTATTGTAATAGGTGGGGTAGGTTCCGCCAATGGCCGGACTGGTGTTGTGATCCAATGTGATTTCATTGACCGAATTATCAGTCCAGGCTTCGACTTCCTGACTGTCATTTCCCGTCACACCAGCATCCGCCTTGAGCCAGAGATTTAAGCCCCCTGTTACACCACCCGGACTGGGTAGCTGTGGGCCGGCAAGCGTAATGTAGGCCGGATATGGGTCAGCATCAAGCAGAATATTTTTTAAATTAACCCCGGTAAAGCTTATTACGCCATTATTTATGGAAGCTCCTGTGGTATGAATACTGTCAACATTGCTGAAATTACTGTCATCATGATCAATGAGCAGGGCAAAATCCGAAGCATCGGCAAACTTATCAAGAATTTTTTGGTTGTTAAGGTCGAAGGATACGTTGACTGTCCCCACACCATTACTGTTTCCCTCTCCGTTTTGCCTGGTATACCATTCACGAGTCAGTCTGACCTCCGCATTGGCAGGCAAGCCGCTGCTTGGTATTTCCGTAGAGGCCGTTGCAAGCGATCCGTTGTCGTTACCCCAGGCCAGGAATTCAAGGTTCTCCAGATCGGATGGACTGGAAATCGTGAGAATGCTGTCTGAATTAACTGAACTGGAACTGGTTTGGTTTAGGCCAGAATCGTCATCCTGTCCGATACCGGCGATGTCGTTCACATAACTGCCGAACGATGAAATATCAACCATGTAGGTGGTTCCGTCGGAAGCCACATAATCACCTTCCTGGTGGGATCCGATGGCCTCGCGAGTGGTGCTGTCGCCATCGGTGTCGTCGCTAAGCGTGATTCCGTATTTAAGCGCGAGATAGGA
Source organism: uncultured Candidatus Peribacteria bacterium (assembly GCA_964346765.1). Classification (GTDB taxonomy): domain Bacteria; phylum Patescibacteriota; class Gracilibacteria; order UBA1369; family UBA1369; genus JBGSPQ01. The sequence goes on from CAYFWB010000001.1 coordinate 43,857, forward strand.
ATAGATTTTCTGCCTTTCAGCAAGCGTTGGGTAACTGCTGTAAAAAATAAGTTCTGCCAGATCTCCCTTGAAGGCCTGACTTGTATCGAATCCACCACAATTACTGTCGGGATCTTCAGCCAGCACCAAACATTCACCGGTCGGCAGAGCCGTTCCGTCAGAAGCGGAGATGTTTGTTTTTTCCCCGTTAAACTCACCATAGATATCACTACTGCTCCTGAGACCGGACATAATGTGTGGAATACCATCGTCCGATCCGACCGATGAGGAGTAGCCGAAAGTGCCGGAAACTACAGAAACCATTTCCCCGGCATCATCGACCTCTAACAAGATTTCGTTGCCTGCGCCATAACCGAAGATGGTTTCTTTGTAGGCTGTATCGGAACGGCTGTAAACCGCGGTGACAAAAAGGTCGCCAGTCGGAATATGAGTCATAGAATCCGTTCCCAGACGGTCGCTCGTGTCATCAAAGGTTAAGCCCGGATTACCATTGAAAAGACTATTGTAGTAAGTGGGGTAGGTTCCGCCAATGGCCGGACTGGTGTTGTGGTCAAGGGTGACGCCGTAATCGCCTCGATCCTTCCAGGCCGTGACATCCGTACCGTTGCCGGAATTGGTCACGCCGGCATCAGCTTTAAACCATAATTCTAAATTAGAAGCAAGCCCACCCGGTCTTGGCGGCTCGGGGCCGGCCAGACTGATGTAGCTTCCGTCAGCGATGGTGGCTCCTGTGAAGGAAATGACATCGCCATTGAAAGATGCACCTGTGGTATGAATGGTGGCACCACTACTGAAATCGCCATCGGCATCGATGAGCAAGGCGTAGTCGCCGGCGACACCTGAATTTTTCAGAGAATCAGTATTACTCAGATCGTAAGCAACCGTAACTGTTCCCACACTTCCCGTATGCTGGATTTTCCACTCCCGGTTCAAACGAACATCAGCGTTAGAAGGTATGCCACTACCGGGAATTTCGGTTGAAAAACCTTCTCCGTCATCGTTCCCCCAAACCATAAATTCGCCATCACCAAGGTCAGTCGGACTGGAGACGGTGAGCAGAGAATCATCATTTTCTGAACGCGACTGAGTTTGATTCAGCTTGCCGCCATCGTCCTGTCCAATACCGGCAATGTCGTAGCGATGCGTTTCTTGCAAGGTGCCGTCATGGGCGTCCCAGATCACACTGCCATTTGAATCCAGGTAGTTACCTGTGCCGTCGTTGGTCGTAGCGCCGGACTGGTCGAGGGTGATACCGTATTTCAAGGCCAGATAGGAATCAATTTTTTGAATATCCGTGTCGGTAAGGTTATCATCATACAAGACGACTTCTGCCACGTCTCCGCGGAAGTACTGCTCTGCCTGAAAGCCTCCGCAAACCGAATCCTGGTCGGCCCCCAGAACAAGACAGCCGTTTGTGCCTAAAGTATCCCCTTGCGTACCGGAACCGGCTGATCCTCCATCTAAGAAAATGTTTACCGATGAGCCGTCCCGACGAGTTGCCATAATATGCGGTTCTGTGTCAGCTGAACCGACGTCGCTTGATGACACGGTGGTGCCACTAATAAAGGCATCGATGGTGCCATCCGTTCTTGGTGTTATCAGGATATCGTTCGAATCGCTTGTGCTGGCATAACTGTAAATATTTTCACCACCGACGTTTCCGTCGAAACCGCTATAGACAATGGCCAGATAGAGATTATTAGTCGGCGTATAAGTCAGGGAATCCACGCCGAGCACGTCACCCACATTATTGGAATCAAGATCGCCTTCAAAATAAAGGGCGGGGCTGTTATTGATTCGGCTTGAGTAATAGGTGGGGTATGTTCCGTCAATAGACGGGCTGGTATTGTGGTCGAGTGTGATGCCTCCGACACCCTGATCTTTCCAAGCGGTCGCGTTGGTGCCGCTTCCTGTATTGGAAACTCCGGCATCCGCCTTGAACCAAAGTTGAAGGTTACTGATGACGCCCGCAGGGCCGATAGCGGCAGGACCTGCCAGAGTAACGTAATCCCCATCGGAAATCGTGGCGCCAGTAAAGCTTATTTTGTTGTCATTAAGAGCCGCGCCAGTAGTATGGATGGTGACACCGCTACTGAAATCACCATCGGCATCGATGAGCAGGGCATAATCGCCTGCCAAGGTACTCCGAAGGCCTGATTGATTATTTAAATCGAATTCCACTGTCACTGTTCCCACACCATTTCCGTCATCGTTCTGGAATAACCATTCGCGTGTCAGGCGGGCATCCGCGTTTGTCGGCATGCCGCTGCCGGGAATTTCTGTAGAAGCGGTGGACAGTGAACCATCATCATTGGCCCAGGTCATGAATTCCAGGTTGTCCAGATCGGAGGCGCTGGATACTTCCAGCAGGCTGTCACTGTTTGCTGAACTCGCACTGGTCTGCGACAGGTCACTGTCATCATCCTGACCGATACCAGCCACGTCGTTGACGTAGGTACCATTAGCCGAAATATCGAACATAAGGGTGCTACCGTCGGAAGCTACATAATCGCCTTCCTGGAAGGAACCGATGGCTTCACGAGTGATGCTGTCACCGTCGGTGTCGTCGCTAAGCGTGATACCAAATTTCAGGGCTAAGTAGGAATGCAGTTTCATCTGCTGAGTATCAGTCGGATATCGGTCGTACATAATAAACTCACCGAAGTCCCCTTCGAAGTCAAGGCTACTGCCACGGATGTTGCAGTCACCATAATCCAGCAGCTCCCCGAGGATGAAGCAGGCACCGTCGTAAATGCCACCTGAATTTGATTCGGAAGCAATCTCCTTGCCGTCGAAGACCTGGCTGTGGGTGGAGCCCGAGCGGCGCATGGTGATGATATGGGGGTTTTCGTCATCGGAGCCTACAATGTCTGTGTAAAGTGTATTATCTGCCAGTTCGCCTCTGTAACTGCCGTCGGGGTACAGGGTTAAGGAGGTATTGGAATTACCGTAAGACCAGATCCATTCATCGTTGGCGTCTTCGTTCAGGTAAACGGTGGTGATCCAGAGGTCGCCGTCGGGCATGTCGTAGAAGTCTTTAATGCCCAAATGATCGTCGGAAGCGGAAAAATTGACCGCCGGCTGGCCGTTGATGCGGTTGGAATACCAGACGGGATCCGAGCCGCCGAAGCCGGCTTCCGTGCGGTCTAGGTAGAAGGCATAGGGGCCAAGGTCGGTCCAGCCGGTGGCACTGGTGTCGTTACCGGTCTGGGAAACACTTGAAGAGTCGGCGCGGAGCCAGAGTTTAAGGTCGGTACCAAGGCCAACCGGATAAGTTTGTGCACTGTCCTTTGTTGCGATGGTGAACAGTACCCCGGGCTGAACGCTGGCAGTCGGGAAATCGAATCGGTAACTCCATTTATCATCGCCGGAAGTGTCATCGCCGCTGGTGCCGCTGTCGTTCATGGCTATCGGTGTTTCATCGGCCAGACTGCCATCGTCATCGGAGTCGTAAACGAGGTAGAAAGAACTGTCCGTTAATAGTGCCGGTACCATCCATTGCGGATCGCGCATATCGAATTCAACGTCAATTTCTCCCAAATTTCCCGTTTCCTGAGCCTGCCACTGGCGGTCCAGGATCTGATAGTTGGAAGGGGCGTCGGTGGACGTCCAGAGACGGTCACCGTTGTCATGTCCCCAGATCAGGAACTCGCTGTCGTCCATGGTGCCGGTTCCGTCTTCTTTTGAAACTTTAAGAATATTCTGATCATCTGTGTATTTGGTACTGGTGCGGCTCCATCCGGCATCGTCATCCTGGCCGATACCGACCACATCATATTCATGGGTGTCGTCGGAGCTCCAGATTGTATTTCCGGATGAATCAAGGTAATCCAGGTTAGTATCCTGATTCAGAGGTACTGCGTATTTTAGGGCCAGGTAGGAGTGCAGGCGCTGCTGGTCGGTGGGGGACGGATAGGTATCGTACATAATAAACTCACCTAAGTCCCCTTCGAAGTCATAGCCACTGCCATAGATGTTGCAGTCACCACCATACAGCAGCTCCCCGAGGATGAAGCAGGCACCGTCGTAAATGCTACCTGAATTTGATTCGGAAGCAATCTCTTTGCCGTCGAAGACCTGGCTGTGGGTGGAGCCCGAGCGGCGCATGGTGATGATATGGGGGTTTTCGTCATCGGAGCCTACAATGTCTGTGTAAAGTGTATTATCTGCCAGTTCGCCTCTGTAACTGCCGTCGGGGTACAGGGTTAAGGAGGTATTGGAATTACCGTAAGACCAGATCCATTCATCGTTGGCGTCTTCGTTCAGGTAAACGGTGGTGATCCAGAGGTCGCCGTCGGGCATGTCGTAGAAGTCTTTAATGCCCAAATGATCGTCGGAAGCGGAAAAATTGACCGCCGGCTGGCCGTTGATGCGGTTGGAATACCAGACGGGATCCGAGCCGCCGAAGCCGGCTTCCGTGCGGTCTAGGTAGAAGGCATAGGGGCCAAGGTCGGTCCAGCCGGTGGCACTGGTGTCGTTACCGGTCTGGGAAACACTTGAAGAGTCGGCGCGGAGCCACATAAGTAGGTCATCACTCAGGTTTCCAAGCGGATAGTTTTCGGTCCCTGTTGGTGTCCCCAGGGTAAAGCGTGTTCCGGACACATCCCCCTGAGGCAAATCACTAAGCTGAGCGGTCCATTTATCGTCGCCGGAGGTATCATCGCCGGAGGATCCATCATCAGCCATGGCAAATACACCACCGGGCGTATCACAAGATTCTGTACTAAGGCATTCATCACTCAGTGAACCATCTGCGTCTTTGTCATAAATAAAGTAATAATCTGAACCTGAAATTAAGGCAGGTATGAGCACTTTTGGATTTTTCGTATCGAATTCAATGTCCACACCTCCAATATCGTTAGTTTCGAAGCCATACCACTGGCGGTCTAATAATTTATACCCCGTAGGTGCCCCCGTCGAGGTCCATAGCCTGTCTCCGTCATTATGTCCCCAGATAAAGAAATCCATATCATCCTGACTGGTCGCTTCGGAAACCTGGACAATCGCTTTTTCTGAATTATTTTTTGAGCTGGTCTGATCCAGGTCGGACGTGTCATCCTGACCGATACCGGCAATAAAATAACGGTAGGAATTCTGGTTGTTATCATCATGCGCATCCCAAATAACATTGCCCGAAGAATCCAGATAATCACCTTTTTCATTCTCGCTGCTAACGTTAGACTGGTCGAGGGAAATACCGTACTTGAGGGCCATATAGGTATTTATTTTCTGCTGGTCACTTTCGGGAACCGTATTATCGTAAATAATGAATTCGGCGATATCACCTTCGAAATGCTGGCTGGTCGAGAAACCAGTGCAAAGGCCGTCGGGCTCTTCCGCGAAAACGAAACATCCGCCCTGGTTACCGCCACCTCCATTTGCTTCAGTGGCAATCTCTTTTCCATCCAGCATTTGATAAATATTTCCGCTACTTCGGTACATTGTAAGTAGCTTAGCCGTTCCGTTATCGATGTCTTCAGATAATGAGGGACTGCTGAGATAATTGCCTGCGAATTGGGTAGTAAAGTAATTGCTTGAGTCGATCTTCATATATGACTCATCATCGTCGCTGCTTGTTCCGTAGGTCCACATCCATTCATCGCCATTAAGTGTGTCTCGTTTATAAACGATGGCAATGAAATGGTCGTTTGCCGGCCATGTACTGAAGCCGGATCGGCCTAAACGGTCGGTACTACCATCGAAAGATAAGGCGGGATTGCCATTAATTAAATTATTATTCCATGCGGGGTAAGTTCCGCCGATATCGGGTGTGGTGTTATGGTCAAAAACAAACGCATTCGGGGTCTGGTCCGTCCAGGCCGTGGCGTCGGTGCCGTCACCGGTATTAGTCACGCCGGCGTCGGCTTTTAGCCACACACTAATATCAGAGTAAACGCCACCCGGCCAGATTGTCTGGAGTGTGTAGTCTACCTGCTGGGAGCTACTCATGTCGTTGCCCAGGCTGTCGGTACAGCGGATGTAAACTGTTTTGGAACCTTCGCCGCTGAGATTAGAGGTACAACTGGAAGTTGACGCGCAGCTGTTTGACATGGAAGCATAGGTAACGTCGGAGGTGTCCCACTTACAGGCGGAAACTCCGACACCATCGTCACTGGAAACAAAGAGGATTTCAGTGGAACTGTCATCTGTTCCGTCTACGTAAGGCGAGGTGGTGTCACCGGCCACGCTGGTAATGTTGTCGATTGTAGGCGCGGAGCTATCAACCGTGTAGTCGACTTGCTCAGATCTGCTCATAGCATTTCCGGCAGCGTCGATACAGCGGATGTAGACCGTTTTGGAACTTTCGCCGCTGAGATTAGAGGTACAACTGGATGTTGACGCGCAGCTGTTTGACATGGAAGCATAGGCGACGTCGGAGGTGTCCCATTTACAGGCGGAGACGCCGGATTCGGGGTCTGAACTGCTGAAAAGGATTTCGGTGGAACTGTCATCTGTTTCATCGTAATACGGTGAGGAAGTATCACCAGCTACACTGGTAATAGAATCGATAGAAGGTACGGCTGAATCTACCTTGGTCGTATCTGTACCGGTGAAGGTAGCCTGGTTGTAGACATTATCGCGGGAAGAATAGCGGAATTGATAACAGTTGCCGTTACTTGAGCTAAAGTTATAGTTGGTGGCCGTGTCGTTTTCAGTCACGCCGGCATCAGACCAGCCGCTGTAGCTACCACAAGAGCCGCCGCTCAGTGTCGCGCTCTGGTACTCCAGAAGGTAGTGGCCGTCTGTGGTACTCATGCCTGAACTGGAATCAGTACCCGGATCAACACTGACCGCAATCGTGGTATCCGTTTTATAACCATTGGTATTGCTGGCAGAACCACCGGTTGGGGCTGTGGTATCCAGTGTGCAGGTACGAGTGGTGTTGTTGGTGGAACCGGAGTTGGCGGTGGCGGTGACAGTGATGGGCGAAGTACAGGTCGAAGACTGTTCAATGGAATAATCAAGCGTATAGGGGGTGGAGTTGTCGGAAGGTGTGTCATTGAATTCTGTACTACCGTCTACTGATGAAATACCACTATCGGCATCGCTTGCGCTTACATTAACGGTAAATGATCCGGGTGTGGCCGGAACGTTGGTGTAGTAAAGCGTGCTTCCGCTGTCATAAATGTAGTTGCTGGATTCAGTGATACTGTCGATGGAGACTGTCGGAATACTGGTGTCGACCTTGACTACACAGGTGGATGAGAGGGTGGAGTTGCCAACAAGATCAATCGTGAGATAACGGTATTCGTAACAGCCATTGGCAAGGCCTGTTTGGCCAAGGTTGGTGTCATTAGCCGATCCCAGACTGGAATAATCTCCGTAACTGCCGCATGAATCGGCTGAAAGGTTTCCGCTTCGGCGTTGGAAGTAGACGGCAGAAGTATTGACGCCGGAACCGGAATCAGAACCGGAAGAACCGGTGACGTTGAAATTTCCGTCGGTGTCGTAAGCGGAAGGACAGCTGACAGAAGCGCCTGTTGGGTCGTCGTTATCGACCGTTACATCAAAATCATCTGTATTGGTCAAGTCGGCGTTGTTGTAACCAGTAACTGTATTGTCCGCGTAAGAGCTGTTGGCAGAGGTGGTAACTGTGTACTGATTAGAGTATGGTGACTCTGGATCTTCGTTCCCCATTTGGGGTGTAATTGTGCTACTAATGCCTGGAAATATTACATAGTTGATACCGGATTGCGGATCGGACGCGGACACGTTAACTGTGAAATTCTGGGAAGAAGAAGGTGTTTTATAGAAGACTGTTTTGGTTCCGGATTCATAGTAAATATCACCGCTCGATTCAGTGATTCCGCTAACGGAGGTGGATGGAGCTGTGGTATCTACTTTGTATTCATCGGACGTGGTGAAGGTGCCGGTGTTGCCGACATTATCAGTCGTCTGCCATCGGTATTTGTAACAAGTGGCATCAGTGATGGTACCGGTGTCGGTGATATTGGGATAAGTGCCACCTTGTGTTGTGGTGGCAAAAGAACCGTAGGTACCACAGGTGTCGCCCGAGAGCGTGGCGGTGGCCCGCTGGAGGGTGCGGGTGGAGGTGTCTTCACCGGAACCGGATTCAGTGACTGAGCCGATGGTCATGGAAGGATCGGTGGCGGTACTGGTTATGTACTGGGTACTGTAAGTGATGGTGCCGGTGGGGGCGGTGACATCACGGGTAACGGTGAATCCACAGGTGTTCGTGAGTCCACTGTTACTGTAAACCGTGGCATCCTTGGCATCGGGAGAGGTAGTGGCGGAAGTGGTCCAGGAATAGGTTTGAGAATATGGTGAGGAAGTGTCATCGGTACTGCTTGGCGAGAATCCTGTTGCCAGCGTTGGGAAGTTGACTTTTTCGATGCCAGCCGTGGTGTCGCCAGCGGTCACGTTCACATCGAAGCCACCCGTAAAGCCACTGTTGTAGTAAATGGTGGTACCCGTCTGGTACTGATATTGAGGATTGGTGCCTTCGTTGATGGAACAGCTGGCGGTCGGTGTACCTGTGGATACCTTGGTAACGTCGGTACCGGTATAGGTAGTCTGATTACCGAGTGTGTCAGCGACGGTATAGCGGAATTTGTAACAATTGCCATTACTTGATGAGAAATTGTAGCTGGTAGCTGTGGCCGTTTCCGTTACACCTGCGTCGGTCCAGCTGCCATAAGAACCACATGAACCAGCTGAAAGAGTGGCGCTTTGGTATTCGAGCAGGTAGTCGCTGTTGGTACTACTCATGCCTGAACCGGAATCGGTACCACGGTTGACGCTGACGGTAATGGTCGTGTCGGTTTCGTAGCCATTTGTATTACTGACAGAACCACCGGTAGGGCCATCCGTGTCGTAGTCAAAGTCATCCTGCGAAGTGGATTCAGTAATGTCCACGTTATTTGTAGCTCGTGCGCTAACCGTATAATTACGTCCAGAGGTGAAGTTAGTGTCGTCGATGGTGTATTTCCAGGTAGTCGTTCCGGTGGTTACCGGTAACCAGGTTTCGGATGCAGACCAGCCGGATCCAGTCCAATAATTATTGGAAACGCTTTCTTGAATTCGCACTTCTACGCCGGAAATTCCGGAATCAGCATCTGTTGCCGTACCATTGATGGTATCGGTGTGATTAAAATCCGTACCATAATAATTATTGGCAATGTCGACGGTACTGGTTGGTGCGGATTCGTCGTAATAATAATTTTTTAGCAAGTTACCACCCCAGTTTCCAGCATTATCTCTGACACGGAACTGGATGGTAAAATCAGCGCCCGGTGAATAAGAATCATAGTAACAATAATTGGAATCCTGGCTTACACCAGTTCCTGTCCACCCACTGCTATTTATACTGACCTCACATGTTCCGGCTTCGATATCCGAGCCACTGTCAGAAATGGAAGCGCGCAAAGATATGGTTCCATTGAACCAGATATTATCATAACTTGAACCGCTATAAATTGTGGTTGTGCCTACATTTGGACTTGAATTATCCTGTGTGGAGCTGGTTGACTGGCTCCAGTCGGTTGTGTTATCAAGGGAGTCTTTGGCGCGAACAAAATAGTAGTAGATTTCACCATCGGAAAGGCTGGAAAATGTATAATTGGTGTTTGAAGTCCATCCGCTGGAGGTGCAATCGGTTGTTGTATCGGTTGTGTTTCTGCAAAATTCATACTGCACTCCACCCACGCCGCTGTCGGTTGAACCGCTTGTGGATACAAAATTGGTGCTTCCCGGGGAGTAGGTGGGTTCGGCGTTCATGGTTGGTTGTGTGGGGGTGGCATTGTCGTATGTAAAGGTGTCGCTGGCGGTACTGCTTAAGTTCTCGGCGTTGTCGTAGGAATAGACTTGTACTGTATAGGTGCGGCCGTTTGTAAAGTTGCTGTCGTTTATTGTATAGCTCCACGGTCTGGTACCTGTTCCAGGAGTGAAAGAGGTGGGCTCTACGGTTTGCCAGGATGTTGTCCAGTTCGATCCGTTCCAATAATAAGTGGAGCCTGAAACGTAGCTGATGACAATATTTACTTCTTCTACTCCGCTTAGAGAGTCGTATGAAGAACCGCTGATTGTACTTGAGTCATTCCATGTGGTCGGCCCGTAATATGTGTCGGGTAGACTGAATGAATTGGTGGGATTGACGGAATCCCAGATAAAAGTATCATTTGAATATGAGGAAGTTAGAGATACGTTGTCTACAGCCTGAGAAGATACTGTGTAAGTGAGACCGTTTGACAGCTGGTTGGCAGGTAGACCGCTATAATACCAAGAGGTGGTTCCTGTAACTCCATTTGGCCAAAATTCTAAACCGAAGGAGCTACCATCCCAATAGTAATTATCACTACTTCTCTCTATATAGACACGGACGAGATTTACGCCTGAATGCGCATCAGAAGCGGTTCCTGTAATGGTTGTCGTTGTGTCGTAGGTGTTTGGCCCATAATAGGTGTTGGCAATATTTGTTGAGGCGGTTGGGTTTGTTTGATCGCGTTTGACGATAAAGTTTTGTGTACTGCTTGTCCCGGCTATGTCTTCATTTTGTACGCGAAAATAGTTGATTCCTTCGGGGAAGGATGTTGCTACGGATCTATCGCTGTCATAGATGTCTGGTGAACAGGTTGAAGAATCGGTGCAATATCGAGGATAAGTTGTGGAGGGGCCGCAATCGGGGCAGGTCCATGTACAGGTGGGAGAAGAGTAGTTTCCCCATACATTGTGGGTAAAGCTTCCGCAAGAAATAATGGGTAGACTGGGAGCGTACCTGTCGTATCTGACACTGTCGCAGTGATAACCATATTGATTATATGAGTCTAGTGGCCGGGTACAAAAGTAATAAATAGTATCATTGGATTGATTAATCGGTGTGGTGACGGTGCCGTCACAATCTGTATACAAATTTCCAAGGCTGGTGCCGCTACCGTAGGTTGTATCCGTATCCCAATAGGCGTAGCAACTTGAAAGTCCACCCGAATCGCCAGTGGTATTGAGCGTGACATTAAGGTTAGGTGCCACATAGTAGTAACTGGCGGTTAATGTACGAGAAGGGGGATTGTAATAAACGAGTAATCTGGGATAGTAGGAGGAGTTGTCCCAGCGGTAAATTCTAAAGTAATCACTTGTGGTAAAGCTTGCAAGTACAAATGAAAACCAATTGTTTGATAAGCGGTTGGTTAAATATCCATAACCAGTGGATGAGAATGTTTGTACTAGTGCGTGCCCATAACCGTCTGATGTATAAACAGTATCACTGCCCCCGGAATAATTTGATGTATCACCATAAATTGTTGTTCCCGTTGAACTTAGTGGATCGGAATCTGCCACATACGCATAGTAACTCATGTTGGCAACTGTAGGTATGCGGCGTAAGTATGTATATAGTGTCGCACCTGTAAATGTTGATCCATCCATGATTCCACTTGCATTGAAGCGGGCCCATGCTCGGCGGGTGGGGGTGCAATCGTCCCAACAGCCAATGTCTGCGTCGTCGTACCATTTTTCACCGCCGGATCCCACTGTACCGGTATAATTGTCCGTTTGAGAAGTGATGGTGGGGTCAACTATTACGGGAAATTTTCTGGAATTGTCCGTGAGCCATTCAGCGGGTGTGTTTTTACAGATCTCCAGGCTATATTTGTTATCTTTTATGGTATAGCTGCCGAAAATAAAATTATCTGGATTTTTTTGTTCAAATATTTCCGGTGCGAAAAATCTTACGGTGGGTTTGTTTTGCCCGTTTGAAAATTCTATTTCCCTGATTTTACCGGGCGTTTCAGGGTCGTTGATTGTCTTGTAGGTCCAGTCTTCAGGAATGATTACCTGTTCGCAGTAAGCTAACTTTTCTGCTTTTTCCGGCATGTTCGCGATTGCTGATTTGTCTTTTAAAATAACGTCCATTCTTCTTGCCAAAGATGATCCCTGCTTAAATGAAACATCGGTATTTTTGAATACTTCCGGATAAATAATATTGTTTGTATGGGGAGTAGCCTGAACTTTGTTAGCAGTTGTTTTTTCAAGGTTTTTCCCATTGGCGTCCAGCCATCTCATTTCCGGATTTATCCAGTCTTTAAAAAGGTCTCCTTTTATGTCAATGAGTAGACCCTGATCGCCGCTGTACTTTGAATAAAAGCGGTGTGTGTTGTTTTTTATGCTGGAATAAGCATACTCGGGATGGATGCCGGTGTTGTTTTCTTCCACGTCCAAGTCAACATCTTTCCATTCGCCGTTGTCTTCGTAGTGTACGGGTCCGGCCGAAAGTACCGCGGTTATGGAACCATCCGGGTTTTTGTAGTGTTTTGTGGTGGCGTCGCGGAGTTCAATGATTTCGTCTTCCGGTTTCAATTTGCTTAGAGGATCTTCTGTGGGTTGCGAGGTGTTTTTGATGGCGTTTTCCAATGAAATCGCAGGGGTGTTTTCCAGGGGGTTTTGATACCAGTTGTGTAAGCCGGTGTTCCATTCGGGAAATGTGAATGCGGAGTTGTTACTGAAAAGCAAGTCTGTGGTCTTTGGGGCTTGAGCATTGTTACTGCCGTGCAGGTTTTCTTTGGTATTGATTTGTGTGTCTGAAAATGCAAATCCAAAGACGAGTAAGAGCGCAAGCAGTACCGTGGTTAATACGGCCTGCGGGTTTGCGGATAATCGTTTAAGGTTACGGATTTTTTTTGTTTTCATTTTTTGTTTTTCCGTTTTTTTGAGTTTTAATCTAGTTATTTTAACATATTTGGGAGTTTCTTGGAAGACAAAAAGGGGTATTTTTTTTCGGGAGGGCGTGAAAAAATGATAAAAAATATTTGGAGTTGGTAATTGTAAAACAATCAATCAAATTTTATGAATTTTTCGGAGTATTTATCCCATAAGAATATTGAAAGCGGTCTTTATTCCGTACTAACCGACATAGTTTTTTGTATTAAAGAGATCTCCGATTTAATCGCAAAAGGAAATGAGGGCTATGGCGGAGGAGAAAATGTGTATGGAGAGAAGCAGATTAAAATGGATGTGCTGGCCAATCAGATTTTGGTGTCGCGGTTGAATGACAACGCCGACGTTTCTTTTATCGCGTCCGAGGAACTTGAAAGTCCGTATGAGGCCGAGGTTCCGGGGGGTGGGTATAGCGTTTGTTTTGATCCTTTGGATGGATCTTCTTTGGTGGATGTTAATTTGGCAGTCGGGACGATTGTGGGGGTTTATAAAGGGCAGGGGGTTTTGGGCAGAAAGGGGCGTGAGCAGGTGGCTTCTTTGATCGCGGTTTATGGTCCCAGATTGTCTTTTATGATAACTTTGGGTGCTAGAGTTGATGAATTTATTTTTGATCGTGATAAAGATACATTTGTTCTGTTTAATGAAAATTTGAAAATAGCTGAACGAGGAAAGATTTTTGCTCCGGGCAATTTAAACGCGTGTAAAACGGATAATTGGTATAGAGATTTTTTGAATTATTGGATCAATAATGATTATAAACTTCGTTATTCAGGGGGGATGGTTCCGGATGTGAATCAAATTATGAAAAAAGGAGGTGGGATTTTTGTGTATCCGGGTAGTTTAAATAAACCCGAAGGTAAATTGAGACTGATTTATGAGTGTGCTCCCGTTGCCATGTTAGTGGAAGCGGCCGGCGGGGTTGCCATGAACGGTAAAGAGAGGATTCTGGATTTGGAAATTAATTCACTTCAGCAAACTACACCTGTTTTTTTGGGATCAAAAAAAGAGGTTCAAAAAGCCGAGCAGTATTTAAACGGCTAAGTTTTAGCTATTTTCTGCCGGTGATAAAATGATGGCGGCGATTTTTTCCGCTTTGTTGGTGTCCATGCCGGGGTCTTTTTTTAGTAATTCTAGTTCAGCGGTGGTTAGTCGGGCTTGTAAGTATTCATCCCAGCTTGTGTTGATTAAGCTTGTCTTGTCCGAGAGGATTTTTTTGAGTTGTACGTCGTCTTTGTAAAGGATTGCCATCACTTTTTTGTTGAGTTGAAGCTGTTTGGCCGCTTCTTTTAAAATTAAAGCTTCTTTTTTTTCCGCTTCTTCAAGTTCGTTGAATTCTTCCGCTTCGCTAAGTCCTAATTTGCTCAAAAATTCGGTGATTTTATCAAAAAAGCCTGCGGGTAAGAGTGTTTTAAAGAATTTTAGCACTTCATCCAGTATTGCGTTGCCGGTTTTTATTTTTTGGGCGGCGTTTTGGGTTTGCTGTTCCGCTGTTTGTTGTGTGGCAGTAGGGGAGCTTTTTTGTGCCTGCGGGATTGTGTCTGCTGTTTGCGCGTGAGTTTCCGGTTGTCTTGGAGGAGTAGTTTCCGCCGATGCGGGAACTGTTTCGGGTGATTTTATCTGACCGTTTTCTGTTAGTGTTAGTATTTGTTCGGGTTGTGGATTCGCTAATTTAACCTGATTTAAGAGCCAATCAACGGTTCTGGTTTTTATGGTGTTACTCAGGTTCGCGGGCAGGGAAGCTTCGATCTGCGTTTTTATGTATTGGTCAAATTGGTTCAATGCTGAAGGGAAAGAAAGAGTGATCGGATTATTAAGTTTCAACTGTCCTTGTTTAAACAGTTTATCCACATCCACTTTTTCGCCCAGTAGATTTGAGGCTTCACCGGTTAATCTTTCTATGTTTTTGTTGAGATTTAGATATTCATTGAATCCAGTGGCAAGATTTTGCAGGTTTGATGCCTGGAGCAGAATCAGGGTTTTTAGGCCGTTTTCGTTGATGCGGTCGCCCTGCAGAATGTTTAAACCGCAATATGTATTAAACTGTTTTAAAAGTTCAAGAGGAGAAGAGTAATTTTGTTTATTGTTTTCGTATGTTTGTTTGAGGGACTCAAAAAAAGTTGTTAATTTTGGGATCAGTTTTTGTTCAACATATTTTTCAACTTTTTCCGTTTCGTCTGGGTTGGCGCCGTTTTTTGTGAAGTATTCATATATTACGTCTTTGGCAACGGATTTTACGGCAGCAATATTTTCCGCTGACGTGATGCCGACTTCATTAAAAATTGAGAGGTTTTCTGCGAATTTTTTATCCACTGTTTTTGAGATTTCGGTTTTAGCTTCTGCGGAGATATCTATAAATAACTTGCGAGGTGTTTCGGCCCGGTTTGCGGTCCATGATTCAGCTGTTCTTTGGCTTGCCGCTTGTTGCATTAATTCCTGCTGTCGTTTTTGTTTTTGTTCTCTTTCCTGTTCGATTTTTTGCAGTTGATTCAGGTCTTCTTGTTTTAATAATTCGCGCCACTTGGCGCGTGTGCGGGCCGCGCTGGGAACAGATTCTCGCGTTTCTTGCGGATTTTGGTTTGTTAATTCGGGCGGAGTCGTTCTTTCTGAATGCTTTCTTACTTCGTTCATGTTACGAAAAAATATTATGTAATTTTATCACATTTTAGGGTTTTAATAAAGTAGGAACAATCTGCCGAATTTGTTTTTCGGCATATCTGCGTTATATTGTTTTACCGTTAAGACGATTCATGAAAAAGAAAGAAATCAACAAGAAGAGGATTGAAGATCTGGTTAAGCTGGCTCAAGGCGGTGATACGGATGCTTTCGGAGAGTTGTATGATTTTTACGTGGATAATATTTATAAGTATATTTTTTTTAAGGTCGATAAAGAGGAGGTGCTTGATCTTACCGAAAATGTTTTTTTGAAAGCGTGGGAAAATTTGAAATCTTATAGAAAAGTGAAGAATAAATATTTTTCTTCGTGGTTATACAGAATCGCTCATAATATTGTTGTAGATTATTACAGAGTTCGCAGGGAAACCGTTAATATAGCCGATATGCCGTTATCCGATGAAAAAAGGATGAATGATCCGGTGGTTTTGGCTGAGCAAAGTTTAAGTAAAGATGTTTTAAAGAAGGCGATTTCCAAGCTTAATAAAAAGTACCAGCAGGTGATTTTGTTGAAATATATCAGTGGTCTTGATAACAGGGAAATCTCACGCATCATGAGAAGGAGTGAGGGGAATTTAAGAATTTTGAAGTTTCGGGCTTTGAAATCTTTAAGGCAGATTCTTGAAAACATGAACATTAAATATTGATGTAACAATATGATCTTACTGCACGTTCTAAGTGTTGCATTAAGGTTGTGGGAAAAGATTTATGAAAAATTTGTTTAAAAATTTCGATTTTGAAACAAATGATGAGCTCGACCGGCTTGAGGCCGAGCTCATATCTTTTTCGGATTCCAAGATAGAAATGCCCGCTAAAGGAAAATTGAAGAAGCATTTGATGAGGGGGCTAAATTTAAATAAGAAAGAAAGATTCGCTTATACGCTTGAGAGATTGATTGTTAGTCTGAAAAGGTCGGGAAAGAGTGTGATTATGCCGCCATGGGCCAAGGTTATGATGAAAGAGAGAGTTTTGGAATACGCTGAAAGCGGCGTTAATTGGGGTACTGTTTCGATTCAGGACGGTTTTGGTAAATTTTTGAAAAAAGCATCCGCGCTTTTGGTTTTGGCTGTTTTTGCATTTTGTATCGTGGTCGTGTTTCCCGAAAAACACGTAGTTACTTATGCTCAGGGAGTTTTTCTTGATAAGGTTAATGGAGAAGTTTTTGTTAAAAGGAAATTGAAAATGATTAAGGCGAAAGATAATATGTTGCTTAAAGAAGGTGATGTCGTGGTTTCTGAAGGTAACAGTAACGCGACAATTTGTTTTTTTGACGACAGTATCAGCAGAATGAACGAGCATACGCGCTTGAGGATTGAAAAGTTATATAGTGAACCGTACAATTCGAATTTTACTAACGTGGAATTATATTTGGAAAACGGTCAAGTCTGGACCAAGGTAGTTAATTTAATGTCAGGCTCTGAATTTGCCATAGATACAGATGATTTGAGAGCCGATGTGGGTAAAAAAGCGGTTTTTGACTTTTTCGCTCAGCTGGATGGAAGCCAGTTATCCGTATATGAGAACGTTGTGAAGGTGGAATCGGTGAAGTTTACAGAGAAAAACAAGAAGACTGTAGTGGCGGGTTATAAAGCTAAAAGTGAGGAATCCGGTTTAAAAATCGAGAAACTTCCCAGAAATGAGGTTTTGAAACCGACAAATAAATGGATCGCGGGTAATCTTGAAAGTGATAAGCAGTATAGTCGAGATTTGATAGCCGATGTTGAAAAAAATGCTCTGAATCCGGAAGAAAAGTCCGAACAGAATGTTAAATCCATGGAATTACCCGGCGCGGATAATCAGATTGAAAAGTTCGAAAATGCTTATCAAGCTTTTTTGGAAGGCGAATCGAAGCTTGTGGCAGGTGATAAAGAAGGAGCGAAAGTGTTACTGAAAGAGTTTGCGACTGTAAGTGAGGAGATTATTGCTGAATTACCGTCTTTGTCGGTCAACGATCCACTGGCCGCGGAATCTTTAAAGGTTTTAATGAAAGAAAAAATGACTTCGCAAACTAAAGATCTTTCTTCGGCGTTACCGGGAAACAGTTTATATGACGCTAAAAAAGTGATGCAGGATTTTGAATTGGCGATGGCTGAGAACGAAGTTAGGAAAGCTGAAATTCAGCTTGAACAGGCGGGTGATATTTTGTTGGAGATAGAGCAATTAATTGCCGACGACAGAGACCATTTGGCATCTTCTTTGTTAAAGAGATATCAGAATGAAACAAACGGCATTACTCTTAATTTGAGTGATGAAAATATGAAAGAGGTTAAGGAGAGACTTTTGCCTATTCTTGAAGATCAGGCGGAACATATGAAAACTTTGATCTCAATAGAAAATTCAATTATTTATAGGAATCAGAATGAACTTAAGGAAAAGGTTAACAGTGTGCGGGAAGATACTTTAAGAAAGTTCGCCGTGGCCCTGGAACAGATGCCCGAATCTGTTCCAGACTCTGTTTTATATGATGTGCAAGATCTGTATACTACATATTCCGATGAGACAGGTGATGAAATTGATATTATTGAACCTGTTTATGCGAAATTGATGGACAATAAGAAAACGGGTTTGAAATTTATTAAGCCTGAGACACCTCAAGTTTCCGGTGAAATGGGTATATTCATGATGGTTTCGCAAGAGGGGACTGCTGATGTGAGTTCCGAAGTAAAATTAAAAAACGCACGCGTTGAAGAGTGGGCGGCCGTTCAATCGGAATAGAATTTTTTAAATGCCGCTGATCGCCAATAATCCCAAAAGCAATCCGAAGCTGGCGGTGAATCCTCCAAGTATCCAAAATCTCATTACTATGTTCGGTTCAGACCACCCTTTTTTTTCGAAATGGTGATGCAGGGGGGCGATGAGAAAGACTTTACGCTTGAAATATTTTTTCGATGTAAGTTGAATGATTACTGAAAGGGTTTCGATAACGAAGATGAATGCCATCAGGGGTAAAACAGCTACTGAATCTGTCATCATGGCTATCACTCCGAGCGTGGCGCCGAGCGATATGGCGCCGGTGTCTCCCATTATGAAATGCGCGGGGAAAATATTAAACCAGACAAAACCTAGCAGAGCTCCTACGATAACTGCGCATAAAGCAGAGAGAATAAAGAGTCCTTTGAAAAAAGCTATGATTGAAAAGGCGCCGAAAGCTATGATCAGAAGGCCGCCGGCCAGTCCATCTAGGCCGTCTGTTATGTTTACAGCGTTGGCGCATGCGGAAATAATAAAAATGAACAGCGGGATATACCAAAGTCCAATTGTAATGTCTCCAAACAGCGGAATATGTATCTGGTTGTAATCCAGACGGAAATAAAACCAGAAAGCACCAAGGGTGGCGAACAGAGTGAGCCACAAAAATTTGGGTTTAATGTTGATGCCCTTGCTTTTGCCGAGTCCTTTGATGTTGAACCAGTCGTCTACTGCTCCAAGAAGAGCTGTTGTAATTAATGTAAACAAGGGGAGCCAGGTCTCGTTTCTGTTGATTAGTGAGTTTTCGGTAATGCCAAGTACTGAAAAGATTCCCGACCCAAGCACCACTATTAAAGTGGTGCCCCAGATCAGAATGCCGCCCATCGTGGGAATGCCTTTTTTTTTGCCATGAAGTGATTGGAAAATGCTGGCGCGTTCACCGCTTGAAGCTGTTTCACGAATTTGCTTACTGCATTTAAATTTATAAAGAAGTTTTATGAAACCGGGGGCCAACAGAATAGTAATTATAAAGGCGGTTATCTGTGAGCCGAAGATAAGTACAAGGTTTCTTAAGTTGTTGAGTAATTCAATCATTTATTTCCATGTGTAGGTCCGAAGAGCCCAGTCGGCCATGACCTTGGTTTCTTTATAACGTGAAGGACTGTTTAAAACAATGGTAATAATGTCATTTCCTTCGGGATTTTCTATGATCGCAATAAGGCATTCGCCCGCGGTGTTTGTGGTTCCGGTTTTTAGCCCTAATACCGGCAGATAACTGTCCAATAGATCGTTGGTGTTTTTTAGTTGGTGTTTCAGTACTTCATTGATAGAGGTTACTTCCAGTTTTTTTTTAATAACCGCTCTTCTTATAAAGCTTTTGCCGTAGGCGTAGCGAGCTAAAAGAGTCATGTCGTATGCGGTGGAGATGTTTTGATATTCAGATTGTTGAGGCAGTTCGAGTGAGTTTTTATCGTTTTTATTTTCTGAATTTGGCTTGGTTTCTTTGTTTGGAGGATCTTCATCGAGTCCGGTTGGGTTCACAAAACTGGTGGATATCATTCCCAGTTCTTTACTGCGGGTGTTCATTTTTTTAATGAAATTTTCAACGGAGTCAGCGTTGTGTTCGGCTAGGGCAACCGCCGCGTCATTGGCCGAGTTTATTAAAGCCGCGTATAGAAGGTTTTCAACTGTTATTTTTTCATCTTCCGTCAGCCAGGCTTTTGATCCTTCGGTTTGGGCCGAGTTTTTGGACACGATTACTGTTTCTTTGGGATCGTTTTCTTCAATTACGATAGTTGTTGTCATTAGTTTTGTAAGACTGGCTATCGGTAATGATTCGTGAATGTTTTTTTCATACAGAATAATTCCATTATTAATATCAACCACTATCGCGGCTTTGGCATCGAGTACGGGCGCGATGTTTTTTTCGTTTTTTTCGGGAATTTTCGATGCCTCTAAAAGTACGTTTTCGTTCCACGGCATAACATGCGGGGCGTTGGACGGTACTTCATTGGTCATTAAAGCTCCGTAGGCGTATAAACTGATTAGTGCTGATAACATAATTATTCGGTTGGTTGTGTATTTGTGTTTTTTGTCTCGTTTGTTTCGCTTATGTCTGTTTCGGTTTCAATATCATTATCTTCTTGCTCTTCCTCTTTATTATTATCATTTGCGGCGGATATTGGCGCGGTAAAGTATTGCAGGTTGTTAAAGGGATCATCGGGCATGATATTAAGGTAGTCATTTCCAAGTTCGACCACGATTACCGCATCTTGACGTCTTTCGGATTCTAAATACTCTGTTGGAATACCGGCCTTGGTGGTAACCGGTATCAAGGTTTTGATAAGGTTTAGTGTTTTTGGTTCTTCGCCTTTCGGTCCGGGTTGATAGTAAATCGTTGAGTCAGATAAAGGTCTTTCTGAAGCGTTTCCGTAGTAGGTAACGTTTAGGCAATTTTTTAATAGAAGATTCATTGTATTGCCGGCGAGCCCCGGGGTTTTTGTCCCATTAAGTACTTGTATTTCTTCCTGTAAAGCGATTGTTTTCGTATTGTTAAATATAATGTCGGTAAATTGATGAATATAATTATAATCGTTTCCCGCAGGTAAGAGAACCGATGCTCCGGCAAAATATTCACGTGCAGGTGTGTAGATCAAGCCTCCGCATGATGACGGGTCATCGTTTAAAACAGCCGGGTAGATTCCTTCTTTGTCGAATTCTTTGGAAAGCCGAGCTATTTCGATTATTTCGGCCAGTGACATGTTGGTATCTATACTGTCGCTGACAGAATTATATAAAGAGGTTATTTTACCTGCATCCGTAAGCACATTTATACTGAATGCTTTGTCTTTTATAGCGTAAAGAAGCTGTTGTTGTCGTTTTGCTCGGTCAAAGTCGCTGGTTGTTTTGCGACTGCGTGCGTATTTTAGAGCTGTTTCACCATCAAGATGCTGTAATCCAGCATCTATTTTAAATGTTTCAAAATAAATTGTTTCTCCTTTGGGGTAATACGGATCATAAATTGAATCTTCAATCATGATGTCGACTCCGCCCACTGCGTCAACAATATCAACAAATCCCTGGAAGTTTACAAATGCATAATATTGAATCTCCGTAGCGGTTATTTCGCTAACTACTTCTTTTAAAGCATAAATTCCTTTTTTCCCCCCGTATTGTTTTAAAAAATAATCATAAATACTATTAATTCTTTGATTTTCGAATTTGTCGGTTATTATATAAAAGTCCCTGGGGATGGAAATCATTGGCACCAATTTGTTTTCATAATCAATGCTGGCCAAAATGATTGTGTCGGTAAGATTTGATCCGTCGTGGCCTTCACCTCCTGTGCCAACAAGCATAATATTGGTTCGTCCGTTTTCATCCGTCTGTAAGGTTTTACCAAAAGAAAAGACAATTGATGAAAAATCCAGACTTTTAATCATAGTGTATATTCCGAAAATCAGGACCAGAATTATTACAATACTGCCACCTATAGTGGCAAAGTGCATGTTGTAGTTTTTTTTTGCTTGATCTGTTCTTTTTAGTTTCTTGTTTCTTGTTCTTAACGGCTTTTTTGGTTCTTTCCGTATTCTTCTTGTTTTGAAGTTCATGATAAATATTTCCGAAAATTGTCCCCTTCATTTTAGTTAAATCTGGGCTTTAATCAACGGGACTTTTTGTTTAAAGTGTTGTGAAAAGTACACTTGATTTCAGTATGCCTAAGTCGTCCACGCTGATTCCTATACCAATTTTTTGCCAGTTTGAATCGTTGATTTCCGGACTTTTTAGAATTTCTTCGATTATTACTTCTTGGCTGTTACCCTCTAGAATAAGGGCATGAATAGCTTTCGTGGGGATATATTGTCTGGCTACATTAGCTAATGATTCATTGTCCGGAGAAATAAAGTCAAAGAAATCTTCAGTGGTCATTTTAACTGTCCATATATCAGCGGGTGTTTCCAGCGTTCCGTCAATAGTAAATATGTTTAAGCCGTTTGACTGTCTGGCTTGATTGACTGATTTAAATATTTCTTCTTTAATATCATCCAGATTTTTTTTGGTCAAAGCTTTGGATGAGAATTCCTGAGTTGTTAAAAGTGAACCGTTATCATTTAAAGCAATACCGATACCCACTTTGGTCCATTTAGGATCGAGTATGTTTTTTCTGTGTATGCCGCTTTGCATGAGTCCATAAATGGTGTATTCGCTGTTTGGAGCAATCGCGAGGTTTTCGCCCACGGGCGTTGGGATTCCGGCCTCAATACGTCGATCATTTGGTGTTTTTCCTTCGGGGTCGACATGGTTGAAAAAGTTTTTTTCAACCATGTCGACTGAATGATCCTGCGCGAGCTGATTTAAGTCTTGGTTTAACCTTATAGGGTTGAGGCTGAACTTGGTTCTTTCGTTATTAATTAGAGTTAATTGGAGGTTTCTTTGTTCGTGTAGGTCGATGCTGTTTAATGTGTTGTCATTTTCATATAAATCAAAAAAATTCGGTACCAGAGGAATTGAGCCCCCCACATAGACAGGTGTGTTTAATATCGCGGAGCCGTCTGTGCCGTTTATTTCCAATGCGTAAGTACCTGTTGTTTCTGGACGATATGTAAATGTAAATTCGTTCCCGGCGGGTATGTAGGTTGATCCGTAATATTCGGCCATAGGTGAAGGACTCGTGATTTCTATAAGATCCACGAAACCATCGGGTTTAATGATTGCGCCTTGAGCCAGAATGTCTGTGTTTGCAGTACCGTTGAATTGAATTGTTGATCTCGTAGTCATACTTTCCGGAAAATTGTTGATGCTGAGCAGTTGTTCGTCAATGTAGCTAAATTGGTGTTTTACGCTTGTAAACTGTATTTGGGTCGATTCCGACCAGTGATTATTTATTATTAAAGGTGATTCTTCTTTCAGATCGGCTCCGCTTACGGTGAAATTGGTTTTACCCTGGCTAAAGTTTTTAAAATCTTTATAAGGAATAAAAAATTCATTGAATCCTTGCCTGAAAATGTAATTTTTTTTAAGACTTCCCTGACTGATGTTGATTTTTATAATTTCGTTATCGTTATTATCCCATTCTAACTTTGTTTTTTGATTTTTATAATAGACCCGCGGATGATCTGGCGGATTTGCGGATTTTGATGAGTTTTCGGGATCGGGTAGAGAAGCAAGTACCGAAATATCAATAATTTTACTTTCGCCGGAGTTACCCGGGATAAGTCCCAATCTGTAATTACCCGGTTTTCTAAATATTACCGGGATGCTAAATTCATTGCTTTTTATTTTTGAAGTAAAGTTTTCATGGGATATGCCGTTTTTTGAAAGAAAAACGAATGCGGTTTTGTAATTTCCCTCTTTGATTCGACCTTTGAAATAATAGACTTCATTGAGATAAAAGGTGTTGGGAAAACTTTCTTCCAGTTCAATATTTTCAAAAAAATCGGTCTGATATGTATTGAATTGGACCGGAGTGAAATTAGTATCAATTTCTTTAATGTTTGTGAGTGGTGAATCATCTTTATTTAGTTTGAAGTCACTCGCGGGATATTGATTGATAAGGTTGAAAGTGTATACGTCTCTGTTATTTTTTTTTGTGATAAAGCTCCTGAATAATAGTTCACTGATTTTTGCTCTTGAGTATTTCGTTTCAGGGATAAAATTAATTGTTGTTTCTTCAAGATAGTTTTTATCTTTGGCATAAGAAATATAGGGGGCGTACCATTCATCCAAGTCTATATCCATAAAAGGTGATGTTTCTGGATTTTCAGGAGTTTTCCATTTTTGAATTTGACCGATTATTTTTAACGCCTCGACTTTGTTTATGGATTGTTCAGGTTTAAAAGTTCCATCCGGGTAGCCTTCGATCCAACCTTCTTTATAGGCTTTCCGTACATATTTTGAATACCATTGGTCATTTTTCACGTCCGGAAAACCTGTGGGGTCACTGACATCGGTTTTCACTTCGGAGCTTTCCAAAACCAATTTGAGAAATTCAACACGGTTTACCGGATTGTCCGGTTTGAATGATCCGTCAGGATAACCGTTGATTATTCCGATTTCGGATAGATATTCGACTGCCGTATAGTTTCGATTAACTTTCGGAAGGTCATTATACGTGTTCGCCGTAACGATTCGCGGGGTTACTAAAATTAGAGATGTGATTATTAGGAGTTTTATTTTTTGCATTATTCTATATTGATGTTTGCGGTACAGTTTTCGTTGCCCTGGCCAAGGGCTTTGATAGTAATGGTTTCACCGGAAGCGCCGCCCGTATAGATGATTTTTTTAAGAGAAGTGACGAGTGTGTCGGTGTTTTCTCCCGTTGAGTTGGTATCTTTTTGAGAAAGTTGAAATTTGCCGCTACTTGATAATAAAAAAAATTGTCCGTTCCAGTTTTCGGGAGTGGTTTTGATTTGGATTTTGGCGCTTTGATTGGCCTTTAACGGGGAAGGATCGATATTAAATTCGATATTTTGGCAGTTTTCAGATACTGTCGATTCTATGAAAATTGAATCGGAACAATTTTCCGATCCGCCGATTTGGGCAGTGATGCGACTTTTGGATTCGCCACCTGAATAGCTTAATACTTTTTCTTTAGTATTAATGTATGATCCGGAGTTGCCTTGTGTTTCCGCCAGTGATCCGCTGCTGGCCGATACTGTTATGGTTTCGTCTAAATCGGGGGGATCTGTTTCCAGGATAATTATTGCGCCCGTGTTTGCCGGTAAGGGAGAAGGTATAGTCTTTATTTTTAGCGTATTGCAGAGTTGAGCCGATTGGAGTTTTAATTCCGGGTTAAGGCGTCCCTGAAAAAGTATTCCCTGTTGAGAAAGGAAGAGTCCTACTATTATTATAATGATGATTAATCCGAACAAGCTTAAAATGCCTATATTTTTTTTATTGAAATAGAGTTGTTTTTTTTTGGGTTCTCCCATATACACATTTTATGCTTGGGTAATAGTAAACTTTTGTCTCGGTTTGGTCAAATTTGACATTTTGGTTTAGAACCTTAAAATGTCTGTGTTTATTTTTATTTTATTAACTTAAAGCAGTCTATGAAAAATAGGACTATTTTTGCAAGCGGACTGGCGGCATTTGTTGCGGCCATGGTGTTTGCTGGATGTGCAGCGACGGCTCCGGCTCCCGAAAAAGTTCCGGAAGAAGTGTTAAAGGATGGTATGGTCAAAATGGCGGACCTGACATCTTATAAATATGACGTATCAATGAAAGGGGATATGGAAGATCCCGTTTCCGGAGATGTTAAGTTTGATGTCAAAATGAACGGTTCGGTTGATGTTAAAGATATGAAAAACCCGAAGGTTTCGGTGAAACTTGATGGGTCGGCTGAAGATGGCACCGGTATGAGCGGTTCCATGAAAGCTGAATTTATGATGAATAAGCAAGCGGTATATTTTAACCTCATGAATCTTGATCTAGGAGAGGAAGGTTTACTTCCGCCGGATGTTACGGACTATATGAGCAAGTGGTGGATGATTGCTCTGCCCGAAGGATTTCTTGATGAAATGGAGGAAGCTTCGGGAGGTGTGGATATGGATAACGCGGAATTTAAAAAAGTTTTGGAAGATTCCAAGGTTTTTGCCACACCCGAGTATGTTGGCAGTGAAAGTGTGATGGGGGATCCAAGTTGGCATTATAAAGTAAATATCGATAAAAAAGCGTTCTTACAGTTTGCAAGAGAAGCTTCCGAAGCGCAGGGTGAAACTGTTTCGGACGCGGAATTCGCAGAAGCCGAAGCGGTGGTTGAAAATGTTGATATTAAAGGTGATGTTTGGGTAAGCTCAACCAGCAATGTAATTAATAAGTTTGTCGGAAGTGTTGATTTTGAAGGTGGTGAAGGTGAAGCAAGCGGTACTTTGGACATGGAGTTCATGCTGGGTGATATCAATAAACCTGTTAACTTGAACATTCCTTCGGGCGCTGAAGAGTTCCCGGTTGAAGCAGTACTTGAGCCGCTGCAGATGATGGGATCAATGGGCGATTCAAGTATGATGTACGATGATAGTATGTATGGCGATGATATGATGATGACTGATGAAGAACTGGAAGCGGCTATGGCTGATCTTGAAGGTATGGAAGATATGCAAATGCAGTAATAGAGATAGGACTGGATTTGGAAAAGGCCCCCTTTAAAAGGGGCCTTTTTTTAATATTTAATGGGGGACTATTACCGGTTTGTTTCTATGTTATGGTGATTTTCGTATTGCTGGCGCATTAAACTTGTCATTACCTGATCGTATTTGGATGTGCCATCCCAGACGAGATCGAAAATCTTTTTGTAAGCTTGTGACATTTCATCGCTTTCAATAATCAGTCCAAATTTTTCTTTAAGCGATGTAAAAGCTACTTTGTTGGAGTAGATCATTATATCCAGATGGAAATTGAATTCGGGCGGTATGAGCCTGCTTTCGCGGCATTCGCAGGGGTCTCTTTTTTTATGGAAATAGCTGAGTTTGTTGGCGGGATAAATGGCTTTTACTTTGATACCTTTTTCCGTTCTTCTTTGATAATAAGATGGCCAATATTTGGGTAAAATGGCCGTCAATTCGTCCAGACTGGCGTAAGCTCTTAAAATCTTGTCGCCGGATTTTAAAGTACTTTCCATAACATTTCTGATCGCGGTCAGTCCTTCGAAAAAGATCACGGAGGGTTTGGTAGATGTGTTTTTATTAAGCTCTTCGTACTGCTTTATTAGGTTGTTGATATTTTCTATATTCGCGTTAAGTTGGCCTTTTTTATGTTTCAGTCTGTTTAAAAGTGATGTGGGATCGGTAACGTTGAAGTAGGTTATGCTGTTTTTCGACTTTTTTTCAACAAAATTTTTAAAAACCAGTGAATTTAAGATAGTGTAGCATCCGGATCTGTTAATCTCCGCGTTCTTGGCTATAACGCTGGCCGGGTTGGATCCTATTCCATGCAGAGTTATGTAGACATTGGCTTCTTTGGCCGTAAGTCCCAGATCTTTTAATGTTTGAAAAAGTTGTATTGCGCTGTCGATATTCATTGGGTTTTTGGATAGATGTGTATTTTATATATTTTTTTCGTTTTGTCAAGTTGGTAAGTGGCACATGTCGAAAGATTTTACTTTTTTTTAATGAGCTATTGTTAAGATCGGTTTGTCATTAATTTGTTTATGGAAAAATCCGCATATTTGAGATATGGAATTTATGCTTTTTTTGTCGGTGTCGGAGCCGGGGATTTATTTAAAGGTTTTTGGTTATATGTTTTTTTGATTTGTGGATTTATAGCTGTTTTTTTTGTTATGGGGGTAAAGAGTAGGTATGTTTGGCTTATTTTGGTGTTGTTACTGTTTTTTTGTACAGGTGTGTTAAGATTTTTTTTTACGGAGCCGGAATTTACGGTAAATAACATTGCTTTTTATCGTGATACAGGCGGCCAAATTGTTGTAGAGGGGGCGTTGGCGGCGCAACCGGAGTTAAGAAATAACGCTCAATATTTATTATTTGAAGCGGATAAATTGGTTTTGCCTTTTAAAAAGGTTGATCTTAAGGGGCGAGTTTTGGTAAAAACAAAAACTTTTCCGCGTTTTTTTTACGGGAATCGTCTTCTTTTACGGGGCAAATTGCAGACTCCAGCCGTTTTTGAGCAATTTTCTTATAAGGAATATTTGGCCAAGGATAATATTTTTTCGGTGATGTATAATCCTTTTATTTCTGTAATTGGTGATTCGGGCGGGTGGGATTTTTTCGGGCTTATTTATTTTTTAAAGGATCAGATAAAGACGCGTGCCGAGATTTTTGTGAAGGAGCCGGGCGCGAGTATTGTGATCGGCCTTTTGATCGGAGCTAGGGCTTCGATACCGCAGAATATACTGGATGATTTTCAAAAGACCGGACTTACGCATATATTGGCGATTTCTGGATATAACATTACGTTGATTATTAATATTTTCGCGCTTTTGATGAGTAAGAGCAACCGGTGCTCACGGTTTTGGATTACAAGCTCCATGATTGGCGTTTTTGCGGTGTTAACGGGGCTTTCAGCGAGTGTTGTCAGGGCTTCTATTATGGGTATTTTAGTGATTCTTGCCACTTATTTGGGACGTAAAGGCGGAGGAATGCAGTTGCTTCTTTTAAGCGGAATGTTAATGGTAATGTTTAATCCGATGATTTTAATCAGAGATATATCTTTTCAGTTGTCTTTTTTATCAACAGTCGGCTTGCTTGTTTTGCAACCGTTGATAGAAGGTTATTTTAAGAAACTTCCGTTTTTTATCTCCGAGAGTTTGTCAGTCACTTTGGCCGCTACAGTTTTTACCACACCGATTATTTTACTTAATTTTGGCAAGTTTTCTTTTGTATCACCTTTGGCTAATGTTCTTTTTTTGCCCTTGATACCGATGATTATGCTGGTTTCTTTTATGGTAATAGTCGCTTCTTTGATTTTTGCTCCTTTGGCTCAATTGTTTGCTGCGATTTGTTTTTTATTGACGACAATTTTACTTGAAGGAGTATCTTATACTGCGAAAATTCCTTTCGCTATGATAGAGGCGGGCGGTTTTAATTTAACAATGTTTGTTTTGTACTATTCTGTACTTTTTTTGTTGATCAGGTTTTTTCGTAAATCCAGATTGGCGCTAGTTTGTTAGATTTGTCTCTTTCAATTTTTTTATTTTCTTTCCAGGGATGAACGGGAAAAGCGTATGATATTACTTTGGCTCCAGTTTTCAATTCCCTGTTAAGTTTTGGTTCAAGTTTTGCCAGTGTATCGGGCAGTAAATAACAGAATATTACATCCGCGTCGGAAAGGTCATGTTTTTTGAAGTTGCCGAAAATTATTTTTGCTTTGGATTTCCAGAGAAAGTGTTTAATTTTTGCCAGAAGATATACGAAAGGCGACAGTTCGAATCCGGTGGCTTTTATGTTATATTTTTTTGAGGCGGCGTGTACAATTCTCCCATCACCGCAACCGATGTCATAGACGCGGTCGTCTTTTTTAAGGGATGCCGAGTTGATCATTTTGTTTACCGCATTCATGGGGGTCGGGACAAACGGCGCCCCGTTAATCAGTGCGGCAAGCGTGGGATAAATGATCAGTACGAAAAAGCCGAGGGTGTAAATGTTGAAGGGTGTCTTCGATACCCAATAAAACATCGGAAGCATAATAATTATTATCCCGGTGATGTAGAGAAAGTCTTTCATTATATTTGATACATATAAACTGTTGGGATTTTTTTGGCTTTGTCTTTCTGCCAAATTTTTGTGGGCTTCATTGTCGAAATTGAAAAGGAATTGCTGTAGATTCTTGTTCCTTTTTTACATTCTTTTTTAATTTTCTCGGCCAGGCGGGGCATAATATACGGACCCAGATAGCAATAAATAACATTGGCGTCTGAAAGATCGGCGTTGAAGAAATTGCTCATGTTAATTTTTATTGTCGCAGTATTAATAAATTTTTTAAATTTTGCCAAAAGATAAGGAAGTAGGGCGTTTTCATATCCCACAGCTTCACTATCTGTTTTTTTTTGTGCTTCAATTAGGAATCTGCCATCTCCGCATCCAAGGTCGTAGACTTTTTCCCCTTTTTTTAATTCGGAGAGGTTTATAATATATTTGATGATTTTTTTATTTGTCGGGACGAACGGGACTTTATCCCATAAATTAACCAGCAGTGTAACGAAATAGACGAAAACAAGCCCTATTGTGCAAGCAAACAGTAAATAATAACCTGCCACGAATAATATGCTGCGTTCCATTTATTGTTATTAAATCAGCTTATTGTAGCATAAAACAGGCTTTTTAAACAAGTGTGTCAGAAAGGTATTAGCCGGTCATGTCCAATTTTTCAAAATTTTGTTTTTCAAGTTCTTCTTCCAGCTTCGCTTGATCAATTTTCTGTTTTCTTCTGTTGGCCATGCTAATGACTTTATCGGCAAGTGTTTTTTTGATTTTTTCTTCTACTTTATCAGCTTTTTTTGCACCTTCGGCCGCGCTCAGCTTTTGTCCGTTTGCGTTTTTAAACTGTATTGATTTCAGTGCCGTAGGGTCGGGAGATCTTAGGATGTCAGAGACAACGGGGCGTTTAAGTTCGGCAAGCCGCTGACTGCTTACTTGTTCATCGACATTGATTTCCAAAATGTCTTCGGATTCTCCTTCTTTGTTTAAGACGGAGGTGCCTTTCGTATATTTTTCCAATGCTTCCGCGATTTCTTTGTTTGACGAGTCTTTTTGTCTTTTGCTTGCTTCAATTGTACCGTGTTGTCTTTCACTGGACTTTGTTTCTTCCGCGCTTTCTTTTAGTACAGTGTATATTTCTCGTTCGCGGTTGATATCTTGATTACGTATTGTTTCGGTCAGCAAATCTTTTTCTAATTTTTCAGTTTTATTGTCGTCATTCGCGGGTGTTTCTTCCATTTTTGATACAACAAGATCAAGTCTGCCGGAGGCTATTACATCATTAGGATCAATTTCAAGAATTGCCGAATAATATTCATAAGCTTTTTTATAATTTTTTTTACGCTCCGCCGTGGTGGCCAATTGGGTTAACTCTTGCAATTTTTGTTGATTGATTTTTTCCGCTTTTTCAATATTGTTTGGATTCTTTTCCGGTTTTTCTTGCAAGTTTTCGTCCAGCTCCATATTTTCTTCTATTTCCGTAATAATTTTAAGTTTTTGATCATACCCGGCTTCAAAGAATTTCTTGTTTTCTTTTCTTAAAGTTTCCGGCAAAGATTTAAATCTCTCAAATAGAGCAATATACGGATTAAGTAATTGCTCAAAATCAGCTTCGGTTTTTTTCTTATATTTGATCCCGTTTTTGTTCCATTTTTTTAGTGATAGTTCTTTGGTTTTTTTGCGAATGTAGCCTTTTTTAACGGCGTTATCCAGTTTTTGAGTATAGGACAGCGTAAGATTTTTTTCTTCTTTGGTTTCTTTTTGTTGTTCAATTTTTTCTTTTAGTCGAGGTATTTTTTCTTCTTTTTTGATCTGATAATCGGCGGTATAAAATTCGTGTTTTAATTTTTCCGTTTCTCCTTTATCGGCTTTTTTGCCGTATTCTATGAGCAGTTTTTCGAATTCATCGGAAAGTTCTTTTTCCATTTCAAATTGTGATTCGATCATGTCAATGGCGGTAACCTTTTCCGTGAGTGAGATCCCTTTGAAATATTTATATGCCGCATCTTTCCCGTCTTCCGATATATGTTTTGCAAGTTTGTGATTTCTTTGTAAATCTCTGTAATCTTTTGTTACTTGTACTTCTATTTTTGCGATAGCTGTTTGTCGTTCATCGAATAAAAGTTTTTCAAGGTCGGGCGCGTAAGCTTTATATTTTTTTGGGAGTTTTTCATATTCGGCGGTTAGTTTTTTTCTTTCTTTAAGTTCCGTGTGCAGTTGATTTAAAATAGTGGCCTGGTTGTGACGTGTACTGTCTTTCAGTTCTTCCGTGATTTCTTCTTTTTCTTCTTCGCTAAAGGCTTGTGGATTTTCTGTAAAAATTTTTTCAGCTCTTTTAATATTTTGAGAGCTTTTTTCTTTTTCTATCACAAGTTTTTTGACTTCGCTTCTGCGCAGTGTGTGCAGATATTCACCATTATCCGGCATCATTTCTTTTGCTCGGCGTAGTAGATTGAGCCTTTCCGTTATGTCGGATTCAAGCAGATTGAGCCATTCCTGTTTACCTTGTGTATCCAGTCGCATGAACTCTTTTATGTACTGGTCGGCGGCGTAGAGGCCGCGATTTTTGTCTAAACCAAAAGCGTCCCGGTTTTTGTTAATAATTCCCGTGTATGCTTCTATCATGCCGCGTACTTTGTTTCTGTCGCGTTCAATGTTTGCTTTAAATTGTCTTATAGCCGAAAGATCTGTGTCGTCTATTTCCAAGGATAGTGTCTCGAAATAATTTTGTTTTTCATCGTTGTTGAATTCAGCTGCTTCTTTGATTGATCTGGCTAAAGAATCTCTTTCGTCGTTTATTCCTTCTACATCGAAAGCGTACAGTCTATGATCGTTAATAGCTGAGACCTGATTATCAGATGTTTCAAATTTGTCGAAATTATCGATTTTATATACCATTTTTTATTTTGATTTATGGGTGATTATTGGGGGAGGAATGATTTCTTCAGTATTAAGACCGGGGTGTCTTTCCTGGTAAAATGTTTCACTGTTGAAGGGCAGGGCCACTTGACTGTCGTCGTATGGATCTTCCGGGATGGCGTTTTCTATATCGTTTTTACTGAGATTAGTAATGATAAGTTTTTTTCTGTTTTTGTCCCGGTAAACGGTAATTCCTTTACAGCCCAGTTTGTATGCCAGAAGATAGGCGTTTTTGATATCTTCAACTGTTGCGAATGATGGGAAATTTATTGTTTTTGAAACTGCATTATCGGTATATTTTTGGAATACCGCCTGCATTTTAACATGCCAATCGGCTTTGATATCCGCAGATACAACAAAAATTCGTTTGATAGACTCGGGGAGTCCATCAAGTTTTTTAATTGATCCTTCCTTGGCAATCGTTTTCATCAGGTCATTGCTGTATATGTTCATTTGAACCGCTTTTTTTTCAAAGTGTTTGTTTATATAAAGAAAATTATCTTTTTCTAAGGCGTGCTTACTGTAAACAAGAGCATATAAAGGTTCTATTCCGCTTGACGTTTCGGCGATCATGCTGATTGATTCGGCAGGGGCAATGGTTGTTAAAGTGGCGTTTCTTAGTTTTTCATAGCCCTGCTGTCTAAAAATACTGAGGTTAAAATTCGGGAACGAGCCCCGGTTTTCAGCGAGTTTAATAGACGCGTTATGGCTTTCTTCACGGATGAATTTGATGATTTTTTCACCCGTTAGAATGCCTTCATCGGAGTTGTAGGCTATTTCAAGCTGATACAGCATGTCGGCCAGCCCCATAACTCCTAATCCGATTTTTCTGTTTTGCAGTACTTTTTCTTTGATTTTGTCAATTTTGTAGTTACTTACATCGATTGAATTATCAAGAAAATGGACAGCCAGATGAATAATTTCTTTCATCCTTTCCCAGTCAATTTGTTTATCTTTAATGAATCTTGAAAGGTTGATCGATCCTAAATTGCAGGCTTCATAGGGGAGGAGCGGTTGTTCTCCACAGAGATTGGTGGCTTCGATTTTTCCCAGGTCGGGCGTGGGATTTTTTTCGTTAATTTTAGCAAGAAAAATAATACCCGGTTCTCCGTTGTTCCAGGCTTTGGATATTATCAATTCAAATACACTTCTGGCGTGAAGGCTGTTTATTTTTTCTCCACTTTCGGGATCTAAAAGGTCATACATTTGATCTTTTTCCACGGCCTCCATGAATTCAGCTGTTACACCCACTGAAATATTGAAATTGTTAAGTGCTGTTTTCGTTTCTTTACAGCTGATGAATTCTAGAATGTCCGGATGATTGACATTGAGTATGGCCATGTTGGTGCCTTGTCTTTTTTCGCTCTGTCTAATGGTATCGGTCGCGGTGTTGAATATTTTTATAAAAGGTACCGGACCGGATGTTGAGGTCTTTGATGAGCACGAAATATCACCGTGCGGACTGATTTTTGAAAAGTTAAGACCGGTTCCTCCTCCCGTCTGCTGAATTAGCGCGGTTTGTTTGAGTGTGTTAAAAATATTTTCAATGCTGTTTTCAAGCGGCAAGACAAAACATGATCCAAGTTGTTGACTTTTTGTTCCGGCATTCATTAAAATTTGAGAATCGGGGAGAAAATCCAGAGAATACATAGTTTTGAAAAACTTTTTTTCACTTTCAGCGGCGTTAAAATCACCATACTTAAGGTCAACTTTTGCAATGTTGTGAGCCACTCTTTCAAAAAGTTGTTCAGGCGTTTCAACAATGTTACCTTTGTCATCTTTTTTAAGATATTTTTGCTTGAGAATACGCAATGAATTGTAGGAAAATTTAGTTTCTTTTTCTCCCAGGATTTCGGCTTTTTTTTCTCTGATTTTGCTATGTTGCTGTCTGTAAAGAATGTAAGCTTTGGCTGTTTTGGCGTGTCCGTTTTCAATCAGGATTTTTTCAACCAGGTCCTGAATCTGTTCAACCGAAGGTATGTTGTCGGCATCTTTAAAAAAGACTTCCAGAACTGTTGCAACCTGATTTGTGATTTTAACGGCGAGTTCTTTATCCGTTCCGTCAACACTTTTGGCTGCTTTCCATATAGCTTGAGCGATTTTTTCTTGGTCGAAGTTTACAATACGACCATCTCTTTTTTTGATCTGCTTAATAGGTGACATTTCAGCTTGATATACTATTAGTTGCGGCAGTTGAGAACGTTAGCAAAATGTGGTCTTGATTTAAAGATTTTTAATGTAATATCAGTTGACTTTGAACTTTTATTAATCGCTTGTAATAGACCAGTATGTTTTTTTGTTCAGTTTCCCTTTTATTGAGAATCCGGAAGCTTTTTTGTGTCCTCCTCCACCAAAATTTTTGGCAATTTCAGATACGTTCACGTCTTCTCTTCTGGTTCTTAGTGAACCTCTTACGTTTCCCTGCGCGTCGTGGCTTAAAATGGTGGCAAATTTTGTTCCGTTGACGGAACTTAAATAATCGATCAAGCCGCTTAAGTCGCTGGAATCGGCTTTGCACTCATTAAAATCTTTTTCCATAATGCCGGTTACAATTACATTGTTTTCGGTTACGCGTGCGTTGCTTAAAGCTTTGCCCCAGACTTTTAATTGTTCTACAGTATGATTTTTGAAGAGCCGTTTTACTATAAGTGATTGTTTGGCTCCTTTATAGAGTAATTCGGAAGCTACTTTCATTACATCATCATCAACACTGGAATGCATGAAACTGCCGGTGTCGTAATAAAGACCGAAAAGCAAACATGTCGCCAGATAAGGGGTAAGTTTGATGTTCCATTTTAGCAGAAGATAATACAGAATCATGGTGGTGGAAGCGGTTGTGTCTTTGATCAAATTGATATTTCCGTAGTGATTATTTGAAGGATGGTGATCAATGTTGATCAGAGGCTTTTCAAGTGAAGCTATTTGGGGATATTTTACAGGTAATCCGGCCTGTTCAATCGATCCGCAGTCTAAAGTGAAAAACAGGTCATAATCATTGGGATTTATGTTCTGTTTGAATTGTTTAAGCTCACTGAAAAAATTATAGTTTAAAGGGACTTCGTCAATGCAGGCCGAATCAACGTTTTTACCCATGGTGGTGAATATTTGACGGAGTGCAAGGTTGCTCCCCAGGCAGTCGGGATCGGGGTTACGATGGGAAATTATGAGTATATTTTTGCTGTTTTGAACGTGATCAAGAATTTCGGCCGCAATCTGTGGGTCTATATTCATAATTATCCCTAAATAAATTAGGGATTAAAATAACTCAGACTTTTTTGTCGGGCAATTGAAATTTAAGATACGACTTGCAAGAAAAACGGTTATTGTTTCTTGTTTATTAAGTAAGTTTAATCGGTTTTAAGCGGTCGGGAAAACTTGTTTGTCGTCGTCATCGTAAACGTAAATAGCTTGCACCGGGCAGGATTCGGCGGCTAGTTTTAATGTTTCTATATCAATAACATCAGCTTTGATAGTGATTTTGTTTCCTTCTTCGTCGGTTTTCGCCTCATCTAAAACTATGGCTTTCCCTTCATCATCTAAAGCGAATACGCCGGGGGCCACGGCAATACAGGGTGCCGCTCCGATACATTTGTCTCTATCAATTACAACTTTCATTTTTTATTTGGTTAAGGTTGTTTTAATCTAAATCTTTATGCCATTTGACGTCGACGGGTTTGTCATCATCTGACCAGGTTATTTTTAGTTCGCCACCTTTAAAGGCGGAGTCAATTTTTTTGCCAAGTGTGACTGCGAGTTTGTTTTTTGTGATGTAAAGCGTAATACCGTCTTCGTTTTCTACTATGTTTTCTATTTGATTCATGGGGTTTCTTTCTTCCGCCAATTCTTCAGAGTTTTTTATGGTATTAATTATTTCTTCTTTGTGTTTGTCCAAAAAGGTACCGCTCAATTTTAACACTCCGTCGCAAATCCCGCTTTCCTTCATTTCCGTTAAAGGCGATTGACCGGTTCTGATGTCATCGGTGTGATTGGGATTCAGTTCATCGACCGATTTCCAATGTTTGTCTTGATAAACCAGGTCACTTTTCGGATCGACGATGTTTTCATTCATGTGTTTTTTACCCTTGTCAAAAGGATATCTTTTATCTTTGGTATTTTTATTTGGGTCATGAAAATTTTGATCCTGCGGTAATTGCATATTGTTTATTTTTTAATGGATGTGTAGATTTCGTTTAATTTTTTCCAGTTAAGATTGGCAAAAAAATCTTCTATATATGATTTTCTGTCACTGCCGTAATCAATAAAGTAGGCGTGTTCATAGGTGTCCATTACCAAAACGGGCATGGCGCCCCAAATTCCGGCTTGATTGTGGGCGTCGCAAACGTAGTTGTGCAGTTTGCCGGTGTTGTGATCAAAGGCCAGTACCACCCATCCGCGTGAAACCATGCCGGCGGCTTTAAAGTCTTCTAGCCATTTTTTGTAGGAGCCAAAGCTTTGGGTAAGCGCGTTTTTAAGCTCTTCCGCGGGTTCGCCGCCTTCACCGCCAAGTGCGTTAAAATAGTATTCGTGCAGTATGGCGCCGTTGGCCGCAAAAGATTCTTCGCGCTTAAGTTCGCCGTATTCGCTGTAGGTGGCGTTGGCGGTGGTCCTGTCCGCCGAGGTCAGTTTTTCTTCTATTTCGTTTCGCTTGTTAACATAGCCCTGATAAAGCTTGTCGTGGTGGATTTCCAGGGTTTTTTCGCTGATGCCTTTTAATGCTTTGCTAAAGGGCATCGGTTTTGCTTCGTACGCCATGAATGATTCTTGTTATGGATTATCTGTCGCTCCTAAGGTTACGGAAAATCGTGCAATTTGGCAAGGTGGGGGGATAGAAACTTTGTATCTTAAGATAGATTTGATAAAAATAGCTTATATTTTTTGATTGACACTTTATTAATTATCGAGAGGAGATAGAAGTTTGTTTATACAATTGTATTCATTTATGTAGGGATGTAATGCTCCGGATGAAAATAATGCTGCACATGTGGCTTCGTTATTTTTTAGGTAGCTTTGATCAAAGTCATTTTTAAATTTTTTCAGAGTGGCGATTTCTTCTTTTAATGCTTTTATGTCATTGTTTAATGATTCAAGCGTAAGCGTTTGAGTAGTGTAACTTGTGGTTGTGGATCTGATTAAGGCCCCTTGATAAATGTTTCCGGATTCCTGAAAATAAGCCAATCCGCCGATTGCAATTATAGCGGCTATAAGAAGTCCGATTATAAATAGATTTTTATTTTTCATGTTAGTTTTTGGTTAAAAACATTATTTTAATATAACATGTTTTTGTGTATATTGCAATAATACAGGTATGGTTAATGTAAAGCGAATGTTTTGAAATCAGAGTTTCAGTCCCAGCTCTTCGGTCAGTTTTGAAGGGGAATCGACTGGGGTTATGTTTGGCGGTAGGTTATTTAGATCAAGTGATTGTTCGGTGGCAACGTTTTTTCTGGCAACTTTGGCGGGGGCGAAGCGGAGGATGCGTTTGAGTAGGTGGGGGTCGGCGATGCCGTAGGCGGCAATGATGCCCGCGCAGTTGTGGTTTAGTGCCAGTTTGCCGTCTTTTGGCGCGTTGTCGCCGATGATCAGTACTTTGCGAGAAATTTGTTCGCGAGTCATGTGCAGGACTTTTTCCAGATTGGTGTGGGGTTTTTCTTTATCGACAGTTCTAACGGTGAAGGGAACGGCGTATTTGCCTTCGCGTTTTCGTTCTCGGAATTTTTTGGGAAGGGTTTTGGGTTCCGGCGAGGGCATGGTGTTTACGCTTTTTATGTAATCCTGAAGATCGAAATGTCTTATTCTCATGGCGGCCTGAAAGCCGGGAGCGTCGGTTAAGATGTGGTTGTTGATGCCCGATTCGTGAGTCATTTTAAGTATTTCATCGATTCCTTTGTAGAGTTTAAGGTTGTCGTATCTGATTTTGGAAAAGACGGACTGCGCTTTTTCTATCAAATCATCCGAATTGAAATTTTTGACTTCTTTAAAAAAGCCCATGGTTTGGAGTCCTTGTATTAAAAAAGGGTTTTCCATGGTGCCGACGTCGGTGTAGAACTTTTTCATGGCGGCGGCCACTTTGGGTTCGGGAATACCGGTTTCTTGGGCGATGCATTTAGCCATGGCTTTATAGGCGTGTACGGCGTAGGTTACCCAGTCCCAAAGGGTGTTGTCGGCGTCCCAGACAATGTCGGTGATGTGGTCGGGGGTGTTCATCAGTCACGGAGCGAATTGTCCGTTGGAGTTAAGAGTAAGTACAATAAGTTCGGGCATTAATATGTTAGAATATTTGTGGTTTGTCAAAAAACCGGGTGAAAATTTGTTTGTTGACTCGGGCGCTCTGATTGGTACATGATAATGTTCCTAAACGGTTTAAATATGAACAGTTTATTTGATAATGCTAAAAAAGAGGAGGAGGGCGTATCTGTGGGTGGTGGTGCCGGCTATGATAGTGGTTCCGGCGATGGCGGAAACGCGGTAAGCGATGTGTCTTTCGTAAGTCAGAGCGACGGCGCGCCTTTGGCTTTTGCGTTTCGTCCTAAATCTTTGGAGGATTTTTTTGGGCAGGAGGAGATTGTTGGGCAGGGTAAATTGCTTAGGCAATTGATTGAACAGGATAAGCTTCATTCGGTGATTTTTTACGGGCCGCCGGGGTGCGGTAAAACGACGCTCGCGAATATTATAGCGCAAAAAACAAATGCGGAATTTGAGGTAATGAGTGCCGTTACAAGCGGTGTTCCCGATTTGAGGAAAGTTGTGGCGGTAGCTAAAGAGAGGAAAAAAATGGGTATCAGGATGGTTCTTTTTTTGGATGAAATTCACAGATTTTCTAAATCACAGCAGGATGCACTACTCCCTCATGTTGAAGACGGAACGGTTATTTTGATCGGCGCGACCACTGAAAATCCTTCTTTTGAAGTTAATTCCGCTTTGCTTTCCAGAAGTCAGGTTTTTGTTTTTAAGGCGCTGGATGAATCGGCTCTAAAGGGTATTTTGGAGAGGGCTTTGAAGTTGGCGGGCCTACAAAGTGGTATGCAGAGAGAAGCGGATACCTCAAAGGAGCTTCGCGCCTTTGAGGTCGTGGGTGCCGGCGAATCAAAAACAATTACGATTGATGATGAAGGGAAAGATTTTTTGGTGCAATTTGCCAACGGCGACGCGCGGAGTTTGTTAAATACGGTGGAAATCGTGCTGAAACTGGTCAAAAAAAATGAGATTGTTTTAAAGGATATTCAACAAGTTTTGCAGAGAAAAAATCTTCGCTATGATAAAAAAGGCGAGGAGCATTTTAATATTATTTCGGCTCTGCATAAGAGTATGAGGGATAGTGATCCCAACGGGGCTTTGTATTGGCTGGGGCGGATGCTTGAAGGTGGGGAAGATCCTTTGTATATCGCGCGGAGATTGATCCGGTTTGCTTCGGAAGATGTGGGGATGGCGGATCCGCATGCTTTGCTTGTGGCGGTGGCGGCAAAAGATGCCTGCCATTTTAACGGAATGCCGGAGTGCGGGGTGAATCTTGCGCAGGCGGTTGTGCATTTGAGTATGGCGCCCAAAAGCAACGCGCTTTATGTAGCTTACGGGGCCGTAAAATCGGATATAGGCAAGTTCGGCAATCTGGAAGTGCCGTTAAGTATTCGCAATGCGTCCACCAAACTTATGAAGGAATGGGGATATGGGAAGAATTATCAGTATGCTCATAATTTTGACGGAGCGAAAGTGGATCAACAGCATCTGCCCGACGAGATTAAGAGTCGCAAATATTATTTGCCGACCGACAGGGGATTGGAGGCGAAGATTAAGGAAAGGCTGGATAATAGATAAGAGGTTTTTATTGGCGGGGAATTAAGTGTTATGATGGTGGCGTTTTAATTTTTTTTTTAGGATCGTATGTAATTTCAACAGGTTTGGCGTGACCGGTTGTTTGATCACTGCAGATTTTAAGTTCAAATATTAAGCAAGTCCCGATAATAGCGCGCCGATTCCGTACGCCGCGGTGGCGGCCAAGCCTCCCACAATCAGCATTTCGAGTCCCGCCGTAAACCATTCCTTGCCCGTAACTTTAACTTTCAAAGCGCCCAGTGTGAATAATGTGAGGCCGGTTAAAATACATGCTATTAGAAATGTATAATTTTGGATACCCGGTACCGGTCTTGCCAATACGTATGCCAATAGTGGGATGAAACCGAATATGCCGAATGAAAAAAAAGTGACAATTGCATTTTTAAGAGGGGACTCTTTGTTTTCATATATTCCCAATTCTTCGACCATCATCACGTCCACCCATGCTTCTTTATGTTTTGAAAGAATATTAACAATGTTTTTGGCGTCTTTTTCAGGTATCCCTTTATTCATGTAGATTTCTTCCGTTTCTTTCATTTCACCTTTGGGGTAATTTTCTACCTCCCAGGATTCTCTTTTACGTTCGGCTTTAGCGTATTCTTTTTCAGCTTTGGTACTTAAATAATCACCAATTGCCATGGAAAGGCCGTCGGCAATCAGATTGGCAAATCCAAGGATTAAGACAATTCCGGCGGATAATGATGCTCCGGCTACTCCGGCTACAACCGCGAAAGTAGTTATTATTCCGTCAAGTCCGCCATAAATGGCACTTTTAATATACCGTCCTTGTTCTTGTTGGTGTATTTCTGGAGCTCTTTGTATGTGAGCTTCTTTGGAGGCTTCGGGATCTTTTTTTTTATATGCCTCTTTGGCTTTTTCAAGATTTCTTGTGATCATGAATTAATGTTATGAGATCTTGGTAATTGTTACAATTTTTAATTTGGGCGGCGCTGATTATTTGTTTAATTTTTGATCCTTCATTAATGAACACTGCGGGGAATTTTGGTTTTTTAACGTCGTATTTTTTTTTGAATTCGTCTTTGTTTAAAAAAACGGCGTTGATATTTGCATTTTTCAGTTCTTTCAGGAATGAATCTTTGACTGATGTTAAACCGTTTATAATTTTAAAAAGCCGGCAGTCGTATTTTTTTATGACAGGGATGTATTTATTGATCCGGCTTAAAGTCGTGTTAAAAGCGCCGCTTTCTTTATTATAAACGAATACCCACTTTTTGCTTTGTTCTGTCATGACGATGGTAGTCCCAAGGGGGATCGAACCCCTGTTTTCAGGATGAAAACCTGATGTCCTAACCACTAGACGATGGGACCTTTAATAATTGTCGCCAAAAAAGTATAGCGATCTATGTTTTATTGTCAATTTTTATTCTGTCTATTCTTCAATGTAAATCGGGTTTTCAGTTTTTTTCATATTTTCAACAATCGAGCTGTCTTCGATCTTATTAAAGGACATGGCCTCAATAATCTGATTAACAAGCTGTCTTTTTTGAAGTTCAAGCTGTTCTTTTTTGATTTGTTCTTGTTTTAAGGCATATCCTTTTTGGTTTGATTGGGTGGTATTTAGAAGGTAGACGATGCTTAAAATTACGGTTAAAAAAATAAGAGTAAAGGTAAGCCAGGTTATGCTTTTTTTTACTTCTTTTGAAAGAGGTTTTTTTTTGGGAATGATTTTTCCTTGCCTTCTTCTTTGCAGAAAATCAAAATCCGTATTTATCGACATATGCTGGTTCGCTATTGAATGGTAGTTCTTCTTCATTGATTATTTCGTATTCTGTCATAATGATGCCAGTTCCCAGAGAAGCTATTGATTCAAAGGCCGAGCTTGTTAAATCCAGATCCATGCCCGGCGCGACTGGGCCCCGGTCGTTTACTTTTACTATTACCGATTTGCCGTTATACATGTTTGTTACCAAAAGTTTAGTTCCAAAAGGTAGTGTTTGGTGAGCGCATGTGGGAAGATTGGTGTCGAATTTTTCTCCGGAAGCAGTTCCCCAGTTTACATTTTCAAAACCGTACCAGGTGGTTCTTGCGAATCTGTTGCTTTCACGGCTTTTGATCACTCTGTAAATCAATTCCGCAAATTCTCCGCGATTAATATTTTTGTCCGGGTACATTCCTCCGTCCGCTCTGCTTCTTAAAATTAGGCTTCTTTTTTTAGATACTTGCGCGTATGGAGCAAACCAAGCATCAACGGGTATATCGGTGTATGGCTTCTCGGTTACTTCTTCCGGGATGTTAGTTTCTTCTTGCATTAAAGCTATTTTTAAACTTTCAGCTCTGTTGATCGTGTTTTCCGGACGAAATTTGCCATCGGGATAGCCGTCCACAACGCCGTTTGTCCAAGCCTCCGCTATATATGTGTAATACCAGCTTTCTTCATCAATATCTAAGAATTCAAAATTATCAATATTTCTGATTGTGTTTTTTTCTTTAGAGAGCGCGCCGGTGATGATTTTTAAAGCTTCGGCGCGGTTGATTTTTTTAAGAGGTTTAAAACTGCCGTCCTCGTATCCCTCTATCAGTTCGTTCTCTTTTAAGTATTTTATCGCTACATAATTATCGTGTCCCGTCGTGACGTCGGTGAAAATATTACGGTTTGTTTGTTCAAGAGCGTTAACCAGTCCCATGCCGATGAATAGGGCCCCGAGTAAAGTAAGCAGATAGGAAGTATGTTTTAGTATTATTCTATTGTTCATCCGTATTTTGTAATTCATGGTCAGTCGATCTTTTTTTCTGTAT
This sequence comes from uncultured Candidatus Peribacteria bacterium, assembly GCA_964346765.1. GTDB lineage: Bacteria > Patescibacteriota > Gracilibacteria > UBA1369 > UBA1369 > JBGSPQ01. Next base: position 86,540 of record CAYFWB010000001.1, read on the forward strand.
TGTTAGATATCTGAAGTTTCCCTCGCCGATCGACTCTGTATCAATATCATCATATTTTTTCGCGATGTGCAAATGAACCAATCTTCTAAAATATGGAGCCATTGGGGGCAGGGATTGTTTTTCACCCGTTTTTTTTAAGGTTTCAATTTTTCTGTCCGCCAGATTTAGGACGTTGTCTTCTTGACGTTTTTTATAGTTATCCACGTCAAGTATGAAATTAAAGTCTTCGGATTGTTTACAAAAAAGAATTGTTTTTACTATGTTTTGCAGGGCATGGATATTTTCTCCGTGATGACCTATAAGGAGACTTGGTTCTTCACTTTCAATATTTACCCTGAATGTGTTGTCGTCGTTTTTTTCGAGACGAACCTTACGGAAGGGGGTGCTTAATTTGGTAAGGATTTCTTCAACAGTTTCCTGAATAAGGGTATCCATATTAGGTGGTTATTAATGTTTAATTATTTTTTTGGAACTACTTGGACTTTTACGTTTTCTGTTTCAACCTGTCTGTTTACGAATATTTGCTGAAAGATACCGTATAACGTTGAAGAACACCAGTATAGTCCCACTCCGGCCGGCACCGATGCCGTGAAGACAGCTATCATAATCGGCATGATGTATATCATTATTTTATTTGCCATATCCATTTCTGTGCCTTTTTGTTTATTATCGTCCTTTTTCTGCTGTTTTTCTTTGGCTTTTTTATTTCGCATCATTGCGAATTTCATTTGTAGGAATTGTAGCCCCCCCACAATTAGAGGCAAGATAAATGCGTTGATTTTTGTTAAATCCAAAACACCCAAGAAATCGGTATTAATGCTTGTTAATGAAAAATTTTTCAGTGGTTCATACAGTAGATAGGTGTTGTTTGGGTCTAGTCCTGTTTGAATTACATAGAAAATTGCGATCAAAAAAGGGAACTGAATCAATAAAGGCATGCAACTCCCGAGTGGGTTAACTTTGTGTTCCCGCCATAGCGCCATTGTTTCTTTGGCAATCATTTCCTGATTGTCTTTATATTTTTCTTTTATTTTGTTCAATTTCGGCTGTAATTCCTGAATTTTTCTTTGTGATTTCATCGCTTTATGCGAAGGAATCAGCAGAATTGTTCTGATAATTATTGTAAGCAGAATGATAGCCCATCCCAGGTCATGGCCGGGAATTATGCTGGTCAAAAACATTAACGCGTTATATATAGGCTGGTAAAAGCCAGTGGTCCATATATAACCGAACCATCCCTGCGGTATGACTTCAAACTCATTGGACTCAATAGTTGTTGATTTTGAAGTGTTTTTAGGGACAACAATATCGGCAAAGATTTTATAGGTTCCCTGATCCCCAAAAAGCGCATGATTCCATGAATCATATCTAATGTTTATTTCTTTACCGGGTTCAATTACGTAGTCTTCAGTCCGATTGCATTCGATTTCCGAAGTGTTTGTAATTTGTTCCCATTCACCGCTGATTCTCTTTTTGACTGTTAAAGGTTCTTCCGGACAGTCATTTTTAATCGTAGCTTTTAAATCGGTATTATTCTTAATTTTAACTGTTACTATTTCCTGTTGGGGAAATTCTTTGTTTATTGTTTCTATTTCAAATTTTCCACTCGAAGTTGTTTGGTCTTCAGCAGGTGGTTTAAAAAAGAAGCTCATTGTCACGTAGACGAGCAAAAAAATTATTACATAATGGAGAATTTTCTTTTTATCCATGAATTTTTTTCATAATATCATTTAATTTTTTTTCGAGCTCTTCAAATGTTAGTTTCGCCGTCGGTTTTTTTACGATTATAACCATGTTTACTTTTGTCGAAAAGTCTAAATTTGTTTTTTTTATAATATTGTATATTCTTCTTCTTAATCTATTCCTGTTCACAGCTTTGGAAGCTGTTTTCAAACTGACGCTTACGCTAAAACGGTTTTCCTGACATTTCGTCCGCAGATACTTGATTACGAAAAATTCATTAGATACTTTTTGTCCTTTTTTGAGAGTGTATTTTACGGATGATCTTCTGAGTCGATTTTTTTTAGGTATCATACTTATGTAAAAACCTCGGCTTTGGCTGTTCGCCTTAGCTTCGCGCTTTTTTCTCTACGGTCAGTTTAACTCTTCCTCTTGAGCGTCTTCTGTTCAAAACTTTTTTACCGTTTTTGGTACTCATACGTTTAAGAAAACCGTGAGTTCTTGCTCTTTTCTTTTTCTTTAGTTTCCCAAGCATAGCGTTTATAAATAGATTTATAGGCTAAAAGAGGATAGCTTTAGCTTCTGTATCTGTCAAATTATTATTTTTTGTGTTCGTAATCTGATTCTTTCATTGCCGCGCAGAATCCAAAAACACTACCGGCAAGCGCTCCCAGTATAGTCGTAATCAGGGTGACACTGCTTGGAGGCATGGTGCAGAATGACGTTTCTACGGAAATAATTATATCTATGAGCATCAGTATACCCCAGATTATAATACCTACACCAAGACCGCCCAATACTCCGAGCAGAGCTCCTCTAATAGATCTGAACGTATAGTAAAGGCTGGTGTTAACAAAGTATTTTTTTAACCACATAACAAAAGAAAGTTATGAAGAATTTTTCGACCATAATCGGTCATAAAAGATTCCGGATGGAATTGTATACCGTGCAACGGATGTTGGCAATGTTCAACCCCCATTATTATATTGTCGTCAATACTTCGGGCCGTTACTGTTAATTCTTTTGGAAAATTGCTTTCGGAAGAGCATAATGAGTGATAACGCATAGCTGTAAAAGGGGGTATAACATTTTTATATAGGGTATTATTATAATGTTCTATTTGGCTGGTCTTACCGTGCATAATTTCAGGAGCGTTCATGATTTTGCCTCCGAGAGCTTTAATGATCCCCTGGTGTCCAAGGCATACGCCAAGGATGGGAACGTTTTTCATAAATTTTAGAATCACTTTTTCACAGATGCCAAAATCTACTTTGTTTAAAACACTGCCCGGCCCGGGCGAAATGATAATGTGCGAAGGTGCGATTTTTATAATATCTTTGATGCTAATTTCGTCGTTTTTATATACGACAGCTTTACTATTCAGCTCACCGACAAGTTGATACAGGTTGAATGTAAATGAGTCGTAATTGTCTATGATTAGAACCTTGAATTCGGGTATGATAGTGCTTGTATTTGTTAATGATTTATAGTATTTTTTGCTGGAGTTTATTTTAAGATTACTTAAATATACTAATGTCACTTAGAACACAATACGAGTTTTTATTTGTAGGTAGAGACGAGGGCAGTTTTGTGGAGAATTATGCTTATGATTTGGGTGAAGGTGGGGAAAACAGCGGCAAAATTTTTATTAATCTTGAGATTCAGAATAATCCTGTTGATGCGGAAGCTATTGGTGAAGTTATTTTTGATTCAATCAGGAAAACTTTTTTTGCCGACCTGGAAAAAGATCCTTATGAAAAATTTGAGGAAGCTGTTAGAGTTGTAAATAAAGCTTTGATTGCTTTAAAAAAGGAAAAGGTATCAAAATTTATTGGTAATCTGCACGTTCTTATTGCCGCGATTGTAGGTGATACTTTATATATAACGCAAACAGGGGAGGCGGAAGCGTATTTGATAAGGAGGAGGCTTTGCAGTCCGATTAGTGAAAATTTGTCGGAAGATGGCGTTGAGGATATATTCACCAATATCGCCAGCGGTACTATTGAACCCGGTGATTTTATTCTTTTTACCTCTACCAGATTAGTAAGATATGTTAGCAAAACCGATTTGGCCAAGATGTGTTCCGCAGGAAATTTGATTTCTTCATTGGGCGAATTGAAGGATTATTTAATGGCCGAAGTTTTAGGGAAAGTTGGTATTATCGGTATATCAGTTCATGAATCCGCTCCGGCCTTGAATGATAAGGAAAGAGATGAAATTGTAGAACATCTTGAAAAAGAAGAAGTTTACGTAGAACCATCGGAGAATGTTCGGAAAAGGTCAGGATCGGGTCTTAAAGATGCGGTTTCCAGATTGACCGGAGTGGTCAGCGATTTAAAGGATAAAGTTTCGGAGTTGGCAAAAACCTCAAGAAAACAACGCGCGACAAGGGCTTCTTCCGCGGGTAGCGGTAGTTGGTCGGATATCAGAAGTTGGAGTAAAGACAGAATGCTGACCGTGATTATTGTGGTTGTGTTGTTGTTGGTTATAGGTGTTTGGTGGATGAAAGGACAAGCGGAAGAACGGCAAAAGATTGAGGAATACGCTAATGTTTTAAATGAAGTGACGGAAGAGATCGGGTCGGCAGAAACAACTGGTCAATATAATAAGGATCAAGCCGGTGAGATGCTGAATCATGCGGAAGAAAGCGCGTTGGAAGTTTTAAATTCGGGGTATCACAGAGCAAAAGCTAATGAGCTTTTGCAAGAAATATCAGACGCGAGGGATAAACTTGATAACATAATTCATGCCGAACCCAGAGTTTTGGGGGATCTGTCATCGAAACGTGAAAATGTTTCAGCGTTGGGTCTTTTAAGTCTTAATAATACATTGTACGCTTACGAATATAACGCTCTTTATCCTATTATTTTGGATGAAGTGCAGGATCCGATAACTATTGATGATAATGAGACTGTCGTTGATGCGACGGTTTTTGAGGATGAGGATTCACTGCTTTTTTATACAAAGTCCGGTAAATTGATTGAATATAAAGATAATAGGGTAACTTTTTTGGATAATGATGACGGTCAGTTTAAAAAAGGAGTTGATGTGGATGCTTACAGCAATAAGTTTTATGTTTTGGATCCCGATGATAACCAGATTTGGAGATATGCCAGAAGAAGAGACTCATTTGGCTCAGCTAAAGCATGGAATGTTAACGCGGACATTCAAAATGGTGTTAATATGGCGATTGACGGTAATATATATGTGTTAAACAGCGATGGGTATATAACAAAGGTTTACAGCGGTAATCGTGAAGATTTTCCTATTAAGAGACAGCCTATTCAGGAAATGGAAGCTCCGACCAAAATTTATACGGAGTTGGACATGACTCAGATTTATATTTTGGAACCTGTTAACAGGAGAGTGCTTGTTTATAATAAAGATGGTAGGACAGGCGGTGCCACATACACCAATCAGATAGTTTTTGATGATGTTCAGGAACTGCGAGATTTATATGTAGATAAAGATACTAACAAGCTTTACGTGCTTGATCAGACAAAAGTTTACGAGGTGGCTTTATAGGGTTTGAATGATTTCATGCAGAAAGTCGGCAACGTTTAAGGCTGCCGCCGGTTTGCTTTGTTTTCCGATATTTTTTATGTAGGTTTTGTAGTTTTTTCTAATAAATTCGACGTCTTTGGGTATGTTACTTTTTGGTGCGTCCGCTACGATCCCAAGGTGATATCGTTTTATTAGTTCGGCATTTCCGGTTTCTTGTCCGGGTATGATTGAAGTGATTATCATGGGTTTGCCGGCGGCTATACATTCCATTACGGTAGCACCACCGGCTTTAGAAATTATTAGGTCTGAAGATTGCATAAATTGCGGCATTTTATCGGTCCAGCCATAAACTTTAACGTTGCTTTTTGCGGTGTATTTTTCAAGTTTGGGCAGTAGTCTTGAATCTCTTCCGGTAATTACTATTATGTTATATTTATCGTCTTCGGCCAAGGAATGTATGATTTTAATATTTTTCTTTTGTTGTTGTGACGTGGGTAAAAAAAGTACCGTGAATTTTTTTGGATTCAAATTTTCTTCTTTTAAAAAATCCTGTTTGTTGATCTTTTCCATAAAATCCAGTTTTACCGGAAATCCAAGGACTTTGATTTTGTCGTGAGGAATTCCCAGTTTATGAAGTGAAGACGCCGTGTCGTTGTTAGCGACAATGTGATAGTCTGTATCTGCGAGAACCCAACTTTTATGAATAGTGATAGAATCAGTTACGATGCTGATAAATGTTGATTTTTTACAGCTTTTTTTCCAGATTTCTGAAGCCAGATAGCTCCAAATCGGAAATGTGGAAATTACTATGTCGGGATTTTTTTCTCTAAAGAATTTGGTTAATTTGTTTAATACAAAAGGATAATTGAACTGGTTAAGTAATTTTATTATTGGAACATTGGTATTGGTGCTTTGATAAAGCAATTTATAAAGGCTGGGCGTGAATTTGACCCAGTTTTCATAAGTACTTTTTGTGAAATTATTGATAAATGAACTTATGATTTGCTGAAAATCCACTATTTCCACTGAGTAGTCGTAACCGTAATTGTGTTGAATACCATCGCGAATAGCTTTGGCCGCCGACATGTGTCCTTGGCCCAGTTCGGCTGAAAGAATAAGAATTTTTTTTTGTTTGATATCAAAGTTTGAAATGTTTTTTTTCAGTGTAATTAATTTGACTTCAAGCTCTTCTTTTTGATTTGTTGCTATGTTTGAATTTTTTTCCGCCAGATCCAAAAGCGCTATTATTCCCAAAAGACTTTCAGATGCTCTATCAAAATAATGACTTCTGTCTTGGGTATCTTTTTGAGAGAATGCTTTCGCCATGTGCGTGGTCAGAGAAAAACTTTCCTGCTCAATTTTTTGTTTAATGGTTTGTGATTTGTCGTCTTTGAATGTTTGTAATATTTCGTGGATTACAATCAGTGTTTGTGAGTAAATTGTCGTTTTTTGAAAAGGCAACATGTTCTGTCCGTAAAATAAATCGCCGACATTGTATAGTTTTTGTTTGATTGACGCAAGGTGGCAGAAATGTTCTTGTTTTATTTTTTAAAAAGGAGTCCGACTGTCTGATAGGCGATTTCTTTCTCTTCGTCCGTGGGAATGACGAAAATTTTAATCTTGCTGTCGGAAGTTGAGATTTCCGTTTTATTTTTTAGGTTTTTTTTATGATCGATTTTGACGCCCATGAATTTCAGGTGTTGACAGGTGTGTTTTCTTACGTACCAGGCGTTTTCACCGATGCCCGCGGTGAAGGCGATGGAGTCCAAGCCGTTTAGGGCCGCCGCGTAGGCGCCAATATACTTGGCGAGTTTGTATGAGAGGTATTCAATTGTGAAAAGGGCTTGTTTGTCTTTTTTTTGGGCGGCGGCCCAAATGTCTCGCATATCCGAGCTTTTTCTATAAAATCCTTTTAAACCGGATTTTTTATTTAAAATATTATCGATCTCTGTTGTGTCCACTTTTAGTTTTTCCATCAGTTTATAAACTATTGCGGGGTCGATGTTTCCGCAACGTGTTCCCATCGGCAGTCCTTCCAAAGGAGTAAAACCCATGCTGGTGTCGATGGACTTACCGTTTTTTAGGGCAGTGGCACTGATTCCATTACCAATATGACAGGTAATTATTTTGGTATTTTTCTTTTTTAACAGTTTTTGTGCTTCTTTGCCGACATATAGGTGGCTGGTGCCGTGAAATCCATATCTGCGAATACCAAATTTTTGATAATATTCCAGCGGGAGCGCGTAAAGATAAGCTTTGGGTTCCAGTGTCTGATGAAACGCCGTGTCAAAAACAGCTACCTGGGGTATATTGTTTAAATGTTTGGTTACGGCATTAATGCCTTTCAAATTGGCTGGATTGTGCAAGGGAGCCAATTTTGATATTTTTTTTATTTCACTGATTACAATGGGAGTTATTTTTACGGGATTTTTATATTTTTCACCTCCATGCACAACACGGTGTCCTACAGCTTTTATTTCATCGATTGATTTTATATATTTTTTTTTACTCAGTTCATTTAATGCTTTTTTTAATGCTTGATCATAATTTTTTACGCTGTTTGGAAAACCGATTCGGTCTATCATTCCTTGGTACAGGTTTTTTAGGGCCGCATGTTTTTTGTCATTTTTATTATAAGAAAAAAGTTCATACCTTAATGAAGACGAACCTGAATTTAAAACAAGTATTTTCATTATTTCTTTTTAAATAGGGCGGTAAATTTTTTGGAAGCGAATTTATACTTTAGTTCTTGTGCCTCACAAGCCGTTATTGCCGCAAGATCAGCTATATCACGGCTCGAACAGCCACGGGAAAGGTCGTTTATTGGTTTTTTTAATCCCTGTAAAATCGGACCCACGGCTTTGGCGCCTGCCAGTCTTTCCACAAGTTTATAAGCTACATTGCCAGTTTCAAGCGAGGGGAATATTAAAATATTGGCATCACCCTTGATTTTGGATGTCGGGAATTTTCTTTCGGCAATTTTTGGCACCAGTGCGGCGTCAACCTGCATTTCACCGTCTATTGTCAGTTCCGGTTTGCGATTTTTTATAAGGGCGACAGCTTTTTTTACCTTATCAACGTTGGGATGTTTTGTTGATCCGTTGGTTGAAAAAGAGATCATTGCTATTTGCGGTTTGATGTCGAATCTTTTGGCAGTTTCAGCGGTGTCTAAGGCAATGTCCGCCAGTTCGTGAGAATTGGGTTCTATGTTAATGGCGCAGTCGGCAAAAAGAAGCAGTCTTTTTTCAAGAATCATAAAGAATATCCCCGAAACTTTGTGAAATTTTTCTTTGGTTTTGATTATCTGAAAGGCGGGGCGAACCGTGTCTGCCGTTGTTGATACGGCGCCGGATACCATCCCGTCCGCGCCTCCCAATTGTACTGTCATCACTCCAAAATAGTTGACGTCTTTAATAAGCTTGTGTGCTTGGTCAAGTGTAAGCCCTTTTTCTTTTCTAAGCTTAAATAGCTCTTTTGCGTATACGTCATGGGTTTCTTTGTTTGTGGGGTCTATTATTCGAACTTTGTCCCATTTGATTTTCAGCTTTAATTGTGAGGCTTTTTCTTTTAATTCTTTTTCATTGCCAAGTAAAATAGGGTGGCAGGTTTTTTCTTTACAAATTGTTTGAATCGCTTTGAGTGTTCTTTCTTCTTTTGATTCAGGGAAAATTATGCTTTTTTGTAGTTTTTTGGCTTTCTTTTTTGCGTCGGCAAGAAAATCCATTTTTTTGTTTTTTTAATGCGGTTTTTATATTATACCATATTTAAATGGACAGGTTAATTTTCATTTTAGGGAGAAGTATTTAATGTAGCGGCGCAGTAGGGTTTCGCCAAATGCCGGAAGCAGTTTCCAACCTTCTATTCCATGGCTGACAACTTTGATTTTGTGTTTTTTTATCGCTTTCATCACGGATTTAATGTCTTTATCAGCGTCTATAATGGAGTAAGCTCGGTTAAAATAGCGGAGCAGGTGATTGTCACTGGTTCCCAGGAGCGGGAGAGAATGTTTTTCAGCCATTTTAGCGGCTTTGGTATTGGCGCGGTTAACTTTTTTTGAATGGAACCAGCTGTATTCTATCGAGTCAAAAAGCTCGATATTTTTTTCAAGTTTTTTCCCTAGACTGGTTGTTCCGGGGTAATACGGATGGGGAGCTACTACAAGTATGTCTTCCTTGGTTTGTTTATAGGTTTTTAGGTCGTCGAAAGTTTTTATATTCTGCGCGCGAATGTCCGCGTTTAGGATTAAAACGTGTTTTCCCTGGATTGTTTTTTCTATTCCGGGAATTAATAATATACGTTTTTTCCCTGCATATTTTTGTAAATCTTCATTAAAGATCACTACATTGTGACAGGTAATGGCCAGAACGTCATAGCGGTGGCGAGCAGCGTGGTCGATTAATTGTTTTTCCGTGTGCTTGATGCCATCAATTGGGTCCTGTTTACTGTGAATGTGTAATTGCGCTTTAAGTCGGGGCATAAAAATAGATTTCTTTAAAATAAAACAAAGCTATCTGGCTCTGATTTTGATGGGTTTTATTGAGTGATTTTTTTTACAGCGTCGGCGGTATCCTGAACTTTGGCGGCGGCTTCCTGTACTTCGGTTAATTTTTGTTCGGCAGAGTTTTTCGCCTTTATTACGTTTTTACTTGTATTATCAATTTGAGTGGAGGCGTTGTTATACGTATTTTCCGCTTCTTTTTGCAGTTGATTTGCGGTGTCGTTTACCTGATTGCACGCTGAAAGTATCAGCATGTTAAAAGCGGAAATTATGATAAAATATTTTTTCATTATTTTTTATAGATGGAAAATAATTTGCGGAAATCTCCGTTGAATTGGTTGAGAAAATTGTGAATATCAAGCACTTCATCTTGGCTTATCAATGCCGCCTCATGGGTGTTAATTTTAAGCCTGTTCGGATTTTGCGTTTGTTCGGTCAGTGTTACGTGGATTAACAGCTGATTACCGCAATTACCGCACGTGAAATGGAATAAAATATCTTCGCCCATCTGAGAAACAATTTTAATACCTTCGTCGGTGAATTTTTTGTCGCACTGGCCGCAGGGGACGGATTTTTTTATGTGTTTTATGATTTTTTTGAATTCGATATATTCCATGGTAATAAACTTAGTGTCCCGCATATATTATTACGTTTGCATGATGCCTTTGTTACGAATTCTTGTAAAGGCTTAAAGAGGTTTTGTAAAATACAATAGTTTTTTGTTTTTGTCAATACGTGTTGGGGTAATGTAAGGTAGGTGGAATAGTCCCGATATTTAGAAATAGATGTTAGGATGCACGGGCGGCGGATATTTGTTATATTATTTTTTGATTATTATTTAATATTTAATATATATGGCATTTGGAGCGGCGGTGGCGACGATTTTTACAATTTATTCGATCGTTAATAGCGCGGGTAGTGCGGCGAATATTTCGTATGAAAAGGAAATTGTCGGAGAATCTATAAAAACTATGAATTCCACGGTAAAGGAACTTAAGAAAAGAAGTGTTTATACCGAAACGGACAGCCTTGATCATAAGATAAAGACCCGGATCGTTCAGAAATTGTCTAATACATCTGTATCACTCACTTCTGAACTGGCCGGCAGTAATATGCAGCAGAAAAAAGTTTTTGTGCACGATGTGGCAAAAACTGCATTGATGGAAGTTGCCGGAAGAGGGGTTGAAGAGCATTTGAAAACAGAGGTTAGTAAACAAGCGGCCAAGAATTTTGCGAAAAATGTTGCTGTTCCTGTCAGTATAGCGACCGGAGTGGTTGACGCGGCGATTCAAGCGAAAAGCGCCTGGGGGACAGATAGCGGACTTGATAGTGCTTATTACGGGCAATTGGCAAGTCCTGTGGAAAATTTGAGTCTGGATGCGCAGATAACTAAAATTAAGGCAGAAAAATTGGTTCGTGATACAAAACAAGTGAACGCCGAACTGCGACAAATGATGATTGATTTTGGAGTTGATCCCGATAATCCCGAGGGATCTATTGAGGATGATATCGCAGAAACGGATGATCCGGTGAATAATGACGACTGGGAGGAGGGTGATGTGAGTTCAACCGGTGAAGTATATGTCGGTGATGACTACAAGGATTCTTATTATGGGACTGATGAATGGGATGATATTAGTACCGGGCTTGGTTTTGATGAATCGGGTAGTGCGGGTGATACAGATCCATGCGATCCCAGTGAGGCTCTTTGCGCTCTTGATGTAGCTATATAATTTATTTAAGTAATGAAATATCAAAATATTTTTTTTAAAACAGGAATTCTCATAGTTGTAGTATTGATGGTTGGATGTCAGCAACCCGTAGTTGATGAATCAGGAACCGGTGATAAGTCGGTAACAGACATATATACTGAAGATCAGCAAAAAGTTGTTGATGCTTTTGGCAATCCGGATGAATTTGTAATCAGTTATAATGTGGAAAAAGATCCCAGGTTCGAGACATGGAAGTATATTGAAATAGGAAAAGAATTTGTTTTTGAAGCTGGTAAATATGTCGACGCGTATAACGTTGAATTCGGCGTGCCCGAAGATCAGGTTTTTATGAAAGCAAAAATCGATCCCGAGGATGTTTACGGTCTTGCCACAATCGATGATCTTGAGGATGAGCTGGATACGGACGCGACTTCGTATATGAATGTGAATGAAGACGTCTGGGAAAACGCGGTTTTTTATGATTTTGCCGGAGTGGTTACAGCGGCCACGATTGATGATAAATTGGTTTTCGTGAAAACCCAGTCGCATGTGACTCCTTATAAATGGGATGAAATTGCGGCGAAAGTTGAAGGGGCGCCGGACGACGCAAGTGACGGGTATATTGTCGATTCCGACATGGATAATACAGAAGAAGAAGGTTATTTGTTTGATGAAGATTATGGATTTACATTGGTTTTACCGGAAGGATGGGAAGATTTTGATTATGTGGAAGAGATTGATGAAGACGCGGGTACAGGAATGATTTCATTTTTATTGCCGACCGAAGACACGGAATTTGTGGCGGACGGGTGGGTTTTTATGTTTACGATTACGGCATATCTGGATGGAAATGAAAGTGATATTTCTCCTTTTGAAGAAGTAATAGGCAGTAATGACGCTTTTTTATACACATTCAGTCATATGAACGGTTTTCCTCCAGCGGATCTGGAAGATCAGGTTAAGGATTTTGATAAGATCAGAAACAATATCGAACTTTATGACCTTGAATAAAAAGAAGACACATATTGCGATTTTGGATTATATTCGGGCGCTCGCGATTATAAGAATTTTTTTGTATCACTATTATATTGAGTGGTTCGGGGGGCAGTATTTTATTGTGCCGGAAGGTCTGGAAGCAAATTTGAAGAAAATGTGGATTTTTGAGGGGGTGAATGTGGTTGGCGGTATATGGGGAGTGATGAGTTGGGTGTTGGCCTTGATTAAAAATGTTTTTAGCTGGTTTTTTATTTACGGATTTGCGACGGTGAATGTTTTTTTGATTGTCAGCGGTTTTGTTTTGACTTTGAGTTTGCTGAATAAGGGGGGCAGTTTATTGAAAGCTACGCAGGTTGTTAGAGATGGTAAGGGGAAATTGTATGCCTTTGCGGAAACTGTTTACGGCTGGGTTTTATACAACTGGAAAAGGCTGAAACGGATTTTGGTCCCTTTTTATATTTCGGTTTTGGCGGGGATTTTGTTTTGGTATGGAAGGAACCTTTTGTATCCGCAATTTGCGGATTGGCCGCTTTTTAACCTTTTGGACATGGGCAAGTTGTTAATTGTTCCTTATATCTTTTTTGATTTTGAGCTTTTGCAGAAGTTCAACGGAGATTATTGGTTCATTGTATTGATTGTGCAGTTGTATTTATTGTTTCCGGTTTTGTTTTTTATTTTGAAAAAAAGCGGGGTATGGAAGTTTTTATTGATAGTAGCGGTGATTACATTTGGTTACAGATATTACGCGGCATATAATCTGGACAGTGTGCCGATGGGTGTGTATTTCCCCGTGGAGCATAGTTATTATTATTATAGTTTCTTTTTGCCTCGGATGTTTGAATTCGCATTCGGGATGGCGCTCGGTTATATGTGTTTTTATAGGAATTCAATATTGGAAGGTTTTAAAAAGACGCGTTGGTTTTTGTTCGGACTGATTTTGGCTTTGTTGGGTTACGCTTTACTGATGTATCGCTGGGGTTGGGTTGTTTCCGATGCCGTGCTGGGGGTGGGATTGTTTTTTGTGTTTTACGGGATGGCGAACTGGCTTTCAAAATTGCATCCTATTCAAAAATTTATGTTGAAAGCGGGTGAATCGACATATGAAATATATTTGTGGCATCATTATTTCTTGAATTACATAGTGATTTACGCGTTTGTTGTTCTGGGAGTGAAAGGTGAAGAGTGGGTGTTTTGGGCGGCGATGCCGGTTTATTTTGTGGCAGTTTTATTATTGGGAAGATTGGGCACTTTTTTAACAAACGTCACTCTTTCAATTAGCAAAAAATTAATTAAACGCTAATTGTTAAGCGGTTAATTTTTTGGATCCGTTTTGGAGTCTTTTCAGACTTTCTTCTTTGCCAAGTACCCAGATGAGTTCGAAGACTCCGGGTGAAAATTGTTCTCCTGAAAGGGCAACGCGCATGGGCCACAACAGTTGGCCGTTTTTGATGCCCATTTCTTGTACTGTTTGGATCAATGATTCTTGCAGTTTTTTCGGGTTGTCGAAATTTTCTTCGGGCAGTTTTTCCAAAGTTTTTATGCTTTCATGTAGTGCTTCTATAGCCATTTTTGTATCCACTTTCATTTTTTCATTAATGAAAAGAGTCGGGTCGTAATCGGAGATTGAAAAGAAAAATTTAATATTATCTTCAGCAAATGACGGGTCTTTTAAGATTTTATCTTCCGCTGTTATCAATGCTTTATTCAGGAATTCGTTTTTTTCTTTGTGTTCGGGATCAAGATATTTTTGGCATATTTCATATAAAAGCTCCGCTCTTTTTTGATTGAACAAATTTTCGTTTTCTTTATTGTAGAATTTGTATATCGGTTCTTTTTTCTGATTTAAAGTGATTTCGGCTTTGGGATTTATTTTATGAATTATTGTGGTCAGTTTTTGATGATAAATTTTTTTCTGCCAGCGGTGGTTGAACCACTCCAGTTTTCCCAGGTCAAAAATTGCGCCCGCTTTGTGTACTTTTTCAATTGAAAATTCTTTGATTAAATCTTCAAGACTAAACATTTCTTGTTCGTTGCCGGATCCGGGATGCCAGCCAAGAAGCGCTATAAAATTTATTATGGCTTCTTTGACGTATCCTTTTTCAAGATAGCTTTCCACGCTGACGTCTCCCTGGCGTTTTGAAAGCTTTGATTTATCTTTATTAAGCAGAAGCGGAATATGAGCAAATTCCGGCGGTTCCCAGCCGAATGCTTCATAAAGAAGTATATGTTTTGGCGTCGAAGGAAGCCATTCTTCTCCTCTTATTACGTGAGTGATTTGCATCATGTGGTCGTCCACAACATTGGCAAGATGATAAGTGGGGAAATTGTCCGATTTGATCAGTATCTGGTCGTCAACAACCGATGTGTTGAAATTTATGACACCTCGCACCAGGTCTTTAAATTGAAGTTTTTTACCATGCGGGACTTTTTGTCTAATCACAAAAGGTTCACTGTTTTTCAGTTTTTTATTAATTTCATCTTCGCTTAAGTTGAGACAGGCGCGGTCGTACATCGAGGCATGCTTGGCTACGGCTTGTTTGGCTCTCATTTCTTCAAGTCTTTCCGGTGTGCAAAAACAGCGGTACGCTTTGCCTTCATCAAGAAGTTTTTGGGCATGTTCACGGTATAAATCGGTTCTTTGGGACTGGATGTATGGGCCAAATTTTCCTTCTTTATGCGGGCCTTCGTCGTATTCCAATCCCACGCGGTGCAATGTGTCGATCAGGTTTTCGGCGGCATCTTTAATAAAACGTTTTTGGTCGGTGTCTTCAATTCTTAAGACAAATGTGCCGTTATTTTTTTTCGCGAATAAGTAGTTATATAAAGCGGTTCTTAGTCCTCCAACGTGAAGATATCCGGTGGGAGAAGGAGCAAATCTTGTTTTTACCATATTATAAAAATAAATTCTGGAACATAATAGCAGATGTTGACAAAATATGTTAATTTGTTGTTTTCAAATAGTGCTTTTTTGTGTATAGTTTCAGGGTAATTAAGAATGTTATTTATGGCAAGACGTCGTAAATCGATCTTCGGCAGGAGAAAATCAAGAAAAAAGAAAAATAAAAGCCTTAAATTGGAGGTGGAGTCTACAATATTGCGTGAAATATGGGCGGTGATTCATTTGTCGTTGGCCGTATTTACTTATTTAAGTTTAAGTAACAACTTCGGTCTTGTGGGCGAGATTTGGGTTGGGATATTGCAACCGATTCTCGGTTGGGGAGTACAGGTATTGCCGATTATTTTTTTGGCCGTCGCTTTGATGCTCTTTTTTTCAAAAAAAGTGCAGTTCCCTTTATCCCGATTGATGGGTATTTTTCTTTTGTCGGGGGCGATTTTGAGTATTTTGCATCTTTATGTTCCGATGGATTCTTTGATGAGTGAAGCTCAAATGGGAAATTATGGAGGATACGTGGGGTTTGTTATGAATTTTTTATTTAGAGAAGTACTTGCTATCGGTCATATCGGTGCGTTCGCGGTTTTTGCGATGATACTTGTTATCGGGTTTTTATTGACTTTTGAAATATCTATCGGAGCATTTTTGTCCTTTTTTAAGCCCCAAATTAAAATTGTTAAAAAAGCCGGTGAGAAAAAAGCGCGCGCGGTGAAAGAAGATGATGATGAGGAAGAAGAGGAGGAAGAGGAGGAAGAGGAGGAAGAGGTTGATAAAGAAGATTATTCGGAGGAGGATTTTAAACGTGAAAGATTTAAACATTTGGGAGACGATAGTTTGGAAATGCTTACAATTAAGCGTCCGACGATTTCTTCTTCGACGGATACTCCAAAGGAAAAACAGATTCAGATTACCGAAGGCGAGGATCATACCGAGGCGTTGCAGACGAATGATGATGAATACACATGGGAGCCATTTGGTTTGGAATTGTTGCATCCTCCTGTTCCGGACGCGGCCATGGATGACAGTTATTTGCAGGAAAACGCGCGTAAGATCAGAGATAAGTTAAAGCAGTTTGGTATTAACGTGGAAATGCATGAAGTACACGTGGGGCCGACTGTTATTCAATATACATTGCGTCCGGATGAGGGAATAAAGTTATCGAAAATTACAACTTTAAAAAACGATCTTGCGCTGGCTTTGGCGGCAAAAGCCATTCGTATCGAGGCGCCGATTCCCGGAAAATCATTGGTGGGGATTGAGGTGCCGAATGATAAAAGAAGTATTGTGCACTTGCGTGAACTTTTGGAAAGCAAGGAGTTTATGGGTATTGATTCCCTTTTACGCGTGCCGCTTGGAAGGAATGTATCGGGCATGGCTATTTGCGATGATATTGCCACGATGCCGCACTGCCTTGTGGCGGGGGGGGCGGGGCGGGGGGAAACCCTGTTTTTTAACGGAATTTTTTTTTTACTTTTTTTTCAAAAATTACCCCCCCATTTTAAAATTATTTTTGTTTATTCCAAGCGTGTTGAGCTTAACGCTTATGATGGTATTCCGCATTTGCTTACGCCGGTGGTGACTGATCCGGAAAAAGCGGCGATAGCTTTACGGTGGGTGGTGGCGGAAATGAACCGCCGTTATATTTTGTTATCTGAAAAAAAGTTTAAAAATATTAAAGAGTATAATGAAGCTGTGAAACAACAAATGAGCAAGGTTCCGGAGAGTCAGGATGAGGAGCAGTTGCAGAAAATGCCGCAGATTATTGTTGTTATTGATGAGTTGGCGGATTTGATGATGGCGGCGGGTAAAGAGGTTGAAGCTTCTATTTGCAGGATAGCGCAGATGGCGAGGGCGGTTGGTATTCATTTAATAATAGCGACGCAAAGACCATCGGTGGATGTTATTACCGGTCTTATTAAGGCAAATATTCCTACAAGAATTGCTTTCGCGGTAAGTTCATCCATTGATTCAAGGACGATTCTGGATGGTGTGGGAGCGGAGGATTTGCTTGGGCAGGGAGACATGCTTTATCTTCCCGAAGGAATAAGTAAACCGTCACGCGTGCAGGGAGTTTTTGTTTCATCCAAAGAAATTGAAAAAGTTACGAATCAGATTAAAATTATGAGTCCGCCAAGTTATATTGATGATGTGATTTCTCCCAAGCTGACCAAGGAAAAGGTGCAGGGGATTCCGACCAGCAAGTTGAACGTGGAGGACGAGGACGGTGATGATTTATATCAGCAGGCGTTGGAGATTATTTTGGAATCTAGAAAGGCGTCGGCTTCTTTACTTCAGAGGCGTTTGAAGGTAGGGTACGCCCGCGCTGCAAGATTGTTGGATTTGATGGAAGAGAACGGTGTTATCGGGCCGGTGAACGGATCTAAACCGCGTGAAATTTATATCGATTAATTCGCCGCATGAAGAAAATTTTGGTTACCGGTGGGGCTGGTTATATTGGATCCCATGACGTGAAAGCTCTTTGTGACGCCGGTTATGGGGTAACGGTGTTGGATAATTTGAGTAAGGGGCACAAGGGCGCGGTTGATGAAAGGGCGGAATTTGTGGAGATGGATTTAAAATCATTTGATATGGTTTTGAATTTGTTGGAAGAGAGGGGTTTTGACGCGGTGATGCATTTTGCGGGATCAACCGAAGTGAGTGTTTCTATGAAAGAGCCACTTTCCTTTGTTGAAAACAATGTTATGAACGGGGAGCGTTTGTTGGACGCGATGCGAGTTGCCGGGGTGAGAAATATAATTTTTTCTTCTACGGCGGCGGTTTACGGTGATCCGAGGTCTATTCCGATAAAAGAGTCGGACAGTCTGAATCCGACAAATGTTTATGGGGTGACAAAATTGATGTTTGAAGATTTGCTTAAAAAGTATGAGCAGTTTTATGGAATTAAGTATGTGGCGCTTAGATATTTTAACGCCGCAGGAGCTGATGAATCGGCAGATATAGGTGAGGATCATAATCCTGAAACTCATTTGATTCCAAATGTTTTGAAGCCTTTATCGGGCGGTGGAGTCGGTCCCGGCTTGAAACTTTTCGGTATAGATTATAATACCAAAGATGGTACCTGTGTGCGGGATTATATTCATGTAACTGATCTGGTGGATGCCCATTTAAAGGCGCTTGAATATTTGTTTGGAGGAAATGGCAGTGATGTTTTTAATTTGGGCAACGGGTGCGGTTTTACGGTAAAAGAGGTTATAAAAGCGGCTGAAGATGTGACGGGGCTGAAGGTCGATTATGAAGAGGCGCCGCGGCGCCCCGGTGATCCACCCGTATTGGTGGCAGATTCGTTAAAAGCGAAGCGTGTTTTAAAGTGGGTGCCGCGTTACACAAAAATGGAAGATATTATCGGGTCGGCCTGGAACTGGCATAAAAAGCATCCTCAGGGCTATTAATTGCTTACGCCTTGCATTAAGGCGCTGGCGGATGCCAAGATTATCAGTCCAGCTACAGTAATTAAAATAATTGAAGCTATTATTCCCCAGGCGATAAATTTATTGTTTTTCTGTTTTGAAAATTTATTTAGTAAATACCAAGCAGCGGCGCCGTCAAATATCATTCCTATAAAGGTCCCCCAGTAAGCTCCGGTTATTTTTAACATCGTGGCCATTACCAGTGTTCCGATCAGAAATCCGCTCAGAGAATAAATTATTTTTTGAAAAATATTCATTTGCTTGTTTTATGCTCCGTGGCATTTTTTATATTTTTTTCCGCTACCGCAAGGGCACGGAGCGTTTCTGCCAACTTGAGGTAGTGAGTTTTGTTGTGTTTGTCCTTCCGCCTTTACAACAACCGGATTGCCGTTACCGAGAGTGCCGTTTTGTCCGCCGAAGGAGTGTTCTCCGCTGGTTACACTGCTGATTTGGTCGGTGTTGGTCATCATAATTTTAGGTTGGCTCACTTTCAAAAATCTGTCGGGTACCTGCTGTTCGATATTGATTTTAAATAATGTTGAAACCGTATTGTGCTGAATTGAATCCAACAATTTTGAGAAAGTCAGATATGCCTGTTCCTTGTACTCGATTAACGGATCGCGTTGTCCGTAGCCTTTAAGCGATACACTCTCTCGTAGTGAGGCCATATTGTCTATGTGTTCCATCCATAAAGTGTCCATGACGTTTAGGGTGACGCCTCTTTCGATTTTTCGCATGATTTCCGGGTCGGTCAGCGTTTCTTCTTTTTCGCCGTACAGTTTGAACAGGTAGTCTTTAAGTATTTCAATCAGATCGTTTTTGGTTTCATATTTGCTCAGTTCTTCAACGGTCATGAGTTTGGATTCGTCTCTGTGCAGAACGCGAATTTCTTCAATGATTTCGTCGTAATCCCAGGTTTGGTCTTCTTCGTTTTTTTGTTGCGGGGTATGGTTTAAAACAATACTTTCCACTTCTTTTTCGATCATCACTATAACGTCATTTTTGATGTTTTCGCTTTCAAATACCTTTTTTCGTCTGGTATACATGATTTCGCGATGTTTGTTCATGATATCGTCGTATTCGACCAGATGTTTTCTGATGTCGAAATTTCTGCCTTCAACCTTTTTTTGAGCACTTTCAATCGCATTTGAAATCATTTTGTTCTGTATTGGCATGTCGTCCGGTACTTTCATGGCGTCCATCATGTTTTTGATTTTGTCCGAACCGAAAAGGCGCATTACGTCGTCTTCCATGGATACATAGAACTGACTTTCACCGTTGTCTCCTTGACGTCCGGAACGTCCTCTTAACTGGTTGTCGATACGTCTGGATTCATGTCTCTCCGTGCCTATTACCAACAGTCCTCCTATGGCTTCAACTTCTTCACCCAATTTGATGTCGGTACCTCTACCGGCCATGTTGGTGGCTATTGTAACCACTCCTTTTTGACCCGCCTTGGCAATTATTTCGGCTTCTTTTTCGTGATGTTTAGCGTTTAAAATCGAGTGGGGAACTTTTTCAATTGTTAGCAACTTGCTCAGTACTTCGGATTTTTCAATTGATATTGTCCCAATCAGAGACGGTTGGCCTTTTTCATGGGCTTCCTTAACTCTTTTGGCAACGGCAAGGTATTTACCCTTTTGATTTTTGAAAATCATGTCGGCGTTGTCGTTTCTTTTAATAGGTTTGTTAGTGGGGATTTCGATAGGATCCAGTCCGTAGATCATTAAGAATTCTTCCGCCTCTGTCATTGCGGTACCGGTCATACCGGCAAGTTTGTTGTAGATTCTGAAGTAATTTTGAAATGTGATTGTGGCCAGAGTGCGACTTTCTCTTTTAATTTCAACGTTTTCTTTGGCTTCAATGGCCTGATGAAGTCCGTCCGAATATCTTCTTCCGGGCATCAGACGGCCGGTGAATTCATCGACAATCACAATTTCGCCGTCTTTAACAACGTAATCTATATCTCTTTGATAAACAGTTTTCGCTTTCAGCGCCTGTTCAAGGTGGTGAACTTCGGCAAAACCGGCGTCGGTGTAAATGTTATCTACACCCAGTTTAGTTTCCATGTTGGCGATCCCTTCTTCGGTGAGCGTTGCTGTTTTGATTTTTTCGTCTATTTCGTAGTCTTCGTGTTCCTGAAGGCCGTTTACCAGCATGGCATAACGTTGGTATTTACTGGTGGATTCTTCTGCCGGTGCAGAAATAATCAAGGGTGTTCTTGCCTCATCAATTAAAATTGAATCAACCTCATCCACAATAGCGTAGTTGAGTTCACGTTGTACCATGTGTTCCAGAGATTGGGCCATGTTGTCGCGCAGATAATCGAATCCGAATTCGTTATTGGTACCGTAAGTTATATCACAGGCGTAAGCGGCTTGTTTGTCTTCATGACTCATGCCGTGCGCGCTGATTCCAACCGTAAGTCCAAGGTATTTATAGAGTCCCCCCATCCATTCGGCATCACGCTGGGCAAGATATTCGTTTACCGTGATTACGTGAACACCTTTTCCGGTAAGCGCGTTAAGGTATACCGGCATTGTAGAAACAAGTGTTTTACCTTCACCGGTTTTCATTTCTGCTATTTTACCCTGATGAAGAGCGATACCTCCAACCAGCTGAACGTCAAAAGGGACCATGTCCCATTCTTTTTTTGTTCCGCGAACATCCCATTTTGTACCAACAAGTTTTTTACAGGCGTATTTTACCAGGGCAAAGGCTTCGACCATCAGGTTGTCCACTGTTTCTCCTTCCTTAATTCGATTTTTAAAGTCTTCGGTTTTGGCTTTTATATCTTCTTCAGTTAGGTTTTGTGCCTCGAATTTGTTAAAAATCGTGTTGATTTCTTCAACGAACGGCCAGATTTTTTTTAATGCTTTTTCATTCGGATCTCCGATGATTTTGTTGATCAGTTTATATACCATATGATTTTTAATATGCTAGGATAGTTTAGTGGAGAACGGGGTTTTTATCAATGGTGCTTTTCCCGTATATTTAGCATCTTAAGCTTATTTTTATTCTTGATAATCTTTTAATAGAACTCCTAATGTTTTGATGATGATTTTGATGTCTTTGAAAATTGACCAGTTTTCGATGTAGTAGGTGTCGAGTTGGTTTTCTTCTTCAAAATCAAGGTCGGAGCGGCCCGAAATTTGGGCAAGTCCAGTGATACCGGGTTTGATGGCCAGAACGAATTTTTGGTGTTTTTGATATTTGGCCACTTCTTCCGGCAGGTGAGGGCGGGGTCCGACCAAACTCATGTTGCCGATTAAAACGTTGAATAGTTGGGGTAGTTCGTCGATGCTGGTTTTTCTTAGGAATTTGCCAACCCGCGTGATTCTTGGATCGTTTTTGATTTTTACAAGAGGGGATCCTTTTCTGGTGTTGTTTTCGGCAAGTTTTTGGTATCTTAAATTGTGGGTATTTGGATGCATGGTGCGGAATTTGTAGAAGTTGAACAGTTTGCTGTATTGTCCGACTCTTTTTACGCGGGTTCCGTCATCAAGGTATTTAAAAAGAATAGTGCCTTTTGAATTGATTTTAATGGCGATAGCGGCAATCAACATAACCGGTGAAAGGATTATCAGGCCTATAATTGAAGCGATGATGTCAAAGGTTCGTTTTAAAACGCGCCCCCAGCCGTCCAGTGGTGTGGGTTTTAGGCTGATTATGGGGATTCCTTTAAGAGTTTGAATGTCTATGTTGGTCTGTTGGATTGCCAGAAGGTCCGGCACAAACCGGTACATAATATGATGTTCGCGGCAGAAATCTCGGATGTCGGTGGCTTGGGCGCTGGTAATGTCCGATTTGGTCTGCAGTATTTCTTCGATGTTGTATTTTTTTACGATTGATTCAAGTTCGTGTACTTTGCCAAGATATTTCAGTTTTTTACTGCTTAAATATGTGTCGTCAATAAGTCCGACAGTTTTGTATTTGAGGTCTTTTCCCATTTCAAGTGAAAGTCTTTCCGTGATTTCATTGCCGCCGATAAAGAGTAATCTTCTTTTTCCGATGTTGTACCTTAGTAAGATAAATTCAAGAAAGCGGATTATGGTTCTGTCCAGACTGATGAAGGCCGCGGTCAGAATCCAGCTGTACGCCAATGCAAGACGTGAGAAGGGGAATTCTCTGATCACGAAAAAGTAGGCTATGATGATCATAATCCAAACAGCGGTAATTGTCATTACCTGGCCTATTTCACGGCTCAACGGTATGTGTCTTTTTAATGAATAGACACGGTTTATGGCCATAAGAATAATCAAAATCGCAATAAAGACTGCGCTAAGCTTTATATAGTCGTTTAGATCCGGGAAGGTGGTCATATCAAGAGGCAGTTCTATGCCAGGAATCAGATCGGTTTTTGCGCGCATCTGGTAGGCGACCAAAAAAGCCAGTATCCCCGCTATGAAATCAAACGGAATTTTTAAAAGTCCCAGTATTAGCTCTGAAAGTTTCATTTTTTTTATTGAATGCTCTACAGGATCATAAGCCGAGTTCTGTACTTTGCCAAGGCAAAGTGCGATTATCTATCTTGGTTCCGCGTTACCGCGGAGCTCGCGCGGCGGGCGAATCCGGTCTGCGGAACAACAGTCTTTCCGGATCCTCCATTCCGCCTTGCACCAAATGGGGTTTACCGTGTCATCCTCGTTACCGAGGGGCAGCCCTTTTGAGGGGCCTTTTCACCTTTCACCACGACGGTCTCCTTTCGGAGCGGTTTGCGGTTAGTATTGTCTCTGTGGCACTTTCCGTACTTTACGTTTTGGCCGGAGCCTGTCCGTAAAGCCACTCCTGTTGGGGGTCATTTTTGTTCCTGGTGCTCGGACTTTCCTCCCTCTTCGTGCTCAGAGTACAGCTATTGCAAGGAAGTAGACAATTTTCCGCCGGAACCGTATTTGATTATACGGTGATAAAGAAAATTGTCGATAACACAGCAAGAGCTGTACTCTGAGTACGAAATTATTTCTGCAAAAAAAATTTTTCCTTGTAATAATTGCACTGCAAGCTCGAAGACAGATTTATAGTATTATTGGGTTTTTAAAGAGCTGAAGAGGGTGATCGCTCACCTGTAGAGCTATAGTATTATTATATAAAACAACCTGTTTAACAAGGGGTAAGTCCGGAAATTCAAAAGTTAAAGGCATAAAGTAAAACTTGAATAAGGTTGGTTTCAAAGCTGACAGTACGGTATGAGAGAAGAGATGTTAAGATTTTCTTTCTCTGAGTTTTTTAAATTCTTTTTGGAAGAAACGCACCGCGTTCAGGCATTCTTTGGCTTTTTCGTTATGCGGTTCAATTTCCAGTACTTTTTTAAAAAGATAAGAAGATCTTTCGAACTCTTTTTCGTTGAGATAGCATACGCCAAGGTCACTTAAAATCAGCGGGTCGTTGTAAGCAAGATTTAAAGCTCTTTCAAGAATGATGATGCCTCTTTTTCTTTGTCCTTCATGAAAGATTGACCAACCCAGGCATCTTAAGATTTCCGGGTGGTTGGGTTCTAAAAGATCAGCTTTTTCAAGGTAGCCGATTGATTTTTGCCATTGGCCCAAGGCTGAATAAACAAATCCCAACAGGTAATTGGCGTTGGCTGATTTGGCGTCCATCCTCAGTGCCATTTTAAGTGCCTTTTCAGCTTTTTCGTATTGTCTTAAACTTAAGTAATTGTCGCCGATTTCTTCGTATGCTTCGGTGCACTTTAAATCCTGCGTCAAAATCTGTTCGCAGATTTTAATTGCGCTTTCATGCTCTCCTTTCATTTTTTTTTGGTCGGCTTCCTGGATCAGAAGCTGGATATCGTTCTGGGGAGATTCTGTTTTAGACATGTTTGTTTTGGTTTTTGTTTTGTGTATCAGAGTATTCTATACCAAAATTTAATCTAAAACAAGACTCTTAAGATATTTTTTTAAGCGTGGGCCAAGATCGTCTTTTTTTAGGGCAAAGTCGATTGTGGCTTCAATGAGTCCAAGCTTGTGCCCTGTGTCATATCTCTTGCCTTGAATTTCGTAGCCGTAAATTTTTTGTGTTTGTTTAAGCTGCATGAATCCGTCGATCAGTCTGATTTCTCCGTCTTTGCCTGGAGTAGCCGATTCAAGTGCGTTGATTATTTCGGGGGTGACAACATATTTGCCGATAATACCCAGGTTGGAAGGAGCTTCTTCCGGTTTAGGTTTTTCAACAAATCCTTTTAATTGGTTTAATAGATTATCTTTGGTGTGAGTGTTTGCTGCGGGATCTGCGATGCCGTATTTTTCCGTGTCGTTGGGGTCGATTTTTTCAAGAGCTATTACACTTGATTCGGTTTTTTCGTAAGCTTCAATGAGTTGTTTAAGCGCCGGTTTGGGGCCGTCCACGATGTCGTCGCCGAACATGATGGCGAAAGGTTCATCGCCGATGATATCTTTCGCGCAGAGAACGGCGTGGCCGTCGCCGAGCGGCATGGGTTGTCTTACATACACAAAAGTGGCAAGTTTGGCTATGTCTTGTACTTCTTTCAATAAGTCATGTTTGCCTTTTTCAACAAGCGTGTGTTCCAGTTCAAAAGAGTAGTCGAAATGGTCTTCTATGGATCTTTTTCCTCGGCCGGTAACGATGATGATTTCTTCAATTCCGGATGCTACGGCTTCTTCGACAAGGTATTGAATAACAGGTTTATCCACGATCGGGAGCATTTCTTTGGGCTGGGATTTGGTTACCGGGAGAAAACGCGTGCCAAATCCGGCCGCCGGGAATACCGCTTTTCGTATTTTTTTCATGACAGTTTGGTTTATTCTGATTTAATTCTTACAACTTTGGTTTTGGTGGCCGCGGTTTTGGGGATCGATATTTTAAGGACGCAGTCTTTGAAACTGGCGTTTATTTTGCTGCTGTCCACGGCGGCCGGCAAAACTATAGATCGGGAAAAATTACCCCAGAAGCACTCCTGAGTAAAGTAATCTTCTTCGGGGATGTCGAATTCAAGTCTTCTTTTACCTTTTATGGTTAAGACGTCTTCGGTAATAGTAACGTTAATATCATCCAGTTTAACTCCGGCAATGGGGGCCACCACTACCAGGTATCTGGGAGTTTGATAGATATCCAGCGCCAGTTTGCCTTCGTTTTGTTCCTGCAAATTACTTCCCGTATTCGATTCGCCGGAGATTGATTTTTTTTGAAATTGTGTTTTTTTGGGTGCCGGATTCATTATTCTTTTGATGATGATTTTTTGGAGCTTTTCTTAACTTTTGTTTTTTTCATTTTAATCTCTTCTTCCCCTTTAAACAGTTTAATGAATTCGGGTTTGGAGAGAGTTTCTTTCTTAATAAGTTTTTTGGCTATTCTTTCGATTGTTTGTTTGTTAGTGGTGACGATTTCTTTGGTCTTTTTGTAGGCGCTGTCGATGAATCTTTTTATTTCCTGATCGATTTCCGATGCTACGGCTTCCGAATAGTTTCTGACGTGCCCCAGATCTCTGCCAAGGAATACTTCCTGGTTTTTATTGCCGTAAATAACCGGACCAAGTCTGCTCATTCCATATTCGGTAACCATTCTTCTGGCTATACTGGTTGCTTTTTCAAGATCGTTGCTGGCTCCTGTGGTCATTTCTCCAAAGAAAATTTCTTCGGCAACGTATCCGCCAAGAAGAGAGCAGATTTCATCTTCGAATTTGCTTCTTTGGTATAAGTGTTTGTCTTCTTCGGGCAGGAACCAGGTGACACCAAGCGCCATTCCGCGGGATACAATGGAAATTTTATGTACCGGTTCACAATTGGGTAGTACGTGACCCACTACGGCGTGTCCGGTTTCGTGATAAGCGGTGATTTTTTTCTCTTCTTTGGAAAGTACGCGTGATCTTCTTTCCGGGCCCAGCATCACTTTTTCTATGGATTTTTCAAGGTCGTCCTGGGTGATTTGTTTCTGATTGTGTCTGGCGGCCAGAATCGCGGCTTCGTTCATTAGGTTTTCAAGATCGGCACCCGTGAACCCGGGGGTGTGAGCGGCGATTTTTCTCATATCGGTGTTTTTGGTAACGTTTTTGTTATGCCCGTGTACTTTTAATATAGCTTCGCGGTCGTTAATGTCTGGCACATCAACCATGATTCTTCTGTCGAAGCGGCCTGGACGAAGTAACGCGGGGTCAAGCACGTCCGGTCTGTTTGTGGCGGCCATGACGATAATGTTCGTACCCTGTTCGAATCCGTCCATTTCGGTAAGGATTTGATTCAGTGTCTGTTCGCGTTCATCGTTTCCTCCGCCGAGTCCGGCTCCTCTTTGGCGGCCGACGGCGTCTATTTCATCGATAAAAACAATGCAGGGTGCGTTTCTTTTGGCTTTTTTAAATAGATCACGCACACGGCTGGCTCCGACACCTACGAACATTTCCACGAATTCAGATCCGGAGATGTTAAAGAAGGGGACTTCTGCTTCACCGGCAACGGCTCTGGCCAGCAATGTTTTTCCGGTACCGGGCGCGCCCACAAGTAAGACACCCTTTGGAATTTTGGCTCCCATTGAAGTGTATTTGGAAGGATTTTTTAAAAAATCCACAACCTCTATCAGTTCTTCTTTGGCTTCTTCGGCGCCCGCGACATCTTTGAAAGTGGTTTTTTGTTTTTCTTTATCTACCATTCTGGCTTTACTCTTACCAAAAGACATTGCCTGGTTGGTGCTGTTTTGGGCCTGTCTCATCATGAAGATAAGGAACCCCACAATAAAGATGAACGGCAGTAGTGTGATAAAGAGGTCTGTCCAAAATCTTTGGCCATCGGTTGGAATCACTTCTATTGAAACGTCGTTCAGGATCTTGGGGGGGGCGTCTTCAAGCAGTTCGTTTACGGTTTGTCCGGGTTCTTTGAAAGCGTATTGTTTTGAATCGTCAATAAGAGTGATGTTGATTCTATTATCTTCCACTTCTATTTTCGCGACCTCACCCGATTCTGTTTCTTCAACGAATTCGTTGAGTGTTATTTTTTCGGTATTGTTTTCACCGGGGTTTAAAATGATAAATATTCCGGCTGTTATAAGCGCGATAATAATAAGGTACAGTAAACCGGAGCCCGGTTTTTGATTTTTCATGTTTATATTAGGCGACATATTGAATGTTATTTACTAGATCCACAGTAAACTTATTTTACTTGCTTTGCTGTTTTTTTCAAGATTTGGATGTTTCTTTCGGAATTTTTATTTTGTTTTGTTATTGTGAGTTGGTGTTCGGGGCCGAATTCTTTTTTTAGACCGGAGCGGTTTTTTTTGATGATTTGGAGTAGTTGCTCAACGTGATTATGAGAAAGATTGTTATTTCCGTGCGTTTTTTTATAGAGATAAAAAATGAGGTTGGTTTGCGTGTTTTTGGGTAGTTCAAGAAATGGTGCCGCTTTGATACCGTTTTTGTCCGAATTGTTTTTGATCCAATCCTTTAAATGCTGATTTAAAAATGTTTTTAATCCTTTAAAGTTTTTGATGTTTTGCAGTAATGTTTGTTCAAGATTATTGTTAATTTTTTTTAATTCGGGGATGATTTTTTTTCTAATCAGGTTGCGTGAAAAGTCGGTGTTTTCGTTGCTGGAGTCATGGCGATAAGCAAGTTTATGTTTTTTCAGATAAGATTCAATTTCACTCCTTTTGGTTTCAAGTAGCGGGCGGAGCAAATGCTTTTTTGGGTTATAAATGTCCATGCCGGTCAGTCCTTCCAAAAAACTTCCGCGGGTGAGATTCAATATAACGGTTTCAATGTTGTCGTTTAGATGGTGGGCTGTGAGAATGTATTTTGCTTTATATTGTTTGCGCAGTTGTTCAAAAAAATTGTAGCGGATATAGCGAAAACGGTCTTCAAGGTTGCCTTTGGGTTTTTCGGTGATTGCCAGAAGTTCAAAGTTTAGGTCATATTTTTTTGCTAACTTATGGCAGAATTTGGCGTCTTCAATGCTTTCTTTGCCTCTCAGACCGTGCTCAACATGGGCGATGATGATTGTGAAAGGAACATTTTTTTGAAGTTTGAGACATTGATCCAGCAGGTAAATCGAATCGGGGCCGCCGGAGAGGCCTAAAATTACGGTTTGGTCTTTTATAACGTATTTTTTTAGGTATGGATTCATTGCAAAGGTGTGTCGATATTTTGGCGATGCATAACTTTGATGATTGAGTCTATATCGTCGTCGGGCGCGATTATATTGGTATGATTTTTGCCGCATTTAAGGCATTCGTGGGTAATTTGTTTTTCTTTGTTACTTTTTTGTACAATGGAAATTGGTTCCATTAGTCCGTTACAGACGGAAAGTCTGTCACCGGGCAAAACCTTATCGACATGTTTTGAATAAAGGCATTTTCGACAGTGGTTTCGGCATGATTTTTCCACGGGGGGATTTGTGTGCCCGCAATTTTCGCAGGTAAAGCCTTCGTTTCTTTTGGTTGTTTTCATCGAGTTTATCTTAATTCAACCTTCCCCGTTGGGCAACCTTCCCCGTCGGGCAACCTTCCCCGTTGGGCAACCTCCGGGGTCGGTTAACGGGGAAGGTTGGTTGCGCTTTTTTGCTAAAAATGCTATTATATTAGGATATTTTATAACATTTATACGCCATGGCGGACGATAAAAATATTGAAACGATTTCTTCACGAGTTGAACGTAGCTCTTTAACTTTGATTATAGCCGTTATCGCGGTCGTTATCGTAATTGTGGCTGCTGTGTTTTTTACATTACAAAAATCATCGGTAAAGGGACAAAATGACAGACTGGATGCTGAAATCGCATCTTTGCAAGAAGAAATTCAGCTTCTGGAAAAACAAAAAGTTACAGCTGCCAGGACAGCGCAACAATTTTTAGCTTCAACTGAAGAGGAGGAAATTCAATGGTCTAAAGTGATATCAAGCATCAATTCATTGATTCCTTATGATGGAGTTTTACAACAATCCAAAGTGGAATTTTTGTCATATAATGGTGCCTCCAATGGAAAAATCAATTTAAACGCTCAAACAAGGTCTACCAAAGGGGATCCGCTGGCCTACGTAAGTGAAACTATATCCGCCTTTACAGATACTTCTTATTTTTCCAACGCTATCGTGCCTTCGGTAACGCTTGGTGAAAACGATCAGGGGGATAAAACCGCCAGCTTTATTTTGAATCTGGATTATACGGAATCCGCACCGGAAGATATTGATCTGACGGGCGTTACGGAAAGTGCTGAAGTAATAGATGGTTTAGAAGAAAGCGCTTCATCGGGTGTGTCAAGATAATAAAAATTAATAATAAACTATGAGTAACTCAATCAATAAATCATCAAGTTTGCCAATTGTGGCGCTATTACTTTTTTTGGCAGCTTTCGCGGGAGGCATGTTTTATGTTAAACCCACTTGGGATGAAGTAAGTAATTTACAGGCGGCGGGTGAAGAAAAAATCACTGAAAGGAATGAGCTTAATAGTCAATTGGTTGAATTGCAGATACTTCAGCAGGAGCTTCAAGGTGCTTCCGAAGTTACAAGGCAGAAAACGCTCGTTTCAATTCCCGAGCGTCTGGAGCAGGATAAATTGATTAATGATTTGAGTAAAATTGCTTCAGATAACGATATGGTGATGAACGGAATTAATTTTGGTGTGCCTACTTCCGCTTTCGAGGGGGAAGTTTCCAGGGTTTCTATTAACACTAATGTTACCGGTAGTCAGTCTTCTTTGCTTTCTTACCTGAAGGCTGTTGAAGGCAATACTAGAAAATTAATAGTTAAATCGATTACGGTACAGGTCGGTGAAACCGATATCGGCATTTCGCGCGTAAATTTTAACGTGAACATGGAAGCTTATTTTCAGGGTGTAATTTAATAAATTATGGATCAACAAAAACAGGAACAAGCAAAACAGGAAGTTAAATCTTTATTGGAAAACGCTCAAAAAGATAAGGGTAAGAAAAGGCGTAAAGTGGTTTACGGAGTTTATGATAAGTCGGCCCAGCCGTTGTTTACCAGAATTGACGATTTTTTAATTGATCATAGCAGGGTGCCATTAGAAGAAAAAGCGTACTTTTTTCATTTATTGGCGGTGATGATTGACGCGGGTATTCCGCTTTTGCAGTCTTTGGAAATTTTGGCGAATCGTGCTAAAAGTGAAAGGTTTCATAGAACTTTGGATACGATTATTTTTAGTGTGTCGCAGGGGAGAAGGTTTTCGGAAGCGATGTCACGTTTTCCGGATGTTTTTGGAGACATGGAGGTTGGTGTTGTGAAGAGCGGGGAGGCCGCCGGTAATCTGGAAAGGATGCTGTTTAAGCTTTCGGATCAATTGGATAAGAGTCACGCGTTACAGGTGAAACTGGTGACGGCGGCCGTTTATCCGATTGTTGTGTTGGTTACTTTAGTTTTGGTTGCCGCGGGTATGCTGATTTGGGTGATTCCGAGTCTGGTCGGATTGTTAAAAGAAGGCGGTTTGCAGGAAGCGGATTTTCCTTTAACTACAAAGATTTTAATTAGTATCAGCGCCGCCATGCAGTATTACTGGTGGGCGATTTTACTTGGGGGCATAATCGCTTACATGCTTTTTAAAGTTTATAAAAGTTCGGATAACGGTCGGTTCAAATGGGATCTTTTTAGAATGAAAATTCCGGTTATAGGTGTTTTGATCAGGAAAACTCTGGTGCTTAGATTTGTGAGTATGCAGGGGATTTTATTTGAAGCTGGTTTGCCGGTTATAGACTCGTTAAAGATTATCGCGACTTCTCTGAACAGTGAACTTTATAAATTAAAAACCTGGGAGGTTATCGCCAAAGTTCAGCAGGGTCAGAAGATTTCGGATTCATTGGCTGACGCGCCGTTTTTGTTTCCGGAAACGGTTACCCAGATGATCGGAGTGGCTGAAAAGTCGGCCACGGTGGGTTTGATTTCAGAGAAGATTGCTTTGCATTATGACAGGGAAATTGATAATTCCGTTAAGCGTTTAACCAGTCTGTTTGAACCTTTAATGATTATTATGGTCGGCCTTAGCGTGGCTATTCTGGCGCTGGCCATTTTGACACCGATTTTCCAGCTGAGCCAACTTGTTTAACCCGTATCTCATGCACGAAAGAAAAGCATTTACGTTAATAGAGATGTTGATTGTTGTCGCCATTATTGCGATTCTGGCGATGATAGCGGTTGGGGCTTACGGCAGTGCAAGGCGAAGCGCGCAAATTGATTTGATGGCGGATAATCTGGTGAGTTCGTTAAAATATCAGCAGAGTTTGAGCAAGGCCGGTAAGGTTGTGCGTGAAACCGCTGGATTTGGTGAAGGTGAAGAATCGCAACAAACAAAGTGTTATGGGATGTATTTTAGTAAAAATGGAGGTGAAGACGGCGCGCCTTTAATCCAATTTGTGGAAACTCCCTATTACGCGGTTTATCCTAAACAATCAGCCGCCGATGTCTGCAAGCTTAATGATGCGGAGTTACGCGATTTTGTTATTGAATTTGATTTAGAGCTTTTTACTATTCAAAAAGATGATCTGGATCGGGAATTGGATCAGGTGCTGATTATGTTCAAACCTCCTTTTGGCAGGATTTTTATCGGGGATAATTTGAATTCAGATTTAGCACCACCAGAGAGGGGGTATGATCCTTATATTAAGTTCGGTATCAGATATCCTGATTCGGATGATGAAAAATTATTTAGATTTGATACTTCCACCGGTTTAACGGAAAGGGTTTATGAATAATAAATATACTACAAAGGGGGGATTTACGTTGCCGGAACTGCTGGTGGCAATGTCGGTGATTGTACTTGTTATTTTCGCGTCGACTAATCTGGTGATTTCAATAATCAGAAGTAATACGAATAATATTAATACGATGATAGCTTACGGGCTGGCGCAGGAGGGAATTGAGGGGATCAGAAATATTCGTGATTCCAACTGGCTTTTGGGGGCCGGGTTTGATGGTCAGTTAAAAGGAATCGATATATGGGGTGATACTTTTGGGAAGTTGGAGGATCTGAAGTTTTTTATAATTGATCTTGGGTCACTGGCAACCGCCACAGGAGAGGTAAATATTCCGGGTGCTTTATCGAGTAATACTCCGTGGGAGATAGAAGGGATTGAAGAAAACGAGTTTGAATCGGATAAAACAAAAATCAAAAAATTTATGATTAATGAACAGAGCGGGGAATTTAGATACGGGCATTCTTTAGGCGTACAGCCGGGGGAGGAAACGCCTTTTTATAGGTATTTGGAAATTTATAAAGTTCAAACTCCTTACGATGACAATGGCACGGAAGTTAATAAATATCGTGTTGCCTGCATTGTGGAATGGATGGAGTTTGGCAGGAGCAGGTCTGTACGGTTGGATACTGAATTGACCGACTGGTATCAGGGACAATAATTATAATTATGCGAAATAAATTTATAAAATTCGATGCATCGAAAAATAATCTTAAAAAAGGGTTCACTTTAATTGAACTTTTGGTGAGTATAATGCTTTTTACGGTTTTTTTGGGGATTGTTTCACAGTCTTATTTGAGCATAGTGCGGGCGCAGAGACAAGCCAATGAAGTAAGAAAGATGTATTCAGAGGTGCGTGTATATATGGATACATTGGCGGAAGATATTCGTTTAAGCTCGATTGATTATGGTTGTTACGATCAGAAGATGATGTCTTTGTTTGTTAGCGGAAAAGCTGTTTGCGATGTTGAATCTACGGGTACTATTGTTAACGGCAAAACAAATGTTTTATCGTTGCTTAAAAAGGGCGGGGATGAAAAAGTGACATATAAGATTGAGAAGGATTCGGAGGGCAATAAAAGATTGATGGTTAAGAGGTGGTATTTTGATTATGGTAGCGGTAATTGGGTTGCCGTTCCCGGCTTTAAAGATTTCAGGAATGTATTTTCAAACAGACTGGAAATAAATTATGCATCTTTCGCGATTTATCCGGAAATCAATCCGTATAGTAGTTTGAATTATATGGATAATGCCGTGCAGTTTCAGCCTAAAGTGACGACATTTTTGAGCATCGGGAACGCGGAGGGTATTAATGTGGATTTTGATTATCAGTTTCAGACAACTATTTCTTCACGTGTTTACAGTAGAGAATCATGATATATAAAAAAGTAAAAAATAGAGGACCGGGCTTGTACTCTTATAAGAGTGGAAGTGCCATGCTGGTTGCTCTTTTAATGATGGGGGTTTTAATGACTTTGACACTTGGTCTAAGTACTTTGATTGTGCGTGAGATCAGACAGACGGGTGATATTGTTTCGGCGGGTCAGGCTTATTACGCGGCGGAAGCGGGGATGGAAAACGCTCTTTTTGATCTGGCCGAAACTTTGCCCGGTTATGAAACGGAAGTTATTTATCCGGGGGAAGAAGAAGAAGAAGAAGAATTTTTAAACTATCAGTACAGTATCGGTAATAAAGGGAACGCTTTTCCCTATTTCCCCGAAGACGAACCTGTGTTTTTGGATCCCAATTCGGCCGTGCCTTCTAAAGTTTTGTATGATGATTTTTCTGAAAGGACTTATAATGTTTTGCCTTTGAATGAGAGTGTGACGATACCTTTATTTACAGTGGGGGATGATGGTTCTATTAATAATATTGATAGTTTTTTGGTGCAGTATTATGTGAATTTTGAGGACAGAGAAAATTTTGCAAAAATTCAAAGAGCGGAAGAAGATAATGATGAAAGACCTATTAAACTTCAGGAATTTGATATTTTGCGATGGAAATTATTTGGAAATCCATGTGATGATAAAGGACAGTGTGATAGCTATGATTCGCTGACAACCGATGCTATTTCGGATTTTTATCCGGCGACGGAAGGTGTTAGCGAAGATAGTCCTGTTTGTATCGGGACGCCGGATTTATTGGATGCGGAATATAATTGTCTTGTTCCGGTAATTGAAGATGTTACAAATGTAGGGGAATATAATCATACTGATGTTCAAACGGTTGATTGGAATAGGGCCGGTTTCAGTTTTGCCCGGCAGTGTTTTGTGTCCGAAGTTTCTGGTAAAATAGTGGGAAGTCTAAAGGGTGATGTGGTTATGACAAAATGTAGTATTGATAGTTTTATTAATACTCACACAAAAAATTATCTGACTTTAACCAATATGGTGAATCCGGATATTATCGGGATTAATCCTGATACAACACCGCAGTACGCCAATATTTATTATAGAATTGTAACGGGGGAAGAGGATCAGAATAAGATTGTGCGTGAATTCGCGGATATAAAGTCGGACGGTTTTTCAAGAGACGGTTCGGTGGTACAAAGTGTTAACGCGAAACTTAGAATGAGTTCGTTTTTGCCGGTGTTTAATTTTTCTTTGTATCGAACAGATACGACTACCGATAAAATTGATAGTCCTTTTCAAGTTATAAAAAAACCGCAGTTCCACCTTTAAGGTAACCTTTAAGGTGGGGTTGAGGGTTTTGCACTTTTATGTTGTTAATCGTTGATATATCGTGCTTTAACCTTCCCCGTCGGCCAACCGGGAAGGTTGGGGAACGGGGGGGCGACGGCGGGTTGACAGGTTTTATCCGTACCGCTTAAATTAGGTGGACGGAAGAGTTTATTATTAGTGATTTTTATGTCTCAAAAATTTTATGTAACAACGTCGATTCCTTATGTTAACGCCAAACCTCATATCGGTTTCGCACTGGAAGCGGTTCAGGCCGATTCGTTGGCCAGATATCATCGCATGGGAGGGGAAGATGTTTTTTATCTGACGGGTACGGATGAACATGGGGTTAAATTGGTTCAGACGGCTAAAACTCAGAATAAAGAACCGAAAGAGCTGGCCGACCAAAACGCGGAGCATTTTAAAAAACTGAAAGAGATGCTGAACATAAGTAACGATGATTTTATTCGTACAACAGATGAACGTCATAAAAAGGGCGCGCAGAAACTTTGGAACAAGATTTTGGAAGCGGGCGATATTTACAAGGATTCGTATGAAGGGCTTTATTGCGTTGGTTGTGAAGCGTTTGTGTTAGAGAAGGATCTTGTTGATGGTAAATGTCCCAATCATGATAAAGTTCCGGAAAAAGTGAAAGAGGAAAATTATTTTTTTAAGTTGTCCAAGTATTCCAAGAAAATCGGTGAAGCGATTGAGTCCGGCGAACTTAGAGTCGTGCCCAATTCTCGTAAAAATGAAATTCTGGCGGTGATTAAAGACGGGCTTAGGGACGTGAGTTTTTCCAGACCCAAGAAGGTTTTGAAATGGGGCGTGGATGTGCCGAATGATCCGGATCAGGTGATGTATGTATGGTGCGACGCCCTTTCCAATTATTTGAATGGAGTCGGTTTTGGTGATGATCCGGCGCGGTTTGAAAAATATTGGCCGGCGGACGTGCATGTGATTGGTAAGGATATTTTAAGATTTCACGCGGCGATTTGGATCGGTATGCTCTATTCGGCGGGATTGTTATTGCCCAAGTCGATTTATGTGCACGGTTTTATTACTTCGGAAGGTAAAAAAATGAG
Organism: uncultured Candidatus Peribacteria bacterium; assembly: GCA_964346765.1. Lineage (GTDB taxonomy): Bacteria > Patescibacteriota > Gracilibacteria > UBA1369 > UBA1369 > JBGSPQ01. The sequence goes on from CAYFWB010000001.1 coordinate 122,657, forward strand.
TAAGTCTTTGAATAACGTGGTGGATCCGGCTGAGTACGTGGAAAAATTCGGTGTGGATGCATTGCGTTATTATGTTTTGAAAGAGATTCCGACAACCGATGACGGTGATTTTAGTAAGGAAAGATTTTACAGTATTTATGAAGGTGAATTGGCTAATAACATCGGCAATTTGGTTAGCCGTGTTTTAGCAATGACCGGAAAGTATTTTGAAGGAACGGTTCCAGAGTCGGCAAAAAATAATGAATTGGCGGCGGCAAAGATCCATGAAACTTGGGCCAATTATGATAAGGCTATTTTTGATTTTGATTTAAAGCAAGCGCTTGAAGCGGTTACGGAACTGGGTTTTTTTGCAAATAAATATGTGGAAGATACAAAACCGTGGGTTTTGGCCAAGGAAGATGAGGATAAATTAAAAGATGTAATGTATGATTTGTTGGAATTGATCAAGCATATCGGTTATATGCTTTTACCTTTTTTGCCCGATTCGGCGGAAAAGATTTTGAATTATTTAGGGCTTGAATCGGAAGGGTTTGATTATGAAAAAATTAAAGAGTGGGGTGGAATGGAGTGTGGCGCCTGTGTTAAAAAAGCCGAACCGATGTTCGCGAGGGTGGAAAAGGATTAGGTATTCAAGAGCAATTATTGGTGTGAATATTTTTTATTGGATGCTAATTCATTTTGATTATTCGCTGGGAACGCTCTCTTTCGGAGTGGTTGATTTTGCTTCAGTGCCGGAAGAACCATCTGTTGGTGAAGTTTCCCCTTGTTGAGTCGGAGCGGGCTGGTTTGCAGAGCTTGCTTCATCCTGCCCCAGTGTTCCACCGCTAAGAGTGATCCAGATAACATTTGAAATTATCGCCCATGAAAGAATGATCACTACAAGACCGATAACGGCGTAGGTGATTGTTTTTTTCGCTTCTTCCATTTGTGTTTGATCGCCGCGTGAAACAATGTACTTGATGCCTCCTATGGTCAGCATTAAGACTGCGACCGGGCCGGCCAAGTAGATCAGTCCGCCCGCGATCATTTGCAGTACGGCAATAGCTAAAGAAGCTCTGTTGCTTCCGCCCGCCACCTGAATGTTTGTGGCGTATTCCGGTTTTAAGGAAGCATCCAGCTGGATTCCTTGTGCCAAACCGATTATCGGAATAGCCAGAAGAAGTAGGAGTAGACCTATTTTTAGATATTTTTTGTTCATTATACGAGTGTCAATTGAGTAATTCCGAGTACGATCGCGTATGATGCCGCGATAATTACGAGTGCCGCCACCGACCAAAGCATGATTCCTTTGGCTTTGCTGATTGTTTCTTCATTGCCCTGGCCGGTGATCATCATAACACCGCCGACCGTAAACGATATTAATGCGAGGGAACCGGTGATACCGAGAATCATTTGAATGACATTTGAAAGAATGTACCGCCAGTCTCCACCGGGGAGTCTACCCAGATAGCTGATTTTGGAACCTGTTTCACCTTCAATTTTGACAACGGAAGGGTAAAGTTCCGGGGTTTGGGCCAGTGCGGTCATTGCAAATAATAAGGTGAAGGCCAATGCTGCAAGTATTGCAATTATGAGAGTGTTTTGTTTGGTATTGGTTTGTGTATTTTTTTTCATAATTAATCATCTAATAATTTTTGCATTTCTTCGGTTGAAAGATCTTCTGATCCTGGAGTTAATTCTCCCGATTCTACCTTTTCTTCAACAGCGGCTTTTGTTTCGTTTTTTTCTTGCCTCTGTTCATCTGTAAGGCCTTCGCCGAATCCTTGCTGTTGAGGAGTTTGTCCAATCTGAATTCCGCTGATTATTGAAACTATGGCGTATGAGAGGATGGCTACCAGCAAGCCCACTATAGCGTATGTTATTGTTTTTTTGGCTCCGGTGATTTTTTCTTCGTCGCCATAGGCTGTTAATAGTTGAATACCTCCAATTACTATAAATAGAAACGTCAGTCCTCCCGCCATGCCTATTATTACGTTGGTTATTGCCGGTAGATAAGTACCTTGAAAATAAGCGCCTTCATCATCAGGGTCGTCGGCGTGGGGGATAATCAAGGCTTCATTTTCTACGCCGGGTGGTATGATTGGGGGGGCTGTTGTTGTCGGGCCTGTGGATTTTTCACCATTATCGGCTGATACAACCGGTATTATTATCGACAATCCGATGAACAGTGTTATCACAAATTGTACTAATTTGTTTGTCATCTTTTAGGTTAAAGTGAAAAAGTTCGGATTAATCGTGTATAGGATTACAGCGGATAAGAATAGTAGTATCAAGCCGGATAATGATTGAATGATTTTTTCTTTGGCGGTGTCGATTTTACCTGTATCATCTTGCGCCGTAGCAATCAGGAACCCTCCGTAAATTAAATATGCTACTGAAATGATTCCTATGATCCCGGCGGCCCATCGGTAGATTATTCCAAGATAGGTCATTAATAGATTGATACCGGACTGGGCTATTATCACCTGTACTCTTTGGCAGAATTCGTTTTCACCCGGTGAACATTTTCCCACAGGCACATATTCGCTTGTACAGCTTGTACTGTCATTTGCCGTTTTACAGGTTGTTTTTCTGATGCAGGACAATACTTTTACTTCCTGGGCTTCGCTAAAATCACTATCTTCCGATCCTGTAATTTCTTCCTCCAATATCGTGATTATATAGTTTTGCAGTTTTTCGGCGTTTCCGGCTGGTGCATCTGTTTCTGCTGGTTCTTGTTGAGAGTTCAGGTCATTACATTTGAAGTCGGGAATAGCCATTGCCGCAGGAGCAAAACTTATTATCAAAAGTCCCGTGGAAATAGCTTTTATTAGTTTTGTTTTTATATTTTTCATTTGTTTCTAGTAGAAAAGACTTTTAATGGCGGCTACCAGCCAATATGCTGAAACCGCCGCGACAATCCCTATGATTGCGAATTTGATCATGTCTTTCCCGCGTGTTATCTGTTCTTCTCTGCCGGCGGCTGTGAGTAAGAAAAATCCACCCACAATTATGGCCAATATACCGAATGACGCTATTCCAAGAGTAAGAAAATTGATTGCTCTTACTATATAAGCGCCTATTGTTGTTGGCTGGTTTTTTTGTTCTGAAGTTGTGAGGAAATTATTCAGATTAACTGAAGTGGGAGTTATATTTGTGTCCGTTGAGTCGGTTGATTCGGAATTGGCAGGTGCGTTGTCTCCGTTGTCGGCGTGTACTAAAGATATGCCTGTGGTCTGAAAGCAAAACAGGATGGTAATTAGCAGTCCGGTTGTGATTTTCAAGCTTTTCCCCATTTAGGTTCATTAATTCTTTATATTATACCATTTTGGGCTTTTTGGCGCAATGAGTGGAGTTTGGATGTTGCGTAAAAAATACTTTTTGTATAAACTTTTTTTGATTTTAAATCTAATTTAGACATTGTGGGGCTGTAGCTCAGCTGGTAGAGTGCGCCCATGGCATGGGTGAGGTCAGGGGTTCGATCCCCCTCAGCTCCACCATAATAGTCTTCTATGTTTTCTTTCTGGACAATTCTTTTCTTGTTTTTCGGATTTTATCTGCTTATTAAGGCCGCGGATATTTTGGTGGATGGAGCGGCGGGAATGGCCAAGAGGTTTAAGATTCCTAAGTTGATTATAGGTTTGACGCTCCTGGCTTTAGCGACAAGTGCGCCGGAAATGACGGTCTCTTTAATTTCCGCTTTGCAGGGAAGTGTAGATATGAGTATAGGTAATGTGATTGGAAGTAATATTGCCAATATCGCTCTTGTGCTTGGTTCAGCCGCATTAATCCGTACGATTTCCGTTTCAAGGAGTACTTTAACAAAAGGTATTCCGCTAAGTATTTTGGCGATGGCGGTTTTGATTTTCATTGGATACGATACTATTTTTCAGAATCATAACGTAACGTTTAATCGGTTGACTCTGGGGGACGGGTTGATACTTTTATGTTTTTTTATTGTATTTCTTTATTATATTTACGGTGATTTTAAGTCCACTCAGGTTAGGGAAGAGGATATTGAGAAAAAGGAAAGACGTCATTATAAGGACTCTTTATGGTTTTTGAGTTTAATGTTTTTTGGCGGGTTGGCCGGAATTATGGTAGGTGGAAAATTGGTAGTGGATCAGGCGGTGGTGATTGCGGGTGTTTTGGGTGTGAGCGAGGCTTTGATCGGTTTGACGATTGTGGCCTTTGGGACTTCTTTGCCGGAATTGGTTACGTCTGTAGTGGCAGCGTTTAAGAAAGAGAATGATATTGCCATAGGCAATATTGTGGGAAGTAATGTTTTTAACGTGTTTTTGGTCTTAGGTGTTACTTCAACCATCGTTCCTCTTAATTTTGAGCCGAGATTGATTCTGGATGCTATTTATGCGTTGTTTGTGACTTTGCTTTTTTACGTGTTTTTGGTTAAAGAAAAACGACTGACACGCCTTTCCGGGGCTGTGTTGGTGTTTTTATATGTTATTTATATTGTGAGTTTGACTTTTAGAGAGACGATATTTGCTTACGTGCCTGCAATATAGTTTTATGTCTCTAATCTTTCCGTTTCCGGAGGAAGACATTCATAAGCCGCCTCTTCCGTAATAAGGTCTGATTCAAGGAAGTCTGTAACGGATTTTTTCATGGTCTGCATACCTTCTTTGAATCCTGTTTCAATAGCGGAATCTATTTGATGTGTTTTTGCTTTTCTGATCATGTTGGCTGTGGCGCTGTTATTGATCATAATTTCCAGTGGCGCTACGCGTCCTTTACCGTCTTTGGTTTTAACAAGATTTTGCCAAATTATGGCTCGCAGACTTTCAGACAGCTGAGATCGGATTTGGTTTTGTTGTTCAAAAGGAAATGCGTCGATCATACGGTCGACCGATTTTGCCGCGCCGCTTGTATGTAAAGTAGCAAAGACAAGGTGTCCGGTTTCTGCGGCGGTTATCGCTAACGCTATCGTTTCAAGGTCACGCATTTCACCTACAAGAATAACGTCCGGATCTTCGCGAAGCGCGGAACGTAACGCCCGGGTAAAACTTTTTGTGTGAGTTTTTACTTCTCTTTGCTCGATAATGGATTTTTTGTTTTCATGAACAAACTCGATAGGATCTTCAATTGTAATCATGTGTTGGGCTTCGTTTATATTTATTTCGTTCATCATCGCGGCGAGAGTGGTCGATTTACCGGATCCTGTTGGTCCGGTTACAATTACCAATCCGTTATTAGATTGGGTAATCCGTTTTAGTGTTTCGGGCATGCCCAATTCGTCCAGGCTGTAAACCACTTCCGGGATTAGTCTGAATACGGCGGCAATACCTTTTCTTTGGACGAAAATGTTTACTCTGAATCTAGAAATACTTGGTATATCAAGTGAGAAATCCAGGTCAAGATTTTTGGCGAAATATGCTTTCTGTTCTTCGTTCATGGTTTCAACCAGATATTCTTCGGCCATTTTTTTGGTCATTACCGGATGTTCTTCAATCAGAATAAGATCTCCATTGATGCGGAGAACTGGTTTGCTTCCCGTTGTGACATAGATATCGGAAGCTTTATATTGAACCGCTGTTCGAAAAATTTTATCTAGTAACATGTTTTTGTTTTTATTGTTTGATTTTTTTATAAATCGAGGTTGTCCAGATCGTCTTCTGTGGCGTCTTTCGGCAGTACATTTTCTATGGCTCCCCATTCACTGTCTTCAAGCTCGGGTACAATCAATGTAACTTTATCTCCGACTTCGGCGCGAAAATAAGTAACTGAGGCAAGCAGTACTTTGTATGCTTTGCCTTCGCCTATTACTCTGAATTGTCCGTCTTCATAAGTGACTGTGCCGATGATGCGTTTTCTTTCTACCGGACCGATTTGTTTGTATACAAAAGCACCTTCCGGAGTAATGGTAAGTTTTAGAATGTCTCCGGGGATCAGTTTGGATTTGCTTGCATAATTGGACGGCACCGAATAAATCTTTTTGTCGGGTCCGATCATGTTTTGACCGTCAAAAACGCCTTCAACTATCTGGTCGGTATCGGATGTTCCAATATGTGATCCCACTTTTTCGGCCAGCGCGGCATATTGGCTTTTACCCTCTTTATTGGTGATTTCATTTATAATTTGTCTTGCCGAACGAAGATTGGATTCGGCGCTTTCCAGCATTTCTTTTAGCAGAGCTAGTTTCGAGGCTTGAGACATTTTGATTTTTTTATGAGTTTTCGTTTTTTTGTTATTCTTTATTATTATACTTGATTTTTTGTGTTTCTTCAATGATTTACTCTTTTTTTTCCTGTTTCAGGGCGTTTTGTAAAACAGCTCTGCGGGTAATACCAACATTTGAAAATATGCGGAAAGTAAAGACAAAAGTGGCGGCCAGGTATAGTTCAAGTCCCAGTTTTTCACCCAATAAAGTTACGGCGATTGCTAGAATAATGTTAAAGAGGAGTCCCGTTATGAAGATTATGGCATTAAATTGGTCTTTGGTTACTTCAGCGCGGATCGCTCCAAACAGGGCGTCAAGTATCCCCATAATTACAACAGCAGAATATTTGGTCAGTTCCAAAGGTATGGGGAAATTGGTAGCAAGACCGATGATAATTCCTATTAATATGCCAAGTATGGCCCAAATCATTTTACTTTTTTTTATAAATTACTTTTTCAGTATCCGTACCGGATATTCTAAGATCAATATATACCAGAGGCACCGAGTAAATGTCTAATTTTTGGAGAGCTTTTTTTAGTTTTTCGATTTGTCTGTTAAGGTCTTTTTCCATATCTATTATAACGTAAAAATATTTTTCGGTATGCAGGTGGACTTCTCTTTCTCTTGGTAAAAATTCTGCGTACAAAATTTTCATTCCGAATTTTTCTTCAAACAGGTTGATGGTATTCAAGATATATGTTAGGCGCTCTTTGCTTTTTTTTGGGTTGTTAAGGAAGTTGTGTCTGACTTCCAGAGGGTCTGTTGTTTCAAGATAAATGTGAGGAAGATCCAGCTGTTCTATGTTTTCTTCGATCAAAAAGCCTTGACTGTCCAGTAGGATTTTTTTTTGAATACCTTGAACGATGTTGACCAGATTGGCTACCGTGGGGAATTTTGTGTACTCGATTTTAATGGTGTCGGGCAGTATTTTTTTGATGTGGATTTTGTTGATTTCAGGGTGATTTTGTCTTATTTCGTTGATTAGTTTTTCTTCGTTAATCAAAAGTATATTTTGGTCGATAACCTGTTGAAGAATAGAATGCATTTTTTGGTAATCTTCAATGATTGTTCCTTCTTCTTCGATCTGGAAATCTTGTACAAGCAGGTAATTCGATAAAAAAGCCGCGTATACTCCAAAGATTATAAGTCCGGCGCTCAGTATAATGGCGGCTATTATTTTGGTTTTGGTGTGATCGGTTTTTTTTCTTAATTTGGCGGGTGGTATGGCGGAAGCGTAACTTTTTGCTTTAATTTTTTGTTTCTTGCCCGTTCCGTTGCCTACGGATTTTCTGTAGGGAGATGCCGCGCTTGAAATGTTTGTACTGGTTCCCAGTTTTTTGCGCTTTGAAGTTTTTTTTCTTTTTTTAAAAAGCGGCATTTAAAAAGCGGGTCATGGAAGATATGAGCGGTTTTTTGTTCTTTCTTAAAGATAGAGGAAGCCGAGTACAGTGACAAGTAAAAGTCCTCCAAATATGAAGAGAAGTGGTTTGACCAATTTACGATTGCCAAAGAAGTAAGCAATCGCCGCTTTTTGTGATGTGTTTAGGAATGAAACCAGCAGTATTATGTTTTTTGCGTTTTCAAAATCCATAAGGGAACCGGCCACTGTAGAAGTACTTACGATGATCGGGTCATCGACGGCAAATAGCGCGCATAAAGTCGCGACTATGTAGTAAAGTTCTATACCTGCATAAGCCAGTGATATTTTTGCTATTACAAGGGCTCCCAGGATAAATGCGCCCAATTGTATAGCTTTTTTTAGCTGGAAAGGTGTCTCGATATTTTTTGCGCTTTTGTCTTTTATTTTGTTTTTATTGCTGCGGGATTCTTTTTTCATCATCAGGAAAAAACCTATAATCAGAAGGTAAAGGAACATTATTCCCATTGGCAGTAATATTCGATTAAAAAGCTCTTCATTTAGAGTTCTTATAAAGATGAACATTTTTATAAAGCTTGTGGAAAGAGCGAGTACGATTCCGGCCAGGTATGGGGTTAAATTATGTTTGGTCTTTTTACTTTTGTCGGAAAGTGCCAATGATGTGGCGGTTGATGAGTAAAATCCTCCAAAGAGGCCCATTAAGCTGATACCGACTTTTTTACCCAGTACTTTAATCAGTATGTATCCCAGAAAACTTATTCCGGATACAAAAACGATCAACAGCCATATTTTGTAGGGGTTGATGATGTCCACACCGTTTATGTGACCGCTTGCTATGTCTGGCAGGAAGGGACCGAAGATTTGTTGGTCGAAGTTTTTGTCGGGCAGAAAAGGTAGAATGATGAAAGCTATGATAGCGAACTTGATGGTGTCGTAAAGTTCCTGATCGCTGATGTTCGCGATCGTGGTGTGGAGATAAACTTTTAGTGATAAAATCAGAGCGTTGATAATGGCCAGTATTACCGCAAGTTGAATCAGTCCGTAACTGCACATAGCGCCGTAGAGGAATAACAATATTGTTGTGATTTCGGTAGTTATGCCGATGCGGTTATGTCTGATAATAAGTGAGATGTGTGAACTGACCGTAAGAATCAGCATGGCCAGTAGCGAAAAATAGAAAATCCACGGGTCGTAATTGACTCCTAGGTAGCCCGCTGTGGTTCCAAACAGCGTTATTAAGATGCTGGTTCTGATTCCGATCGCGCTTAAATTTTTTTCTTCCTGTTTTTTGCGCTCTCTGTCTATTCCTATCAGTGCCCCGATTAAGAGGCTGGCGGCGAAAGGAAAAATGAGCCGGGTCAGTTCCATGTTGGTGATTTTATGTCTGACGATTATATCATAAAATCGGGTTATTTGGTAGGTTTTAAGAGATGCTTATAACAAAAAAAACCGCCCGCACGGGCGGCTTTTAAAAGAAATTATTTAAACCAATTTGGTTTGTTTGGCCTCGGTTTCTTTTTTAGGTTCCTTTTTTGCCGCCGGTTCCTCCGCTTTGGCAGTTGCTTTTGTTGATTTTGCCGTTGGTTTGTCGGTTTTCGGAGGCGTTTTTTTTGCGACGGCCGGTTTCGCGGTTGTTGCTTTTTTGGCAGGAGTCGCTTTTTGCTCGGGTTTTTCCAATAAAGATTTTGTAGTTTTTTTAGCTTTTTCTAAAGCTTCAAGCAGGTCTTCTTTTTTTGTCTTTGCTTTGGCTTTATTTTTTCTTTTCCACATTTTGCTTTTAGGCCGTGTGGCGTTCATAGTGTGTAATCCGTGTTGGTGACTTGTTGCCATTTTAATTTTTGGTTAGAGCGTATGTATTTAAGCTGAATGGGGGATTATAGTCAAGTTTTCTTAAGGTATTTTTGGTAATTATTATTGTTTTTTATGCGTTTGATTAGGGCTTTATCGCTTGAGTGCGGTGATGTAAGTTTTTTTGCCGATAAAATATTTTTGAGTTCGCTTTCTTTCATAAAATTTTTACCGGTGACGGTTTCATATAAAGTTTGTTTTTTATCCAGAGCTTCTTTGACCAGTAGAGCGGTTACGGAATATCCAAGATAAGGTGAAAGTCCCGTTGCCAGACAAAGACTTTTATCGAGCAGGCTTTGGCAGTTCGTGCGATTGGCTTTGATTTTTGAGACACATTTAGAATCGAAAGTATGACAGCTTTTGTTCAGTATTTCCATAGACCAAAGAAGATTAAACATAATAACCGGAGTCATTACATTAAGTTCAAGATTGGCGTGTTGAACGGCGGAATTGATTGCTAGGTCGTTTCCCATTACTTGAAATCCTACCATGCTGACACATTCCGCGATTGAAGGGTTGATTTTTCCTGGCATGATGGAAGATCCGGGTTCGACTTCGGGTAGTGATATTTCGTCCATTCCGCCTTTGGGGCCGCTGTTAAGCAGTATTAGGTCGTTGCTGACTTTGATCAGATTATTGGCCAAGAGTCTTAAGCTGTTTGAAGCCAACGCGAACATATTCATGTTGGCGTTCAGTTCTATCGGGTATTTTGTAGATTTTAGGTTTAGTTCGGTAAGTTCATTTAAATGTTTGACCATTAACGGCTTGAAGTTGGGGTGAGACGTGATTCCCGTTCCGAGAGCGGTTCCTCCTATATGAACTTCGTTTAGTTCACCGAAGGCTTTTTTGATAAATTTGGCTGATCTGTTGACTGAAGAAGCATACGCTCGGAATTCTTGTCCAAGTGTGATTGGAACCGCGTCTTGCAGATGGGTTCTCCCGATTTTCAGGATGTCTTTGAATTCCACGGCTTTTTTTTGCAGAGATTTGGAAAGACCGAGAACTTTTGGATGTAGATCTTTTAGTTTAATCAGCGCAGCAATTCTGATAGCCGTTGGAATGACGTCGTTAGAGGATTGTCCCCAGTTTACGTGATTATTCGGTGTGACTGCGGAATATTGTCCTTTTTTGTATCCCAGAATTTCATTGGCCCGATTGGCAATGATTTCGTTGGCGTTCATGTTGAACGGAGTGCCCGCTCCGGCCTGGAAAATATCAAGCTGAAATTGGTTGTCGAATTTTCCTTCTATAAATTCGTCCGCTGCTTTAATAATGGCTTTCGCGAATGCCGGTTCAATTTCATGCAGGTCATGATTTGTTTGAGCCGCGGCTTTTTTGATGATACCTATGGCCTGTCTGAATTCTTTGGGAGAAGTAATTCCGCTGACTTTAAAGTTTTCGGAGGCTCTGACTGTGAAAGCTCCAAAGTAAGCATCTTCCGGGACATTAACGGTTCCGAGTACATCTTTTTCCTTTCTGGTTTTAGACATTTTCGATTACTAAAGTGAGAATTATTATAGCCGAGATCCACACGATAAAGGATCTGCCCAGTTTTAAATCGTGATTAGATGCTTTGATTCTGTAAAAACTATGGTAGAGGGCTAGAATTATAACCGAAAATGTAAGAATTAGAAATGTTAAATTATTTTGAGTTGGGTGGTGTGACTGCAAGATTATTGTAATTGGTAAAAAGAAAGCGCAGACAGTTGCCGCTCCACCGAACAGGAACCAAGTGATCCCCTGAGTTTTTTCGATTTTGGTTTGGGGTTTTATTGCCATAAAAATATTAGGTCAGACAAAATTAACCATATGATAATTAAGAGGCCAAAGATGATTTTTAATATGGTTTTTGTGATTGGAAAGGGGAGTAGTTTGGGCATTACCTGTAGCCAGGTAATTGTATGTGCCAGTGCACCTATCAGGCCTATTGTGTTGATCAATGTTTTAGTGGATGAATTAAAGTTTTCCGGGAAGATATAGAATAGAATTGTGAAAATTGCCCACGTGGCGATTGGAAGAGCGCTATATTCTCGGACGGCATACAGAATTGTATTGGAATTTTTGGTCCACCAGAGTTTTTCGGTTTTTTGAGTGTGGTACTTCATTTTTTTTTGATGATGGTTTTTGCGGTTTGTACGGCGCCGCGCAGTTTAAGTTTTAGAATTGCCGCATTCGGGTCTACATTTTGGGGGCATACTTTCGAGCATTCGCCAACATGAGTGCAGTTCCAAATGCCGTCTTTTTTGATAATGTTGTTGAGTCGATTTTCTTTATTGTCAACGCGGTTGTCCAAAGTATATCTATAGGCGGTGGAAGCGGCGGCGGGTCCGATGAATTCGTTGTTGAATCCGTAGATGGGGCAGGCGGCGTAGCAGAGCATACATTTAATGCATTGACTGGTTTGGTCGATTTTTTTTCTTTGTTTTTTGCTCTGTTCGACGGTTTTTTTGTTTAATATGAAGTTGGTGTAGGGCATTACCGTCCGCAGTTTGTTTATCGCGTTGTTAATGTCGACAACAAGGTCTTTAATAATTGGAAAGTTTTTCATGGGGGCGACACGAATGGGTTGTTGTAGATTTCTACAAAATGTTTTGCAGAGTAGAACGGGTTTGTCGTTGACCATTGCTCCGCAGCTTCCGCAAATGCCCATGCCACAGGCGTAACGGTATGAAAGGCCGGCATTGAATTCACTGTTGATGTTGTGTAATGCTTCAAGAACCGTCATGTCCGGATGGGTATCAATTTTATATGAATCGGTTATGAATTTTTCGGATTCAGGGTTATATCTGGTTATTTTGATTGTAATTTTTGGGTTCATATTTAGTAGGTTCTTTTTTCAGGTTTCCATTTTGTGATTACCACGGGTAACTCATTGATTTTAATTGTGTCTTTTTTTAATTTGGTGAGATAATGAAGTAAGTAGTTTTGGTCGTTTCTTCGGGGATGATCTTCGCGGTAATGAGATCCTCTGGATTCTTTTCTTTGAAGTGCTGAAATAAAAATGGTTTCACAGAGTTGAAGCATGTTTTTAAGTTCAATTACATTGGCAAGTTCATTGTTGCAATAGGTGTTTTTTTGATTTATTTGGATGTTTTCAGCTTTTTCCCGCAGTTTTTTTATTTGGTTAAATCCTTTATAAAGAGATTTTTCTTCACGGTGAATTCCGGCGTATGTGTCCATGCATTTTTGCATTACTTTCGTTAGTTTAAAGACGTTTTGATCACCTCGGTTTTCTGTTATTTCAGTTATTTTTTTTAATGCCGTATCTATCTTTCCTGCGTCGATTTTGGAATGCTTAGCTTTTTGTGCGTAAGTGGCGGCATTTTCGCCAGATACTTTGCCGAAGATCAGACATTTGGCCAATGAATTCGATCCTAGGCGGTTGGCACCGTTGATTGAAGTGCAGGAGTTTTCACCTGACGCGTAGAGACCTGTGAGGTCGGTTTCGGCGTTTTTGTTTGTGTGGATGCCTCCCATAAAGTAGTGTTGCGCGGGGGTTACCGGGATCGGCTCGGTAGCGGGGTCGATATTCATGTAAGTTTTGGCAAGATTCGCGACCTGCGGCAGTTTTTCTTTGATAATTATTTTGCCCAGGTGTCGCAAATCAAGTAGCATGTGAAGTCCGTGGGGTCCTTTAATGCCTCTGTCTGCTCTGTATTCGTTAATAATTGCTCTGGTTATCATGTCGCGCGGGCCCATTTCTATTTTGTCTGGCAGGTAGTTTATTAAAAATCTTTCACCTTTATTGTTGATGAGGTGTCCTCCTTCGGCTCGGGCCGCTTCGGTGATAAGTATGTGTGTCCCCGGTAGACTGGTGGGGTGGAACTGCACAAACTCCATGTCTTTTAAAGAGGCTCCGGCTCTTAAAGCAAGCGCCATTCCGTCGCCGGTGTTGATTGCTGAATTTGTTGTGTGAGCGTAAAGTTGGCCAGGGCCTCCCGCGGCCATTACTATGCTTTTGGCTTTAAACGTTTTTATTTGACCCGTTTTTTTATCATAAGCGAATAGACCGTTTACTTTGTTTTCGGTCGTGAATAACTCAGTAACCTGCCATTCGTCGAATCGTTTGATATTTTTATATTTAAGACTCCGTTCATATAGGGTGTGTAAGATATAGAAGCCGGTTTTGTCGGTAGCGAAGACCGCTCTTTTTCTGTTCATTCCTCCGAACGCGCGGACGGCTATTTTACCTTGATCGTCTCGGCTCCAGGGGCATCCCCATTGATCCAGTTTGTAAACTTCGTCACAGCAATGATCCACAAAAAATTCCACGGCGTCCTGGTCGGCAAGATAATCACTGCCTTTAACAGTGTCGTATGCGTGAAGGTCGGGACTGTCGTCGTCATTGACGGAAGCGGCTATTCCTCCTTCGGCTGCCACGCTGTGACTTCGAACAGGATAAACTTTTGAAATTAAGGCTATTTTAAGTTCGGGGGCTTTTACCGCAGCCGCGATGGCGGCTCTTAAGCCTGCGGCTCCGGCTCCAACCACAATAATATCGAAATCGGAGATGATTTCCATTTAAAGATTTTACGTAATTTGAATTTTAGCGTGAAACGATTCAGGAATCCATTTTAATATCTGCTTTTGATGTCGGACAAAATTTTTTCCACTTGCGCTGAATTTTTCGCTTTCATTAATTCTTGTCTGATTGAAGATGCTCCGTGAAATCCTTTACAGTACCAGGCAAGATGTTTTCGCATATGCAAAAAGGGTATATCCGGCAATAATTTTTCATGCAGTTTGGCGTGTTCAACGGCTATTTTAAAAATTTCGGTTATAGAGGGATTCGCGTTTTGATTGAAAATCCACGGTTTTCCAAATACAGCTCTGCCGATAAGTACTCCGTTCACATTGAATTTTTTCGCGCAGGTGAAACCTTTTTCAACTGAATCAATATCTCCGTTGCCAATGACCAGAGTTTCGGTTTGTTTGATGATTTTTGCCGCTTTTGCAATTGCTTCCCAGTTTGATTCGCCACTGTACATTTGTTTCAAGGTTCTGCCATGTATCGTGATCACTGCCGGAGATTCTTCAAGCAGATGTTTGATCCATTCTTCCGCTATATTTTTGTTGATTCCGATTCTGGTTTTAACCGAAACCGGAACCGTAAATATTTTAATGCCGGTTTTATTATGCCGGTGACGGTGTTTTTTCGCGAATTTGATTATTTCTATCGGAAGTCCGCTTTCTTCAATAGTTTTACCATTGATCCAGTCTTTAGATGCCCGTTTGCATTTCCTGATAATTTTTTTGGCGAGCGTGGGATTACCGATTAGGCTTGCGCCTGACCCTTTTGAAGCCACGTTTTTGGAAGGGCATCCCATGTTTATGTCCAAACCGTCGAATCCCAATTCGAATATCAGAAAAGAAGCTTTATAAAAACATTCCGGAGTGTTGCCGAAAAGCTGTGCGATTGCGGGTTTTTCTAGTTTATTGTAAAAAAAAGCGTTTAAAGGTTTTAAAGCCCCCGCGCATATACCTTCGACTGACGTGAATTCGGTGAACGTTACGTCCGGTTTACCGTACTTTGCGGTAATATAACGGAAAGGAGCGTCGGTAACGCCGTCCATGGGGGCCAATCCGATTATCGGTTTTTTAAATGTGTGCCAGAAACAATTTTTCATGCCTACAATATATCATTATTCGCAGGCGGGTATATCGAAAGATCTGGCCCAAAGCAATTTTCTAGGATTTGTCGGATCCTGCAGACCTATTTGTGCCAGTATGGAAGGATTCTCTTTGTCGGCGCAGTTATAATAAAAGTAGGTTATATTCGGATTTTTTGGATCAACGGTTTTGGCTCTATATGTAAATCCTTTAGGGTGCAGGAGTGACTGTGCGTCTTCCATAACGTATCTGTTAACCACTTTTACGGCTATTATGATATCTTTTTGATCCAGTTCGGTGATCCGATTTTTAATCGGAATCCATTCATATCCGGGGCCTGAAGCGCCGTCCAATTCGGGATTTAATTTTAAATTAAGAGCTCTGGCGTGTAATTGAGGTTGTTCGGTCGGATAGTTGAAATCAGAGTCATCGGCGGAAATGTTTTCTGATTCAAGCGCGTTTTTTAGGTCTTCTTCGTTTTTTACTTCTTTGGGTACTGAAGGTGTTTGCGGCTTGTCAATATCCAGTTTATTTGTTTTGGGCGCGGAATTTCTTTGTTGCTGTTCAGGAGCGAATGGTCCTTGCCGAGTGATATAAGCGCATGTTCCGGTACTCGCCACACCGGCACCAATAACGGCGGCGGATAGTATAGCGGCGATATTTGCCCGTGATGATTGTTTAATTTTTTTTGGTGTCTTGACACCGGAAGGTGGTGTCAGATCCAGTTCGGTCGTTTTATTTTCCAGATTATTTCTTGAATCTGTTTCAGCTTGAATCATTTGTTCTTGCAGTTTGATTCTTTCGGCTTCTTTTTTAACTTGTTCAACGAATGATCCGTCTTCGGGTACTTGTGTTTCGGCTTCCGGATTGTATTGTCTTGTGGTTTTCATGGTATAAATCTTAAGTTGCGGATAGTGCAATAATAATATTGGCTGGTCATTACAACAAAATATATTGACTTTGTCAAGCGTAAATATAAAATAATTTAATTTTGCATTTACCAGCGGTATTGCCAAGACTCTGTTTTCAGTTTTATGAGGGCTTCTGTTTCTTATTAATGACCGACAGTAAAAGTAAGCCGCCGATAATCATAAGTAAGGAAAGCAGTTGTCCTTGAGTCATGAAATCCCATAAAAAGCCTATTTGGGGATCGGGTTCGCGGAAGAATTCTGCGAAGATTCTGAATACTCCGTATAAGATTAAAAATAATGCTGAAACAAGGCCGGTTTTTTGCGTTTTTTTACCGATAAAATAGAGTATCAAAAAGAGAATCAATCCTTCCAAAGCGGCCTGGAGTAACTGTGATGGGTAACGGCAGTTGACGGGGTCGGTGGGGAAGTACAGGCAATATGAATCGGCCACTCTTCCGTAAAGTTCAGCGTTGATAAAATTGCCTATCCTGACCAGTATAACTCCAGCCGGTACTATGGTGGTAATGACATCTCCCAGTTTTAATAGTCTGATTTTGTATCGTCTTGAAAACCAAATGAGGGCGAAAATTACCCCGATGACTCCTCCATGTAAAGACATACCACCTTCCCATACGGCAAAAATTTTTGAAGGATATTCAAGATAGAAAGGTAAGTTGTAGAACAAAATGTATCCGAGCCGTCCGCCAAGTAGTACTCCCAGTATGACTAAAATTGAAAGGGTGTCGGCCTGACCTGTTTTTAGTTTTAGTTTTTTACCGATTTTTGAATAATTGAGGAAGAGATAACCGAAAATAAAAGCGAGCGCGTACATGAATCCGTACCAGTGCGCTTTAAAAGGTCCTATTTGAAACATAACCGGATTAAACCACCAATCATTCATTTTTTTTGAAATTAAATTTATTATATGTTAACATAGCTAATCAATTTGATCATTATTTTATTAATCAGTTTCTTATGGTGTTAATAGAATCTGAAAAAATCGAACTTGGATCCGCCGCTTATAATTTTAAGTTGAAGGGAACCGATGATAATGACCATTCGCTTGATGATTATAAGGGGGCAAAGGCTTTGGTGATTGTTTTTATGTGTAATCATTGCCCGTACGTGCAGGCGCAATGGGATAAGCTGGTGGCTTTACAGGATAAATATAAAGAGCGTGGCGTGAAGTTTGTGGGAATTAATCCCAATTATAATCCGGATTATCCCGAAGACAGTTTTGAAAAGATGAAAGAGTATTATGAAAAATACGGAATGAATTTTGATTATTTGCAGGATCCCACTCAGGAGGTGGCAAAAAAATATAAGGCGCAGTGTACGCCGGATATTTTTGTTTATGATGAAAATATGCGATTGGCTTATCATGGCAGGGTGGATGATGCCAGAAGTCCGGGTGAAAATCCCGCGACAAATGAACTTGATGACGCGCTTGAATTATTAATTAAAGGTAAACAACCGGATTCGATTCAATACCCTTCAATGGGATGTTCTATTAAATGGATGTAATTTTTAATAAATTTTTTTTATGAGTAAAATTAAACTTTCAGAAGGTGATCAGGCTCCGAATTTCGAAGCCGTTGATCAGGACGGTGAAGTAAAAAATTTGAATGATTATAAAGGTAAATATTTACTCTTGTATTTTTATCCGGCGGACAATACTCCCGGTTGTGTCAAAGAGGCATGCTCTTTCAGAAATTCTTATGAGGATTTGAAAAAATATGTAGAGGTTTTGGGAGTGAGCAAAAATAGTCAGAAAAGCCATCAAAATTTTGCTTCTAAATATGATTTGCCTTTTCCGTTATTGGTTGATGATAAGAAAGAGATTGCCGCCGCTTATGGAGCCGATGGAGTTTTTTTCCCAAGGCGTGTTTCTTTTTTGATCGGTCCGGACCAAACTGTAAAAAAAATATATGAAAAAATTAATGTTGTTGAGCACGTGTCTGATGTGTTACAGGATGTAGCGGATTTATATTAATTATGTTATAATTTTCTTATTTATTAATTATATTTTGTTATGGAAAAAGGGAAAAAAGATATTGGCTTGATTGTCGCGATTGCATTTGCTTCAGCGGCTGTTTCGGGTTCGTTGGTGTATTTTGGGATGCAGTTTAAAGGATCCGATTCAACAGTATTGAATACCAATGTGTTGGACTCACAAATAGATGACGCCATAGAAAGGTATGTTGAAAAGAAACAGCAGGAAGCGGAAGATCAGCAGGCTCAGGCCGCCGCGGATGAAGCCGCAAAAACTGCTGAAATGGCCAAAGCTGTTAATCCCGTAACTGATGATGATCATATATATGGTAATACAGATGCCAAGATTTCATTAGTTGAGTATTCGGATTTTCAGTGTCCTTATTGTAAGGCATTTCATAAAACGGCCAAATCGGTCGCCGATAGTTACGGTGATGATGTGAATTGGGTTTACAGAAATTATCCTTTGAGTTTCAATGAACCTGTCGCTTCATTACAAGCCATGGCCGGAGAGTGTACGGCTGAATTGGGTGGCAATGATAATTTTTGGGTATTTGTAGACCGACTTTACGCGGATAATCCTAAAGATGTTGAAGGTTTAACAGCTCTTGCGGTTGATCTGGGTATTAATGAATCTGAATTTAAAACTTGTCTCGAGAGTGAGAAATACGCTGATGAAATTAAAAAAGATATGGCTAACGGAATGGAAGCCGGTGTTCAGGGAACTCCCGGAACCATTGTTTTAAACAATGAAACCGGTGAAGCTGTTTTGGTTGCCGGAGCTCAGCCCGTGTCGGCTTTGGAAATAGTTATTGATGAAATGTTGTAAAAATTTTTGGAATGCCGATTTTGAACAATTTAAAGCAGGTTAAATACTTGTTGGCATTTATTGGAGTGGCATTTATCGCATTCGATATCAGTTATATTTTTATGTCGATATTGCCCGGTTCAAGAGATAATATGTGTATGATGGGAGCAAATTTGACTCCGGTTAACATAGCGTTTGCCGGAGTTTTGAGTTTGCTTATTGGGGTGCTTTTCGCGGGGTTTATTAAGTTGTTTGCCATGAACATGGTTAAACAAAAAGTCACGTTAACTTCACTTTCCGGTTTGGGTTTTTTTGTGGGGATAATGTCCGTTATTTGTCCCGTTTGTACTTTACCGGTCGTTTTTTTGTTTGGTACTACGATCTGGGTGGATTTTGTTTCCAATCACGATATTTTGTTGAAAATTGTGAGTTTGATGATGATGGCGGGATCTTTGTGTTTGCTGAACAGGCAGTTAAACAATACCTGCCTGTTTTGTACCGCAGAATCTTGTAAAAATTAGTCTATTTACTCTTTGTTTCAGTAAATATTTCGTGTTTTTTGGTAACCGGATTGTATTTTCTTAGAACCAGTTTTTCTTTTAATGTTGTGTTCTTCATGGTGTGGTACGAATAGGTTATTTTACCTTTATCGTCTTTAGCCACAAGAGTTACCACTTTGGTCTTTTTTGATTTTCCCGCCATACAGTTTGTTTATAAATACGGAATTTCGCCTGGCAATGCTACAAGGTTTATTGCCCTTTTGCAAGCTTTACTTTGATTGTTATTTTTTTAAGTATTTTTGAATAAGGTCTTTATAGATTAGCGCCGACGGTCTGATAGAACGGGTATAGTTATTGTAATCTACTTTAATTAGACCAAATCTATATATGAAACCTTCGTCCCACTCCATATTATCCAACAGTGCCCAATGTATATATCCGATGACATCCACTCCTTCTTTTTTTGCATTAAAAACCCACTCCAGTGTTTCCGGTAATACAATTTGTCTAAGTTTATCGCTGTCATCAGCAACTCCATTTTCAGTTATTAATATTGGCAGATCATATTTTTTCTGAAGCTCTTTAAGAATCTGGTAGATACCTTTTGGGTAGACTTCCCAGTCCATGTCTGTTTTTCTGCAGGTGGGATAATGAAATTGGTAGAATTTTTTTGCTAATGTTTTTGTAAATTTTACTCCTCTGTAGAAGTAATAGTTTAATCCGATGAAATCCAGGTGATTTTTAATTTTGTTTAGAAAATGATAGTTCCAGGTATGATCGAAATAGTTTGTGATCGCGTTGTCAAAAGGGTTGTTTCTTCTGGCCGGTTCGAACACCTGATTATTTTTAGCTATACTGATTTTTAAGTCCGGTTTGATTGTTTTTAGTTCTTTGTAAAGCCATTTGTGTGTTTTGGCCAGATTTCTTAGAATTTTAAAATAAGTGAAGTATTTTCTTTTTTGTGGGGGCCATTTGCCGAGCAGGTATCCCTGATAAGCGTAAACTTGCGGTTCATTGATTGTAATTACATACTCGAAGTCATCTTTGAAGGTGGTGATTATGAATTTGGAATATTCAATAAAGCGGTGGATGTTTTTTTTGTTTAAAAAACCGCCTCTTTTATATACCCATATCGGAAGAGTGAAATGGAAAAGGGTTACAACCGGAGTCAATCCTTTTTCTTTTAGGGATTTGAAGACTTTGCGATAATGTTCTATTTCTTGGAAATTTATTTTGCCTTCTTCGGGTTCGATTCTGGACCATTCGATGGATAATCTGTGTGCGTTATGTCCTAATTGTTTGGCGAGTGAAAAGTCTTCGTCAAAAAGTTCATAGTGGTTGGCCGCTTTACCGGATTTAATATTTTTTTTGGCTAAAACTTTATGTTCAAATTTATACCATTGATTGTGGGTGTTTCCTCCTTCGGCTTGATGGGCGGACAATGCCGCTCCGAAAAGAAAATTGTTTGAATTATTTTTTTGGTTTGCAGTATTTTTGCGCATGGTTGAGTAAATCTTTGCTACTGACGTTGACCCATACGCCATCAAGCAAGTAGCTGTATATTTGGCGATTTTTTATGAGTCCGGGGAATACATCTTTTTCAAGACTATAAGTTTTTTCATTTAGATAGGCGAATATTTCTTCTTTGAAGGCGAAGATGCCGGCATTAATAAGGTTCGTCAGCCTGATATTTTCAACTTTTTTCGGACTGGGTTTTTCAATAAATTCGGTAACCAAGTTTCTTTTTACTCTTACTATACCCCATGGTAGAGGGTCGGGAATGCTGGTGACCGTGATCGTAGCTATACCGTTATTTGATTTATGAAAGTCCTGAAAATCATAAAAATCTGTTTCCGCGAGCACGTCTCCGTATATGAAAAGAAAATTTCCGGGATTGAGTTCTTTTTTACATTGACGAAGAGAGTGCGCTGTTCCTTTTAATTCGTTTTTGACGTATGAAATGATAAATTTGGAAAACTTTTTAGACGATAATAGGTTTTTTATTTTTTGAGATTGGTCCGTGCAAGATATGACAATTTTGTTGATAGAAGCTTTTTGTAGTTGGTCCAGCATGCGTTCCAAAACAGTTTGTCCGCAAATTTCCGTCAGAGCTTTGTTCTGGTCTCCAATCAGGATAACGGCCTGGTCGACTTCTGTGACTAAAACCTGTTTTAAAAATTGTTCAACCGCGTGAGAACGGTTTCTTATTTTTGTTCCGTCCACTTTACTGTCGAGCAGGCTTACTATTTCAGGTCTTAATGTAAGAGATATTCTTACTCTGTCTTTCATATGTGATTTCTTATTATTGAATTGAATATTACTGCTCCTTTGGTGGATGTGTGGTCGGTACTTATTATAGTGTATGATATTTTATCATGGCAATCCAGTCTCGCAAGTTCCTCATTGATACTTTTATGCATGTGTTCGTTAAATAATCTGGCATTTTTGATCACACCGCCCACTTCTATCATGCCAAAATTTAATTTATTTTTTGAGCTTTTTTTAAAAACGTAATGCATGCAATTGGCAAGTGCAAGTCCGGTGATAAACGCCGCTCTTCTTGTTTGTTCAAGCCAAATGAAATTCAGGACATCGTGCATTGCAGGAGGTAATTTTTTGTCTTTAAGTAAAAGTTCAATTTTACGCCCCGACATTTTTAGATTGTTGATTATTTCCGCGTATTCAATGGGCAAAATTTTTGCCGAAATCATTTCTTCTATGATTGTTTTATACAGAAAAGGCTGCCATAAACCCGAAATTTTCTTTTCGGCCATGGATTCACCTTTAGTGGGATTATCTTTTTCAAATATTTTATCAAAACTGGACATTGGAAAAGCATTGAAATACGCGAATTCTGTGTTAACTATAAAATATTTGTCACCAGTTTCAGTTTGTTTATCGTAGCCCAAAGCTATATTAGTGCCAGTGCCCACAATAATTATCAGTGAGGCGTCGAATGTTTTTTGGGTTTTGATTTCAAAGTATTTTGATGCGAGTAGAGCCGGGATCGTGTCGTTTGTTACTGAAACTTTAAGATTTGAAAAACCGTGTAGTCGTCCGAATTTTTCCATTTCTTCGCCGACATGCATGCCGATTATTCCTTGATGTTTGATATGTTTATTGATTTTTATCGCTACCGCATCTATGCATCCGTCTTTTCTTCTGAATTGTTCAAGCGGAAATGTGAAAATAAAAACACAATCTTTGATTTGGGATTTTTCTTCGGTGTCTACAAATTGATTCAAATGATTGTAAATGTCCGTGAAAAGGATTTCAGGTGTATATATTTTTGTTTTGTCATAAAAGTCTATGGAAACGCTGTTAATTATTTTTATGTCTTGGGTTGTTTTTATTTCGGCTTTAATCAGGTGCAGATATGATCCGCCAAGCTCAACTACAAGAATGGTTCTTGATTCCCCCAAACTGTTAATTTGTTTCCAGCTATCTTTCAGCAGTATGTTTCGTTTATTATCATCAGATGAGACTTCATGTAATTCCTGTAAAATTTTTTTTGCTATGCCTTTGGAATCCTTATATTTATAAAAGTCGTTCTTTAAAAGAAATTTTTTTGCATTCTTAATAATTTCTCCGCTTTTGTTATCCATGAAGTTTGTTTATCTTACGATATGTTATTTTATCAAAAGGTTTAAGTCAAAAAAACCGCTTTGTGTCTTGTTTTATGTTTCAAAGTGAATAAAATGACATGCAATAAATAACTATAATTGATGTCTCGATCTCTGGCTCTGGCTTTTAACGCTGATTATGGGGATGAGGATAGATATCCTTCTCAGCATGGAAAATTGAAAAGAATTGTTGATGATATGAAAAAAATTAATGTGATTGCCAAACCTATGGATATTTTGGTAAGGGGGAATAATAATAATGAAGTGATTTCAAATATTGCCCGCCAGATCAGAGATAATAAATTAATGAGGGCACTGTTTGAAGAAGACGCCGAAGTACTTTCTTTTTTTGGAGACAGCGCAGGAGGTACATTTTTAAGCGCGATTCGCAAGAATCTTGATACTGATCCGGTTAGTACCGATTTAACATTGAGTCCGAGACCTATTATTGTCGCTGATGGAGGTACATTGAATTTACTGGCCAGACATTTGGGGACCGCGAACGGTAATACGGTTAAGCAGATTGTTAATGGAGAAATACCTTATGAAGAGCAGGATTTGCGCGTGCGAGAAGTTGATGTCTCCACTTTTGATGCTACCGGGCAGATTATTCAAACTCAAAGAAGTCCTTGGACCTGTTTTGTGGGAACAGGTTTGGATGCCTTTGCAATCAGCAGGATGGAGCGGTTACCTAGGACAATGCCTCTGGCATTAAGAGGTCTTAACGTGACCAAGGATATTTTAAAGAAAATTATTTATAATGATGATGTTAGGGAATATCTTTTGGGATTGGATTCTTATACTGTCTTGCCCAAGTGGGCTTTTTTCCGTTTTGGAAAGGAATTTGATTGTTTGGGGGAAAAGGATTTTCATCATATTTCATTTAAATGTGAATCGGGGTGGGAAGCGATGAAGCGTTTTGTAATTTATAATTCGGTGGGGTACGTGCCCAAGTGGACTTCGAAAATTTGGGAAGGTGTCAGTGATGATAGAGAAGAGACAAGCAGGGCTGATTTGGGATATCTGAGATATGTTTTAAATGAAATTAAGCCCAGGAGAGTACATGATCCTTCGTTGATCGTTGATGGCAGAGATAATATGATTCATATTGACGGTTATCCGATTGATCTGGCCGAGCAAATGGGAATGCCAAAGGATGGTCGGGCGGAGATGAATTTTAGAACTACGGATCAGGTGATCAAGTTGGTTAGGAAAAAATGATTTCTGATTATTCTCTGGCTTGCCATTAATTTTAGATCTTCCGTGAAATCACTTTTTTGTGAGCGAAGGTTTTACTGAGTCCGCGCTTGCGGTTTTAAGTGTGCTTTAGTTTCAGATTTTGAAGCAAGCGACTTAAGAAATATCATTGAAGACGTGAATGTTTCTTAGGCGGCGGTGATCGCGGCCATGATGGAATTGTACAGGAAAAATCAAATATTAGTCCTGATCCGGATAAATATTTGGTGGAGGATAAATAGTAGTTTTTTATATTTTGCGATTTATATTATAATGCCGGTATGGCAAATAAAATATTGGCGTTATTTTTACAGGCGGGAAAAGAATGGCAGAAAGACAATGCTTTCCAGAAGGGTGCTGCAATAGCTTTTTTTGCGACTTTTTCTATCGCTCCCATTTTAATTATAGGCATAAGTATTGCCGGGTTCTTTTTTGGAACCGAATCTGTGAGGCAAGAGGCGTTAGAGAGAGTGTCAGGTTTTGTGGGACCGGACGGTATTGATTTTTTGTCCGGTGTTATGCAAAAAACTTTTGAGCCGTCCGATAATTTTATCGCGATTACGATAGGTTTGGTTACATTGGTTTTAGGTGCCGCCGGAGTTTTTTTTCAGGTTAAAGAAGCGTTGAGCAGGATGTGGGATGATTATAGTGATAAAAACGACGGAGTGATTCAAATTTTATCGGGATTCATACTGCCTATACTTTTTGTTTTGGGTGTTGGATTGTTATTTATTGCGATGTCGCTTTTTCGCACGGCGATGACAATTATTTCTAAGTATTTGAACGAGATGATTGATTTAAACTTTGATTTGATTTTCGCGTTTGATTATGTGTTTTCCATAGTTTTGATGGTGGCGGTTTTTATGTTTATTTACAGAGCGTTCAGTCCGTTGAAATTTGAATGGAAATACGCATTTGGCGGGTCTTTGGTTACTGCGATTATGTTAACTTTTTCTAGTTTTATTATTGATATTTATATTGGATTCGCTGGTTTAAGCGTGGTTTATGGTGCCGCGGGGTCTTTGGCGGTGATTATGTTTTGGATTTTTTTTATGGCGTTGATTTTTTTGTACGGCGCGGAAGTTACAAAAGTATTGGTAATTAACAATAACAAAAAATTGAGAAAATATGCACGTAAGCGAGGAAGAATTTGAAAAAATGGTGCAGGACGCCCTGGAAGAGATTCCTGAAAGATTTAAAGATCAGATGGAAAATCTTTTAATAGTGGTTGAAGGAAATCCATCAAGAAATCAGCTTCGTAGGCTAAAGATGAAAGGTACGCTTCTTGGTCTGTTTGACGGTGTTCCCAAAACGGGATGGGGTCAGGCTGTAATGGGTATACAGCCCAGTAAGATAACGCTTTTTCGTGCTCCGATCATGAATAGATGCAGGACACTGGATCAATTAAAAAATTTGATAAAAGAGGTTTTGTTACATGAAGTTGGACATTATTTTGGTTATGATGAAGTAGGAATCAGGAAACTGGAAAGAAAATCGCGTCAAAAAAGAAAAAAACGGATCGAATGATATTTGTCGGGAGCTCTTTTCATGTTATAATGATTATTGAATTATTTAATTATTTGATATGGATCAGTCATTATTTAAAGAACATTTAAAAAATCAATTAAATTTGTGGGGAAGAGAGCTTTCAACTTTGCAGGATGATATCGACCGTTCGGACGAAGATGATAAGGAAGAATATCAGCTCTTAATGCGGGATTTGATGAGAGCTTATGAAAATATAGAATCTAGGCTTGATGAGATTGATGAAATGTTAGACGCGGTTTTCGTGGATGAAAAAATCGTGATGGAGAAAATGATGAGAGAGTTTGAAGTTCAGCTAAATGACACAAGGGAAAAAGTAAAAGATATTTAGTCTTTTTTCTCTTTCTCTTTCTCCTGTTCTTTTTCCATTTCTATGGTTTCGGAAACATTTTTCTTAATCTGTTCCATTTGTTCCATTGTTTTTTTAGCTTTTTCCTTGGCTTCTTTGTATTTTTCGATTTCTTCAAATTCTTTTACTTTTTGCATTATAACACCACGGCTTTTTTCGAATCTTAATAGAGAAAAAATGATCAGACTTCCGGCGATAATACCGAAAAGGTTGAGCATGTAGATAATCAAATAAAATCTGGCCGTATCAAACTGCAGTGTTCCAAGGTTTATACCTATAAGGCTTAACGGCGGTACCAATGAAACAGCTATTGATACTCCGGGAAGGATATCCGATACTTCTTTCCTGACCCAGGCAAAAGTGGCGGCTACACCCGAAGCGGCGGCTACAATAAAATAAAGTACGGCTGTCCTTAAATCGTTAACAAAGACCTGGTCAATCTTGTCAACTCCGAATATCAGAGTGATTACCGTTGAAAAAGCAATGACGGCCAGCGTGGATTTTAATATTAAATAAAGAGGTCCTTTTAAAGCTCTTATTTCGGCTACCGAGATGGCCATGGAAACTACCAATATTGGAGTTAAAATAGGTGTTACCAGCATGCCGCCTATGACAATGGGGGCGTTTTGCAAGAGCAGTCCGCATGTCACAATAAAGACGGATAATATGAGTAAAGTATAATAAATGGAACTTGGTTGGCTCTGAGTAAAAAGTTCGTCAATGGTTTTGTACTTTTCTTTACTTTTTATTTTTAAAATGGCGTTTTTTTCGGATATTTTTTTGCTTTTTTCTTTTATATCCTGATTTTTCAAAATATTATTTTCGTCTTTCTTGTTGGTTTTTTTTTTGGTCATGATTAATAAATGATTTTCTCTTAATTATAGTATATTCAATATCAGCAGTACAGCCAAAATTACTAAGCCGGCCGAAGCTATTTTTTCTTTGTATTTAATTCTGGAGATTTTTTCGGCGAAAAAAATTATCAGAATTATTTGAACGATAGTCGCGCTAATAATGCCGATGGAAGAATAAAGCATTTCCCAAGGGTTATCTGTTATGTAAAGAGGCAGGTAAGCTATTATGTCATCAATGAGCGTGGCAAAAGAGGCTATAAAACCGATAGCCATCAGTTTGCTGAATCTTTCGATGGTAATTTTTTGCATTATTAACAGATTTGCTTCCGCTTTTTTTCTTGGTTTGTGGACGAAAATATCAAAATATATACCGGCCGCCAAAAGAATCAATAATCCGGCTGTTATATATTTATAATACGGTATGTCGATGATTATGGAAGAAAAGAAGATGGCAATTAGAATAGCGACTGAAACCGCGGCAAGGTTTCCGATTGAAAAAGCTATTTTGCCCGCTCTTGTTTTTGTGATGCTGGCGATTACCGGTATACGCGTTATTGTGTCATCCAGTCCGGTAATG
Organism: uncultured Candidatus Peribacteria bacterium; assembly: GCA_964346765.1. Classification (GTDB taxonomy): domain Bacteria; phylum Patescibacteriota; class Gracilibacteria; order UBA1369; family UBA1369; genus JBGSPQ01. Next base: position 150,042 of record CAYFWB010000001.1, read on the forward strand.
AATTTAATAAAGAATCCAAAAGCGACTAATTTTAGAATTAACATATTAATTATTTTTTTGAGCGGCGCGCTTCCTTTCGTTTTCTTTCAGGTGTTTTTTTCTGATGCGGACATTGTGCGGTGTTACTTCAACGTATTCTTCATCCTGGATGTATTCGATGCCGCGTTCTAACGTTATTTCCAGCGGTGGAGTGAGGTTGATGGCGTCGTCGGAGCCGGAAGCGCGCATGTTTGTTAATTTTTTACCTTTGAGCGGATTGACGATAATATCGGTTCCTTGATTGTGCTCACCGATAATCATCCCTTCATAAACTTTTGTTCCGGGTTTGATAAAAAGAGGGCCGCGTTCTTGTAGATTATAAAGTGCGAATCCGACAGCTTCGCCGTCGTTTCCTGATATCATTGATCCCACTTGTCTTTTTTCTATTTTACCGCAGTGGGGAGCGTACTTTTCAAATGAATGATAAAATGTTCCTTCACCTTTGGTAAGAAGAATATAGGTCGATCTGAATCCGAGCAGTCCGCGGGTTGGTATTTTAAATTCAAGTATGGTTTTTTGGTTTTCCGTTTTCATGTTTTTCATTTGTCCTTTTCTTTGTGAAAGCGCTTCGATCACTTTTCCGGACATCTGTTCCGGCAGGTTGATTATTACGTTTTCATAAGGTTCACAAAGTTGTCCGTCAATTTTACGTGTTACAACTTCGGGTTGTGAAACCTGAAGTTCGAATCCCTCACGGCGCATTTGTTCAATTAAAACGGCCAGATGCATTTCACCCCTTCCGTAGACTTTGAATTTGTCGCTTGAATTGTCCATTTCCACTTTTAGTCCAACATTTGTTTCAAGTTCTCTGATCAATCTTTCACGAATATTTCTGCTACTGCAAAGTTTTCCTTCTTGTCCGCCAAGCGGTGAGTCGTTAACCATAAAATCCATTGCAAGAGTAGGCGGATCCACTTTGATTGCGGGTAAAGCCGAACTGTTTTCATCCGTAGTGATTGTTTCTCCTACATAAATGTCCGGAAGTCCGGCCAATGCCACAATATCGCCGGCACTTGCTTCTTCCGTTTCCACTCTTTCCATGCCTCTGAAAGTGAATACCTTGGATATTTTAGCGGCGCGGTCATGTTGATTTTCCGTTTTAATGAAAACTTTTTGATTAGCTTTTACGATGCCTTCATGTACTCTTCCAACGGCAATTCTTCCAAGAAAATTGTCATAAGCGAGGGTAGCCGGTTGCATGCGAAAGAGTCTATCTTTTTCAGTCTGTGCCGGTTTTACATTATCAATTATGAAATCCAGAAAAGGTGTAATGTCTTTTTTTTCGTCTTGAAGATTTTTTATGGCGATACCTTCTCTTGCTATTGTATAGATATGAGGAAAATCGAGCTGTTTTTCGTTGGCGTTAAGATTGGCGAACAGGTCAAATATTAAATTTAAAACTTCATCGGGGCGGGCGGTGGGTTTATCTATCTTATTAATTGCCACAAGAACCGGCAGACCAAGCTGAAGTGATTTTGAAAGTACGAATTTTGTTTGAGGCATTGGTCCTTCATAAGCATCAACAATCAGAATTGCGGCATCTATTGTTTTAAGTATGCGTTCAACTTCGGATCCAAAGTCCGCGTGGCCCGGTGTGTCCACAATATTGATTTTTGTGCCTTTGTAGAAAATCGAGGCATTTTTGGCGTAAATTGTAATACCTCTTTCTTTTTCCTGGTCGTTAGAATCCATGGCGCGCTCTTCCAGCACTTTATGCTTGGCTATTACGTCACCCGCTTCTAGAAGTGAGTTGACCAAAGTTGTTTTGCCGTGGTCAACATGTGCAATAATGGCAATGTTTCTGATTTCCATAAAATGAATAAAGCAGCGGGATATTAGTCTTTATTAAGCGAAAAATCAATAAAAAAAATAAATTCGGCATTTTGTTGACTTTTGAGTGCATAGGTTGTATAGTTTTGTCTCAGTTATTTTTTCAAGCCATGAAACATAAATCATCGGGCGGTGGAAGAAGACCGTCACGTTTTAGAAACAATAAAAAGTTTTCTTTTAAAGAGAAGAGTATTGATGTAAATAAATTTGTCAGTAAGAACTCTGTTAAAGCTGATAAAAAGGAATACGTTTCGTTAAATAGTTTTGCCGATTTTGAATTGGATACCCGTTTGAAGCGGAATGTTATCAGTAAAGGATATAAGACGCCAACACCGATTCAGGATAAAGCGATTCCAGTTATTTTAAGTGGGAGAGATGTTGTTGGTATTGCCAATACGGGTACCGGTAAAACAGCCGCGTTTTTGTTGCCATTGTTGCACAAGGTTTTAAATGACAGGGGGCAAAGAGTTTTGATTTTAGCTCCGACCAGAGAATTGGCGTTTCAGATTGAAGAAGAATTTCATATGTTTGCAAGAGATTTGGGGATTAACGCGGTTTTATGTATTGGTGGAACTAATATGAATATGCAGATTCGCAAGCTTAAGAAGAAGTATAATTTTATTATCGGTACCCCCGGACGAGTTAAGGATTTGCTTAGAAGAAGATTGATCGACCTGGAAATTTTTAGGACTGTTGTTCTGGATGAAGCCGATAGAATGTTGGATATGGGATTTATTCCCGATATAACATTCCTGTTGGAACAATTGCCGGAGAAAAAACATTCGCTTTTCTTTTCCGCTACCATTGGTAAGCAAATTGAACAGTTGATACAAAACTTTTTGAATGATCCGGTTAAGGTATCCGTAAAAATAAGGGAAGCGGCCGATAATGTGAGTCAGGATGTAATTAGAATCAGATCGAATCAAAACAGGGTGGAAGTTTTGCAATCTTTTTTACATAAAGATGAATTTAAAAAAGTTCTTGTTTTTGGCCGGACAAAAAGGGGAGTGGATAAACTTTCCAGATCTTTGCAATCGGGCGGTCTTAGGGTTGATTCGATTCATGGAGATAAAACGCAGTCCAGAAGACAGAGAGCTTTAAAAGATTTCAAGGAAAATAGAATAAAAGTCTTAGTTGCCACGGATGTTGCGGCGCGCGGTCTGGATATTGATAATGTCAGTCATGTTATTAATTTTGATTTACCGGGCACGCAGGAAGATTATATTCATAGAATAGGAAGGACGGGACGCGCCGATAAAAAAGGGGTAGCTCTTACTTTTGTGAATGAGCGTTATTGATTTAGCGGAATAAAATAAGTCAGTTAATTGGTCGCGTTGGTTATTAGCAGTAAATAGGGGATCAGTAAAAGCGATGCCAATTTAGAGATGGAGCATATTTTTTTGAAGCACTAAAATTATCACTATTAAGATGATGTTCGTCGTCGCCATTGATAGATAATATTGTTGAAGAGCGAAGAAGAATACATTTATTAAGATATTCATTTCAAGCAGACCGGCGTAGTAGTGCACGAACCGAGTGGTTTGTTATTTATTTTGGTATCTGAATATTATATCGTATTTCTAAATTTGATCCAGTATTTATGGCTAGTATTAGAGTGATCGAGGGCAGTTATTTTTTCCAGGCAGTTTTTGTGATTTTGTCCAGTATCATTGCCAGTAGTACAATTCCAAGTCCGCTGGCGATCCCTTGACCGACTTTTAACCTCATAATGCCGCGCAAAACTTCTTGTCCCAGTCCTTCGGCGCCAATCATGGAGGCGACCACAACCATTGATAGTGAAAGCATTATTGACTGATTAACCCCCATCATGATTGAAGGCATCGCCAGAGGGATTTCGATTTTTGATAGAAATTGCCGTTTTGATGCCCCAAAAGCGTGCCCGGCTTCTTTCAATTCGGTGGGGACTTGTTCTATACCCAGACTGGTAAGTCTGACAGCGGGTGGCGTCGCGAAGATAAAAGTGGCGACAATACCGGGTACGTTACCGATCGAAAAGAAAAGAACCGCCGGTATTAAATATACAAAAAGTGGCATGGTCTGCATAAAATCCAATATAGGATTTAGAATGTGACTCGCGGTTTTGTTGTATGCTTTTAGAATTCCGACAGGTATTCCAATGATCAGAGAAAGGAAGGTGGCGGTGAGGACAAGTGCCAATGTTTGCATTGTATGAGGCCAATATTCGATCATCCCAATAAAAAGAAGGGCAAATAAAACAAAAATAGCAAGTTTCCATCTTCCAAGCAGATAGCTTAATATTGTAACGAAAAAAATGATTACGATCGCGGGTAGTGAGCTTAAGATCCATTCCATGGGATTAAGCATGCCGTTGATTACCCAGGCTATGAAATCGAAAATGATATCACAGTTTCGGTTCATCCAGTTGATTATGGCTTCGGACCATTGTTCTATAGGGATAACCGGTAATTGGTCGAACATGTATGTTATTTATTTAAGATATCGGCAACTGCGTCATTTGTGATTTCTCCGACTATTTCATTTTTATTGTTCATCACAAGTACAGGTCTGTTTTCTTTAAGAAGATAGTGAAGAGTCTCTTTTAATGGATCCAGGTAGTGTACTTTTTTTTGATCTTTTTGTTGTTTTACCGTAACCGGAGTCATGATGGTTTCCGCGCGAAGGGTCGAAGGGCGGTCAACATCCTTAACAAACTCTTTGACATATGCGTCGGCCGGATTAAGCAAAATGTTTTGCGGGGTATCCACCTGAATCAGTTCACCTTGAGGGTTTAAAATCGCGATGCGGTCGCCCAAACGAACTGCTTCGTTAAGGTCGTGCGTGACGAAAACCGTTGTCATTTTTATTTTATTTTGAAGTCGCAAGAGCTCTTCTTGCATTTTTACCCTGATTAATGGGTCGAGAGCGCTGAACGGTTCATCCATTAACAGAATTTTGGGATTAACGCTTAATGCCCTCGCTAGTCCAACTCTTTGTCTCATTCCGCCACTTAGGGAGTCTATCGTTTTGTTCGCCCAATTTTCCAGCCCGACCTGGAGTAGCGCGTCTTTGCTTTTTTTTATTCGCTCTTGATCCGGTACTCCTTGTAATTCAAGTCCGAACTGTACGTTTTCCAGTACCGTGCGGTGTGGAAATAACGCAAAATGCTGAAAAACCATGCCGAATACACGTCGGCGCAATTTTATAAGTTGTTTGTTGTTTACTTCGTTGATACTGCGCCCTTCAATTATGACAGAACCTTCGGTAGGTTCTTGAAGTCTGTTGATACATCTTAGAAGGGTGCTTTTACCACACCCCGAGAGTCCCATGATTACGAATATTTCACCTGTTTTTACTTCAAAATTGATTTTTTTTAAAGCTACAAGTTGTCCTGTTTTTTCATTTATCGTTTCACGGGACTCTCCATTTTTTGTAAGAGTCAGTGCTTCACGCGTATCTTTGCCAAAGATTTTATATAGATCTTTGACTATGATTGAAGAAGACTGTTCTTGCATTTATTTTTATAAGTTAGCCAGATCTTCAAGAGATTGAACTTCGGGATCGACGTAAGCAGGAACGCCAAGCCCTAACCATGTTGTTAGGATGTTAACACCTGCAATTTCAAGTTTATCTCCCATGCTGTCCCAGTATTCCTGGTGAGTGGTAGGCAACCAACCGGCAACGTTTACATCAATATCTTTTTGAGCGATAGATGTATATACCACGCCGACATCCAATTCTTTTATTTCCGTGGAATAGCCAATGTCTTCAAGTATTGCGGCAACGACACGACTTTTTACCGTAGCACCCGGCCATGGAGGAATACCGATCGTGATTGTTTCTTTTCCAAGATCGGCGTTTTCCGGAACCCAGCTCGTAACCAAGTCCGGATTATTGCTCATGAATTGTTCAGCGATTTCTTCAGCGTCCATGTCTTCTATACTGTATTTGTAAATCCATTCACTTTGAGTGTCAGAAGGTACATTGAATTTTTGGAAGAACTGGTAAGCTGCGGGAGCGTCTTCGCTGAAACCTTTATATACAACGCTTGCGATTACATCGGATGCTACCTTGCGGTCGGCCCATTCCGGCGCATATTCCGCGAGAAATTCTTTGGTTTGTTCGGGACTGTTATATATGTTTTGCGGATCTTCAAGTTTGCGGATATCTCCGATTGAAAAGACCGCGTGCGGTTCCCAAAGTGTGGCTATAATGGGTTCTTCATTCTGCAGTGCGTCTTGCATTGCGGCAAGCATTGCGGCGGAACTGCTTTCCTGTAATTGCCATTCAGTTTCATTGAGTCCGTAAGACTCCATTGCTTTTTCGCTGTTGATCATAATTCCTGCGCCGGGTTCAATACCCGTGATTTTATAATCAATAGATGCGCTAAAATCGCTTTCTGTGTTTTCATCGGTTTGTGTTTCGGTTTCCTGTGTCATTTGTTCATTTTCTGTTTGTGTTGTTTCTGCGCCATCTGTGCATCCGGCCAAAAGTGCAACCAAAAAGATGAATAAGCCAAATATACTGACTTTACGTAATGTTAGCATATTGAATTGTTAATATATACATATGGCTTCTTTTTATTGATATAACTTTGGTTTGTCAAATTTAAAAGGGAAAAGTGATTTACAAATTGTTTTGATATCTTATGTTCATATTGTTTTGACGTGATTTAGAAAATCGACGGCTTTGTCGATTAGTCAAAGTGTTCGGGTTTAGGTATAGATTCAGGTTTGCGGTTAAAATATAGTATGGTTGAACCGCTATGCGGGCGGAGCTTGTATTTGCTATTTATAGAAAATTAATGGAAAAAGCCGACTATTTTACGATAAGTCGGCTTTAATTTATAGGTCGAAAATTATTCAGCTGCGACCTGCGAATCCGCAAGTACTACATCTGTCGCATTAGGACCTTTTGGTGATTCACCCATTTCAAACGTAACGTTGTCGCCTTCCTGAAAGCTTTTGAAGCCTTCGTCCGGACAATCGTTAGCGTGAAAAAATACGTCTTTGCCCCCGTTTTCCGGAGTAATGAATCCAAAGCCTTTTTCGTTGAGCTTTTTGATGGAACCTTTCATAAAAAAAAGGTTAAGTAATAAATTCCTTTAAGTTTTGTTTCAAGGAATTTATTTTTACATAACCCCTACAACTCTACCTATCGGTAATTCAATAATACAGTAATTGGTTTTATTGTCAAGTGTGGTATAATTTGTATATGGGTAAATTTAGTAAAAAGGAGCGAAAAAAGAAGGTTAATAAATATGATAACTTAAGCAAACCTCAGGCGGAGTTTGATTTTCACGGTATGGGTGCTTTAACTATGGTTATGGTTGGTCAACTGGCGGATGAGTTTCTTGAAGAGTGTCGGGAGCGGGGGCTTACCAAAGTTCTTTTTATTACAGGTAAAGGACTGCATTCGTCCAAGGGAATGCCGGTGATTAAACCTTTTTTAAAGAAGTATCTTTCCGGGAAATCCTTTGTGGAAAGGGTTTATGAAGGGCGTTTTGACAGAGGTGGGAGTGGGGCGCTTGAGGTTATTTTGAGTTACTGACTTTGCCGACTATTACGAAAATTGCGGAGGAATTGGTCTTGTTGTTGTTGAAAAAATAGCCTTACTCAGATTGACTCCACTTGGTGGACGTTGAATGAGGGGGTGAATAGAGGCGATGTTTTGTGATATTGTTAATTATAGCAGGTAAATATAAAAATTTTATAATATGTTGTTTGAAAAGATTGATGAGCAAATCCAAAGTTATATAGATGTAAATCGTGTTTTTGGGGAATGTGCTGTTTCTACGTGCGGGAAATTGTCTTTAATGGATGCTATTTTTTGTGCAAGGGATAAAGTGCGCAACCGAAAGTTTTTTCTGGCTATACAAGATGCGCTGAGATTTTTGCGTGACAGAAAAGTAGTTGTTGTTGATGCTGGAGCTGGTATAGGTTTGTTGGGGATATATGCTTTATGTTTGGGGGTTGATAAGTGTTATTTTTTGGAGTTCAATCCCCATACTCTTGACTATAGTCGAGGCTTGGTTGATGATTTTGGGTTTATTTCTAAGTCTATTTTTTTAAATTGTGACGCAACAGAGGTTGTTTTACCTGAAAAGTACAGCTTATTATTAAGCGAAACCATAGTGTCCGGTTTTGTGGAAGAGGATTTTGTGCAAATTGTTAATAATTTGGCTAAATTTGGGGAAGAAGAATCGATTATTATTCCCCAACGATTTATAACTGAAGTTATAAAGAAAGATAAGAAAGGAGAGGTGTTGGATAAATTTAAGATAGAAGGAAAATCAGGTGCAGGCTTGCAGAGACCAGCGATGGATGTGCGAAATCCAGCATTAAATCATATTGTTTATAAAACCACAGCGTGTCTTTTTGGAGATTGTTATGTGTTTTCGGGAGAATGTATGTCTTTTCTGAATGAAAGGGTGGTGGAGGTGTGATTTCGCATAACTTAGAATTTTTGTTCACTGAGTTCTTGCAATGCTTTTTCAAGTTGATCGATTTTTTCTCCATAAAGGCTCCAGTTGCCTTGTTGTTGAGCTTCTTTGGCTTCTTGGAAGTGTTGTTGGGCTTGTTGGATTAGTTCGGTTTGCTGTTTAGTTTTTGTTGGAGCGAAAGAGGGGTCTTGTGTGTTTGTGCTTGGATCTGCGGCTGTGGTGGGAGTTGTTTCTGTGGTGGGAGTTGTTTCTGTGGTGGGGTCTTTAGGTTCCCGGGGTGCAGGTTCTTCAGCCTGTGTGTCTGTGTCTATGCTGGTGCCAAAAAGTTTTTGTAATCCTTCATCCAATGTTCGTTCCATAACTATATCATCCTGATGCGCTACAATAACCCTTCTTAACTCTGGCAGGGCATTGCCTTCAGACCTTAAATAAAGAGGGCGTACATACAAGACAGAGTCTTTGATGGGGATTACAAGCAAATTGCCCTGTACAACTTTTGAACCGCGTTGATCCCAGAGTGATATTTTTTGCGATATTTCCGCGTTTTGATTGATGCGGTTTACGATTTGTTGCGGTCCAAAAATCAAAGCTTGTTTTGAGAAGAGGTAGGTTATTAGTTTCCCATAATTATCATTGTCTGAGCGGGCCACCATCCATGCCGCCATGTTGTCTTTGCCGCGTGGGGTGTAAGGTAGCATCAGGATAAATTCTTCTTTTTCGTTATCAGGTAGGCGCATTATGAGATGTCGCATCATAGGGTCTGAGTGTGAACTGCCTGCGGTTTCTACTTTAGCTGCTTCCCAGGCGTCTTCACGGTTGTAAAAAACTTGTGGTGTCTCCATGTGGTAGATGCGGTAAAGCTGTGTTTGGAGTGCGAAATAGTCTTCCGGATAGCGGATATGGTCTTTTAGTGTCTGAGGCATTTCGGAAATGTCCGTGAAGGTTCCGGGGAACATATTTTCATATGTTTGTATCAAAGGGTCATTTTGATCCGCCACATAGGCTGTTACCTCACCGTTATAGGCATCTATGCTGATTTTTACTGAGTTGCGCATATAGTTTTGTGACCCGAGCGGTTTTGAGTATGGGTAGCGATTTGTTGTTGTGTAGGCATCATAAAGCCATACTAGACGGTTGTCTGTAATAACCAGATAAGGGTCGCTATCAAATTTTAGGAAAGGAAAAATGGTTTTGGCGCGTTCATGAATGTCGCGTATGAACATAATGCGGCTTTCTTTACTTACGTCACTCGATAGAAGTATTTTTAATTCATTAAAGTGCCAGGCGAAGAGAGCTTTTTTAAAAAGTGAGGAGATCTGAAGGCCTCCTTTACCTTCATAGCGTGAAAAGACGTTTTTATTACCGGATGGATAGTTAAACTCTTCATTTTTTGAATTAACAATCACGTATTCACTTGGATATTCGCTGTAATAGAGCTCGGGACGGTCTATTTTGAGTTGTTCGTTTTTACTTTTAGGGGGTAAGTCTTGGACAAAAAGTTGCGGCAGGCCTTCTTCGGTAATTTCATTAACCGGTGTAAGTGCCAGTCCCATGCCGTGAGTAAAGGTCAGTACATTATTGATGAAGTTTTGTTTGGGTAGATTTTTGCTGTTCATTTCGCGGGGCGACAGCATAACCTGTCTGTAATTACCGTCTAAATTGTAACGATCATCATCTACTGTAAAGAAATCGTAATATGTTCTTATTTCCTGGATTTGGCTGAGAGTGTCGAGCAAAGGAGCACGATCCCAAAGTCTGATATTGTTGATTGTTGCTTCGTTATTTTTTATATCTTCTGCGGTAAGTGCGGTGTCTGCAGGTAATTCGCGAATGGTTACCTTGTCGATACCCCATGCTTTTTGAGTTGCTTCTATGTGATGCGCGATGTAGGGACGTTCTATATTTAGTTCATTAGGGGCTACTATGAATTTTTGTAGCAATCCGGGTATGATTGCTCCACCAATCACAAGGACTAGAAAGTAGCTTACAAAGGCAAGACCTATCGGTTTAAGCGATTGTTTTTTGATGTTAAATAAGGCCAATGCTGCACCTATAACTGTTATAGCCAGAAGAACCCACAGAAAGGGAAGCTGGGCTTTGATATCTGTATATCCGGCGCCAAAAAGTATCTCTTGTTGGTTCAAGAGAAGGTTTGGCATGCGAATAAAGTAGATGTGCGCAGTAGTGAGGAGGAACCAGATAGCCAGCAGTATGAGAAGGTGTGTTTTTGTGCCTCTTGCAATTGTCAAAAAGCCGTTTTTGAGTTTTGAAAAATCGGTTTCTCTAAAAATGTTTTTTACTGTTACTGTTCCTTTTTTCAGGAAAAACACGATTGCTATAGCAAAAGAAACATAGACTATAAAGTATCCCAGGCTTATTAAAAGTTCCCAGAAAGGTATTGAAAAAATGTAGTAGGATATGTCGCGTCCAAAAATAGGGTCGTTTTGATTGAAAGGGACCTGATAGAAAAATTGTAAAATAATTTCCCAGTTTACGGCTACGGCCATTCCGCTAAACAATCCAAGCAATCCTAGGATTGGAGTTGTCATGCCGTTTACTATTTTTGTGACATCTATTTGTCTGGTGAAATTTCCTTCTTTGACTTCAATAGTAAATGGAGAATCATCTGTCAGACGGCGGAGTATTGCAATGTTCAGGTATAAAAGGGCAAAAACAAAAATTGCCACTACTATTCCAATGCCCCATTTTGCCGCCAGTTTTGTGGTGAAAATTTGTTGAAATCCAACCTCGTTAAACCATAGCCATTCAATATACAGCTCTCCGAGTATTTGGAAGAGGATGTATAGACCGACCAAAATCCCACCTGCAATTATCCAATTTCTAGAAATTTTTTTCATATTATGGTTACTGTATTAAAAAAATAGTGTAGCGTCAATTAATGCATTGTATGGCAATTAAATTTTCATAAAGAATTGTTTCGCAGATGGGCACTGTTAACTTACTTTAGAAGGGCTTGGTATGTAAAAAAAAAGTTTTTTCCCGATTGCCTAGTTTATCGAACAACATTTTAATTTTGAAATAGACTAAAGACGAATTGTTTAGTCGTGAATTGATTGGCTCCCCCGACTAGATTCGAACTAGTGACCTACCGGTTAACAGCCGGTTGCTCTACCGCTGAGCTACAGGGGATCGCCAGGTTGTCAATGATGCTTGCCCAATATACTTAAGATATTAGTTTTTTTCAAATTTATTTTTTGATGAATTTGAAGATTTCGCGGGCCACGGTTTGGTCCGGTCGGTCATAAATCAGGCTTTTTCTTCTGTGCGTTGTTAAATTGAATTTGTCGCTGATTTCTTTGGGTATTAGTGCTTCAACTTTGTAACCCAGTTTTGCCGCTGTTTCCGGGATTGAATTGATGTAGTGATATGAACGGTCGTTTTTATAGGTTAGTGTGGACATTACTATGGGTGTGCCGGGTTTGATTAATTCTGAAACTGATTTTAGGAATCGGTAGGCCATTTCTTCTATGCGCTTGAAGTTTTTTTTAATTTCTTCCGGAGAGGGGAGGCGACTTTGCGGAGGGCCAAGGTATGATTCGGTTACTATTAGATCAGGTTCATGGGGGAGGTCTTTTTTTTGCAACTTAGTGGCGTCTGATACGAACAGTTTGTATGAAGAATTTTCAATTTTTTGTTGATCGAATAACCATTTAAGGTTTATTTCCGTTTTTTTGATTACTTCGGGATTTATGTCGGATCCGATAACTTTGTATCCCATTAACATTCCTTCCATTAGAACCGTCCCGATTCCGGCAAAAGGGTCGTAAACTGTTTTTGAATTGTTGGATTGATTTATTGATTGGGTCCCGCCAAGGTTTATCATCATTTGGGCAAGTTTTGGAGGGAGCATGCCGAGTCTGGCGTCTCTGCACGGTCTTTTGATATCTCTTTGGCTGTAATTTTCGATATCCTGAATTGCCACGGTTTTTCCTATATATATTCTGCCGCGTCCCTGGATCAGCACTATTTCCGAACCTTTATCAAGCAGTTTTTCACCGATTATTGAAGCTGTTTTTAAATTGGTGAAGTTTTTGTTAATGAATCTGGAATTGATTCCCTGCGATTTTAGATTTTTTTTAATTTTTGTTAATAAATTTTTTAGAATTTGTTCACGTCTTTGTGAGAAATTGTACGCGCTAAGGCCGTAGGGCAGTTTTGAATCCAAATTGTCAAACTTGGCAGCTAAATAATCGGCTATGATAGCAGTTAAATTGTCATCTAATAAATTCGCGTCATTAAAGATTTCAACAATCTTTACCGTTCCACCCAAACGGTCCAGGCTGTCCTGCGGTCTATGCATAGGTTCATTAAGTCCGGCTATCAATGCTTTGGGGACAATATCCACAATGTGGTCGGAAGCGGATAAGGTGTTTGTAAGTTCGGCAATTGAAAGTAAGCCTTTTCTCCCCAGGATGAATGCGTATGTTTTCATGAAATATTAATATGAAAGGGATAACTTTGCTCAAGAAAGATTTTAAATTGGCGTTTTTTGTTTTTTTATTGTTGTTGCTTTTAAGTTTCGGTTTTGGTTATTTTTTTGGACGTCTGGAACAGATAACCATTAATAAGTCTTTACTGCAAGAAATTCCCGATGTCAATTGCGGATCTGAAATAGAGACGTTATAGTGCCTGCGCACTTTAGAGGTGTTAATAATATTATAACTTGAACGGTTTATGGCAATGTCTTTAAACAGAGCGCAAATAATCGGTAATTTAACCAGAGATCCGGAATTAAGACAGATTCCGGGAGGGCAGACTGTTGCGACTTTTTCCGTGGCCACCAATCTTACGTGGACTGATTCGTCTGGTCAAAAACAGGAAAGAGCTGAATTTCACAATGTGGTGGCATGGAGGAAATTGGCGGAAATTTGCGGACAATATTTAAAAAAAGGCGGTAAGGTTTTTATCGAAGGTAGAATTCAAACCCGTGATTGGGAAGGTGAAGACGGTTTGAAGCGTTATAGAACGGAAATTATTGCTGATAATATGATTATGCTGGATAGAAAAGGTGAAGGTGGCGGATCGTATAATAGTAATGTAGTTGCGGGAGCGGCTATGGGTGGTGTTGCCGGTGCATCCGCAATGCAGTCCGAACACGGTGGATTAAATAATAATGCTGATAATAACGCTGAACAAGATAAGGCAAAAAGCGCCCCTTTAACCGAGGACGAAGTGACTATTGATGATTTGCCATTTTAAATTTTATTCAGAAAGAGGCGTCCTCCAATGTTTCGGTGGACGCCTCATATGTGGCTCTCTGACCGTATCCTATCTGGTGCTTTTTTATCAAGCCCAGAGGATTAGTCGATCAAGGAGCTTGAGTAACAGGGTTTCGACTCATTTCCCTGGTACCGCCTTCCGAATGGAAAGCTTTCTCCCTACTGTTCTTTGGTGTCTTTTTTTAGGACGTTGATCACCGCCGTTCTTTTGTGTTTTTGTTTTTTTTTGTTTCCCTTCCAATTTTTACATTGGAAGAAGTAAACAGTTTTTGTTTCTTTTGTTTTTGTTTTGCTGTCTCGACCCTGACTCTATATTTTGAGTGGGGAGACTGCTTTTTAATAAGGTAGTAGTCGTCTACCTGTATCGAAAAGCAGGGAGGCATCGGATCTTTAAGTGGTCTTAATGAGCCCGTGTTTCTCTACTTTTCGATGTCTGATTTTCAAAGATCCGATTTATGCAAATCTGCTAATTATAGCAAATTTTTGGTATTCTTTAAAGACCGATTATTCATGATTTTCGGGCACTGAATTAAATTATAAATCTTGTTATTATACTACATATTTTAGCTTTTTGTCAATTAGTGCTTTTTGGGTTATTTAAACGTAATTGCTCTTTGTATTTTTGTGTTTTTGATTATAATGTTTGTTGCGAATTTTATTTTTTTGAATGGATGATAATTTAAAAGGTTTGCTTATTATTATTTCTGGTCCTTCGGGAGTGGGTAAGGGTACTGTTATTAAGAAACTTAAGCGGAAGTACACGGATTTTGTTTATCCGATTTCCTGCACAACCAGAGGAATGCGTTCGGGGGAAGTGGACGGAGGTGTTTATCATTTTATAAGTAAGGATGATTTTGAAAAGGGGATTGAGAAGGGTGATTTTTTAGAATGGGCGATGGTGCATCAGACAAATTATTACGGCACTCCTAAAAAACCGATAATCGATTCTTTGGAGCAGGGTAAAGTGGTTTTAAGAGAAGTGGATGTGCAGGGTGCTCAGTCGATTCAGAAACTTGTTCCGGATAAGAATCTTGTGACGATTTTTATTAAAGCGGAAAGTGAAGAAAAGTTATTGGAGCGAATAGCCAAACGAGGAGAATTGCCGCCGGATGAGGTGGAAAGAAGGATGGAAAGCGCAAAAAAAGAGATGGGGATGGCGGATGAGTTTGATTATCAGGTCTGGAATTATGAAAACAGGGTGGATGTATGCGTGGAGGAAGTTGAAAGAATTATTGATTCGGAAATGGAAAAAGCCGGCTTGAAGAAATAGTAACTAGCAGGTAAAATCGCTTTTGTGATTTGAAATATTGGGGAGTAGCCCCCGCCACAGCGGGGTTTGACAACAAGTGGTAAGGCAATTTGTTACACGTTGGGGAGTAGCCCCCGCCACAGCGGGGTTTGACAACAAGTGGTAAGGCAATTTG
>CAYFWB010000001.1:165095-295411 GCA_964346765.1 uncultured Candidatus Peribacteria bacterium
TTACACGTTGGGGAGTAGCCAAGTGGTAAGGCAGTGGGTTCTGGTCCCACCATGCGGGGGTTCGAATCCCTCCTCCCCAGCCAGAATGAAAATTAACGGCGCACTTCTGCGTCGCTTTTTTATTCTCGCTCGCACGCTTACTTGTGTAAGTTTAGCTCGTCTCGAATAAAAGCTCCTTGAATTGCTTGTTTCTTTTGATTTCCTTAAAATGTGGTTGATCTTCTTTGTGGAAGGTTGGTTAAAATTTTTAACTTATTTTTTATTCTTAGTTGTAATTTGTGTCATGGACGATTAGAGACTACTTTTAATATAGAGGGTTTTTATGATTGTGGTTTTTGTCGGGGAATACAGCGTGATAAGAGGTTTTATTTGTCGCCTACCGAAGAGAAAAAACGCTATGAAGAACATAATAACGATGTTGAGGATTTATGTTATCAGAATTTTGTTTCACCAATTACTGATGCGGTATTGCGGGATTTTGACAAGAACGCGGTTGGTCTGGATTTTGGCGCGGGGACCGGGCCGGTTATTAGTAAGGTTTTGAGTGACAATGGTTATAGTATTGAAAAATATGATCCGTTTTTTTGTGATCGGGCCGTAGTTTTGCGACAACAATATGATTTTATTGTTTGCTGTGAAGTTGTGGAGCATTTTCATAGACCCGATCGGGAATTTGAACTTTTGAGAAGGATGTTAAAGCCGGGAGGAAGGCTGTATTGTATGACTCATCTTTATAGTGAAGATGTGGACTTTAAAAACTGGTATTATAGGAATGATCCAACTCATGTCTTTTTTTATCGTGCGGAGACTTTTCAATGGATAAAAGAGTATTTTCGGTTTGGTGATTTATTGATTGCGGGAAGATTGATTGTACTGGCGGATAGTAGTTTGGGAGGTTGGATCTGTAGATAATAGGGAACCGGTACTGATCGGTTGGCAATAATTATTGCTTACTCCAGCACAGTTTCCTGGGCGTTTGTTTGGCAGTCGTGGTTGTTGATTATTCGCAGGTTGTAGCCGGATGAGGTGGAAAGAAGGATGGAAAGTGCAAAAAAAGAGATGGGGATGGCGGATGAGTTTGATTATCAGGTCTGGAATTATGAAAACAGGGTGGATGTATGCGTGGAGGAAGTTGAAAGAATTATTGATTCGGAAATGGAAAAAGCCGGCTTGAAGAAATAGTAACTAGCAGGTAAAATCGCTTTTGTGATTTGAAATATTGGGGAGTAGCCCCCGCCACAGCGGGGTTTGACAACAAGTGGTAAGGCACCCCGCCGTGGCGGGGCATGCGGGGGTTCGAATCCCTCCTCCCCAGCCAGAATGAAAATTAACGGCGCACTTCTGCGTCGCTTTTTTATTCTCGCTCGCACGCTTACTTGTGTAAGCTTAGCTCGTTTCGAATAAAAGCTCCTTGAATTGCTTGTTTCTTTTCATTCTGGGCATTCACGAAAGAAAACCTTGTCGGTTTTATCTTGTGAGCTCTCTTTCCCTTCATGGTATTCGCAAATTATTCAGAAATCTATTAAAAAAGATTAATTTGAAAGTTTTTGACTGATTAATTTTTTTAATTTTGGCATAATTTCTCTGGCGGCTATTTCGCCCGCTTCGATTACTTGTTCGTATTTTTCAAATTCAAGTACGGAAATTGAATCGGTTTTTGGAAATATGATGATATCGGGTTGTGCTTCATTAATTCTTTGCATCATTGCTTCCTCTCTTGTCAGGTCTATGGATCGAAAAATATTTTCCATTAACAATGAATAGTTGATTTTAACTTTGTGGAAAAATCCGGGTTGAAGATTAAAGGTTTTGCGCTTATTGTAGTATTTTTCCCAGATCATGCCGGACAGGTGTTGTTTACTTGTTTTAAGCCCTAGATCGATTCCTATGACTATGTCGATATTACTGTAAGATCTTAACCTGTTAACAGGTATGTTGTTTAAAATCCCTCCATCGGCAAGATATCGGTTGTTGTAAAAATATGCGGGAAAAAGGCCCGGTATGGCTGATGAGGCCATCAATGCGGGCCACATTGCTCCTTCGTTTAATACCACTTCTTCACCTGCTTCCAGGTCAACCGCTATTACATCATATGGAATTTTGCAGTCCGGAAATGTTGATTCTCCGATACTGTTTTTTATTATTGTTTTTAATTTTTTGTTTTTGGCAATGCTGTCTCCGAAAAAATTTATATTGCTTATTCCAAGCACTTTATAATTTTTAAACTGTTCTGCAAGTTTTATGATTTTTGAAACCGGATAGTTCAGACAGTAAGCCGCGCCTGTTATAGCTCCGGAACTTACTCCCGCCATTCGATCGATTTTGATACCTTCTTCTTCAAATACTTTTAATACTCCCAAATGGGCTCCTCCTTTGGCTCCGCCTCCTCCCAATGCAAGTCCGATTTTTACTTCGCGATTTCTCATTAAATTTTTTATATCTAAATATTTGTTTATTTTCAAAAGTTTACTTTTAGTATTCAAGCATGAAATTGAGATAATTAATATATTTTTTATATTAAAAAAGAACCCCGTTTTTCATACGGGGTTCTTTTTCAGTTTGTAAGGTAGTTGTTTATTGCCTGGTTTATATCGTCTGATAGTTGGTAAGTGAGTAGAACTGTTGTTTTGCCAGTATTTATTCTACTTCTTCTTGAGCAGCTTTATCAAAGCATGCTGATTCATCCATGCCTATGAAAAGGGCTAGATCTACTATTTTGGCCAGTTCGGCGCGGGTAATTTCTTCGCCACCGGCAAATATTTTTACTCCGTCAACGTCACGTCCTTCAAAGAGGCCGCATGAGTATGCCATCTCCGCATAATCGGCATACCATTCATCTCCGGTAATATCGGGTAACGAGTATTCGGTGTATTCGGGAACGTCAAATTCCAGTGCTCTTAATACAACGGCGGCGGCTTCCGCTCTAAGTATAGGATTGCCGGGGCCGAAAGTGCCGTCTTCGTAACCACCGAAGTATCCGTTATCAAATGCGTTTGTTGTATAGACGCAATACCATGATCCGTCTTCAATATCGGGGAAGTAAGTTGCTTCGCATTCAGCTGGTTCGTCTCCGTTTGCCAGTGATACTATTTTAGCGGCTTCTGCTCTGTTTACGGGGTCGTCCGGTCTGTAGTCGCCGGTTTCATCATCACCGGAAACCACTTCGGCGTTAAACAGTTCGGTAATGAAATCTTCAGCCCAGTGTCCACCAATGTCACCGGGTTTTTCCTCTTCCTCTTCCTCGGTGGCGGGTTTTTCTTCAGATTCTTCTTCGGCGGCAGGTTCAGGCTGGTATCCGGTACCCATTATTTCATCCGCATCGTTGAGTAGGTCTTCATAAACGGTCGCGTTTACGTCGGTACAGAAACCGTCATCTTTTAACTCCTGCAGTTCGGTCAGGCAGTCATTAAGTGAAGAGACCAGTGTTTCAGCGTCAGTATATGCCATGTTAAGTTCATCCAGTAATGTTGCGTAGTCGTCCAGAGCCACAATGTAGTCATCCATTAAAGTATCCATTTGAGCGTTTAATTCAGCTTCATCGGGTAAATGCTGTGAGCTGTGTGTCTCCCAGTATTCATCAAGATTTTGGATCATTTCTTCTATTTGTGACTCGCTGGTGAAACACCATTGAACGTCACCGAAATTGTGAGCAATACCCCAGGCTTGTCCCGGGTCGACTTCAAAATTATCGCATGATTCGTCCGTCATACCTCCGGCATCCACAACCATTGCTCTTAATTCGTTTTGCAGTGTTTGCAGGTCTTCCATTTGTTCTTCAACTTCATCTATGTCGGCTTCAAGATCGTTTAATTCCTGATCCATAACATCGGCTTCCGCTTCCAAATCTTCAATGTCCGTTAAAGTCAGACTTAATTCGTAACCGATTTCTTCACAATTCGGGCAGTCCATTTCAGCGAGGCAGTTTGTTTCTTCGCAATTCGTCAAATCTTCAAATAGAAGATTTATTTCGGCCAGCAGATCTTCAATGTTTGGGGAAGAGTCTCCATCATGGTCTTTTAGCAGTTCTATCATTTCATTCCAGACGTCGTCCCAGGCCATCGATAGATCTGGATCCAATCCTTCTGTTATATCCGTCATGCGGGATAAGAAGTTAAAGTAGTCCGGTTCAACTCCGAACCACATATTTTCGTCTAGAAAACAGTAAAGTTCACCTTCATAGCTGAATGAAGAATAGTAGGCGAAGGAGTTTGCGGGGTCTTCACAGACAGGGCCAATAGCCAGCATGTCATCGGCGACAGCGTTTGCAAGCTCATCAACCATAAGCATGCTGTCACCTTCATATACCGTTGTTGTTGTCTCATCAAGGAGACTTTCAATTTCGGCGCCGTAAACCGAAACGTCGGTTATCACGTTGTTAAGTTCGGCATAAGTTGCATCCAGGTCGTCCTGGATTGTTTGACAATCCGCACATTCAGTGGGATCGGGCTGAGTTGGTGCTGCAGGAGTCGCGTAAGAAATAGCCGTGCCGGAAATTACAAGCATGGCCAAAAGCGCTCCGCCCGCCAACTTAGCCCAGAGTTTTTGCATGTTTTTGCGCATATAAAACTTGGGTTAAGAATTATGAAATAATACTTAAGGTAATATATAATAATATGTCTTTTAGCACAATAAGAAAGCTGGTTTTTTAAGGTTATTATGTTTTGGGATTTTCAAATTTGTCCAATCCGTTTTGTTCCATGTACATGGCTCTGTAAATATTTTCGCTGATGCCGGCTCTTGTCATAGCTTTTTCCGGATTGTACATACTGCCGATTTCTTCTAATAAACCTTTTTCTTTGGCGACTTTAATATATGTAGCGAACCATTGAGTGGCAGATACGTCCACATAAATGTCTTCTTCAATGGATTCGGGTATGGGTAGCCCCCGGGAATTGATTAGCATTTTTATGGTTTCGGCTTTGTTTACTTCTCGTCCGGGTTTGAATTCTTCGTCCGGATAACCGGATACCCATCCCGCGGTTTTGGCGTAGCATATATATGGAGCAAACCATTCTTCGGATACATCGGGGAAGCAGTTTTTAAACTGGTTGGGATCCGGATTTTTGCCTTGTCCGCCTACAAGAATTTTCATTAGTTCTGCACGATTTACAGTTGTATCTGGTCTGAACGTTAAATCGGGATATCCGGAAATTATCTGATTTTGATAAAGGTATTTGATGGCATCTCTGTTTCTGTGCTGTTGTATATCGGTTAAAGGGACTTCGCTTTCAATTTCTTCAGGCAGTTGATCTTCGCTTCTGTTGTCTTCTTCCGTCTGATCTGTTTCCGTTTGTTCAGAATTTTCGTTTGATGGTTCTTCTTCCTCTGCAATTTTTTCAATCAGAAAATTATTCTCATTCGAGTAGTTTAGACAATTATCTTTACCATCAAGCACGCAGATTCGTACGTAATAAGTGCCGGTGTTTAAAAAATAATCCACTGTATAAGTGTCGATTTCTTCCTGTCTGACTGTATCGTAATAATCGTTTTCTCCCAAAGGGTATGTGGGGGAAGGGATTAAACTCCATAGTATTCTATAACCGTAGGGAGCGGAACCGTTATCGGCATCCCAATTTAATTCAATTGTTTTACCGTCGGTTGTTCCTCTAAGTGTAATTTCGGACGGGGTAAATGATTCTTGTCCAAAAGTCGGATATGTATGACTTAATAGTAAAAATGAAATGATCAGCAGAGATGTTTTTTTAAATTTCATATTTGAAGGGATTATATATTTGTATTTTACATATTTTACCGTTTTTAATGGGTATAATTTTATTGCATTAATACTTAATTGTGCTATTGTTTGGATTGTTTTTAATTTCTTCATTATGAAAAAATTGTTTAATTCTATGGAAATTTTGTGTTTTTTATTATTGTCCATAGTGTTATTGAGTGCGTGTGAAGCTGAAAATGCTAATGTTGAAAACAAGGAAAATATTGATAGTCCGAAATCAGCGTATGATGAAAATGTTGATGATGCTATTGATGTTGATGTTATCGCGGATGAAGAAGATGTTACTATTGAGACGGATCTTGGAAAAATAAAAATCGACGAAGAAACAGGTAATGGTTATGTGGAAATGGAGGGGAGTTCCGATATTATTATTGATTCGGACAGTCTGAATGAAAAAATGCCGGAAGATTTG
Source organism: uncultured Candidatus Peribacteria bacterium (assembly GCA_964346765.1). GTDB lineage: Bacteria > Patescibacteriota > Gracilibacteria > UBA1369 > UBA1369 > JBGSPQ01. The sequence goes on from CAYFWB010000001.1 coordinate 171,242, forward strand.
GTAATTTTGGAAAAAGGTAAGAATTTTAATTGGGCCGGTGTTGATGGCAACGGCATGCTTTCTTACAGGTTAACGGGAATGGATTATAAGGAGGTTTGTAGTGACCAGTCTGCATTGTTACAGCAAAAGGGTTGGGAACCGGATGAAGGTGTGGCGGTTCAGTTTAGTGGAACATCGACCAATACTTTAAGTAAAGAGGGATACATTCTTTCATTAACTTGTACAGAGGATTCAGATGACTCCGACGAAGTTACTGTTACAATTGTTAAAGGTGTTAATTAATAATGTATGAAAATACGTCGTTTTCGTGAAGGTGACACGGAAGGAATTGTTAGATTGATTGATGATGTGATGGCCGAGTTCGGTGAGCATTTCGATTCCGATTTGGACAGAGATCTTTTGGATATACCCAAATACTATGGAAATAAAGGGGCTTTTTGGGTTCTTATTGATGATAATGGAAAAGTGGCGGGTACGATAGCGATGAGTAGAGTAACTGATGATGTTTGTAAGTTCAGACGATTTTATATTCATAAAGATTATCGCGGTCAGGGGTGGGGGAATAAATTATTCGAGCACAGGATTAAAGAAGCCCGGGTACTAGGTTATAAGCAGGCATGGATGGTAACTTCAGCGCATCATAAAGGGGCCATTGAATTTGTAAAAAAGAAAGGGGCAAAATACTCCAAAGACAGATTGTTTCCGACAAGAAGGGCACATATGTTTTTTACTTATGATCTTTAAATTAAAAAAGAAAGGCAGGGAAGTGATCTATGAGTATAAGAGACACAACCAGCCGAGTGATATTATTTTGGGCGGGCAGGACGGTTTGCTATTTAGAGTTTAGTTTTTTATACTGGGCTCATAATTTTTACTTTTTTTATTATGGAGGATCGGGTTATGGAGGATCGGGGAAAAAATGATTCCAGCAAAGTTGAAAAGATTAAAAAGATGGACGGAGTGGTAATATCCCATTTTCCAGGTTATTTTTTAATTGCGTGTATTATTATCACTGGACTGATGCTTTTAGATATCTTTAGTCCGTTTATTTACGCGTTGATTTTATCGGCAATATTGGTGACGGCGTTTTATCCTCTTTATCAAAAGATTTTGGTGATAATGAAAAATCGCGTGATACTTTCTACTTTGATTGTAACTTTATTGATTGTTTTTGTTATTGTCGTCCCTCTATTCTTATTTATTTTGTTTTTGGCCGAACAGGCACTGGATGTTTATGGATATATATATAAGCAGGTAAAAACTGGTCAACTGGACTGGCTTATTATATGGAGTGATGGTGGTTTGATTTATGATGCTTTAAGTTTTGTTAAATATTATCTGGGTGATTTGATTGATTTTGATAATATCGACTTAAAAACCAGTATTGTGGATTTGGCAAAAAACGTGACACAATGGTTGGTAGCTCAGAGTTCGGCTTTGATAAAAGGCTTCTTATGGTTGCTGATCAGTTTTGTGGTTTTAATGTTTTCTTTGTTCTTTATGTTCAAAGATGGTGAAAAAATTATTGAAAGGATTATGACTTTGAGCCCATTGTCAAGCAAACATGAAAGTGAACTTTTCAGTAAATTTAAGGAAATCAGCCATGCAACCTTATACGGTATATTTTTTACGGCGGTGGTTCAGGGAATATTGGGTGGTATAGGTTTTGTGATAGCCGGAATACCGAATGTACTTTTTTGGGGGACTGCCGTGGCGGTGTTTTCTTTGATTCCTGTAATAGGTACCGGGACTGTATGGTTTCCGGCGGCGATATTTTTGCTTGTTGGGCAGCAGTGGTTTGGTGGTATTTTCTTGTTGGTCTGGGGAGCGGGTGTTATCAGTACGGTGGATAATTTTTTGAGAGCTCATTTGATAGGATCACGAGTTAAAATGAATCAGCTGCTTATGTTTTTGGCCGTGTTTGGAGGGGTTTTTGCTTTTGGACTGATCGGCGTTATTTTCGGACCGTTGATTTTATCTCTTTTCTTTGCCTTTTTGCATATATACGAAATTGAATATGACAAGGTGTTGCATCAAGATTAGTTAACTCTTTTTAAGGTTATATTTTTGTGTTATAATTTAGGGATTTATTTTCCCGATGTTTTTATGACACAAAAACAAACACATGAAATTTCAGGCAAGAAAAAGTTTCTAATCTTTATATCGGTTTTGTTTGTGTGTTTGATTTTATTAACGGTTGGCACATATTATGTTCCCAAAGCTCGTCAGTTAATTTTAGGTGATCAACGCCAAGTTAGACCTGCAGCGTTGGAAAGAGGTGAAATTCAGGGTAATATTTTTGTCGATGTGGAGGGGGATCATCCTAACGTGGTTGCTATTGCTTATTTAAAAAGTAAAGGTGTGATTCAGGGGTACGAAGACGGAAGTTTTAAGCCGGATGATCTTATCACAAGAGGTCAAGTGATGAAGTTGGTTGTCAGTGCATTACATGTTTATCCTCATCGTGTCAGATATTCTTATTGTTTTGATGACGTGGGAGGGGAATGGTTTGCTTCATATGTTTGTTTTGCCAAAGAAAAACGATGGATCAGCGGTTCCGGTGATAATTTATTTTATCCGGAAAGAAATATTACAGGTGCGGAGGTTCTGAAAATAATTGCCAATGCTTATCAGGTTGAGGGTATTAAAGGTGAAATTGGCGAAGGCGATCCGTGGTATAAACCTTATATTGAATATGGAGAAAGTGCGGGTTGGCTTGAGTCGTTAGGTAGCCAAACAGCATTTGATCCCGACGCTGAATTGACCAGAGGTGAACTTGGGGAATTGCTATTTAGAATCATGCAAACCGAAGTAGTTGAATAAAATTATTATTCGGCTTTTTTGATTTCGTTTGCAATAATGTTGCGATAATAATCTACGGATTTGAGTCCTTCGATTTTTTGATCGTTAATAAAAATAGTGGGAGTGGTTTTTATTTTAAGTTTCTTGCCGGCATCAATACTGTTTTGTATTGTTACATGATGACTTTTGGAATCGAGGCACTGATCGAATTCTTTGGAATTAATGTCTATATCTTGAGCAATTTTTTTAAACATCTCTGTCGGTTTTTCTTTATCTAACCATGAATTCTGGTTTTTGAATAATTTATCATGCATTTCCCAAAACTTATTTTGTTCGCCGGCGCAGTGTGCCGCGAATGATGCGTCCAGATTATTATCGAAAGTTTCAAGCGGGTAGTCTCTATATCTGTAAAAGACAGTATTGTTTTCTATTTCAGGCAGAATTATTTTTTCGTATATGTTTTGATAAAAAAGAGCGCAGTAATGACATTCATAATCACTGTATTCGATTATTCTTATATTACTTTCGGCATCACCCGCTGTATTATAAGTTGATGCTGTTTGAGCCGATTGACTGTCTTTGGAAGGAATGATGAGTAAACCGAAGGCGAAACCCAGCGTCAGTCCGGCAATTAGCAGAAGCAGTGTAATGATTAATTGTTTTTTTCTTCTATTCATTTTGTTGATTATTTTTTTCTTTAATATCTTGCCATGGAATTTTGTTTTTCAAAAGATAAAAAGCTGAAATGCAAACAAGAGTTATTAAAGCTATTATCGAAGGTATTAGCAGTGGGTTTTTTTTTACTTCTTCATTTGTTTGTATTACTTCATATTGTTTCAATATCAGTCGGTCGTTTTTTTCTTCTACAGGTAGGCATAATGTTTTAATAACTGTTTCTTTTGTGAATGTCGCTTGTGCCATTGGGGCGGCTATAAGGTCTTCCGAAAATTCAATAAAATATGATTTTGAGTCTCTATCTGTGGCTTTGAAATAATATTTATCTTCAAAGGATGGTGCTTCGGTTACTTCTAGCGTAATTTCCTGATATTGCGGATTGGCCTGTCCGGGGCTTTTATCTTTGTTCCATATCCATTTTGTATCGATATGGTTATCTTCTTTATTTATTATTATTTTCATGTGAGATTCTCCGCTTGGTGCACTTTCGTAATTGACCGAGTCGATTTCTTTACCGTTGTAATCAAACAAATGCACTTCGTCTTCACTGTTGCCGAGTGACAATCCGGTGTCTTTACTTTCAAAGATTTTGCATGTACCGCTTTCTAAAGATATGCTGGAAGGTATTTTATACGGTTTAGATCCTCCCTCTATGTCGTCTATTGTCCAGTTCCCAAGATTTATTTTATTACTGTCCTTATTGCAAATTTCTATCCATTCTTTTTTTGTGTCGGTGCCTTCGGGGTTTGGTAGGATTTCCGAGATGATGATGGAATCAGAGAGATCTCCATTATAATATGAATCCGAATTTGAGTCTTTTGATGTTTTTTTAATTTTTGAATCAGAACTATCTTCATTTTTTTGTAAATGATCGGTATTCAGATTAATTTTTTTTACGTTGTCCGGGATTGTTGTTTCAATCGGTTTATTATCATTTGGTTCTTGGATACCCGTGTGCCTGTTGTTAGTTTCTACTTCCTGGAGTGGTGCGACTGTTATTGAGTCGTCATATGATGTTGAAGGTTTTTCGGTATTTATTATTTTAATTTCCCGCGCGTTATTGATTTGTTTTTCTGTTTTCCAGTCCGCCGAACTGTTTGTATCACTAAGATTGACTCTGATAATGGATTCGTTTTTGGAGATATCTTCCGAAAATATACATGATGAAGGATCCGGAGAATTCCAGCCTTTTAGTCCGTATAAGTCGGACATATCTTTAATTTCGGAGTTTGTCGGACTTGAACTTGTCCAACATACGGCATCCACCACGTTTCCAAGATTATCGTAAATGATGAATTGTTCAGTGGTTCCGGTTAAACCTGAACGTTCACTATAAAGATGGGGTATCTGGTCGGGGAGCTCACTTTTAAAACTGAGCAACAATTCTTGCTCTGACGCAATATAAATATTTTCTTCGATTGTTTTGAATTTTGAATCGTCTTCAAAAGTGATTCCTTTAAGATTGATTATTTTGTCAGAGGGAGAAAGATAATGCATTTTAACCCAGTCAAACTCCGAATTTTTGAAATTTACTTCTGTGATTAGGAGTGATGCTCCGGGCTCCGATATAACGGAAGGTGTGGCATCCGAACTGTTAATTAATTGAGCGAATGCCGTTTGCTGGATTAATATAATGGCCAATATTGGTAGAGAAATGGTTTTAAATCGCATTTTTATTTATTTAAGCACCGCTAAAATAACTTAAGGTAATGAAGATTTTTTAAAGAGAATGTAAAAAATTTATAAATTGACTCGAAACCGGAACTCCTTTAATCTTTTAGTGTGAAAAAATAAAAATTTGGGCTGTATCTAAAAGATTTTAGTTCAATAACAGTTGACGCAATAAATACAATATATTTCAGATGAAAACGCTGGATTTAACAGTAGAAAGAGTAAAAAGCAGAGTGGGGCCGATATTAAATTCCTCTCCTTAAGAGAGGGCTTCAACAGCATATTGATTTTTTTTGGATACAGAAGTACTTTTTAACTTCTTTATCATGATTTACATATATTCGCTTGTTGCTCTGGTTCTGGGAGGCGCGGTCGGTTACTTTATCAGAAAAAAACAAATTGAAGAAAAGAATCAGGATTTGAAAGAAAAAGGAGAGCTTCTGATTCAGCAAGCTAACACGAAGGCTCAGGAAGTTATTTATAAAGCCAAAAATGAGGCTTTGAAAATAATGGATGAAACGAAAACGACGGAAGAAAAAAAGCGTGATCAGATGCGCGTTATTGAAGAGAGGCTTGTAACAAAGGAAGAGGGTTTGGATAAAAAGATTCATAATCTTGATGAGTCCAGAACGGAGCTTGAAAAGAAAGTTGAACAGGTTAGAGAGCTAAGAGAGGAAGTTCAGAAATTGCATGATTTGCAGGCTCAGGAACTTGAGAAAATAAGCGGTCTTTCCGTTGAACAGGCGCGCGAAATTTTGTTGAAACAGGTGGAAGAGGATTCAAAAGAAGAAATTGTTCATCAAATTAAATTGGCGGAGCGTGAACTTAAAGAGCAGTCACGTGAAAGAGCCAAGTTTATTTTGGCTGACGCGATTCAGAAATACGCGGGGGAAACAGCTTCTGAATCTACGGCTACGATTGTTAATCTTCCTTCCGATGATATGAAGGGTAGGATTATCGGTCGCGAGGGTAGAAATATTAATACGTTTGAACAGGCGACCGGTATTGATGTAATTGTTGACGACACGCCCGGGTCGATATTGATTTCAGGCTTTGATTTGGTTAGAAGATATATTGCAAAAATTGCGCTGGAGAGATTGATTTCAGATGGGCGTATTCATCCGGCAAGGATTGAAGAAACCGTGGAAAAAGTTAAAGAGGAAGTTAACGTGATGATGAAAGAGTTGGGTGAAAAGGCGGCATTCGAGACGGGAGTCACGGGGCTTCATCCGAATCTGGTAAAACTGTTGGGTAGATTAAAGTTTAGAACAAGTTATGGACAAAATGTTTTAAAACATTCGATGGAGGTTTCTTTTCTCGCGGCGTCTTTGGCTTCGGCTCTTGGTGCCGATGTCAGCGTATGTAAGAAGGCGGGTTTGTTACATGATATTGGTAAAGCTGTGGATCATGATGTTCAGGGACCGCATGCGGTAATCGGGCGGGATATTGCTAAGAAATTCGGTTTATCAGAGGAGGTGGTTCACGCAATTGAAGCTCATGAAGGGGATCCGGAACCGCGAACCGTTGAAGCCATGATTTTGGCCGCCGCAAATGCCATAGCCGTAGCAAGGCCGGGGGCAAATAAAGATAATCTTGAAACGTTCATTAAAAGACTTGAAGATATAGAAGGTATCGCAAACGCGGAGAAAGGTGTTAAAAAATCTTTTGCCGTGCAGGCGGGGAATGAAGTTCGTATTTTCGTTAATCCCGAAGAGATCGATGATTTGGAGGCGACCAGGCTATCTTATGGTATAGCCAGAAAGATAGAAAAAGATCTTCAGTATGCGGGGCAGATTAAAGTTAACGTGATTCGCGAAACAAGAGTGGAAGAGTTTGCCAGCTAGCATAGGAAAATATTTTTTTTGGCACTTGACGTTAAAGTGTGCTAACTGCTACTATTGTTTTAGCAGTCTGTTTTCAGGAGTGCTAATTAAAATACATTATATTTTTAACTCAAAATTTATGTCGGAAATGAATACAAAATTACGTCCTTTACAGGATAATATTATTGTCGAAGCTGTGGATGAAATGGAAACACATTCATCCGGTTTGATCATTCCTGATACTGTATCCAAGGAAAAACCGCAGAAGGGTAAAATACTTGCTGTCGGTCCGGGAAGATTTGATGATGATGGAAAAAGAATGCCAATGGATTTAAATGAGGGGGATATTGTTCTTTTTACCAAATACGGTCCGACCGAAGTCAAAATAGACGGCAGAGAATTGTTGGTTCTTCGTGAGTCCGACGTGCTCGCGGTTGTTGAGTAAATTTATTTTTTATAATTTATAATTTAACTATTAATTAAGATGGCAAAACAGGTAAATTTCGGGGATGATGCCCGTAAAAAAATTATTTCTGGAGTTCAACAGCTGTCTGAAGCTGTTAAAATTACTTTGGGTCCGAAAGGACGTAATGTTGTAATCGATAAGAAGTATGGAGCTCCATCCATTACGAACGACGGTGTTACTATCGCCAAAGAGATCGAATTGGAAGATCCGTTTGAAAATATGGGAGCGCAGCTGGTTAAAGAAGTGGCGACTAAAACCAACGATATTGCAGGTGACGGTACCACGACAGCCACTGTTCTGGCTGAAGCTTTGATCAGAGAAGGTTATAGAAATATTACCGCAGGCGCCAACCCGATGTATTTGAAAAAAGGAATTGATAGAGCGGTAAATGTTTTGGCGGATGAACTTGATAAAGTAAAAACCGAAGTTGGAGATTCAAAAGAGAAGGTTTCACAGGTTGCGACAATTTCGGCTCAGGATGATAATGTTGGGTCTTTGATCGCCGATATTTTGGAAGAGGTTGGTCATGACGGTGTGGTGACTGTTGAGGAATCGCAAACCATGGGCTTGGAAAAAGAGGTTGTTAAAGGTATGCATTTTGACAACGGTTATATTTCTCCATATATGGTTACGGATTCTTCAAGAATGGAGGCTGTTTATGAGGATGTGATGATTTTGATTACGGATAAGAAAATTTCTTCTGTGCAGGATGTTTTGCCTTTGATTGAAAAGTTGGTTCAGGCAGGGAAAAAAGAACTTGTAATTATTGGTGAAGATGTGGAAGGTGAGGCGCTTGCGACATTTGTTCTTAATAAAATCAGAGGTATTTTTAGTGTTTTGGCCGTTAAGGCTCCTGCGTACGGTGATAGAAGAAAAGAAATGCTTCGTGATATTGCCGCTTTAACCGGAGGTAAGGTTATTACGGAAGAGCTTGGTCTTAAGCTTGAGAATACTGAAGTGGATGATCTTGGTGAGGCAAGAAAAGTGATTTCCGATAAGGATAAAACTATTGTCGTTGAAGGCAAAGGTAAAAAAGAAGATGTTGAAGCAAGGATTTCCGAAATTAAAGTCCATTTGGATAAAACCACGTCTGATTTTGATAAAGAAAAATTAGTTGAAAGAATGGCCAAACTTGCAGGTGGTGTGGGGGTTATTAAGGTGGGTGCCGCGACGGAAACGGAATTAAAAGAAAAGAAGCATCGAATAGAAGATGCTGTCTCCGCCACTAAGGCCGCCATTCAGGAAGGTATTGTTCCGGGTGGTGGAGTGGCTTTGCTTCAGGCCGCGGAATGTCTGGACGCTATTGAGGCTGAAGGAGATGAATTGACCGGTGTGGCGATTGTTAAGAGTTGTCTTTCATCGCCTCTATATCAGATCGCGCAAAATACCGGTAAGGACGGTGCCGTAATTGTTCACAAGGTGTTGGAGCAGGAAAAGGGATTCGGTTACGATGCCGCTAAAGATACATATGTAAATATGGTTCAAAGTGGTATTATCGATCCCAAGATGGTTACGCGTTCGGCTCTTCAAAATGCGGCTTCAATTGCTGGAATCTTTTTGACGACGGAGGCGGCCATTACGGACATTCCGGAAGAAAAGCCTGAAGCACCCGCTATGCCCGGAGGTATGGGGGGAATGGGAGGAATGGGAGGAATGATGTAAACCGTTTAAATATGAGTTTAAACCCCGGCATTAAATTGTCGGGGTTTTTGTTTTGTATTATAAATGGGCATTGTGCTATATTTAGTAGTAGCTATGCCACAACCAAAATCAAATAAAGGTTCAGCTAAAAAATCCGTATCCGGAAAATCAAAATCCGCGGTTTCCATACGTGATCTTGAACCGGCATCAAGAAAAAAAGCTGAATTTCAGGTTAAGGGAATTGACGTGGATGATATACCTTTTGCCGAACCGCTGATGGACGATGATTCCGATTTTGAAACGGAAAAGGTGAAAATGGATATCGATTATGAACCTGCCAGACCTCCAAAAATGGAAGTTCATTCCGTGGAGGCAGAACAAAAGCCGGCTCAGTCTCAGACTATGCCTGAAAGATTCGATGAAGTTTCGGCAAAAGAATTTATAAAAGTAAGGTTTGGCACTTTCATAAATTTGATCGCAAACAGAGATCTGGAAGATGTGTTTGCTTCTAATGCCGAACAACAGATCATTATGAATTCTAATTTGTTAACAGAGCTGGCAAGTTCTAAGGATAAAAGAGAGGATAAAAAAATTCCATTGGTGTTTGTGGTAGGTATTGTTATAGGTACTGTTTTAACTTATATATTTTTTTCAACATAATATAACAACATGGCCAGTAATCTGAGATATAAAAGAGTCCTTTTAAAGTTATCCGGTGAAGTGCTTGAAGGTGATAAAGATTCAGGGATTGATTTTAAAATCGTGGATTCGCTTTGTAAGGAAATAGCGGATGTAAAAAAACTTGGAGTAGAAATAGCTATTGTTGTTGGAGGGGGAAATTTTTGGAGGTATAGAGATTTTATGGATTCATCGCTTGACCGGGTTAAGTCTGATTATATGGGGATGTTGGCTACGGTTATGAACGCCATAGCTTTGGCTGACGGTTTTAAAAAGTATGATATAGAGGCTAAAGTTCTTTCGGCTATTGATATGCCGGCGGTTGAAAAATATAACAGCTTCAGGGGGCGTGATTTATTAAGTGAAAGTAAAATTGTGGTTTGTGCCGGTGGCACTGGTAATCCTTTTTTTACTACTGATACCGCTTCTGCTCTCCGGGCTCTTGAGCTTGATTGTGAGGTCTTTATGAAAGCTACGAAAGTTGATTATGTTTATGACAAGGATCCTGTGAAATTTTCTGACGCCAAGAGGTTGAAGGAAATCACTTATATCGAAGTTTTGGAAAAAGGGCTTCGTGTAATTGATTTAAGCGCGATCTCTCTTTGTCGGGATAATAAATTGCCGGTTTCGGTGTTTAATCTTACTAAAACTGGAAATATTGCCAAAGTTGTGAAAGGGGAAAAGGTGGGGTCTTTGATCAGTAATTAAAATTTAACCAACGTAAATATGACTGATGATTTATTAAGAACCGTGCAAGCTGAATTTGATCAGGCTTTGAGTCACTTAAAGGAAGAGTATTCCAAATTGCAGATCGGGCGTGCTTCGGCGTCTTTGGTTGAAGGAATTATGGTTGAGGCTTACGGATCAAAACAACCGATCAAGGCTATGGCCAGTATTTCAATTTCGGATGCCAAATCAATACAAATTCAGCCCTGGGACAGAAGCCAGTTGAGCATGGTGGAAAAAGCTATTCAGAATTCTGATTTGAATATTAATCCCGTTAATGACGGTCTTTCTTTAAGATTGAATTTGCCTCAGATGACGGAAGAAAGAAGAAGAGATTTGAGCAAAGTCGTGCACAGACTTGCCGAAGAAGCCAGAATTGCAGTGCGTCATCCAAGGCAAAAAGCTATTGAAAAAGCAAAAGAACAACAGAAGAACGGGGATATCACCGAGGATCAATTAAGAGGTTTTGAAAAGCAACTTCAGGAAAAGGTGGATGAAGTCAATAAGGCTATTGAAGATGCCGCTAAGGCTAAAGAACAGGATGTTATGACAGTATAATAAAGTAATAATTATGGATTTTTTAATTACGGCGATAGTATTTTTCTTGGTTTTTTCTGTGCTTGTGCTGATTCATGAGTGGGGTCATTTTTACGCGGCCAGGAAGTCGGGTATTAAAGTGGAGGAGTTTGGAATAGGTATGCCTCCGCGAATATGGGGAAAGAAAAAAGGAGAGACTATTTATTCCGTTAACTGGATACCTTTTGGAGGATTCGTGAGACTATTGGGCGAAGATGCTTCCGATCCAAAGGCACTTAAAGATAAGCGCAGTTTTGCAGCCAAGCCTCCAAGATTAAGAATATTGGTCGTTACGGCGGGAGTTTTGATGAATTTTTTATTGGCTTATTTGCTTTTGACTTTTGGGTTTATTTTTGGGATTCAGCCTTTGATTTTGAATGCGGATGAAGTATTGGATCATCTGGACAGAGGTACTATACATACGGAAAACGGTATTATAGTAAAAAATGTGGAAGAGGGGAGTCCGGCAGCGCAGGCGGGTTTAATGCCCGATGATAAGATTTTGGAGCTGAACGGCAGGGAAATTTTTATGGCTGATCAGGTTAAAAGTATTATTGAATCTCCTGATCAAAAAGCGGTGATCGCAACGATTGAAAGGGACGGGGATACGCAGAGAATAAATATGGTGGCTCAGGAACAGCAATCTTTGGGTTTTAAAACTTATGAAATTTTAACTTTGCCGCGGGTAGCAATTAAAGATGTTGAACCGGGGTCTCAGTCGGCCGCTTCCGGGCTTAAAAGTGGGGATATTATTTTAAGAATCAATGATCGGCAAATTTATTTTACGGATGAATATTTGGCCGCTGTTAGAAGCGCGTCACAGGTCACGTATGAAATTATGAGGGATGATGAGGTGAAGGTGGTAAATGTAAATTTGGGAAACGGTGGAAAGGTTATTGTCAGCAGTGTTTTTCCGGGAACTCCGGCGGAAGAGGCTGGTATAGAAAAGGGAGATATTATTAGAGAGGTTAATGGTCAAAACATTAATGTTCCGGAAGATATTTTGAATGCTGTTGAAAAGTCCACGGAAGGTGATGTGAATTATAAAATTGTTAGGGATGAAGAGGTTTTTGAATCGCCGATAAAACCGAATCAAAACGGTATGATAGGAGTGGGGCTTTCCAATTTGAGCTCATATGAAAGTGATCAGTTGAGCGTCTATGCGACTGATTTACCTGTTTCGGTCATTCAAATTGATGATGTAAGATATCCGGCTTGGGAAGCACCGATAGTTGCTTTCAATGAATGTATCAGGCTGGGAGTTTTGACTGTTGACATGGCCGGCAATGTTTTTAGTTCTGTTTTTACACGGTTGACGGTACCGGAGGGTGTAGCGGGACCGGTTGGAATTGCTCAATTGACGCATGTGTTTGTGCAGGAGGGCTTTTTTTCAATGGTCAGGTTTGTGGCTCTTTTATCTTTGAGTCTTGCGATTATTAATATTTTACCCTTTCCTGCATTGGATGGAGGAAGATTGTTATTTATATTGGCTGAAGTCATTATCGGCAGGAGGATTGGTGTCAAATTTGAAGCATGGGTACACGCAATCGGTTTTCTAATTCTTATGTTATTGGTGCTTGCTGTTACTTATAGTGATATTTTGCGCTTTTTTTGATACCGGTAAAAAGTGTGTTGTAAAAATTTCTTGCACATCAAAGCAATGTGATTTCAAGTATCATTGAATTTTTTTCCAAATGTATTTTGGTCGTAAAAAATATCAATACCTAGTAGGTGAATGGATTCTTATCCCCTAATAATGGTAAAAGAAGGGTTAGTTGTTTTAGGCTTGTAGAGGCCAAAAAAAGCAGGTAATATACTCCTGCTTTTCTCAAGACAGAAACTTTTTGCAGCTTTAAATATGGATAACAAGCAGCTCTGGGAGGCGATTTTGGTCCGTCTCGCTCCATCAATCGGCAAGGCATCAATACTATCATTTTTTAAGGATACTATTGTCAGTAATGTTGAAGGAGGAGTGATGACAATTAGCGCGCCGACTCAAATAGCTCTTGATTTCATTAAAACCAGATGTGACGTAAAGATTTTTCAGGCCGCGAAAGATGTTGATTCTTCAATTAAGGAAGTGAAGTTTGATGTAAAAGGTTCTCTGGCGGATCAGGAACATCTTTCCAAAGTTGACATCAGACTTTTTCGCGATTTGGAGGTTAGAAAGCAAGGCAGGAAAGCCCCCAATAAGCAGGAATTAATATTGGACGAGGGGATGAGAAGTAAAATGTTCAACCCCAATTATACTTTACAGAATTATATACCGGGGCAGGAAAACCGATTGGCGCACGCCGCAAGTCTGGCTGTGGCGAACAAACCGGGAGGGATTTATAATCCGCTTTTTTTATACGGTGGGACGGGTAGAGGTAAAACTCATTTACTGCAGGGGGTGGGTCATGAAATTTTAAGTCATCATCCGAACAAGAATGTGGTTTATATGACATCGGAAAGATTTATGAATGAAATCGTTGAGGCTATTGGCAAAAAGCATACTAAATCGTTTAAAGAAAAATATAGGAAAGTTGATTGTCTGATTGTTGATGATATTCAATTTTTTGGTAATAAAGCTTCAACCCAGCAGGAATTTTTTCATACTTTTAATGAGCTTTATGACGCCGGCAAGCAAATAGTATTGAGTTCAGACAAGGTTCCCAATGAACTGGACGGTCTTGAAGACAGATTGAAGAGCAGATTTAATATGGGCATGGTTGTTGAAGTGCAATTACCGGATTATGAGACCAGACTGGCAATATTGAACGCCAAGTGCATGGAACAGCAGGTACTGGTGGATCCCGAGGTTTTAAAGTTTATTGCTTTTAACGTGAAAAACAGTGTGCGTGATCTCGCGGGTGTTTTAACAAACGCTATAGCCGAGGCTCAGTTGATGCAAACTACACCAACAATAAAATCGGTGGCGGCAAGTATTAGAAGATGTTGCAATGAAGAAGAAATCGCTGAACTTGGCGGAGTGGAAACTAATAAAAACACATTGGTCGTGAGAACTTCTGAAGATTTGATTGATGTTGTGGCTCAATATTTCAAGCTTACAAGAAGTGATTTGATCGGCAATGACAGAAGAAAGGAATATATGATCCCCAGGCAAATCTGTATGTATTTGATTAGAGAGGTGTTGGATTATTCTTATGAAACTATTGGCGAAGCTTTTGGAGGAAGAAACCATACGACCGTTTTGCATGCCTGTAACAAGATTGTTTCCGAAGTAAGCGGAAACAGCCGAGTTGCAAGAGATATTAATGCTTTAAAAAAGGAGATCGGGCTTTAGTTCGGTTTTGTTTTCTGCTTTACAGTAAGAGTTAAAATGCTATATTAAATATAAGTTTTTTTCATATATATATGCGTAGAATTCAAAGAAGAAAAAGACCGCTTGATTACCTTCTTCCATTTTTGATTTTCATTAGTATCGGTGTAATCGCGGTTTTGGGTTTTCAACTGTTTATGAACTTCGGCAATCAGGGCAAAACCGATGTTTATTTTTATGTTGCCGAGGGGAAAGCCAAGTTGCTTCCATATGGCAGTACGGATTGGGATAATGCTTTCAGCGGCACAAAGCTTTTGTTGGGTGATTCTTTAAAAACGTCTTTCGGCAGTAAAGTCGTTTTGCAATTTTTTAATGATACGGTGATCAGAATGGCGGAGGACACGGCGATAACGTTAACAGATGTGATCAAGTCCAGTGATAAAGAGTCAATTGTTTTGAATCTTGATAACGGTAAAGTTTGGGTAAATGGACAGAAGAGCGCGGGCGTGCGTGAAGCTGAATATGAAGTAAGAACGAAAAATTTGAAAGTTATGGCTACCGGTACCGTATTTGAGGTCGAAAGTGATTCCGAACAGCTGGTTCGTGTTTTTGACGGTGATGTTAAGGTTGACATCTTGGTTGATAATGAAGGTCAGGAAAGGGTCGCCGATACTGTGCTTGTCGGTGTGGGGCAGCAACTTTTACTTGATGACGCCTCTATCAGTGCATTTGAGGATAACAAAAATCCTTCCGTTTTGAACGCGATAGATGATGATTTTAAAACCACAAATTATTATAAATGGAATATAAGTGAGGATGATTCACCTACTGATTTTGCCAATGCTTCTGAGTCAACATATGAGGAAGCTCCTTTGGGGCATTTTGAATCCGAAGAGGATCGATTAACTGATGATATTGATCTTGACGAAGAGGATATGACAGATGAAGATACGGCGAGTGATGATGAAGAGGAAGTTGATGTTGATAATAACATTGTTAAAAAGCCGGAAATTATCGAGCCTACTGACACGGTTACAACAACGGGCAAGCTGACGATTAAAGGGACTGTAGGTTCGAATGTTACCAAGGTGGTTGTGGAGAGTGAAGTTGGCGGTAATACCGATTCATATACTTTAAGTCAGTTTCAAAAAGGGGATTCGGTATGGAGTTATAATGTTTCTGAAACATTTGGAAATATCGCGGAAGGTAACAATACTTATTTGGTTTATGCTTATGACGAAGACGATAATAAAAGTAGTCCGGCCACAATTTTAATTAGTTATGACAAGGACGGAATAAGTGACGATGATGAAGATCAGGAGATTTCTATTGAAGAAGATTTTGAAGCGCCTTCGGTGGTTTCATACAACGGCGCAAGTTCCCCTACGGTTAATACTGATACGGTTACGGTTAAGGGAGAGGTCGCCGGAGCTAAAAACGTTGTGGTTAACGGTTATACGCTATCCAAGTTTAATCCCGGAGATATATCTTGGACTTATATTGCATCGGAATCTTTGGGAAATCTGGAGTTGGGAGAAAACAATTTTACGGTCTATGCTACGGATGAGGATGGTAATAAATCAGATGTTACTGAATTTACAATCACCTATAATAAGTCCGGTGCAGATACCGGTGGTGATAATGAAGAATCCGCCTCTGAGTCGGTTACTGCGGACACGGAAGATACAGAGGATGGGGCCGCCGACTTCGACTCAACAGAAACCGATACAAATGAACAGTCATCTATAAATGAGGAAGACATGGTCGATGAAGCTGATGTTGTTTACGGGTTTTAGGGATTTAATCATTATAAATATTTCCGTTTATTTTGATTGTGTTGATCGTTTGTTTGGGCGTAGATTACCTCCCCTGTATCGAGTGTGGTTAAATAGTACCAGTAATCGCTTTCTTCCGGGGAAATTGTTGCCATAATGTGTTTTAATCCGGGATTACAAATGGGGCCGGGGGGTAAGCCGGGATTGATGCGAGTGTTATAAGGTGTGTTTTCCTGTAAGTCGTAATAATCCAGGTTGCGGTCGTCGGCGAGATATAATAGCGTCGCGTCGGCACCCAAGAGCCAATTATTGTCGAGCCGTTTCCATAGAATATCCGCCACAATCGGAATGTCATCGCTGGTTCTCACCTCTTTTTCTACAATTGAAGCCATAATGATAATGTCATTAAAGTCGCGTTGGTGCTCTTTGGAGAGTTCATCCGCCAGTTTATTTTCGAAGTTTTGAAGCATTAACTGAATCAGATTTTCACTATAGAAATTTATGGGATCCACAAAATAAGTATCCGGAAAGAGATAACCTTCCAGGGGGTGAATCAGGTTTTCCATTTTTTCGCGATCGAGAAAGTCGTAGTTTTCATAGTTGTCGAATTTATTAACAGCCGTAATAAAATCGTTTTTGTTTATGAGTTGTTTGCCGGTAATAATGTTGTCAATATCTACAACAGTTGATCCTTCGGGTATGGTGATTACTTCTTCGCTTCTTCTGGGGTTGGTGATAGTTTCAACAATTAGAGGTATGGTTTGACTTCTTTGTAAAACAAATCTGCCGGCAATTAACTTTGTGTCGTTACCCGATGATTTTGCGTATTTTTTAAATGCGTTTTTGTTGAGAATTAAATCCTTTTCAAGTAATTTTTCCGCCACCATAGTCGTGTTTTCTCCGTCTTTGATAATGAAAGTGATGTTTTCGGAGTCAGTAAGATCTACCGGTGTGTTTATGAAATATTCATATCTGGATTCTTGGTACCACCAATATGCCGCTATCAAAACTATAGCCAATATTATATATTTTAAGTGGCTGCTTTTTTTGTCGCGACCAAAAGCGCGGTTTTTTTTATACATATTTATGATTATAACTACATACCCGGAAGGCCCAGATTACCCATAACGTCTTTCATTTCTTCGGCGGCAACTTGTTGAGATTTTTTAATACCCTTATTGAGGCATTTTACAAGGATGTCTCCCAGTTTTTTGCTATTATCAAGTGCTGAATCGGGTATGCTGATGCTTACTACTTCTTGTTCCCCGTCAATTACGGCTATTACTCCATCCACTTCCGCTTCAATATGAGTGTTTTTAAGTTCTTTTTTGATTTTGCGGGTTTTTTTTTGTAACGAGTACATGTCTTTTGCTTTGTCTAGCATAGTCTGAAATTAGATTTTAATGATGTCTAATTGATATTAGTTAAGGGGGTTTTGATCGTCAATAAAAAATATTGCATAGATATTAGCTTTCGTGTAATCTTTCGTTGCATTTTTTGACGAAAATTTTATATGGAAAAGGTAAAACTTGAAGTACAAACCAGAGATCTTAAAGTCGCCGCGAATGCTTTACGTTCTAGTAAGCTCATCCCGGTTGTGTTTTACGGAAAGGGTGAAAAAAACATGAATTTGCAGGTTGATTATCAGACTTTTCGTAGATTTTACATGAATAGCGGAAGTCAGCTGATCGATTTGGTAATTGATGGTCAGACCAATAAAAAAGCTTTGGTGCACGATATTCAGTTTGATCCTGTTAACGGAAAGATTACTCATGTTGATTTTCTTAGAGTGAGTCTTAAGGAGACTATTACAACGGATGTACCTATTGAATTGGTGGGAACGGCATCGGCCGTGAAAGATCAGGGAGGTATTTTGAATCAGGTTAAGGATTATCTTGAGGTAAAATGTTTGCCTACTGATATACCTCAGGTTATAGAGGTAGATATTTCCGGATTAACTGATTTTCATTCGGCGATACATGTTTCAGAAGTTAATGTCCCCAAAGAAGTTACTGTTTTGGATGGAGAAGATGAGGTTGTGGTGATTATAAACGCTCCAAGAGTCGAAGAGGAAATGGCATCCGCAGAAGCCGAAATTGTTGAAGGTGAAGGGGGCGCGGAAGGTGAAATTCCGGCTTCGTCGGAAGTAGGTGAAGAAGCTTCCGGGGGAAAAGAGGGGTAATAGAACTTAAAAAGTTGAATTAATCAGTTGACCAGATCTTCGAGTAATCGACGCATCTGGTCTTCTTTTGATGGGGTGAAGCTGTCGGAATTTTTTGTGCCGGATATATTTTCGTTATAAGAAGAGCTTTCAAGTGTAATATGCAATTCTTTCCCAAGTTTCAGCGGTTTAGGAATTTTATTAAGAGGCCATGAAATTTGATGGCCTGTTTCCGGTTCTTCAAGTATCAGGCAATCTTGATCAATAGCGGACACGACCATTTTGCGAGTGGTCGCGACCGCCGACGTGTTTTGTTGTTTATTTTCCATAAAAATTTTTGATCTTTAATTTATAACATAAACGAGCTTGCCAATACTGTCGCTATGATTAAGGAAATTGTGTTGATAACTTTGATTAAAGCGTTTAAAGCAGGGCCGGCAGTATCTTTGTAGGGATCACCAACCGTATCACCCACAACGGCCGCTTTGTGCGCATCTGAACCTTTCCCTCCAAAATGTCCCTCTTCAATATATTTTTTGGCGTTATCCCAGGCTCCACCCCCCGTGGTCATGGAAAGAGCCAACAGGAATCCTGAAATAATTACACCGGCCAAAAGTCCGCCCAAAGCGAGCGGGCCCAGTAAGAAGCCGACAATTATCGGTGCCAATACCGCGAGCAGTCCAGGGAATACCATTTCTTTAAGCGCTGCTTTTGTTACGATATCTACACAACGGCCATAGTCCGGTTTTTGTTTTCCGGTCATAATGCCTTTTTTGGATCTGAATTGGTATCTTACTTCTTCTACGACTTTATAAGCGGTTTTGCCCACAGATTCCATGCATGAAGAGGAAAATAGGAACGGTAAAAGTCCGCCAAGGAATAATCCGATTAAAACTCTGTAATCGATCAGGCTGAAAATGAATTCTTGTCCGGGGGCGGCAAGTGCCAGTTCTTCGGAATATGCTTGGAACAGAACAAGCGCGGCCAACGCGGCCGAACCGATAGCATAGCCTTTTGTAACCGCTTTGGTTGTGTTACCAACTGCGTCCAAAGCATCGGTGTTTTTTCTTACATCTTCCGGAAGATTGGTCATTTCCGCGATACCTCCGGCGTTATCTGTGATCGGGCCGTAAGAGTCGGTGGCGATTACCATACCGGTTGTTGAAAGCATGGCCACGGCGGCGATGGCGATACCATAGATACCGTTATTAACTATAGATGTTTCTCCAAAATAATAGGCGCCAAAAATTGCTGACACGATCAGAATTACGGGCAGAAATGTACTTTCGAGTCCTACCGCCAAACCTGTAATAATGTTCGTTCCCGCTCCCGTTTGTGAAGCTTTCGCGATCTTTTTAACGGGATTATATTCGGTGGAGGTGTAGTATTCAGTAATAATGTTTATTAAGAGAGTTACCGCCAAGCCAACCAGAGCGGCAAAGAAAATATTAATATCACCGATATACAGTTCTGTAACGAAGTAAAAACCGATTGCCGACAGCACACCCGTAACAATCATACCTTTGTACAGGGCTTTCATGATTTTTCTTGTTCTGCCCAATTTAATAAAGAAAGTTCCGATTATTGTCGCTATGACGGCTATTGCTCCCAGCATCAGAGGATATTCGATGCCCTGTCTGCCGAATTCAACCGTAAACGTTGAAGCGGCCAGCATCATGGCGGCTATTAATGTTACAGCGTAAGTTTCAAAAAGATCCGCGCCCATACCCGCACAGTCACCGACGTTGTCTCCAACGTTATCCGCAATCACGGCAGGGTTTCTGGGGTCGTCTTCGGGAATGTCTTGTTCAATTTTTCCAACAAGGTCGGCACCTACGTCAGCTGCTTTTGTAAAGATTCCTCCTCCCACACGCGCGAACAAAGAGACCAATGATGCGCCGAATCCGAATCCTATTAACAGTTTTGGAACATTGTTAACGGGGATTCCCAACCAGGCTGTAAAAACATAATAAAAGCCGGCGACTCCCAAAAGTGCCAGACCCACCACAGCCAGACCTGTTATGGATCCACCTTTAAAAGCTACTGATAAAGCGTCTTGAAGACTGTTTTTCGCGGCTTGGGTTGTTCTGACATTGGCGCGGACTGAAACGCTCATACCAATATAGCCCGCCAGTGCTGAGAAAGTCGCGCCTACAATAAATCCGATCGCTGTAAGCACACCGTCGTTATAATTACCCGCAGGTAGGGCGAATGCCATTATAATAAAAAGTACAACCGCAAAGATCGCGATTGTCATGGTTTGTCTGTTCAGGTAGGCGGTAGCTCCTTCTTGAATTGCTTTTGCAATGTCTCGCATTTGTTGGTTCCCACTGTCTTTTTTTAATACGGCTATGATTAGATAAGCCGCATAAAGCAGTGAGATTAAGCTGACCAAAATCGCAATGACGGCAGCATTATTATGGAAAAAAGTTAAGATTGCCTGCATATTCGTGCAAATAAAAGGGTAATGACTGATATCCAGGGGGATAGTTTAGTCTGTATGAAGCTTTTAATAAACTGTTTTTTTAGATATTGATTTGATTGTTCATTGTTTTTATGGTTTTTATAAGTGTTTGCTTTTAAGCGGTGTTTTAATATAATGTTTTTTGTAACAAAATTTGTATTCTTAATTATTTTTTACTATGGAACATCACAAACACGGGCATGATGAAACTATGGAAATGCCCAAAATTGATATGAAAGATGTGGATTTGGGTGGCGCTTTCAAGCAGTTTGTTGAGATTTTGAAGCTTAATAAAAAGGTTATCGAAGGTGTAGCCGGTAATGCGCGTGCAGGTGCTTCAGCGGCAATTTTTTTATTAGTAGGCGCATTAGCCGCGCCGCTTTTTCAATTGATTTTCGGCGTACGATTTTTGAATGTCGTTTACAGGCCGGATATTGTTCATGTTTTGGTTCAATGGTTATTGGCGGTTGTAATGGCGGTCGTGGTTATTTTTGTTACTACGGTTGTCGCCAATAAACTTTTCAAGGGTAAGGGGTCTTTCGCGAGTTATTTTAGAGTTATGGGATTAATGTACGGTGTTAATGTTTTAACTGCGGTCGGCTTTTTGTTACCGGCTCTAGCTCCTTTACTTGGTCTTGTTGTTGGAATCTGGATGTTGGTTGTTAGTTTTTATGCGATACAAGCCGTATTTAAACTGGATATAACAAATACTGTTCTTACTATGATTGTGGCGGTAGTGGCTATGGTTGTCATCATGGCTATTATAGGTTCTTTGGGTTACGGCGCGGCTTATTCCACAATAGATCTATCTAATATCTCGGTAAGATATTAAGTAATTTCGGTTTATGAATTAAGGGAGCCTTAAGCGGGCTCTCTTTTTTTAATATGGCTTTAAACAGGGCTTTTTTTATGGTAAAATATATAGATTAAAGTTGTATATGGCGGATGAACAAAAAAAATTAGATAAGAAAGGGGATGATTCTGAAAAGAAGAACGAATCGTCAAATAAGAAAAAACGTAGACGAAAACCTCGTTCGGATATAGACGCCACCAAAAAAGTGACGGGCAGACCGCTTGCCGATTTTAAAAATACTCTGCAGGGTGAAGTAAAACAGAACGCGGATATCAATAAGACAAAGAATCAAAATAATGAGAATTTGAACGCGTCAAAGAAGAAGAAGAGAAGGGGCAAAAAGAAACCTAAATCTTTGGATTCTTCTGCCGGTCAAGCAAATGATCAGGTAAAACCCACTGAATCAACAGAAAATAAAAAAGCAAAATCTTTGAGTTTTTCGGACTCAAAGGATGCTAAATCTCCGGAAGTTGTTTATCAATATACTCAACCGGAACAGTCTGGGAGCGAAGACTCGATTCAGGTTTTTCCGTTATCGGATGATTCGTCTTCAAGTAAGTCTACTAAGGAGGAAGATAAAAAAGTGACGGATGCGTCAGTTTTGGAACCGGAAGATGTTTCTAAGGATGATCGGGGTGAGGAGTCGGAGCAAAGCGAAGATCAGAAAATTGGCCTTGATTCTGATGTCGAACCTGAATCTGAATTCGAAAAAAATGAGGAGTCAAAAGATAAACGGGTGCAGTCTAAAGCTCCTCAGCTTGGTCCTGATGATATTCAAGTGGCTCCACATGGAGCGAATTTAAATTTACAACAAGAAAAATTTTCAGGTGAAGAAAATGAGCTTGATGAAGCATTCTCCGGCGGTGAAGAGAGTGATGATACGGGGCGGAATGATGAACAGGGGGATTGGATGGACTTAATGAAAAGGCGTCATGAATCCGATCAGCAAAGCATTTCAACTGAAGATCCGAAGGAATTTGAAGGAAAAGATGCGGTCAAGGAAAACCCCGAAGTCAATGTGGCTTCGCAAGATGCGGAAGCGGCCGATTTGAGAGTTGATGAAAAGCCAAAAGAATTTGATGAAAAAGATTCGGACGCTAAGAGTAAAGTGAAATTTGAAGGTCCGGTTGAAGAGGAAAAATATCCTTCTGATATTAATTTTATAGGTGAAAAAAATTCAATACTGGATATCCTTGGTCGTGCGAGAAATACTATTTTGAAAGTAATTGGTTCGGTATTTAATTTAAAAATAATTTTCGTTTTGTTGTTTATCGTTGTGTTGGCCGGTGGTGTATATTTGCTTTTTAGCAGTAATATTTTGGGTGGTTTTAATAACTGGTTTGGCGGCGGATCCTCAGATAAAGAAGTTACAGTCTCGGACGAAGATTTGTATCGTGAAAACGGCTTTATGGGAGCAAATGTATTTGGTGAAAATACGGGTTCGGTGAAAGATTTGATTCCTGTGCAGGTTAGAATCTCCGATTTTTTTGGGCGTTTACAGGAACCCAGAGAACAGGGAGAGACCGGTATTTCGGCGGCCACTTATTTTGGAGAGTTAATGGATCAACGTGAAATTGTTAATATGTTTGTCGATTATGTTAATACTTTGGAAAGGATACAAAATTTTTATCAGGTGGACGTTTATGAACTTTTGGATAAAACCACAAATAGGGAGGAGGCATTAAATAATTATTTGAGCGATTTAAGGCAAGCTTTGGATGAAGGGAAAACTTCTTTGAGCGCGATTCAATTGAACAAGGATGATTTGAGTGAGTCTTATAGCAGTCTTTCCCCGGATAAACAGCAATTTGAAGATGATTTTTTCGTATCTCTGAAAAATTTGGAGGCTCAAAAAAGTGATGTTATGTTAAAGTCTTTTGTTGATGCTTCTCAAAAACAGGTCGCTCTTAAAGCAAGAGTGGCGGCTCTGGACAGGCTTTTGGAGTATTATGAAAGTGCTTTGGCCAAGGTGGAACTTAGGATTTCCGCGATTGAAAAGAATATGGAAGCTCTTTCACGTGGGATTAGGGTCGTGGATGTACCGGGCGCGGGAATTGATCTTATAATCAGAGAGGAATAATAAAAAGAGCGAAACTTGAATATTATGTTTTTTATTTGTATAATAAACAATCCATATACTGGATAGTTAGATTATTATGTCCCAATTTGAGAAAATTTTGAAAAAGGCGCTTATTTTGAAGCCCGATTTGAATAAAGAAAGGTTGAAAGAAGCTTATGAGTATGTTTCGGAAGTGAATAAAGGCAGATATCGTCTTTCCGGTGACCCCTATGTTACTCATGTGCTGTCCATTATTGAGATTTTGCTAACCTTGAATCCCGATGAAGATACTTTAATTGCGGCCATGCTTCATGGTATTTCAGGGGCGGATGGTGTGGATATGGATGATGTGCGTAATAGGTTCGGGGAGACCGTTTTTTATTTGATCAGCGCGATGGATAGTCTTAAAGCTTTGAAGTCGGGTGATGAGAACAGTCAGGCTGAGAGTTTAAGGGGTATGTTTGTGAGCATGGCCAAGGATTTGCGTGTAATTATGATTAAACTGGCTGATGTTTTGGATAATATGCAGACTGTTGGTTATATGTCGGCTGAGAAACAAAAACAATATGCCAGACAGACTATGGAAATATATGTCCCCATTGCCGCAAGATTGGGTATTTACAGCTTGAAAACTAAGCTCGAGGATTTAGCTTTTAAAACTTTATATCCGAAGCATTATGAAAATGTTAAGGCCGATTTGGATGAATTTATTTTGGAAAGAGAGAACGCGATTGATTATATGAAAAAAGAGCTTGGAGATTTTTTGGCGGAGCATAATATTGAAGCCAAAATAGAAGGTAGAGTAAAAAATTTATATAGTATATACAGGAAATTGAAGATTAAAAGTCAGACTACATTGAACGATCTTCATGATGTGTTGGCGATGCGTATTATATTGCTGACCCGATATAATGAGTCGAACAAAGAGACTTATGAGCATTTATACAGTGTATTGGGATTGATTCACAGCCGTTGGACTCCGATAGCTCATCGTTTTAAGGATTATGTCGCGGTGTCGAAGCCTAACGGTTATCAGAGTCTGCATACGGCGGTTTTGGGACTTTCTCCAAACTCTTCACATACTACTGAAATTCAATTGAGAACGGATAAGATGCATATGGAGGCGGAATACGGTGTGGCGTCACATTGGATTTATGATGGTTTTAAAAAGATTAGCGGTAAAAATAAAAAAAATATGTATTCGGTGAAGGCGCTCAGCAGTGAAAACGAATCTTCAAAAAAATACGTTGAATGGATCAATGTAGCTTCCAAAATCCAGCGGAACATTAAAGGAGGTAAAGATGCTGTGGAAGCGTTGAAGATAGATGTTTTTACGGACAGAATTTTCGTGATGACACCTGAAGGCGACGTGAAAGATTTGCCGAAAGGTTCAACGCCGATCGATTTTGCTTATTCCGTTCATACCGATATTGGTCATCGTTGCCAATTGGCGAAAGTGAACGGATCTGTTGTTTCTTTGGATTATGAACTGCAAAACGGCGAAGTGGTTGAAATTGTGCCGGGAAATCAAATTGCGCCAAAATCAGCATGGCTAGCGTTTGTTAAGTCCGCGCACGCCAAGTCCAAGATCCGTTCATATTTGCGTTCTTTGGATAAGGAAAAGAGTTTTAAAGATGGAAAGGATATTTTAAATAAATATCTGGCGAAGATTGATAAGCCTTATCTTGATGATGATCTGTCTATATTCAGGGTAGTCGGCGGACAGCGATTGTCAATGAGGGAAAGGGTGAGTCTGGTTGAAGAAGTCGGTAACGGGGCTAAACTTTCCGCAAATGTTTTAAGAGATGTTTTTGGAGCGGAATTTTCAATGAGAGAAAGACGGGCGAGAGCTATAAAGAAAAAGAATCTTAGATTTGCGTTGCCCAAAAGTAAAAATCTTAAGGCTTCGGATGACGAAGTGGTAATCGCCGGTGAAAGAGGGTTGCCATATAGACTGGCCAATTGCTGTAAACCTAAGGTCGGACAGTCGATTACGGGATATATTACAAGGGGACACTCTATTACAATTCACCAGCGGAAGTGTAAACATTTGCGTAACGCTTCTGAAGATCGGATTATAGAGGCGCGCTGGGGAAGTGATAAGAAAAAAGTTAAATTTTCGATTAAAATCAATTTGCTTTCACGGGGCAGAGTGAATTTGATCCGAGATATTGCAGAAGTTATCACCAATATGGGTGTAGATATTTTGTTTTTTTCAGACACAAAAAAGGTGGGCGACGTGGTTTCGCGGGATGTGATTTTGGAGGTGTCGGATGATTTACAGCTTCAGACCATAATGGAGAAACTTAATAGGGTTAGAAACGTGATTGATGTTAAAAGGTCAGATTAACATCTGGCGGGCGATTTTTTCGGATTTTAATTCAATGTCTATATAGGAATGCAGGAATATGTCCGTTAGTTTTTTTAAATTGTTATGTTCGTGTTGTTTAAGTGTAATGTTTTCTATCTCTTGGTACGGTCGTTGTGAGATAAAGTTGATAAGTTTCATAATGTTGAATCCGATAAGTTCTTTGGTTTCTTGTCGGTTTGAGCAATTCATGCATTTGATATGTCCGTAAATATCCAGTCCGATCGTATCGTTTGATTTCCATTTATGATGGCAGTCACTGCATTCGGATATATCGGGGAGGTTTCCCGTGGCCTGTAAAAGTTTGATTTTGAAACTTTCCAGTATCAGCGGGTTTTTTATATTACAGCTTAGGCTATTCAGTGTTTGCGTGATTAATATGAAAAGGTCTTCACCTTGTTCATCGGAAGGTGTCATATGGTAAAAAATTTCCGAAATCAAAAAGGCCAGCATGGAAAGTTGCAGGTCTTTTTTTAGATCTTTAAATGAATTTACGGTCTGGCATTGGGTTATGGTATAGCGATAGGCGCTTTTATATATATTGAAATTGCAGATATTCAGTATTTCAAGATGGCCGCCAAAACTGCTGTTTATTTTGCGCACGCCTTTGACCATGGCGTCGAATTTGCCGAGAGTGGGGGAATAAATAGTTATAAACTGGTCGTATTCACCGAAATTTCTTTTTTTTAGGATGATTCCCTGAATGTTCTGATTACGCATTTTAATTCATGTTCAGTTTTCCCTTGATGTATTGTTCGACCGCGGAAAAACTGCTGATTGTTGCAAGTATGATTGCAATGATAAGTTCCGAAAGTATGATTTTTTGTAAATCCAGATTGGTGTAGTATGCCCAAAGATTTGTTGTTTCAAGCTGAATTAAATGTCCAAGTATGAACAATATGATAAAATTTAATATAACTGCAAACGTGGCATACAGCAGTCCCTCAAAAATAAAAGGCAATCTGATGAAGTTGGGAGTGGCACCAACAAGTCTCATAATGTGGATTTCTTGACGACGGTTATAAATGGTTAGCTGTATAGCGTTAACTATTATAAGAGTACCTCCCAGAATGAAAACGAATACCACCCAGAAAATGATCTGTCTGACAAATTTACTTATTGATTCAAGATTTTTTGCGACAGATGAAAGGATGGTGTTTTCACCGCTGGCGGCTTCGGGCACGTAATTGGTCATTAGTTTTTGATACCTTTCTTGGCTTAATAGTTCTTGAACTTTTAAGTGATTTTCGGGGTTTTCGGTTGTTATGCTAATGCTTGGCGGAAGCGGGTTTTTAAGATCGAATTTTTTTAGGAATTCAGCGGTCTTGGGATGTGTTTTTGAAACAACATCCAAAGCTTTTTCTTTGGATGTGTATTTTACGGCTTTAACACCTCCGACTTTTTTTAAAGCATCGGTTAGCTGGCCGGCGTCGTAAAAAGAGATGTCGTCTTGCAGGTAAATTACAATATCCACGCGCTCACTTAATGACTGGAGTGTTTGGTTACCGATAAACTGGATAGCCAAAATAATATTAAATATGACTATGATTATTGCCATAACCACAATGGTGGCGAATGAAAGAAATTTATTGCGCCAAAAATTTTTAAGGCCAAGAATCAGTCCGCGGGCGAAGGCTATAAAAATGTTTCCGGGGTGATCGCTGATTTTTAATTTATTCTTTTTTGTCATTCCTGTTTTTTTATGTATTTTGATGAGCTGTCTGCCCCATGTTGACTTTTTTTTCTTGTTCTTCCACGTGAGTTCTTTTTCTGATTAGGGATGATTTGTATACTTGAGGAAAATGAGCGTCTATTCTTTCTATACAGGTGTTCAGTTTAAGATCTATCAGTGTTTTTTTGAGTGCCTGTGTAAATACGTATTGATCATGTCCCAAGGCTATTATGTCGGGACGGTATTTTTTTATGACTTTATATTTGTCTTTATGGTGACCCAATATCACTTTATCCGCTATGCCTTTTGATTTAACCGTTTTAAGTCTTTTTTTTTCACTGTTCGATGCCGGCGCGTTTTTAATCTGTTGTACTGTTCTGTCTCTGGAAATAACGACAATCAGTTGATCTCCAAGCTCTTTAGCTTTTTTAAGATAAAATTCATGGCCGGCATGGAAAAAATCAAAGGTTCCAAATGCCATGACTGTCTTGTTTGCCTGTTTATTATAGTTATTTGGTCGAGTAAGAGACATTATTATAGTTCTGACAGGATCACTTTATCCGGTACGAGGAGGTTAATATAAATCAAAAGAATAAAAATGAGAAGTGAAATTAGAATTATACCCGCTTTAGTGAATTTTTTAATTTTGTCCGGTGTTTTTGTGTAAATGGCGGTACCGGCGTAAATTACAGCGGTCATGGCAAAAGGAATGTCGAGACTGCGGTTTAAAATGAAACTTATCGGTATTAAATAGCCATTGCTGAACATGAGTCCCGATATTATGTGGGTCAGACCTAAAACTATGAAAAGGATTAGGGCTGTTCTTTTTATAGTTTCAACGGTTTTCATGACGACTTTAAAGATCTGTATTAGTATAATTTGCTAATACTTGAGTAGCAAGGTGTTTCTATTGTAAACTCTTTTTGTACTATTTTAATTCATATTAAGAATGTTTTCGGAGGAACAGGTAAAACATGTGGCCAAGCTTGCCAGACTTGAACTTACTGATGAAGAAACTTCCAGGTTCGCGGGACAGATGAACGATATTTTGTCTTACATGAAAATTTTGGAAGAGGTTGACACTGCAAGTGTTGAGCCGACTTTTCAGGTTACGGGCTTGGAAAATGTTACCCGTGAAGATGTTATTGAAAAGTGGTGTGAGAGGGAGGATTTACTTGCGACAACCGAAATGCCGGTTGAAAGTAATCAAATTAAAGTTAAATCAGTAATTACAAATAATTGATTATGGAAGATAATTTGACAATTTCCCAAGCGGCGAATGCTCTTAGCGCGAAAAAATTTTCATCGCGTGAGTTGACCGAATTTTATTTAAAAAGAATTGAAGAGATTGACGGCGTGTTGAATTCATATGTTTCTGTGTACAGGGAAGAGGCGTTGGATCAGGCTAATGAGGCTGATTTGAAATTGTCATCCGGGCGGGACGTAACTGAATTAACAGGTGTTCCCGCGGGTTTGAAAGATATTTTTAATACTAAAAATTTTAAGACCACGTGCTGTTCAAAGATGATTCGCGATTATGTGCCACCTTATGATGCGTCGGTTGTTGAAAGTCTGAAAAGAGCGGGCATGGTAATGTTGGGTAAGACCAATATGGATGAGTTTGCGTGCGGTGCTTCTACCGAGCATTCTTGTTTTGAGGTAACGAAAAATCCATGGAATTTGGAAACTGTGGCGGGTGGGTCGTCCGGCGGATCTGCGACGGCCGTCGCGGCCAATTTATGTGTATATTCGCTTGGTACTGATACCGGTGGATCGATAAGACAGCCGGCTTCTTTGTGCGGAGTAGTTGGTTTAAAAGTGACTTACGGTAGAGTTTCAAGAAGCGGAGTAACCGCTTTCGCATCATCTTGGGATACTGTTGGTCCGATTGCCAAAACGGTTGAAGATGCTGCGATTGTGCTAAAAAATATCGCCGGTAATGACAAGCGGGATTCGACCACACCTCAAGTTGACGTGCCGGATTATGCGGCGGGATTGAAGGGTTCCGTGAAAGGTTTAAAAATCGGAGTCCCCAAAGAATATTTCGGCGAAGGTTTACAGCCGGAAGTTGAAGATAAAGTAAGAGATGCTATAAAGCAGTATGAAAACATGGGGGCGACTGTTAAAGATGTTTCACTTCCATACAGTAAATACGGCGTTGCTGTTTATTATATAGCTTCGCCGGCGGAGTTATCAGCTAATCTGGCTCGTTTTGATTCCATAAGATTCGGGTCGAAACCGGAGGGGGAAGTCAAAGATATGATCGAATATTATTATAAGGCCAGGACTCAGGGGTTTGGTGATGAGATCAAGAGGAGAATTATGATGGGAACTTATGTTTTGAGTGCAGGTTATTATGATGCTTACTATAAAAAGGCTCAGAAAGTCAGAACTCTGATCAGTCAGGATTTTAAGAATGTTTTTAAGGATGTGGATGTTTTGATGGCTCCGGTTTCACCTTTTCCGGCATTCAAAATTGGTGAGAAAAAGGATGATCCGCTTTCTATGTATCTGGCTGATATTTTTACAATCCCCATAAGTTGCGCGGGGGTGCCGGCTTTAAGTTTGCCCTGCGGGTTTACCAATGACGGTTTGCCGGTTGGACTGCAGATTATCGGGCCGCAATGGAGTGAAGCTAGGTTGCTTCGGACCGGATACGCTTATGAGAGTGAAACCGATTGGCATAATCAGACTCCAACACTTCAGTAAGCATAGTCTGAAACGTTGAAAAAGTTTGGACGTTGTAGTTTAATGAATGGAGTGTTTTATCAATATAAATTTTATTTATTCTTAACCTTTTACTTATGAGAAAATTTATTACTTACGTCGCCCTGACTGCCGTTCTTTTTATGTATGGCATAGGGCAGGTTTTCGCGGCATTGCCGGTTTTGGAACCGATTCTTGTTCCTTTTGACTGCGATGTCTTTGGAACATGCGCGGTTTATGTCGATGATGAACCGAATCCGAATTTACTGCCCGCCGGTACAAAAGATGATTGGTTTGAATCGATTACTGATGCTGTTCATAAGGTAAAGTCTGATTCTGACTATAATACAATTATTATCGCCGAAGGTAATTACAGTCTGAACGGCACTCCGGAATCGATGCCGTTTGAATTTGATTCTACAAACAGCTGGGGTACGGCAAAAGCTATAAACATTATGGGAGGATACGCTGAGGGTTTCGATGATCGTGATCCGGAGATGTATAGAACCATAATCGATGGTAACGACGCTGTTGAAAATGTGTTTAAGGTTGAAGATCTGGGAGGAAAAATCAGCGGTATTGAATTTACCAATTTTATGGGAAGCGGATCAGCACCGATAGATGTTGATAACCAGGGGGCAACTTCATATAATTTTACAGTTGAGTATAATAAGTTTTACGGAAATACGTCAGTGGGTTCTTATTCTTCTATGATTATTGATTTGGATAATTCCAACAAAGCCAGTGTTTATGATAATGAAATTACTGATAATACAGGTTCGGGATTGAATTCTTACGCTTCTTTTATCGGCGACATTGAGGCTTATAATAATGTGTTTACAGGGAATGATACCTGGACCGGTATAGGTTGTACCGATGGTGCCACTTTGTATAACAATTATTTATTGAATAACGAATTTAATCAGGCTATAAATGCTTACGGTGATTGTATGGTTTATAATAATACAATTGTAGGCAATACAGTCGCTTCCGTATCTGATTCTGCGGTAATTTTGATGAGCTACGATACAAATAAAATTGCCAATAACTTGATTGCTTATAACACCGGAAATCAGCCTTTTTATCATTTAGGCGAAGATACTTCCACGTTTGAATATAACGCGATGTTTGATAATGGTTCCGATCCTTCGGGAGCTTCTTTGACGGACGGTAATTTGCTTTGTGATCCTTTATTCGCGGGAACTTCTTATAACGGACCGGACGATGTTAAGTTGGGTGAAGGTTCGGAATGTATAGATGCGGGTAAGGTTGTTTCGGCCGTGACGGAAGATTATTATGGTGAATTGAGACCGTTGGACGGTGACGGTGAGGGTGGAGAGCAGTATGATCCGGGTGCGTATGAGGCACCCGAGTATAGTGAACCTCCTTCAACCACAGCTCCTTCAATCAGCGGACTTGGTGTTAGCCCGGCTACATTTTCACCTGACGGTGATGGAACCGGGGATACAACGACAATTTCGTTTAATATCAGTGATAACGCAGATGTCAGTGTTACGGTTTTGAATATGAGTGATGTTGAATTAAATAAACTGAAAGATAATGAAGCCGAATCCGCAGGTTCAATTTTATTAACCTGGAACGGTGAAAATGAACTGGGTGATGTTGTGGAGGACGGCAGTTATAAGGTTTTGGTGGAGATTTCCAATACTAACGGCGATGACAGTGATGAAGTTACGGTGGATGTTGATACCAGCGGTTATATCGGTTGCGCCGGTTATAGTGATGTGCCCGCGAGTCATTCAAGCTGTGAGGCTATCGAATATATGCAGAGTCTTGGTGCCATGACGGGTAATCCCGATGGAACTTTCGCCCCGGATGATTATTTACAGAGAGATCAGGTGGCAAAGATTGTGTTGGAAACTTTCGGTTTGTTTGATGGCGCTGAAGATTATTGTGGAGGGGAGGAACCGTTTCCGGATGTAACTTCAAGCGACTGGGCTTATCAATATATTTGTAGGGGGGTTGAATTGGGGATGATTACGGGTTATGAAGGAGGAGACGATGCGGGCTATTACAGACCTGCAAGGTCGGTTAACAGGGTAGAGTTTTTGGCTTTGACTTTAAGAAATTTAACTGATGATATGCCTGACTTGAGTAGCACTTCTTACGACGATGTTGAAGCTGATCAATGGTATAGCGGATACGCTAAATATTCTTACGATAATAGTTTGTTCACCGGCGCGAATCTTTATTTTTCGCAATTTACCAAGAGGGCAGAGGTAGCAGACGTGATTTATGCGTTGCATAATCTTGGGAAGATTTAAGGAGGTAAGTGAAAAGATAGAATGAAAAAGTCCGCGCCGGTAGGCGCGGACTTTTTTGTATAATAATATTTTTATCTGGTTAATGCTTTTTGCATTTAAAACAGTGAGCTTTGTTCTTTATTATCAAAGGTGTTGGCTGGCGCAGGGGAAGCGGATTCTGCTATTTGCTCATCTTCTTCGTTGAATTCAGGGGCCGGCGGATCCACCGGCGAGTCAGCGGGTGATGATTCTTTTATCGCTTCGTGTTGCCTGATATTGGTATTTTTCGTTTCTGCCGGCGCATTGTGATTTTCTTCGGCAGATACTTTGTTATTTTCCGGTTCCTGTTCGGCTTTGGGTTTTTGCTCCAATTCTGGTTCGGTTTCTAGCTGTTTGGGGTCGGGCGTTATTCCGTCCAGCCTCTTACTGATAATGTCTGAAACGTCTATATCGGAGGGTGCTTCTGGTTTTTCTTTTTTGTCATTTTCCTGTTCTTCTGCATTTGTTTCCATTATTTCTTCCGGTTCTTGCTGCCATGCTTTGTTTTCCACTACAACTTCTTGTTCCGGTTCCGCCGGTTCAACTTCTTTAATGGGGACATTCTTTGTAACCGTTTTTTTCTTTTCGGTGGATTTGTTCTCTGTCTCTGATTCATAAGTTCCGCTGAATTCCCAGACCATACTAAAAATGGATCTTTGCGTGTTGGCGATTTCCGGACTTTCTATGATCATGCCAATCAGTTCATCTTTATAAGAAATGATCGCCACTTTGTCGTCGTAGATGTGAATTTCGTTTGAAAAATCGAATTTGTCTTTTGGTATTAACCTGATTTCGCGATGATAATCAGTGTTATTTTGAACAACTTTGCGGCCATATCCGTCATCCAGGGTGATTCCTTTTAAAAATATTTTTTTTTCAGCTCGCTTGGCGACATAATCTTCATCATACGAAGGCCAATGTTTTCTTATCTCTTCAGAATTTCCATAGTTTAGTATTTCGCTCTTACTTGTGAGTGTGTCTTCGTAAATGTGGCGAATGCCGTCGAATCCTTCAAAATATCTGACTCTTGGATGAACGGTTTCTCCGCTTAATCTTTGTAAATCCGGCAAAACATTTTTAAGTTGGCCTACTTTTCTTTGAAAGTCTGTTATTACAACTTCCGGATCGGTGGCGGTGAAGTACTTAACTTTTGCTCTGGTAAATGAACTGATTAATCCTTTTTTGGTCAGTTTTTCAATGATGTCGTATGTCGTGACTCTGTTGATTTTGGCTTTTGCCGCGATTTTGGAAACTGGGTTGGAACCTATTTTAAGGGTTGCAAGGTATACTTTTGCCTCCTTGGCATTGAGTCCGATATTTTCAAGAATTTTTGTGAGCATGGTTCTATTTTAAAATTTTACGCTGTATGGATTTTATCATATTGTATTTTTTTGATTGAGTGATTTTTGTAAAAACAGTTTGACTGTTGGGTGAAACAGTCGTTGTTGTCTTTTTTTTCTACCAGTAAGGAGGGTTTAGCGGCAAAAATTGGCGATCAGTTTTTCAAGTGACAACCGTAGTTCAGTTTGATCTTCGGTTGTCATTTTGATTTTGCCGGTTTTCATGTTGATGTCTATTTGCAGAAGTTGCTTGTAGATGTTTTTTAGTGCCGGTTCCGTGAAGTTTTTGCTTTGCGATATTGCTTTGTTAACAACAAACGGATGTTTTTTCAGAGTTTTTATAATGGCTGGTGGTTTGATGTTTTTGGTCGCGCAGTCTTTTACCTGAATTACTGTTCTAAAATGGGCGGCGATCGCGTATAGAGTGGGAATCAGGTTTTCACCGCTGTCTATTAAAGTTTTTAAGGTTTTAAGCGATTCTTTGCGTCTTTTTAAAGAAAGGTTGTCCGTGAGTTTGAAAATGGTGGTTTCAAGGTTGGGACTTGTAAGTTCGTCAATGTCTTGATGGGTTATTTCACGGCCGTTTGTGTTTAAGGCTAGTTTTTCTATTTCGTGGCTCATTTGCCACAAGTTGGGGCCGACGGTTTCCGCCAGGTAGCCTGCGGCGCGATGGTTTAAGTTAGCCTGTTTTTTTTGTGCTTTGGTAAGAATCCATTTGATCAAATCGGGAGTGTCCATGGGGTTGAAGTCCAGAGCCTGCCCGTGTTTTTTGATTTGTTTGTAAAGTGATGTGCGTAAGTCGGCTTTTTTTCTTTCCACAAAAATAACCACGCAATGTTCGGGAATTTGGTCTATTTTTTCGGCGATTTTTTTTAATTCTTCTGTTGGAGTTTGCGCGAAGGCGTTTTTTACAACAACGAATTTTTTGTCGCTTAAAAAGGGGAGAGTGTTGACAGCTTCCGTAAAAGCGTGGGCGGTTAGGTCTTCTCCGTCAAAGATCTCGCTGTTCAAGTCACCGTACTTTTTTTCGAACTCTTTTTGCCAGTAGAGTGATTTTTGGTTCGATGTATAGCTGTCTTCGCCGTGGAAGAGGTAAATGTTTTGCATGGGAAATCGATTTTATCACCAGGTGAAATAATTCACCAGGTGAATTTTACAATAAATTTAGAATTTTTTAATGGCTATATGCCATGATGGCATCATGTATAGAAGATTGTCATCAGAAGGGATTTATCACATTTATAACAGAGGCGTCTCCAAAATGACGATTTTTAACTCTTTAAGTGATTATAATCGTTTTATTGCGAAAATGTATGAATTTAGTGTAAAAGATCCAATTACTATTTATTCTTATTGTTTGATGCCTAATCATTATCATTTTTTGTTGAAGGATGAAAATACTACTGATGATGCAACTATGAATATTCCGAGGTTTATGAAAAATTTACAGTATTCTCATGCGCGTTATTTTAATAGGAAATATGGCCATAAAGGTCATGTTTTTGAAAGTGAATATAAGTCAAAAAGGATTAAGGATGATGTTTATTTTAGAGAAATAGTTGATTACATTTACAATAATCCTGTAAAGAGTGGTTTAGTTGATAAACCGGAGCAATGGAAGTATTCAAAAAAGTTCACCTGGTGAATTATTTCACCAGGTGAACTTTTGGTTGGGTTAGCGGGCTACTTCGGTGGCGCTTAGGTTTAAGACGTCTCTTAGACCCGGAGGTGTGTTGAGGATGATTCTTTCGTCGAAGCGGATTACTATTCCGCCTTGTCCCAGCGTTGGGTCACCGGCGTATTTGCGGTTTGCAAACAATGGGTCGATGTCACCGTAAATTGATCCGGTTACTTTCAATGTTTTGTCTGAATCTTGATCGTATTCATCTGGTGAAGCGCCGGAGAAGAATCGGCCTGAATTTTGTTTGTAGCTGTCTGCGGTCTTATCACCTTCCTGAACAAAGTAGACGCCGGCGATTTCTGTTACGGAAGGGTCAATGTAGACGCTTCCGTTTAGTACAATGAACGCCAGTGAAGCGGTTTCTCTGACGGTGCAGTTTTCTCCGTCTGGGCAAGCACCGTATTTAATGTTGTCTTTAATAATCAGGTCGCCGTCTTCTATGATGTAGGTTTTGGCTCCATCTCCGTCGTTTAATACATATTCGTTTGAGATTGTCAGGTCGCCACTTTTTACATGGTAGACACTTTGATTGTCGTATGTTGGAGAATTGAATGAGTTAATGTATGTTGACGTATTAATATCCGCTCCCCATCTGCTTAAACGGGTTTTGTTTTCATCTATGCTGTTTGTGATGAATGATTGTTTCCAGGCTGAACCTGTTGGCAATTTAACTTCGCAGATTTGACCGGATAGACTTGGTATTACGTCTTGTCCGTAGATGTTT
Source organism: uncultured Candidatus Peribacteria bacterium (assembly GCA_964346765.1). GTDB lineage: Bacteria > Patescibacteriota > Gracilibacteria > UBA1369 > UBA1369 > JBGSPQ01. The sequence continues at coordinate 207,668 of CAYFWB010000001.1, forward strand.
TGCAGATTAGATGGTAATTCTCCGGCCAGTCCGGAAGTACATAGTTCGTGGCTGATTGTAAAGATTTCGGTATCTCCCTTACCTGTTTTTTCCAGTTCCGGTGGTTTTGGTACACCCGGAGTAATTACTATTCCCGGGCTGGATGTGATTTCTGAACATTGTTGGATATCGACACCGGATGTTAGATCCTTTTCTAGGAAGATGTCTCCGGCCGCCTGGGTAAGGATGTATTGGCAGAAGATTTGAATTATAATGTCGTTTGATCTGATTGTGAGATCTTCCGGATAGGTAATATCAGCTGTTGCTCTGTTTCGATATTTTTCCTGACAAACGATTCCATCTTCACATATATCATCGCCGTCATTATTTTCCGGATTTAATCTACTTTTAATTGTGGCTTCATAAGTAATTGTTACTTCGTCGTTGACTCTGACCAACTTTATGCCGTTATTATCTCCAAGGTTTCCATTATAACAATGGCTTGGTTCTTCGCCTTCCTTCCAATCAAGATCGGAACAAGCTTCCAGTTCGCCATATTTTTTTTCGAAGATTTTAATAGTTTCATCATATTTAATAATTCCGGGAGCCGGTTTGCCTTCGGCATCTACGGGAAGGATTTCGGCTCCAATAAACCCTTCGCTAATAGTGTCTGTAATTGTAGCGGTTGTTTCGCTTTCAGGTGTAAAGATTAGTTTATACCATACATCTGTGTGATCTTCGGGTATCGTAACGATGTTATTTGTATATTTTCCATTTTCTCTTTTAATGCTAACCCTTTTTTCAAGTTTGTATTCAGGTGGTGTATCTTCCGGAGAGTATTCATCGCTACAAACGTCTTCGTAGCCTATGGCTTCTACGTATATTTCGTCGTCCTTGTTTGCTTCCATACATAGTTCATCGGTTTCTTCATCGTTTCCGTTTATACCCCAGATGAAGTTGCCTTCATGGTCGGTGCCGATACAAACCAGGTCGTCGTAGACCCATCTTAAATAAAGATATGTACATTCGTCTTCACCCGGTTTTTGGGGGAGTTTGATTGTTTCTTTACATCTGCTGTAGTCGTCGCTGACGTCGGAGTCGTAAACATTGCTGACCGCCACGTCCACTCTGGCGCCACGTTCTTCATCTGAATGATTGAAGTAATTGGTGAATTCGGCGCTTGATACATTGGTTAGTATTTCAAAGGTTTTTTTGTTGCTGAATGTTCCGTTTTGGCCGGACCAATCAACGTCAACTTTGTATGTGTTGCCATTGCTGAATCGAGCTTCCCCCGTGTAGTTGGTTCTGTCTCCTCTTTTGATCATATCGGGGTTGATATTTAGGTCGACACAATATGGTTGACCGGGAGGAGGTGTGGTTGGGACTCTGTAGAAATATGAACATTCTTCTACGCCGTCAGTTGGTACGGCTTCTACACGAAATGTGTCGCCGCCGTCGGGGCCGGCAATGTAAATGTAGTCACATTCTTTTGGTGATTCAAAGTTTTGGTTGGCTGTTGACGGTGGGGTGGTACATGTTCCGGCAACCATGTTGTTGAGTGTCTGGCTGGTCGAGCCGATTTCGAATCTGCCGTCGCCGTTTTCACTCCATTTTACGGTGTTGATTTCCGTGCCGTCGTTTCTTACCGGATTTGCTTTTAATGTTGTTGATTCTGATGGTTGAAGATCCGGATTGGAATATGTAAGTTGAAGGTTTTCACAAATGTTTTCTCCGCCTTCTTTCATCAGGAACGAGTCGGCGCAGGCCGGGAAGTTTACACTAGGATCGTTTGGATCCACCGCGTAAACGGAAACGTTAGTTCCGTCTGTTCCGCCTGTAAGGTCAACCAGATCGGAAGCGTTTTGAGTGGTTAGCTCTAGACCGGACTGTCCGCCGGAAGAAAGTGTTCCTTTGTTTGTGTTCCAAATAAATTCAAGTTCACCTGAATAATTTAACGGTGTGGTTACAACTTCGGAGTAAAGGTCGTTGGTTGGAGATCCCACGTTTATATTTTCGGGATATATTTGATCGTTTCTGAATATTTCCAGATCGATACAATCTTTGCCTTCTTCTTTTGGAGGAATTTGTAAGGATTCTCTACAAGCGGGGTATAGTGTACCGTCTTTTCCATAGGCCTGAACAGTGAGCCAGGTCTCGGGTGACGCACCTGTGTGATGAGTTTTATTGTCTGTTCTTTCCCAGTAAGGATTGTCTAGGTCATCGGCTCCGGCGTAGTCTTCAAACAGTCCGTAAAGGACGGGTAGAATATTGCCGGGAGTGGTCGGTTTTATACTGATCCCTGGAGTTGCGGGTGTTGCCGGGATTAAATTGTCGGTACCCGGTTGGGGAATATCCTTGTCCGGAGTTGAACCCGGCACGTATTGTCCTTTTGAACTATTGGAATCCGAGTCGTCTGCGGGTGTTGCTGGGATTAGTTCTACTCCGGGGGCCATTTCCGGTTGGTTGATCGTATCCGAAATACCGGGTGACGAAGGTTGCATCATTGGTTTTTGAGCCAAAAGGTTGGCTTCTATGTTGTCGGTTAGCAGATCGTCCGTGTTAATTGTTGATTTGTTACCTCCCCCTCCCACAGGTACCATGTTTGATACGTCGGGCTTTAGTTCCACTTTTTTGCCTCCAAATTGGAAATTGGGTAATGGTGCTTGATCGTCGGCTGTCCAGTAGTAATCCAGAGGAATCGGATTACTTTGGTCTTTAAATTCGGGTGTGACTGTGAATGTGGTTGGAGTAAAGGGATCAGTTGAATCCGGATTGATTGTTAAATCCACACAAGTATTAGTGTCTTCTTGCGGCGGGATTATGATTTTTGCTTGGCAGTCGTTGCCCACATAAGCTTCGGGGGCATATGGATCGGCCGCCTCCGGGTCTATACCCTGTACAATTACCAGGGTATCTTCGGGGCCTCCGGTATAGTAAGTTTGTTTGTCTTCGTTAAGCGGAAAGGGTAGAAAACTTAAATTATTTGTATCCACATAAGGATTTCTTCCAGAATTCGGATTTGTGTATCTGTCGGTTTGTGAGTCGTAAAAAAGACCGAAATTATTATATGGTAATTGACCAATGCCGCTTACTCCGGATATTTCACTTGACGTAGAATCGGAAACAGTTACTTGTGAAGCAAGAGGCAGAGCTGTAAATAAGCTGTTTGCCAGATTTACTTCCACTTTGTTGTCGGTGTCTTCGGGGGGCGTTGGAATGGTGGGTGTTATCATTTCAGCTTTCGGGGCGATTTCTGAAGGTGTGAAAGACCAATCAATAGTGTTTTCAGCGGCTTTCCAGCGGTAATCCAGGGGAACCGGACCGTTTGAAAAAGAGGGTTGTACCTGAAAAGTCGCGCCTTTTTCCGGCACGTATTCGTACATGTTGCCACCCAGCGGTTTCAAGTCTCCGGGCGCTGTCAATTCCAGGCCGGTGCAGAAGGAGGGTTCTTCGTCTTTGGGGGGTGGTTTTTTCCAGACTGTGCCGACTGAACCGACGGGGAACCAGTAGTATTGTTTATAAAGATTGTTATTGGCATTTACCAGTACGTTTTCTTTTGGGAATTGAGATGGAGGATTAAGAGAACACCATCCGCTGTTGGGATCGTTTATATTATTGTTAACGCATCCGTCATTTAAGTGTGTGTTATAGTGGGAATCATTTGTGCCGCGCAGAATCCCGTAATCTAAAAGATGCACTCTGGATGTTGTTGTGGCACTCCATATTTTGTTGTTGTCTTTTGATGGAAGATGAATATAAAACCCTAATCGACGGTTTTTTTCATCTGTTGTATTGATGGTAATTAAATTGTCGTTGATATCGTAAATTTTAAAATTGCTGCCATTGTTTCCCCAAACAACAGGTCTTCCGATATATGTTCCGTTCTGATTGTTTTCACCAAAATTCCATGTCACTACAATTGAGTTTCCCACTTGGTTTTTTGTGACTTTGGTTCCACCAAACAGATCAGAAGCGTAACCGTTACAGTCGGCAAGATCGGAGGCGTTTCCATTGTAATAATCCGGTGCGGGGGTTTGACACCCTATTTGGTCAAGGTTGATGCTTGAGAATCCGTCAGCCTCAAGAGTGATTTCAAATTTATCAATGAATGATTTGTAATAATAATTATCGACGACGCTGTCGTTATAGTATATGTGGTCATGTCTTGTGATGGGAACATGTTTTCCTTCAGCTTCTGGTTTGAGAGGAGTGTCCTGGTCTTGTGGAGGTTGAGGGGAATATGCGTTTGGATAAGTTATGAAATTTTTACAGATGGAATTCAGATAATTAATATATTGGTTGCCAGCAGTGCCCGTTAAGGCGGTTTTTGTTATATCGAAAGGTTTTATCATGAGTGTACAGGCGTTGCGAGGAACCGGATTGTAGGCGGCGGAGGTTATTTGAATTGTGGCAAGACTGAATATTATCAGTCCAACTAAGGTCAGACGTTTAGCCAATTTGGATATTTGCATATTTGTTTTGATTATTATTTGTATTATTCGTTAAGTTCTCCGGCTGTAGCTGTAGCGCTGTCCGTTGTTATGCCGGTTCCTATTACGGGATTTTGAATTTCCATCTGCACGGTATTCGGTGTTCCTCTTTGCGTAAAAAAGAGTAAAAGAGTGAGGGCAATTATCGCCGCAACAATAAGTAATGTAATTTTGGGAAATTGTTTTTTTTTCATTTTATTATATTAATATTTAAGTTGCTTGGCCTGCTCCTCCGGTTTTTCCACCTTCTCCGGGGGAAGTCATTCTGTTATCAGGAGGAATAGTGGGTTCAGGAGTTGTTGATCCGCTTTCTCCTCCGGTTTCGGCCCCGGGGCCTGCTTCCGGCTTTGGTTCTCCTCCACCACCTCCACCCGGTGGATGATCACTTGGCGAAGTTTCGAAGGTTTGCGTCCCCACACCTGTCAGACCGAGAGAAAATGCGCCATGCGTTCTGGTTGCAACTGTTGTTACGTCAGCGGCAGCGCTACTAACCGAGCCTGTTGATATTGCATCTTTGATTTTTTGTTCTCTGAATATATGTATTCCCTCATTATATAATGTAGAAGGATTCTTACAGTATTCGTATACCCCGCTCATTAATAAAGTTTCTATTACGAAGTAATAATTTCCTATTTGAACTGCTTTTGCCGAGCGATTATCAATCATTACCGTAATGCCCTTCAGTTGTGCAGTACGAATTTTTTCGGCAATTTTTCTAAATTGATTAATCGCGGCGTCAAGGTCTCCATTGTTGAAATCAACTTTCTGTCCTTTCTCTAGCGCATTGTAGGCGCCGATAAGTTTTTCAAAATATTCAGTCCCGATTATGTCAATTAGAGGATTTGGTACTTCTCCTTTTTTACCCATGTAAAAAAGTTTTTTAGCCAGTCTGCTCTGTAGGAATTCTTTGTTACCTGTTGGTATTTCGCTGTGTTGTTCTAATAGCATCTTGCCAATCCAATGTTGTGTTTCAGTTAGTGTAGATCCATTTGTACTTAAGAATTGTCCATAGTTGAATCCAGGTGCAAATTGATTTAATTCATTATTTTGGCCGGATAAAGCAGGTACTGTCCTAATGCCGTCAATATTATAAGTGCCAACAGCTGTAAATAGACTCTGTCCTCCCATCATTTCCTGTGGTTTGTTGGAAACGGTCTGTTTTAGGTCACTTGAAAACTGACGTGCCAGAACTTCTGCTGTGATATGCGGGGGAATGTCTTCATGCCGTAATTTAAGGTTTTCAATTTGTCTTTTGAAAAAAGGTGTGAATACAGCTTTTTCGGCCCAATCAATTCTTTTCTTAATCGTGGTCTTTCTGTCTCTGATTTGTTCTTCACTCATACTCTTTTGGAACAATTTCTCCTTGAATAAAATAAGCTGATCTACTGTTATAGTCGGATTTTCGTTCTTGATTAAATTGTCGAGTCGTTCTATTGATTGCTGATTTGGGTTAGTCGTCAATTGTCGATATTCCCATGGGTGGTTGGTAATAAATTTATCCGGATTTACGAGTAGATTATTAATGTCTATTTCTTCGCCTAACATTATAGGTAGATCTAGCGCTCTGTCAGATTGAGTAATGCTGGCTTGAAGAACCGCCCTTTCTTGTGATAAAGCAAGAATTTCTGGTGGGGGTGTTTCGGATGTGGCAAATGTCGTCCTTTGTTCTGGGGGCAAAGCCATATATTGATCAAATGTCATTATGTTACTTTGTTGTTTATTATTTCTTGGTCCTCTGAATCTTACGCTGTTATTCAAATCTCTTTCTCTGTTGTATCTGCTTTCAAAATAATTCTTATTGTAATCTGAAAGTTCACCGACCTTGCGATTTGGATTGTCGGTTATTGCAATTGCAGTATGTTGGACGGCGCCGTCAATTGTTCCCGGGTAAAATGCGTCAAATCTTTTTATATGGAGTTGGGTAAGTCCCGCTGTTGTTGAAATAAGGATTTTATTTCTTTTTAATATAGCTGAATTATTTTCCATCTTTGAGTCAATCAATACTCTGAAGTTTTCTACTTCAGTTGGTTCTATTGCGTACATTTTTGTTTCCGGATCAATTGTTAGATTCAGGTGATGCTTGGCGAATTCTTTTTGCAGATTACTGAATTCGATTTGACTGGGTGGATTGAAAACATCCATTTGCATTCTGGCAGGTTGTTCTCTTCCAATCATTCTTTGTAACTGATCACCGGAGAATTCTCTCGAGATCAATTGATCACTGGCATCCATGGTTTCGGCTGATACTTCAATATCAATACCCGGATATCTGCTTTCTATATAGCGAATCATTTCCTGTTCCTGTTGCATTTGTCTGTCACTGATTCTGTGACGTAGTTCTCTTTTTATTTCGATTTTATTGCCGACAACGAACCCGATTCGCCCATACATAGCTACTGTAACCGCTACTAATGCCGGGGTACCGGCGGCCGCCGCGGCCGCCATAATAGTAAGCTTGATAGGATCGACGGAGCCACCGATGCCCCATTCTGAAATAACGCTTGAATCGTCGACTACATATCTTTGAGTAACCGTTTCAAGTGAATTTTTTAGGTTTTGTTCATAAAAGTTAACTAGTTCTCTGTCTGTCCAGTGCATGTTGAACTGGACTTCAATCATATATTCACCAACACCTGCAGGAAGGCTTCTGATCTCTCTGGCTTTTTCCGCCTCATTGGGAGCGGCTTCAACGCTGGCATAACCAGTTTCCGCTAATTGTTTTTCCATCATTAACTGATATCTGTTTTCTGAATTTTGTTTTTGTCCTCCTTCAACGTAAATATGTGGTCCAAGATAGATATCCGTAAGATTGAAAGCCATGGAGCTTCCAACACCGGTGCCGAATCGTACATATTCCTGGTAATTGCTATTTGGCGCACCTTTACTGGTCCATCTAAAGCCACCTCTAATACCTGCCGCAAATTTGAATCCGGGAACTGTGGCGCCAATACCGCCCTGGATTTCCGCGGCCCATTGTTCTGTAAGCGGTATTTCCTGACTGGCCATTACACCTATCAACGGTTCACCCGTTTGCAGGTCTATTGCAAAACCTACTTTTAAATTGAATCCCCCTATCTTGACTACGCTCTTGCTTAAGCCAAGCATAACTTTACCGGTATTTGTATCAACGCCAGCATTGATGTCGAAAAGATTGTTAGGCTGTTCAAATTGCTGGTCCAATTGTTCAACTGCGGTTTTTATTTCTTCTTCCGTTGGTTTTGGATTTGGATTTGTTGCCAATACTCCCTGTATCGCTTCTCTGGTTGCGGGATGTCTGGCACCTGAAAGAATTTCGTTTAAATTGACCCATTCTGTTGGTGTTTCCGCTCTTTCCACTCTGCCTTCGGCCATTTGTCTGGTAGCTAGGTAACCGTCCGAAACAAGCGCTCTTACATGTTCATCGTGTGGTGATCCCAAAGGGGGTAAATCGGGTGTTATACTATAGTATGCAAGTGTGGCGTCCATGAATTCGGGCTGTGGGTTGCAGTATTTGGGGTCGAGTCCATATCTTTTTGCCAAATCTTCTTTATGGGTACGGATATGTTCATTGTTTTCACCTTCTGGATAGGGAAGGGAATTAAAATTAATTAAAGCTCTTCTTGTATAAGAGTTGAGTTCATTAACCATAAGATTTCTATCTAGATGTCCTTCGACTGATGCGTTATATTTGATCATTCTGTAAGCAGTGGCATCGGACATTTCTTTTCTAAAGTATGTTCTTTCATCTTCGTCATATACCCAGCCGTAAACTCCACTGGCTTTTTCATAACTGGTTCCTGCCACATCTTCTAAGGCTTGAGATTCTTGCGGATGGAAAATCTTTTGTAAATATATTTCTTCAGCCGAAGGCCTGGTTGCAGGTCTTTCAAAAAGTCTTCCCTGTTCTGCGGCTTCTTCTCTTGCTTCAGCTTTCCTTTCTTTTGTTTCTTCTTCTCTTTCCATCGTGTTTTCGGCTGTTTCAACGTTTAAGCTTGAATCAAGTCGCATAATCCCGTCTAATATTAAGGCACATCCTTCCATTATATTTTTCATTTCCGCTTTTTTGCTGCCTCTCATATGATCTTCCATCCCGGGTTCAAAGTCTTCCTTATTATCTTCGAACCATTCATATTGCTCTTGAGTAAGATTTGTATTAGGCGCTCTTCCGGCATCAATGTTTTTTGAAACTTTGTAGGCAATTTGTTGATAGATCCATTCTTCGCGAAAATCGTCATAATCATTATTGGTTCCGTCATGACTTTTATAAATAACGATATCGTAATTATCAAAAGCATCCAATAGATCTTCAAAATTAATTAGGTCATTGTCTCCTTGATCAATGGTGTTTTCAATGATCTGTCTTGCTTTATGTATGGGGATATTGAATAGATTTAAACCCTTCATAATCCTTTCTTTTCCTTCAAATTTGCCATTCCAATAATATTTCCATAATTCTGTATCACTAACAATGTCTGAGATCTTATCTCTGACGTGAATGCTTTTATTGTCAATCATTGTTTTGTAAAGACGAAGATATGTATTGTAATCTTCGTCAGATCTTTTAATCATTTCGGCGGTTCTTCTGCGTCTCGCCTCTACTCTTGATGTTCTTTTCTGTTGCTCTATATTTGCTTTTTTTATCCTTGGGTTTTTGCCGCGGGGCATTGTGATCCATACATTTAGCTTGTCACTGCCATTTGTCGACTTAAGAAGTTCGGCTAACGTCTTAACGTCTTCGGGATTTGAGGGGTCGTAACCTTTTTTTTCAAGAATTGCCTGTGGGGAATTTTCTTCCGGGTTTGATTCTTTGCTTGTTTTTACTGTAAACTCAGTTCCTCTTGGTATTGAACCGGTGCACATGACAGTTCTGGCAATGTCTTTCCAGGATACATTTTCTTTTACACGGAAATATCCCATTGGTCTTTTGTCGGTCATTTCTTCAGGGGGCTGGGGACCTTTTCTGCTTTCGGGGGCAGGTGTGAATCTAATGTCATCTTTCGCATAAATTTTGACTGCTTCATTAGGTTTACCTCCTTCGGTATAAATCCATTTTTCACCATTATATTTCGCACTTGCGCTTGTGTTAGTGGCAGAGCGCCTGATAGTAATTTTGTCATCAGGTTGTGCATTTGGGTATAATTCATAGACAGTTAATTTTCTTTGTTCTTCCAGTAGTTTGCCTCCATCCGCACCTTGCTGGCCGAAAGCTTTATTTCTAGTCTTTTGCCCTTGTTTTTCTTTTTGAAGTCTTTTTTGTTCGGCTTCTTCGGCGGCGTTGTCAATTGTTCTCATCCTCGCACCGGCTTGGCTTGTTTCGGGTTTTGCTGGTGGAGTTACGTCTATTGCCACTCCTTCTCCGGCGCTGGTTCTTTCAATTTTTTGCTGTGTTTCTGTACGCCTTGCTTGGGCTTGCCTAATTTTGGTATCTATTTCTACCGGCGGCGCGCCCTGATTAATGGAAACGCCTTGTTCGGCACCCAGTTCAAGCAGATTGCCCTTGCTGTCTCTGAAGGCGAAATACCAGTTGTTGTCATTGTGTTTTTCAAGGAAGACCTTTTTATAAGGGCCTTTGCCGTCGCTGGTTTCTGTAGTCAAGGTTTTTTCCCAAAATTTATCAAACGTAATGTCTATATTCTTTTGTTTTAATTTCGGTTTAAGGTTTTTGTTGTAGTTTTTTTCCATTCTTGTTAGCAGACTTTTACCGGTGATATCTTTTACATCGATTTCTTTTGCCAACTGTTTTGATGTCTTTAATGCGTTGCTGTTCCACTCGGCTTCAAATTCGGTTTTCTTTGTTTCATCCAGTTTTTCGGTGAATGATTTGTGTCCGTGGGTTTCGGGTGTTTCTTGGGTTTCAGCACTTTCCAGACTACTGCCTTCTCTGCTGGAGCTTCTGCCAGCTGATAAATGCACCAGCCTGTTTTGGCTGAATATATTAAATGCGCTGATTTGCGCGTTGGCGCTAAGTCGTGCCGAGATCATGTTTTTTAAAAGTTTTTGCATGGTATCAAGTTATGATAAACGAGTAGGAGGTGGCGGTAGATTTGGATTTGCCGCCCGCAAATCACTAAGCAAGCTTTCAAGTGAAGCTATTGTGTTATTTATTTCCGCTTGTCTGTTTTGTTCGTATTTTGCGTCCTGGGGTAGTTTTGCTTCATAAGAAGCAACGTTGAAAAAAGAATTTACGTCGATTTTTGTCTTGTCTCCTTTAAAAAAATTTAGCAGTCCTTCAATGATGGCTACAGTGCTACACTGCTGGTCGCTGAGGTAATTCCATAAGTCGATAAAGTTTTTATCGGGTGCAAGATGGTTACCCAATGAATTGCGAATTCTCTGGGCATACTCTCTTTGTTGTCCCGGGTCTCCGGGGAAAGCGCTTTCAGCAAGTTTTATAAACTGTTCTTCTATGGCTTTTTCTGTCGATTTGGGAGTGTTGTTTTCCGGTTGTTTAAATTGTGTTCTGGCATTTACCTCCTGCCATTCAATTTGAGCATTCGGTTTGTTGGCTGTTTCTACACTGCCGGGTTGGCCGAGATTTTGATATAATAATCGGTTTTCGGAAACAAGAATTTTTGTGTTTTTGTTCAGCATTTGTTTTTGGTTTTATTTTTATCTGATAATTATAGCAAAAAAGCTGGTGGCGGTCAAACTTGCAAGTCCGGGTTTTGATATGTAGATTGAAATTGAAAAATTTATATTCTTTTTTCCGATTAAATGAAGCTTCCGGTTATTGTGGTCAACTTTAAAACTTACTCTACTGCCAGCGGTGAAAATGCTCTCGTTCTGGCCAGGTTGCACTCTAAAGTCTCCAGGGAAACCGGTGTTGGTATCGCGGTGGCGGTTCAGGCGGCGGATCTTAGAATGATCGCTTCGGAAGTTGATATTCCGGTGTTGGCTCAGCATTTTGATTTTTCGGATGAAGGATCTTACACGGGGCATATTACTCCTCACTCAGTTAAGGCTTCGGGTGCTTTCGGTTCGATTTTGAATCATTCGGAAAAAAGGCTTTCATTGGATGATATTGAAGAGTCTATTGATCTGGCGAGAAGACTTGGACTTTATACTATCGCATGCGCGGATACGGCTTATACGGGCAATGCTCTGGCTAAATTGGATCCGAATTTGGTGGCGGTGGAGCCTCCGGAGTTGATCGGTGGTAATGTTTCCGTCTGTGAATCCAATCCGCAATTGGTTAAAGATTCGGTAGAGATGATCGGTAAAGGTAAGGTGCTGGTGGGCGCGGGGGTGAAAGACAAGCGGGATGTTCATGCCGCCCTTCATTTGGGAGCGAGCGGGGTTTTGGTTGCGTCCGGAGTTACGCGAGCGGTGGATCCGGAAAAAGCTTTAAGAGATCTTGTGGCGGGGGTAAAAGAACCTTATTCGGGCAATGGTTGATGAGAGTGGACAAAAAGTATATTATTTTTTAGATTTAGTTTTAATTATTTAATCAAAATAACATGCAGGTAAAGATTCATGAAAAAAACTTAACTTTAAGTGAAGCGCAAAGTGATTACATCATTCAAAAAATTGATCATCTGGGCAATTTGGAAGAGCGGGTTGACGATGAATCCACAAAAGTAAAAGTTGAAGTGGGAACTAATAAAACTAAAACTTCGGATAGAAAGTTAAGCTTGCAGGTAACTATGTTTGTGCCCAACGCCGTAATTAGGGCGGAAGTGAAAGCATTGACTCCGGAAGAGGGGATTGATCTGGCGGAAGAGAAATTGAGAAAGCAGATTGAGCGGTATAAAACCAAGAAAAATAGAAGAGATAAGAAAGGACAGTGGATTCCGGCTTCAACACTTGAACAGATCAGTGCAACTCAGGAAAGCTTGGCGGATATTTCCGCTTTGGCCAAACGAAAGCAGTTTCAACTTGATCCGATGCATGAGGAAGAGGCGATTGAACAGCTTGAACTTTTGGGACATGATTTTTACGCTTTTAGAAATAGAGAAAATGACAGGGTTAATGTTGTTTACAGAAGAGAAGACGGAACTTACGGTTTGTTGGATTTCGGCGAGAAAGAAGATCGACAATAATTAATAAAATATGATTTTGGAGATTGTCTTTGCGACCGCGGTAATTGCATATTTTATTTTCGCTTTGTTTAAGTTTGAATGGGCTTTGACCGTTTTCCCTTTATTGATACCCTTTTATTTGTTCAGGGTTTCCGTCGCGGGGATTCCTTTAACATTGCCGGAGGCTGTTATTTATGCGATGGGGTTGGCGGCTTCCATTAATTTTATTAGAAATAATTTTTTGGCTTCGAAATGGTTGGATAATGTTTTTGGCAAATTGGAGCACGCCGTGTTAAGAAAGAAAAATTTTTTTAGTCGCTATAAGAGTTTATTGATCGTGCTTTTTTTGTTTGTTACTGCGGCGTTTTTGAGTTTGGCGGTGGCGCGGGGGAAAATGGTTTTTTATGATGGACAGACGTTTGAAGGGATACGTGCCGCGCTGGGTATTTTGAAAGGATGGATAATTGCGCCTATAATATTATTATTGCTTTATTTGGCGGCTATCCCGAATAACAATAGATTGTTGGACACATTGAATTTTTACGGACTTTCTGCCGTAATACTTTCTGTGTGGGCTCTTTTTCAGGTTTCAACCGATGGGTACACCACTTTGGACGCCAGAGCTTCGGGGCCGTTTGAATCGGCTAATTATCTGTCTTTGTATATTGTGCCGGCTTTAATTTACGTGATGATTCGAATTAAAGAATTGATTTTGCCTTTGTCGGCTGAAGAAAAACGTCATTTTTGGCAGATTCTGAAGACGAGAGATAATGTTAAAGAGGGTCATCCGGAAATTTCTTTGTTTATTCTGGCTTTTTTGATATTGTTTTTGGCTTTGCTGGCGACAAAATCGTATGCAGGGATGATCGCGGCTTTTACGGGTACTGTGTTTTATTTTGTATTGGAATTTTTGGAGTTTCGGAGCAGGAATAAAGAAAATAAAAATCCCTGGAGGTTTATAGCGGCGTTTTTGGTTTTTATTGTTTTGATAGCAAGCGTGGTCTTTTTTATCGATCCTGGAAAATGGCAGGCGATGTTTCGTTTTGATGAAAGAAATTCTTCAAGTGTGAGAATGGAAGTTTACGAAGTGAGCGCTGGATTGATTGAAGAGAATTGGCTTACTGGAATAGGCATGGGGCATTATGAAGCTTATTATAAGCAGGAGGCGGCAAGATTGCTTGGACATGAACCTTATGAACTGAATATGTTGCATCCGCATAACCTGTTTTTGGCTATGTGGCTGAATTTGGGGCTTTTGGGTTTGGGCGCTTTTATTGCTCTTTTGGTTTTAAGTTATAAAAGGAGCGCTTTTCATTTTAAGAATTTTGCTTCATCCAAAATTAATAGCGGCGCGAAGTTGAGGGTGCTGGCATGTTCTATTTTAACGGGAGTTTTGATTTACGGTTTTTTTGATATGCCGTTTTTTAAGAATGATCTGGCGATTTTATTTTGGATTTTGGTAGCGGTGATTTTCGCGTCTGATCAGGAAGAAATTGTAGCGGTTTAAATTTTAATTATGGATTCGATACGGATACAAGGCACGGTTGTTAAGGGGTTTCAAAGGGGCAGAAGAATGAATTCTCCAACAATTAATATTGGTGGCGATTTTGACCTGGAATATGGTATTTACGCATGTAGAGTATATACTTCGAAAGGTGATTTTTTTGGGGGATTGCATTTTGGTCCGAGACTAACTTTTGAGGAAGATGATTCGGTTATGGAGATTAGGTTGATTGATTTTGAAGGCGATTTATATGGTGAAACTGTTAAAATAGATGTGTATAATAAAATTCGTGAGATTCGGAAATATGATTCCGTTGATGATCTGAAAGCGCGGATAGAAAAAGATATTGAATATATTAAGAAAAATTATGCTTAAATATTTGAAAAGTAAAATTGCCGACACAAATCCTTTAAGGCTTTTTTATCATAAAGTGATGGCTATAGCGGCTAATTTATATTATAGATTTCCGTCGCGTCATCTTAATGTGATTGCTGTTACCGGGACAAAAGGTAAAACGACCACAACAAATTTGATCGCCAATGTTTTGACCGAAGCGGGCTATAAAGTGGGGATGACATCAACAGTGAAGTTCAGAGTTGGTGATATGGAGTGGACAAACAGTACGAAAATTACTACATTGGGGCCGTTTGTTTTGCAGAAATTGCTGAGGCAGATGGTTAATGAAGGTTGTTCGCACGCGGCGATAGAAGTTTCTTCCCACGCGATTTTGCAAAACAGGATTTGGGGTGTGAATATTGATACATCGGTTTTTACGAATATAGGAGAGGATCATCTGGATTATCACGGTGGGTTTGAAAATTACCTTCGGGCCAAGGGTTTGATATTTGATAGATTGAACCGGTCGGCAAGAAAGGCTCGTATTCAGAAGATCGCAATTTTAAACAAGGATGATCCGCATTTTAGTTATTTTGATCAGTTTTTGGCTGACAGAAAGTATGTTTACGGAATGGGGGGCGGAACGGTTTTTGCCACGGATACGCAAATGAAACCTACGGGAACAAGTTTTGTTTTGCATGTTCCCAATAATAGTACGGAAGTTAATTTAAAGATACCCGGAGAGTTTAATGTTTATAACGCTTTGGCCGCGGCGGCGGTGGGTCTGGCCAACAATATTAATGTATCCACTTTAAAAGATGCTTTGGAAAAGGCATCGGTTATTCCGGGGCGATTTGAAAGCGTTGAAGTGGGGCAGAAATATAATATTATTGTGGATTACGCGCATACGGCCGAGTCTTTGGAGAATTTGCTGGAAATGTATAAGGGCCTTTCGCGGGGAAAATTGTATGCCGTGTTTGGAGCTACCGGCGGCGGAAGAGATAAGGGTAAGCGGCCGAAAATGGGGGCCGTGGCCGATAAATACGCCGATTACGTTATTGTCACGGATGATGATCCTTATGAAGAGAATGAATGGCAAATAATTGAGGATGTGAGCGCGGGCATTAAGAGGAAAGAGGGCGAGAATTTTTGGAAAATTCCAAGTCGTGAAGAAGCGGTTAAGCTTGTGTTAACTTTGGCTCGTGAAGATGATACCGTGGTGGTGGCTGGCAAGGGAGCGGAAGAAATTCAAATGGTTCATGGGAAATCTATTCCATGGGATGATCGTAAGGTTATTCGTTCGCTTCTTAGTCGTGAAATGAAAATTGAGATCAAGCCGGGTAAGTATGAGACTAAGCAAAATGTTTATATAGAAAGCTAAATACTACTTGATGCGTGGATTTTTTTTGATTGATAAACCAAAAGGAGTTACGTCTTTTTTATGCGTGAAGAAGTTACGTTGGCTGACGGGTATGAAAAAAATGGGGTTCGCGGGGACGTTGGATCCGTTGGCCACCGGGTTGATGCTGGTCGCGGTTGGCGAAGCTACCAAGATGATTTCTTGTCTTGAGGGCGTTGATAAAGTTTACGAAGTTAAAATTAAACTTGGGGAGGTTTCAAATACTTACGACGGGGAGGGGGATATCAGGCCTTATGAATGCGCTGAAAAGCCTTCTAGGGGGCGGCTCCTGGAGGTGTTGGAAGATCATTTTATCGGTGAGAAGGATCAAGTGCCTCCAAATTTTTCGGCGATTTGGGTTGATGGTGAAAGGGCTTATGACCTGGCAAGAAAAAAGAAAGATTTCACCTTAAAGAGCCGTCGGGTTCATTTTTATGAGTCTGTTTTAAAGTCTTACGCGTGGCCGTATTTGAGGGCGGTCGTGCACTGCTCAAGTGGCACTTATATTAGGAGTTTTGCTAATGATTTGGGTGAGAAACTTGGTTGCGGGGGGTACGTGGATGAATTGCGTAGGCTTAAGGTTGCTGGTTTTTCTGTGAAAAACGCGGTGAAACTTGATGATCTTACGAAAATCAATGTTTCCGATTATTTGGTAAGGGTGGAAGAAATGTTTCGGGATTATGTTCGATTAGAGTTGACAACGGAGCAATATGAGGTGTTGAAGAATGGTCAGTTTATAGCTAATAGGGCGAATTTTGGAGGTGAGCCGATTTTGGGGATGTATGATGGTGAATGCGTAGGGGTGTTGGGGCTGCATAAGGGTATGATTAAGTTTGATAAGCGATTCAACCTTCCCCGTTGAGGAACGGGGAAGGTTGAGGAACGGTGGGGGTTCAACCTTCCCCGTTGAGGGACGGGGAAGGTTGGGGGACGGTGGGGGTTGAATTGACCGGGTGGGGCGCCGCGGTTAGAATGTTTACGCTATGGATATTCAGATTTTTATTTTACCGGCACTGTTTTCGTTTGTAATAACACTTATTTTGGTGCTGGCGGCTTTGTGGTTGTTCCCCAAATGGGGGCTTATGGATAGGCCCCATAAATATGGTTTGAAGCGTAAACCGATTCCTTATTATGGGGGCATAGCTATTTTTTTGAGTTTTATATTGTCCACTCTCTTGTTTGTGAAAATGGACACAAGTTTGATATTATTTCTGGTCGCCGCGGCGATGCTGGTTGTAATTAGTTTTATTGATGATCTAAGGGGTTTGAGCCCGTGGATAAGGCTTTTCGTGCAGGTCGCGGCGGCCCTGATGCTTGTTTTTGCCGGTATCGGTATTCAATCAATATCCAATCCTCTTGGTGATCCGATAGTTCTAGATCAATGGAAAATGGCGATTACGCTTGATCATGTGTATCAAATTTCAGTGCTGGGTGCTCTGTTTACGATTGTGTGGGTTGTTACAATAGTAAATACCATGAACTTTTTGGACGGACTTAACGGTCTTTCAAGCGGTGTTGCGGTAATAGCGGCTCTTTCTTTGTTTCTTTTAAGTATCAGACCGGAAATACATTATGACATTGGATCGCAAATTCCGGTAGCGACAATGAGTATTATTCTGTTTGCCGGGGCTTTTGCGTTTTGGTTTTTTGATTTTTATCCTGCAAAAATTTTAATGGGGGATACGGGTAGTATGTTTTTGGGGTTTGTGCTGGCAACTTTGGCGATTTTTTCGGGAGGTAAGGTGGCCACTGCCATACTTGTAATGGGTTTTCCTTTACTGGACGCTATTTGGGTAATATTAAGACGCATCGTGTCGGGAAAATCACCGATGAAAGGTGATTTAAAGCATCTGCACCATCGTTTTTTGCAGATCGGATTAACTCAGCGCAAGGCTCTGACACTGATTTATTTACTTTGCGCATCTTTTGGAGGAATAGCAGTTTTTTTAGAGGGGATACAAAAGCTGTACGCTATCATTGTTATGGGAATATTGATGATTATCATGGGAAGCATGGCCGTTTACCTGGAAAGAAAGAAAACGGCATGATTTGTCGCTTGCATTTGATGTCGTTTTAAGGCTATAAAAAAAATGATCATTTTAATAAGATTTTATGTCCGATCCGGTTCAGGAGATTAAAGACAGGCTATCGATCGAGGATTTGGTTGGACAATATGTCCAGCTAAAAAAGGTTGGTCGGAATTTAAAAGGACTTTGTCCTTTTCACGCAGAAAAAACGCCCAGTTTTATTGTCAGTCCGGAAAAACAGATAGCCTATTGTTTTGGTTGTAATAAAGGTGGAGATGTCTTTACGTTTATTCAAGAGGTTGAAGGTGTAGATTTTAACGACGCGTTAAAGTTACTTGCTGAAAGAGCCGGTGTTCAGCTTGAGAGCCATTCTGTTAAGCCCCAGGTTACCGGTAGGCAAAAGGAGCAGATGTTTCATATGTATGAGCTAACCACATCTTTTTATGAGAAAAATTTGTTTGAAACAAGCGACGGCGAAAAGGTGTTGAAATATCTTTCATCAAGAGGGTTAACAGATCAAACTATAAGGCAGTTTAGAATTGGATATGCGCCCGATTCTTTTGAACAAACGTATAAGTATTTAATTGGTAAGGGGTTTAATAAACAAACAATTGTTTCAGGAGGTTTGGGTATAACCAAAGAGACAACTGTTGAGAAAATTTACGACAGGTTTAGGGGGCGATTGATGTTTCCTGTTCTGGATAATCTTGGTCGAGTGGTGGCTTTTGGTGGAAGAGCTCTGAGCAAGGATCAGGAACCCAAATATTTGAATTCACCTGAAAGCGTGATTTATCACAAAAGCAATATTCTTTACGGATTTTACGGAGCCAAACAAAAGATTAAAGAGAAAAGCGAAGTGGTGATTGTCGAAGGTTATTTTGATGTAATTGCTTCTCTGCAGGCGGGATTGATCAATACGGTCGCCCCTTGCGGCACGGCCCTGGCATCTAAACAACTTAGGTTATTAAAGCCGTTTGCCGATACGCTGGTTTTGGCTTTTGATATGGATACAGCCGGACAAGAGGCGGCTAAAAGATCTTATGAGATTGCTCAAGAATTTGAATTCAATATTAAAGTTGCAATTATGCCCGAAGGTAAAGATCCCGCCGAATACGCGAAGCAACACGGTACTGAATTGCTTAACGTGATTTCGAAAGCGCTACCTTACAGCGATTATATCTATAGGCGTACTATGGAAGCTTATGGAACGGATACTCCGGCCGCGAAAAAAAGGATTCTTTTGGATTTGATGCCGCATTTGTTTTTGATGAAAAGTAATATAGAAAGAGATACTTATGTGAGAAGATTGGCACTTGATTTGGATTTAAGGGAGGTACAAATTTATGATGAGATCAAGAGTTATAAGTTACCGGATTATCATCCGGCTAAAAGTCATCGCGATGACAACGGTGCCGAATCGACATTAAAAGCGCAAAGCAGGACAGTTGAAGAGACTTTGCTTGGCTTGATTATACAATTTCCAAGGGTGGGTAAAATGTACACGGACAGAATCGGAAAAAATTTCTTTACTGATGATTTAAAAGCTATTTACAAGGAATTTATTGATCAGTATAATAGCGACAGCCTTAAGTCCGAAGAGGACTTTGTCAGTGGATTAGCGCATGAATTAAAGGAAAATGCTGCTTTGATCACTCTGTATATAGAAGAGAAATACGGAGAGATAACGGAAGAGTCGGCCGAAAAAGAAATAGCAGCGTTGATTGAGAATGTAAACAAATCCAGAACTGTCAGTAAAAGAAGAAAATTACAGAAACGTCTGGTGTCGGCCGAACAGGATGGTAATAAAGAATTGCAGAATGAGTTACTTATGGAGCTTAATAAATTATACGACAGTTAGAATCATTATATGGCACAAGCGAGAAAATTTATTACACAGCCGTCCGATGACAGGCTGAAACAGTTTCCACCGGTTGTTCGGGATCTGGTAAAAAAAGGTCACGAGCATGGTTTTGTTACCCATCAGGAACTTTTGAGGGCAATGCCGAACGTGGAGGACGATCTTTTAATTTTGGATGAGCTTTATGCTCTTTTTTTGGATTTGGGAATAGAGGTTATCGACAGTAAGGAAACATTTGTCTTAAAACCCGACGCTACAGCGGAGAAAACGGAAGACGAGATAAAAGTTATAGAAAAAATTAAGAAACCTTCACCTCAGGTGGAATTAAGAGAAATCGCCAATGATTCGATCAGACTTTATTTGTGTGAAATTGGCAAGGTTCCGCTTTTAACCGCGAAAGAAGAGGTGGATCTGGCGAGAAGAATAAAGAAGAGCGATCAGACGGCTAAAAAACAATTGGCGGAAGCTAATTTGAGACTTGTGGTGAGTATCGCCAAAAAGTATATCGGACGAGGTCTTTCTTTTTTAGATCTGATTCAGGAGGGTAATATCGGTCTTTTCAGAGCTGTTGAAAAGTTTGATCCGGACAGGGGATTTAAATTTTCAACGTATGCCACATGGTGGATCAGGCAAGCTATTACAAGAGCTATCGCGGATCAGGCTAGAACGATTCGTATACCGGTTCATATGGTTGAAACAATCAATAAATTGACTCACGCCCAAAGACGGCTTGTACAAGAATTGGGGCGCGAACCTTTGGTTGAAGAGCTGGCGGCGGAAATGGACATGGAAGAGAAAAAGGTAAGGCATATTTTAAAAATTTCCCAGGATATTGTTTCGCTTGAAGCACCCGTGGGGACCGAAGAAGACAGTAAATTGGGTGATTTTATCGAAGATGATGAAGCGCAGTCTCCATTGGAGGCTACAAACAGACAGTTGGTTAAAGAAAATATTCATGAAATGTTGCAGTATCTTTCTCCGAGAGAAAGAAAAATTATTGAAATGCGTTTCGGTCTTAATGATGGCGTAGGGCACACATTGGAAGAAGTCGGCCATGAATTCGGAGTCACCAGGGAAAGAATAAGACAAATTGAAGCTAAAGTGTTACAAAAAATGAAGGAGCACCCCACCAGCGTTAAGATTAAGAGTAATTAATAATTATAATAAACAATTTATGCCAAAGAAAAAAGATATAGCCAAGAAAGCCGGACCCGTGTCCGCAATGACCGATGAAAATAAAGTAACCTTGGTTACCAAAGAAGGTTTGGCAAAACTTAAAGAAGAGTTGGATTATTTAAAGAATACTAAGAGGAGAGAAGTGGCTGAAAGATTAAAAGAAGCCATTTCTTACGGTGATCTTTCCGAAAACTCGGAATATGAGGAAGCAAAGAATGAACAGGCTTTTGTGGAGGGTAGAATCGTTGAATTGGAGGAAAAAATAAGATACGCTCAAATTATAGAGGAAAAACAGCATGTGGCCACGGTTCAGTTGGGTACAAAGGTTGTGATTAAGGATATTGGCAATAAGAAAAATGACCCTGAAGAGTATATTATTGTCGGTTCAACGGAAGCTGATCCTTTGGAACAAAAAATTTCAAATGAATCTCCGGTAGGTTCGGCATTGCTGGATAAAAAGAAAGGAGATGTTGTTAAGGTGAGCATACCTGATGGTGTGGTTGAATATGAAATTTTGAAATTAGAATAAATGGAAAGAACTGTCGGCAGTTTATTTTTAAAGATTTTTTCAATCTTGTTTTTTGCGGCCTTCGCGGGTACTACCCTTTTTTTTGCCTACGGTTATCGGTTTGACGTAGAGGAGCGGATTTTGGAAAAAACGAGTATTATTGATGTTATCAATGAAGTGAGTGATGTATCACTTTTTTTGAATGGCAGAGAGGTGGTTCAGAATATTCCTTATCAGATAAAGGGGGTTCTGCCCGGTTTACATGATCTTAAACTTCAAAAAAAAGGTTTTTTGACGTGGGAAAGGACAGTTAAGGTGGAAGAGGATATTGTTACTATTGTTGTAGATGCTTTACCGGTACCGGCTGATTTAGATCTTTTTTATAAAGAAGTTTTGAAATTGAATACCGATGATGAAATATTTTTCGGAGATGATTTTATATTGTCTTATGCTTCTGGAGACAATGATGTTCGGCTGATTAATCTTTTTGATAATGGCAAAATTTTGGAGGAAATAATAAGTTTGTATCAGGAGGATTTTGAGATTGTGGATGTTTATGCTAAGGAAAAATTTTTAATAACTTTCGGGGATCCGTATAGTGAATATAAAGCTGTTCTTTATGCTTATGTGAGTTTTGCTGAAAAGGAATTTGATTTATTCGCTCTGCCCGAAGAGGCTGAAAGAATACGTGTGGATGGTCGAAATAATTACGTTTTCTTTTTGCGTGAAGGGGATTTGTATGGCATATCGTTTGATCGATTGAAAGAGAATGAGTTTGATTCAAATGAATATATGCCGATCAAGTCCGGTGTTGAAAAATTTGATATTGATGATAGGGGTAATCTTTTTTATATTTCGACAGGCATGCTCTATAAAAGTTGGTATAATGGTGAAAATGTGAAATTGTTGGATCAGCATCCTTTGAGGTATAAGAACCTTGCTATTAATTTTGTAGGTAACAATAAGTCGCTTGTAGTGCGGGCAAATGATGATACAAGGAAGTTGTTTTATTTAAGCGACAGTGGTGACGTTAGACTGTTATCTGAAAATTTATATGGTAACGCGGATATTAACGGCCGTAATGAAATGATATATAGTGATACCGAAGGGCATATTTTTCTTTTTGACGTTGTAGATCAAGAAAAGACGTATATTGAACAAATTGAATCTGAATTTGAGCTTATGGGGTGGTTTGGGGATGACGGTTATTTTGTTATTAAAAAAGGGACTACGGTTTACCTGCATGATCGTTTTCACGTGGAACCGGTGGTTTTGTTTGATCAATTGGAGAGCGATTTTTCGGTACTTGTGGGAAGAGCTTTTTATACTTATAAAGACGGCATTTTAAGTCGCCTTTATTTTGATGAAGCCTATTTGAATGAATAATTTAATTTTTCTTCTTTTTCTTTTTTTTGGGGATATATTTGTTTATTTGTAGGCGTTTTTCACGGCGTTTTTTTTCCTCGGGGTATTTTTTAAAGTATGTAATATAACTATTGTATAGTACAAATACACTGGATATGAGTAGGATGTACATTAAAAAGCGCATCGAGAAAAACGGCACATAATTATATCTGACAAGTATATATGCCGCAAACAGTACGGCAAGAATGATAAATTTAGTCGGGTAGTTTCTGAAAAGTTTTTTAAAAGCTTTGTCATCTTTATTTTTGAGCGCGTAATAGTATATTAGGCCTGTAAGAATGATGAAAACCAAGATAATGGCTCCGAGTGCCCAATAATATTCAAAGTTTCTTCCCGGATTCGGTGAGAAAAAATAAAGGATAAATTTGTTTATAGTGTCCATGTTTTTTCATTAAGTTTTAGATGATAATTTTTTTTTGATCAAAGGCGCGTAGACAAGAATAGCGCTTAAAATAACTCCAAGTAAAGCAAAAATTTGGGCTTCTCTAATACCAAAAATGAACCTGCTCTCATCGCCTCTTAAAAATTCTTCCAGGAATCGGAAGAAACTGTATCCGCCAAGCGCGAGTATGGCAATTTTACCCTCTTGTTTGCCTATTTTTTCATTGAAAAGCTTGAATAAAATGAAAGCGAGTATTCCCGAATAAAGGGCGGCATATATTTGAGTTGGATGAATCGGAACGGCGTAAATTGAAGTTTCGATTGTTACTCCCCATGGAAGAGTTGTCTCTCTTCCGTAATTTCTGCCGTCCAAAAGCGCTCCTACACTGCTGACGGAAATGGCTCCAAGCACGCTAACCGCAAATACATCCAGCCATCTTTTTACATTTTGTTGTTCTTTATACGCGAAGAAAGCGAGAGTTAATCCCAGTCCCAGAATTCCTCCCCAGGCGGATAGCCCTTTATCCCAGATGTATAAGATTTGAAGAACAGATTTGGTGTTTAATTCATAGAAATATAATTGCCAGTTTGTAATAATAAAAATCGTTCTTGCCGATATCAACCCTCCAAGAAAAATCAAAAGACTGTGATTTGCAATAAAAGCCAGGGAAAGTTTGTTTTTCTTTATAAGTCGATTTATTATCATAAGCGCGACAAAAAAACCTACAGCTATAAAAATCCATAATGAATAAAAAGTGATCGGCCCGATTTCCAGCAATAACGGATACATGACTAAGTTAGAAGTTAAAGTAGATCAGAAAAGCGCTGAGTAAAAATACCGGAGTTATTACAAGTGAGGCAATTTCGTTTCGTTTGAAGAAATGTATTTTTATGCTCAAAGCGCTATGGAATAAGAATAGTGTGGCTAGGAAATATTTTAGGAAAGCCGATTTATAGATATAGAAAAAATACGGGACTTGCTGAATGCCGAAATCTTTCGATACGGCATAAATAGAAACAAAATAATAGATAATATAGAATGTCAGCAACCATCCCGTGAAACTGTATATTTCATGCGTAAGTACTTCCGTGGCGGTTTTTTCTTTTGATTGTTTGCGAAGCTGTTTGATCTTGTTTTTTTCCGCTTTTAATTCTTTTTTGAGTTTTTTCCGCTCGTTCCATAGTTTTTTTATGCTGGTCTTGGTTTCCTGTTTGAACTCGGGAGAGGGGGATTGGAAGTATAAGATGATAAATTCTTTAAGTTGCCCGTTAAGTGATTCAATTTTTCTTTTGATCGCAAGCATTTCCGGTGTTTCCGAATGTGCTCCGATTAAAATGCCCACAAAAAAACCAAGGAAGGAATTCAGTCTTGTGGGAACGTCGACATCTTTTATATGTTCTTTGTACCAATCCCTTAAGGCTTCGGTAATATTGATGTTTGTTTTGGATTTGCCTTTTTTTAACTGCATCATCATTCCTTGGGCTTCCACGACCATTTTTGTTTTTTCTTTTATTCTTTCTTCTTCATGTAAAAAAAGTTCTTCTTTTTGGAGATAAGAGAGGAGTTCTTCCGCCGTTTTTCTTATGTAATCAAGATTTGTACTGTTTTTTATCCTTAAAAGCTTTTCGACCTGCTCACGTATTTTTTCTTTGGTCTCCGGTTTCATTATTTTTTCATATTCGTCCAGAAGTTCTTTGACTTTTTTTAAAACAAATTCTATCTGTCGTTTTAACACAGCCTGTCTTTTTTCAAACTCTCTTAGGTCTTTTTCGTCCGTGGTTTCTTTCTTTTTGGACAAGGTTTTTTCTTCTTCATAGCGGGCATATAAATCTAAGGCGCTCTTGCGTCTTTCTTTTTCTTTTTTTGTTTCAGGAAGAGTGTTATCTATTATGTATTCAACCGTAAGCGCGTACTCGGTTATTAATCTTTTGAAAGCGCTGTAAATGTTTTCAGCCTGGATTGTTCCGACGACTCTTTTACCGTTTTTATCGGTTGCTGCAAATTCAAAAGTGGGAATTTCCGTTTGGTCTTTGCCCGCCTCTTCTTCCGGCATTTCTTCTATGTTTAATATAGAAAAACCGAGTTCGTTCAATTCATTGCGCGCGGCTTTTTCGTCGGGTGCGGCAATAGTGCCCTGAAGGCTCTTATTATCCGGATTTACTACGGTGTATCGAAATTTTGGCATACAGATTATTTTTTATTTTGGTGTTTATGGCTCGCTTTTATAAATTCATAAAAAAGAGGGTGCGGTTTATTCGGCCTTGATAAGAATTCAGGGTGAAATTGGCATCCGATCATGAAAGGGTGTTCTTTTAGTTCGACTATTTCAACCAGGTCGGCTTTTGGGAAAATTCCGGCCGTTATAAGTCCTCCTTCTTCTAGTCGTTTACGAAATTTATTATTATATTCATACCTGTGCCTGTGCCGCTCTTCAATATTTTCGGTTTTATAGATTTGATAAGTTTTGGTACTTTTTTTTATTTTGCACGGATAGGCTCCCAGTCTCAGTGTTCCTCCTTTATCCCGATTCTTATATTGATCGGGCATGAAAAGGATAACATAATGTTTCTTTGATAATTTACCTTCTTCGTCGAATTCTTCGGATGTGTAATTTTTATTTTTTAGCAAATGTCTGGTAAATTCTATGGTCATGATTTGCATTCCCAGACAAAGTCCCAGGTATGGTTTACCGGTTTCGCGGCAGTATTTTGCGGCTTTTATTTTGCCCTCCGTGCCGCGGATTCCAAAGCCTCCGGGTACAATCACTCCGTCAGCGGTTTTAACGTGTCTCCAGGCGTTTTGATCTTCGTTTTCAAGTTTTTCACTGTCCACCCAGGTTAAATCCAATTCAAGTCCCTGATGATAACAGGCGATTTTTAATGATTCGATTACGCTTAAATATGAATCATCCAATCCGGTATATTTACCAACTAGAGCTATCTTCACCGGTTTTCTTTTAGCGTTGATTTTAGCAACAAGCTCTTCCCAGTCTTTAAGTTTGGGTTTCAAGTCCCCGAGTTTCATCCTTTTGCCAATTTTTTGCGCTATAGCGTGTTCTTGATATCTTAACGGAACTTCATAAATTGATGAGATCGTGGGGGCGGGTATAACGTCGTTTTCATCCACGTCGCAAAACAAAGCTATTTTTTTGAGCAGTTCTTTTTTGATCGGATAATCGGCTCTGGCCAGTATGAAGTCCGGTTGAATTCCGGTTGCTCTAAGTTCTCTGACCGATGCCTGCGTGGGTTTTGTTTTGAGCTCTTTAGATCCCATTAAATAGGGGAGTAGCGTTAAATGAACAAATAGTGTGTTGTCATAACCAAGGTCGTTTCTAAGCTGTCTTAAAGCTTCCAAGAAGGGGAGTCCTTCAATATCACCTGTAGTTCCCCCGATTTCGGCAAGCACTATGTCGGCTTTGGTTTTTTTGCCGGCATCGGTGATTCTTTTTTTTATCGCATTTGTAATATGTGGAATGATTTGAATCGTTCCGCCAAGATAGGTGCCTTTTCTTTCATGATTTAAAAC
Source organism: uncultured Candidatus Peribacteria bacterium (assembly GCA_964346765.1). Lineage (GTDB taxonomy): Bacteria > Patescibacteriota > Gracilibacteria > UBA1369 > UBA1369 > JBGSPQ01. The sequence goes on from CAYFWB010000001.1 coordinate 234,274, forward strand.
TTCCGTATAGATTTTCCCGGTAGAAACGGAAGAGTATTGATTAAGGTTTTCACCTATAAATCTTTCATAGTGCCCCAAATCCAGATCCGTTTCCGCGCCGTCTTGAAGAACAAAGACTTCACCATGTTGAAACGGGCTCATGGTGCCCGGATCCACGTTTAAATAGGGATCAAGTTTCATTGTAAACACTTTAAACCCGGAAGCTTTGAGGAGAGCGCCGATCGAGGCAGTTGCAATGCCTTTACCTAAAGATGAACAGACTCCGCCTGTCACAAATATGTATTTGGTCTCCCTCATTACTTTTAACTTTATGTCAATTATTTAAACTGAAGGCCGGTCTTTTCTTTTACTTCGGCCATAACCTTTTGAGCTTCTGATCTGGCTTTTTTAGCTCCCTCCTTAAGTACGTCATTAACATATCCCAAATCACTTAAGAGTTCAATTCTTTTTTCCCGATAAGGTTTGAAATAATCAAGTAATTTTGATAGAAGAATTTTTTTTGAGTCTCCGTAACCGAAACCACCGGTTTTATATTTTTCGGCCATTTCTTTTTGTTCGCCGGGAGTAGCGAAAAATGAATACAGTTTGTAAACAGCACATTTTTCGGGATTTTTAGGTTCTTCGATCGGTGTCGAATCGGTTTTAATACCCATTATTTGTTTTTTTAAAACCGCTTTATCGGCGAAAAATTCTATTATATTTCCGTAGCTCTTGCTCATTTTATGTTCACCGTCGGTGCCGATTACGTAGCCAGCGTCTTTCGGTATTTCCGGATCAGGCAGTTTGAATGTTTCTCCAAACATGTTATTGAATTTATCTGCTATATTTCTGGCAATTTCAACGTGTTGTTTTTGGTCTTTGCCGACCGGGACAATGTCCGGTTTGTATAAAAGTATGTCGGCGGCCATCAAAACCGGATAAGTAAACAGACCGGCTGTTGAATCCTTCATATTTTTGGCAACGGCGTCTTTATAGGCGTGTGCGCGTTCAAGCAGACCCATTGGGGTTATACAATTGAAGATCCAGGCGAGTTCGCTGTGTTCGGGTATATCGCTTTGTTTAAAAAAAAACGTTTTTTCAGGATCAAGGCCGAGCGCGAGGTAATCAATCGCGATTTTTTTTGTCAGTTCCTGCATTTTTTGTTTGTCTCTCACTGTGGTGAGAGCGTGAAGATCTGCAATAAATATGAATGATTCGTGTTTGTCTTGCGTCTCCACGTGATTTTTCATGGCACCAAGATAATTTCCAAGGTGCGGTGTGCCGCTTGATTGAATGCCGGAAAGTACACGTTTCATTATTAATTTACTATGATTAATTCTTTTAAAAGTTTAGGCTGTTTTGCGCTTTTAGACAAGGATTAATATTATACCGTGGAAAGAGGATCCACGTCGATTGTCACGTCTTTTAGATTGATCGGGTTGATTTTTTTTAAGAGTTTAGCGGGGTTTTGACCACTGATTAAAATGTGCCAGCGGTAAGTGTCTTTTAATTTTGGGATCAGGGCCGGGTAATAATTTATTTCAAAATGTTCTTCAAAATGTTGTTTATTGCTTTCTTGCAGTAGTTTGTTGATTTTTTCAGTCAGATTGATACATCGTTGGTTATTTTTATCTTTGATCGTAAGTTTTATCAGTTTTGAAAAAGGTGGTTGAGAAAGTTCTTTTCTAATTTTGATTTCCTGTTCATAGAAACCCGTGAAATCGTGTTTTGCCGCCGCTCGGATAGCGTAATGGTTGGGCAGGTAGGTTTGTATAATCGCGTCTCCGTTTTGTTCGCGACCTGATCGTCCAGCGACTTGAGTGATCAGCTGAAATGTTTGTTCGCTTGCTCTGAAGTTTGGCAGTGTAAGTCCCAGATCTGCCAATACAATTCCAACCAGATTAATCTTTGGTAAGTGTAGTCCTATGGCGATCATTTGTGTTCCGACCAGGATATCGGCTTGACCGTTTTTGAAAGTCTCATAGATTTGTTTGAATTGGTCTCTTTTTTGGGTGGTGTCTCTGTCCGCTCGGATTATCCTGGAACCTTTAAACATTTTATTCAATTCATCTTCAACTCTTTGTGTACCCAATCCTATGTATTTAATATATGCGCTGTCGCAATTGGGGCAGGTGTGCGGTACTTTTTCAATTTTTCCGCAGTGATGGCAGATCAGTCTTTCTACATTGAACGTGCCGTCTTCAACAGTGAATTTTTTATGATAAGTCATCGGGATTTCACAGCTGTCGCAGTTGTGTACATAGCCGCAAACTCTGCAGATGACAGCCGAAGCGGCACCGCGCCTGTTAAGAAATAGCAGAGATTGTTCTTTGTTATTAAGTTTTTCGTTTAGCTTATCTTGTAAATCGAGACTGAATATAGAAAAATTTTTCTTTTTCAGTTCTTGTCTTAAATCGACAATTTTGGTTTGCGGAAGCATACTTTTTTTTTGTGGTCTTTCGTTTAAGTTCATCAGCTCATAGATGCCTTTTTTTGCGGCGTAATAGCTTTCTATGGACGGGGTGGCGCTACCCATGAGGACTTTAATTTTTAGAGTCTTCGCCATTCTTTGAGCGACATTTACGGCATGATAACGCGGGGTTTGATCCTGCTTGTAGGAATGATCATGTTCTTCATCGATTATGATTATGCCAATATCCCGAAAGGGCGCGAAAAGGGCTGATCTTGATCCTATGATTATTCTTGTTTTTCCGCTGTGGATCGACAGCCATGCCTCTTCCTTTTGTTTAAGGGTGAGTTGTGAATGTATAACTCGCGTCGGTTCATGAAAATGTTCTTCAAAACGTTGTTGCGTTTGAGGTGAAAGCGATATTTCGGGTATTAGAATAAGGACCTGTTTATCCCGTTTAAGATATTTTTCAACGGTATGCAGGTAAATTTCGGTTTTGCCAGAGCCGGTTATGCCATGAAGCAGTCCAACTGAATTTTTACTTTTCTCAAACTGTTCTAAAACTTTGATTTGATCATCGCTGAGCTGATGTTGAAATTTAAGTTTAAACGGAGAAGTATCAATGTTGTTCACGGTGGATATTTTTTTCTTTTTTACGATGGAAACTGGCACGAACAGTTTAAGAGCCCTGAATTTGGGACAAAAATAGTAATCAGCTATCCAGTCGATAAGTTCGATTTGATGGGATGTCAGGTGTGGCGCGTTTTTAACCGCCCCGATGATCGGTTTTGTGGAATATGCGGGTTTATTATTATGAATTTTGTAAATAATCCCTTTAACCTTTCTGTTTTTTAAGGGTGCTTCTACAATTGTTCCCAGATTCAACTTTAAATTACCGGGTAGGGAGTAAGTCAATGTATCTTTATTTTCCCCCACTTTTTGAAAAAGCAGAATTTCGGCGTAGCATTGTTTCGTATTCACTGCTGTTTTTTATGAGTTTTTTTGATTACCTGGTTAATTTTTTCGCAGATTTTTTCGGGGTTTAGCCTGTGGATAGCCGCTCCTTCTTCTATACTTTCGTAGGCGGCTCCATGGCACCCCACACAATGTATGCCCAATTCACGCATGACTTGAGCGGCTTCGGGGTATGCCAGAATAACGTCTCCGATTACCATGTCTTTTGTGATTTCCACGATTTCTCCTTCTTTAAGATGTACTTCTTGGTGCGGATGGATGATTTCCATGGAAGCTCTGTCTTCCCTATTGCCGGTTTTTTTTTGATTGTGCATATTATTGTTTATTATCATTCTCATTCTACAAAAAAGATAAATATAATTAACATTTATCTATTGACACTTCCATTAAAATATGTTATAAAGACAGCCTTTGTAATTTTGCATATGAATTATCATAATGATCAACAACAAGGCGCTTATGAAAAAGCTATGGCAATTTTGAAAGCCGCCATGGAAAGAAGATATGACGTTTTAACCGAAACTTTTGTTAAAGAGGGGCCTGACAGATTAAAGGAGTTAATGGCTTACGAAAACGAACAGGATTGGGTTGAGCTTTTTGATTATCTGGTTTCCAAACAGGGTGTATTAAAGAAAACGGTAATGACTTATATGGATTTTTTTACTGATTTTGTGGCAAAAAAGGGTCCGCAGGCTTTACGAAATTTGTTCAGAATCAATGAAAGTAAATATGATCTCAATTTTGAAGAAATATTTGACCTGGTGGCTATTTCAACAGGAGCTCTGCATAATTATGTTAATGATAATAAAATGGAACTGGCGCACAGAATTCGCGATGGAAAGGCTAATAGTCTAAGGTATGAATTAGGGTTGAATAATTCAAAATATGACGACCTTTGGTTTGAAATATTGGATTTATTGATGAGATGCGTTTGTGAAACTGCTATCACAAAGAGTCAGTACGATCATGGTTTGAAGGCTTTTTCATTACTTATGAATAAAACTCGTCAGCAACGTTCGCTGAGATCTTACAGTAAAATGTGGGAATACAGCGATGCAGGAAAATTTTAGTCGATATTTTTTTTCAGTTTGATTTTAAAGTAGTGATCTTTGTCCGATCCGTCTTTATGAACTACGCGAATATGATAGGCGGCGTATCGTTCCGGCATGAATTTGTAGTGGCAATAATCAACAACTTTGGTCTCTTTACCCAGTCTTTCTTTATTTAAGTGATTGTCGCTGTCTTCTCTTTCACTGTGTTCTATCGCTTCATATTGTTCGGGAGTTAGATTTTCCCACTCAGTGCTTCTTTGTTTATAAATGGCTTTTAGTTTATCCCAATACTGATCAATTGTTTCGGCGTTGATGTATTCTCCGGACATAAAACTTAAAAGTTAGCTTTTATTGACGTAATAATTTTAACATATTTTAGGCTTTGAGTCCGATTCCTTTTTTCAACAGATAAAGGTTGAGTCCGAGCGTAATAACGGTGAATCCTATTAAGACCGACAAACTGACCCATATATTAACATCGGATACTCCAAAAAAGCCGTAGCGAAAACCGTCGATCAGGTAAAAGATCGGATTTGATTTGGAGATTGTTTGCCATAATTCGGGCAGTGAATGAATGGAATAAAAGACTCCTCCCAGATATGTGAGAGGTGTTAAAATGAAGGTTGGGAAGATGCTTACATCATCGAACTTTTTGGCAAACATGCCGTTTATTAATCCTCCCAGAGAAAACAGCAGTGCGCTTAAAATAATAAAAATGAGAATCAGTAAAAAATTGTGTACCTGCGGTTCCGCGAAAAACATTGAAACGGCAAAAACGATCAGCCCCACTATCAGGCCTCTTAATATTCCGCCGCCAACGTATCCCGCGATTATTAAGTGATTAGGGGTGGGGGACACTATTAATTCTTCTATGTTTTTTTGAAATTTTGAGCTGAAAAAAGAGCTTACAACATTGGAATATGAACTGTTTATTACCGCCATCATGACAAGTCCCGGAACAATAAACGACATGTAAGAAATTCCGCTGACCGTGTTTATTTGGGATCCGATATAGGTTCCGAAAATTATGAAAAATAGAGATTGCGTTATTACGGGGGGGAGAAGCGTTTGCATCCAGATGCGCATGAACCTGGTTACTTCTTTTCGGATAATGGTTGAAAAGGCCACCCATTTTTGTGTCAGAGTCATCATTTTTTATGGATGTTTAGAAATAATTGTTCCAACCTGTTGCCCTTGGGGCGAAGATCCAGGATTGAAATTCCCTGGCTCGATAGGTCGCTTATCAGTTCATTTAAGTTTTTGTTCATCCCAAGATCCACCTCCATGGTGTTTTTGTCAACAATGTTAATGTCGTATTCTTGACTGTATTTGCCGTTTCCTATTTTATTGACGGTAATAACATAGGTTTGTGTATCCAGTGATTTAATGGTGTTAATCATGGAATCCTGTTTAATGATTTTTCCTTCTTTAATAATGGCTACGTTTTTGCATAGTTGTTCCGCTTCTTCAAGGTAATGGGTTGTCAGCAGTATGGTTTTTCCTTCTTTGTTTATTTGAGTTAGGTAGTCCCACATTTCGTGCCTTAGTTCAACGTCTACACCGGCTGTGGGTTCATCCAGGATCAGAAATTCGGGATTGTGGATCAGGGCTCGCGCTATCATGAGACGGCGTTTCATCCCCCCGGAGAGCGAAATTGCATTTTGGTTTCTTTTATTCCAAAGGCCAAGTTGATTGAGAATTTTTTCGGCGTTTTTGAACGATTCTTTCCGCGGGATACCAAAATATCCGGCCTGTTGAGTGACAATATCATGTACCTTTTCAAAAATGTTAAAATTGAATTCCTGAGGTACCACGCCGATCAATGTTTTGGCGTGGCTGTGATTTTTGTCTATATCAATATTGAAAATGGAAACTTTGCCGGAGGATTTGTTTACTATTCCGGTAAGTATGCCGATCAGAGTGGTTTTGCCGGCTCCGTTTGCTCCAAGCAAAGCGAAAAAATCTCCTTTTTTTATTTTAAGATTAACTTCTTTTAGAGCTGTGACTCCGTTTGAATATATTTTGTTCAAATTTTCCGTAGCTAGCGCGTTCATGTATGTGTCGGTTTATTTAATGTTGCATCTTAAATAAGTTATTCGAAAATTGCAAATGGGGCATTTGTATGTATATGTGGTACCTCCGGAGGGAATCGAACCCCCATGGCTGGTTCCGAAGACCAGTGCTTTATCCGTTAAGCTACGGAGGCGTGAGTCTTAAAAAGGGCTGTCATTTGACAACCCTTTTTAGCATGTATCGGCTGTTTTATCAATCTTTAGTTATTTTCTTTTTTTCTGCGGATGTAGTTTTGCCAGTCAATGAGAATAGGTGTCGCTACGAAAATTGATGAGTACGTTCCTGATATAATACCCACGATAAGGGATAAGACAAAGAATTTTATACTTGCCACTCCCAGGAAGAACAGCGTTCCCAATACGAATAGTGTGGATAATGATGTATTGATTGATCTGGCTAAGGTTTCATTAAGTGCCTGGTTGGCAACGTCACCGAATGTTTCGTCACGTTTTTGGTATTTCAATTTTTCTCGAATTCTGTCGAATACTACAATAGTGTCGTGAACTGAGAAACCAAGTACTGTCAACATGGCCGTGATAAACAAGGCGTCAATTTCAACGTTCAAGAAGATACCAAGGAAGATGTAAACGCCCAGCATTATAGCAAGGTCGTGGATAAGCGCGATGATTGCTGAAACACCGAATCGCCATTTGCCGATATATCTTGGTACTCTTCTGAAAGCCAAAGCGATGTACAAAACTATCATGACCGCGGCAATAAGTACCGCGAAAATTGCCTTTTGTTGCAGACTTTGACCAACGGTCGGACCGACTGTGGAGAATCTGCTTTCTTCGAATGCTCCGAGTTTGATTTTTAGCTCTTCAATTAGATAGTCATGCGCTTCGGCGGAAATATGCGGTGTTTTAATCAGAAATCTGTTTTCACTGGGTACGACCTGTGATTTGCTGAGGTCAACTTGTTCTTTTTCCGTTGTGAGTGTTGGTTGGACCGGAGATGCTTCGATTTGGTCGTTGGCATCAGTATCGGCGGTATTTTTTGGATCGGTATCTGTAGTTTCATCCGCTGTCGCGTCTTGTTCAGTTGATTCATCCGCGATTGACACGTTGTTTTGCAAGGCTTCCTGTTCGTTCATTTTTTCTTCGTGAGAAGCGGTGAGTTTTTCATTTATCGTCTGTTGGCTTTCATCAATAGCGGATTTGATTGTTTTGGCGTCAATTTGTTCTTCAAACTTCAATTCCATTAATGTCCCTCCGGTGAAGTCCAATCCAAGTTTTAATCCGAAGATAGGTAATCCTATAAGAGTGATAAGGATGAGAGCTGAAGATAATATGTAGAAGAATTTTCTTTTTGATATTATTGGCAGAATTTTTTTATTCTTTTTACCTCTGCCTCCAAATAGCCATAGAACTTTACCCATTTGGGTGTGGGATGCTCCTTCCAGGAATGTTTTTGTGATGGTGATTGCGGTGAACATTGAAACCAGAATACCGGCCGCCAAGTTAAAGGCGAATCCTTGGATGATTGAGCTTCCAAAATAGAACAAAATGGCGCAGGTTATAAGTGAGGCGAAGTTTGAGTCCCTGATACTGCTCCACGCCCTGTCAAAGCCCACTTCAATGGCCGCTCCCAAAGATCTGCCGTCGCGCAGCTCTTCTTTGATTCTTTCGAAGATTAGTATGTTGGCGTCAACAGCCATACCTATTGAAAGAATTACACCTGCTATACCGGCAAGAGTAAGAACTATAGGTGTGGCCAGAACGAATGTTATAAAGAAAAGCACGAAACATGCCAAAACGGCCGAAATTGCTTTTTCAACGGTTGACTCCCGGTTATTCATAATTCCAAGAATCAATATTGCAAACAATACGACCGAACCTATCAGAGAAAATATAATCGGCAGAGATACTTTAATCAGAAAGATCAATATTGCGGCGTAAATTGTCAGTGATACCGATGCTATGAATCCGGGCAATCGGTAATAAAGGATCATGAATATGATCACCAGCAATAAGCCAAGTAAACCGGCGTTTATACTGCTTGATAAGGCGCTTTGGCCCAGGGTGGCTCCAATACTGTACTGTCCGGCAAGTGTGATAGGGGCGGGGATAGCACCGGTGTTTAAGTCTCTGGCCATTTCATTGGCTTCTTCCAATGTAAATTGTCCTGTTATTTGCGCCGATCCTCCGGCAATGACTTCGTTTACATTTGGTGCTGAAACTTGTTGGCCTCCCACGAAAATGGCAATCGGTTTACCAACGTTTTTTCTTGTCAGTTCTTCAAATAGTTTGGCACCTTCGTCGTCGAATAGAATAGATATATAAGGGCTCATTGTTTGCGTGAATTCAACGTCGGCCCTTATAAAATGTCTGCCGTCCAGTTCCGTGCTCGCCCATGGATCCGGCGCGGCGGAATAGTAAACGTCGATGTATTTTATTTGCGGTTCGGTTTTGGTTTCCGTCTTGGCTTCCTGTATCTCTTCCGCCCTTAAAATATGATAACCGAACGGTGTTTCGATAATGTCGGATATTTCGCCCGTTTTTTCTAATGCTACTGCCGCGTCTTCGTATTCTTTTACATATTCTTCGCCACCGGCAGTAACGGGATTTTCATAGAGTCCGCCGTTTTCTTTTGAACCGGGATCGTCGGAATATTCTTTGGCTAATTCGGCAAAGTCTTCTCCTTGTTCAATTTTGGACATAACCTCTTCTATTCTGGTTTTTGCCTCTTCCTGAGTCCTGGTTACCTTTTCCGTGGGGTTTTCAGCGTCTTTATGCCCAACCAGTATATGTCTGACAACGACTCCTCTTGGATATTCGGTGGTTCTGTCATAATTTCTTTTTTCGGTTATTTCCAAAATATGGAATCCTTTGGGGCCGGGGACTAAATTCCCGCTGGCGTCAACGGTATAACTGCCCGTGTCTTCGATAAGTGAATCGGTGATTTGTCCTTGATCCAATTCAAAAAGTTTGTCGGCGATCTGCGTCGAAACTTCATCTTTGTATTTAAACTCTTCAGTTTCCATATAAAACACTTTTCCCGGATTGGCCTGCTCTTCTTCTTGTCCCAATACTTTTAGATCTCCGCCTTGAATCACTTTATCAAGTAGTTCCTGAGCTTGTGTTTTGACTTTTTGCTCCAGTTCAGGGTCATCCTTGTTTTCTTTTAACTCCTTGAATTCAAGCTGGATAGTTTTTCCGACTATGGTTTTCGCCTCTTCAAGATCTTGAATTCCGGCAAGTTCAACTAATATATGTTTTTCTTCTCCGATATCGGATGTATAGATATTTGGCTCGGATACACCAAGATTGTTAACTCTTTTATTGATTATACTTAAAATGCCATCGACAATGCTTTTTTTCTGGTCTTCAGGTACATTTCTAAGGTCGATTTTGTAGTCCAGCTGAGCTCCGCCCTGCAGATCCAATCCCAGGTGGATTTTAGATTGAGTTATTTGTTCGGGCGCGAAAGGAACAAGTTTACTCTGAGTTTCCGCGGGCAGGTCAAAAAAACCCAAAAATAGAGCAGCTAAAATAATTATTCCTATATGGAGAAATTTTCTATTTTTCATAGTGTTTAAAAGGGATTATATTTTTTAAATTTTTATTGATTAAGCGACTGTTCGTGGAGCTTTGTATCAAGCTCTTCGTGGTTGCCTTTATCCGGTCTTCCATAATCATCTTCAATACGGACTACGTCTTCAAGTTCGGAGGTTGAAACTTCAAATACTTGAGAGTCTTCAATGCCTTCGATGCGGTGGACAGTATAGGGAAAGATATCGTATTTGTCACCCGGTTTTAGTACTATTTGTTGTAAATTTTTCGGGTCTTTCCCGACATGTAAAATCACCTTACCGGTAATTAAATATTGGGTTTCGGTTTTCTTTTCATGATATTGCAGAGAAAGCCGTTTTCCTTTTTTGACTTCAAGGATTTTTCCGGCGTATCCGGCGCAATCCGCGAACCAGGTTTCACGTCCCCACGGTTTTTCCTTTATTTTGACCGGTGTTTGATCCATTTTTATCAGGTTATTTTTTTGTGCCTGCCTGCTTTTAGTTTTTCAATAAGCTTCTTAACGTCTTGACTGCGGTCTTTTTTGCAAACAAGCAGGGCGTCTTCGGTATCCACAATGACTAGGTTATCAATACCTATTGTGGCGATAAGTTTGTTTGGATTACCATAAATTAGCGTATTCGAGCTGTCAATTCCGATGTGCGCGGCCTTGACCAAATTGCCTTTTTTGTTTTTTGGTAATTCTTCCATGATGGATTCCCATGTTCCCACATCGCTCCATCCCAGTTCCGCGGGAATAATTCTGACTATTTTTGGATCGACTTTTTCCATGATTCCATAGTCGATCGAAATTTTTTCACATAACGGATAGTGTTTTTTTAAAGCGGCGTCTTCTTTTTGACTGCCCAGAGTTTTTCTGATTTCCATCAGATGTTCGTATGTTTCGGGTTGATGATTTTTGTAGTAGCTTAAAATGGTTTTGGTTTTCCATACGTAATATCCGGTGTTCCAGAGATATTTGTAGGATTGTAAAAATTTTTTGGCTTTTTCGTAGTTTGGTTTTTCCGTGAATCCTTCAAAAGAATAAATTTGGGTATCGTTTATTTCTTTTAAGGGTTTGCCGATTTTTACATACCCCAGGTTAACGTTTGGGAATTTTGCTTTAACTTCAATAATGTTCAGAGTGTTTTCTTTTTTTGCTAATTGTTCCGCGATTTTCAGTTTTTCGATAAATTCATCGGAATTTTGGATTAAATGGTCGGCGTAAATTATGCTCATTACCTCGTCGGGATTTTTGTGTGCCACGTAGATCGCCGCCAGTCCTATGCAGGGAGCGGTGTCTCTTAACGCCGGTTCCACTATAATTTGGTCAACGGGGATTTTGTAAGGCTTGCTTTGTTCCAGCACTATATGTTTGTATTCCTTGTTTGTTGAAATATAGATGTCGGAGGGTTTGAGAAATTTCAGTCTTTCAATGGTTTCCTGAAGCATCGTTTTGTTGCTGATCAGTTTTTGGAATTGCTTGGGTTGATTCTTTTTACTGAGAGGCCAGAGTCTTGAACCTGTTCCTCCCGCCAAAATTACGGCTTTCATATAATTAAGGATTTAGGTGTCATTTCTTTCGGTTTTTTTATATTCATGATGTCGAGTACTGTGGCGGCGATGTTTTTAAGGCCTTTGTTTTTTTTGAGTGCGGCGTTTTTATATTTTTCGGACACAAGGATAAAAGGTACGGGATTGGTGGTATGAGAAGGGCAAGGTTTTTTGCTTTTTTCGTATATCATGTATTCGGCGTTTCCATGGTCGGCTGTGATTAGCAAATTGTAGCCTTTTTTTAATGCTTTTTTGTATATTTTACCAATACATTCGTCGATTGTTTCGCATGCCTTTACGACCGCTTCGTATTCACCGGAGTGTCCCACAAGATCGCAATTGGCGAAGTTTTGAATTATAAAGTCGTGATTTTTGTCCAATTGTTTTAATACTTTATCGGTGATTTCTAAAGCGCTCATTTCCGGTTTTTGATCGTAGGAGGGGACTTTGGGTGAATCCACCATTATACGAGTTTCATTTTTACACGGTTCTTCTTCTTGGCTGTTAAAGAAGAAAGTGACATGTGCGTATTTTTCGGTTTCCGCTACATGCAGTTGTTTTTTTTGGTTTTTTTCAAGCGTCCTGGCAAGGTTTGTTTTGATTTTTGGCGTATAGAACACAACAGGAGCTTGATCGGAATATTCTCCGAACACTACAAGTTTGGGTCGGACTTCTTGTTTTATTTTGAATCCGACATTTTCTTCTCCGGTAAAACAGTAAGTTAACTGTCTTGGGCGGTCTGTTCTGAAATTGAAGAATATTATGCTTTCATTGTCATGAATTAAGCCGTCAGGTTTTAGTAAAATGGGTTTGATATAGTAGTCTGTTTTGATCCCGTTTTTATAAGAATTTTTGATAGCTGTGACGGCGTTTTTTTCTTTCGTGCCTTTGCCTTGGGTTAAAAGTTCATACGCTTTTTGTGTGCGTTTCCAGTTGTGGTCACGGTCCATGGCGTAAAATCTTCCGACTATCGTCGCGATTTCACATGATTGTTTTTTGCCGTCGAATTTTAGTTTTTCGATTTGTTCCCCGATCATTTTGATATACTTTTCCGCGGATTTTTCGGGAACATCGCGGCCGTCCGTAATGGCGTGAATGTAGGTTTTTGCGACCTTATGTTTTTTCGCCATCCGCATTAACGCGAACAGATGTTTTATGTGTGAGTGTACACCTTCATCTGAAATCATGCCCAGTAAATGCAGGGGAGTGCCGGTTTTGTTGGCGTGATTGATCGCTTTAACAATTTTTTTTTGACTGAAAAATTTTTTATTTTTGATACTGCGATTAATTTGTTCATAAGACTGATAAACGATTTTTCCGGCACCAATGGTGTAGTGGCCAACTTCGGAATTGCCCATTGCCCCCTTGGGAAGTCCGACTTCATTGCCGGAAGCTTTAAGTAATGTGTCGGGATATGCTTTTTTTAAGTAATCAAAATTCGGCATGTGAGCGGCTTTTATCGCGTTGCCTTTATAATTTTTACCCTCGCCTAATCCGTCCAGTATCATCAAATATACTTTTTCTTTTTTCATGATTAAAAAATTATTAAGCTATTAAGGTACCAGTTTAATATTTCCGAACCGAAAAACATTGTAAGAAAGGCACCGAGGATCAAAAAAGGTCCAAACGGAATTTGGCTTTTCATGTTCGCTTTTTTGGATAATAAAAGCGGTATACTTATTAAAGCTCCAATGAAATAACTTGCTACAATGTTCAGTAAAAACAGTTGCCACCCGAAAATTATCGCCAAAGCGATTGCCAGATACAGATCACCTTTGCCCAGCCACTTGCCTTTTGAAAACCAGATCTGTCCGCCGAACATGACCAAGGCTATTAACACGGCAATAACCGCGCTTATAATTTCGGGGGTTCCCATGATAAGTGTTCCCATTATGCCGAGTCCAATCAGAGGATAGAGAAATAAATCCGGGATTTGATTGGTTTGTAAATCGAAGAAAAAAATTGCTACAAAAAAACAGCCGTAAATGCCAAAGAATATCGCGGTTACCAGTAAATTAAGATCCGGCATGAATGTGCCGTTTTGTAGCCAGTATAAAAAGGGATATTTAAGATAAACCGAAAGCAGTACCAATCCGGTAATAAGTTCCAGGAAAAAATAATACGGTGTGATTTGTTTTTTACAATGTCGGCATCTGCCTCTTAAAATAAGATAACTGGCTATGGGGATCATGTCCGTGATTACAAGTTTTTTCTTACATTCGGGGCAATATGACTGACCGAAAATAATTCCTTTTTCACCTTTTTTTATCCTATATAGTACAACGCTTAAGAAACTGCCGATGCTAGCTCCGAGCAAAAATATAAAAATTAAAATTAAAATTTGCGCCATGATTTATTGATTTAACGTGTCTGCTTTTAGGCTAGAATAATCCATTTCTTTCATTTTGCCAATAATATTGTTATACTTGTCGGCGGCCACTTCACTGATGGAATTGCCGTTACCGATATTGTAGGCCTGGTTGTAATAATTCAGAGCTCCTTTGGGATCACCCTTTTGTTCAAGAAGTAAGCCGTAGTTTAAATAAACCGCGTCCAGGTTCGGGTCTATAGAATGTGCCTTTTCTAATAGAGTTTTGGCGTCATCAAGACGGTTAATCGATATTGAAGCCCAGCCCAGCAAGTTATAGCTCATGGCTTCGCCGGGATGCGCTGAGACGGTTTTATTAGCCAATGCCACCGCTTTTTCCGGTTTTTTTAGTTTGTCTATGTAAATCCAAATAGGTTTTACATAGTAATAAACATCTTGATCATTGAGGCTGACGACTTCTTCAAAATTTTCGGCGGATTTTTCGTAATTTTGTAGTTTAAGGTATATTTCCGCCAATTTTTGATTAACCTGAATTACAGGTTCGTAACCGTTTTTCTTGGCAAGTTCAAGATATGCCACGGCCTTTTCCGGGTTATTCAGACCGTAATATCCAACGCCCAAAAAGAAAGATGTCTGAGGCCTTACAGGATCCAGTTTGCGCGCCTCTTCAAACGCGTCCACCGCGTCTTGATATTTTTCTTGATTGAGGTAAGCGTAGCCGAGTATGATCCAGGCGTCACGGTAGTTTTTTTTCTCTTTTAGAACATCAAAAAGCAGCGGAATGGCAAGATTATATTCACCGGCGTTTACATAGGCTTTGGCAAGAAGCGTGTGTAGGTGAATGTTCATACCTCCTTGATTTGAATTGAATTCATCATACGCGGAAATGAGATTTTGGGCGTAGGTTGAAATCTCAGGATCGGTTCCGATGTTGACGACTTCATAAAAAAGATTTTTAGCTTTTTCATGGTTGGAAAAATATGCTGTTAAAAGAGCCTGATAGTATTTAGACAATTGATTATGTATGTGAATCGAATCAAAAATTTTTTTGGCTTCCTCGAATTTTCTTTCCGCGATTAATGATCTGCCCAAGTAAGTATTTGCGTTTAAATTATCCGGATTGATTTGTAAAGCTTGTTCAAAGTTGATTTTGGCTTTTATGTAATCGTCGTCTTCAAAATGAATTATCCCGATTCGGATCAGAGGAGAGGGGTTTGCGGGACTGACTTCTAAAGCTGATTCATATTCTGCGATGGCGAGTGAGTGATATCCCCGATCATATAATGCTTTGGCCCGATTCATATATTCGCTGTAGCTTTTTGACCGCGCAACTTTTTCATCTTCGGTCAGGCTTTCTTTTTCCGCCGCCAAAAATTCGGGCAGTTGATCGGGGTCAGTTTGTTCCGGGGTTATTTCTTCTTCTCTTTCTTCGATAAAAGGACCGCCGGGATTAAAAGGGAAAATATCGAATGAATATAGCGCCAGTCCTATGAAAAGGACTATCATAAAACCTATTAATGTATTGAGTATCTGTTTCATTGATTATTTATTCATGTGCGCACACTTTCTCTGTGAATTGTACTACATTTGAGTGGCATATTGCCACAGCTAGTGCGTCGGCGGCGTCGTCGGGGCGGGGGATTTTACGCATCTCCAGAATTATTTGTACCATTCTTTGAATTTGTTTTTTGTCCGCTCTGCCGTATCCGCTGATCGCTTCTTTGATCTGCATGGGTTTGTATTCATATATTTGATAACCCCGCTCTGCCAGTTTTTGCATTATTGCTCCGCGGGCGTGGGCCACTGTCATGGCTGTTTTAACATTTTTGCTGAAGAATAATTCTTCAATTGCGATGGCATCCGGTTTCCAGTGGATGATGATTTTCAGAAGATCTTTGCTGATTTGATAAAGTCTTGCGGGGAGCGTTTCATTGGCGATCGTTTCTATACAGCCGTAATCAAGTAATGTGAGTTGTTCACCGTTACTTTCTATAACTCCAAATCCCGTTGTGGCAGTTCCCGGATCGAGTCCCAGTATTATCATTAATTAGAATTAAGGTTTATTAGATTATATAAACCTTAAGAGTGTGTGTCTATTATCAATGTGCAAATTGTTTTTTCGTTATTGGATGCGTTTGTAACTATCACGACCTTATCGTTCTTTTTGACAAGTTTGTTTTTTAGCAGAATTTTTTTAACGGTTTTTTCCCGTTCCGCCGATTTAATCGAGGTGATAATGACTTTTTGTACGCCCCATACAAGTTGCAATTGCCTTGCCACTTTATCGTCTTCTGTAAATGCGATTATCGGGATGTAAATTCTGTGTTTGGAAACATGTTTTGCTGTGAATCCGGAATATGTGATTGTAACGATCAATTTAGCTTCTATTTCTTCCGCCAGTCTTGCGGCGCTGGCGCATGTGGCGTATGAAACCGGTCGTTTGTCATGAAATAACCTGTTGGGAAGAAAGTGTTGATTATTGGAGAGGTCTTTTTCGGTTAAAGTGGCGATTTTTGACATCATACTCACCGCTTTAACCGGATATTTGCCTACGGCGCTTTCGCTTGAAAGCATTATGGCGTCGGTATGGTCAAAAATCGCATTAGCCACGTCGCTCACTTCTGCCCGTGTCGGTTTAGCGTTTTGAATCATGGATTGCAACATTTCTGTCGCCGTTATAACCGGTTTCCCATGATTATTAGCCAGGTGTATCATCTGTTTTTGAATCAGCGGCACTTTTTCGGGACTTATTTCCACGCCCATGTCTCCGCGCGCCACCATCACTCCATCGGCTTCTTTTATAATTTCTTCAAGATTATCCACGGCTTCATGTCTTTCAACTTTTGCAATGATTTTGGCGCGCCCGTGCTTACGTCTAATCAGATCACGCAGTTCTTCAATATTTTTCGCGTTCTTGACAAAAGAAAGCGCAACATAATCAACGTTATGTTCAATTCCGAAAATCAGGTCTTTTTTATCCTTGGCCGTTATCGGGTGAGCTTTGATCGAAGCTGTGGGCACGTTGATACCTTTGCTGGTTTTTACCAATCCGCCGGTAATAACCTTGCAATGAATCTCTTTATTTACAATTTTTATTACTTCAAGTTCGATCAGACCGTCGTTTATTAAAATGCGGTCTTTTTTATTTATATCCGACGCTAGTTTTTTGTACTGGACAGGAATATTTGATTCGTCTCCGATAATATTTCTGGGAGTAAGAATAATTGATTTTCCTTTTTTGATCATTACTCCTTCTTGCGGCATTTTGCCCACTCTGATTTTTGGGCCTTGAAGATCCTGCAAAATAGCCACCCTTAACCCCATTTCTTTTTCCAGTTCGCGGATATTTTTTATAACGTCATGAAAAGTGTTATTTCCCCGATGCGAAAAATTGAGCCTGGCGACATTCATGCCGGTTTTAATCATTTTTTTGAGCATCGTTTTTTCCAAAGAAGCGGGGCCGATTGTACAAACTATTTTTGTCTGTTTTTTATACATTTTGATTAGTTGTTTTATTCAAGATGTTGAATCATGTTTTCCAGTTCTTTGATTTTTTTTTCTTCGCGTCTTGAGTTAATTTCTTCAAGTTTTTTTTGGGTTTCGCTTGAACTTTTTTTGATTTCGTTTTTGAGTTTTTTCAGGCCTTCATCGAGTTCGCGCTTTTGTTCAATAAAGATTTTTTTTCTTGTTTCTTTGTCGTTTTTTGGAACATTTGCAATTTTTTTTGCGGTTTTTCGCGCTATTTCATCGCAGTGGTTGTTAAAAGCGTTTTGAAGTTTCGAAAGATAATCTTTTTGGGAGGAAATAATTCTTTTATATTCATGTTCTAGTGTGATTTGTTTCTGTTTTGCCATAAATTTATATTAAAGACTATAGTTTATTATACCAGAAATTGTTCTTTTATTAAAGGAACTGCTTTGTGTTAAGCACAATATTATTGTAATTGATTTATTGTTTTATTTTACTGTGACACTTTTAGCCAGGTTGCGGGGCATGTCGGGGTTGTTTTGTCTCAGTATGGCCAGATGATATGCCAGGAGTTGAACGGGAATAATGTTGACGATAGGGGACGCGTTTCCGGCTTCGGGAACTTTGATCCAATAATCGAAAACGTTTTCATTCTGTGGGGAAACACCTATTATGTATCCGCCGCGCGCTTTGATTTCCTGGGCGTTATTCAAAATGTCGTTACCGGTTTCGTCGTTTGCGACAAGCGCGATGCAGGGAGTCCCTTCGCTTATTAATGCAATTGGTCCATGTTTTAATTCCCCGCCCGCGAAACCTTCGGCGTGGATATAGGAAACTTCTTGCAGTTTTATGGCCGATTCCAGAGCCATCGGGTAATTAACGGCTTTTCCGATCACGTACATGCTTTCAAAGTCTTTGATTTTTTCTGCCAGTGTATGAATATGTTCTTCATATCTCGGATTAAGCATGTCGTTGATTTTCCCGGCTGTTTCTATCAATAACCTTTTTCCCTCTTGCAGATCTCCTTTAAGGGCGTATGCAAGCGTCGTTAAAATCGCTATTTGCGAAGTGGTGGCTTTGGTGGACGCGACGGCTTTTTCCGGCCCCGCTTTAATGTGAATGGTGTAATCGGACAATCTATCCATTGTGGATCCTTCAACATTAACAATTGACAGAATTTTTGCACCTTTCTTTTTCGCGACTTCAATTGCCTCTAATGTGTCTGCGGTTTCTCCACTTTGTGAAACGGCTATTACAAGGCTTCTTTCTTTTAAAAATCCTTCGTAGCTCGGGAATTCGGATCCAACAACCACATTTATATGTCTCTGCGCCACTTTTGAAAAAATGTAAGATGCGGCGTGACAAACTTTTCCGGCTGTACCGCATCCTATTAAAAAAGTTCCATATGCTCCTTTTATCTCATTGGCTATATGAAGAATTTGTGCATCATTTTGATTGATGGCTCTGTAAATTGTATCTTTTTGTTCCATAATCTCTTTGATCATGAAATGTTTAAAGTCTCCTTTTTCCGCGTTCTTGGCTTCCCAGTTTATTTCAACTATTCTTTTTTCAAGCTCTGCGCCATTTTCAAGATTGTAAAAATGTGGTTTTTCGTTGATTACAATCATTTCATTGTCGTCTATATACATGACTTTGTTGGTGTGTTCCAAAAATGCCGGAATGTCTGAAGCCACGAAATGCTCTTTATCTCCTACACCTATAATTAAGGGTGACCCGCGGCGGGCGGCCACTATTCTGTGGTCATCCGCGCTGATGGCTAATATTGCGTATCGTCCTTTTAATTCTTTGATGGCGTTTTTCACGGCCGAAGGAAAGTCTTCACTTGTTTTTGCGTGATCCGCAATCAGGTGAACTATTGTTTCGGTGTCCGTTTCCGATAGAAATTTATAACCTTTTGCCTGTAATTTTTTTTTTAGTTCTTGAAAATTTTCGATAATGCCGTTATGGACTATTGCATATTTGCTGTTGTTATCGGTGTGGGGATGAGCATTTGCTTCGGTTACGCCGCCATGTGTCGCCCACCTGGAATGGCCGATAGCCAGTTTGCTTTCGGGGAAGTCGGCCGCGGACGTATTAAATTCGCCAATTTTACCGACTTTTTTTACAGTCTCTATGTGTGAATTTAGCGCGTAAGCGATGCCCCATGAATCATATCCTCTGTATTCAAGTTTTTTTAAACCGTTAACCACCAGTTTAGGGGCGTTTTTCTTGGGTCCTGAATATGCAAATATTCCACACATGATTGATTGTTTGTACTGTTAATACTATTGAAGCGCCATGATACCGGCCGCGTTGGGGTTATGGAAAATGTGTGTTTCGATAAGCTTATTTACCGATTCTTGTTTTTTTAAACCGATATTCCACATAACTCCTTTTTCGATTTTTGTTATTTCTTCCCGCGAAAAGTGTGTTTTTATTTTTGAATAAACGCTTTTGCCGGCGTAGTTATCCAGATCTTTTACCACATAATTGAATTGTTTCTGCTTCTGGAAAGCTTTTTCCATAAGTCCTTGTTTTTTGTCGAATAGGTAATACTTATTATTGATAATGATGGTGGGTATTTCTTTATTTAGGTTTGCCAATTCGCCGCTTCTTAAAAGTTTTTCGGCAACTTTTTTCTTGTCGGCGTTTTTTTTGCAATGAATACTGTAATATATCCGTCTTTGAAGTTTCAGGTTCTTAAATCCTTTTTGTTTCATGGTATTTTCTATGGTTCTTTCTTCGTTGTCGGTAATGATCAGTTTAACTTGGATTTCTATGTCAGGTTTTTTCTTTTGTTCTTCAACAATATCTTTCACGATTATTTTTTTGGTTTGCGTTGCTTTTTTGGGGATAACAAGTTTGAATACTCCTTTTAGGTATTCCGCCACAGAATTGAAAATAAGTTGTCCTTCGATTTCGGTTCTTTCAGGATGAGGCATCAGTGACATTACATTTCCCCGTCTGTTACATACCCCCGCCAGATTATAGACCGCTCCGTTGGGATTTACGGGAAATTCGTCAATAATTTTACCATTAGAGTCGCAATACCTGAATACGGTTTGATCATTTTCGATAAGTGATTTTAGTACTTCCGGGTTTTTAATGGTGAATCTGCCCTCGGCGTGAGCAATCGGAATTTTTATGATTTGATCTTTTTCATAGTTATTGAATGCGCTTCTGCCTCTTTTGGCATCGCTCCGCATATAAATCCAATCATTATAAAAACCGTTTCCAAGAATTTTCCCTTTATAAACCCTTTCATTCCAGTTTAATCCCATCTCCGGCTGATCTACGGTCAGACCCGGAATCAAGCCTGCTTCAACCAAAATTTGAGCACCGTTACAAATGCCAAAAACGATTTTTCCGTTATCGGCTTCTTTTTTTATGGATTCCATAATCGGATCTTTGGAAGCGATTATACCGGATCTGCCGCGGTCTTCATATGAAAAGCCGCCCGGGATGATGAAAGCGTCGTAATTTTTCAGTTTGCGTTTGTTGTCGTTCCATCTAAAAATTTCTGGTTTCATGCCGGATCTTTCACAGGCTCGTAAAGATTCTAGTTCACAGTTTGTGCCTGGAAATAATATGACTGCTACAGTAGGTCTCATTTTAATGGAAGTGTTTTAAAAAATTGTTAATATCAGATCCTTGATTTGTTTAGGAATTCTGGTCAGATTTTTAACTTTATTTCGCTCTACTAATACCATATCTTCAATCCTAACACCAAAGGAATTTTCAAGGTAAATACCCGGTTCCACGGTAACAACGGCGTTAAGAGGAATTGGTTTACTATAATTAGTTGACAGGTATGGAGCTTCATGTGCTTCAAGCCCGATGCCGTGTCCAAGGCTGTGTCCGAATTCGGCATCGAATCCGGCTTCCTTGATTATATTTCTGGCATAGGCGTCGGCGTTTGATCCTGGTGAACCGGCTTTAAGATTGTTGATTGCGTTTAATTGTGCTTGAAGTACGGTTTGGTAAATTAATTTTTGCTTTGGCGTGGGCGGTGCTGTAAAGACGGTTCTGGTCATGTCGGAACAGTAGCCTTGGTATTTGAAACCGATGTCTATTAAAATCATGTCACCTTTTTTAAGTTTACGGTTTGACGTCTGATGATGAGGGCTGCCAGTGTTGTTACCGAACGCTACGATTGGCGAAAACGCCGCCGCTTCTGCTCCCAGTTTCATGGCCTCTGATTCTATAATCAGCGCGATTTGACGTTCGGTGATGCCGTTTTTGATTTTTTTAAAGACTTTTTGGAGGGCTTTTTCGGTAATTTTTTGTGCATGAGTGATTTTGCGTATTTCATCCGGCAGTTTCTTAATTCTGAGTTTTTCCACATAATTATTGCCTTCTTTGAATTTAATGTTTTTCAGCTTTGTTTTTAATAATTTAAGCCTGGCTACGCTTAGATGATTTTCTTCAAAAAGAAATGTATCTATTTTATGTTTTGTTATGATTTTTTGAATGTCTTTATACGGATCGGCGCTGATGATTGCTGTGATTTCGCGTGGGATCGAATTAATCACTTTTTTGTAGCGGAAATCGGTTAATAAATATTTTTTGCGTTTAGTTAAAATCATTACGGCGCTGGATCCGTAAAATTCGCTTAAGTATCTAATATTGATGAGATTTGTAATAAAGTGAGCCTGTGCCATTAATTGTTTTGAAGAAAGTAGGTCACAATCTGTTCTGGTTTTTTAATTTCGGCCGGCATTTTGTTAAGAACCCTGTTGATTTCGTAGCGCTGGTATCCCAGCCCAAGAATGGCTGTGACGGCGTCTTCGTCTAATTGTGTCTGGCTGGATATCTGTCCTTCTCCCAGTGGCAGCGCGTCTATTTTATTTTTTAATTCAACGATGATTCTGTCGGCTGTTTTTTTGCCGACGCCCGGAATTTTGCTAAGTATGGCAGTGTCTTCACCAACAATTGCGGATTTAACGGTTTCTATGTTTTGTGACATGATATCAATGGCCATTTTGGCACCCACGCCGTTAATTGCGATCAGCGTTTTAAAAAACTCTTGTTGCTCCAGATTTTCAAAACCGTAGAGGCTGATGTCGTCTTCTCTTACTTTGGTGAATATATAAAGTCCGGTTTCTTCTTTTTCCTGAAGATTATCTGCTACTATTAAAGGAATATTAACAAGATAGCCGACATTGCCGGTGTCCAAGATTACCGCTTTTTGAAGTTTTTTCAGAATTGTTCCCCTTAAATATGCGATCATATTTATTTGATTTTTTTAAGGTTTTTGTACCAGTCGGTGAATTTTATTTTGCGCATCGTTGTTATCAGATTTTTGGCCGTTTTAGTGTTTAAAAGACTTTCGGCATTGTCGATCCAATTTTTGGTAGCGTTGTATCCTGTGTCCAGATACTCTTTTGCTTGGAAAGCGGTTTCCAGAAGATCGGCGTCTTTAATAATTTTTCCTTCTTTTGAGGATAGATTTTCGTATTCCAGAAAATGCTTGAGAAATTTTTTTTGAGTGTCTTTCGGCAAACGGGCGTTTTGTTCTTTCCACGCAACCAGTTCTGCTTTTTTGGGATTAATGTATCTTTGAGCCACTTTATGTAGATCGGAAATTCTTGCTTCGGCGTTGTCATGTATTAGGGCGTGAAAAGCTACTTTTTCCGGGTTATCGTGTTTTTCTTCTTTGGCGATGAAATAAGCGATGATAGCCGTTCTGAAAGCATGTTCGGCAATCGAGTCGGGTTGTCTAACTCCGGCCAGTTTAAAGCCGCTGTGTTTAAACTTTTTTAGAGCTCCAAGTTCAAAAATGTAATTGCAGAGATCTTTATTAGTCATGTTTGTATCTTGCACAAAAAGCCTGATTTAAGCAACGCCAGAAATTTTTATTTTCTCACGGTTAACAGTATCAATTAAAAAAGCTATGTTGTGCCAGCTTAATAAATGTATCCCCAGGATTTCACCTTCCATTATCAAATGTCGCAGGTACGCGCGCGTGTAGTTTTTGCAGACATAACAGTCACAATTTTTGTCTATGGGGTCTTTTGAATATTTGTTTGATTCGTTTTTGATGTGTATTTGTCCCCGGGTGGTAAAGGCGTTCCCGTGACGACCGAGCCTTGTGGGCAAAACACAATCGAACATGTCGATACCTCTTTTAATTGCTTCTTTAATATCTTCAGGGGTTCCAATACCCATAATATAGCGGGGTTTGTTTTCGGGCAGGTAGGGGAGTATTCCGTCAACGATTTTCCAGGTTGTTTCGCGCGGTTCACCCACGGCCAGCCCGCCTATCGCGATGCCGGGGAGATCAAGCGATACCATGAATTTCGTGGACTCTTCTCTTAAATCTTCGTGCATTCCGCCCTGTATAATAGGAAAAAGGGCTTGTTTAATCTTTTGCTTAGTGTTCAGTTTTAGATGTTCTTTTTTACACATGGTCGCCCAGTTGTGTGTTTTTTCCATGGATTCTTTTACATACTTTTTGGACGCGTTGGCGGGAGGGCATTCGTCGAAAGCCATGATAATATCGGCGCCCAGATCATGTTCGATTTCCATAACTTTCTCCGGAGTGAAAAAATGCTTACCGCCGTCCAGAATGGATCTGAAGTGGACTCCGTCATTCGTTATTTTTACAAGATTTTTTTGTGTTTTCCCTTTTTTGGATGAAACGCGATGTTTGTAAGTGGATCCGAGAGAAAAAACTTGGAATCCCCCTGAATCTGTTAAAATAGGGCCGTTCCAATTCATGAATTTGTGTAAACCCCCCATTTTTTTTATTAGTTTGTGTCCTGGTCTTAAGTAAAGATGGTAGGTGTTGGCTAAAATTATATCAGCGCCTATCTGTTTTAATTCTTCCGGCTTCATTGTTTTAACGCTGGCTTTGGTGCCGACCGGCATGAAGCAGGGGGTATTAATTGTTCCGTGCGGTGTTGTGAATTCTCCGGTTCTTTGAATCCCTTTCTTTGATGTGATTTTAAAGTCGAACAAAATTCGGGTTCAATAAATAAACAATACGAATTTACCAGATCTTTTGTTTAAGCGCTATTGTCTAAATTTTCGACCTTGAATCAATCATCTTCTTTGCTTTTCGCGGATTTTATTACGGCTTCATATAAAGTGAAAGGCGTGTATTCTTCCAAAATGGTGTGAATTTGTCCCAGAATATATGTTTTGATGTTCCATTCTTTATCGTCTATTCGCGCGGTTATTTCTTCTCCATCTTCCCTTACGGTTATTTTTCCGTCCTCTATTGTTATGTCACAATTGTGTGCGGTGTATTTGACTGTTTCAGATGACATGTTGTTGTATGTAAAAGGTCAGGGTGCATAATTTAGACATAAACATCATTGATTGCAAGTTTTATTTACGCGTTTAGTGCTTTTTGTCGCAAATGATGATCCATCAAGGTTATTGCGATCATGCTTTCGGCTACCGGTATCAGGCGAGGAATTATGCAGGAGTCGTGGCGTCCTTCTACTTTGATTGATGTTTTTTTACCCTTGTTGGTAACGGTTTTTTGTGGCTTCAAGATGCTTGAAGCGGGTTTTACCGCTACTCTGATAATGATATCTGTTCCAATTGAAATACCTCCGAAAATGCCCCCTGCGTTATTTGTAGCGGTAACGATTTTAGATTTTTTTTTAATAAATTTGTCATTATTCCGGGATCCTTTTAATGATGCCGCCTCAAAACCTTTTCCGAACTCTACTCCTTTTACGGTGCCTATGGAAAATAAGGCTTTGGCAAGATTTGCTTGGAGTTTGTCAAAGACGGGTTCTCCCAGGCCAGTCGGCACATTTTTAATAATAAATTCAGCTATTCCGCCGCATGAATCCCCCTGATTTTTTAGTTCCAATATATACTTTTCCATTTTTTTCGCGGAAACGGGATCGGCACAGCGCAGGTTGTTTTTTTCTATGTGCTTTTCTTCAAAACGCGCGGCTTTAATTTCACCAACCTGTTTGGTGTGACCGATTATTTTGGTTTTGAATGTATTTTTAAGATACTTTTTTGCTATTGCGCCCGCCATCACCCGGGCGGCCGTTTCACGCCCCGAAGAGCGTCCGCCGCCTCTGTAGTCTCTGAATCCATATTTAAGGTCAAATGAAAGATCGGCGTGACCGGGTCTGTAAATGTTTTTGACTGCTGAATAATCCTTAGATCTTTGATCTTTATTTCTAATCATCAGTGAAATCGGAGTTCCGCTTGTTTTTTCTTCAAAAATTCCGGAAAGAATCTCTACGTGGTCTTGTTCTTTTCTGGAAGAGCCGACGGCATTTTGTCCGGGCCGGCGTTTGTTTAATTCTTTTTGGATATCTTTTACACTTATTGGAAATCCGGGCGGGCATCCGTCAATTACCACTCCCAGAGCAGGCCCGTGGGATTCACCCCAGGTCGTTATCTGCAAAAGTGTGCCAAACGTGTTACCCGGCATTAAGATAACTGTTAATATTTATTTAGGTATTACGCTGCTTTTTTCTTTGGAGTGGCTTGCTTTTTTTCCGTTTTTTCAACTTTTTTGTTGTTATCATTTTCGGTTTCTATGTTTTCTTCCAGCACTTCATCAAGTTCTTCGTCTAATTTGTTGACTTTTTTTTCTTGCATTTTTTGGGCTTTTTTTACTTTTTCCATGAACTTATCGACTCTACCCGCGGTATCCACAAGTTTCTGCTGGCCCGTATAAAACGGATGACAGGCGGAGCAAATTTCTGTCTTGATTTCCGGGAGTGTTGAGCCTGTTATAAATACGTTGCCGCAAGAACAGGTTACTTTGATGTTTTCGTAATATTTTGGATGAATATTGGTTTTCATTGGTATTATTTATGCTTAATTGATTTTTAATGCTCGGGCACTATAATGTAATAGGTGTGGTTAGGCAAGGGGATTTAAGCCTCAATCAAGGTTTCTTGATTGGAGTCGCTTTTTTTATTTTTATCTGTAGTCGATTCTTCGGGATTTTCGATTTCGGGGATTAACGAGCATGTGGCGACATGGTCGCTGTTGTTCATTCTCATTAAGTAAACGCCTTGAGTGGCTCTGCCCTGGGAAGGTATGTCTTCAACACGCATTCTGAGTGTCTGGCCATGTTTGGATATAAGGATCAGATCACCTTTTGTTGTATCGTCAATTACTGAAGCACTTACGATTTTACCGGTTTTTGCTGTTACATTGGCGGTTTTTACTCCGCTTCCTCCTCTTGCCTGCATGCGGTAATTAGTTGTTTTGGTGCATTTCCCAAGACCGTTTTCCATTATTACAAGTAGTTCCGTTTTTTTTTCGTTGGTGATGATATCCATGTCCACGACTTTATCGTCATCTTTTAGTCTGATGCCGCGCACTCCCATAGAGGCTCTGCCGGTCGGGCTGATATCTTTTTCTTCAAAACGGATGGATTTGCCGTTTTTGGTTATGATCATAATTTGATTGCCTTTGTTACAGAGTCTGCTCCATCTTAGGTAATCTCCATTACGTAGTTTGATGGCGATCAGGCCGCTTTTTCTGATGTTTTTGAAGTCTTCAAGAGGTGTCTTCTTGATGGTACCTTTTAGCGTCGCCATAACAAGAAATTCTCCTTTTTGTTCGTCTTTACTGGTAAGTATGGCGGTCACCTGTTCTTCTTTTTGAAGTTGCAGAAGATTCACAACCGCCATACCTTTGGCGGTGCGTGAACCGACCGGAATTTCGTATACCGGCAGGCGGAATACTCTTCCGTAATTGGTAAAGAAAAGGATGCTGTCATGGGTCATGGCTTCTCTTATGGAAACAATTTCGTCTTGTTCTTTTGTGGTGACACCGATGATGCCTTTGCCGCCCCTGTGTTGGGCGCGAAAGGTGCTTGGCGGTAGTCTCTTAATGTAGTTTTCTTTGGTCAACATTACGATTGCCGGTTCATTCGGAATTGTGTCTTTTTGGCTGATTTTATTGAGTGCTTCCGGTCTTACTTCTGTTTTTCTTTCGTCTGCGTAGCGTTTTTTTACGTCTTTTAGTTCTTTTTCAATTATATCCAATATTTTTTGCGGGTCTTTTAAAATGGCTTCCAATTCTTTGATCAAAGCCAGTTTTTCGGCGAGTTCGTTTTCTATTTTTTTTCTTTCCAGACCGGCCAGTGTTTGCAGTCTCATTTCTAAAATCGCTTTGGCCTGAATGTCCGTGAGCATGAATTTGGAGACAAGCTGTTTGTGAGCTTCTTCTTTGTCCGCGGATGATCTAATAGTACTTATTACTTCATCGATGTTGTCCAAGGCGACTTTTAATCCTTCCAGAATGTGAGCTCTTTCTCTGGCGATTCTTAGTTCGTATTTTGTTCTGTTGGTAACAACGATTTGTCTGTGTTCAATGAAATATGACAGTATTTGTTTTAGATCCAGCAGTTTTGGTTGTAATCCTTCAACAAGCGCGATCATGTTATAGTTAAAGCTTTGTTGCATAGGTGTCAGTTTGTAGAGCTGGTTCAAAATCTTTTTGGGATATGCGTCTTTCTTTAGTTCGATTACGACGCGGATGCCTTCTCTGTTTGATTCATCGCGCACGTCACTGATTCCCAAAATTTTCTTGTCTCTGACCAGGTCGGCGATTTTTGTGACTAAATTGGCTTTATTAACCTGATAAGGGATTTCCGTAATGATAATCACAAATCTTCCTCCCTTTTTTTCTGTTATTTCGGCGCGGGCTCTCATTATGACACTGCCGCGACCTGTCGTGTAAGCCGTTTTTACTGCTTCTTGATCGTAAATAATGCCTTGTGTCGGGAAGTCCGGACCTTTGATATATTTTAAGAGGTTTTCTACTGTTGTATCGGGATTTTTGATCAGATGTTGAAGCGCGTTTACCACCTCTCCAAGGTTGTGTGGAGGGATTGAAGTCGCCATTCCAACGGCGATTCCCGTACTGCCGTTAAGCATCAGTTGCGGAACTTTGGCGGGCAGTACTTGGGGTTCTTTGAATCTTCCATCATAGTTTTCAATCCATGGTACTGTCTCTTTTTCTATGTCAGCCATCATTTCATCCGTTACTTTGTCCATTTTGGCTTCCGTATAACGCATGGCGGCGGGGTTGTCGCCATCAATCGAACCAAAGTTACCTTGGCCTTTAACTAGTGTGTATCTTAGAGCAAAATCTTGTGCCATACGCACCATTGCTTGATAAACGGGGGAGTCACCGTGCGGATGGTATTTACCAAGTACTTCACCAACAACATATGCCGATTTGCGGAATGATGATCCGTGACTTAAGCCCAGGTCATGCATCGCGTAAAGGATTCTTCTTTGCACCGGTTTTAAGCCGTCTCGTACGTCCGGCAAAGCACGTGAAACAATTACGCTCATGGCGTAATCCAGATAGGCGTTTTGCATTGCTTGTGAAATGCTATGTTGTCGATATTCAGAAAACATTTGCAGTTCTGTTGTAATTTGTTCTTCGTTGTTATTTTCTTCCGGTGTGGTGTTTGAGTCTTTTTCTTCCGCCATGTCTTTTGGCTTTAAGTATATACAGATTGATAGGTCGGCGGATACTCTAGCACAATTTTTAAGAAAAAACAGCTCTAATTCCCAAGTTGAGTTGATTCCTTGAAGAAAAGCTTATTTTTTGGTATACTATTAAGAAAAATTGAATCCGAAAAAAAGCAAGTATGGCGGATGATCAAAAGCAAAATCAGACTTCTGTAAATGTTCCGGCGGTTCAGGATAATGATGCTCCGGCACCGGATTGGCTTAAGAACACTAAAGATCTTGCTATTCATGAAGAAAATAAAAAAGTGTCCAATCAAAATGGAGCTCATGTTGCGCAAAGTGAATCCCGGCCTTTGCAGGAGAAAACGAAGTTTTCAAATCAAGTTCAACCAATGATCGAGCAAAAAGAAGAAAAGAAGAGTGTTGAAGATTTGACAAAAAAAGAATTGCCGGCTTGGTTGCAGGTAGCTCAAGGGCAGTCGGCCAAGGCGGGTGAAACGGCGCTGCCTAAAGACGGCGGATCGGAAGATAAAACACAAAATCAGAAAGTTGAACAGGCGGCGGTCAAAAGTTTTTCCGGTACAGCCGCCCAGACTAATCAAACAGGTGTGCAGTCTGTTTCGCAAAGGGGAGACACGGCATTTTCAGAGGCTGTGCAAACTAAAGCTAAAGCTGGGGTTGAAGATAAAGCTGTTGATCAACAGTCCAAATCTGTGCCGGTTAAAACGGCGGGTGATATTTCAGCGGTCAATCAACAAAAAGCGGTTGCCGCGCCATCGGGTTTGCTTGAAACCGCTTCCAATGGTAATCCGAAACAGTCTATGATCCAGACGGCTCCTGCGGAAAATGTTGTTGAGCCGGTTGAGAGCAAGCAGTCTGTTCCGGCAAAAAAACAACCAAAGGTTTCAGAGTCTCAGCAAAAAAACAAAAAAAAAGAAAAAAAGGAGGAAGTAGCTAAGAAGAAAAAGGATCTTTTTGAATCAGCTAAAAAAATTTTTGTAAAATCAGCGGAAAATGCTAAGGCGGCGGTTGAAGAAGGCAGAACGGCAGGTGTTCCTGAAAAGAAAAGTAAGAAAGAGGCCGTTCGGGTTACTCCAGTTGATAAAGGTAAGAAAGGATCTAAAAAAAAGGACGCGGAAGTGACGGCCGAGGAAAAACAAAAATTGATTGAGGCTGAAAAAATATTTCAGGAGGGTTTGACTACAATCCGGGATTTGAT
This sequence comes from uncultured Candidatus Peribacteria bacterium, assembly GCA_964346765.1. Taxonomy (GTDB): domain Bacteria; phylum Patescibacteriota; class Gracilibacteria; order UBA1369; family UBA1369; genus JBGSPQ01. Next base: position 264,262 of record CAYFWB010000001.1, read on the forward strand.
TGCTCCTTCTTCCATGGAGATCAGATACGATTCGTTGAGAATAGAAGGAATGTACGCGCAGAGTTTTTATGTTTATACATACCCTAGGTACCTAAATACGAACTGGCTCAGTCCGATTGTGAATTTTGACGTGACCATGGATATAGCGCAGTTTATATATCCTATTGATTCAAGCGAAATAATGAAAGTGTTGAAGAAAAAAGTTACTCAGATGCAATCGTCGGTCAGAATGAGACAACAGAAGGGGATGGTTAGTGATCCGGCACTGGAAACCGCTTTGCAGGACGCGGAAGAATTGCGAGTGCAGATCCAAAGAGGACAGGAGAAGTTTTTTCAGTTTGGTTTGTATTTCACAATCTATACCTCTGAAGAAAAAAAAATCGACAAGGTCGCGAAGCATTTGGAAAGTTTGCTCGGGGGTAAATTGATTTTAACAAAAAAGGCGGAGCTTCAGATGGAGCATGCTTTTAATTCAACTCTGCCATTGTGTCTGGACGAGCTGGAAATTCGTTCAAATATGAATACTTCCCCTTTGTCGAGTACTTTTCCTTTTAGCTCTTCGGATCTTACTTCGGATGAAGGAATTTTGTACGGACTTAACAGGCATAATGACAGTCTGATAATTTTTGATAGATTTTCACTTGAAAATGCCAATTCGGTTGTGTTCGCGAAATCCGGTGCGGGAAAGTCTTATGCTGTAAAACTTGAAATTTTAAGATCGATGATGACGGGTTCTGATGTGATTGTGATTGATCCGGAAAATGAATATGAAGCATTAAGTCAAACGGTTGGAGGTTCTTATTTAAGAGTTTCTTTGACTTCGGAGAGGCGTATTAATCCTTTTGATTTGCCGCAACCTCTTGAAGGCGAAGAGGAAATGCCCGGAGATGTTTTAAGGTCCAATATTATCAATTTAAACGGTCTTCTAAAAATTATGTTGGGCGGGATTACTCCCGAAGAGGAGGCGATTTTGGATAAAGCTTTGAATGATGTTTACGCGTTGAAGGGAATAACTATGAAAGTGGTGGATCCAAGCAGTATACCGCCGCCCACGATGGAAGATCTTCAACAAATTTTATCAACTATGGAGGGAGCTACCAGTATGGCTCAGAGACTTGAAAAGTTTACCAGCGGTACCTATTCCGGGATTTTTAACAAGCCGACAAATATTGATTTGCAGAGTGGGTTGATGGTTTTCAGTATTAGGGATTTGGAGGACGCATTGAGGCCTATCGCCATGTATATTATTTTGAATTATATATGGAGCAGAGTGAGGTCGAAATTAAAAAGGAGGTTGCTTGTGATCGATGAGGCTTGGACTATGATGCAGTATGAAGATTCGGCCAAGTTTTTGTTTGGACTTGTAAAAAGGTCCAGAAAGTATTTTTTAGGTATTACTACAATAACACAGGATGTTGAGGATTTTATTAAGAGTCCTTATGGAAAGCCCGTTGTAACTAACTCGTCGACGCAGCTTTTATTGAAGCAGGCGCCCGCCGCAATTGATATTTTGGCGAAGATATTTAATTTAACCGAAGGAGAAAAATATATGCTTTTAAACAGCGGTGTTGGACAGGGATTGTTTTTTGCGGGGTTAAAACATGTGGCGATACAGATAATTGCTTCATATACGGAAGACAAGATCGTTACCACTAATCCCGAGGAAATATTAAGAAGTAGGGAGATTATGGAACAGTATGAGTCATCTTCTTTTTCTAATCAGCAGTCAGTAAATAATGGGTCTTCCACTGATAATTCTACACAACCTGCGGCCTCTGAACAGCAGGTTACACAACAGCCTGATACTCTACAGCAGGGGGAGGCGGCAGGAGGTGTGAAGCAATCAGTTCAAGAGGGAACAGAGCAGACGGCCGCGCCGGTCTCGGCAGGGACTCAAAGTGCGGATCAAACTAAAAATGCGACATATCCTGTTGAAACGCCCGTGCAACAAACCGGCGCGGCCCAGCCAGATCAACAGCCGACAACGAATTCGCAGGTGATGCCCGGTGAAATTCCTTCATCCGGGGAAGAAATTAAGTATGAACCTCCACATGAATAGGCAAAAATTGAACGGGTTTTTTATATCATCGATTCCAGTTCATCGATCGCTTTTTGAAGTTGTGAATCGGTTTTACCGATGGTATCATCTTTGGTCGCGACCACTTCAATAGTGGGTTTTATTCCGGAGTGGTCTATATCATTTCCTTCAGGAGTCAACCACTTGGCAATGCTTAGTTTTAAAAGACTGCCGTCGGTATAGATATTAACTTCCTGCACTGTTCCTTTGCCATAGGTCTGTTCACCAACCAACGTCGCGGATTTTTTTTCTAGCAATGCCGCCGCCACTATTTCAGCCGCGGAAGCCGTATTTTCGTTTATCAGCACAACTACAGGCATATTTTTTAGAGTTCCGGCTCCGGGTGATTTTTCATTGTAATATTGATCCGCTATTTTCAATTTTGCCACGGTTTCGTTTTTTTCGAAAAAGTAGCCCAGAATGTCCAGTGCTGAATCAACATATCCACCCGGATTGTCTCTTAAATCAAGAATTAATCCTTTCGGGTCATTGGCCATGGTTTCAGTCAGTATTTTGTCAAATTCTGCGGTTGTGGAGTCGGTGAATTGATAAATCGCTATATATCCGAGGGAAGATGGTACTTCGGTGGAATTGGCTTCCAATAATACAGTATCAAGAGTTATTTGTTTTCTGTTTATTTCAAATGTGAGTATTTCCCCATCTCTGTCCACTTTCAGTTCGACACTTGTTCCCGCGGGTCCTTTTATTGCGTCAATCATTTTATCAATTTGGTCGGTTGTGAATGATTTACCGTCTATGCTCATAATCAGATCACCGCTCTTTACACCGGCGTTGTCTGCCGGAGAATTGTTAATAACACCGATGATAATAAATTGGTTTTCGTAAGTATCTATCACGGTTCCGATTCCTTCATAATTTCCTTCGAGCGTGTTTCTCAATTCGTCAGCCAGTTCAGGCTCCTGGAAAAGGGAGTAAGGGTCATCCAGACTGTCAACCATGCCGCCGATTGCACCATAGATGAGCTTATCGTCATTAAGATTTTTTTTGTATAAGTATTGATCGTTGATTTTGTTATAAACGGAAACGAAAATCGGGAATTTTTTATTGTTAAAGAGGTCACTTTGCTCGTTTTCAACTATAAAGTTAGGTTCGGAAAGATCAATTTCTATGGTCGGCGTTACAGCGTCCGGATTTTTTTCTTTGTACTGAGCTGTTTTATACAGTAGCTCTGCTATGTCCCCCCTGGTGAGTAAACCGCCGGGGAAAAAAATGGGATTTTTTTCTTCTATGAAGATACCGCTTTTTTCTGCTCCTTTGACTATTCTGAAGTATTTATAGTCGGGTGAAATGTCGTTAAAAATGGATGTTGTTTCTTCAGTATAGGGAGTGGGAATACCTTCAAGAGGCATCAGCATTTTTAAAGCTTGGATTCTTTCTAACGGATTTGCCCCCAAAAAGACCGGCCAGTCATGATTAACTTCTATAAGGTTCAGTTCAAGAGCTTTTTTTACATAGGGTGCGAACCAGTAGCCGCTGCCAACATCGGTAAAAGGGGTTTCGTAAAATCCCTCCCTTGGTTTATACCCCACATGATTTAACAACATTTTTAGGAATTCCGCTTTTGTGGCCAGAGTGTCAGGTTTAAACGATCCGTCGTCGTATCCCTTTATAATGTTGTTTTCATATAAATACATAATCGCTTCATATTGAGGGTGGTTGATCTCAAGATCCGTAAATTGAGCGTTGGCGGTCGCAGGTATGATGAAGAGCAGAGAAAATCCGAAAATGATCGCGGACACGGTTTTTTGTTTGATTGAATGCATGCTTGAGGTGGATATTTAAATTTTAACAGAGTATAGGTTATTCACTGTTTAAAAACAACTAAAGGCAATGGATCCGTTTACAAAAAGGGATAAAACGTCTATAATATAAAGAATAATTACAATCTTTATTTATAAAGCCAATAATGGCGAAGTTGATTAAAAATTTGGTCGTGGTGGTATTGGCGATTATTGTGATGTTTATATCGCTAAGTTTTGAAGCCGGTATAAAACCTCAAGAGATAACAACTTTCGCCAAGGATGTGATGATTATGCCTATTAATGAAAGTGTCGTCCTTGTAAGGGACGGTGAATCGTCAAAAGTTAGCGAATCGAAAAAAATAAAACAGGGTGATCAAATTACAACAGGTGAATCGCAATATTCATCAATTGAATTTGATGAATACGGTGAAATCAGATTGGCGCCTTCTTCGGAATTTGTTTTTAATGCCGAATATGATAACGGGTATGTATTTGAATTGGTTAAAGGTCGGGCATGGGTTAATAATCTTTATACTTCTTCACGTATTAATATTATAGTGGGAGGAGCTTTATTGATGCCCAGAAACGCTTCGTTTGACATTGTAAACGACGGGATTGTGACAAAAGTGAAGGCTTTTCGCAATCATGTGAATACAGGCTTGATTGATCCTTCTTATAGCCCTAAGCAAATTCTTGAGTATAAAGATTCGGTTTTGATTAACAGTTTTTTGGTGGCACAGGGAAGTCAGGCTTCGGTTTATCTAAGTAAAGTGATTAATAACGCGGATGCCCTTAGTAAACTGCTTTATTCCAAACTGATTAAAGAGTTTCAGTACGGGTTGATGAATTTGGATCAACTTAAAGAAGATGGGTGGGTTTCATTGAATTTAGAGGAGGATGAAAAGCTGTTTAATAGGGTTTCACAAAACGACACGGTTAGGATAGATTCTCGCGGATTAAAATTTTCTTCATTGGATTCTTTTTCTTATAGTCTGGATCAGCTTTTTAACAGTTCCGCCGATTTATTAACTTTTTCAGATAAAAAGCACTTGGAAAGATTGATGAACAGTATTTTTGATCATTTACTGGATGCGGAATATTTGTTGGTTTACAGCAGAAATGCGGAAGCGGCGGAAAGATTGAATTTGTTCACGGCGGATTTGACTCGGGCTTTGTCCGAACAGGACAGTGAGTTTAAGTCTATGGTTATGGATAGACTGAGATATAATTATTTCAGTCTAAATTATGTGTTGCCTTCAAATAATTTGTTTGACGCCAAAGAAGCCGTGGGTGATACGTTAATTGCTAATTTGGGCAACGAAGATGCGGAATTGGTTGAAAAGTTAGACCTTATTCGTGATTATCTTAATTATGCTTATGCTTTGGCAGAGGTTGATGCTTTGCAGGCTAAGCTTTCTCTGGAAAAATATTATAATAAGATAAAGGATTTTATTGAAACTGCGGGATCATCTCTTGGTGAGCTGCGATTTTTGATTTCTGAAGATAATCAGATAATGGCCAATTTGTTAAAGCAGTATTCACAATTTTATCAGGATGGATTTTTTGCGATGAAGTCTTATCTTGAAAATGAATGGTTGAAACTTCTACCTGAAGGAACGGCTAAAATGGAGGAACAGCAGACTCTTATAAGTACCAAGATAGATTTTCTTAAACAGTTGCAGTTATTTTTTCTTACTCAGAAGGTAACTTTAAATGATGCGAGAAAAATTGTTGTGCGTCTGATCAATGAGATTAGGGATTTACAAACCGACGCGAATGTGGCTGTGAGTGATTTGTTCGAATTGAGGTTGAAGGATTATGGTAATTTTCTTCAATTTCTAAATTCTACAACGGTCAGCAGTTTGCGTCAGGGGTCTATTCAGGATCAATATGACAAATTTTTAGCCGCGCAGGAGGAACAGGTTTCGATTGAACAGGCGATTGATCAGTTTTTTGGTGAAGGTGAACTCGACCAACAATCGACGGTTACCGCTAATATGATTTTTGAACAGGCGTCTATAGATTTTGAAAAAGTCGGCGTGACGGATCTGAAATTGGGTGGGCTTAATTCTGTGGATCAACAATATATTGATGTTTTAAGAGGGGAAATAGGTGATACTCAATTTTCTGCAAAATATGATTGGGATAAAAAACAGATATCTCAAATTAGAGTAGGCACTCGGGTTGTTTCTCGAAATCCGATCAGGTTAAGTAATTTGCCTATTTTGTTGGCTCCGGAAGAAGAAGAGGTGATTACTCCTCTTCAACCGAAGGAGCCGGAAGAACCTTCGCAGCCTGCGCAACCCCAAACATCTTCGGCGGATAGAGTGGCCAAAATATTGTTGCTTAAAAAGCTGCAGGCTAATGATGTTACGGCGGCGGAGGAAAATATTGAAATATCTGACACAGTGAATCAGATATATGTTGTCAATGGTGCTGTATTGCTTTCGAACGAAAATGTTCAGACCGCATTTATGTTTAACAACCGTGATGACGAGGTTTCTTCATTGATAGTTCGTACTCCGGACGCAGATTTGAAACTTGATGGGACATATAGTCTAAGTGAATTGAGCGGTGTGGCGACGGAAACATATAATTCTGATCCAACGGCGGTGTCTTCTCAATAAAGTATTTTTAAGCTGACAGGCGTAAAATATTGTGATATATTCCTCGCGCTTAAGTAATTTTTGCTATTCAAAAGAATAATATGGCTGAACAAAAAAACAATTATAGTGCCGAGAATATTAAAGTGTTGGAAGGTCTTGAGGCTGTGCGTAAAAGACCGGGAATGTATATCGGAACAACCGACACGGCCGGTTTGCATCATCTGATCTGGGAAGTCGTTGATAACGCCATTGATGAAGCGATGGCCGGCTATTGTGAGAATATTTATGTAATTTTATATAGAGACGGCGCGTGCTCCGTGTATGATGATGGACGTGGAATTCCTGTTGATGTACATACAAAGACAGGCAAGTCGGCGCTTGAAACTGTTTTAACGATTTTGCACGCCGGCGGAAAATTCGGAGATGGCGGATATAAAGTTTCGGGAGGCTTGCACGGTGTGGGAATTTCCGTTGTTAATGCTCTTTCAGCAAACGTGGAGGCTGAAGTTTACAGAGATGGTAAAATATATAGGCAAAATTATAAGGTGGGGGCTGCTGTGACTGATGTTGAAGTCGTAGGTGAGACAGAAAAAACAGGGACAAAAATTACTTTTTATCCGGATTCCGAAATTTTTGAGCATACGGATTTTGATTTTAGCATTGTGTTGAATCGTTTAAGGCAGCAAGCTTATCTGACCAAAGGCGTTACAATCAAGATTATCGACGAAAGGGACGATAAGAAGTATAAATTTTATTTTGAAGGAGGGATTAAATCTTATGTTCAGCATTTGAATCAGAATAAAGAGGCTATCGGTGAAATAGTTTATGTTGAAAAAGAGGCTGAAGAAGGGGTTATGGAAGTGGCTTTGCAATACACGCAGTCTTTTCAGGAACAGATTTTTACATTCGCCAACAATATTCATACTATTGAAGGTGGAATGCATCTGACCGGGTTCAGGTCGGCGCTTACCAGAACAATAAACAATTACGCCAGAAAGAACGAACTTTTGAAGGAGAAAGATGATAATCTTACAGCCGATGATGTGCGCGAAGGTTTGACCGCAATTATTTCGGTTAAACTTGCTGATCCTCAGTTTGAGGGACAAACTAAGAGCAAACTTGGAAATGCCGAAATGAGAACGGCGGTTGAGTCGTTATTCGGGGATGCTTTTACTGAATATCTGGCAGAAAATCCGAATGAAGCTAAATTGATTTTTGCTAAATGCGCACTCGCGGCCAGGGCAAGGCTCGCTGCCAGAGCGGCAAGAGATACAGTTATAAGGAAAGGTGCACTGGAAGGTTTGACTTTGCCGGGTAAATTGGCGGATTGTTCTTCAAAGGATCCCATGCAATCGGAATTGTTTGTTGTAGAGGGAGAATCAGCCGGCGGTTCGGCCAAGATGGGCAGAAATCGTGAATTTCAGGCGATTTTGCCTTTAAGAGGAAAAATTTTGAATGTCGAGCAGGCCAGATTGGATAGGATTTTGAGCAATCAGGAAATTAAGAACTTGATTATAGCTCTCGGAATCGGGATCGGTGAAGTTATGGAAATTTCTAAATTGCGTTATCATAAAATTATTGTGATGACGGATGCCGACGTGGATGGTCAGCATATTATGACTCTTTTACTGACACTCTTTTATCGTTATTTAAGACCGGTTATTGAACACGGCTTTTTGTATGTCGCGCAACCGCCTTTGTATAAAATGATTCATGGAAAGAAGATCAGGTACGCTTATACGGAAGAGGATAAGATAAGAATGCTTAAAGAAAATCCGGAACTGGCAAAAAATGTTCAGAGGTATAAGGGTCTCGGTGAAATGAATGCGGAACAGCTTTGGGAAACAACAATGGATCCGGAAATGAGGTTAATGTATAAGATCAATATTGAAGACGCCGAAGACGCTGACAGAACTTTTGACATGTTGATGGGGGCGGAAGTAATGCCCAGAAAAAAGTTTATTCAGGCTCATGCTAAGAAAGTTCAAAATCTGGATGTGTAATTGACATTTGTTTTGTTGGATCTATAATATCAAGGCTTAAATTAATAATACAAAGAAAGGGGGTGATATAAATGGGAGTATCAATAGAAAAAAATCCAAAAGAGTCTCCGGACAGATTAATATCGCGTTTTAATAAAAAAGTGCAGGCGAGTCGCATTTTGTTGGAAGTTAAAAATGGTCGATATTATGTTAAACCAAAGACCAAACGTTTGCAGAGGAAGTCCGCTATTATGCGAGAAGCTTACAGGACAAAGAGAAACAAAGAGCAGTATTATTAGAATAATTGAGTCCCGCCCGGCTAAGGGCGGGACTCTTTTTATGTATGTTGTTTTAAAATGACTATTGCGGAGATAATTAAAAAAGTGGGATCGGAATATGGAAGCAGTGATGATTTAAAGCTGGCGGCGGATGTGTTGCTGGCTCATGTTTTGAATAAAACAGGGGAAGAACTTTTTATGAATTACGGATGTGAGGTTGAGGAAAGAGACGAGAGGCGTTTTTGGGAATGTTTGAGCAGGCATTATAGGGGTGAGCCGGTTGCATATTTGATTAATAATAAGCAGTTTTTCGGTTTGGATTTTTATGTGGATAAGAATGTTTTGATTCCTAGACCCGAAACTGAAATATTGGTTGAAAAAGTTTTGGATTTTGCGAAAAAGTGTGAAGCGGAGGATGATATTGGTTTGTTATCAGTTCTTGATGTTGGAACTGGCTGCGGGAACATTGCTGTTTCTTTGGCTAAAAACATACAGGATGTGCATGTTACTGCAGTTGATATTTCTGCGGAAGCGTTGGAAGTAGCTAAAAAAAATGCTCTTACGCACGGAGTTTTTTCTAAGGTCGATTTTATGGTTTCCGATTTGTTGTGTAATGTTCATGGCGAATTTGACGTGCTGGTGGTCAATCTGCCTTATATCGGAATTGAAAAATGCAACTTTGTTAGTAAGGAAGCTTATGATTATGAGCCGCATGTGGCTTTGTTCGGTGGGACTGATGGTTTAGGGCTGTATGAAGATTTATTTAAACAAATTAAGGAAAAAAATATGAATCCGGCTTTAATCTTGGGGGAGTTTGGATTTTTGCAGGCGGAAAAAATGAGTGAACTTTTAGCGAAGTATTTCGGATTTGTGAATTTTGTAATAGAAAAGGATTTGGCTTCAATTGAAAGGGTGTTCATGATAAAATCATGCTGATATGTTTGAAAAATTGCAAAAAATAGAAGATGAATTTCTGGATTTGGAAAAAAAGATGTCGGATCCGGAAATTATTCAGGATCAGGCCGAATTTACAAAACTTGGCAGGCGTCATAAGGAGCTTTCGAAATTGGTGGAGTTTTTTCGTGAATATAAGAAGCTAAAAAAAGCTCATGATGATGCGGTGGATATGCTTGAAAACGAAAAAGATTCGGAAATGATTGAGATGTTGAAAGCGGAAAAAGAGGAATCCGAAGGAAAAATTGAAGATCTAAAAGAAAAATTGAAGATAGAGCTTTTACCGAAAGATCCGGAAGATGTAAAAAATTGTATTGTGGAAATCAGGGCTGGTGCAGGTGGAGAAGAGGCGGCTTTGTTTGGCGCGGAACTGGCGAGAGCTTATATGCGTTTTGCGGAAAATAGAGGTTTAAAGATTGAACTCATTTCTAAAAATGAAGCCGCGGCGGGTGGAATCAAGGAGATGATTTTTAAGCTGGTCGGTGATGGTCCATACGGACTTATGAAATTTGAAAGCGGTGTTCATCGTGTTCAAAGGATACCGGTTACCGAAAGTCAGGGCAGGGTTCATACTTCCACAATAACTGTTGCCGTGCTACCGGAAGCGGAAGAATTTGATGTTGAGATTAAAGATTCGGATTTAAGGATTGACGTTTTTAGAGCCGGCGGGCCGGGTGGTCAGAGCGTTAACACTACAGATTCTGCCGTAAGAATTTCTCATATTCCCACCGGTATAGTTGTTTCACAGCAGGATGAAAAATCACAGTTAAAGAATAAGTATAAAGCTTTGACAGTTTTGCGTACGAGGCTTTACGCGATGGAGATTGAAAAGCGTCAGAAAGAGCTGGGTGACAAGAGGCTGGAGCAGATAGGCACGGGCGACAGGTCTGAAAAGATCAGAACATATAATTTTCCTCAGGATCGTGTTACGGATCATAGGATCAAGCAAAGTTGGAGTAATTTGCCCGCAATTATGGAGGGAGGACTGGATGATATTGTGGATGCTTTACAGCAGGAAAATCAGAATTTAATGCTAAAAGATTCAGGTCATTAATTTATCTATAACTCATGATTATTCCGCGGTGTGTAAGTAGTTTGATTAGGTTGTATCCCAGAATTGCGTAAATTAACATAATCAGTCCACTGATCCGCGAATAACCAGTTTTTTATTGATTTTTTCGGGTGATCCGTGTTTTTGGGTTCAGGCCATGAGGCTCCGGTAATAAGAGCAAGAGAACCAATAACACCTGTTTTAAAAATGTAGTTCATATTGAAAAGTCTGTTATTTTTTTGAAATTTTTTTTTCGAATTTGATCAGACTGTCCATTTGTACAGCTGTGAGATTTATAAATTTTCTTACCTGTTTAATAAGTTGAATGGCTTCTTTCAGTTCATATCCGGTACTGATAAGGTAAGCTATCAACATTGTCGGTCCCCGCCCGACTCCTGACCTGCAGTGTATATAAATTTTGCCTCCGTTGGCAATTTCTTTCTTAATAAATTCGATACCCTGTTCTAGTTCTTTGAGAGTAGGGGAATGTCTGTCTTTGGTCGGAATGTGTAAAGTATTTATTCCGGCAGGTGGCTGTTTTTGTCTCATGCTTATTACGGCCGTAATTCCCCATTTTTTAATTTCTGTGATTTGGTTTTTATTAAATGCTCCGCCCAAATAAATTTTGGGCGTAACTTTAACTGTTTTCAGAATTGAATGACCATGAATCATCCGTGAATAAAAATCTTTCAATAGTTGCCATTTTATTATAATCCAGTTGATTATCTTCATGGAGTTATTAGCTGATAGTTGTTAGGTATTATTTCAATCTTAATTTCATTTGTTTCATGAAAATCGTCATCTATTGACCAGACGTTTTTTTCCTCGGTTTTAATATTCAGTGTTTTGAACCGCCAATGGTTTTTGGATATATAAATGGGGTCGTTTACACTTATTAAATCCAAAATTCCGTCCGAAGGATCTATTTTTTCATTGATTTTTAATCCGGCAAAACCAATAGTGGAAAAATTAGAAATAAGAATAAGATTAGTTTCAATTTCTTTATTTTCACCGTCAATGTTCAAACGGTATTTTTTGGGTTCGTATTTAGTTCCTTGTGTTATGGCTTCTATGTAAGCGGCAAGTCCTAGTCTGTTTTTGTCTTCTCTGCCTACATGCTTTAGTGTTTCCGCGGGTGGGCCGGCATATGCTCTTAAAAATCTTTTTTTGCCGTTTAACACAAAAGAGTCAAAAGTTTTTGCGTTGCCGTTGTAGAGAAGTTGCATGGCGTCTTCAAGCTTAGTGGGGATTTTTAACTCTTTTGCGATTACGTTTCCGGTTCCGCCATGAAGAGGTAGGACGGGACAGTTACATTTGGGTAAATATTTTGTTAGTGTTCCGTCACCGCCATAGCTTACTGCCGCGTCAAAATCTCCTTTTATATAATTTTCGGTTTCTGTTACATAAACGCTCCAGTCAATTTTATTTTTACGGAAAAATCTGTTCATTACCGCAAGAACGGGGAAGTCTTTACCCGCGGCGGGGTTAATTATACAGAGTACTTTCATGGGGTTTTAAAAAAGTTTTGTTTGTTTAAAAATATCTTAAATAGTAACAAAATCAAAGTAAACCATAATATGTCCAAATAAATAGTCGGTCGGAACATCACTGAATCAGTGCACGTTGATTATTGATCTTCCAAGGTCGATTGAGACAATAAATATTAAATTAATAATTCCGAAATAAATTTTATAGGTTTGTTTTTCTAATTTTTTTTGATTTAAACGCGATCCAGCAAATTGTTAAAACGAATAGAACAAGACAAATAATCAGGGTTGTGATGATGTTGGGATATTGTCCGGCGAATGCTTCCGCGGATGTGTGTTTTAATAAAATACCTCCATATGCCCAAATAAAAACAGCCAGATATGAAATGTTTTGGTCTTTAAGTCCCCGAATGATACCAATTGCCGCCCCGACAAGTAAAATAATAATAGTCCAGATATTATCCGCGATTCCGAATCCGTCCCAGTTAATGCTTACAAGAAACACTGTAATGTTTGCTATAGTCGCGACTGTGATCCAACCAAAGTAAATGCTGAAAGGCAGGCGCAGGCAAATGTTTTCAGTAAGTGAAAAATCTTCTTTATTAATAATATCGGCCAGCATGATCAAACCCGTCAAAAAAATGATCATGATTGTGACAGAAAGCCAGATTATTCCATAATGCCAGGCGAATATCCATGAAATGTTGGCTACTGATGTTAGGATAAAAAGCTGGCCTATTCTGTTTAATAATTGTTGTTTTTGATTGTCCGGTTTTTTACCGAACCAACCAAATTGATAAACAACATAAATTGCCAGTAGTACGTAAATAAGTCCCCAAATGGAAAATGTCAGTCCGGAGGGGGTGAATAAATTGGGGTATGAATCGGACGCTTCGCCGGTGGTCACGCCGCCAATCGGGAGTGCGTTTGCAAGGTAGTTAACTGTTATCATTGCAACGTAAGAAACTGCTACCAAAATTTGTAGGAGCAGATTTTTTGTTTTTTTCATATTTTTTCGTTAATAACTAAATGCAATTTTCGCATTATTGTTGGTCGAAAGCAAATTTGATCAACACCCCGGGGTCATTTCTACTGGAAAGTCGTATTCCGGTATTTTATTGCAATCGTAGTTTTCGTTCCCGTCAAAAGCCAGAGTTTACTTACCGTCAACTTTGGCTGCTAGAAAGTAGCCGGAATCTTCTATGCTGTGTGGGAAAAATGAAACAGTGTCTCTTGCGTGATTTTCTGTTTCCTGTGAAATTGAAAGTTTAATTTCTGAAGTTGATTTGTCATATTTTCCGCTTGATGACCGAAGGGCCTAGAGCCCAGCGTAGCACGAAGCGTAGTGATAAAAAAAATTTTTTTATGAATTTTTTGCTAAGAAAGAAAGACACCTATTTTTCCCAAATAATTCCTTCACATCGCCCTTTAAGATAACCATGATGAATGAACTTGGAAGAACCGAGTTCCATAACACCTGTTTTGCCATAGAAACGACAAGCTTTACAGGCACTTTTATATTGCACTGTCTCAATTTTAGACTCACCGTTTTTTTCCTTGGTGTGATAGGAACAAACTTTCTCTTCCTCAAATGTGTCGCAGTCAAACACTATGCCGTCATCGTCACGCTCGAAGTAGGCGGGGTCACAAGAAATAAGATTATTTGGAATAGAATCTGCGGTATCTTCTTTATTGTTTTCATTAACAGCCTTTTTGTCTAAATTGGAAAGGTTATTGTCCGGCTCACTCTTTTGGCTGCAACCCGAAATAAAAAAGGTCATTATTACTGACAATAATATTATAATCTTCTTTTTGTCTAAACTTTTTTTAATAGTTTTGTAATCCATTACTCCGATTGGTGTTAGCCCCTCTTTGATGATGTTTTCCGAAGAAGTTAAATTTAAGCCAACTCTTTAGTCCAATAATGAGTGAAATATAAAATAATTAATCCTATAAAAATTGAGATCCAAGAACTTAATTCATAATTATTTGGAAATAAATAAGTATCCATAATACCCCAAGCACCTCTCCAAAAAGCAACAACAGAAAATCCTATTAGAAGGGTGAATAGTGCTTGTTTAAATGGTTTCAATTTTTTAATTCTATGTAACATAATATGATTAATTATTTATAGTATTTTTTGGGGCTTATATTTAATTGTAATTAATGTCCAAGAGTATGCGATGTTGTGCTGATTTTATTAAAACTTCAAAGTTGAAATAATATCTTTTAATGATTTGTTGTCTCTTTCTGTCCAATAAACCTTAAAAGCGACTATTTGGTTATTGTTTTTCGTGTAATACGCTGTTACATCAAACATATCGCTTACTGTGATTTTAATGAAATCATTGTCGCCAATTTTTATCGTTTTGTATTTAATGCCGGTTTGTTCGGACATTTCCGATAAGGTTTCTCCCGGTAAGTCGAAATCGACAATAATTTGTTGATCTAATGTGTTGTTTGATGTTGTGGCTTTTATTTCTACTTCTGGTATTTGACATGTGTCGCAAGCTACAGGCGGATTTATATGTCTTTGATAACCTTCTGCTGTCCAAAGACCTTTTTCATCGGCTGTATATTCTATTGGATAGGTAAATGTAAATCCGTTACCTTGAAATATTTTTCCGGTTTCAACGACTGAAGCTGGTGTTTGATCTTCCGTTTTTTGAGTAATTTGTGGAGTCTTCACTGTTTTGTTTTGTTGCCAGAAGTAAACGCCACCTCCGACAACGACTGCCGTTATAATGACGGCTACAATGATTTTCCATGTTTGGTTCATATAATTTTTAATTAAGAATTATTTGAATTATATATTAAGTCGCTTTTAAAGTAGCCCAATTTTAGCTAATTTTTGCGTGTAAACGAAGTTTTTTGTATTGGTATAATATGTCCGGAGGGCCACCAATGCAAAAATTTAGGATGAGCGAAGCGAACTGTTTATATGCTGTTAGTTAGAAATTTTTTTTTAATCAAAATATTAGCGAAGATTTCTCCAGTATGAGAAAGCTTCTTTTTTTAAGGGATTACAATAATTTATTATATATCCAAGCAAATATTGTTGTTAGTATAAATCCATCAATAAATCCATAAATTGTACCTAACAAAACTCCAATCCAAGAGATAGAGTATCCTAAAAATCCATATATACTAACAATCAAATTATTGTATTCTGGGAAAAACCCGTAAATTCCAAGTATTGTTGTAAAAGCAATACAGATTCCTGCTGTAATTCCTCCGGCTATTCCAAATTTAAATGGATTAATTTTTCCAAATTTTTCTGACATGGTTTTATTGGGTTAATTATTAAACTGAAAAAAATTTATCACAAGCTATGTTTGACTTGAAATAAATTGCTAAACGTCTAAAGAATAATAATAGAAATTGCTGGTTATTCCTGGTAACGTCCGTGCAACGTGTGAAGTTTGGCAGTGGTAAAATTTGTGACGAAGGAGCTTACCACTGCTAAATATGGACGGTGTAAGACGATTGTGCCTAACGTCCCAGGAGTATGAGAGGTTGTCGTCGGGAACTTGCGACCAAAGGCAATTTGGATGGAGCCGAAGGAGGAATCTCATATTCCTTGTTATATACAGTTCTTATTCTGGTGAGGGTACTGAAAAAACTGCATTTCTTTTAACTCTCGTAAATCGGAACAACTTTTTTCATAGAAAAAATTTGACCGTTTTCGGTTTAACCAAATTCCCAGAAGACCTGCATCAGTTGCACCAATTGCATCTTTTTTCAAATTATCACCAATATAAATAACATTTTTAGATTCTACTTTAAACAATTCAGCACTTTTTTGAAAGAAAATTGGATTGGGTTTTGACATTCCTTCGGATTCTGCAGTGATTACAAATTTGAAATATTCAAAAATACCTGTCTTTTTCAATTTAAACTCTTGTTGTTTTTGAGCTCCATCTGAAAGAATACCTAATTCAATGTTTTGATGTTTTAAAAATTCTAAAGTTTCAATAACATCAGGATAAAGAGTCCAAGAGTTCTCATAATAACCAAGATACTTATTGAAATATTTAAAGGATTCATGTTCTGTCATCTTTTGGTTTTGGAAAATGTCTCGAATCCTTCGAATTTGTTGTTCCCTAAAAGTAATTTTCTGAGTTAAAAAATCCTTGATATGGTTTTCAGAAACTGTTTTCCAAAGAGTAACAAAAGTGCTTTCATCATAATTGGGTATAATAGAAGAAAACATAAAACCAAATTTTTCTGCTGCATCAATTTCTGCTTTTGAGTGGTTAACTAATGTATCATCTAAATCAAACAGTACTTTAATAATTTTCTCCATAATAAAAATTGTACATAACGTTCCAGCATATGCGACGTTTGCCCTTGGTATAATTTGCGACCAGCGGGAGCTTGCCACGGGCAAATATGGACTAAGCGACGAGGTACGAGGGGCGTAGTCGTATACTGCGGATTGTATAATGTAATGAAAAATTTATCCATTAAAAATTATTTGGGCTACTTTTTTGTGTAAGGAATTGGGAAAACTCCTTTTAACTTCATAACGGTGGGGGAAGTAGTTTTTGTATTCACTTTTGCTACAAACTCGTAAAACTTCATTCTTGTAAGTGATAGCAAAACCAACTTTTCTGTATACTTTTTTATATTTTTGTGAAAGTGAATTTTCCAATTTTTTTAATTGGATTTTTAATTTTATGGTTGGTCTTGTTTTTAGAACTACAACCAAATTTAAATGAGAGATTAAAGATTTTGCTTTTCCTGTAGCAACACTTCCATACAAATAAATGCCGTGAATCTTACTAAAAAATTTCAGCAATTAAGATTTTACATTTTTTACAATTCTTCTAATGCTTGAACTATTAATTGGTAATTTCGAGTTTTCTCCCTACCTTCTTCGTGTGCGTGTGGACCATTGCACCATTCTAATAACTCGTCTCTGGTTTCGCTTAGTGATGCTATTAGTTCTGGTGTAATTTCTTCTTCCCTAAATCTGTTACTAAAAGTTTTTTCTAAAGAATTTATATCACTGCGAGGTATTTCTTTTAAGAATTCTCCTAATTTCATATATATAAGGTTAATTATGTAAGTTAACGCTACCATAGCATTACTAAGAATTATGTCAAGTCCAGCTTAACTAAAATATGGCGCACAACGTCCTAGACTTTGTGAAATTTGGTGGCGGTAAAATTTAGAGCGAAGCGACATACTTCCGCCAAATTTGGGTGAATGACTGAACGAAGTGAGGGAATGAACCGTATATACCTTGTTATGTATTGGTCAATTTATTTTTATCTGTATTCAGGATTTGGATGATCGAATTTACATCCAGCTTCCCATTTTGATCTTTGATTCCCATGGGGAGGAATACCTCCATTATTTTTTAGCATTCTTGCCATATGGAGAAGATTCCAAGTCATGAACGTAGTATTGCGTTGGGTAAAGTCATTTTGAGGACCGCCACTTCCTTCGTCTAAATACGAAAGTCCCGGTCCAGCTTCACCGATCCAGCCAGCATCAGCTTGCGGAGGTATAGTAAACCCCAGGTGTTGCAAAGAATAAAGCACTCCCATGCCAACATGTTTGATTCCATCTTCATTTCCCGTAACTATACAACCTCCTGCACGTCCATAATAAGCATACTGGCCGTGCTCATTAAGTTCACCCGATTGGCCATATAATCTTTCAATAACTCTTTGACATACCGATGATTTTTCTCCAAGCCATATAGGAGATCCTAGTATCAGGATATCACTTGCCATCACTTGTTTAAAAACTTTAGGCCAGTCGTCTTTTTGCCATCCGTCTTCAGTCATATCTGGCCAAACCCCGGAAGCTATATCTAAATCAACAGCACGAATTTCTTTGACGGAAACATTGTTTTTTTCCATTATAGCTTTTGATACAGCAATAAGCCCATCAGTGTGTGATTTTTCCGGCGTTTTTTTTAGAGTGCAATTGATAAATAACGCCTTGAGATCCGAGAAATCCCATTTAGAGGATACACACAACTCTTCTTGTTTTGGTGATAGTTTAGTCATATTCATAGTTTAAAAAATAAATTGTATTATACATATCATTGTTTTAAAAAGTGGGGCTATCATACTTTACAGTTTTAGCTATTATCTGTTTTACTTCTACAGAATCAGGATACCAGATCAAAGTATCTAAATCATGTTCAACAGAGTAGAGATCTAACCTCTTATCCAAATTTTCAAATTCAAAAAGTTCTGGATAAAATTCCTGAAACCAATCCAAAAGATTAGCGTAATCTTCTTTTTTTGCAAATTTTTCAAATTTTTCGGACATATACTTTTTCGGATACTCAACCATTCTTTTAATAATATCCAAAACGAAGTCCATTGAAGAAACTTCTGTCCTCTCAAAATCTAAAATGCCGACAATCTTTGTATCTTGAACTAGAATATTATCAAAGTGAGCATCCCAATATACTAGTGTTAGTTTTTGCTCCTTGAGAATATTATGATTGTCGTTAACAAAATTTTTGATGACTTTGATAAATTCAGAGGACAGAAGTTTTTTTTCTTCAATTTTCTTTAATGAGTTTTGAATTTGGTTGAGTATCTTGTCGTGCCAGTTGTCCGAAAAATTTACATCAAACTTTTGCAGAAATTCATCATATGGCGATTTGTTGATCACTTTGAGAATATTACAAAGCTGTTTGATGATGATTTTCCTCTGGTCGTTGTTCAATAAATGCCATTTTGAGTACAGATTATCGCCATCAATCTTGGGGTAAATCATGAAAAATTTGTCATAAATACCCTTGGATTTATCAAAAACGCTGATTTTAGGAATAGGAATTTTATCTTTAAAAAAATTGTAGAAAAATACCTCAATTTCAAACTTTTCTTCATTAGTTATATCTTCACAAACTTTGAGAATATATTTATCGTTAATAATATAAACTTTATTTGTGAAGCCAATTTCAATTTTTTGAAAAGTTTTAACTTCTCCTAATTTATGTTCTTTGAAAATTTTTTCTACAGTTTTTTTTTCCATATAAATTGATAAGAGGTTAGATTATATAAATTTTAGCCCCACTTTTTTCTATTGATAGTACATTGATTTTGGTGAGTAGCCACGAAGCGCTGTGTTGGGAGTATAAGTCCCGTCGCATAACATGTGGGCTCCTGAAATGTCTCAAAGAAGCGAATAGGCTAGTTGGGGTCGCATCCCCGAACTATATACGAACCTGCTTTTGACATGTCAAGGGGTCTTCGCAGCTACCACCTTTCTCTTTTTCTTCTCTCTTCTTTTTCTCTTTACACTTTATGCCCGATACAAGCTAAAAATCAAGCTCATGAAAAAATATATAGGTATTGATGTCTCCAAACGTGATTTTCACGTCTGTTTCAGTGAGAATGGAGCGGTTTCAAAATTTGAAAATTCTGTGGCTGGTATTCGTAATTTCCTTGATTATCTCAAGCAAAATCGTTTTTCCACCAAAAGCACGCTTATCGGTTTGGAATCAACAGGATCATATCATTTGCAACTTTCTTTTCTCGCAACAAAAGTGGGTTATACGGTGAATGTTATCAATCCTTTAATCACTCGCAGGCAAAGCAAAAGTGTCGTTCGTAGCGTCAAAACGGACGCGCATGATTCCGTTCTCATTCGTCTTTGCGTTATTCAGGGCGTGGGTCATCCATTTCGTGATACCGCTGATTCTCTTGCCCTCAAGACTCTGGTTCGTCAAAGGGCGGGGCTTTCAATGTTCAGGTTACAGGCAAAATTGCGACAGGAAGAGGTTTGTTTACGAGAAAGCTATCTTGAAAATGACATTTCCGAAGTGAATAAAGAGCTTGTGGAATTTTTTGATGAAAAGATCCTGTTTCTGGATCGAAAAATCAGAAAATTCAATCCCGGATTACAAAAATTGTTGCAGTCAATTCCCGGGGTTGGTCCACAAACGGCTTCAACCTGCGTCGCGGAAATTGGCGATATCATGCGGTTTCCCCACGCAAAGGCTTTGACAGCCTATGTTGGGCTGGATTCGCGCGTGTATGAGAGCGGAACGAGTATTCATGGCAAAGGATATATCTCCAAGCGTGGTAGCAAGATATTACGCACCCGTTTCTACAATGCCGCTTCTGTTGCCGTTCTACACGAAAATATATTCAGAGAGTTCTTTCTCAAAAAACGCTCGGAGGGAAAACCCTATCGCGTTGCCCTTTGCGCCGTGATGCACAAAATGGTGCA
Source organism: uncultured Candidatus Peribacteria bacterium (assembly GCA_964346765.1). Lineage (GTDB taxonomy): Bacteria > Patescibacteriota > Gracilibacteria > UBA1369 > UBA1369 > JBGSPQ01. The sequence goes on from CAYFWB010000001.1 coordinate 284,665, forward strand.
CGTTGTTTTTGCAGTCTGGAAGCGTGTTTCACCTTTTATTAACGATGTATCTCAAAAAAGTTCTTGACGGGGATATCGCTAGTTAGCTGAAGTTTGATCTATTTTAGATAAAAAGATTATATTAAATACAATTGCTCCAAATGCTATTAACCCAACAAGGAAAGCAAATCCATAACCTACGCCGTGTCCTGGTTGACCTGGAAGTCCATTAGCTGAAATATTGTATATTTCTGCAAAAACCAAAAAGTACATGATCCAAGTCTGGCTTAAGTGCTTTTGTAGATTAGTTGATTCATTTTCTACGTTATTTATAAAGGTATTTGCTTTCCAGGCTGCGAATATTAATGTTGGGATGAAAATTAGAAATCCCATAAAGGGTATAATAGTAAAAATAATGAAACCTAATATTAGACCTATAAATAAGTAGATCCCGTAAATGATGGAATTTATATAATTTTTCATGTTGTGAGGGATTAAAATTAAATTTCAGATAACGTTTGCAGCACTAGTGTTGCGTCAAAGCAAAAACTGAAATGAGTATTAAGCATACAATAAAGCAAAATGAGTTGTTTTGCAATTTTTCGATTTGAATGAAGGCTGGGATAATAAGAGTGTTTTTTAATTAACTTACATATCCTTATGAATATCGATAGATACGTTTTTTTTCAGATTACTGATTTTATTTCAGTTTATGAATTCAATAGTTTTATCCAAAAATATCATGGAAATAAAAAAATAAGAGAGCTCACTTGCCGCGATCAATTTCTATCGGTCATGTTCGCCCAACTTACAGGACTACAAAGTCTGAGAGGGATAGTTTTATGCCTAAATGCACATGAATATCAGTTATATCACTTGGGTTTTCGTTCAAAAAAGTTTGTTCTTTCAACACTCTCACGAGCGAATCAATTTCGCGATTGGAGGATATGGTATGATTTTACGGAGCATCTTATTTTTAAGGCCAGAAAGCTATATATCAATGATAATGATTTTTCAATCGAACTCAAAAACTCGATTTATGCATTGGATTCAACGGTTATTGATTTTTGTCTTGCAACATTCAAATGGGCTTATTTTGAACTTCAAAAATCAGCTGTTAAAGTCCGTACACAGCTTGATTTGAAAGGTAATATTCCTTCGTTTTTCTTCATAACTAAGGCTAAAGTTCATGATGTGAATTTTCTTGATCAGTTGGAATTTGAGAAGGACGCGATCTACATTATGGATCGTTGATATTTCGATTTTGAGCGGCTTCATACTATTCATGCTCAAGGCGCGTTTTTTATTATCCGCTCCAAGGAAAGTTTATCGTTTCAACGGATATATTCTCATGCGGTTGAGAAAAATACGGGTTTACGGTGCGATCAAACGATTAAATTGAAACATTTTTACGCGCACAAACGGTATCCGGAAAACCTGCGTCGTATCAAATATTACGACCCTGTGTCCGATACGCATTATGTTTATCTTACAAACAATTTTGAGATTTCCGCGCAAACAGTAGCCGATCTTTACAGGCATCGCTGGCAGATTGAATTTTTTTTCAAATGGATGAAGCAGTATCTCAAAATTCAAGTTTTTTGGGGTTACTCATTCAACGCGGTGAAGACGCAAATCTGCATTGCAATTGCAACGTTTTTGCTTGTGGCGATCATGAAAAAGGAACTCAAAATTAAGCGCGATCTCTACGAAATTCTACAAATCTTATTGGTCTCTCAATTTGAGAAAACCGCTTTAGCAAGCCTTTTGAGTCAGGCAACATCACAGAAACCGAATTCAGGTATTCAAGAACGCCTTCCCTTAGCCATTGTTTAATGCAACACTAGTGCGTTTGCCGATATGAGAAGTTGCGATCGAAGGGAGCAATTTGGGTGAATGACTGAACGAAGTGAGGGAATGAACCTCATAGTCTCTGTTGTCTGATGTTGCGCTGATCTTAAAATCCCAGTTCTGCTTCACATTCTTTTTGTTCGGCCTTGCCTTTTTGTACTTGATAGTCAGGAACAGTATATGGCTTTAATGTATTTGGATTTTCTACGTCTAAATAACCAAAATTATCCCAATCTGCCCAAATTGAAAAGCATGGGCCAGGTGAATTATCAATAAGGTCGTACATGACGATGAGTTTTGATCCTTCGATTCCCAGAGTTCTTAAAATCCGATTTTCATGCTCTTCATAAAGTTTTGATAATTCACCGGTTTTAATGTTGTAAGAATAGATCTTGTTCGTGCTTTTCATGTCTGGCCATTCTCCTGTTACATCTCCACTGGTTGAGACGAAAATTACATTGTTATCGGATGGAGACTCTGGAGCATGGAAACTTTCCATGATTTCATCTGTTTTTGTTTTAATATCGGATCTGAACGATTCCCATTGTGGACTATCATAGCTGTAACCCTGTTCGATTGTTGGCGTGACTTTTTTCGTCTCAACCACTTCTTCGGGCTCAGTGGTTTGGTCAGATTGGGTGTCTGCAACTTCTTCCGTTGGAGTTTGTACAGTGATTTTTGTGCTTTGCCACCAATACATGCCGCCTCCAACTACGATTGCAGTAATGACTACTGTTAAGATGATTGGCCATATACTGTTCCGGTTCTGTTCGTTCATAGTTTTATTTGTTAAATGAATAAATTTAATGAATTAGAATATTTACGATTTCAAGTATACAGATTAGCGCAATTTTAGACAACGTTTGCGACTAAGCGAAGTTTTGTGGCGTAGCGAAGGCAAATATGGGTGGAGGTCCGCTGTGGCGGACCGTAACCAGATATGCCGTGTTAGGCGAAGTCTCTGACATTATTTATTATTTCTTAAAAAGAACGCACAAGCATCTCCTTGATTCTTTAGGTTTAATTTTTTTGCTTTTTGTTTGAATACTGTAATTTCTGTATTTGAGAAAATTGAATTTGATGGATCTACTCCATATGAACGAGGATCTTTTAAAGGTATATTTTTGAGATATTGTTCACTTCCCCAAAATTGAAAATCAGTTGAGTTATACACAATTTCTTCTAAATTAAGATTTACCTTTTCTGCTAGTAAGGTAATGCTTTTGATCGAATGGAGAAAGAAATGTCTTGGTGCATCAAGTTGAACCCAATTCTCTCTATAATGTTCCCAAGCATAAGAAGAGACAGTCGGGACTATAATTAAACAAATTCCTTTTTTGTTAAGTAATCTTGAAACAGACCAAAGAGTCTCTGTAGGGTCTGGGATATGTTCAAAAGAATGATGAAACATTATTAGATCCCATTTACCATCAAGTTTGTGAATTGACTTTTTTAAGATTTTTAATCCATTTTTGTATTCAATATCGTCCTTGATATAAGGATCAATGCCTAATAAATTTCTAAAACCAATTTCTTTGTAGCTATGGAGAAGAGAGCCGCTTCCGCATCCAACATCTAATATGGTAATATTTTTTGATAGATGAACCCGTGATGCCCATTGGTGGCTTTCTAGAGGAAAAAAAGTGTAAATTAATTTACCAAGAGCTCCTTTTTTTTGGATAGCATAGCTGTTTCTTAAATTTTTAATAAATCTCTTCATTGGATTTTTTGATCCTTCTAGGGAAGGCAAGAGAAAGCTGTAGTAATTCGAAGGATAGTATTTTGACATATCTTCGGGGAAATCAGCAATTTGAAGGCATCCACATTTCGAACACTGGAAATAAGTGAATTTATCTCTAAAACCAAACATCATTTCTTTCACTTCATATACCTTATTCCCATTCGAGTTATTACAAATTTTACATTTCATATTTTTCTCCATTATTTTTAATTTTTATGTCAGAGATTTCGCCTAACGTCCATGAATAACTGAAGTTTGGTGGCGGTATAATTTGAAGCGGAGCGACATACCTCCGCCAAATTTGGGAGTAGTGAACCGAAGGCGAACGGAACCGCAAAGTCTTTGTTATGTGATGTTAAGTTATGACACGGGAGTGCTGATTTTTTCGGTAATTATCTTAATAATTTTTTCATTGTTTTCTTTTTGTCTAGGATTATTTGTTTGATTATTGATATATCGTTCATAAAATATTACCATCTCTGAATAATTAGTGTCATTTTTTAGTTTTTTCAAAATTTCATATTTGTTGAGTGTTGTTATGCCTTGTATCCACAAAAAATTTCTTATTATTTCACCAATATATAAATTTTTTTGAAGAATATTTTTAGATTTTTTATGCTTTTCTAATAACAGATTGATTTTATCGACATATTCTTTTTTTGAAGGAGTAGCCAATTTTAATTTTGATACTACATCATCGCCAAAAATTAAAATGTTATTTTGCTTAAGATCTTCAAAAAAATAGGTGAATATTTTTAGTTTTGAATTTTTATATGAACCTTCTATCTCCCAAGGCATATCAATAATTTTTTCAAAATGAGAAGTCTTTAATTTTGAAAAAACGGAATTCAGTTTTTTTGATAATTCTGTACTAATTATAGATGCATTTTTTTTAGTTATGTCATTATCAAAAATAATTAGTACATCAATGTCGCTTATTCCTAAAACGAAATCTCCACGAGCAAGACTTCCCACAATATAGACAGACTTTATGAATTGTCCGTTTATGTTAGACTTATTGTTATTAAAAAAATTATTAATTTTAGCAATTATTTGATCCTTGTTCATGAAAATATTATTAAGGTTTCAAAAGGAGGTGGTGTCATTACTTAATTTCACATAACGTTCGCGACTATGCGAAGTTGCACGGGTGTATAATAGCCGAAAGCGAAAACCCGTGCAATTTGGGAGAGCGAACGGAGCGATAGCGGAATGAGTGAACCAGTTATTCATTTTTTTGATAAGTAGCACGCTGTCATCCTTAATAGCCAAAAGCATACACTCCAATGTGTTTATGTTGTTTCATAGGTTTTTATTTAGTTAGCCCAGCTAATTTTGCCTAACGTTCCAGTATATCTGATGTTTGCCGTAGTGAAACGGAGGCAAATATGGGTCGAGCGACGGCAGGAGCGAGCCAGATATACGCTGTTGTCCGACCCGAGCGGAACGTAGTGGAGCGAGAGTGCAATGAGGCAAGTCCGTAAGGATAGCGAAGGACGTAGCGTACATTTTTTATCTTTCTTTTTTCTCCATTAATTTATCAACGCAAAGTCCAGCCACCATCTACTACCAATACTTGTCCGGTAATGTAATTAGATTTATTGGAAGCTAAAAAAACCGTTGCTTGTGCAATATCATCAGGGGTGCCCATTTTTTTCCATGGAATGGCAGCTATGAATCCCTTTTTAGCCTCATCTGTTAGGTTTTTTGTTACTCCTGGTGTTTCAATGGCACCTGGTGCGACCGCGTTCACATTTATTTTTTTGTCTGCAAGTTCTAAAGCAAGTGCCCTGCTCATCCCATTTACCCCGCCTTTTGAAGCGCAATAATGAACCAACCCTTCAAATCCTACTAATGAAGCTATCGAGGATATGTTTACAATTTTTCCGCCCGATTTCATTTCTTTAACAGCAGCTTGAGAGCATAGAAATATGCTTTTTAAATTCACGTCAAGCACCTTATCCCAGTCAGCTTCTGTCATTTGAGCAAAGGGTACAAATGGGAATATGCCTGCATTATTGACTAAGATATCTAATTTACCGAATCTTTTTATGGTTTCATTGATTAAATTGTCAACCTCGGTTTTTTTTGAAACATCGCAAGCGATTGCTAATGTTTTTACGCCAAATTTTTGTAGTTTTTTGACTGTTTTTTCACAGTCTGCTTGTGCAATGTCGCTTACAACAACATTGCAACCTTCTTTGGCGAACGCTAAAGCGATGCCAAGTCCGATTCCTTGTCTTGCGCCAGTTATAATGGCGACTTTGTTTTTTAATTGCATAGTTTTTATTTATTAATAATATCAGATTTAATTATACATTGTTTGTTAAGAAAGATAAAAATTGTATTTTGCCTAACGTTCTTGCATAAGCGATGTTTGGCGCTGGTATAATTTGGAGCGGAGCGACCAACCAATGCCAAATATGGGTGTAGCGAGGTGCAACCGAGCGAAATCGCATATTCTGTGTTAAGTGAGGCGAGGCTCGAGCCAGAGTGCAACGTCCCGAAGGGCTGGCGAGAGTAAGGTTTGAAGCCCTACCTATATTTTGCAATTTCTTTTGACACAAACTCTTCAAATTCTTTTATCTCTTTGAGAAATTTGTCCAGATTCTCATAGTTGTCAGAAACAAGGCGAGAGTAATATAGTAATTTTTCTGCGACATCTTCGTTTATCGGTTTTGTCCATATAGCTTCCCAAGTCTCGCCGTTTACTGTATCTAATTTACCACGATCAATCCATTTAGTGTGATATTTCTGGACAAATTTTCCGTCTTTGAGGATAATCGTGTCCCATTCAGCTGTAACCTCACCATATTGTTCAACAGCTTCTTCTTGAGATTTTTGTTCCACTAAAACTTGCTTGACGACACGATGTCCCTTGGTTGTATAGTCAAAAGAAATTGCCTCTTTTTCATTCAGTCCAATTGAAATAAAAAAGTGCTTTTCCCCCGATGTGGGACAGTAATCAACTTCTATGTTCATAGCTTAATTGAATGAAAAAGAGATTAATAAATGTTTTGGGCTTTAAACTTTATTATACTTAACGTCCGCGACTATGCGAAGTTGCACGGGTGTATAATAGCCGAAAGCGAAAACCCGTGCAATTTGGGAGAGCGAACGGAGCGATAGCGTAATGAGTGAACCAGTTATTCATTGTTGTACGATGAAACGAAAATTTATTTTTCTTCTACTTTTACCTCTAAGTGCTCTTCTTTTTTGGCGAAATGAATTATAGTATTTTCTCTAAATACACTCCAGTTTACATCTACTGTGCTTGAATATGGAGAATCATAAGGCGGGCAATCATTTCCTTCCACTGTTGCGACAAAATCATCTTCTTTCATCTCTTCATGGTAATAATAGATAGGCTTCTTTTTGTGATCGTGATTTTTATAAAGAGCGCAACTTATTTGATATTCTTTGCCCGCCGTTTGAACGGTTTTTATTTCGCCTGGTTTTAGTTGAAATTTTTTAGACATAAAATTTTCGTTTTTTCGTACAACGTTCCAGTATATCTGATGTTTGCCGTAGCGATAGCGAAGGCAAATATGGGTCGAGCGAGGGCAGGAGCGAGCCAGATATACTGTGTTCGTATAATGCCAACGTACTTTTGATAGTACACTGATTTTGGTGAGTAGCCACGAAGCGCTGTGTTGGGAGTATAAGTCCCGTCGCATAACATGTGGGCTCCTGAAATGTCTCAAAGAAGCGAATAGGCTAGTTGGGGTCGCATCCCCGAACTATATACGAACCTGCTTTTGACATGTCAAGGGGTCTTCGCAGCTACCACCTTTCTCTTTTTCTTCTCTCTTCTTTTTCTCTTTACACTTTATGCCCGATACAAGCTAAAAATCAAGCTCATGAAAAAATATATAGGTATCGATGTCTCTAAACGTGATTTTCACGTCTGTTTAAATGAAAATGGAGATGTTAATCACTCGCAGGCAAAGCAAAAGTGTCGTTCGTAGCGTCAAAACGGACGCGCATGATTCCGTTCTCATTCGTCTTTGCGTTATTCAGGGCGTGGGTCATCCATTTCGTGATACCGCTGATTCTCTTGCCCTCAAGACTCTGGTTCGTCAAAGGGCGGGGCTTTCAATGTTCAGGTTACAGGCAAAATTGCGACAGGAAGAGGTTTGTTTACGAGAAAGCTATCTTGAAAATGACATTTCCGAAGTGAATAAAGAGCTTGTGGAATTTTTTGATGAAAAGATCCTGTTTCTGGATCGAAAAATCAGAAAATTCAATCCCGGATTACAAAAATTGTTGCAGTCAATTCCCGGGGTTGGTCCACAAACGGCTTCAACCTGCGTCGCGGAAATTGGCGATATCATGCGGTTTCCCCACGCAAAGGCTTTGACAGCCTATGTTGGGCTGGATTCGCGCGTGTATGAGAGCGGAACGAGTATTCATGGCAAAGGATATATCTCCAAGCGTGGTAGCAAGATATTACGCACCCGTTTCTACAATGCCGCTTCTGTTGCCGTTCTACACGAAAATATATTCAGAGAGTTCTTTCTCAAAAAACGCTCGGAGGGAAAACCCTATCGCGTTGCCCTTTGCGCCGTGATGCACAAAATGGTGCACGTTGTTTTTGCAGTCTGGAAGTGTGTTTCACCTTTTATTAACGATGTATCCCGAAAAAGTTCTTGACGGGGATATAGCTAGTTATGTGATGCTTTCTTTAAGAATTTTATCCTTTTAAAAAATAAAAGTTTTTCAATTATAATTCAAAATTCTTAAAGAAAATTTCATATAACATCAGGGATATACGAAGTTTTTCTGGAATGAAGTGGAAGAAAAATTTGGGTGAAGCCCGAGTCGAGGGCTGAACCGTATATCCCTTGTTATAAGCCCCGACGACTGAAAGGAGGAGAGCGCAGCGTGGCTTGAGTTCAAAAAATATTTTTCGTTCTTATTCTTCATGATAGGCTTTCAATTTGTATAGATTAACTTATGGCAATAATAAAACTTGTTATCAATTGAATAGTTGCAACAGGTATCCATATTTTTTCAATTTTACTTGGAGTAATTATATTCATTATTGTTCCAATAGCATATAGTACTACAACAAACCATATTGCAATTTTGCTAAATGTAAATAATTGCAAAAAAAACAATTCTGCTCTTGCCAAAATAATTATTATTGTAAAAGATAGTAGCATGCTAATAAAAATTGCAACAATTCTCATTTTTGGAGGAAACTTACCAGGAAATTTTCCTCCCATTGCTGCTGCTCCCCAAGGTAAACCCATTACTAAGCATAATTGAAATAAAATAACTATTGTTGTAAGAACTGTAAATAATATTGCAGATAAAGTTATTAGTGTCATAATCTTAAAATTATTAATAATTATATAAATTTTTTATAATGAGATTTCTAAATAAATAACAGTAATGCGGAAAAAATTACAAAATCTTGTAAAAAATGTATTAAATATGCCCAAAAAATGCCTTTTGTTTCAATAACTGATTTTGCAAGAAACCAGCCTAAAAATCCCGCAACAACAATACCTATTATTCCTCCCGGAGTTCCAAAATAATGTATACTTCCAAAAATTAAACCAGAAAGTAAAGCAATATTTTTATCAGAAATAACTTCTTTTAAAGCTACAATAACTCCAAATCTATACATAATTTCTTCTACAAATGCATTAGAAAGTGAAAAGACAAAAATAAATGGTATGAGAGTTATATAATTATCATAATTAAACGTTTTCTCCTTTATAGCAAAATACATGATGATTATTGTTACAATGGTTATTATAACTGCAAAATTTATTCCAACACTCTTCCAGTTATCAGTTTTTTTGGGTTTTAAACCGATTAAGGATTCTGGTAAAACGTTATTTTTTGAGTTCCCAATTTTAAAATAAGTTTTGAATATATCTTTATTTATAATATAGATGAAAAGTAAAAATATAGTTGTAATACCTAATGTAACTATCTGGTAAGATAATATTTGATTGATATTTTGACTAAAAGAAGGGGAGATGATTTGGTTTTCACTCCAGGGAATAATATAAAAAACAGAAAAAATAGAATAAAAAATAATTCCAATGATTATTAAGATTGATTTTGTAATTTTAATTTTTTCCATATTACATATACCTTAGAGATAACTATTTATAAATTTTGCACTTAGAAAGCCTATCATTCTACATTCTTTATTAGAATAATATTTTTTGAATGGCGTATAACGTTCGCGGATATGAGAAGTTGCGTAGCAATTTGGGTTGAGGCTCTGCAAGAGCCGAACCTCATATCCGCTGTTAGGCGAGGGTGAGCGACCAACGGGAGCGAAAGTGCAACGTCCCCTTGAGTAATTTTCTGGGGCGGTTTAATCAAGAATAGTTTCATTAATCACATCATACTTTAAATGCAAATAAGAATCATTTAGTTTTTTCACATCTACCAATTTCAACGCTTTAACATCTTTCAATTCATCAACGGAAGATAAAGATTTTCCGTCTATCAAAGAAGGTGTTTCTTTTCCTCCTATCAAAGCAGGAGCAACAACAATAGATATTTTATCGATCATTTTTAGCCTCAAAAAAATAGAATTCAAAGTAGCACCAGTTTGAATTGTTAAGTTATCAATCTTAAAATCTTCTTTTAGTTTTCTGAATAAATCTACAAAATCAATCTCATTTTCATAGTAGATAATTTCAAGATTATCCTTAGTTTGTCTATCAAAAGCAGGGTGATTTTTATTGGTTGTGATAATAAACAGTTTTTTACTTTTCTTGATGAAATTATCTACACCAATTTCGTTTAAATGAGGTTGATTATCAATAATCAGAAAACTAACTGGTAATTTAATAATATTTTTTTGAGGCTTGTTTGCTCCGACTTTTGCTTGGACTCTTCCAGAATTCAAAGAATACAAATCAGTTGTTTGCTCTATTTCATAATATTGTTGTAAGCTTTCTTTGATTCCTTTTATTTTAGGAAAATCTTTATCGACATCTAAATTATCAGTATTACCTGTTGAAATTTTTCCATCAACAGACATTAACATAAATAAAGTTGAAATTGGTTTATTCATATTTGCCATTTTAAAAACTAAATGATTCGTTCTTTAAATATTTATCCAACGTAGCCCCAGAAAATTATTTCGCCTAACGTTCGCGACTAAGCGAAGTTTCGTGGCGGTAAAATTTGGAGCGGAGCGAC
>CAYFWB010000002.1:0-6878 GCA_964346765.1 uncultured Candidatus Peribacteria bacterium
TGTATATAAAACAATGGCGCCGACAAAAAGCAAGCACGCATCAAGCGCACTTACAAGAAAATGGCAAGTTCACCGGGTGAATTAAATTTTTCCTTGACGATTTAAGAGAGATTACTATAGAGTTTGTATTGTCACAGACAGCAGGTGAGTCGTAAATCCTGCCGAGACCGCGCACAAATGCGTATAAACAAACAAGGTTCTAACAGAACCACCCGTTATTACGGGTAAATGTGGATCTCGACTGTCTGTGAAACCGGTTGAGATTTTTTTTAATTATAATAATCATGGCAGTAACAAAAGCAAAAAAAGACGAGATTTTAAAAGGCCTCGAAGATAAATTCAGCAAGGCCAAATCGGTTTACTTCGCCGATTACCGCGGACTGACGGTTAAAAACCTGAGCGACTTAAGGAGAAAGCTAAGGGAAAACAATGTGGATTACGTTGTGGCGAAAAAGACTTTGATGAAACTTTCCGTAAAGAACGTTAATTTGCCGGAAATTCCGGATCATGTTATGGAAGGACCGGTTGGAGCTGCTTTCGCATATGATGACGACATTTCAGCTGTAAAAACTTTGAGCGAATTTAAGAAGCAGGCTGAGTCATTACAAATTTTAGGAGGTTTGGTTGAAGGCAGATATATTTCCAAAGAGGAAGCGGCGCAACTTGCGGCTCTGCCATCAAGAGAAGAACTGCTGTCGAAACTGGTGGGTACAATGAAATCACCTATTTCCGGTTTTCACGGTGTTCTTTCGGGCGTTCTGCGCAATTTTGTCGGAGTGGTGGACGCTTACAGAGAAAAGAAAGGAAGCGAAGCCTAAATCAATTATTATCAACTATTAACATTTTTATAATTTATCCTTTAACACTTATAAAATGTCAGAAGAAACTACAAATGTAGAACTCAGCAAAGATGCAGAAAAGATCATGGAAATGGTTGAAAAACTGTCCGTTCTGGATCTTGCGAACCTGGTGAAAGCCATGGAAGACAAATTCGGTGTCAGTGCGGCCGCCCCGGTTATGATGGCCGCAGGTGGAGCCCCCGCAGGTGATGATGCTGGAGCCGCCGCCGAAGAAGAATCGGCAACTGTTACAGTTGTTCTTAAAGAAGCGGGCGCACAAAAGATCAATGTGATCAAAGCTGTTAGAGAAGCTACCGGTCTTGGTCTAAAAGAGTCCAAAGACATTGTCGACGGTGCTCCCAAAAACGTTAAAGAAAACGTTGCCAGAGTTGAAGGTGAAGAGCTTAAGAAAAAACTTGAAGAAGCGGGCGCTACCGTTGAATTCGCCTAGTATCCGGTTTTTACCTAGCTAAAAAGACGTCCAAATCAGGGCGTCTTTTTTATTTAAATAAAATATTTTTGTATTGACGCAAACGCTAAAAACCAATAACATACCGACTCTATAAATTACGCATATGAAAAACACATTCCCAAGATTATACGCACTGGCACCGATACTGATGTTTATTCTGATGCTTTTTGTTGTAGTAGGTGTTTCGATGATAAACGCGAAAGCTCAGGAATCCGCATCGGCGACCGATCCGGAAACTATTGAAGCGGTTCAAAATTCGGCATCGGAAGACGACAAATCCGCCAATCAAAAAATAGCGGATGCAAATGCCGTGGAAGTTACCACTCAGAAAGTGGGGTCCGGCCGGGAATATTATCTGGAACTTTTGGGTACGATCACAGCGGAAAGCCAGCTTATGGTTTATCCTTCAACCAACGGGCAGATAACAGCGGTAAACGTAAAAGACGGAGAGTACGTGAAAGAAGGTGAAGTTATGTTTGTGATAGGCGGATCGAATGGTACGGATCATCCCACACTGAAACAATATGAAATCGCAAAAACCAACTATGAAACCGCTGTTCAAAGCTATAATAATACGGCAAATTCAATGGATATTGCTGTTCAAACGGCTGAACTTCAGCTTGAAAGCGCGAAACATCAGACAGAGGGCTCTTACCTGGATTATCAGGCCATGGCGGCAAATCTTGAATCTTCCAAAGACGGAATCGGTCTGATTAGAAATACCCTAACAGAGACACAGATGAAGAATCAGCGGGACATTGAAAATATGAGAGAAAAAATCGATGTCATGAAAGACAATATTGATGATTTTGAAGATACAAGGAGTGAGACTTTGCTTGATTTGATGGAAAAAATCGACATGGCGCCGGATGAAGAAACCAAAGCCGCGTTGGAACAGCAATTTGAAGAAACAAAGTCGCAGCTTGAGTCTCAGGGTAAAGAACTGGATAGCGCGCTTGAAGAGATTGAAAACGGGTATGATTCTTTGAAATCCGGAGCAATTTTGTCTGAAAATCAGATACTCGGACAATTGCAACAGGCGCAAAGCCAGAATCAGCAACTGAACATTTCCAGCGACAGCATGCAGTGGAAACTGGGGCTGTTTGACGGCAGTTCCGATCCGGTGAAACTTGCGGAGCAGGGCGTTATGAACGCCAAGGCGCAAGCTTCTTCGGCGGTAACCCAGGCAAAGAGCGGGCTGGAACTTGCAAAGCTGAATCTTGCTCTGGCCGAGGATCAAAAAAAATATTTATTGGTAAAAGCGCCGGCAAGTGGGACGGTCACCTCTGTTACGGCCACAACGGGAGCAGTCGCTTCTCCTCAGGCACCGGTCGCCCAGATTGTGGACACTAACGATTATACGCTTACAGTGGGCGTTGACTCGGATAACGCGCAAAATCTGAATCTGAATTCAAAAGCGGAAGTTTTGATCGGCGGGCAATATATTAAGACACCTGTAGTGCGTATTTCACCGGTAGCGGATCCGGCTTCAAAACTTGTTAATGTAAAACTACAGCTTCCAAAAATTTCTCTAAGACCGAATCAGACTTTACAGGCCAGAATATTTTTGACTCCTGCGGAGGGCACGGATAAGTCAATTTACATACCATTGGACGCTGTGACCATCGGTACGGAAAGGCAGTTTGTATACATTCTTGATGGTAATAAAGCAAAAGAGGTAACGGTTGAGCTTGGTAAAATAAACGGTGATATGGTGGAAATAAAGAGCGGCCTAAATGGTGATGAAGAAATTATTGTTGAAGGTGCCAGGGACGTTTTGGACGGCCGGCCGGTAACCTCAAAATCAAACCATGAATGATAATAAACGTAAAGCAGGAAGCAGCTCGGACTCATTGTATATCGAACAGCTGAAGTTCAGAAAAGAAGACGGAGAAACCTGGCTTTCTTATTTTGTGTACAGGTTCCGCGTGGTTTTGATGATTATCGCGATTCTGTTTATATGGGGTTTTGCGTCATTGATGATGCTGCCGCTGGAATCTGATCCGGAAGTTGAAATTCCGGTGGGATTTGTTTCTGTTCCTTTGCCGGGTGCTTCGCCGGCGGACGTGGAGGAACTTGTTTTAAAAAAACTGGAACCGGCGCTGGCAAACCTTAGCGGAGTGGATACTATTGATTCTACAGCGGTTAATTCTTTGGGTAGTGTTTCCGTTCAATTTAATGCGGGCGAAAATCTAAAAGATGCTATTAGAAGGCTTAGAGACGCCGTTGAATCGGCAAAATCGGATCTTCCGGAAGAAGCGCTCGATCCGATTGTGAGGCAGGTTGAATTAAGTGACTTCCCTATCTGGACTCTGGTTGTAACCGGCCCCTATGACAATTTTACTCTGCGTGAATACGCAAAAATGATCGCGGATGAGCTGGAAGGTTTGCCGGGCACCGGTACGGTTAGCATTAACGGCGGTGATATAGCGGAACTCCGGGTCAGTTATGATCCCGAAAAACTGCAAAAATATAATCTCTCGATTGATCAGATCAACCGTCAGATTGCGGCTTCCAATCTGGCTTTGCCGCTTGGTACTATTGATATTTCCAATTTTAATTACAGTGTCAGAGCGGAAAAGAAGTTTGCCACGGCGGCGGAATTAAGAAATCTGCCTGTGTCATACTTAAACGGACAGATAGTCCGTTTAAAGGATCTGGCCGATGTGCGCGAAATGGCCGAAGAAAGAAATGTTTACAGTTATCTTTCTATAGATGGCGCTGAGCTTCAAAATTCCTTAACTCTAAATATAAACAAGAAAACCGGTTATTCGGTGATTGATTTGATTGATGAAGGAAAGGAAAAAATAGATCAGTTAAAGGCAAGTGAATTGCCGGAGGCTCTGAGCATCGCATCAACACTGGATCAAAGCATGGAAATTCGTGAATCTATTACCGACCTTACCAAAAGCGGTATTTTAACGATTATTCTGGTTGTGCTTACGCTGTTTATTTTTGTTGGAGTTAAAGAAGCACTGGTGGCGGGGCTGGCTATCCCGATGGTTTTTGCGGCAAGCTTTGGGGTTATGAATATTTTCGGAGTGAGTCTTAACTATCTTTCGCTTTTTTCCTTGATTCTTTCGCTGGGTATTTTGGTGGATAACGCGATCGTAGTTTTGCAGGCTTCTAAGCAGTACATAAGAACCGGCAGATTTACGCCGGAGCAGGCGGTTTTACTGGTATTCAGAGATTTTAGATTTACACTTGTAACAACAACTTTGACTACCGTATGGGCTTTTTTGCCGCTACTGTTAGCTACCGGCATTGTGGGACAGTTTATTCGTTCGATTCCGATTACGGTTACCGCGACTTTGATAGCGTCTTTGTTTGTGGCGTTTTTCGTGAATCATCCGCTGGCGGTTGTACTGGAAAGGATACGCCTTACAACAGGCTATTTTAAAGTGTTTTTCGCTTTAATGACGGTTGTTCTGACAGCGCTGATTTTCAGTCTGTTCGCACCCGGAAACGAGGCGGTGGAAGCGACGGCGCTTTTGATTATCGGCATAATCACTTTTTCTCTATATTTTTATTATCGAAACAAATTAAAGGAGAAACTTAAACTTAATGAAGAATTATTGATTCAGGAAGAAGCTTGTCCGCAAAAAATCAAACAGAGACTGCAGAAAAAATACTCTGAAGAGAATATGAAAAAGAATATCTGGAGCAGATTGTTTACCGGGCTGATTCATCTGGATTATATTTTGCCGGTTTATGACAAGATTCTACGGAAGGTTTTTTCAAGTAAATTTTTGACTGCAGTTCTTTTGATTGTGGTGATAACGATATTTGGTCTATCTTTGGCCTTGCCGATTACCGGTGTTTTAAAACCGGAATTTTTACCCCGGGCCGATAATGAGTACATGTACATAAATATTGAAGGGGCTCCTGGGCTGATAACGGATATTACGGGCGATGTAGCTCTGGCAGTAGCTGAATTGCTGAGAGAGGAAAAAGCTATTGAAAATTTTTCGGTCACGATCGGCAATTCCGGGGTTAATTTTTCCACCTTTTCGGCTTCCGGCAACAACAATTCCAACCGGGCACAGATTGCTATTCTGCTTTATAAGATTAAGGAGAGAGCCGAAAAGGAAGGTTTGCCGGAGGCTACAAAATCTTATGAGTTCGCACAAAAAATCAGAAAAAAAGTCGCCGATATTAAGGGCGCTGAAATTGAAGTTGTGGAAGTTTCAGGAGGGCCCCCGAGCGGCGCCGATTTTGAAGCCACACTTTCGGGTGATGATCTGGATGAGTTGGAAAGGCTGGCAAATAAGTACAAAGCATATCTGACGGAAATAGCGGGTACGGTCAATGAAACTACAAGTATTTCTTTAAATCCGGGGGAATTTACATTTAAATTTGATTACGAACAAATGCTTATGCGTGGCGTAACAGTGGCCTCTGTGGCTTCCACTTTAAGAACGGCTATAAGTGGGAGCGAGGTTACCAAAATTTTCGGTGAAGGTGAAGATATGAGTGTTACAGCCGAGTTCAAGGAAGATAAAATACCGACAATCAATTCTCTGAATAATTTGACACTTTCAAATGGCAGAGGACAAACATACAGACTCAGCGATATTGCGGAGATAGAGATTGGTGCTTCTTTAACATCTATTAGTAGAAGGAATCAAAAAAGGATAGTGGGGATTTCGGCCGAGGTTGAAGATTCCAGATTACCGGTTGAAGTTTTAGATGATTTCAAGGCGAAAGTGGCGGAGGATCCGCTACCCAAAGGTTATGAAATCTCTTACGGAGGAGCAAATGAACAGACAGAGGAATCTTTGCTTTCAATTTTCAACGCTATGGGCGTGGCGATATTGCTTATTGTTATTACATTGGTAGTACAGTTTAATTCATTCAGAAAAACATTCATTGTCGTGGCGACAATACCTTTGGCTACAACCGGAGTGTTTTTCGGTCTTACACTTGTCGGGTTTAATCTATCTTTCCCCGTTTTAATCGGTGTTTTGGCTCTTTTTGGAATTGTGATCAATAACGCGATAATTCTGGTTGAAAAAATCAGTCAGAATATACGTGTGGGAATCGAATATGAGAACGCGATTATTGATGCCGCCAAAATGCGTCTGGAAGCTATTTTCTTAACTTCAATAGGCACGATTATCGGTATGATACCCTTGACGCTTTCATCCGAGATCTGGGGCGGCCTGGGTGTTTCACTGATTTTCGGATTGTCGGTTTCAACATTTTTGACTCTTTTGGTGGTACCAACTCTGTACTTTTTGATAATGAAAAAAGCGGGTAAACGTGAGGCAAGGATCAGGGAATTGAAGAAAATGAATGAATGCATCTAACCTTCCCGGTCGGTCGACCGGGAAGGTTGACCGACCGGGAAGGTTGACCGACCGGGAAGGTTGGGCAACCGGGAGGGTTGACCGACCGGGAAGGTTGGGCAACCGGGAAGGTTGGGCAACCGGGAGGGTTGACCGACCGGGAAGGTTGACCGACCGGGAAGGTTGGGCAACCGGGAGGGTTGACCGACCGGGAAGGTTGGGCAACCGGGAAGGTTGGGCAACCGGGAGGGTTGACCGACCGGGAAGGTTGACCGACCG
>CAYFWB010000002.1:6978-204698 GCA_964346765.1 uncultured Candidatus Peribacteria bacterium
GTTGACCGACCGGGAAGGTTGGGCAACCGGGAGGGTTGACCGACCGGGAAGGTTGACCGACCGGGAAGGTTGACCGACCGGGAAGGTTGACCGACCGGGAAGGTTGGGCAACGGTGGGGTGTCTGCCGGCGCTTTACTATCGGGCGTTTTTTTGCTAAAATAATGGGATATAAAAAAATCAAAACAAAAACACCATGGCAGATAAAATAAATTTAAATTCATCGACCGGCCAGCAGGATCAGGCTCCGGCGGAGGATAAAAAAAATTCCTTTGAAACGGGAAAACCCGTAAAGAAAGAGAAAAAGGGGCTGGGTGCTTTTCTTGGCTTTGGTAAAAAGAAAGAAAAGAAAGCGCCCAAGCAGGCGGCGACACCTGGGACACCAACCGAACCGGCTCGCCCGGCTACTACGGCTCCGATTAAGGAGGAAGCAAAAGGCGATGATAAGAAATCTATCCCGTTAGAACAAAAAGGTGATCAAAAGGCACTGAATACCAAGCAGGAAGAAAAAGAAGTGGAAATAAAATCTGCTCCCACTTTGGAGACATCCAAAGAGTCCGCGAAAAAAGAGGAAGTTCCGTCGACGGCAACAACGCCCGCTCCTAAAAAGGATGAAAAAACAGATACGATAAATATTTTCAACAAAGAAAAAGAAGAACAAAAGGATACGGCGATGATGAAATCGATTCTTCGGAAAAGCACTCCCCCGAAAGTTAAATCTATTCTTGGGGCGGCTCCGACTCTGCAAAAAAGTATTGAAGCCGAAAAGGTAACCGGTAAAAAGAACCAACTTAGAGTGGCGCAATCCGTGTTTGTATTCGTCACCCTGGCGGCGGTGGGCATGGTTTTTTATTTTTACAGTCAGCTGGCGCCCGGGTTTGATCTTTTTGGAGCCAACGCCACGGCAAGACTCACGGACATAAATAAAAATCTAAGAAGCGCTCAAACTTCCATTAACAAATACAGATATCTGGCGGCCCAGCTTGATTTGAGCAGATTCAGTTATGTTTCAGACGATTTTCTGGACAAAACTTCAAAGCTGACCATGACTGCCTTGAGCTCCACCAATGTTGCCGAAATAACACAAGAAGTGCAAAGCGCGGCGGAAGAATTACCGGATACTTTGATCAACATTAAAGAAAATTTGTCGGCTCCTCTGGTTATAGATACTTATAAAACTGAAGCCGAAGAAGAAATGACCTCAGAAGAAGTCCAAAAACAGTTTGAATCGAAATTGAGAAATCTTATTTTGGCGGACAGGAAAGAGATCACTCAGAATTCAGAACTCTCGGAAGAAAATGAACAGGATCTAAGACTGATTGATAATACTCTGAAATTAATCGGTAACAATAGATTACTTGGCACGATCAAGGGCATATCTCCGGAAGATTTTCAAACAAAATTGCTGGCTTACGCCGAAACTCTGGAAGTCGCCCAAAGAGAAGAGATTCATGAAACGATGGGTAATATTCTGGCTTCAACAAAGAGCGATATCGCGACGATCGGCGCGATCAAATCTCAAAGAATCGCCTGGCTCTGGATTATTGAAAAGATTGAAGAAGTGACCGCAAAAGTGGATCCCAACTTTAACAGCGGCTTATTTGAAGTGACCGGTTTTGAAATTACATATAACGGCTATGAACTGGATGCCGGAACCAATAAAATCATTCTTTCGGGTCAGACAAAAACTATAGACGCAAACAATTTTACAGATATTTCCAATTTGATCGACGCGTTTGAAAATTCTCCATATTTCAAGAATGTTGAGATGAGATCATTCGCCAAGAGTGGTGATGTTGAAACCGGCTTTACCGCGAACTTCAAGATTGATCTGGAAATAGAAACCGATGGAATTTCTCCTAAAAACAAACCGATCAGTTTGATACCCGGCAGGCCGGTAGCTGTAAATACAACCGGTGTTAAAAGAGTTAAATAATTAATGCAACAACTATGAAAAAACAACAAGCGGCACCAAGGAAGAATTACGCCAAAGGAATAAGAACTTATTTTATCCTTTCGGCAGTGGTGCTAATCGCGGCGGGAGTTTACGGCTATTTCCAGTTTATCGAGTTAATGGCAGTGCAAAGCGCCATCGCAAACGGAAAAACAACTCTCGCAGAACTGCAGGCCGCGGAAAGTCAAAACGCGGAAATCTACTCCAGTCAAAAAAATAATTACGATGAACAGTTCAGTACTATTAAAGAGTCGATTAATGAAGTTTTTCCGTCTGAAGAAGATTATACGGATTTAACCAGAAAGCTGGACGAATTTATGGCGGAAAACAATAATACAACGTTGAATCCGATTTTTATGTCGGATCTGAAATTCAGCCAGCCCAGAATCGACCAGGAAAACGGCTACGCGACTTTACCTTTTTCTCTTTCTTTAAGCACGACCAGAGAAAATCTTGAAAAGTTCCTGGCTTTTATTGAAAGCTCCGGTTCGCTGGAAAACAGAATCAGACTGATGGAGGTTAAGTCAATTTCTTTGAATTTCCCCAACCGGGAGATCACTCCTTTTGGGGGAACCGAGGATATTACGGAAATCCCCACAATGAACGTTTCAGTAAATTTAAACGCATATTTCCAGGCTCCGCCGGATACACCTGATGCTAATTAATAATGGAACAAAACGAACAATTACAACAATTACAGGATGCCATTCTGCAGGGGAACATTCCGCAGATGGTGCTTAGTATCATAAGTCTGGCGCTTAATTCGCGTGCTTCAGATATACATATAGAGCCCGAAGAAAACACTATAAGGATCCGCTACAGAGTTGACGGTGTTTTAAGACAGATCGTGGAATATCCGCATAATATTCATCCGGCTGTTGTTTCAAGAATCAAAATCATGTCCAATCTGAAAATTGATGAACAACGTATTCCGCAGGATGGAAGAGCCACGGTGACAACAAAAGATAACAGAGAAATGGATCTTCGTGTTTCCACTTTGCCAACGGTGCGCGGTGAAAAAGTGGTAATGCGTATTCAGGATAAATCCAGAGAGATACCTGATCTACGGGAACTTGGCCTGCAGGGAAGCGCGCTTAAGTCTTTTGAAGACGCTCTAAGTCTGCCAAACGGGATTTTGCTGACTACCGGCCCTACCGGTTCCGGTAAAACAACAACCATGTACTCGGCTTTGACCAGACTTAATAAAATAGATGTTAATATTTTAACTATTGAAGATCCGGTGGAAATTCAAATGGACGGGCTTAATCAGAGTCAGGTGCACGCGGATATTGATTATAACTTCGCGAACGGACTGAGAACTTCACTGCGTCAGGATCCGGATATTATAATGGTGGGAGAAATTCGTGACAGAGAAACGATTAACGTTGCCATTGAAGCTTCGTTGACGGGTCATCTTGTCCTTTCGACTATTCACACTAACAGCGCGATTGAAACTATTACGCGTATTTTGAACATGGAGGTTCCACCGTTTTTGCTAGCTTCTTCTGTTGAGCTTATTATCGCGCAGAGGTTGGTGAGAAAGCTTTGTGACAAGTGCAAGGCGAAGGTGGAACCGGATCCGGAGATTCTGAAACTTGTTAAAAAAGCGGTGGGTAAAATTCATTCCCAGGATGAAATTGATCCGGAAAAACTTAAAGAAATGGAATTTTACGGACCCGTGGGATGCCCGGAATGCGATAATGTGGGTTATAAAGGTCGTCTTGGTCTGTTTGAGATTATGCGCATGAATAATGAAATTCGCAGACTTATCTTAACCGAAGCTTCGATTCTGGAGATTGAAGAAGCGGCAATGAAATCGGGAATGGTTACTCTTGAACAGATCGGCATTATTAAAGCTTTAAAAGGAGAAACCAGCCTGGATGAGGTTTACCGCGTGGCGAAAAAAATGGAAACATCTATTACGAATAAATCTTCGGGCGCCTATGTTGAAGAGGTTGATGAAGATCGTGAGCAGGTGATAAAGGCAAAATCTCAAGGGGTTACAGAAAAGCCGAAACCGGCTAATGAACCAACCCAGAAAGCTCCCGTGGTCAAGTCTGTGCAAAAGGAAAACATGCCGGTTGAAAAACAAAATGCGATTGCTACCGGTGTTGACAAGCCCACAGAGAAAATGGCTACGGCACCCACTCCTGCGCCCTCTCAGACGGTTGAAAAACAAACACCGGCGCAGTCTGCCAAACCTGCACAGGCTCCGACGCCCTCTCCCACTCCACAAGTAAATCAAGCTCCGCAGTCAGGACAGAACTCGGTTGCTAATCAACAGGAATCCACATCTACTCCGGCACCGGCGCCAACGCCAAAACCGACACCGAATTCAACCATGCCTCCTCCATCTGAAGGGGAAAAGTCATTTAACATCGAAAACCCTAATACCTAACTATGCCAGAAAAAAAAGCAAAAGGATTCGGATACGCGGAAAAAGACCAGGTCTTTGAAATCAACAAGCCCGGTAAAGCTCAGCCGAACGCGGGCAAAGGCAAACAGTTGGTTTTAAATATCGCGGAGGCGGCTGAAAACGCCGGCAAAATACTCTTAAAACAAAGGGTCAGTACAATTAAATACACAGGAAACCCCTTAATTGACACATTTAAACGGGTTAATGAATTTTTGATTGATCACACAAAAATCAAGATTAAAGATAAGGCGGTGTTTTTTAGATTGCTGGCTGTGATGCTTAACGCGGGTTTGCCACTGATTAAGTCATTACGTACTCTCGGTATTCAATCGGAAAAAAATCCGCGACTTTCAAAAATTCTATTTTCATGCGCAACATCAATTGAAGGTGGTAAGAGCCTTTCGGAAGCAATGAATAACTTCCCGGACGTATTTGGTGACGCTGAAATCGGTATGGTTAAAGCGGGTGAAGCATCCGGTCAGCTAAATAAAACTTTAAAATCTATAGCTTCAGAAGAAGAGAAAACAGCAAGTATTACGGGAAAAGTAAAGGGAGCGATGACTTATCCGATTGTTATTTTGACTTTACTTCTGGCCGCGATTACGTTGATGATGATTTTGGTGGTTCCGCAGTTGACCAGGTTGTTTACACAATCTGCAAGAGAATTACCTCTCCCGACGAGAGTTTTAATTGGTTTGAGCGATTTTGCCATTAATTATTGGCCGTTTATTATTGTTGGAATTATCATTTTAATTTTTGGATTCGGTGCGTGGAGGAAAACCCGCGGTGGTAGATATATTCTGGATCTGATAAAAATTAACCTTCCTGTGTTTGGTCCGATTTTCAGAAAAACCGCGCTTTCCAAATTTGCCAGGGGCTTCGCCAATCTGATGGGTAGCGGTGTGCCGATTATCAAGTCTATCGAAATTGTTTCGCATTCAATAGGAAACGAAGTTTATAAAAGGAGGCTGGTTTTGACAGCGGAAGATATGCGGCGCGGTATTCCGATGGCTGAAAATATGTCCGAAAGCAAGTTGTTTCCCAAAATGCTGGTTAATATGATTGAAGTGGGTGAACAAACCGCACAGTTGGAAAATGTGATGGCGAAAGTAGCGGACTTTTATGATGAGGAGATTGATACTGTTGTAGCTTCTTTAACAAAAATTATGGAGCCGCTTATTCTGGTTATTATTGGTCTTGTTGTTGGTGGGCTTGTTGCTGCTATTATGCTTCCGATTATGCAGCTTACCGATATTGCGGGTGGCGTATAGGATTTGAAGAAATATTGTCTGTATGCGATTTTGTGCTATTAATACTTGCGGTGGCTAATAGAAAAGGGTATAATATACTGATGTTAAATATAAACATTTTATTAATCTTAACCATAAAATAAATTATGAATAAAATGGTTGCAAAAAAGGGTTTCACCCTTATAGAGCTTTTGATCGTTATCACGATCATCGGTATTTTGGCAGCAGCGCTTCTGCCTTCAATCCTGGGCGCCCCGGTTAAAGCCAGAGATGCCGCAAGAAAGGCGGATATGAACACAATGGTCACTGCTATTGAGGCCTATGCGGCTGGCGGTGGTTCCTATCCGAGTACTGCTTCTTGTGTTGAAAACTTATCAGATGACATACTTGATTTAGTACCTGGTGGTGCTGTTCCAATTGATCCGCAGGGTGATTCGCGTACTTTCGGTTCAGAAACATGTGGTTATTATTATTGTCCTAGTGCTGATCCAGCGAGAAATTATGTCTTGATTGCTGAGTTGGAAGATTCTACTCAAGGAAATCTTGATTTTACAGCTGCTAATGTAGCAACAGAAGTTTGTGGGGCAACTGCTCCTACGCTAACTGACTCTGGACAATATTTTGCTATTGTTCAGTAGAGTTCTATAATCAAACTGCTTTAGAAAAGGGCGGCGCGGATGCGCCGCCCTTTTTTTGATGTGTGTTTTTATTTGAAAAGTGCAGGTCTGCCCTAAGTGCTGATCTGCCCTATTAGTCCTTATGTGCGACATCTTGGGCTATGACTGGTAGAGTTTTTGGCAACTCCAGCTTTGAATTGGAAATCTTGACATAAAGGCTAAAAAGATCAATAATTGGCACCCATACATGTTTTGTTATGCTTCCATATAATTTGATGCCTTCGGAAATCGACTCTGATGGAAATCAGAAACACGATGTCCTGGATACCAGGACGGGTGAGGATATGTTCAGAGTAATGAAAGAGTTGATAGCGGAGGAAAAGGAAAAACACGGCGTAGCAAGGCTTAATTGGCGCCATGTTTTTAATCGTGTGCTTTTTAATTATTTTTATGAACTTGAGGAATATCAGGGCTATAGGGGCTTTTTGGATATTTTGACCCATGAAGAGGAAAAGCGGTTTGAAGACATTTTTTTAAGAGAGATGAATACTATTGCAATGAGAGACACGCTTTATGCTGATGTGGAGGATGGGATGAAACATGTTGTTGATTCAGCCGGTGAAGTGGATATCTGGACCGCGGGTGACAATGTGAATGAGCATCAGTTAGCCAAGTTGGTCAGTTCGGAAATTTTTATAATGATTCATGACGCGGTGGGCGAAGTGAATCTTCCCACCAGAACAAACGATGTTATTGATGATGAAAAATCTTCTAAAATTCCTGTTTTGCTTGACGCAATGGCGGCACATACGGGATCGAATAAGCTATTGATTACGGTTTATGATGATAAAGCGAGAGCGTTAAAAGCAGCGCAGGAAGATATCGAACTTTGGAAATTGCGTAAAAAAGCCGAGGGAAAAGAGGTTGAGGTTGCTCCGATTTTAGTCCGAGCGAAAAGGGGCAGACATGGGCGGGAAGAATGGGATAAAACGGATGCTCCCGAACATGAATCGGTTGATACTTTGCATCAACTTGCCGCGGTTATTGAAAATCAGGGGTCACAACTTGGCATACCACGTAAACATAGAATAGCGCTTCTGGACTTTGATGGCGCGCTTTCGGACAATAGACTTTTAAGGCTTCGGCAGACCCATGTAATGTATACTAATATGATGAAGGCGCTCAGGCTGGCTGTCTGGAAATACCTGCAGATAAAGGAAAAACGGCGTGTAAAGAGTCGAAAAGAAATGAATGCTCTTATTAGAGCTAATCGTGATTTAGTCTGGGATATTTATAATAGTGTAGTGAGGCCGCCCAATCATTTCCTGAATCGTATTATTGGTGAAATTGCTGTGCAGACGGGAAAAACTCTTGATCAGGACTGTATTGAATCGCTTTATGAAATTGATAATTGTTTGCAAACAATGGATTTTAATAATCCCAAATTTACGGCCGATGATGTGAGGGCGGAATTTTTGAAATTGTCAGGTGAAATGCGCGAAAATAGTGATTTCTACAAGCTTAGCCGCCAGTATGATGGTCAAAATGCTTTTTTGGATAAGGAATTTTATGAATCGCTCAAGAAATTTGCTCCCGCAAAAGAAGAAGATCCGCAAATATTAATGATGTTTTCGGATACGGAAAGGGAAAGGATTAATAGACTTGCCGAGAGTTTTGAACAACAATCCATATATAAACGAATAGCTCCTGATTATATTGAGAATCTGCGTTTCAGAAGCGGCGGGCTAAAAAAACGGACTTCTATTGTAAACAAAATAGTTAGAAACACTCTGGCTGGTCAGGCGGATCCTTTAGACAGGATTCATGACCTGGCCCGGGGTACTTTGACGGTGGATAGTTCAGGTTTTGAATCAGCATACACAGAAATGGAGTCTGTTTTGGGACACCTTCTATGTTCCACTGTTAAACGGGACATGGTCGCTTTCCAAAATTACTTTCTTGAACCGTACAATAAGGGGGATGACGGCGGTCCGGGCAACCCGATTCAGGGCTTTAAAGTGGTGTTTAAACTGGATGATCAAGCTGTTTATGAACTTCAAATTCATACGCGCAGGGGGGATGCGGTGGGCAGGCTTAATCATGATACTTTTTTTAAAGAATTTGTGGATCTTTCGCCGGCGCAAAAGGATTATGTGCTTAAATTGAGCTGGGCCGCGCACATTATGGATATGGAGGAGCATAGGTGTTTTGTGGAGCAAGAACGCGCAGAAACGGCAAGAATGGATGAGTTAATGGTGGGTCAGCAGGAAGAGGATGATTATGAGATGGAAAAAGAGCGTGAGGAAGCGGAAAAGAGGGCGGAGGAAGAATTTTACGTGCGGAGCGGTGATTTTTATGGCGATGAGGGGTGGGATGATGAGGATAATTCTGGATGGCTGAGCTATTGAATGCGCCGACTTAATCTTTTGCGAATGACCATTACCATTTGAATTCGCCTGAGTAAGGCCATTTTTCGGGATTTTTTACTAACTTTTTTTTGACCGGATTTTCAAAAATATACTGTTTGACTATGTGCAGGTGTCCGGTTTGAGTGATGTCTTTTCTTTTGTAAGGTCCGCCAAAAACATGTCCGATTTTGTTGTATTTTTTATTGTAATAGTTGCAATATGAAAGCTGAATACCGCTCATGAACCTGGAAAGCTGTACGTTTGATTTAATATTTCCGATAAGCAGGTGGAAATGGTTCGGCATGATGCAATATGCCTTTATGGTTATTTCGTACTTATGTTTAAACCTGCTGATCGATTCGATCATCTTTGCATAATCACTTTTGCACAGGTAAATGCGTATTTTCCCGTTTGATCGATTATAAATATGGTAGTGATGCTTTGGATTTACGGGGTCGCGGTACATATATTGATGTTTTTTTATTTATCGGTGGCCGGTTTCAGCCGGCAGTGATTAGATTCTAGCTTGTGAGGATTAAGAAAAAGTAAATTTTGAGTAAATTTGCGGAATTTTGTTTTGTTTTTGCTTATTTTGGGTGATTATTGCCTTATATATACCGTTCCCCCCACCCGAGCGATTAATTCTAATCGCTCGGGTGGGGGGAACGATTCGGGGGTAGGGAGTGGTGGTTATATAAAAACAGAAACTCCTTGACGTCAACTTACCCAATTTAAACTATCGATCCCAGGTAATGAGTGGTGGGGTTTTGAGGATAGAAGCGCTTTGCTGTCTAGTTGGGCTGGTGGGATGAGCGATTCTGGGGCGTTAGTTTTAGGCTTTTGTTAACAGTATGGTGGCAATAGCGGAAGTGGCTGAGTGAATATTGAGGGCGAAATATGGTTAAAAGTTGCTGTTTTGGAATATTACCGTAAAAGAGTCAAGCTAAAGTAGTGGTTTTGGTTATATTAAAGCCATTTTGTGTCCAAAAAAGGGCGGATTTTTGCTATAATATTATATTAAAAAGAAAGGGCGAAAAAAGACGAGATAAATAAAATATGAGTAGGGGGATAATGAGTAAAAAAAAATGAAAAATATAAATAAACAAATCAGAAGCGCAGAAATAAATTTTGTTGATAGAAAAAATAACGTTTCAAGTGGGTCTTTAAATAAGATTCGGAATTATTTAAAGGAAAATTTAACTAAAAACACAGCGGCGCGAAGAAAGTTTCTGGCCGGTTTCTTTTTGTTTTTTATGGTCACGAATATTTTACACGCTCCTTTGGTGATGGCTATCAATCTGCCAAAACTGCAGACTTTGTATCCCACCAACATGAGGACTTCCCAGGCTCTGCCTCACAATGGAATTGTGGCGATTTTGGTTGAGAAATCTCTGATGGAGAACACCGAGCAGTATGAAGGGCTGGCGAATCAGTATCCGAATTCTCTGAAAATTAGGAAGCTTCCGGACCGGATAAAAAGATACGCGCGGGACGTGCAGAGGTCGGAAGAATACACGAAACCGGTAATAATCAACGTGGCGGCCAATGAAAAAGTGGAAGATATAGCCGCTTCTTTGGAGAAACTTTACTTTGAAGGGGACGGAGTTAAGGGAGAGGTTAATAAACTGAAAGGGATTGTGCTTGTGGGCGATGTGCCGTTGCCGGTAGTGAATAAAGAAGGAAATCGTTTTGTGAGTATGCTTCCTTATACGGATTTTGACGACAAAATATATGTTTTTGATTCAAAGAGTGGTGATTATTTGCTAAACAGGGACAATGAAACGCCCAAGGCGGAAGTTTGGCACGGCGTTATTAAGCCCCCGTTAAGCGGCGACGAAGGTAATAAATTGCTTGCGACTTATTTTGATAAAAACTTTTTGTACCACTGTAAGGACTCTTCTTGTCTGGCGGACGCGGCGTCTTTTCAGCAATTTTCAAAAAAACTTTTTTACGCGGATCTGGTGAACGAATTTGAAATGATGGATAAACAGGGTTTTCATAATTACATCAGATACATTGATAACTTGTATCAGCTGACTTACAACCACTACAATAAATACCTTCTGCAAAAGCTGATGGCGGAAAATGAAAAGGACATGAAGCAGGGCGATCAGATTGATAATGACGGGGACGGGCTGATTGATGAGGATCCTGAAAACGGAGTGGATGATGACGGGGACGGTGAAGAGGGTTCGCCGCTTCACGGTATGGGTGATTCGATTGATAACGATGGAGACGGAGAAATTGACGAAGCTGATGAAGGAAGGTTCGGGTTATGTGACATAGTGCCGAATGTTCCGAATCAGATAAAAGACTGTTCAATACCCGGGACTCCTTTAATGGACGGTGATTTTTATAATCTTAAACCCGGTTCAAAATACGCTATTGCAGACGGGGTCGACAATGACGGGGACGGTTTGATTGACGAAGGGATTGACGAAGATAACGGTGATCCTTTTGAGGGCATTGATAATGACCGGGACGGGCTGATTGATGAAGATACACCTCAGGATAATGACGCGGACAACGACGGAAGCATTGATGAAGATGGGCCAGGGGATCAGAACAATGACGGGTGCAGCGGTGAATGCGGGGTTGACGAGGATATGGATTCTTATGATTTTGACAGTGATGGTTATCCGAACGGGTACGAAGTTGAATACGGTAGTTTGATCGGCGGAATTAATAAGCCGACCAATCCGAAAAGTTTTTCTTCGATGCCTTTAACTTTTGCCGGGCCGATTCCGGTACCGCGTTTTACGCCGATGCCCAATTCCGATGATTGGGTTGATGAAGAACCGGCGGCTGATGATGATGAAGACGGAAAAATTGATGAAGATGGAGTGGCTGATAATGATAACGACGGTGATGGTAAGTTTGATGAGGATCCGGGCGCGGGTAGCACTGTTGACAGCGGTTCGATGCAGGTAATTCCGGATTCGCAAACAAAGGGATTAATTGATCAAATGGCTACTCCTTACCGCAGTTTGTTTGATAAATATTTTTCAAATATTAATGACTGGTCGCGTTTTACGGGTCGATATAAATCTTCTCATGACATTGATCTGGGCGGCGGGCAGACCAAAACGGTTAGCGATGTGGCGACTGTTCCGATGTACATTACGATGAAAGACGAGCTGATGCGCAGATACTTGAAACTGGTGAACGACGCGGTGGAGAAGCGAATTGATAAATTTGTGGAAATTCGCGACGCTAACGGAAACTTAACAAATGATCCGCAACTTCAGACACCTGTTACGATGATTGAAAGCTCATCGGTGGTGGCGAAGGTTGAACTGGACGCGCCGGCGCCCAATGATGAGTTTATTGGCGACGCGGTGAGTTTTGTTAATTTTTCGTTTAATAACTTTTTTCAATACGTTAAGGGGATTCCGGTTTACGCCATGAAGAGCGTGCAGGACTGTAATTTGTACAGCGGTTCGCAGGGCGTGCCGGGGAGCAATTCGGTGTTGGTTAAAGCGAGCAAAGTTTTTAATGCTTACGACCAGACTTCGGGTGGGGGTTACGCGGGTTGTTATTCAAAACTTAACTATGAGAATCCGGAAAGGTGTTTTGAAGATCTGGCAACCAAAAAGCTTTATGACGTAATGGGTAGTAAAGAGATTACGGGTTCGGTGCCAATGAGTGAACTTAATCATCAGGCCTGTTTTGATTTTAAAGAGGCTCTGCGGTTTGAAGATTATAAAACCGAGGTGGAAAATTATCTGAGTGAGATTAAGAGTTATGATAATGAAGAGGCGCGGGCCACCGTGCCCGCGCCGGGTTCGGCCTATAAACCGATGGATGAAATTGTTCTGATAGACACCACTATTAATCCCCCGCTTCCCGAAGTTACTTTCACTTTTGCCGATCTGCTGACGCATTTTGGTATGGCGGACGGAATAGACAATAACAAAAACGGAATTGTCGACGAGGCGGCGGAAGGTGTTCCCGCCAATAACTTTGGTATTCCGATTGACGATTATAAGCAGATTGGCGAGCGGATTTTGAAGGGGCAGATCCTTCCGCCGCCGGCCAGTATTCCTGTACCGAAAGTGTTTACATTCAACGATCCGCAAATAATCGATACTGATTTAAAGAAAATTTCTTTGATAGTGATTCCCAAAACCGCCACCGATCTAAACGGCAACACGGTTAAACTTTCTTCATTTACCAAAAATGTTGAGCCGACGGAAGAGACTTTACTGGCCAATTCATCTTTAACTGAAACGCCACTAACCATTCCGATCGATAATCCCAGGTTCTTTAGTTTTATGGATCGTGATGGCAATACCAGAACGGTTAAGTATCCAAATATTTACGCCGCCAATGATATTGAAGAAGCTAAAGCAATTTTAAGAGCGAAAGAGATTGAATTGGAACAGATTGCCCAGGAAACGGGTGTTACATTCACAACTCCGATTGATGGCTCACTGACTTCTCTATTGGAATATCCGATTGATGTCTACGAAGATCCGACTGTAACAAACAAAAATCTGCTGGCGGCCTATGAT
Organism: uncultured Candidatus Peribacteria bacterium; assembly: GCA_964346765.1. GTDB lineage: Bacteria > Patescibacteriota > Gracilibacteria > UBA1369 > UBA1369 > JBGSPQ01. The sequence goes on from CAYFWB010000002.1 coordinate 20,136, forward strand.
AAGAAAGTTGAAGACGCTTACAGCTGGAAGAGTATGAATGTGGATGATAAACACTCTTACGTTCTTAAAAAATACTTGAATCCTTATGAAAACACTTTCATTGGGAAAACGGCCAACGGTTATGAAACAATGTATTTTGTGGGATCGGGATCCGCGGACAGTCTTGAAATGAACTTTAACGGAGACTTCCCTAAACAGGAAGAAGACGCGGAATATCTGCAAACAAAATCCCAGACCATGCCGGGCGGTACTCCCCCCGGAGGAACGGTCGGCGGAAGCGGCGGATCGGGAGGAGGCGGATCGGGAGGAGGTGGCTCGGGAGGAGGCGGAGGTGATCCTATCATAAAAGCTTCCATTGAATTGCCTACCGACTTCGCCGTGCCGCTTTTAAAGTGGTTTGAAGAAATGAATGAATGGGCGGCGGAAACTGCCAATAAAGTTAATAATCCTTCTTTTGAAATGGCGTGTTCAATTTCCGACGCTCCCGGTGATTATTATGATCAATTAATCGCGGGCGGTGATTTGGACGGTGACGGTGTGCCTGATGATCAAGACGCAAACCCGATGAGTAATGATAGCGATTTTGATGGCATTCCGGACGGCGCGGAAAACACTGCGGCGCTTAGACTTTCGGCGAGCAAACAGGCTCTGCAAACCGGCGCCGCCGATAATCTGACAATTACAGTAGAAGGAGTTTCGAATACCGGCGTGGTGCAAAAAAGCGACAGTTTCACCGAAGTTGAATTGAATCTGGTCATGGATGACGGCGCAAATATAGCTTCAACCTCTTCTAATAATCCGGTCCGCCTGACCAGCGGCACGGCGCAATTTACAGTGCAGTCGGGAAGCGACAGTGGCTTTTTTACCGCGATTTCAAACAGTACAAACAGGCCGGGCATTTCGTCTAATCAACTTACTTTAGAATCCACCCGGGAAAAAATCCGTCTTGTCTCTTATGTAAAAACCGCCAATCCGTTTTTTCTTAAAGGTGAATCGAACGGTTTTATTATTTACGATGAAAACGGAAAAGTGATCGCCGAAGTGAAAGGTCAGACCGGAATGGTGTCAATTTCCGACAATGAATATGGACTGATAGCTTTGCCTTCGACCACGGATAAACCGGTACGGCTGGGTGTTCAGAATAAGAACACTTTGCAAGTGATAGCGTCCGTTTATTTTGTAACGGATCAAACTGTGCCCATAACCGTGGATGATGAATCGAAAAATTATTTTGAAAAATATTCGGGATTAAGCGGAGTTCATATTAAAGATTTTTCAGATGATGCTTATTCTGTTTCGGTGGTTGATGAAGACGCCAAGTTTAATGCCGGCAATATTTATCTGATTGATACAGCCGGTGGATCGGACAAAAAAATCGGTATTCTGGACAGGAGCGGAAACTTGTTTCTGGCGGAAGGACTAAATTTGCGAATGAATCATAACACCGGAGCCGACACGCCGGTGGTGTTTGATATTACCGATGATAACGGGTCGAAAATTTTTGAATTTTACATCGCCGCAGATTTTGACAAAGTCGAAATTGTGCGAGAGGAAGGTAACTTTATTGATTTTAACTTAATGGCTGAAGCGATAGGTTTATTGGCCGGTAGAGGATTTTTGGCTAGTTTGAATGATGATAATCAACAAAACTTGTCAGTTAAAAACTTTACCAAGGCGCTTATTGAAACCGCGCACGCGGCGGTGAATATTCCGGACACCGATAATGACGGACTTAATGATCTTGAAGAGATTTTACTGAATCTTGACCCACGCGATGAGGATACCGACGGTGACGGCTACACGGATGGCAATGAACTTGTGCGGAATTATGATCCGGCCGTCGCAAACGGATTATTGTTTTCAGATATCTCCGCAAATTCAGAAGGGTTCAGTAAAATTATCAACATTTTCAGGCGCGGAATTATTGAAGCATATGAGGACGGGACAATAAGACCTGATGAACTTTTGACCCGTGAAGAGTTTGTGAAACTTAATCTGGGAGCTGTTTGCATTCAGTGTACAAGATTTAACGACAGTATTAAAAAAGCCGTGGATTCTGTTTATGAACAGTCCCCCTTCCCGGATACGGATATTAGCGATGAGTACAAATATTGTGTTGAAGAGGGTAAAAATAGACAGATTGTTTCGGGTTATAAAGGTTCGGTCAATACGGGATACTTTCTGCCGCAGAATTATATTAGCAGGGCTGAAGCCACAAAAGTTATTCTTGAAACGGGCAGACAACAATCTTTTGCCGGACTGAATCTGAGTGATACAACAGTTTCGGGAACTCCGTGGTATTACAATTATGTTTTGTCGGCGCAGGAAGAAGGGCTTTTCCCGACCGGAAGATTTTATGAAGTTGATCAATTTAACGCGGATGAATTTAAGACTTGGTTTAAAGCGCATATTCAAAATCCAAATAGTAAATTTATTGAATGGCTTTCGGGTTTCATTACCAAACGTGAATTCGCGATCATGGTTTCGAATTTTACGGATCGCTTTGATTGTATGAATGAAGATAAAGACGGCGACGGTCTGCCCGATAATTATGAAAAATATATTTACGCCACGTCACAAATAAATGCGGATACCGATAAGGGAGGAGTGATGGATCTGGTTGAAGTTATTAATCAAACAAATCCGCTGGATCCTTCGGATGACTCGGGACTGCTTGAGGAAATTCAGAAAGAAATCGATCCGAACCGGGACAGTGACAATGACGGGATGCCCGACCTGTGGGAGATTGAACACGGTCTTAATCCTTACGACCCGGCGGACGCGAATACGGACCCTGATAATGATGGTCTGACCAATCTTGAAGAATATAATCTTGGAACCGATCCGAATGATCCGGACACGGATGACGGCGGAATTACGGATGGTGATGAAGTAAATATTATCGGTATTGATCCTTTAAACGGTGATGATGACGAATACTTTAGCGGCGATGAAGGCGGTTTTATTGTGGGGGACACAGTGGAAGAAGACTTTGTTTATGTTACGGACGGGGGCGTGGAGACGGAAGAGTTTGTAGACTACCTGGATGAAATGCCGGCGGACGGAGAAAGCAGACTGTTCTTGAAAGCGTCGATTCTTGATAAAAACGGGGATCTTGATACTGAAGATTCTTCAAGTGTCATTAAGTTTTACGCCAAGGATTTAAGTGGCGCGTACGCCAAAATCAGTCCGAAGTCGGTTAAAGCCGCTCAGGGTGAAGCCGAGACCGAAGTTGTGAGTAAGACTTTGGCGGGCACGATGATAGCTTCTGCGGAAATCGACGGTAATTACTTACCTGTTGAGGAACGCGAAATTTATGTAGTGCCGCAGGAAGTGGCGGAGATTGAAATGGATCCTTCATCGCCGGTGATAAGAAGTGGCGGACTTTCAAGCACCGCTTTAAGAGTCCTGTTGAAAGATGTTAACGGCAACATTGTGAATACTGATTTGAGTACTGTTACTTTTGAAGTTAACGGTCCGGGGACTCTGGATGAATCGATGGATGAGGATCCGGACGCGGAAGGAATTCAGATTTCAACCATAGACGGCACTTATGATCTGACTGTTACATCAACAGAAGAAGCGGGTAATATTTCTTTGAGCGCAAGTTTTCAACCCGAAGTTTTTGAAGAAGATCTTGAAACCGATGAAGAAGGCAATCCAGTTTTAGTTGATCTGCCGCCTATAACCGCGAGCACGGTTATCCGTTCCAGGAATGATATTTACCTGCGAATGGCTCCGCAATATGACTCTTTACCTTCAGACTACGCCAGCGTTTCGGATATTGCGCTGGAAGTCGTTGATTCTAACGGCAATTTGGTTAGTAATTTTAACGCTCCTACTAATTTTAAAATTCAGGATTCGAACCTGTTGGAATTTTTGGAAGAAAATGAAACGGAAATTATAAACGGGCTGGCCGCCATTACCGTACGCGCGAAAAATATCGCGGGTGAAGGAGCAATAACTGCGACCACTTTGGGTTTTGATCCGGCAAAAACAGTTATAGAAGTGCAACCGAAAGACTCGCAGGTACTGGAACTTGAAACTAACAGAGAAACTTTTGACGCCGACAGCGGCGCGGTTGAGATTACCGGCAAGCTTTATGATGCGGATGGAAATTTTGCTTATAACGACTCTGAGTCTGTGGTGAATATTAAACTGACAGATGCTTCGAAAGATTTTGCCGCGTTTATGGGATCCACAACCGCTACGGCTGAAAACGGCGTGGTTAAATTTAATCTTGAAGGTACCGGTTTAACGGGTCCGGTAAATGTTGTCGCGGGCGGTCCGAGCTTAACTTTAGCGGCGGTTGAACTTAAATCCGTTAAAACTTTAAGCGGAAGAGATTTTAAAAACGCTATGCCTCGCGTTCTTTTCGCTTCTTTGCTGGGAGCGGATTTTGGAAATGTCTTTGAAGAAGATTACTTGGGCGGATGGTTTATATTCGCCGAAAATAACGGAGCGGCGGCAAGGTCACAGGCCGCGATTTCGCTTTTAAGCAATCCTAAACCCGCCGGCAGACTGGCGGCGGTGAATCCGAACGGAAGTTTAAATATTTTTGATAAAGAAAGAATCGAGGTTAAATTTGTACCCTCGGATTCATCAAGCAAACCTAATCTACTTGTGCTTACGGACAATGATACCAAGAGAGATCTGGCGGAAATTTTTGTTATTCCAAAAGTTCAAATTAAAGCTCAAATCAGAGATAGCCTGGATGATCTTGAGGGAGAGGATGAAGGTATATTCGTGGCGATGAATATTGATAATGATAGTTATGAACTTGTTGATACAACAAACGGAGCGGCTTTAACCAAAAACGGCAATCAGGTTCTAAGACTTTCAGACAACGGGAATATTGATGTTCTAAATAACAATTTCACAGTTACGTATGATTCTAATTCAGACTCGATGCTCGGCCTTTCTGTTTATGACGAAACAGTTAACGTCGCGAAAATAGTTCTTGCTCTTGATGCCTCCACGGATGTTGGGCGGATCGCGGCGGATCAGGAAATCGATTTAAATAATAATTATAATTCCGGAACTTACGCTAAACTTGTTTCTTCAAAAAATAATATCGGCAGTGAGTTCGCTTTTAGTGGAAATTCATCAGCCGATAGTAAAGGCCTATTTATCACGGACAGCGAAACAGAACTTTCGGGCAGTCAGCTTCCGGGTCTGAATTATATATCGATTGAGCGAGCCGGCGCGGTGCCGGGCGTCGGGTTTACCGGAGATAATAAACATATGCTTTTGTTCGCGGCGGGGAATAACGTTGGTGAATCAAATATGGTTTACGGTTCGGAAATAGGTGTGGTACTTGGTGACCCGACTGTGAAGATCGATAACAGATCTTCAAAATCTTCGGGCACGGGTTTTACAAGAGATATCGGATCGCAAATTATTTCAGACAATGAAGATATTCAGGATATTTCGGTAATCGATTATAACGGTGATAATCTTGATGACCTGTTTGTCGCTTATGAAAGCGGTGAAGTTCGTCTACTCCAAAATAATAACGCTTCTCCCCGGTTTGAAGACAAGGGTGTGTTTCTGGATTTCCCGAACGGAATTATAACCATGACTTCGAGCGATTTTGATAGAGACGGTGAGACGGATCTTGTGATAGCTTCAGCCGACAGTTGTAAAGCGGGTGAAGTTTGCATAGATCTTTACCGCAACAGTTCAGGCAATTTTGTGCGGGAAAATCTTGGTCTGGAAACATTTGATTCCAAAAACAGGATTTACTCACTTAAGAGTGAAGACATGAATCTGGACGGTTATCCCGACTTGGTCACTTCCGACGACGCGGGCGCTGTTCGAATTTTTTATAATAACGCGGGTGAAATCGAAAAGAAGGGAGAGCTTGTGGGGTCGCTTGGAATAAAAGTTAATCCCGGTGATAATCTGAAAGATGAAGTGGTTGTTTATTATGACGGTAGCCCGGCCAATCAGCCGGGTACTTTGGACGATGTTAATTTTAAACCGTTTTCGGTGCCGGCGGGCGGCGATAATTTACTGCCGGATCAGGAAGCGGCTATTGAAAACGTTAAACAGGTTACCGCGCAAGGTCTGAAAATGAATATTGAAATTTCGGAGTCAACCAGTACACTCGATTTTATTTATCTTGATCTTGATCCGAGACTGGGTGTTAAATCTGAAAAGCGCGTGGAAGATTTGACGGAACCGCTGAACAGCGCAAGGCGCGGTGACGAAATTAAATACACGTTAACCGTAAGCAATGACGCGGCGGGCGCGGTGGATCTTAATAATGTGATGGTTTCGGATGTGATTCCCGAAACCTTAAACTTGGATGAAAGCAGTATTTCTTGTGAAGATTGCGGAGAAAATTTTGAAGTGCTGGATACAAGCAAGAGCATGAATCCGTATATTTTCAGTCTGGGCACTTTGCACGCCGGTGAAAGCAGAACTATCACTTATTCAGCCACACTGGAAAAAACGCCGCAGGTAAAAATTCTTACGGGTAACGATCTGGATAACAATTATCCGTCCGATCAATTTCCGGATATCGGCGCCTCACCGGCGGGTAATCCGACCGGAAGGATGACTTATTTTTATTCTGCGGGACAGGATCCGGAAACGAGAAAGATGGATTACAATACTTACATTACTCCCCCGCCGGCTCCGGTTCAGCAAGCTACTTCGGCCAACGGAATGGATTACAGCGAACTTGATCAGGACGCAAATAACGACGGTATTCCGGATGCTTTGTCGGCTTATCAAAATTCACCGCAAACGCAGGACAAATACGGACTTAATGACCAGCTTGAAGATATCGGTGACGGACTGGAGGCGGCGTTGGCGGCACTTACTTGCAGTTCGGGGTGTATTCCGATGCCGATAAACTTTGCTTATTTTGCTCCCGGCCCGATTAACGCGATGGGAGTACCGGCAGGTTTTGATCCGGGACTACCGGTGTTTGGTGCCGGAGTACCGAGTCCGGTTCCGGTATGGCCGCCAAGTCCGTACCAGGGATCTCTGTTCAGAATGTATTTATCACCCACGCTCACGATGAGTCTGGCTATGGGAATTTGCGTGGGGCCGTATCTTGGCGGCCAGTGCTGGGCGTTTAAAGTAGACGACCTGGCTCCGGCCGCTATGTGTGATGAAATCGCCGGTAATATTAACGGAGCGATTGCCGGTGCAGTAGCGGCGGTTAATTCGGTTGGCTCGGAATTAAGCGCGATCAGTTCGGACGGCAGTGTGGAAGGTTCGGCCGATGCTTCGGGCAGGACTTCAACCGGCGGATTTTCGGGCAGTACTTCGCTTGGAAATTATGAATATAGAGCATCCGTATCCACCAATTTCAGAATACCCGGATTCCCCTCGGTTTTGACAAACTGGTTGGATCGTCAATCCGAGGAAATTATCAATAAACTTACCGATCTGCCGGATTTGTATTTTATTTATCCGCAACCAAGTTCATTGGTGGGAGCGTTTAATCCCGACGAAGACGCGGCTCAACAAAATCCCGACCAGCAGGCTGGATTTCCGAAAGCGGAAAACATGAATTCGTTCACGCAAGCGCTGGCTTATATTAATTCGATTCCTCTGATACAGGTTCAGTCGAAAGATGTTGTGATTAAAATCCCTTCCTTAACAAAGAGGGAAATTGAAAAAATTCAGAGAGACTGGGAACAATGGAAAGTTGATCTGGAGACGGAAGTTGAACGCGTTAAAGAAGTTTGGAGCTGTGATTCGGACAGCGAGTATCAAACCAATTGCGATAAACTGCTGGTGGACGCAAATGATCTGATCAAGAAAATTGAAAAAAATATTGAAATTCTGGAGAAATGGAAGGAACTACCAAGGCAGATTTTGGCGTGGAGGTCGATGTTTACAAAATACGCCTACCAAATTATTTGTTACATGGACGCTATTATCAAATACACAGGCGGATATATTCATAAGCAACAAGCAAGGGTGGACGCATGGATTGAAATGATGCGAAATGCCGTTGAAACTTTGAAAAACTGGCAAGCTCTGATTGAATTGACAATCGATTATCAGGCTTCTTGCGACAGATGTTCTTCGGCCAGGTTTACTTTGATGGAGCTACTTTTAAAGATATTCGCCGTGATACCCGAACCTCCGATTATTCCTTTCCCCAAGCTTCCGGATATTTACATTGATGTTTCACAAATCCAGGCGGGCGTTACGGTTCTTTGGCCTAACATTAAATTCAAACCGGAACCGCTGATCATCCCGAAGATTCCAAGAGTGAGAATCCCGGACCTTCCCACTGTTAAATTTGTTTTACCGGAAATACCGCTTCTTCCCGAACCCCCCAATTTGATGATGGAGCTTCCCGATCTACCTCCGCTTCCGCTACCGTCTTTGCCGGATCTTCCTCCGCCGCCGGAAATTCCCGAATTTCCGGTGAGTATTCGAGTCACAATTTCGCTTTTGAAAGAGATAATGAGGATTTTGTGTCTGCTTAAGAAAGGTTTGATTCCCGTGCCCGAGGCGCTTTTGAAACCGCACATCGAACAACTAACGGAAAGGCCGTTAAATCCGCTTCTGCCGATTGATCTGGGACTCAATTTGCAATTGCCGGCGGTTGAATATGATTATGTTTCCCGGATCGAAGTGATCGGTCACATGAACTTTCAGCTGGATTTTAATCCGGTAATGGATTTTGTTGAAACTATTGCCGAGTCAGCTAACGCAGTAACAACCGACATTGTTAAAGTTTTAAATAAACAGATGCAAAACGCGGCCGCGACAGCCGAAAAATATACATCGCCGCAGAGCCCGTTGCCGGAAGAGGGCGTGACGGTTGACCTGAGTTACAATGGGATTAATTTGCTGAATCAGATTAATCCCAATCTTGGGAACTCCGTGACCGGATTGGTGAATTCTTACGACGCTCTGGAAAGAGATGCAAAAAAATATGCTTTGTTGGCTGAAAATGTTCAGGATATCGAACTTGAAGGGACACAGAAACTGCTGGCCGTAGACGATCCGCTTTTAAACAAGCCGATCGCGGAGGTTAAGAATTCAATTCCGAACGAGCTGCCGGCCGAATATGAGAGCCAGAAGAGATTAACCGCGATGCGTGATTCTTTGATCGCGTACATGGATGAGCAGGAAAAAGTTTTTGATTCCGTGGGAGGCGGTACGGATCTTGAATATATGGGCAGAATGCTGGCGCAAGTACCCGACGTAAATGAATATCTGCCTTATGAAACAAGTGAACCTTCCGTTGGAAATCACATAGCAAAGACGAATACCTCCGGTTTATTGGTGGAAAAATTAAGTGAACTGGATTCATATACGGATAGAATTTTTAAAATGGCTAACGATGCTTTGAGTCCGACGGGACAAAGAGTCACTGCGAAAATCGATTCGGATCTGAAATATCTGGCGGATGTTTCGATTCCCGATGTTCCGTCGACACCGGGACTTTCAGACAGCGCTGTTTCCAATAAAGGAATTTTTATTATCAATGAACTGGGCATGAGTGAAAGACTGTTAAATTATACGGATGACGCGGATATGCCTTCCAAAATGGTGTTTTTGGATATGGAAAACGACAATGATCAGGATATTGTTTTTTCTTACGGAGGAAATGTGTACCTGAAAGAAAACTACAAATTTAATCAGCAAAAAAAATATTATTCGGGCGCAGTGGAAAATAAAGATCTGAATGATTTCATTCCCGACGCGACGGCTGTTAACAAATTCAGCGCCAATTACAGTAATAACAAGACGGTGGAAATGTCATGGGAAGCGGCCCGCGGCGATGTTTCCGGCTATGAACTTATTTATACGCTTTCGCCCGATAACTATGAGCAAAACTTAAATCAACCAGTGACCCGAGTGGCCGCCGTTGTTGAAGATGCAGAGATCAGAGACATGGAATACACTCCGGGTGAAGGATCATGGTTTAGTGTGAATTCAATTAAAAAGGCCTATTTAACGGCGGACGATATTAACGGAGATGTTAAAGTGGACGGATTTAAGCATGTCGCGATGCTGGAAGGCGCAAATGAACCGGTAAAGTCGGGACAGATTGTACACGCGCTGGCCGATTCCGAGCTTTCATTCAATGAAGAAGGAGCCAACCAGGGGGTGATTACAATTGAAAAGAATGATTATTTTAAAATTCCCGTCAGATACACATCGGGCTTAACTATGTCGGTTACAAGCGGTATTGTTGAAGTGATTAATCCCGAAGAAACAGTTGATGAACAGATTGTAATAGACGGCATGATGCTTGATTATGGCAATAAGCTTACTTCGACAGGTGACGGAAGAGGGCTGATACGACTTTTGGACGGTTCATACGCAAGGTTGTTCCCGAAAGAACAATTACAACTTGAAAGAGTGGCAAATCCGGAAAATCCTTCTTTGCCGCTTACTCTACCTAACGGTTTCTACTATACAAAAATAGCTTCTTTTGACAAAGTCGGCAGTAGAAGCACTTTTGGACCGGCAACTCTGATGGCTCCATCAATCTGCGCGGACTCTCAACCGCCATTTCCCAACGTTGGAAACGCCGAACGCAATGTATCGATCTTTAAAAAACTTACCATAGACGCAACAAAATCTTTTGATACACAGGGTGATATTCTGGGTTACTGGATTGATACAAGACTGAATATTGATGAAAATAACGACGGCGACCCTACCAACGATAGGAACCTGGGCAATGATTTGAATATCAATGAAGATTTTGACGGAGACGGAATCGCCAATAATGACTTTGACGATCCTCTGTTTACGCTTGGTCCTTATGAAGATTTGAACCAGCGTAAAGTCGCTCTAAACGTTATGGATGAAGCGGGCAATGTTTCGGGGCAGGAAATCACGATTAATATTTATGTGCCGGCGATTTCTCTGGATGAATCGAGTGCCAGAGACGGAGTGATAAGGGGTGGTATTGATCCGGTTGACAGCGAAATTCCGGTTTCCGTTCTGCGCGACCGGGGCGGCGTGATTGATAAAATTGTTACGGATTCGGCCAATCATAACGGGCAATATCTAACCGACACGGACGGTGAAATTATTATTGATGATCTTAATCTTGATGATTCTTTGATTATAAAAAACGCCAACGGCGAAGTAATCGGTGAAATTAATCCGGAAACCGGGCAGGTTGTTTTATACGATGAAGACTATTCGCTTGAAGTTCTTCCGGCGGAAATGCCTTTGTTGCCGACAAGAATTGTTGTTAAAGACCCAGACGGCAAAGTTATTTTCACAATGTTCCTGGTTCCGGATATTAATACCGACACAACTATCGACCCGCCGGATTATCCTTATGATGAAGCGACTGTCTCGGTGTTTAAAGGTGTTCACAACAAAGATCTGGATACTTTGGATGATTTTAAGTTTGAAAAGATTCCGGCCGATGATCCTTCTTATCCGGGGGCCACCGAAATTATTGAAACTTCAACCGAAAAGCGGGCGGCGTTACTTGATACGGGAGGTAATTTTTACGTTTTTGATTCCCGATTAACTCTCAAATTAAGACAAAACGCGACTCTTGATGATCCTTTGATTATACAAATCTTGCTTGATAAACAAACGGTGCTCGGTGAATTCTACATTGCCGTTAACAGTGATGACGGTGTGGAATTTGTTTCCGCAGATAAATTTAAAGTTTTTGTGGAGGGGGGCAAAAAGATGGGTCCGAAGTTCGACGGTGATAATGACGGAATGCCCGATCAATGGGAACTTGTTTACGGTCTTGATCCGGATGATCCGGCGGACGCGCAAATTGACAGTGATGGAGACGGGCTGACAAATCTGGAAGAATATATGGCTCTTTCCAATCCACTGAATCCCGACACTGACGGTGATGGGTTCAACGACGCCGAGGAGCTGATTTACGGTCAAAGTCCTTTGCAAAAAGCTACTTCCCCGTTCACGGACGTTACCGAAGATCATCCGTATTACGACAGTATAATCAATCTGAATCAGAGAAATATTTTGGAAGGTATTCCGGCAGGGAACAGGATCAAGTTCGGTATTAATGAACCGATTCAGAGGGCCGAATTCGCAAAAATCATGCTCGATATTTTCTGTATTATTCCAAGACCTTCGGCGTATGAATCACCTTCATTGTTCACTGATATTCCATACATGGAAGGCGATCTACCGTGGTATTACGCGATAGTAAAAGAAGCCAACTTCCAGGGATTTGTTACGGGTTATCTTGGTGAAATTGACACGGTTAGCGGCAAAACGCCTTTCAGACCGGAAGAAACGATTTCACGCGCGGAAGCGGTTAAAGTTATCCTGGAGGCGTTGGAGCGTAAACAGGTTATTGAGATGGGAGACGTTCAGGACGGCGAGCCGTGGTATAGGCCTTATATGGAGATCGCGCAGAATCTGAATCCGTACATGATCAAACAGGGATATGTAAGAAATCCGTATATTGTGACACCGCAAGAGGCCATGGATCCGGAAGATCCTTTGGACAGGGGTGAATTTATCGCGATGGCGGACAGAGTTCTAACGGTATTCGATTGTAGTGTGATTGATGATGATGGAGACGGTATGCCGAGTTATTGGGAAAGACTGCACGGTCTTGATCCGTTTGACCCTTCCGACGCATTGATTCATTCGGACAATGATAAACTGAATAATCTAAATGAATATAAACATGGTACCGACCCGCGTAACCCGGATACGGACGCGGGCGGTGTAATTGACGGCGAAGAGGTTGAACAGGGTACAAATCCGCGCGACGTGCCGGAGGACGATCCGCTTGACTCGGACGGGGACGGGCTTAAGGATAGAGATGAAATAAATGTCTGGAAAACCGATCCTTTGAATCCGGATACGGATGAAGGAGGTGTTAATGACGGTGATGAGGTGCTGATATTTAATACCGACCCGCTGGATCCCACTGATGACGGGGACAGCGACGGCGACGGTTTGAGCGATTTTGATGAAACCAATACATATGGCACCGATCCTTATGACGCGGATACTGATGACGGTGGGATTAATGACGGAGATGAAGTGATTCGCGGTACGGATCCTCTTTATCCCGATGATGATTTGATAGATCCAAGGTCCGATCTGGAAGAGGGTATTTATATTATTCTGGAAGAATGTCTGCAGTGTCCTTGTCCTTCCGCTATTGATCATACGGCCGATATTGTACCGGGTGATCTGGTTTTTGGAGTTATTTCAAACAAGGATGATTCAGAAATCTTCAGCAGAAGCAATTACGTGGAGATTATTGAAGTTTTGAAGCGGGAAAATACTTGATATAATAAATAGATAAAAACAAACATGGATAAAATAAAAAACAAAAAGAAAATTTTTCACCCTTCGGTAATAACTTTGCTGCTGGTAACAGTAATGATTTTCGGCAACTCAACCGATTTTCTTTACGCGCAACAAGGCGTGACCGAGCCGGCGGAGAGCGGGACGGAGCTTAATAAAGAGCAGGTAAATGTTCGCTGTGAGGAGGAAATGACCCCGTTCACCAACGAAAAGATGGCTGAATATAGAGAATGGATGGATCAACATTTTCAAAACAAGAGTTCCACAACCTCACTTCTGACCAAGGGTATAGGCAGATATAAACAGCTGCGTACAACGCTTTATAATGAACTTTATTTTTATATGCCACAACAAAACGCTTTGATTTTAACTGAAGGTCTTGAAGGGCCGGCATGCAGAAGAATTGTTGAAAAAGCACTGGCTGAAGCGAAAAGGGAAATTGACAGCAGGGCGAGGTCGACTTCGGCGGTGAAGAAATCAACTGTTCTTTTAACAAAATACCAGGAAATAAACGATAAAATCGAAAAATTGACCAGCGATTATTTGCAAATGAAAGCTTATCTGGACACTTTCGCGGCCAAACTGCCGTGCTACATTAACCGGTCTTGTAATAAAGGATAATTATGAAAAACCTGTCTATAAAAATTAGTTTGGCAGCTCTGGCGGTTTTAACGGCGGTGATGACGCTGGCGGCGGTGACTTCTAAAGCGGCGGACGGTGATGGAGCCCAGCCCGAGGTGCTTTGTAATTTATGGGTCGAAAATGTTTACGGAAGGGCAGACCAGACCACGCAGGAAGCAATGAAGCTTTATCATAAGACCATTAACGCCAAGTTTAACGATTATATTAAGAAAATGATTGAGGCCCAGACGGACGCCTCTGAAACGGGTCTTGCCGATTCCAACGCTAAGGCGCCCCCCAACGACGTGTGCGACGAGGATAATTACAGTACTTACTGTGTTTCGCGGGCGATGCTGATTGGTGAGGGTGTTGGAGGACGGGACGGTTACATGGATTACCTTAAAGCCATGGATTGCAGAAGAACAAGGATTTTTGATACTATGATGGATCAGCTGTCGTATTCCGATATAGCTCAAAGTGCTTTAAGTCTTGGATACTATTCGCCTTCCCAAATTGAAAGTGATTATCCGGCTCAATACCAACTGCAAAAAACTCTGGCCGTTAGCGGAAGAGTTGCAAAGATCGACAGAGAAATATCCGCTTCCAAACAGGCTCTGGACGTTACTCTCGCCACTTATGATGAGTTGAAAACCGCCTGGACCATGCATAAGAGATACATAAAAATTTATGAAAACCTTGTGATTTTCCGCGATAAGATGGCGGAAATACGTCATCAGGTTGAGGAATTTCCGAGCAAATTTATAGACGCCACAACCACAATGTGTACTTAATATGATAAAAAAACTGCTCTACATTTTGGGATTTATGATGATTTTTTCGGCTTTATTACAGCCGTTTATTGCGATGGGGCAGGAAGATAGTTCGCAATTTCCGAAAAGCGATGAATCTCTACCCATGACTTCGGCCAATATTTTTTCAAAACTGACAGATGAATTGGGACTAAATCCGGATCTAGACTGGGGCGAATCTTTCGGTTATGGCGAAGGTGATGAAGAAGAGGTGGGGCAAAACATGTATATGGTTATTTATAAAAAAATACTGACAGATCCTTCGGCAAAAACACTCAAAGATGTCTCGGGCAAGTACGGCCTTAATCAGGGTGATACCTGGTTGGTTCTAAACGGTGATTATACTCCGCTTGTTGATAGAAAACCCGGGATGACCCAAGAAGAGCTTCTGGGCAAAGTCAGAGAGATGCAAGCGGAATACAATGAAACCAAAGATATTAATCAGCTGGAAGCCAATATTAAGGCGGCGGTCGAACCTTCGGAGATGTTCGCCAACGGCGATTTGGGTGATTCGGGTTTCGATCTAATACATGATCTTAATATGATCGAAGAAATATTATTTCTTGAAACAAGTCCAATAGACATCGGCAAATCATACACTTCCGGCACCGGCGACGGTCTGTCCAACTACGGGCAGGCACCGTCCACATCAGGAGAAATTACAGCTCCTTTTGGCATCAAAACTCCCGCTGAGCCTTCCATAACAGCAGGAGGCGGTACGGACACAGTTTCACAGTCGGGATCGGGAGCCGGTGGTTCTAATCCGCTTGAAACAAAATCGGGTGAAGGTATTTTTAATCCCAATGAATGCTTTACCGAAAGTAAGTATGATATCGCGCTTAACAACTTTGAAGAAAATTCATTGACTGATGCGAATTTTAAAGACGAAAACGCCGGACAAGAAGCAAAGAGCGGGACATACGCGGCTCCCGGTACAGGCATTAATACTCCAATAGCAACGAATAACAATGACATGGCGGCGGATGATTTTCTGCCTGCAAACAAGCCGGATAAAACTCCCGTTCCAAACGCCCCCGCGGCTGACTGGTTAAAGGACAGATACTGCGCGGGTTTCTTCTGTCTTGATATTAATTTTATTAAAGAACCGGCAAAGTCGGCATATGAAAACTCCGATAATTGCATCGCCTGCCATGTGGAAAAAATAAACGATACTTTAAAAGAAGTTATTAACCATTCATTGGTTCCCACAAAAGCGACAGGTAACCTGGGGGAATCGGCCGAATGTAAAAAAGCGATGCTGACCGCGTTCGGATCCTTGAGCATGAACGTGTACGCGATCGGGATGCCGATAAAAACACCAATTAATGATGATCTGATGTTTGGCACAAATATAGATGATGAGTGGGAAAATTACTGTAAACAGGTTGCCTTTTTCCCTTTTGACTTATGTGAAACTGAAAATGATGAAACAATGGAGGAAGAGACCTATGAAGCTCCTGTTTCATTAACGGCTAGAGCGGCCAAGCAGGCGGCGGTTCAGGCCCCCGATGACGTTACCCAGGCTGAGCTTTCAAGAAGGATCAGCGATCAAATTGAAGGCTACGAGGCAGAGCAGGAAGAGGCAATAAAATTGATTGAAACCAATAAATCCACGGAAGAGGCTTCAGTTCTTTATCAACCTTTGAAATATGAGCTTGAACGCATGAACAGTTTTTTCAAAAATATTCAGGATATTTTGCACAGTCTGCATGAAGAGGTGGACGCGCTTCCGGGCAGACAGGCATGCTATGACTTAAAAAATAAAAACCAATGCGAATAAAAAAATACATTTGCGGACTTTTGACACTGGCGTTCGCGCTAAACATGGCGGGTAGCGCGGCCGCGCAATACCAGGGCGCCACGTTCAAGGGGCCGGAAAGATCTTTAATCTGTCGGGGGGACAGGGATTATCAAACTTTCATGTCGGCGATCTTAAGTTATGACGGCTTCATTGAATACTGGAAAGATATTCTGGTGCGCTACAATTACAACTATTGTCTGTATCAGGATGTCGATAATCTTTATCAGCGACTTAATAAAGTCAGAAAGCAGATCAGAGAGGCCTTTTATGCCTGCGAAGACGAAACCAAAATGGCGAAACTGAAAGACACCTATTATGAACTGGAAACGATGCTGTTTTTTCTGAGGAAATATATTGATGTTGATAACGGCAATTTCATCGTTAAAACTGACGCCCAGGTTATTAATAAGCTACGCGGTTTTTATGTTTTTAATAGTGGATATTTCAGCGAAGACAGAATTATGGATCTATATGACACATTTAAGCGCAGGTATGGCCCCAGAATACAGGTTTACCAGGATTGTAAGGATCAAAACTGGCAAATGGTAATTGATAAATGGAACGAATTTAAGGATTCCGCAGGCGGAATCACGCCCGCTCTGCAGGAAGCAAAAGAAAGCGCCGAAAAAAGGTGGGCCAAATTGAGTGAAAGTACCAAGGATTTTAGTTCTGAATTTGTTGAGGGAATTGTTGACTTTAAAATCAACGGACTGCCGGCAAAAGAGGGTTTGGGACAGATCGTCCAGGAATTGGAAAAGAACCTTCCATCGGGCGTGACTTTCGAGCAATATACGACGGCTATAGCACAGGAAAATCGGGAATTTAATTATGATAAATTGCAAGCCGAGTATGAAGCGCAGTACGCGATTTATTATCTGGAGTCTTCCGATGAAATAACGCGCTATATAGATCTTCAGCTGAAAACTTTGGATAACATAATTAAAAACAGCTTTCAGTATCAAAATCAGACGATTCATTGCGTGGCGGACATCAACGATCATCAGTGTTAACAGTGGGTTACAATTAAGACGCGGATAAGCAAAAACTCCTATGACCATAGGAGTTTTTAAGCTTTTCTAGGGCTTGTAAACAATATTCTTTTTGCGGCCGCGAAGCGGCCGCATAGTGCACTAGCGTTGCACGAAGGAAAAAATAGTTCCCTTCATTCTTTCCTTTATCTCCGGTTTTTCAACTTTTTTAGTTATACCTGTGAGCATCTCAATCGTTTCCGTGTTATCTGTCTTACAGTATGGACATCTATTTTTATGAGTGGAGATTGATACTCCACACCCCAGGCAATTGAAAATCATGTTTAGTTTGTCTTTAATTCGATTACGTAGTGGTCGATTTCGTTTTTATCTCTTCTTTCAGGTTCCGAATTCGTTTTTTTAGGTTCGGTCTTTATTATATGCTTTTCTTTTTTGATTTTTGGTTCAGTTGTCCCTTGGTCACCCCCCCTTTTTTCTTTGAGTGAAGTTACTTTTTTTGCTTCGGTTTCTTTTGTTACATTTCTCTTTTTTTTAGCGGACGCCCTTTGATCTGTTTTCTTGGCCTGTTCATCAAGAAAAAAATCAACGTCGCTTTTTCTTATTCTATAGACTCTGCCGAGCTTACTTGCTTTCAGTTTGCCCTGCTTAATGAATTTTAGAACCGTGAACGGATGTACCTGTAAAATCTGAGCAACCTGTTCCGCGGTTAAAATTTCTTCCATTTCGTAAACTTTAAATAAGACTAGATTATAGTCACATACTTAATTAAAGTTTACCATTTTTTACTTAACTTAACAATTATATATACCTATATTTACCTACTGAGTCAGTTTTATCATACTACTTTCTACTTTGCAATATTTTTTATAAATTTATACAAGTTTATTAAATTTTATTAAACATCTTTTAAACGAGTTTTGCACATATTATATACTTGACTTTTAACAAATTTTGAATTGTTTTATTAAATTATATTAAACTTTATTTAATTTTATTAAATATATATATTTCTATTTACTAAAATTCATTCGGTTATATCAATATTAATCGAATAAAATTTAATCGATTATAATAAAATTTAATCAATCTAATAAGAAGACTCTATAGACTGTATTTCTTGATCCAAATGCCTGTGTATGAATCTTTTACTTTGGCAACCTCCTCAGGAGTCCCGGTCGCAATGACTTTACCACCGTCATCTCCGCCTTCCGGCCCCAAATCAACGATATAGTCAACCGATTTGATGATATCCAGGTTATGTTCTATTGTAAGTACCGTATTGCCTTTATCAACCAGCCTCTGCAGTACATCGAGCAGTTTTTTGATATCGTCGAAATGTAGTCCGGTTGTCGGTTCGTCCAAAATATACAATGTTTTGCCCGTAGAACGCTTGGAAAGCTCCGTAGCGAGCTTAATACGTTGCGCTTCACCTCCCGATAAAGTCGTGGCCGACTGTCCAAGATGTATATATGAAAGTCCCACTTCGTGAAGAGTCTGCAATTTAGTTTTAATGTTAGGTATGGCGTCGAAAAATTCCAATGCCTCCGCAACTGTCATGTTTAATACATCTGATATGTTTTTCCCTCTGTAAGTTACTTCCAACGCCTCGGCGTTATATCTTTTACCCTTACAAACCTCGCAAGGGACGTAAATATCCGGCAAGAAATGCATTTCTATTTTCTTAATACCGTCTCCGCTGCATGCTTCGCAACGTCCACCTTTGACATTAAAACTAAAACGTCCGGTTTTGTAACCCCTCAGCTTTGCTTCGGGTGTGGAAGCGAACATTTCACGAATATCTGTGAAAACGCCGGTATAAGTAGCCGGATTCGATCTTGGCGTTCTGCCGATCGGTGATTGGTCAATATTGATGATTTTATCAATATTTTCTATTCCCAAAATTTTTTCGTGCTTTCCAACCTGATTCTTGGTTCTGTTAACTACTTTTTCCACCTGCTTAACAAGGATATCATTGATCAAAGTTGATTTTCCCGATCCGGACACACCGGTTATGCCAATAAATGTGCCCAAGGGCAGTTTAACCGAAACGTTTTTTAAATTATGTTGCTTGGCACCCAGTATCTCCAAGTGTTGTTGATTTCCTTTTCTACGCTTTTTGGGAACAGGGATGTTTTTTTCACCGCTTAAATACTGTCCCGTAACGCTGTTAACGTTTTTCATTACTACTTCCGGTGTGCCATGCGCTATAACCTTGCCCCCCTCGTTTCCCGCTCCGGGCCCGATATCAAGCAAATGATCAGAGGCCAACATTGTGTCAACGTCGTGTTCCACCACAATTACGGTATTGCCAAGGTCTCTTAAGTGCATGAGAGTTTTTATAAGCTTGGCATTGTCGTTCTGATGCAAACCTATTGAGGGCTCGTCCAGGACATAAATTACGCCGGAAAGTTTTGAACCTATTTGAGTGGCAAGACGTATTCTTTGCGCTTCACCCCCTGAAAGGGTATTGGCGGCGCGATCCAATGTTAAATAAGAGAGCCCCACATCCTCCATAAACTGAATTCTGTTTCTGATCTCCTTAAGAATCGGGCGGGCTATCTGCCTCTCCATTTCTGTTAATTCCAGATTCTGAAAAAAATCGTCCGCTTTTTGAATTGAGAGCGCCGTTACGTCCATAATTGACTTATTGTTCAGTTTTACAGCTAAAACTTCCGGTCTCAGACGTTTACCATGACAATTCGGGCACTCAAGGATCTGCATGTATTTTTCGATCTTCTTGCGGATGTAATCGGAATCCGTTTCCATGTATCTTCTTTCAAGATTCGGGATTACTCCCTCGAACGACATTGAATATTCGCCTTGAAACGCTGAGTTGGAATGTCTACCGACCCCAACATTATATTTTTTTTCTCCGGTGCCATAAAGGATGATATCGAGTTCTTTTTCCGTGAGTTCTTTAATCGGCTTATTCATTGGAAATCCGTATTTTTTAGCCACGGATTGCAAAATTCTGTTATACCAGGTTAAATGGGAGGTCGTCGCGGACCAGGGCATAATGGCGCCTTCCGCCAGTGTCAGTTTCTTATTGGGTATTACTAATACCGGGTCAATTACAAGTTTGGTTCCAAGTCCGTGACATTCGGGACAAGCACCCTGAGGATTATTGAATGAAAAGCTGCGCGGAGATATTTCCGGTATGTTGATACCGCATTCGGTACAAGCAAAATGTTCGGAAAAAACCCGTTCCCTACTGGTATCGTGGTCAAGAAGAACCATTAGCCCTTCACCGAATTTGAGTGAAGTTTCTATTGAATCGGCCAGCCTTGTGCGGTCGGGGTTGGGCATTTCAATTTCTTCACCCGATGAAAGCTTTTTTTTGATTTTTTTAAAATTCTTAACTACAAGACGGTCAACAACAACTTCAATGGTGTGTTTTTTATTTTCATCCAGTTCGGGAATATTCAAAATGCTAATAATCTCTCCATCAACTCTTACTCTGACAAAACCGTCTTTTTTTATTTTTTCAAAAATTTTTAAATGTGACCCTTTACGATCTCTTACAATAGGCGCCATTAAAACTATTTTCTTGCCCTCGGGCATGTCGGCAACAAAATCCACTATTTGACTGGGGCTTTGCCTTTTAACGGTTTTACCACATTCCGGACAATGGGGACGCCCTACTTTCGCAAATAAGAGTCTCAAATAGTCATAAATTTCCGTAACCGTGCCCACGGTTGATCTGGGATTTCTACTGGCTGTTTTTTGATCAATGGAAATTGCCGGAGAAAGGCCGTCAATTGACTCCACATCTGGCTTTTCCATCATTTGCAGAAATTGTCTCGCATATGTGGAAAGGCTTTCCACGTATCTGCGTTGTCCTTCGGCGTATATTGTGTCAAAAGCCAATGAAGACTTACCGGATCCCGAAAGTCCAGTTATCACAGTTAACTTATTCTTTGGAATCTCCACGTCAATATTTTTTAAATTGTGGATTTTCGCCCCTTTAACAACAATTTTATTTGATCCCATTTTATGATTATCTGAAAAATGTTCTCTCGTGATGTGAGATGTTAGCATTCTTTTTGCGGTCTGACAAGGGTAAAATCTATTTAATCGTTTCGTACCGTACTGAATCCATAGTAGATCTTATTCGCTTCTTTTTTATTAAGAAGATAGCTTAAATAGATGTAGCCTCCTGTGAGGTACGGTACCAGCATAAACACCCAATTCATCTCCAGCATGATGTTGAAAACGGCATGGAGTACAATAGCAATCAATAAGCCTTGAGCCACTTTTTCATCATGCAACAATATTTCTTTTTTGAAATGGACGGCTTTGGCTATTTGCCTGATAAAAGGCCATCTTTTTTTATTTTGGCGTTCTTCAAACAGTTTTTTGGAAAACAGAGCCACACCGTAATAGTAGCCCATAATGCCCGAAAACATCACATGCGCGAATGTCGAAAACAGAGATCTGAAGATGAAAGGATACATCAGATCTTCGATTCCCCTGGAAGAAATTATATTATAGAAATAGAGTGCGTTTTCTGCGAAAGCGAATCCAAGAGCCGCCATGATGCTCATTTCTATGGCGTCATCAATTGAGCAAATTCTCTTTTTATCAGTCAATTTGACCGCCCATAGCTTTGCGACTTCTTCAATTATTCCAACAATCATAAAAGTGAGTATGATATTCAAAGGAATCATGCCGAAGGTTGAAAAGCCTATGATGTCGTCTTTGAATTTGTCAGTGTATTGAAAGGCGTCCAGCCAGGGGAAATACTGCCAGAGAAATTTATAGAACAGTAAAGGTGTTACCAAAAGAGCGCCGGCGGCGAAGGTTACCATCATCATACGCTTCACCCCCACCTGCTTTTTATAAAAAATGTAGCCCCAAATGATCGCCGGTATCAACGCCAACACGGTCGCGAGGATTAGTCTGACTAATGAGTGCGTGGGCATGATGTATTTTTAAGCGGCTTCAGCTAAATCTTGGTCGTTTTCGGGTGTGTCCGGTTTCCGGGGCATTTTTGTGGCTCTGTTTACGGCTTTAAAGCTTTTACGGGCCAGTCCGACTCTGCCTTTTACGGTTTTATATTTTGATCGTAATTGATAAGTTTTAACCAGAACACCTGCCAAACGCGGATACTTCTGGACAAGTTTACCCACTTTAAAAATGGTTTGGGAAATTCCTTTCAGTTTGGTTGTTTTTCGGGCCAAAGCGGCAAATCTGGTGATTGATCTACCGATTTTTGCACCTTTTGAAGCTATTGAAACGGCATTACCAGCTTTTTCGCTGGCTTTGGCGGCTTTATACGCACCTTTGGCGGCGCGACCGGCCTCGGCCGCCCCTTTTCCCGCTTTAAGAGCAGTAATGCCGACTCTGGCGGCCGTTGTCGTTCCGCCTGAAACAAAGCCCGCCACGTCCAAGACCATAAATGTTGTGCCCACAGCCGCGCGCCCCACTCTGTCACCGCCGGTTAATTTTTCACCGGATGTCGTGCGGCCGAAAGCGGCTTCCGTCATATCAATTCCGGGCCCAAAAACGGGTACGACTTTTATCAATTCGGTAGCGCCTTCAATCGTTGTCTGCTTTTTCATGTCGGCGATAACTTTATCCACATCGATTGTCGAGCTGATAAAAGAAATGACTTGATCCCTCGTTTCCTGATCTTTGATTTTTCCTACTAATTTCATTTCTTTTCCCAAAAAATCAGAAAGAGCCTCTATTCCCTTGTACTCATTGTCTTCACTCTTATATCTGGCTGTTTCTTCCAAAACCTTGGCCAGTCTGGGCATCATTTTTCCAAGGTATTTTGAAAATTCCGGACTAACCCCGTTGACCAGTTCGGGCCAGGCCTCATAAAGTGCCTGAATTTCCTGTTCGGTCAGTTTTAAACCTCCTTTTTCCAGTTGTTCGGCTAGAAGTTCCCTTTCCATGGAGATTTTTTCTTCTTCGACGTTTCTTTGTACGGTTTCGTCCACTCTGTCATGAACGGCTTCCGTGGCCGATTGATCCGGTTTTTTTCTTTCCTTCAGGATTTCCCAACGTCTTTTTTGTAGATCACTCCGGTCTTCTTGTTCAGGGAGCTTTTCATTGTTATCGTTCGCCGGTCTTTCGGCATTATTCTGGTGTTCCGGATTATTGGCTTTTTCGATATCCGGATTTTCCTGGTTTTCTACGGGTTTTTCCATATTATTTGGTTATTTATTGTTTGTTTTCATTATATTTTTTCAATATCGGTAACCGTTTGGCCTGCTCCATCCACCATTTTATTTTTTGCTCATCCATTTCTTTCGAAGTCATGAGGGCATCCAAAGAGGTTTTTGTTTCAGCCAGTAAATCGGCCACTTTCTTTCTGGTGTTATCCATTTCTCCGGTCTTGGCAAGCTTTTCTGGCATTTCTGAGAGCAAGTTATTGAGTTGTTTGGCCTGTTTTGGGTTGAAGTTTTCCATGGTTTAAGTTGACATTTTTCTTTGAAGATAGCGCAGGTTCTGCCTGATCAGACTTTGTTTGAGATCGGCAATGATGCTGTTTGAAAAGATGGGTATTACTTTTTTCATTTTCTGTTTTTCGCCGTCGGTAAGGAATTTTGAATTTTCAAGAATTGTGGTCAGCTCTTCTACGAGCGCTTTTCTGTTTGGATCTTTCTGGTTGTTAACCGGATTAAAGAATAACGCGGCCGAAGAGAATAAATCTTTCATATTAAGTAGCAGACGCGGCTTCAAGATATAAATCGGTGATGGCGTTAACCTCTTTTTTAAGAGCGTTTTTCAGTTTGTTCAGCTTTTCGGCTTCCATGTCAGGCAAAAGTAGCATCCACATTGCCTTTTCCCTTGGTTCCATGGTTGAAAGCTGAAGATATTTAATGATTTCCTTGGTTATTTCTTTTTTTATCATGATTCTGATAATTTAGTGATTATTATGAGGATGATCCGAGAAGGCTTTTAAGCTTATCCAGCATTCCGCCACCCATAAGTGAGCCGCCGGGAATAAGTTTTAGGACATCTTCCACGGTTGTTTTTCCGGCGGCGATGTCCTGATTCATAACTCTGATGATGTCAAAAAATGTGTCCGGATCGTAATTGGCGCTGTTAATATTTGCTTTCATGTCATCGGGAATGGACGTCGGCCAATAGTCGACCATTTTTTTGAACAGTTCCGATTGCGCCAGCGGGTCGACAAGAGGTTTTAAAAGAAAATCCGGTGTTAGCAACGAAAAAGCTGTAATTGTTTCAAATTCATGTTGCCACGAAACGGATTCGGGTCCCATTTCTCTTAAACCGGTTGCATGAGCTCCGGCTGCGGCCAGGTCTGTAAATTTGGCCAGATTCGGGAACCAGCGTCTGTAAACTGACGACCCCAGTTCCAGAAACAAATTAGCCCGTTCCTTTTCCGCGTTTTCTTTGATTGTTTCTGCTTTTTCCTTGGTTTCGGGGTTGCCTCTTAACAAATCAAAGATTGAATTTCCGGTGGGGCGCTCGGTCGAAGTTTCGGGTTTGTCACTGAAAAGATCTTTAGCCTTTTCTATTAAGTCCAGGGGATTTCCAAAACCTCCGGGTTTTAACATGTCTAATAGTCCCATATTGCAGTAGTTAGTTATATAATAAACGATAAAATAGTTATCTTTTAATTATAACATATAACCTACCTATTTACAACAGTGGCGTTTTTGATAATTAGATGATTAATTTTATCTTCTTGATGCTGTTTAAGCCCTATATGAGTATGTTCATATTGAAGGATTTGATCATCCAAATGAGTGGCGGTCAAAATGGTCTGGCAATCAGTAATGTTTTCCAAGAGAGTTTTTTGACGATCAGTGTCCAGTTCGGAAAAGACATCGTCCAGAAGTAAAACGGGCGTTTCACCGGTTTTTGTCTTATAAAAATCAAGTTCCAACAGTTTCATTGCCAGTAAAATAGACCTGTATTCTCCTCTGGATGCATGCACGTGAATAGGTTTTTGATTGAGGCTTATTTCAAAGTCGTCGCGGTGGGGGCCGACGGTTGTTACAGTTGCACTAATATCGCGCTGGCGGACGTTATTTAAGCGACTTGCAAACGATTCTTTGATGTTTGTTTCGAATTCGAAATAGCTTTTGTATTTGATTTCCACTCTGTCATCATTCTTTGAAATTTTTCGGTATGTTTCGCTGAATTTTTGATTAAAAAAATCCAGGCTTTTTTGTCTTTCACCCATAATTATTGATCCTTGCTCTATTAGTTGCTGATCCCACACATTTAGATTTTCTTCACCTGCGAACCCCTCTTTAATGCTTTTCAGGAGCGAATTTCTCTGCTCCAGAATTTTTTTGTATGCTCTTAAAGACCGATAATACCCGGGGTTAATCTGAATGTTTAAAACGTCTATGTATTTTCGGCGCAGATCCGGTCCAAGGTAAAGGATGTTTAAGTCTTCGGGGTGGAAAAAAACAATTTGGCAGTTGCCGATGAATTTGTAAGAAGAGATTTTAACATTATTTTTTTTGAGAGATCTTCCGGGGTTTGGCGGATTACCGATAAAAACTTCTAATGTAAAATTTTCCCGATTTGACTCCAGCTCCGCGCTTACGCGAGCGTAATCGTGTTCCCATTTGATAAGATCGGTTTGGGAGGTGCCGCGAAACGATTTGGTGAGAGCCAGTAAATATATGGCTTCCAGAATGTTGGTTTTGCCCCGGGCGTTGGGTCCGACTATATGCGTAATTTTATTATCCTTTCCAAAACTTAATTCCAAAGTCTTGTGGTTTCGGAATGCCTCAAGTTTGAGTGTTTTTAAACGCATAGTGTTCGCTAAAGCGCATTTAATCTAGCCTTTGGGATACTGTTTTTCAATATCAAAAAGTTTTTTATATACGTGAGCTTTTGACGTTGCATTGATGTTTGGCTAAACTGTGGTTTGAATATTTAACAATAAAATATGGCAAAGAAAGAGCGCTCGGAAGTTAAAAGGAGTGAAGATCAGGAACTGGATCATATGCGGCATTCCTGTTCTCATATTTTGGCGCAAGCCGTTTTGGATATGTTTCCGGATGCGAAGCTTGGCGTCGGCCCAACAACTGACACGGGTTTTTATTATGATTTTGATCTGCCCAGAACATTGATCCCGGAAGACCTGGAAATTTTGCAGAAAAAAATGGAGGAAATTTCCAAGGAAAAACAAGTTTTTAAAAGAATTGATTCAACAGCAAAAAAGGCGGCAGAGTTTTATAAAAAGGTCGGCCAGCCTTATAAAGTGGAACTGATTGAGGATCTGGAAGAAGAGGGTGAAAAAGAAATTACTTTTTATGAAAACGTTGATTCAAGCGGAAAAGTTAGGTTTTCGGACTTGTGCCGGGGGGGTCATACTGAAGACACGGGCAAAGCGGGGGTTTTTAAATTGACTCATATCGCGGGGGCATACTGGAGAGGAGACGAAAAACGCCCGATGTTGCAGAGAATTTACGGTGTCTGTTTTAGAACACCGAAAGAGCTGCGAATGCACATGGATATGTTGGAAGAAGCGAAAAAGCGGGATCACAGAAAACTTGGGAAAGAGCTGGAATTATTTACTTTTGATGACGAAGTGGGTGCCGGTTTGCCTTTATGGATGCCAAACGGCGCAACACTAAGGAACGAAGTTATGAATTTCGCGTTCAATACCTATCTGCGAAACGGCTATGAACCTGTTTCTACACCTCATATCGCGCATTCGTCCCTGTGGAGCCATTCCGGACACTTGAACTTTTATAATGAGAACATGTACGGTCCGATGACGATCGATGAAGAGGAGTATCGAATCAAACCTATGAATTGTCCTTTTCATGTAAAAATGTACAAAAGTGATACCAGAAGTTACAGGGATCTACCGGTAAGGTGGACGGAAATGGGTACTGTTTACAGGTATGAAAGGAGCGGCGTTTTGCACGGTTTAACGCGAGTGCGCAGTTTTACCCAGGATGATGCACATATTATATGTACGCCGGAACAGTTGAAAGAAGAGCTGACCAAGGCGCTGGATATTACGGAATATATTTTGGGTGTATTCGGTTTTGAAAATTTTGAAGTGAATTTGAGTATTCGCGATCCGGAAAACAAGGATAAGTTTATAGGGAAAGACGAGCGTTGGGACCAGGCGGAGCAAACTTTGATAGAAGTGCTTGAGAAGTCCAGAGTGTTTAAGAATTATGTTTATGACGTTGGTGGCGCGGTTTTTTACGGTCCGAAAATTGATATAAAGATTGCGGATTCGCTGGGCAGAAAATGGCAGCTTTCCACTGTACAGTTTGATTTTAATCTTCCGGAAAGGTTTGGTATGCGTTACGTGGGGGAAGATGGTGAGGAGCATGTTCCATACATGATCCATAGGGCGATTCTGGGCTCCCTGGAAAGGTTTATCGGAGTTTTGATTGAACACTTTGCCGGGGCTTTTCCTACCTGGTTAAATCCGGTGCAGGTTAAGGTACTGCCTATTTCGGATAAATTTTTGGATTACGCGCACGAAGTGAGGGAGAACCTGCAAACTGAAATGGTGAGAGTTAAAGTTGATGATTCCAATGAGAGTCTGGGTAAGAAAATAAGAAACGCGGAGCTGGAAAAGGTTCCGTATATGTTGATTGTAGGGGAAAAAGAGGTTGCGAATAAGGAAGTTGCCGTAAGAGCGCATAAATCAAAAGTACAAAAGGTAATGAGTGTGGATGAATTTTCGATGAAGATTCTGGAAGAGATTAAGGAAAGGAGACTGGAAAAGAAGGTTACCGAGTAAAGACGTTTAATTACGGATATGGTGAAAGACCCGTGATGAAATAGTAAGTTATTCACGGGTCTTTCTTTCTTTTTCGCGCGTTGCGATCCGATTCTGCTGAGGCGGCGCGCGCTTTATAATAAGCGGCGCCGGGGCACTTCTTTCGGCCCCAAGGAATCAGGTTAAGTCAAATAATAAGTTAAGCGGTCAGTTCTGGTCGCTGTCCCAACCTTCCCCGTCGGCCGACGGGGAAGGTTGGGCGACGGTGGGGGGCGCTGGCGGGAGTGGCTGTTTCATCTCATCGATCAATTTGCAGATCGGGAAATGGTGCCACACATACCGCCACGCCAACCGCGCGATGAGATGTTCCAACCGCTTTCTGGTATCGGACTCCTCCGCGAAGAAGAGCCAGAGCCAGGTGGCGATGTAGAGCCTCTCGTGTACCGTACGACTCTTGTAAGACCAGAAGTGGTCGTCCAGAAGGACGTCCACCTCTTCCGCCTTTGCCATCATGACACGCCGCCAAAATGACGAGTGCGCCTTCAGAGCAAGCTTTTCAGGGAAGTTGGCCAATGCGCAAGCCTTTCGCTCGCGCTCGTCCAGATCCCGCTTGGCTGTCTTCTTCGTCCTCTTCTTGTTGACCGCGGTAGGCGCGGGTGCCGGCTCGCTATTCATTCTGAAATCTCCTTTTTTATTACTTGAGGTAAAACTCTACCCCGCCCGGACGGCAATAATTTGCGGGCCGGGCGGGGTAGGGTTAAACTCCTTGCCTCTTTATCAAATATCAGCTAAAAAGCGGCATTTAGTTTAAGCTTAAATTTTATTTTGTCAACACTAAAAAGTATTACCTACTCATATCGAAAAAATTCGTCCACATCTTCCTCTAAACCATCCTGAGCAGTCATAATATTGAATCCGTTTCGCCCCTTAAAACCCTGCATTTTATATTCGGCGTACTGCCTGCCAAAAAGCGCGGGCGGAAAGAGATAAGTGAACATGTTATTGAACTCACGGCCGGGTGTGTATACTTTGCCGTGTGAGATTGATGTGTGATCACTGCTTGAAATCAACAAGGATTTCATTGTCATAATGTGTGTTTCAAAACCCAGGTGGGTATGTTCGATATCGCCATCGTCATTAACCACGGCTACGGTGGCATAAGGCGCGCCCGAGAAATCGCGGCCGCCATAGTAAGCGGCATTACCGTTTTTAACAACCACTTTGTCTTCATATTTGGAACATAAGAAGCGTCCTTCCTGAACATGCTCCAGTTTGTCGTAATTTCCGGAAGAGTAGTAATTGTCGTACATATAATCCATAAGCGCCTGCCTTACTTCGGGATCGTCTGACACGAATGTCATTCTTAATAGATCCGAAGGTGTTTTTTTTCTTAATATACTGGATAAATATGATTCAAGAGATTTACAATGGACTATGTCACCATCGCCGCTGTAGATCAGTATCGTTCCCTCCACAAACTTATCTTTTTTACCGTTGGGGATGGTTACTTTGGCTTCCAGAAATTTTTTTTCTTCAGCGGGGTAATATTGATACCACTTTCCCGTCTGCGGGTCGTATTCTTTGCCTCCATCCGTTCTTTCAGGATCAATTTCGTCTTTATTTAAAATTGTGTAATGCGGAGTGGTTTTAATTTTACAATTATTTTTGCAATTGGGCCCGGACACAACTTTATCCTGATCCAGCGGATACTTAACTGGTTCAGCGGTGGCAGGATCGTCTATTTCTGTTACGACCTGATATTTTTTTACCACTTGTCTGGTTTCTCTGATATTAAGTGATTTGCAGAAAAAGTCTTCCAATGATCCTCTCCTTTTTTGAGCCTCCATGAAAACCTGCTTAAAGGCGTATTTTCTGTAAAGAAGTAAAAATTCCCACATTTTTCTGGCAAAATGCGATATTATAGATCGTTTTACATGTGAATACTGTGGAAATTCGTTGATAAATTCCTGCGGCTCAGCAACCCAGGTTAATAGTTTGCGCATGTCTCTGCACCCAAGAAGCTCAGGCATTACTCTGCAACTTTGTCTTATCGGATCATCGGCGTCTCTTCTTTCCAATCCCTGCTCGGTTATGTATGTTATAAAATCTGCGACATGGTCCAATTGCTTTCCAAGGATCCGTAAAATCTGTTCATCACTTAACGCGGCTATCCTAAGTTCTCTTTCCTCTTCCGGTTCGGATTCTTTTCTTTTTAAAATTTTATATATTTTCCCCTTTACCTGACGCCTTACCCATTCGACCAAGCCTTGCGCAGCTGTCTCCTTGCTTTCTTTTGTTTTGCCATCGCCTTCGTCGCACATTAAATAATTAAAATATTTTCTTAATTGATACATAAACTCTTTGTCATCCCCTTTTACAAGAGCAAGCAGTTTTTTGGCAGGATCCAGACTTTCAACAGGCAAATGAACTTCGGCCAGCGAACCGATATCCACGGTACTTACATCCACCGTGCGGTATTTTTCAACACCCACTTTTTCCCTTCTAACATCAACAATCGTGGGTTTAAAATGATCTTTCCAGATTCGATCAAAATCAAAGTCGGGATCAAGCAGTCTACTTCCATCCAGTATGTCATTGGCGTAAACCAGTTCCGCCACTTCTTCCCTGATCGATCCTACATTGCCTTTAAGAGAGCGCATTTTGACCAGCTCTTCGAATATCAGATAATAAAGCTGTTCAAGGTGAAACTTGTGCTTATCCAGAAAAGCCACCAGATTGTGCAGAGCCTGGTCGTCAACTTCCACGTTGCCATCGTCTTTTAGAGTAAAAACCCTGTTCAGTACATAAGATAATATAAAATTGGTGGGGTTTTCTTTGAAGAATACGTCAAACTGGGCGGTCGCGCGATTTGCGGCAATGTCGTTAATCTGATCGTGCAAAAGGCCTCTTACTTCGGGATCCAAAAAAATCTGAAAATAGTTTATATCTTTGAACCTTTTTCTTCTGCTTTCTATGAAGGAATGCAAAGATCTTGAACTTGTGGCGAATTTTTCCAAAAACGTTCTTAAAGATTCTTTGGCCGACCTGTAATGCGGGTCTTCATCGTCGTTATGTGCTTCCGATCGGGGTAATCTTGCCACAAAGTGAACCACCAGAATGTCCGCGATTTTATGCTTAATAAACCAATCGACGAATTCTTCCTGAAGCAGATTTTCTTCGTTGAAACACTTTCTTATTAGGTCGTCTATGATCGAACCTATATATATTTTTTCACCGTATTCGTTTATGGTTGCCCGTATTTCCTTAAGGGTTTCGGGATTGACGTCCGAATCATACTTTGTGGCAAGCGTGTATAAGCGATGACGTGTTGCGTCAAAGACCGGATCATCCATGGACCTTAAATCTTTCTGAGCCATCAATTGTGGGTATTTCATCGCTACCATAGTTTTTTAAAAAAGACCCGGCGGCGCGGGTCTTATGAAAGAATTAATGTTTAATTATTATCACCTAACCCGCTTTCGGCAATAACATGGGACCATGAGAAACGGTTTCACCCATGTGAATTTAATAATCGTTCTAATAATTTTTGCCATCAGATTGGTCATAGTTTGTGATTGATCTTGTCCAAGTATACTTTTAACAACACTTTTGTCAAGCACTTGTTTTTGCCGTAGCCAAAAGATTAAATGTCTATGCTGCTTTCTCCAGCGTACTTTCACTTTCCCCGGGTTGAACACCAAGCTGTCCTCTCATTGCTTCGATTTCATTTTGCAGGGTTTTTTCTTCGAATATGCTGATTTCGTTTTGTTTGTTTTTCTCTATTTTTTCAAGGATTTCTGAAATCTTCTTTTTTCTATCGGCTCTGCGGTCGGCCTTACTGCCTTCTTCTATTCTGTTTTTAAGTCTGCTGTATTCAAGAGCCAGATCTTTAAGTTTGATTGTTTTCGGCTCCGCTAAATCGAAAGAACGTTGTTTGGATTCTTTTTGCGCTTCCATTTCTTGTTTAGATTTCAAACCTCCGGCTATACCTTTGATCAGCTTTTGATCTTCCTCTCTAGTATGGTTCTGAATATCATCAAAAATCTTGGCCAATCCATTATATCCGACTTCATTTTGAACCATGGACAAAGCACCTTCCAGCTTGGTTCCAAAATTATTATAAGCGTCGGTTTGTTCTCTTTGTTTGTTAATATTGCTGGATCCGAATTTTTGCATCATTAGTTCCCAGTTCATTGTAAGATCCTGATATGTTCTTTTGGGCACGTGAGGCTTAATTTTCTCAAACAGCAATTCCGTAAACGACTGAACTTCATTCCACATATCTATTACCATTCTGGAGTCATCAACTCCGGCGTATGAATACATTTCTCTGTCAAATTTGGTAAATTCGTGTTTATTGTGTTCAAATCGATCCTGCACGATCGCGTCCAGCCTGATGTATGACCTGAAAGTATCCATAAATCTGCGAAGGTTTTTTTGCGCGGCATCCTGATCACCCTGTTTGCCCGCTTCGATGAACTGCTCCAAATACCTTTTAGTGAAATTATTTAGACCCGCGAAGGTGTTTTTGACAGCGGCGCTTGATGCTTCCTGCTTACCTCCGCTCTTGGCCGCGACACTTCGAATCTGATTTTCTTGCAATTGGGATCCGAACATATGGAAGTCGTCGTGATCCCAATTAGTGACATCTTTTGAAGCTTTATCGGTCATACGGGAAACGACACTCGGATTTGACATCATGACTTTTTCTATGTAGTCTTGTAATTCCTCTCCGGGAGTTAATTTTTCAGGTTTGGAGAGGGAGTAAATATTTTTGCCGGTGTCCTTTTCAATTATGGTCTTGATCAGCTGTTTCATTTCGTTCATTTGCGGCTGTCCCACAGCCTGCTGTCCGGTTTTGGGGTCGTAAATGGGCCTGCCCCGGGAATCTACCTTGCCTATACTGTGGTCGGTAAAATAATCAAGCACCGGAAAATTGTTCAACAAATTTCCTTGGAACTGACTCAACCTGTACCAGTCGAGCAAAGGTTTTCCGGCAGTTTCACCTTTTTTACCTTCCATACCAAATCCCATAATCAGGAAGTATATCTTTTCGGCGAAACTGAGTTTTCCTGATTCGATGGCAAAATATAACAGTGCCTCATAAATGGCCGGATCCACCCAAAGACCGTTCATGTGCATAAAGAGATAATTCTGCAGTCTACCTTTCATACCTTCTTTTTGTTCGGGGTCGTTTTCGAGCCTGAGTGCCCATTGTTTGTTTTCGTTTACACGGTTCTGATAAGCGCTGTCGTTTTTATTTTTGAAATCGCGGAAAGAGTCTTTACCCCAAAAACCGTCCAGTATTTCGCGGATTGAATCTTCATTGTGTTCAGCTTTACTGAGGTCAAAATTGAATTTGGCGGCCACGCGCTTAATAGCTGCCCAGAGCGTTTTATCCTGCCAGTTGATGAATCCTTTTTCTGACATTACTATCAGAAGAGCCTTAAGCTCATCACGGTTGGTTGTGGTATTAAGCTGTTTTATGAAGTCGGTGCAGCCGTATTGCTCAAAGGCTTCTTTGTAATAATTGACCTGTTCAGTTTCGGCTTTCTGTCTGATTACTTCAAACTCCCTGCCCAGTCCCGGGATGAAACTCAGAGCGTTATTGCCGATCACTCCGATTCTTTCTTTTTCAGACCTCTCCATGTAACGTTTGATGTATTCAAAAATCTGCTTGCCGATTTCGTACATACTGCCCAGACTAAGGAAGTATGTTTCGTTATATAGTTTTCTTAAATAAGAGATATTCGGAGGGGTGTCCTTTTCACTTGTTTCGGTGGAAAAGCCGGGTGGAACCGATTGTCTTTTCTGTTTTTTGTCCTGCGCCGCGGCTGTAGCTTTTTTACGCTCTTCCTCTTTTAACGCTTTTTCTTCTTCCGTTTCTTCGGGCATGAACGCCACTCTTTTTTCGGCTTCGGCATCCGGATCGAACTTTTCCACTTCATTGTTTTTGACCCACCTTAAGAAACTTGCCGGGGTGTAAACAGATCCGTTATCAAGTTCTATTTTGTCATCATTAATTTCTTTGATTCTGAACAGCTTGGGCGGCATGGTGTCGTAACAGAGTATTTCGTCTTTCTTTAATTCGATCGGCAAATATTCTTTGGGATTTCTTTGATAGGTTCCGTTTCTAAGCTCGTTTTCTTCTTTAAGCTTGTCTCTGAGTTCGGAAATTGTGAGGGCGGTTAGAGCAACAACTCCAAGCCGGGTAAACCATTTTATGAATTCATCCATCCTGAGTTTGCTTTTCTTGATCTGACGGGGCGTATGGGCTACCACTACTTCACTATCCAGTTCTATAAAGGTATTTTCTTTTCCTTTTTTATTACTGTCGGCGGTGTTGAAAAAGTCATCTTTTTCTCTGGTGATGTTTTTTATGGTAACGTTTTTGTCTTCACCTTTGACTTTGCCTATGCCATCGGAACTTATATCCCGGTACGTAAAAACGGCACCGGGTTTTATATTCACACCCAAAAGTGATTCCAGTGTTTCTGTATCCTGTTCGGCGGTTTTACCTTCGGGGTAATCAACAGTCATGTCCTGCATATCCACGA
This sequence comes from uncultured Candidatus Peribacteria bacterium, assembly GCA_964346765.1. Taxonomy (GTDB): domain Bacteria; phylum Patescibacteriota; class Gracilibacteria; order UBA1369; family UBA1369; genus JBGSPQ01. The sequence continues at coordinate 54,863 of CAYFWB010000002.1, forward strand.
TTTTTTTTAAAGAGGCTCCATTGATTTCCACGCTCTGCTGACGTTTTATCCCGTTTTGGTCCGGTTTTTCATCTTCAATATCGAGCACAACGTAGGGAGTGAGAGCGGCAAATATTTGTTCGGCCCTGTCTCCTTCTTTTACTTTGAAATTTTTGAAATCGATTTCTTTGATAGTGGCTTTTCTGTATATAGGTTCGTAGATGCGAAGTCCGTTTTCGTCCGTAACATGTTCGTAGAGGTTTTCACTGGCCGCGTCCCGAGCGGGCCGCAAAACTGGTCTTTTTGTTCTGAAACGCAGTTTTGTGCCTTCTTTCAGCTCGAAACCCAACTGCCGACCAAGACTTTCCAGCATTTTTTGTTTATGTGCTTTTTCGTAAATCTGGTCCCTGGATTCCTGCATGGCCTCGTTAAGCCTGACTGTGATTTGCTCGAATTCTTCTTTGATTTTTGGGAATTGCGCGGCTTCTTTCTTTTTTTCCGTTATCAAGGAATACAGGTCTTGATCTGAAATTTTTCCTTTTAAAGGATCAGTAAGACCTTTAAGTTTTTGCTCAAAGTCGGGCAGAGTGATTCCCAAATCTAAAATCTCTTTAGCTTGCCCGGACGTTAACAGTTTTTGGTCCATTAATCTGTTTATTTCCGCGCGGAGCTTTTTCTGGCTTTCATCAATGATACCGCGCAGGTTCCTTAATTCCTGTTGAATTGATTCGATAGTTTTAATTACTTCCTGTTTTTTTTGTTCTTTGGCTACTTTCAATGCTTCGTTGGCGGATCCGATTACGGCATTGATGTTTTCCGCCATGGTTGAAGTAACATATTCGATTGAATCGCCTCTTTCAGACAACTCGGGCTTTTTTGGTCCGGTTTCCTCCGATTCTACACTTGTCGGTTCTTGTTCCGATGCTTGTTCAAAGGGTTCTTCCGCAAAATCTTTTTTATCTTCCGGGCCGGATCCACCCCAGCTGTTACCTGAATTTGCGAAAACAAGCCTTGAAGGAGTAAGCGGGTTATTCCAAAAAAATGTAAGCGCTTTGTTTTTTACAAAACTGGTCATTATTGACGGGTTAAGGGATCAATAATGTTTGTTTTTTTTAAAACAGTTTCCCCGGCCTTTGGGCCACGGGCTTTTGTTTGCCGAATTGTTTTTTGCAATTTTATCATTGTTTTATTTTTTGTCAATTTTTTTACTGTGGTTCGTTAGCGGGCGGTGGGGCTGTCAGGAATCTCCCGATTCATTTTTCGCTTTAGGCTGTTCATCTTTTAATATTTGTTTCACTGGTTCGCTTTTTTTGAAAATCTCCCACTGATCGGCGTGATCATTGCCGTATTTTTTTTCCATGTTCTGGACGTATCCGCGCATTAATTCGCTGACTCTATCATCAATTTCATCATCTGGAACACCGTTTGATTCTAGCTGCTTCTTAAGTTCTTCTTGTGCGATCTTAACGGTATTTATTGCTTCTTGCGCATTGTTTGAGTCGACGACTTGTAATTTTTTTTGAAGATTACTTAAAGATTCGGTCGCCTTATCACGACGTGCTTTGGCGGCGGCGACCTCTTCAGGTTTCGGACTGTTATAGTCCTCATTTCCGTTTGCATTATTAAGTTTTTTCTTGTCTTCATCGGTCAATACTTGTTCGGCAACTTTATCCACGACCGGTTGTTGGTTGGTTTCTGTTGATGTATCGGGTTGTTGACTTTCCGTTTGCTGCTCTGACGCGGCTCCGGCGGTACCGGCGGCGGATGTTCCGGCGGCCGCGGCGGACGCACCGGCAAGTTGGCTGGCTCTGCTGAGTACGTTTGAGTTGTCCTTAAGACGATCTATTACTGCCTGCAGTACATCATCCGGAAGTTCTTCGCCTCGCTTGAGTGCATCAATGACTTGTGCTGTCTTATACTCACCAAACTGTTTGTTACCGAGTAAAGATCTAAAATCCCTTTCAATATCTGGATTATCTCGTAATTGGTCACCGATTTCTTTTTGACGGGTTTTATCCAACTGGTATCTGTGATTCCACATAGTCGCGCCAAGATCAGTTCCATTCTTGGTCTTTTTGATCTCTTTACTGATCGCTTCATCGGGAGCGAAACCGAATTGTTTCATTAAATCGCGCTGTTTTTGCAACTCTTTGGTTCTTAACGCGTTAGGAATTTGCGATACTGCTCCAAGTGCCGTACCAACGGAAACTTTGTCATCTCCTTTTCCAACAGGGATTAAAGGCATATACTTGATGGGAGCGGTCGCCACAAATTTCCCGGCGCTTTCCACTGCATTTTTAAGTCCACCAACAATGCTTTCGGCATATCCGCCTTTAGCGGCTTCAAATACGCCTATCCAAACAATCACAACCATGGCCACCGCAGCTATTAAATCCTGTAATGTGCTCATACCAGAAGTGAGCAGATTTACATCCAATGTGGGGATATCCACACTTGCAAATCTGGCCTGCTTCCAGCTTTGAAGCATAATAAATCCAATGCTCATTACAAGCGCAATGGGCAATGGAGCAATAAGATTCTGTACGAATTTTTTGCTTAAATCGTCGGCTCCGCCAAGAGAACTTTTTAGACTGTCGGGAATGACATAAGCCAAGACTATCAGCGGAGAAAGAACCATAGTGACCCAAAGTACGACCAGCCTGATTGCCAAGATAATAAGCAGAGCCACAAAAGCCACTGCGTAAACTATGTAAAGTGTTGTTGAAAATAGAGTGTTTAATAAAAGGTCTTTGGCCGCCTGTTGGTGATTTTTAAGTGTCACTTTATTGATTTCCGCCACTTTCCCCATATTTATGGCCAAAATAATAGCGGCGTTGTTTGAATCAAAGGTTGCAAAAAAGTTTTTACCTTTGGCTGTGAGTTCTTTTGTGTTGGGGTTACCCACGCAATACCCCGAATCATCAGGCGGCGGTGAATAATTTTCTTGACCATATAATCCCTCACAAAAGCTAATAATAAATTTTTGGCTTTCATTAATTTGATTACCCTGTTCATCGGTGAGATTGGTTTCAACAGCGTTAGGTAAAGCAAAAACCGCTGTTGTTACAACACTTACAGCGTCCACTGCCACTTTAACTACAAGGAATGAAAAATTAACCGCTATTAGGGCAATAATAAATTTGGGCAACATTGTCTTGATATGGTAATCTTGATTGGATCCCCCTACAACGTTGTAGAAAGCGATACCAAGAAGTACCAAAATAAAGAGTATATTGACGATATTTCTGATATTTCGCCAGATATTGAGCATGGTTTCTTCCATGCCGGCGCCAAAAAGGATGTCGTTTTTTAGGAGTCCGCCAATTAAGAGCAAAACCGGCCAGATGATTCTTTGGAGAAATTCGCTTATCATAATGAGCATGGAGCCTATGGTTTCCATAAGTTTGTCGTATTCTTCACTTTGGGCCTGGGCGCCGCCACTTGGGCTGGCGGCGGCTTTGGCTTCATCCATGGCTTGTTTTTGGGCGGTACAGTCCTCCGTCTCTTCATTTTTAACACATGCATTATACGCCTGCTCGGCCTGTTTGTACTCTTGGTAAGCGTTACTGGAGTTTGTTTCCGATCCCTCGGGTTCTTCAGCTGTTGTGACCGGCGGAATAGCGAAAAGTGTCAGTAAGAGTATTCCCGTTAGAGTTAGTTTTTTTAGCAGACCTTTGGTTGTTTTTTTGTTTTTCATTTGTTTCGATTTTGTTTTTAGCCGATGCAGGCCGTTCCGATACAATGAAGAATAAATGTGAATCCTTGCTGTACTTTTTCAGCGTCCCGCGTGGACATGACACCGGCGGAAGTGAGAAGTGTTATTATGGGGCCGGCGGTGACGGCGCCGGTGGCGCCGAGCGCGAGCCATATTTTTTTTCTATTTTCTTTCTTTTTTCTATTGCGTAGATCCATCCGGTTTTGCGCGGGTTCCGAATATCTTAATGGTGGGGTGCTCCCCTGCCGCGGTGCGGCTTGCGGCATTTGCCGCTGTTGCCTTTCAGCTTCCAGTTCAGCTTCTGCTTCGCCTTCCGTAGCGGGTGTTTCCACCTCCTGTCGCGCCCCTCTTTTCCCTTTTCCCCTTGTTTTATCATGGCCTCCTTCTCTTCCCGCAATGATAGCGGCAGGTGATTCTCTGACAGGACCTTCGGGCGTCGCTCCCGGCACCAAACTTTTAGCATCTTTATCATCTGTTTCTTTTTGTTCACCACTTACCGCGCGCGGGGATTCAGGTCGCTTTGGCAAACCTGTTGGTACACCCCTTGGTACACCCCGCACGGGGGCAACTACAACAGGCATAGGTTCTTCCGGTGGCAGTTCATAACCTTTGAATGTGGCGCTTGGCGGCAAATTTTGATAAATTCGCTCCGCCGGCTGTCTTTGTCCGTTAGCCATGAATTCGCGCTCTAAATCCTTTCCGCTAAGGTAAAAATACCTGCCCCTGTAGTATCCGGAGTCTGTCTGATCTTTTACAGCTTCATCAAAAGTAAATTTATATTTTCGGGGGTCGCTGTCCAGCGAAAGGGCGTTGACTAAAACCTCCAGTACATCTCCATTCACGTCTTTGACTTTTCCTTTTATGATTCCTCCGCGAGCTTCCATAGCCATAACTTCCAAACCCGCGGCTTCCAAAACGGCTTTGGTGCTTTCAACCATGCTTTCTCGGAAACCTTTTTCCATAGCCGTTTTGTTAACGCTGATCACTCCTTCTGTTACGGTTACTTCTGTTTGCCCCCGTGCCGTTTCGGCCAGCCTTTGTCTTAAATTGGGTTGGACCAGGGGCACAATAACAGTATCAGCGGGCATTTCAGCCAAATTATCACGGTCTATCACTCTATCTTGTTCGTTAACGGAAATCATCTTAATTTGTCCATTTTGCAATTTTTCCTTTTGCTCGGGTGACATTTCTTGACTGTTGTCTTTAATTATCTTTTGTTCAAGTCTATTTACCAATCTGTAAGCCAATTGATATAAATGTCTGTTCAGTTCAGTACTGGATGAATAATCGCGGTTTTCCGTGGGAAAAATATTTTGCTTTAGTCCTTCAGGTCCCAACAGTTGTCTTTGTTGCGCAAGATAAGTTGCCAATTCATCCAAAAGATATAGTCGATATTCTTGTTCGCTCTGATCCTGGAATGGCCGATAATCTTTATATCCGTCCTGACCCCTAATGAAGTATTCAGTACGGAACAGATTTCTATCAACCGCGCTAAGTTCCTGCGGTATCAATAGTTTCCCCAGATATCCGCCTATCGGCTGTGCGTCCACAGGTTGGCTGATACGAGTTAGTAAATCCCCCAATGTGGGGATAAGTTTTGTTCTGACAAAATATTCGTTAAACTGCAGGTTCATTAGGAAGTAGATAATTGGGTTTGTTTGATTTTTTCCAACCACACCGCCAGTTTTCTTTCATTTTCTTCTATTCCGAGCGCTTCCGATGACACGGCGATGGCAAATAAGATCTTGTCAATCTTTTTTTCGGGCTTTTTATTCATTACTCGTAGGTTTTTTAAAAATTCTTTTCTTCCGGCATGTTCTTCTTTTTCGATTAGTTTATCCAATGACAAAACCGGATTACCCTGCACATCGAATTGCCCACGCAACTTGAGAATTGTCTGATGCCCCCCTTGTTCCAGATAGTTTCTAAGATCCGGCGGCGCGCCCAGATAGTTTTCCGTGAGTGTTTTTAAGGCGTTTCTTTTTTTAACGTCTGCTTTTTCCTTATCATTTAAAAGGTTGTCAATCAATTGTGAAATATAGCCCTCACCAAGCCCCAGGAATTCAAGTACTCCTCTACGTTTGTGGCCTTCACGCATTGAACCGCTGACTCCTTCAATGCCGATCCCCGCGGCACCGACACCCAACCAGAAAAATTTATTGAATGTAATATTATGAAGTGTCTGCGCAAAATCACCCCGTTTGCGGCTGGCAAGAGCGTTTATTATGGCAGTTGTCCCGCCCCAAAGCGCGAGTAGAGAGTGCAATAGCGGCTTGCCTACAAATCTTTCCACAATGTTTTTGGAATACCGTCCGCTGTATTTGCGATAAACTTCGCCCTGCAGAACATCTTTAAACTGCTTCACCCGGTCTCTGTAATAGGTTGTTTCAAGTTTTTGTTTGTATTTTTTTTCAAATTCTTCCTGTGTCAGCAGACCTTTTTTTAAAGCCTGTTTAAACAATTGTTCCCCCTGTAACAGGGTTAAAACGCCGGTTCTTAAGAAACCGTCAATCAGTTCATCACTTTCTTTGCCTTTATTCGATTCCATAAAATTTAAAACCAGCTCGTATTTTTGTTGAGGTGACATCATGCTGATTAAAAGTCCGGCTCCGGTTGATTCGTATGAATGAACGTTTTTATCACTTATCTGCGGTAATTTATCCGGATCAATTAATGCCACAATCTGCTTATAATCGCCTTCGTTCAATGCACCGTCTTCACTTATTTTAATAAACAGCTGATGCAGTTCGGGGTGCGCTTTTTCAAAGTCTTTGACTCCTTCAACCGCCCTGGCTATTTCCGCCACCTCATGCGTTGTGATGTATGTGTCTTCTACTTTTTCATTTAAAATCGCCCTTAGTTTTTCAAGTCGCTGTCTGGTTTTCGCGTTCGCGTTATCAAGAAGTTCCTGCGCCAAGCTCTCAAGATTAACACTTGAATCTTTTTGCACGCGCTGGTTAAACTCTTTGATTAAAGCGTCGTAGGTTTGTCTTACCTCATCGATCTGACGATCTCTTAAAAACAATATTTTGTCTTTGGCACGTTCTTCCATTTGATCGCCGCCATAAGAGATTCTTTCATTGAAAGCTTCTTTCAGGTCATCGATCATTTCATCCCGTCTTTTTTTTAGTTCTTCTATAACCGCTTCACGGGCTTTAGCTGCCCGCTCGCTTATTTCCAGCCCTTCCACCGGTGTTTCCGATCCCGATTGTTGAAGCGGTTGTTCGCTCATTATAGTTTTAATAATTGTAAAAAAATGTCCGTCGCGGAAGCGTGCTTACCTTCCCATTCGGGTATACGGCTTATCAGATAGTTTCTTACTTGTGCGGGATCTTGGTCATCAAACTGAATAACCACATCTGAATGGTATCTGTTCAGAATCCTAAGATTTAGTGTTTTAATGCCGTTCTCGTAAATAATCCAAAAAGCCTTTATGCTTTGATAGGGAAAATACATATCACTTACATAAATTCCCATTTCAGTAATCCTGACAGTGATATATTTGGGCGGGTGCTGTGTTTGTATGTAATAATAAACTCCGGCAAAAACAAGTATGGCCAGTGCAAGTGTTATATTATCCGAAATAGCCGCTATAATTGCCACAATCAATACAACTGTTGCGGCTATCAGGTACCATTTTCTGTTTTTTTCCTGCTGGATATATTCAGGAGCTTCCCAATGGATAACCACTTTTTCGCTTTCGGGGGCTCTATCTGTTTTTATTTGTTTTTGTTTTTCCATGCTTTTTTTATTCTTATTATTTTAGCAGAAAAACGTCTTTTATTCAATTAAAGACTGGTCTTTTTTTCTTTTAATTCAATTATTTAATCTAAAGTTTATTCCTGAGTCCGTTCAACCAGAAATTTGACGCTTTGCTTAAGGGTATATTTATCAGATCGTTGCCGTCCGATTTAAATTTAAGACAGGGATAATCAACCGTTTCACCTATATCATGCGGCTCGATTATGTGTTGTCTGCAAATTGATTTAAATTTAGGCACTTTTTGTTCATCAACTTCAACTATAAAACCGCCGGTTTCGGAAAACAATTTTACTGAATTTTTCAACTTCTTGGCAGGTACATTGTCAAGATCAACAGTAGCGCCAATTTTTCCTTCACCTCTGCCCCCCATGGACATTTCAGCCACTGTAACGGCAAGTCCGCCTTCGCTAATATCGTGCGCGGCCAGCACGCATTCAGCATCCACAGAATCCACCATGGCGTAAATTTCTTTTTTGGCCTGATTTAAGTTAACAACCGGTATGTTTTCACCCAATTTTTTCTTTAATCTGTAATATTCGGATCCTCCAAGCTCATCTTTTCTCTGTCCAATCAAAAATATTCTTGAACCTGCATGCTTGAATTGCATTGTAACAGCTTTTTTACAGTCATCGATCTTACCCACGCAACAGATGATCGCGGACGGTGGGATCTGTCCGTTTTTTCCTTCATTGTACAAGCTGACGTTACCCGAAATCACAGGTGTAGGGTATGCGGGATGATTCTTCAGCTTGATACCCTTACAGGCCGCTCCCACGCCACGAATACCTTCTTTTAATTCGCACATCTGCTCTTGTCTTTCGGGGTTACCGTAGTTAAGACAATCTGTCACGGCTTGAGGGTAAGCGCCAACGGCGGCAACATTACGCATTGATTCAACAACAGCGTTAACCGCTCCATGGTAAGCGTCGATTTGTGAATAACGGGGATTATGATCGGCGGAAAAAGCCACACCCACTTTTTTAACTTTTTGAGGCACTTTTTCATCGATCAAAGGAGCCATAACTCCGGCATCGGCTTCACCGGCTTCTATTATGGTAAAACCCTGTACCTGTTTATCATAGCGCTCATAAATCACCTTTCTGTTCGCGATATTTTCTGAAGAAAGCAGTTCAATCAGTATTTTATTATAGTCTTTAGGTTCACCCAATATCGGCTCGGTATTCTTTTTATGACCGGGTTTGAACTCTCTATCGTACAACAGAGATTCGGTGATGTCTCTGGAGCAGGCGTCCACGTATATTTCTCCTCTGTATTCCAATGAATAGTTTCCTTCAATAACTTTGCCTATCACAAAAGCCCCGGCATTATCCGCGACCGATGGCAGATCCCATTTTTTGTTATAATGATCAACTATCATTTGGGTCAAACCCGGATGACACATCCAGGTAAATCTTTCCTGTGTTTCCGCGCACCCGATAACCTGTGGCGGCAGATCTTCTATCGCCACGTTCACTTTACCCAAATCTATTTTGGCTCCAAGTCCTTGTTTTGCGACCTGCTCAACGGTTGAACAGGTAATTCCTCCGGCTCCCATGTCTTTAAAACTGACTTTTTTGATCAGTCCTTTTTTTTGAAGAATCTTGAAGAGATCGTAAGTTGAAGCCATTAAATGCCTCTTCAAAAAAGGGTTGGGTTCCTGCACCGCCCCTTTATTCTTTTCTTTTTCAGCTTCTTCAAGTTTAACGGACGCAAAAGAAGCTCCTCCCATTCCGCTCTGATCAGTCGGTTTTCCTACAATTATAATATCCCATTTTTCTTTGGCCGCATGAGGAGGCACATAAGAATGGATAACGTTCGACTCTTTGATAAGACCAAACGCTATTACGTTTACAAGACAATTGTCGTTGTATCCGTCATTAAAATAGATATCCCCTCCCAAGTTGGGAACTCCGATGGGATTACCGTATCCGCCGATCCCGTTCACAACTTCATCCGCTATTTGTCTGGATTCGTTCTTTTTGATACTACCGAATCTTAGAGGATCCAGAGAGCCGAGGACTCTTCCGCCCATACACATAACGTCTCTGACACATCCGCCAACACCGGTTGAAGCGCCTTCATAGGGAACAATCTGCGAAGGGTGATTATGGCTTTCGTGACTTACAATTATTCCGTAGCGGTCACCTTTAATGTTCGCTATTTCCACAATACCGGAATCTTCACCGGGCCCTAAAATGACATTTGGCGCCTTTGTGGGCAAATTTTTCAGATATTTGCGACTGCTCTTATATGAACAGTGCTCGGATCCCTGAATTCCCCAGAGTATAGCTTCCGTAATGGTCGGGGTTCTTTTCAGCAATTTCGCCACTTTTCGGGCTTCGGAAACAGTAAGACCGATTTGGTTCTGCTTAAGCAATTCCTTAAGCTCCCGGTCTTTTAACTTTGAAAATTCAGGAAGATATTTCATGAACTAGATTGATATTTAATTTTACCACTTGCCGTCATAGGGCAGAAGCGCCATCTGTCTGGCTCTTTTGATAGCTTTGGAAAGAGCCTTTTGGTATTTAAGACTGACACCCGTGTAATAGCGGGGTACGATCTTTCCGTACTGGGAAACGTATCTGCGAAGAGCATACACGTTTTTATAATCAATATACGTGACGCCCTCGCTTTTGAAAGGGCATGGTTTGTTATATTTACTCTTAGCCATAATATTGTAAATTATTAATGATTAATTGAGCGGCCTTAAGCTTCGTCCGAAAGATTTTCGACCGGACTGACCATGGCCATTTCCTCTTGACCTTCATTATTTGATCTCTTTTCAAGCATAATCATGTCGTTAACAACAATTTCCGTTCTGTATTTTTTCGTTCCTTCGTCGGTATCCCAACTGCGTGTTTTTAGGTACCCTTCAACGTAAATAAGTTTACCTTTTTTTAAGAATTGATTGCAGATTTCCGCCAGTTTGCCCCAAGCCACGCATTCATGGAATTCAGAAGACGAATGTTTTTCACTGTCCCGGGTAACCCATTCCCTGTTGGTGGCGAGCCCGAATGAAGAGATGGGCCGGCCGCCGTTTGTTTCTTTTAAATCCGCGTCTCTGGTCAGATTTCCGATAAGTATTACTTTATTGATGCTTCTCATAGTTTAAAATTTAAAAGTTTAAGTCGGGGTTATCCAGCAAGTTACTTAGTTTTTTGTCCACATCTTCCAATGATTTCTTGGATTCCTCATCTTTTTTGGCAGGTTCTTTTTCTTTGGGTTCAACAGTCTCTTCTTTTTCTACCTTTTTAGCTTTCTCGGCCTTTTCAGCTTTTACTTCTTCCTCTTTGGGAGTGGCAGATGTTTTGGCTTTGGCAGCCTTTTTCTTTTCTTCAACAACTTCATCTATTTTTGCTTCTTTTTTGGCTTGTTCGATTTCTTTATCAATATCTTCTTTACTTTTTGGTTTATAATCTTCCGGCATTTTTACCAACAAATGTCTTAAAACATGACCATCTATATTAAGGGTGGTATTGACTTCTTTGATACCGCAATTTTCCATATTCATGTTAAAAACGGCATAGAATCCCTTGTCTCTCTTTTTGATTTTATAGGCGAGGTCCCTGACTCCCCATAAATCTTCAAAGAAAATATCACCTTTATTAGAGGCGATCAGTTGTTTGATCTCTTCCAACTTGGAATTGACCGCATCGCTGCCGATTTCCGGATCAACGATAACCATGAGTTCATAATGTTTCATTCTTTCCATGGGTTAAGAAATAAATATTAAGTTCCAATGTAAGACGCATCGCCACAATAGAACAGAAAGAAAGCACGTGGAGATTATCAAAATAGACAGATAATCGCAAGCGCATTTCATTATGCATATTAATCGTATTTTTATTATTACTGTCAACAAGGCGTTGCGATAATCATAATTATATATTAAAGTATAATTTTGTGGATAGTAATTTGTTTATTTTAAGCCAATATTTGCTATTGCTATTTACCGCAATCAGAACTGTACTTACACCACTTTTACTAAATTGGTCAATATATACTACTTGATGCCATTCTTGCGATTAGTGTAGTTTTGTCAGAAGAGGGGCAAAGATTTAGAATGATTCTTAATCGAAAACCTATTAGTACGCCAGCTTACCAACAATTAGAGGTAAATAAGTCAGCCAGGATCGAGCGACATAAACGTGTCTTCGAAAAGGCATCATATTTGCAACTTCCAAAATTCAATTTATTCCAGGCTTCCGCTTCTAAAGGCAGTCAGGCCATTAAAAGTGTAATCAGTCCATATCCGCACCACGGAAAGAAAGGGATAATGGATGACACGGAAGCTTCCAATACTTTATTTAAGAGGTATACGGCAATGGTGGCCGTGATTTTCTTGATCGGTTCACTTACACCGCTAGGAACAACGGCAGAAGGTATGTACGTTGGAGACTATGGTGGATACTATGTGGATTCAACCGCTTTCGCTTCAGGAATTGTTGCCGATGAAGAAGGCTATTTAACTAAAGTTAATCCGCAGACAAACCGGGGAGACAGAAGCAATATGACAGACCGCTTTGTCCATACCGTGGCTTCGGGCGAAACGTTATCAACAATAGCCGAAGATTACGATCTTAAAACTTCAACCTTATTATGGGAAAATAATATCGGTAACGCGAACAGCCTTAAAGTCGGTCAAAAACTGGTTATTCCACCTGTCGATGGAGTAACACACAAGGTAAGCGGCGGTGAATCAATAGAAAAGATCGCCGAAGAGTACAAAGTAGAAGAAGAGGCTATCAGAAATCAGAATAATATTTTGGTGGCGGACGTTAATACCGGGGATGAAGTATTTGTGCCGGGCGCCAAACCTCTTGTTCAAGAAACGAGGACCACTCCGGCTCGTGTTGGAACAGCTTCACGTGTTAACGCGGGTAATCCGGTGTCTCTGGAAAACTCATATTCCGCTCCGGTTGGCGAGAAGCCGTTTATTATGCCGACCAGGGGTGTTTTGACTCAGGGATTCCACGCGGGTCACTATGCCTATGATATCGCCGACGCTTCCATGCCGCCCGTTTGGGCCGCCGGCACAGGTAAAGTGATCACAGCATCTTCCGGAACCTGGGGAGGCGGATACGGTAACCATGTAAAAATCGATCATGGAAATGGCTTGCAGACACTTTACGCGCATCTGGATTACCTTACCGTGGGAGTGGGAGACGTAGTTGACCGTGGTGAAGTGGTCGGACGTATGGGCAAAACGGGACGCGTTTATGGCAGAACCGGAATTCATCTACATTTCGAGGTAATTTTAAACGGGGTTAGACAGGTACCGTCAAATTATTACTAGGAAAATCTTGGGTTTGACTTTGCTATTTATTATCATTAGACTACTTCGGGTTTTTTGATTTCTTATGCTGAAAAAACTTAAAATCTTGCCCAGAAAACCTCTGCTTTGGCTGATCAAAATTTATCAGAAGACTCTCTCTCCCGATCATGGTCCGCTAAAAATCTTTTTTACTCATGGTTACTGTAAATATCATCCAACCTGCTCAGAATACGGATATCAGGCTGTCAAGAAATACGGTCTTATTAAGGGTGTTCCTAAAGCTATATGGAGAGTAATGCGCTGCAATCCATGCAGTAAAGGAGGATACGACCCTATAAAATAACTTTATTATCATGATAAAACGTGCCCTGGTCAGTGTAACAGATAAGACAGGCATTGTTGATTTTGCCAAAGAACTGGATCAGCTTGGAATCGAAATTCTTTCTACCGACGGAACAGCCAAGGTATTAAAAGAAGGAGACGTGAATATTGTTGATGTGGCTGAATTTACCGGATCACCCGAGATCATTGGAGGCAGAGTAAAAACGCTTCATCCAAAAATTCACGGCGGTATACTGGCGGTTAGGGACAATCCGCTTCATGTAAAAGAGATGGAAGCAAACGGCATTAAACCGATTGATTTGGTAGTGGTGAATCTTTATAAATTTGAAGAGGCTGTCGGTAAAGATGGAGCCAAACCTGAAGAGATTATTGAAAATATCGATATCGGAGGTCCTTCGATGATCCGTTCCGCGGCAAAAAATTACGCTTATGTGACAGTTGTAACCAATCCAAAGGATTATTCATCTGTATTAGAGGAAATTAAAAAAGGCGGTGATACCAGTTTAAAAACCCGTGAGTCTATGGCAAGAAAGGCTTTCATGCGCACGTATTTATATGATGAAGCGATTGAGCATTATTTAAGACCGCTTGTGGGAAAGCCGGAACTTTTGGATCTGCATTATGAAAAGGCTTTTTCTTTGAGGTACGGGGAGAATCCTCACCAGAAAGCGGCTTTTTTCAGGAATCCATTAAACGAGGATGCTAATATTACGAACGCCAAAGTGCTTCAGGGAAAGCAATTATCTTTCAATAATATTGTGGACGGTGATTCGGCGTTGGAGCTGGTTAAAGAGTTTGAAAGGCCATCGGTGGCCATTATTAAACATAATAATCCCTGCGGTGTCGCTTCGGGAGATTCACCGGAAGAAGCGTGCGTACTGGCACATAAAGTTGATCCGATGTCGGCGTTTGGCGGAGTTATGGCTTTAAACAGACCATGTAACCGGGCGATCGTTGATTATATAAATGAGCAGAAGTGGTTTTTGGAGATTATTATCGCGCCTTCTTTTGAGCCGGACGCTCTGGAATTGCTTTCAAAAAAGAAAAATCTGCGGCTACTTGAAAGCGGAGAATTAACCATTGATAAAGACCGAAGAGATGTTAAAAAAGTAGCCGGCGGTATTTTGATTCAAACCTATGATACTTATGAATTGTCTGAAAAAGATTTGAAAGTCGTGAGTAAAAAACAGCCTACTCCGGAGCAAATCAGAGGGCTTTTATTCGCCACCAAAGTGACGAAACATGTTAAGTCCAACGCTATTGCGCTGGTCAAGGGTGATACTGTTATGGGGATTGGAGCGGGCCAAATGTCGCGAGTGGACGCGGTGCATCTTGCTTGCTATAAAGCCGGCGCCGAGAGCGCCAAAGGTTCGGTGATGGCTTCCGATGCGTTTTTCCCTTTTGCCGACGGCATTGAACTGGCGGCGGAAAGCGGGATCGAAGCGGTAATTCAGCCGGGCGGTTCGATCCGCGATGACGAAGTGATCAAGCGTGTGGACGAACTTGGCATGGCGATGGTGTTCACCGGAATCCGTTTTTTCAGGCATTAAGAGTGTTTATCCGTATTTTTCATCCAGATATTCGATGATGTCCGATGATTCATTCATAACCATTCCGTTATCATCTATCACCGGTACGGTTCCTCCGGTGGAAGTGACTTCTTTTGGTTTGCTTGCAGGGTTTACTTCAATTTTTTCGTATTCGATCCCCATTTCGTCCATTTTTCTACGGACTTTTTCGCAGAAGGGACACATTTCGTACTGGTAGAGTTTTATCATGGCGTTTAAGTTAATTATTGCTATTATTGTGGTTGTACTTCTTGATGGTGCAGGTTAATTTACTTTAAAAAATAAATCAAATCATGGGAATTTTGGACGCGCTACTACTGGGTATTTTACAGGGTTTTACAGAATTCCTGCCGATTTCATCTTCAGGGCATCTGGTGATCATTGAAAGCTATCTGAACTTACCCGTCGAGAACCTGATTGGTTTTGACGTGGCCGTGCACTTTGGAACTCTGCTGGCTATTTTTGTATATTTTAGGAGTGATTTTAGAGACTTGTTTGCCGCTTTTTTTGGATTTTTTAAAATGGCAAATGATCAAAATACTGATGAAAAAACTGTGGAGAGTAGAAAAATGATATGGATTTTGATCGTATGCACTTTACCCGCCGTTTTTGTAGGCTTATTATTAGGAGACTACTTGGAAGCTATGTTCAGGACAACGCAGTCAGTCGCGGTGATGATGCTTGTTGTGGCTTTTTACTTTGTTCTTGCGGAACAAATAGGGGAAAAAATGGCTGATAAAAAAATAACCATGAAAACTGGACTGATAATCGGGGTGGCGCAGGCATTTGCTCTGATATCCGGCGTATCGAGGTCCGGTTCCACAATCGCGACGGGTATTTTTCAGGGTATAAACAGACAATCGGCGGCCAGATTTTCTTTTTTGCTGGGCTCGGTGGCAATTACAGCGGCAACTGTTTTATCTGTTTATAAAGTTATGGAAGGAAAAATATACTTACCCGGCTGGGATTTGATTGTAACAGGTGTTTTAAGCTCTTTTGTTGCCGGGTATATTGCAGTTTCGGTTCTGATGAGATTTTTAAGAAAGCATTCACTTAATGTTTTTGCGGTCTATCTTTTGGTACTGTCATCAGCGTTGTTAATTTTCACTTAGTTTTTCGAGTAAAATTATTGGACAAATTAATATCCCCATGTTTAAACTGTTTTTAATAAATTCTTTTTCTGTTTTATGGGAAAATTCAGTGATTATGCAATTTGTACGCTGGGTAGCCATACGGCTCTTCAGATACTAAAGGGAGCCAGAGATGAAGGTTTTAAAACGATTTGCGTATGCGTTAAAGGTGAGGAGCATATTTATGAGCATTTCGGAGTGGCTGATGAAATAATCGTTCTTGAATCTTTCAAAGACTGTTTTGATATTGAGGAAAAACTGATGGAAAAAAACTCTATAATTATTCCTCACGGTTCGTTTGTCAGCTATCTGGGATGGGAAAAAGTTCTGGATATTAAAGCCATGCATTACGGTTCAAAAGCTATTCTGGAATGGGAATCGGACAGAGAAAAAGAACGGGAATGGCTATCGGCGGCGAAACTACGATTGCCTAAAATTTTTAAATCACCCGACGAGATAGATAGACCGGTGATTATTAAATTTCATGGCGCTAAAGGAGGCAAAGGATACTTTATCGCAAATTCGCCTGATGAGTTTAATGAAAGGATTAAAGACTATCCGGGTAACGAAGGTTATGTGATCCAGGAATATATCGTGGGAGTGCCCATGTATATGCATTATTTCAAATCAAGTCTGACCGGAGAACTGGAAATTATGAGTTTTGACAAACGATATGAATCAAACGCGGATTCGGTCGGAAGAATTGCCGCAAATGACCAATTGGATGCCAATATCCGTACAAGTTACACAATAACGGGCAATACTCCGCTGGTGGTGCGTGAATCTTTGTTGAAAGATATTTTCGAGATGGGAGAAAATGTGGTTAAAGAATCACAGAAATTGTTTGATTCAAAATCAGGAAAAACTATTGATAAAGGCCTTTTCGGACCTTTTTGTCTGGAAGCTATTCTGGATCCGGATCTAAATTTTTATGTTTTTGAAATATCGGCCAGAATCGTGGCGGGTACTAATCCTTACATTAATGGTTCACCTTATACGTGGTTAAGGTATAATGAGCCCATGAGCACGGGTCGGCGGATCGCCAGAGAGCTTAAAACGGCTATTCAGCAGGACAGGCTTGATGATGTACTTGGTTAACCATTAATTAAAATGATTTCATCGCAGCAAATTTTTGACATCCTTGCCAAATACGATAAGAGCCGGATTACAATTGGCGTTTTGGGCGGACATAGCGGGCTTGATGTCTGTCACGCCGCCAAGAAATATGGCTTCAGGACAGTGGCTGTTTGCCAAAAAGGTCGTGACAAGACTTTTTCAAAATATTATAAAACCATGCCGGACATGGACGTTGTGCCGGGGCAACTTAAACCGTGGCATACCACCAAAGGCTGCGTGGACGAAGTTATTATGGTGGATAAGTTCGCGGATATTGTTAACCCCAAAATTCAGGAACAGTTAAGGGCAATGAACACAATTTTCGTACATAATCGCTATTTCTGGGTTTATTGCCATTTTGAAGAGATTGAGAATAATTTTTTGGTGCCGATTATCGGATCGCGAAGTCTGCTGAAACTTGAAGAAAGGGACGTGGAAATGAATCAATATTATTTACTGGAACAGGCCGGAATCAGATTTCCAAAAATTTATAATGTGCCGGAAGAGATTGATAAGCTGGTACTTGTTAAAGTGAATGAGGCAAAAAGAGGCTATGAAAGAGCTTTTTTCGTAGCCTCAAGCCCGGAAGACTACGCTAAAAAAACGAAGGAACTATTGGATGAGGGTGTTATCGATCAAAAAAATCTTGATAAGGCGGTGATTGAAGAATTCGTTGTTGGAGCGCATGTTAATTTTAACTATTTTTACAGTTCGATTGATGGGGAATTGGAATTGATGGGGACGGATATGCGCAGACAGACCAATCTGGACGGTATTCTCAGGTTAACAGCGCCCGAACAGACGGAAGTCTTGAAATATGTGAAACCAAAAATGATAGAGACGGGGCACGTGACTGTTACCGTTAAAGAATCTTTACTTGAAAAAGCGTTTGAGGCCGGTGAAAAATTTGTTAAATTGACCCAGCAGGAAAATCCACCGGGGATTTTGGGTCCTTTCGCCTTACAGGGAGCGGTTGTGGCGGAAAAAGGCAAAGAAGAAATCGTGATTTTTGATGTTAGCTTAAGAATTCCGGGGTCTCCGGGAACTCGATATACTCCTTACTCAGGTTACCTTTACGGAGAAAGTATCAGTTACGGAGAAAGGATCGCGATGGAGGTACAGACTGCTCTGAAAAAGGATAACCTGCATGAGATAGTAACATAAAGCGAGACAATGAAAACTGTATTATTAGCGGCGGGCAGAAGCAAAAGACTAAAACCACTGGGCGATAAAAATTTCTTGAGCTTCTTGGGGAAGCCACTTGTTTTGCATCAAATGGAAGAGCTTTCAAAAGCGGGGTTTAATGATTTTATCATTGTCGCTGGATCTCATAATATCGGCGCGATAGAAGATCTGATCGGTGAAAAGGATTATAAAGCCATTGTGGTTGAACAAAAGAATCTTGATGACGGTATGGCCGGAGCGATGCATAGTGTGGAAAAATTTTTTAAAAATGAGCCGATATTGATCGTGAGCTGCAATGATATTGTGAAATGCGGTGCTTTTCATCAGATAATGGCCGCCCACAGGATAGCTGAACATGGTTTACTGCTTGCCAAAGAGGTTCATTCGTATTTTCCAGGCGGATATCTGAAGGTCGATAATGATTATTTTTGTGATGAAATTATTGAAAAACCGGGCGAGGGTAATGAACCCAGCAATCTGGTAAATATAGTGGTTCATTATTTCGGCCAAAGCGATCAGCTTTTTGACGCGATAAAGGATGCCGACAGTAAAAAGGACGACCGTTATGAAGTGGCCTTGGCCAATATGATGAAAAAGGGACTCCGAATCAGAGCTATTCCTTATGAAGGATTCTGGAAACCCGTTAAATATCCGTGGCACGTTTTGGATTTAATGGATCATTTTCTTTCATCGTTAAAAAATTATGAAATTAAAAACCTGGAAGACAGCAATATTGTTATTGCTGATACAGCTACAATTAAAGGAGGAGTGTTTCTAGAAAACGGCGTAAAGATCATGGATAACGCTGTGATTTCAGGTCCGGCTTATATAGGAAAAAACACCATTGTGGCGACAAACGCGCTTGTTAGAAATTCGCATATCGGCAGTGATTGCGTGGTGGGATTTGGTACGGAAATCGCGCGCAGTTATCTGGGTAACGGCGTCTGGACTCATACCAATTATGTGGGTGATTCCGTGATCGGCAATAATTGTTCTTTTGGATCCGGGACAGTGACGGGTAATTTGCGACTTGATGAGGGAGAAATAGAAGTTAATATTAAAGGAGAAAAAACGCTCAGCGGCAGAAACAAGCTGGGACTTATTACGGGCGACAATGTGCGATGCGGAATCAACACCAGCTTTATGCCGGGAGTAAAAATCGGCAGTAATTCAATGGTCGGAGCCGGTATAGTGGTGGCGGAAGATGTTGATAATGGAAAGTTTGTTTACGCGAAAAGCGAACTTGTTGTAAAAGATAATAAGGTCACTTTGGACGGTGAGAAGAGAAAAGAAATGCAGAACAAACTTAAAAATACATGAAGCTTTCCGTAATAATAGTAAATTACAACCATAAATATTTTCCAAGGCTGGCGATCGAAGCTCTGGAAAAGAGTAAAAGCAACTTTGAATTTGAAATAATCGTTGTTGATAACAATTCCACCGATGAAGAGAGTCTGAAGTTTTTGGAAAAAGCCGATGAGGAAATGAGAATTACTCTTATTAAATCGCCGAAAAACGTGGGTTTCGGTCAGGGCAATAATCTGGGAGCCAAAGTGGCTTTGGGTGATTATTTATTTATTCATAATCCCGATGTAACCGTTAAAGAAGATAGTCTGGAAAAAATTGTGGATTACATGGAAAAAAATTCGAAAACTGGGGTGATGGGTCCAAAATTAGTTTATTCAAGCGGTAAAGTACAGGAATCGTGTAGAAGAGACATGAAGTTTAGCGATCTTGTTTTGAACAGAACTTTTCTGGGTAAGCTCCCGTGGCTTAAAAATCGTGTGTATAAATATCTGATGAATGACTATGAACACGATAAGGTGCAGGAAGTTGATTTATTGACGGGAGCGGCTATGGTATTACCTAGAAGTGTTTTTGAACAAGTCGATGGATTTGATAAGAAATTTTTTCTCTTCATGGAGGATTTTGACCTTTGTAAAGAGGTGAAAAAAGCGGGGTATAACGTTATTTACAATCCGGAAATAACCATATTCCATAACCACAAAAGGTTAAGTCAGGGCAGTATATTTTTTTTACTGGGGAAAAAAGTTTTCTGGCATCATGTCTTTAGTGCTGTGAAATATTTCTGGAAGTGGCGAAAACAATAATTCTTAATTATTAATCTATGAAGAATCTCTTAATTTATGTATCTCTGGTTACTTCTGTTATGTTGCTTTTTGCGGGCTGTACGACCGGTGAAAAGACGTTGGATGATACTCAGACCAGTATTTTGAACAGTTCGCAGAAGTTAACGAATCATATAAATGCGAGCGTGGCGGAGGCTAAGGACTTGATTGAAAGTAATGGTTTGAACGACGATTTTGTGATTCTGGATGTAAGAACTCCGGAAGAATATTCGGAAGGTTGTTTGGATAATTCAACCAATGTTGATTATAGTTCTCCGGATTTTGCCGTAAATGCGAAAAAACTTGCTAAGGATAAAACTTATCTCGTTTATTGCAGGAGCGGCAGACGAAGCGCAGCATCATCGAAAATTCTGGACGATTTGGGTTTTGAGCATGTTTATAACTTGAAAGGTGGTATTAGCGCTTGGGTGCAGAGCGGGCAGTCTGTAAAAAGTTCGTGCTAATTAATGTTTGTAGCGCGTTAACAAAGTTTACCGGTATTGGACAGGCAGTTTTCTAGCTGATTTCACCTCGGGAGAAACGGCGTATAACTTCGGGGTAGAGTTTTTTTTCAATGCTCTGGACTTTTTCTTTTAATGTCAGAGCCGTGTCGTTCGGTTCCACAGCCACTTTTCCTTGAATGATTATGGGGCCGTTATCAACCTTTTTATCGATAAAGTGGATGGTGCATCCGGTTTCTTGTTCGCCGGCTTTTAATACTTCTTCATGAACATTTGAACCGAAAAAGCCTTTACCGCTGAATTTGGGCATTAACGCAGGGTGAACGTTGATTATTCTGCGGGGAAATTGATTAACAAAAATAGGTGTGAGTATGCGCATGTAGCCTATTAAAACAACCAAATCAACGTGATGTTCTTTAAGTATTTTGGCCAGTTCCATGTCGTACTGCTCTCTGGTTTTCCCTTGTGGATCAACAAAAAGCGCTTTTAATTCCTGAAGACGGGCTCGTTCCAAAGCGTAAGAGTCTTTTTTATTGCTCAGCACAACGGCGATTTCTATGCCGGGCATTTTATCGTTGTTGATTTCGTCTATTATGGCTTGCAGATCAGTACCCTTGGTGGAAGCAAGCACTCCGATTTTATAAGTTTGTCGGTTCATGTTTAGAAATTACCACAAATTTTGCAAGTGCCACAGATGTAAAACGGGGAGAGACGACGAAAGCCGATGCGTTGTCGGTTAATTGAGGTTGGAAGCCGGTGGTCATTTTTTTCGGGATTCTATTCGTTCTTCTCTTTTTGAACTTTTTTTATTCCGTTAAGATCCATTTTTTTTCTAATTCTATGGCCAGTTTCGGTGACGGCAAGTCCACCCAAAGCTGTTTCGCGAAGTTTATAGGACATGCTGCGGGCAACGCTTTTCATAGCTGAAACAACCTGATCGAATGGTATGAAGCTCTTTACACCCGCCAGCGAGGCGTCCGAGGCGGCGCATGCCGCCGAGGCGCCAATCATGTTGCGTTTAATGCAGGGAACTGCTACCAGGCCACCCAGAGGGTCGCAAATAAGACCGAGGTAGCTTTTTAGACCTATAGCCGAAGCATTGAGACATTCTTCAGGCGTTCCGCCGCGCATTTCCGTTAATCCGGCGGCTGCCATGGCCACGGCGGCTCCCACTTCGGCCTGGCATCCCCCGGCCGCGGCAGATAATGTAGCGTTTTCTGCTATTATTTTACCGACCGCGCTTGCCGTAAATAGTCCGCGCAATAACTTCTGTTCGCTCATTTTCCATTTTTCAGAAGTAGATAATAAAACGCCGGGGATGACTCCGGCACCTCCCGCTGTCGGGAAAGCGGAAATCCTGCCCATGGATGAATTGGTTTCACCTGTGGCAACGGCGTAAGCCATGGCTCTCATAACCAAGGGAGATACCGCGTTCTTCTTATTTACGGATGCTTTCATCAGTTTCGTGGCGTCGCCCCCCGCCATGCCGTAAGCCGACTTTTTTGTTTTCTTTATGCCCATCTTTACAGCTTCACGCATGATAGCCTTATTCTTCCTCATTTTTAAAAGGACTTCCGCCCGTGCTTTCTTTGAATACTCGATTTCATAGCGAATCGTGATTTCGGATATTCTCTGATCGTTTTTTTTGCATGTTTTAAGCAGATCTTTAGCTGTTTTGAATTCGTACATACTTACTAAATTTATTGTCTTTCGAGTGCGGTTAGCGAACGAATATCGCTTATATCGGGTATTTTTTCCATTTCCAGTACTTCGCTAAGTTTAAGCCTTCTGCCGTCCATGTTGATTATTGAAAGCGCCTTGCCCCCAACCCTGGTCGTTTGTACGTCGTGTACTCTTATTTTCTTCTTTTCTAATTCTTTTATCAAAGGCGCGCGCACTCCCTCTTTATTTTCGTGCCATACTATAAGTGTTTTATATTGTCCGGCCACCCCATGCAAGGAAACGTTAAACTGATCAATTTTGACTATCTGGACAACTCCCCCTCCAATTGAAGAACCGACCATTGACATGGGTCTTCGCCCTTTTTTTTCGAGTATTATTTTTACTGTATTCGGATGATACATTTTGCCCAGATTCTGCACTCTGAATTCATATCTAAGCCCTGTTTTTTTTGCTTCTTTAAAAGAATCTTTCATTCTCTGATCTGATGTTTTCCATTTCATAACTCCGGCAAGCAACGCTTTATCCGTAGCGTGGCCTTTATAAACCGTACCGAATGATCCGTGGAGAACAAAAACTACTCTTTCAGGTGTACCATGGAAGAGTGCTCTCGCGATTTGTCCCAGTTTACAGGCTCCGGCAGTATGTGAAGAAGACGGTCCCACCATTATGGGCCCGGCGATATCGAAAATCGAGTATGTGGGCTCTTTTTGTACGGACATTTTTGCTGACATTGTGATGTCGGAATTTGTTGTTGCAACTATTTTGGGGATTTTTTTCTCTTTGTCAACGCCTTGTCGGAATTATCAAAATTTTTAATAAATTCTTGATCGTATAATGGGGCAAATAAGCATTTCGCAGGTGGCATAATCGTTTGGCCCGGGTCAGGTTTTTTGTCCGTAAACCGAACGGGAGCACCTTTTATTAGCGCGAACGGCATCTGTTCCGTGCTTTCGCCCATTATCAGGTGAGCGGCGCAGGCCAGCATATCAGCGACGTTTTGAGTGCTGTAGTTTAACTGATTCCCGAAAAGGTCATTTTTTCCTCTTAAGTCGTTTACAGCGTGGAAGCCGGCGTGAGCCAATGATATGGCAGTCACTCCTTTTCTAAGAGGCAGACAGCATGAATCGGAAATAATAATTCCCGTTTTTTTAATTTTGAAGTGCTTTTTGATCCGATAATAAAATTTATAAGCTTCTTCAAAAGGTTTTTCCGGCCATAAAACGGCGTAACCGGAATCGATATTGGACCGGTCAATTCCGGCCTGGGGAATAAAAATTGAATTTTTGACGGTTAACGGTACTTCCCGATCGTGAAAATCTTGTTTGAAAAGATATGCTGATTGTTCTTTTACCAGATTTTTAAAATCTTCTTTATCACGAATTTTTACCACCTTTCCCTGACTGACAGCCAGGACTTTGGAAGTTATCACAATGATATCTTTTTCTTCAACTTTCACTCCCTGTAATGCATCAATTAATGACTTGAAAAGATCCGCCTCGGGTGTAATGACTTCTGACTTTATGCCTTCTATAAGCATTTTTTTGAATTATTGATTTTATAGCTGTAATATTGCATAAAATATTCCTATTTTTTGTCTATTACAATATATTTGACTCTGATAGTGCATTTTGGTACAATTGAATGAAAACGTCAGATAAGAAATGTTAATGAGATCATCCCCTTACGGAACCAATTTTCTGGCAGATACCGAATGGGGCTAAAAAATGACCTTTGAAAACCCGCTTAGAACCTACTCAATCCTAGCAGAGAGAGTCGGGAAAACAAATACTTGTTGCTCCGGCTTTCTCTGCTCTGTGATGGTCCTCCTTGACTTACCGGACCACTCCACCTGCTGTCCGGTGTCTTCTCTTCATCTTTATGGTGGTTAAGACACGCTAAACGGACGGTCCCTGGCCGGACTGTAAACAATCAGCCAAAGCAAAGCAGAAAACATGGACTGCCTGGTCACCAGCTCCCAAACAAAAACAAAATCTAAAACCAAAACAAACATTCTCAGTCGCGATTTAATTTTTTACATTACGGCTGATAGAACTCTGATTTTTTCCCCCCCACCCAGTGGGGGGTTTTTTATTTTATTTGCGTGCAAACCAGCCGGTTAAATCCCCTAGTTTGCTTGCTGTTTCCATGTTTTTTTATCAACCCCGCATAACTGGAAATGTTGTTTGCATTAAGTCTTGATTTTATGCGTTTCCGAATCATCATCCAAAACAATAAAACCATCGCCATAACGTAAATAAGCCCTCATCTTCAGTTCATGCTTAACAAATCTGTCCAGCTCATTCAAATTAATATTGGCTAAAACCTGGCTGGTGAAATTCTCTATAACCGCCGTGCCGGTAATGTCCGGTGTTCAAATCCTCAAAAAGTTTGAAGAGATTTTTTTCAAGGTGATATTGAAAATCATGCAGTTCATCGGTCGCACGCTTACCGCGCCTAAATGCAAACCAGCTTCGCCAAATATTTTTTAAACTCAAACCTATGGAATCTTCTTTACCAATCATCAACAAAACTTATGAAGTTTATAAAGCCATTATAGACCTAAACGGAAAATTGGATAAACGCTGGCGCTACAGCCTTGGAATGAGCACAGAAAAATCAATACTTGAATGCTTTGAATATTTGATTATGGCAAAAAACGCGCCAAGAACTTTGAAATCGGGATATTTAATCAAAGCCGCCAGCAAGCACGAAATCACTATGCACAAAATTCGCCTACTGTTGGAACTAAAACTGTCCAACGAAACCAAATCATTTCAATTTCAGTCAAAAATGACTGAAATAGGTCGCATGATCGGTGGTTGGTTAAGATCGGCTCAAAGCGGATGAATAGAAAACAAACCTTCACCACGCCACGCCCACGAAGGTTATTGTTCTGATTATCCGGATTATTCCAATTGAAGTTAACCTTGCGGTTGTTCGGATTGAAATTACCGATGGCAATTGTTGACCGGTCGCTTCCATAGACATGATTGCTGTCGCAACAACATCACGCGCATTGGTTTGCTTTTTTCACCCCTTTATTTCAGAGGCGCAACCGGCTCAAACGTGCAGGTTTATTTTCTGTAAAATGGTGTACAAATTCCGCTCTTGGCACCAACTTTGCCGGCGCGATACGGAATTTTTCACATACGAGCCATTCAGCGGTAGCCTTAGACCACAATTCAGGAATCCCATAGATTTTCATGGAGATTACTGCGTTTCAGTAATCATCAAGTCCAGGTTGCTATTCACCGACGATGAAATACTACTGTTGAATTTCGTAATTTCAAGGACAAAAGAAAGCCCCGCACAAGGCGGGGCTTAAGAAAAAGCAAAGTCCAAATATCAAATCACATAACCTGCACCACGCCACGCCCACGAAGGTCATAGTACTGAAAACCCGGAAGAGTCCAACTGAATTTAACCATGCGGAGGTCCGGACCGAAAAAACCGATGGCAACCTGACTTACGTCTGTCTTATTCTCTTGATTAAAAATTGTATATGTTGGATTTGGTTTTCCATAGAAATCAAGAATGTGTTTTTCGGGATTTGTATCACCGTCCTTCTTAGCCTTTTCATAAGCGCGAAGTGACTTCTGCATGCCTGCGGCAAACTGGAGGTCGCTTACAAGCCGCATACCGTTGTCGCGGAAATATTTTTCACAGGTTCTTAGTTGTTCGTCGTTGCGCTGTTCACCGGGCTTCTGACCGGAAACTACCGGCGGATGTTGCACCATATCCACAATACTTACACTGACTTTTCCGG
This sequence comes from uncultured Candidatus Peribacteria bacterium, assembly GCA_964346765.1. GTDB lineage: Bacteria > Patescibacteriota > Gracilibacteria > UBA1369 > UBA1369 > JBGSPQ01. Next base: position 80,974 of record CAYFWB010000002.1, read on the forward strand.
GCTTACCCGACCATTCATAATCTTCAGCAAAATTGGCGACATTCTGGCCTTCGTAATGACGTTTTTCATTCATGGCGTCTTTTATCTCCGTCATTGATTTGTCCGGAACGATGATCAATCCCGGTTTGCCCATGATGGTAGCGATTTTTTCCAGTTTATCCTTCCCCAGCTTAAGCAGATTTTTGATTATTTCTTCGCGCGGGGGGACTTTTACTTTGGAATCAAGCTCTTTGGCGGTGGCGACTGCTTCTTCATAGTTTTCCTGACTGACCATTTCCAGCAGTTTTTCCCGAAGTATTTTATTTTCTTCGGCGTCTGGGGAAAGGCTAAGGCGGTTTACCAGTTGTTTGTACCTAAAGGCCGGATTAACTTCTTCTTTGAGCTCCAATACCTGCGTTTTGATTTCGTAAAAGAGCTCACGGCAACGGGTGAATGAGGTTTCGCGGATGTGGGGATTTTCTTCGGCAAATTCCAGCGCGTCGGCGTAGGCCTGCCGGAACTCCGCGTGTTTTTGGCGCAGGTTAACGCAGTTGTTCGTGCCATTTTTTGCAGTTTTCGTTCATTTTTCACCGGGTGAATTTTTCTGTTTATTATATCATTTTCGGTCTGATTAGACCATTTGTAATATTGCAAAGCGTTTTTGCTATTATGAAGCTATTGATTAGCTATTATACCCTTGTTCTAGAAGTTAATTACTGTTTATCCACTTCTTTCACCCAGTGAATTTTTTGAATTCAGGTCTTCCAATATTTCCAGTTCCTGCTCAAGCGTGTCGTCGCCGATGGCGGACATTTCGGTTTTAAAGTATTCTGCGAATTTGGTGAACAGTTCTTTGTAGTTTGAATCTACTGATAGTTCCACGGATTGGCGCTCCCATTCGCCCAGAACGGGATATGGGAAGCAGGGTGGCAGGAACGGTGGCTCGGGAGGATAGATGCCTCTTTCCATGATGATGATGGGGCAGGGCACGGGGCGGGGTTCGGGGCGAAAATGATTTTCATGTCCTTCCATGGCCCAGGACTGCATTAGGCCGGCGTAGCGGGAAAGAAGTATGCCTTTTCTGATGCCGGTGTTGGGGTAGGTGTCGGGCTCAAGGTCGGTGAAACGGATTTCTTTTTCATCTCCGTCTTTTTTGCCGTTTCGGTCTTCGTAAGAAACTTTAAGGTTGAGTTTTCCGCTTTCCGATGTCTTTTTCAACTGCAGTAGTACGAGTCCGCCTTTAACCTGTCCTTCTTCGGTTTTGGACGGGAAGAGCGTGTTCACGTACATGATTTCGCCGGTGGCTTCGTCTGCTTCGGGAGAGCCGTAAACCTTTTCTATTTCGTAACCGTCGGCTTCCAGTTCCAGTTTTAAGTCAAAAACAAGCGGGGTGACCATATAATCAAATCCTTCGTCCATGGTTTCTTTGAATTCCTTTTCGGAGTGGACGGAATAGTAATTGGCGCCTCTGGTTTTGGTTAATGCCTCCACCAGTTGGGTATTGAAATCCACTCCCACTCCCACAAATGTCGTATTTATGCCGTTTTCAGCGTTATTTTTGAACATGCCCACCAGTCCTTTTTCGCTATCGTCGCCGGTGTTGGGCATGGCGTCGGTGATGAAGATGATACGGTTTTCGTATTCTTCGGGATTGGCGTCTTCAAATTCTCCGAATAGAGTTGTGCCTTCTTCCATTCCCGCTTCCATGTTGGTTCCGCCTTGATCGGTGATTTCCAGAACGTGCTGTTTGATGGCTTCCATATCGGTGTTTTTGACTTTAGAGAGAGGCTTGGCCAGATAGGCGCTGTTGTCGAACAAGACCATTCCAAAGCGGTCTTCGTCCTGCAAATGGCCGATTAAATCCACCACGGCCCGGTTGGCGATTTCCATTTTGGATTTGGAGGATTCAAACGGATCGTCTGATCTTTCCACATAGTTGCCGAAGCGATCGTAATAGTATTGATCAAAAGACGACCCCATGGAGCCCGAAATATCCAATACCACAACAAGATTCAGCTTTTTTCTTTGGAAATCGGATTCTTTGATGCCGGAATTGAGCCCCACGGAGAGGAAATATTTTTCTTCTTCGCTAAAGGGGTCGGTGGAGATGGCTGTGGAATATGAAGGGCAGAAGAGCTTTTCGCACTTTCCCTGCGCGCCGGTGTCAAAATAGTAGCCGTAAAAAAGGCCTTCGTAAGTGATGTCGGTGGGGATTGGCAGGTAGCCCTGTTCTATGTTTTCGCGGAAGTTGCCCACGTCTTTGGCTCCGCCCACGGAAAAACCCAAATTGCCGCCGGCGGTTGGAGGGGCCATGGCCTCCATCATCACGGGGGAACCGGTTGTACCCAATGTTTTTCTTGGATAATAATCGTCTTCTATCTCGGACGGGTCGTATTGCCAGTTATCCTCTTTTTGTGTTATTTGGGGAGGATTATCACCCCCCTGATCGGAAGGAGGATTTACGGCAGGTGTTTGCCGGCAGGCGGATATGATGAATAGTGCAAGCAATAGTATTGAGGCTGCTTTGAATGACTTTAGCATATTGAAAGAAAAGGGTTAATCGTTTATATATAATCCTATATTTGTGGGCAAATTACAAGTTATCGTTTGATCTCTCATATAATTCGCTGACAAGCGCGACCGCAATAATGCCAGATTTTCGGAATAATTGTCTTTACCCTTAGTGCTGTCGAGGGTATGTCCACCATAATATTGCGCGGCGCGAAGTGACTTCTGCATGGCGACAGCGTATTGTCTATCTGTAATCATTTGTCTTTCATAATTACTCTGGAGGCGTATTGCTGCCCGAGGCTTGAGGTTGACTCTGTTGAGCCGGTGATTGCCCTGAATTTTGTTCTGTTGTGGCCGGAACTTGATTTGTATTAATGTCTCTAACCGGCGTTTGCGCGGGCTGATTTTGCGCCGCTTGCCGAATCCACTGTGGCGGTTGTTCCGCCTGTTGATTTGTTTGTGGGGTGGGCTTAGGGCTTGCATTGTCTTGCGGGGACTGTCTCGTTTGGATGCTTGGCTGTGCAGCCGGTTCAGGCCGGTTCGACGCCGGGGAGGGTTGCGGCAGGTCGGTCGGTTCAGGTCGGACGGTAGTTTGAGGTTGGGAAGATTCTTGAGCGGGTTGAGGAGTTTCCGCCGGTGTTTGTTCCGTTTTTGTTTGTTTTTCTTCAACCGGTTTTGATTCCTCTACTTTTGCTTTTTCTTGAAGCATTTTATCGACCTTGCTTTCTTCTTCCTGCTTCTGTTTTATGAATGCTTCTTTTTCTTTTTTGGCATCTTCATCGAAAACGATTGTTCTTAACGGAAACGGTATGCCGATGCCGACCGCGTCGAATTCTTTCTTGATGTTCCGGATCAAACTGCTTTTGGTTCTTCTGACTCCTTTCCTGGATTCGACCCAGGCTTTTACTTTGATGTTAATTGAGGAATCTCCGAATTCATAAATACTGGCCGAGGGTTTGGGTTGAGCAAGTACATTTTTACTTTGCATCGCGGCCTTTAAACATGCGTCCAATGCCGACTTTAAGTCCGTGCCATATTCCACTCCCACAGGGATTGTTACTCTTCTGAATGGATTTGATGTGTAACTTGTTACCGGATTTTTGAATAATTCCGCATTAGGAATGACTACTTTAGTACCGTCAAAATTCTTTACCACGGTCGCTCTGGACTGAATTTCCTGAACTTTACCAAGTACATTTTTTACTTTGATAATATCGCCGATGGAAAAATGTCTTGAAGACAGGATCATTACTCCCGCGATGAAATTCATGATCAGATCCTTTAAGGCAAAACCTATTCCAAAAGCGCCGGCGGCGATGATTGTTGTTAAATCTATACCGGCAATTTTCAATCCTACCGTTATACCAACCGTAAGTACTATCGCGTTGGCCGATCTGCCGGCGACGATTGATAATTCTTTGTGTTCTTCTTCAAATCCTTCTGTCGCCAACTTGTTTTCAACGGATGATTTGACGATTCTGGCCACTACGAAAGTAAGTACAATTACTATAAAAGCGGTGATCCATAAAGGAATTTTCGCGATAACCGTACTTACAAGCTGAGTTAGCTGATCTTGTGTTTCGCCGGCCATTTCATTGGCAGCACCCACCTGTGCGTGAACGACCGGTATACTCAATATTTTGCTTAACAGTTCATACATGATTTGACTTTTATCTCATAATTATACCAAAAATTTGACTTTTTCTCAATGGTATTTGATTCTCTTTTACGCAAAATCCAATAGAATAGTTTTGAATTCTTTAATAAAAAACTATGTCGGACGATTCTATTATTTTTTCAATTATGAGTATGCCTGTATTGATTGCAGTCGCGGCTATTTTGTTAGCCAGCATCAGGCAGGTTAATCAGTATGAAAGAGGCGTAAAATTTATGCTTGGTAAATTTATCGGTACGAAAAATCCCGGTTGGAGACTGATAATCCCTGTAATACAATCTATGACAAAAGTTGACATCAGGATCAAAACCGTGGATGTGCCGGAACAGGAAGCTATAACGAAAGATAATATTCCGGTGGGTATTAATGCGGTTATTTATTATAATATTACAAATGCGGGAAAGGCCGTACTGGAAGTTGAAAATTATTATTACGCGATCATGCAACTGGCTCAGGTTACTATGAGAAACGCGGTGGGACAGTATACTCTGGATGAAATTTTGAAGAATAGGGATAAGGTTTCTACGGTAATACAGGAAGCTGTTGATAAGTCAACCGATCCGTGGGGTATTAAGGTTGTGAACCTTGATCTTAAAGATATTATCATACCTGAAAACTTGAAGAGGACTATCGCCAAAGCGGCTGAAGCCGAAAGGGAAAGGCGTGCCGCCATTATCTCTTCCGAAGGTGAAGTTATGGCCGCGGAAAATGTTTCCAAGGCGGCCAAGATGTTGGCGGAGTCTCCCGGCGCTCTGCATCTTAGAACTTTGCAGTCGATCAATGACATTTCTTCGGATCAATCCAATACTACCATTTGGATGTTACCCGTGGAGATATTGCATGCTTTAGAGGGTTTCAAAAATAAATAACCTATAACCGATTATGTCCCCCGTTTACGGCGTATTGGGGTATCCTATTAAATTATCGCTTTCCAAAGTGATGTTTGAAGCCGCGTTCTATGAATATAATATGGACGCGGTTTTTGAATATTTTGATATTCACCCCGATGATTTAAAGCACTTTTTGATCGAAGCCAGAAAAAGACCGATCAGCGGTTTTACGGTACGCGCGCCACATAAAGAAACAATTTTACCTTTACTGGACGGGCCGGATAAACACGCTCGGACTATCGGATCGGTTAACACGGTTATGAACGTAAACGGCAAGCTTAAAGGATATAATACCGAATGGTCGGGCGCTTTAAGGGCTATAGAAGACATAATAAATCTTGATCAAAAGAGAGTTCTGATTTTGGGGGCGGGCGGTACCGCCAGGTCAGTTGTTTACGGGTGTAAAAGCGTTAACGCGGAAGTGACGGTGTTGAATCGGACAGTAAAAAAAGCCAAAGAGCTGGCGGATAAATTTAGTGTTACCGCGGGCTCGCTGGGAGAGATTCGAAAATATCGGCCTCACGTTTTAATTAATACCACAAGCGTCGGGATGAATCCGAATACGGATCAAACCCTTGTACCGGCGGACTTTTTTCTGCGCGGGATGGTGGTGATGGATATGGTTTATAATCCCATGGAAACAAGGCTTGTGAAAGAAGCCCGCCGTAAAGAATGTAGAATAGTGCCGGGTCATAAACTATTTTTATATCAGGGGCAGAAACAGTTTGAACTTTGGTTTAAAAAACAGCCTCGTCTGGATAAAATGGAAGAAGCTCTACTTGAAGCTATTAAGTAATTTATTCCTGATCCAGAAAGTCTGATCCTGCGACGTCTTCACGTATAATTTCCTGCTCTTCTTCGGTTTGGTAGGGGATACCGTAATCGGCCCCGAATAATGTCGAATTGGCAAGGAAATCAGTGCCCCAGTTTGCGAACAGCCAGTAATAAAACATGGTTACGGCCGCCTGGGAAAACCCTATGACCGACCAAATGATCGGCAATGAAGCGAATAGAAGAACTGTGGCGTTTCCGGTGGCGAAGTATAATAGGAAATTGACGGCAACCGCCACTAATATAGCAAGAATTGTATTATAAACAGCCAACAGCGGATACCTGCTGTCGTGGATGAGCTCCATTATTAAGGCGCTGGCGGTTGAGCTTAAAATCACCTGTAATCCAGCGGCGTAAATTGTCAATTCCATTCTATCAGTTGAAGCGGTCAAGTAGATCGGCAATACAAACGCAAATATTACCAGGTTGATTATAAATACTTGTCCAAGCATTGTGGCTATTCGCGTATAACGGTCTCTTTCCGTGTAGGCAAGAAACAATGGCCCGAGTATGCTTGATACGAGCGACGTGGCAAAGATCATGGCCATTAATACGACCATAAATAGCGGACTGATTTCGCCGGCCATTAATTCGGCCTCCGCGGTGAGGCCTAGAACGGGCTGAAGGATTGATGATGTGGCAAGGAAAATCAGTAATAGAACGGCCGTTCCGGCAAGTCCGCCTCCAAATCCAGCGAACGTTTTTAAGACAAGAGTGAAAAATGTAAGTCTGCGAGGACCATATTCGGGTTCTTGTTCCGGCTGAGGCTGAATGTATTGTTGATTTTGTATTTGTTCCTGCTCCATTTACTTTCGATTAATTCAATTTTGTCTATTTATTGTACCATAAAATAACAAAATTAAAAAGATGCCGACTGATAAAAAGACGTCGGCCATGTTGAAAACCGGCCACCAGCCGATGCTTATGAAATCGACGACATAACCGTAAGCGAATCTGTCAAAAATGTTGCCGAGCGCGCCGCCCACTATCAGAGCCAGTGCAATGGCGTACAGCTTGTGTCTCATATCAAGGATGCGCGGCAAATAACCGATTATAACTACGAATAGAATGATGTTTAGCGGTAAAATCAGCTCGGTGGGAACCGGTAAGCTCCATGCTATTCCATAGTTTTTTCCAAACTCAAGGCTTACCCATGGCAATATTTGGTTTGACGCGTCCAGATAATTAATAATAAGCCATTTACAGAATTGATCGATGATGAAAAGTGAAGTGGCTATCAATCCTATTTGTAAATATGTTTTTTTCATTATTTTTTTGCTTTTTCCGGAAGGTTTTAGATGCTTTGCAATGTTTTAAGCGTGTGCTAGTATAATCCCACTTTGAAGCGAATTACACAATATGCGAAAACAAAAGGCTGATAATGTACTCTTTCTGACGGTGATGGCGCTTTTGATTTTCGGGCTGATAATGATTACGAGTATAGGGGTGCCCAAATCGATTCAGCTTTCCGCACCGGATATTTTATATCCAAACTGTTCGGACCCAAACGTGGATTGTTATCTTTTGTTTAAGAACCATTTGTTCAGGATGATGATCGGGATTGTCGCTATGCTTGTAGTAACCAAAATATCTTACAGGTTCTGGAAAAAAACTTCCGTGTTTTGGTACGTGGCTACAGTTATTTTATTACTTGTGGTGCTATTTGTGGGCTCCCAGTATACAACTTTTGCCAAGAGCTGGCTGGTGATTTTTAATACTTCGGTCCAGCCCACCGAATTTGCGAAACTGGCTTTGATTTTTTATCTGGCTCACTGGATGGAACGTAAAAAACAGGATATCGGTACTTTTCAATATGGTTTTTTGCCGTTTTGTATTGTTTCGGGAATTTTGCTTTTGCCGATTTTATTGCAACCGGATCTGGGTAGCACGCTGGTGGTTAGCGCGGTGGCGGTTTCGATGTATTTTGTGGCCGGGGCGAAATGGAGGCATCTGGCTCTTGGAGGATTCGTGGCGTTTTTGGTGGCACTGCTGTTGGTTACTAATGTTTCACGCGTGCAGGAGCGTTTTGACGCGTTTTTGAATCAAGACGAAAACTGCAGGGAAGATTATTGCTGGCAAACGGAACAGGCTAATATCGCCGTTGGCACGGGCGGTTTTTGGGGAAAAGGGCTGACTCAGGGGGTGCAAAAGTCTTATTGGCTGCCGCAAGCTTCGGATGACTTTATTTTTGCGGCTTCGGCGGAAGAACTTGGTTTTATCAGAATATTTTTTGTGGTGATAGCCTACGCTGTTATCGGTTATAGGGGTTTTTATATAGCTTATAACGCCCCCGATAAATTTACGATGCTAACGGCGGCGGGGATCACTTCATGGATTGTAATCCAGGCATTTATGAATATTTCGATTAATATCGGGTTGATTCCGGTAACGGGGCTTACTTTGCCGTTTATAAGTTATGGTGGCTCGTCTTTGGTGGCTACATTGATCAGCGTGGGTGTACTTCTTCATATTTCTAAATATGCGTCAGCAAATGCGCCTGCTTCTAACAGGAGGTGGGACAGGCGGTCATATACTCCCAAATATCGCTCTTATTCGAGAGCTTAGGGAACGGTACGGAAAAAATGAAATTAAACTGCTTTATGTGGGCGGCAGAAAAGGCATGGAAAAGGAAATGATGATGAAGGAGAATGTTAATTTTAAAGGTATTTTCTGTGGTAAGATTCGCAGATATTTTTCATGGGAGAATTTTTTGGATCTTATGAAAGTGCCTGTGGGAATTATTCAGTCTTTTTTCATTGTTATTCGATTCAAACCGAAAGTTATTTTTTGTAAGGGAGGGTATGTAAGTTTTCCGGTTGCGTTTGGAGCTTTTTTGGCGCGCGTACCTGTAATATTACATGAATCGGACCTGGTTCCGGGACTCGCTAACAGACTTTCCGCACGATTCGCCACTAAGATTTGCGTTTCTTATGAAGAAAGTAAAAAGTATTTTTCGAAAGAAAAAGTTGTTTTAACGGGCAATCCGGTAAGAAAAGATATTGTTATGGGAAATATTGAAAAAGGCAGAGAAATCACCGGTTTTAATTCGGATTTTCCCGTTTTGCTGTTTATGGGAGGAAGCCAGGGAGCCGTGTCCATTAATAGTTTTATTTTTGATAATTTAAGTAATCTTTTATCAAAATATCAGATTATTCATGTTTGCGGAGCGGGCAACATGCGTGAAAAAGATGATCTAATGCGCCTGGTCGGACACGATTACGAATCGTTGCTTACGAGATACGTTTCTTATGAATATGTGGGTGATGAGTTGAAACATTTTTACGCTCTCTGCGACGCGGTTATTTCCAGAGCGGGAGCGATGAGTCTGGCTGAAATCGCTGCCATAAGAAAGGCGGCATTATTAATTCCTTTGGGAATGGAAGCAAGCAGAGGGGATCAGATTGATAACGCGGTCGCATTTGCCCGGAAAAATAATGCCTTTGTTATTAATGAAACCGAAATTACGAAAAAGTTGTTTTTTAAAAAATTGGAGGCTGTATTGAAAGATTCAAAGGAAAGATCAGCTAAAAGCGCGACCGACGCCACTAAAAAAATAATTACTTTGCTTAAGGAATTATGAAGATTGGAATAAACGGAAGATTTTTGTTGAAACCGTATACGGGAATCGGAAGGTATACAAGAAACCTGCTGTTTCAAATGGCTAAACATTTTGGTGATGATGAGTTTGTTGTAGTTGTTCCGGAAGAGATTTCGGATAAGGTTTCTTTTAACGATGGATCAAACAGGCCGAAAAATATAAAAATAATTGTTCTTAAAGAAAAATTTCCGGGCGGAGCAAGCATGAAAAAAACTTACTGGGAACAGGTTCAGGTTCCCATTTTTTTTGAAAAAAAGAAGGTGGATCTGATTCATTTTCCTTATCCCTCGAATCCATGGATTAAAAGAAAAATACCCGCGGTCGTGACTGTTCATGACACGATTCCATGGGTAATGTCCGAATATAGAAAATCTTTTTTAACCAGGCTTTATCAGGATAGGTGTAAAAACGCGGTAAAGAGAGCAGATAGAATTGTTACAGTTTCCGGATCGTCCAAAAATGATATCCATGAAACGTGTGGTATCCCGTCGGAAGATATTTATGTGATTCATAACGCGGTGGAGGATGTTTTTAAAACCATGTTAAATCCCGAAGAAAGAGAGAAGAGGCTGTCTAAATACGATATTGAAGCGGACAGACCTTTTATCCTTTATACCGGAGGATTCGACGCCAGAAAAAATGTTGAATCAATTTTGAAAGTTTTTTTGGAAGAGATTGCTCCGGGACATGATATCGACCTGGTGGTGGCCGGAAGTAAATCTCTTGAAAGTAAGCTTTATGACAGTTTTGACGATTTGACAAAATTACAAAACAATACTAGTTTTAAATCAAATAAAGGAAAAATCATAGTCACGGGTTTTATAGATGAAACGGACTTACCTGCTCTTTACCAATCGGCATTCACTTTTATTAATCTTTCCAAAAAAGAAGGATTCAATTTACCGCTTTTGGAAGCGCTGATAAGCAGGGTTCCGGTGATTGTGTCCGATTTGTCAGTACATCATGAAGTATCCGGGGACAATGCCATTTTCTGTAAATACGATGATAGAAAATGTTTAAGTTTCCACTTAAAAAAATTACTGACCGACACCGCTTATTATCAAAAACAAAAACAAAAAGCGGAGTCTGCCGAATTTGACTTTTCATGGGAGACCTCCGCAAAGGCAACCATGCAAATTTATAAATCGGTTATATGAACATTTTTTGGGGAATTATCATACTGACACATATTGCTTCGCTGACTTTTCTGGGGCTGGCGGTACTGAAATATTTTGCCTATAAAAAGCGAAACAATATTATTGAGAACAGATATACGTTGCTTTTTGGTTTTATCAGGCTTGAACATGTGATTATCACGTATATAGCTTTTGTTCTGGCTTATACTTTCGGATCGACTTTACTGGTTTATTATTTATCCACTTTATGAAGCAAAAAGCTAAAAACAGTTTTGACGACTTTCACTTCAGAGGGCAAATGTATAATGAAGAGGTTATTGAGTTCTTTAGACGACACTGGCTGGTTATTTTACCTAATCTGATTCCGTTTGTTCTGTATATTACTGGTTTGATTGTATTTGCGTTCTATATTTCCAGATTCAGGATGCCTTCTTTGTTGGAGCCTTTTTTCCAGTTTCTGGTGCTTCTGGGGGTTATAGGGACGGCCTTATTGATTCATCGTTTTTTTCTAAAGATGATCGAATATTTTCTGAAGATTGTGGTGATTACCAACTATAGACTGGTGGATGTTAATAAAACTTTATTTGTTTATGACGAAAAACATTCAATCGTGATGAAGAGGATGCAGGATATTCAGAAGCAACAGAAAGGGATAATTAAAAGTTTACTGAAAGTGGGCGAGCTTATTGTCATTATCAGTTTTGCTGATCCCAGACCAATCAGGAATGTTCCCCATCCGGATTATCATTTCAGGTTACTGAATCAGATCAGGACACAAATTTTTGACAGAGCACACAGGCCTCTTACTGCCGATGATGAAGCTGATCTGGCAGTGCAGGAAGACGCGGATCTGGAACTGAAAGAGGGCAAGGTTACAAAGAATGACCAGCCGGACGCGGACAACTATGATAAAAGGGCGCATGACGAAACTGAAGACGCCACTAAAGTTATTGAATAGAGAAGGTTGTGTCGTCTATGGTAATATGACCGCAGTATGATATAATTCTTCCGTTAAAAATCTTTATGAATGAATCTGTAATAGTGATTTTTGTTTCCGTAATTTTGCTGGTCGGTGTAGCCGCTGTTTTTTTATACTTTTATTTTAGATCGATTAAACAGGAAGTCGACGCTTATTATGAGTTAATGATTCAAAAAGTGGGTGTGAGACTTGATAAAATTCCAAATTTAATCGAAACGGTCAGACATTTTACAGATGATAAGGAGCTGATTTATAAAATCATAAGAATGAGGGCAGAGACTTGGGCCATGGCAAGCAAAAAGAAACGTATAGTGGCGGAGCTGGAGATATCATTGGTACTGCATAAATTATGGGAAAAAGTATCTGTTTGTGAAGAACTAGAGAGGAACACAAATTTTCTTGAATTAAAAATGGAGTTTAAAGAAATTGGTAAAGAGATTGAAGATATGGGGGAAATTTATAATGCCAAAGTGAGAAACTATAACAGATTACTGAACTTCTTTTTACTGAGACCGTTTTTGTCGCTTACGCGCTTTAAAAAAATGGTTGTTTTTGAGTTCGAAAAATAGAAAAAAAGAAAAAAGTATTGACGGTGAGTATATACTCACCTATAATGAAGACACAAATGTACTTTTTTCTTTATTTAAAGCCATGCCAGAACCTTTAACGGAAAAACAAGAAGCCGTACTGGAGTATATAGGAAATTATCAAGTGGAACACGGCTCTTCCCCTACCATTAAAGAAATGCGCGAATATTTCGGAGTCAGTTCGGATAACAGCATTTTGAAACATGTTAAAGCTCTGGAAGAGAAAGGTTACATTCAAAAGGATGATACCCCCAGGGGAATCAAACTTTTAAACAGCGTTAAAGAAAGACTACAAAACGCTGAATTCAAGCTGCCTCTGCTTGGAATGATCCCTGCCGGCGGGCCCGTTCTTACGGAGGAATATATTGAAGACTGGGTTAATGTGGGTGAAGACGTCATCTACAAATCCAAGGATTCATATCTGCTTCGTGTTACAGGTGACAGCATGGTGGACGCGGGTATATTTGAAGGCGACATACTTGTTGTGTGCGGGGCGTTGGAACCTCGCGAAGGCGACATAGTTGTCGGTCTTGTGGATAATCAAAATACCGTTAAACGCTACATGAAGGATGATAAAGGCCGCGTTTATCTGAAACCGGAGAATCCCAATTATGATAATATTTACGCGGAGGGTGAACTTTGCATACAAGGCATTGTGACCGGTTTAATAAGGTATTTTAAGAGATAGATGGAACAGTGAACAGATGAAGTACAATCAGCGATTAGTGAAATAAAAAAACATAAAAAATCGAAGGATAGTGCGGCGGCGATTTGTATGGCAAATCGTATTTAAAGGCCGCTGTGTTTTCGAAGGCTAAAAATATTTAATCTTAACCAATTAACTATGACAATTACAAAAATACATTTACCGCTTCGTTTGTTTGCTCCAAGTGTTAAATCACGCCTATTCGACCCGATGCCACTGCCCAGGAAAAGGGTCGCGGCCCGCAGGGCACGGATTACGGTGATGAGCGTGAGGGGTACTCTCCGATGCCATGAGCAAAAGTGGTCTGAAAGACGGGGCCGCGATGTTAATCGCGGGAACACAGATACAAGGAAAACTTCCGGTAAAAAATTCACCTTTAAGGTGAAGAAAGTTCCTTCAAACGCATAATCATATTTCAGATGATTGACCGTATTCTTAACCCCATCACTTATGTAACATGGGAAAAACCCTGCCGCCGCGCAGGGATTTTTCTTATTCATTTTTTTGGATACGGTTTAAAAGTTGGTTAATAGTGGCTTTGGTTAATAGTGGCTTGTGTGAAACTTTCAGTTTGGTTAAAATTCCCAGTGTATTATTGAAAACAAGCCGGAGTAACTCAGGGGTAGAGTAACTGTTTCGTAAACAGTAAGTCACGAGTTCAAATCTCGTCTCCGGCTCCATTTAAATCAGATCGCCAACGCCTTTTATCCCGGCTTTAACCTGGGCGGAAATTACTTTTTCCGGTAGAAATTCGGTGTTTTTTTGTTTGAGCATGTCTTCCATTAGCTTTCGAAGCTCCCTTTCGGATAATCCTTCCACATTTAAATATTGCGCGAGCGTCTTAAGTACCTGTTCCTGATAAGCGCCAAGATCAAAATCTTCCAATCCTTTACCACGTCTTTTGTTTTTTCGGTCCCGACGGTTTACGTCTTTGCTCATTTTATCGATGACTCCGCCAATTTCGCTTTTGGCTCTTGAAAAACTTATTTGCGTTTCTTTTTCGGAGTCTTGGTCTGTATAAAGATCCATTATGGTGTTCGCATTTTCAGCGATTTCCATAAAATCGATCATATTTTTAAATTTGTAATGTTTTTCACCATAGAAATTTTTTAATTTTGCAAATTTATTTAGAATTGAGGGAGCGCTATCAATTCTTAGCGATAAAAATCGTAATAGTTCCACAAGTATTCTAATGTTTTTTCCGTAAATATCGTGGTGCGACGCTCTGGAAAGGCATGAAATAAGCCGTTTATTTTCCAAAAACCGTTTCAGGTCGACATAGAAATAACTTTTGGTGTCGACTCGTTTTTGGATCTGTTCGACCGCGCGCCTGTAGTTATTTTCAGTTTCTTCCGATATTGTTTTTTGTTGTAGGTCCCCCTTTAATACGGCTTCGGAGACTATCAACGGATCATTATTTGCAGTTTCGGTACGTGTCATTTTAAATATTAAATCTTTCTATTTTAGCATAATTTCTATTTCCTGTATACGCGGACATGGTAGTATTATGTGTTTCCGATGACATTTATCTTTATATTTGAAAGCGCATTTACTAATATGCCATTGCTATTTAATCGTGCCTTATTCATGGAATTCAAATACGTTAAAATTGTAGTTTTTGTGCCGGGATCGCACGCTGAAATCGTTCGGAAGGCTTTCGCTGAATCGGGCGCGGGACATATTGGTAATTATGATTCATGTTCTTTTTCCGGCAAGGGAACGGGGAGATTCAGAGGGCTTGAAGGAACTGATCCGTTTATTGGTGAATCCGGAAATCCGGAAGTAGTGGAAGAAGAAAAAATTGAAGTGATTTGCCCTTTTGAAAATAAAGATATGGTAGTGCGGGCGGCGCTAAAGGCTCATCCTTATGAAGAACCCGCCATTGATATTTATCCACTATTAAACGAGTAAGTGTTTATGGCGACTAACCCGAATCCTCAAAAATTGACCCCGATGATGAAGCAATATCTTTCCATGAAAGAAAAATATCCGGATTGCATTTTGTTCTTCAGGATGGGCGATTTTTATGAAATGTTTCTGGATGACGCGCTGGAGGCGGCAAAACTTCTGCAAATCACACTGACCTCCAGAAATAAAGGTGATGATAAAGCGCCGATGTGCGGTGTGCCGTATCATTCAGCGGACGGGTATATTGCCAAACTTATGAAACTGGGGAAAAAAGTCGCTATTTGTGAACAGATAACGGATCCGGGTCTGCACGGTTTGGTGGAAAGAGATGTTGTTAGAGTCGTCACACCCGGCACAACTTTAGATGATAGTGTACTGGATCAAAAAACCAACAATTATGTTCTGGCCATTAAATATAATAATAACGCTTTCAGTCTTGCTTACGCGGATATCTCTACCGGTGAATTCCGTTCTACCAACGCTTTATCCGAAAAAGATCTAAATGCTGAAATAGGAAGAATTGCTCCGGCGGAAATTATTCTGAATGAATCACTTTTTGAAACTGATTTCGTGGCCAAATTGAAAAAGAATTTTGAATCGATTTTTTTCTTTCCTTTTAAAACTGTTGAAAATGACGAAACAGGAGCGACCGAATTTTTAATGGATTATTTTAAGACTACTCAAAAAACGGCTCTCAATCATGTATCGGAACCTAAATCTTATGAAATAAATGATTTTATGCCACTGGATGAAGCAACTCTGCGAAATCTTGAGCTTCTGCAAACCATGCGTGAAAATAAAAAAGAGGGTTCTTTACTATGGGTTTTGGACAAAACTCAAACACCGATGGGCGGCAGAATGCTTAAACATATTTTGACTCATCCTTTAATCAACAAAGTTGAAATTGATTTAAGAATAAACGCGGTGCGGGAACTGATAAATAATCATAGTCTGCATGAAGATCTTATTTTGAGTCTGAAAAATATTATGGACATGGAAAGACTGCTTTCCAGATTGAGTCTGGGCAGAGGGAACGCGCGCGATCTGATCGGATTAAAAAATTCACTGAATATGATTCCCTCCATTAAACAATTACTTGATGAAAGCGGATCAACACTTTTGGATAACGTGAAAGATAATCTGGATGAAATGCCCGATATTTGCGCGCTGATTGAAAGCGCGATAGTTGATAAACCCCCGGTGAGTGTCTCGGACGGCGGTATGATCAGAGACGGTTTTAACTCGGAACTGGATGAATACAGAGTGATTTCAAGAGAAGGTAAGAGTTTTATTCAGAATCTGCAAATTTCAGAAATTGAAAAGACCAAAATTAATAATCTGAAGGTAAGGTACAACAAGGTTTTCGGGTACTATATCGAGGTTTCAAAAGGTCAGGTGGATAAGGTCCCCGAAAATTATATCCGCAAGCAGACTCTTGTTAACGCAGAAAGATACATTACTCCGGAACTGAAAGAGTTTGAGGAAAAAATTTTGGGAGCGGAGGATAAAATTGTTTTTATAGAGCAGAAACTATTTACGGAAATTAGAGAAAGGGTTGTAAAAAATATTGATAGAATCCAGGTCACGGCAAGACAGATCGCACTTTTGGATGTTGTTTGCGGATTCACGGTCGCGGCAAAAGAGAATCATTATTGCAAACCGGAGATTTTTGAAGAAGGTGACATTGAGATTCTTGAAGGGAGGCATCCCGTTGTTGAAAAAATGAGCAGTGACATGAGGTTTGTTCCTAATGACGCCGGTTTAATACAAAACGCTGAAAGAATTTTTTTAATCACCGGTCCGAATATGGGAGGAAAATCCACTTATTTGAGACAAACCGCGTTGATTACTTTGATGGCGCAGATAGGTTCTTTTGTCCCTGCAAAAACCGCCAAAATTGCCATTTGTGACAGAATTTTTACCAGGGTGGGCGCTTCGGATAATCTTGTGAAAGGTCAAAGTACGTTCATGGTGGAAATGCAGGAAACTTCGTATATTATTTCAAACGCGACAAATCGCAGTTTGATTATTCTTGACGAGGTGGGAAGGGGCACTTCCACATATGACGGGATGAGTATCGCCTGGGCGATTTTTGAATATCTGCACGATAAAATTCAGGCCAAGACTTTGTTCGCCACCCACTATCATGAACTGATTTCTCTGGCGGACAAGCTTTATAACGCCGCCAACTACGCGGTTGCGGTGACTGAAAACGAGGATGAAGGAGTGGTCTTTTTATATAAGGTTGTGCCCGGGGGCGTGGACAGAAGCTATGGAATAGAAGTCGCTAAACTGGCCGGCTTGCCCGATGATTTAGTAAGGCGCGCCAGTCAAATTTTGATTGATCTGGAGGAAGGTATTTTGGAAAAGGGTATCGCCAGTGAACTGGGTGACTTTTCTAAACGTGTTCCAAATTCACAGCTGGCGCTGGGGCTGAGTGCTGATGAGCAGTCAGACTTAAGGAATCATGGAACGCTTAATAAAGTTGATCCCGCGATTGAAGAACTGAAAAATATCAACTTGAACAGCCTGACTCCGCTTGAAGCTTTAAACAGACTTAGTGAAATTAAAAAAAATTTATAATTTTGACCAATGAGTTTAATTAAATTGCTACCGGAAAATCTGATTAATCAAATCGCAGCGGGTGAGGTTGTGGAAAGGCCGGCTTCGGTTGTGAAAGAGTTGATTGAAAACTCTCTGGACGCGGGAGCGAGAAGGCTGATTATTGAGATGGAAAGGGGAGGTGACGATTATTTGCGAATAACTGATGACGGCCACGGCATGGACAAGGAAGATGCTTTGATGGCGTTTGAAAGACATGCCACCAGCAAAATTGCGAGTCCGGAAGATCTGGACAATATTTCGAGTATGGGTTTTAGGGGTGAGGCTTTGGCAACTATTGCTTCGGTTTCACATATGTCTTTACAGACCAAAAAAAAAGGTAACCTTGAAGGTACTTTGATTCTAAACGAAGGTGGAAAAATCGTAAAAAACAAACAGTTGGGCTGTCCGGAAGGTACGCAAATCGAGATTAAAAAACTTTTTTATAACACTCCCGCCAGAAAAAAATATTTAAAAAATGACACCACCGAATACGGTCATATTTTGGATACGGTAACGGGGATGGCGTTGGCTTTTCCTGAAATCGCTTTTAAGCTGGTGCACGATAAAAAGATTATTTTTGATCTTCCGGCTACGGAAGATCATCTTTCAAGAATAAGAGGTTTGCTTGGAAGAAATGTTTCACAGGAATTGATACCGGTGTTTTACGGTCATTCCAAAATTCATTTAAGCGGTTATATCGGTAAACCGTTAATCGCCAGATCCAACAGAAAAAATCAGTATTTATTTGTGAACGGCAGACAGGTTAATTCTCATGTTCTTTCTTATGCTGTTAAGCAGAGTTATCATTCATTGTTGCCAAAAGAGAAACATCCCACGTTTGTGTTGTTTTTGGCGCTAAGCCCCGAGCTTGTCGATGTTAATGTGCATCCGCGCAAAATGGAAGTGAGATTCGCCGATGAAAAAGAGATCTTTAGCGTTTTTTTAAGGGCGTGCAAAACATCTCTGGAAAAACATGTGCTGGCTCCAAAAATTGAAACGCGGCAAAATTTTTTGACTGAGCGTGATCATCAAACTTTGAAAGTTGAAGATAAACCGGCACAGATTCCGGCATTCAGCGATAAAACCAGCGAAGCGGTTACCGCCAATGTCGTAGATAAAGCAGACCAACAAGAGGTGAGTTTAGAAAAACAGACATCTGAAGATTTTTTTTCAATGATTAATACCGGCGCGCAGAAAAATGAGGTTGAAATATCAGGGCAAGCAGAGATTGATCAGGATAAAAGCGTTGATGATTTTACATCTTTTTCTCCTTTAATTACTGAATCCGCTGATAATGAGAAAAGCGAAAAGATCGATCTGGAAAAAATCGCTCAACAGCAAACAGGTGATCAGGCTTCTATTGAGAGGCGGAATGAAAATGAACTGAAACCTTTGGCGCAATTGAATAACTCTTATATTTTGTGTTCACAGGGCGAAACACTAACAATCATGGATCAGCACGCGGCGCATGAAAGAATCAGATATGAAGAGATTTTAGCGCAGTTTGAAAATAACAAACCGGCTTCTCAGCCTCTTTTAACTCCGGAACAATTTGAACTTTCGCATCAAGAGGCCTCTCTACTTAATGAAAATAAAGATCTGCTTAGCAAAATGGGGTTTGAAATCGAACCTTTCGGCGGCAATACTTATTCGGTTTTTGCAGTGCCTTCATATCTGGTGCAAGAAGAGATTCGAGCGACCGTAATGGGAATTATTGATGATATAACTAATAACTCGGATAAAGGAGATCTGCAGTCCCGCAAGGAACGCGCTTTAACGTATGCCGCCTGCAGAAGCGCGGTTAAATTTGGAGACAAGCTGGATATGGAAGAAATGGAGCGTCTTTGTAAAAGAATTTTTGAAATGAAACTTCCTTATACATGTCCGCACGGAAGGCCGACGATGGTTAAAATCACCAAGGATGAACTGGAAAAGATGTTCGGCCGCAAATATTAATTGCCCACGAGGGCGGACAGATAAACGTCTTCGGAGAACGGGGCGCCGTAGAACAGACTTCCGTCCTGGGTCTGTTTGAAGGTTTCAGGGAAGTGCTTATAGCTTTTGTATCCGGGTTTGAAATAGATTTTCTTTTCCAGAAATGATGGATTATAAGAAGGTTGATTTTGTGCCGTGAATCTGTATGTGTCGGCGGGGTACATTTTAAGTTGGAAAGGCAGTTCGTAAGTTATGGATACTTTTTCGGTATCAAGAGGAGACACTTCCATTTTGAACATGAAGAAAGTTTTATTTAATTCTTCATCAAAACGCGTATAAACTTCGTTTTCGTCTATTCCATTAACTCCGGTGACGTGGCTTCCACGGGGTACATAAATTTTGATAAAACTGACATTTTTGCCCCGTCCCAAAATATCTATTATGTGCGCCGGCAGATCTTTAAAACCGAATGCCGCCAAAATATTACGCCAAGTGTCCAGATCTTTGCCGTTCCAGGTATGCTGTCTGGACACCATAATTTCGTCCATTACCGTACCGTCGGTCTGAACAAGGGTGTAATGGTTGATGTTTTGATTGATGAACCGGTCGCTTTTGTTCCCGCCGATTGAAGTAGCTGTAACCTGAAGATAATCAGACTTGTCACCGGGATTGCTGACGGGATTGCTTAAATTGAATTCGTCAAAAAGATTCTGCACTTCATGATGACGTGAATACATCATTATCTTTTTATTTTTAAATCCTTTCAAAATCGCGTTAATTAATTGATTAAGTTCAACTTCGCTCGCCAATTTTTGCTGAAAGGCGGGAATTAATTCTTTCATTATTTCTTTAGGTTTTTCGGTTCCGTTAAGCTTGGATTCGATAATGTAAGAAAGTATTAGCTGAAAGTTGGTTTTATCCAAAGGTTCCCGTAAATCCGAAATCGTTATTGGTCCGGTAATAGCCAATAGATCCTCGATAAAGCTTAAATTCACGGCGATCACACTATCCACGCTGGGGCCGTTTTCTTTTTGCAAAAACCAAGCGGCTTTTTCCGCGGAGATCCTGAAATCGGGCGAATAATTTGAATCTCTTAAACGCCATGTGTCCGATACAAGTGCTATATCTTCGGGCGGCTCGATGTATTCGTGAAACTGTCCGTCAAGTTCATAGACGTCGTGGAATTCAAATTTTGTGATATATCCGTCGTTTAAGTCCACTATAAGATAACTGCCGATGAATCCCCCGGTGGGTCTGGCTTCCGTATCGTTTTGCAATAAAACAAGATACCGATGTGGATATCTGTCTCCCAAAAGATTAAGCATGGCGGGTATTTTTTGCTGAGTTTCCGAAAGCAAATCTGAAATGGCGTTGGTCTGATTTTTAATCAGTTCAAGTTTATCCCTAAATCCCGGGGGTAGAACATTGGGACTGACGTTTTGAAGATTTTCCCCCGCCAGCTTCACCTGTTCCGTGGCTGTCTGAATGTAAGCAAGGTCGTTTTTCAGTCTGTCGGTAAGTGATTCTTTAGGGGCGGAAGAATTGTCGATCGAGGTTATTTGTCTGCTGTTTTCAAGGATAAACAAAGCGGGCAGATACTGTAAGTTTTCGATCCCGCGGGAAAAGTTGCTTCCGGCGAGCGAAATATTTTTAGCCGCGTTCAAAAGACCTTGCACGGAATCGGAAGTTGCCTCTTTTGTCAGAAAATAATTTTGATTGTTTTTTAAAAAGGATATGTCGGAGAGAGCTTTATCAAAACTTGCTTCGGCCTGTGAAAATGTTTGTTCGGCGTTTAAAAATTCGGCTTTGCCGGCCGCTTCACCGGCTGTCAACAAATCCTGATATCCACTGAAAGCGGTGGCAACCACATCATTTTTTAAAGTGATTCCCCTGTTATAGATATTAATTACATTGAGAATCAGTAGAATTATCAATCCCGCGGATGCCAGTCTGATCAGATCCCCTATTTTGTTAAATCTGACATTATCCGATTCGTCTATGTTGATATAAAATACTTTGGTCTTTTTTCCGGATTCATTTTTCGCGGAGATATCGCGGATTGATTTGCGGGCGGAGGTGGTGATCACTTTCTTTTTTTTACCGGCGGTCGAACAGTCGATCATGTCTTCCAGCGGCTGTGCTTTAACACTGACCGGTTGATCTTTCAGGCTGATTGTTTTTGATCCTGTAACTGTTAAGTCACGTATGATCTTTTTGACCATATTTTTAGATTACTTCGACCAGATAGATTGTTGAAATACCGTCGTGAAAAAAATTTTTTGTTATTGTAAGATTATTGAACGGCACAACGTAAGGGCCAATGTCCTGGTCGGCGTTGAGTCCCGCCGCCTCCGTTAATGCCCCAAGTTTGAGCGACATTACTTCATCGGCCGTTCTTAACACGGGCGCGACATTATCTTTGTAATAATTGGACGCCGTGAATCCGCCCGCAATGTCTCCCTCGTACCTGTCGATAATATTGTGAATTGATTCCAAATTCGTACTTAAAGCCACTATTTTATCAAGTATCGCATAACTGATTGTGATGCCGGTATCGCCCAATTTTAGGGTCGTAATGTTCGAGGTCTTATATTTACTTGCGCTTTTTTTAATTTTTTCGGTACTGGCCACCACCTCTTGCCCGATTGTACCGTCGGGTAGTTCCACCTGCCGGATTTTGGGTGTAAACAGTCCGCTCACTTCCACAAAGGAATTTACAGCCTTTTCAAATTTTGGAATTTCGTTGCCTTTATCCTGCAATTCGATAAAAATATTTACTTTAGGATCTTCAAAACTGTTTTCAACGGTAAGTAAATATTCGCCTGTTAAAAGCGGTAAAAGATCTTCTTCCAGGCTTATATCCTTTCCAAAATACAATTGTTTCTGAGCTTCAAGCAGTCCTTCGAAAACTAGAGCCGGGGTTTTGGTACCTGATTTAAATACATCTTCCAACCGATTGATTTCCTTGGTGAGATCGTGACCGCCAATCAAAAAAATCGGATCCTGATTGGTATAGTCAAGAAGTTCCCCCTGATATTTTTCACTGAATGTTATATAGCTTTCACCGTCCAGAACATCGTTGTCTATCGCGATAAATGTTTGAGCCGTAAACCTGCCGTCTTCAACAAAGACGCTTAATCCCTGGGCTTTGAATACATCAATAAAGGGTTTAAAAACAAGCAGTTCCTGTCCTTTTTGATTGATAAACAGTTTGTCATTTTCCAAAGTTTCGATCATCCGTTTATAGTCGACATAACCGAAAGCTATGCCACCACGCGACAGGTTATTGGCAACTTTTCTATAACTTTCGTGATCGCTTAATTTGGGGGATTCGGCCAGATGATCAAGGTAGTTTTTGAGCAGTCTTTCATCTTCCGCGACCACAAGATAATTGTTAACGAAACTAAACACCGCTTTCTGACTCTGTGAAAATTCATAAATTTTGCGCCCCGCGTAATCTTTTTCAATAATGGCGTCCGAATCGTCAGCCAGTTTCTGGTCATTAAGGAATTTCAGAGTGGCGTTTTGATCTCTGCTTTCAATAAAATAAATGGGGCTTAGTGAATCCGCGGAATCCATATCAGCCGTATCGTAAAAAATCACTCCCACCTGTCTACCCAACCAAGGATACAGTTCATTTTGGTAATCATAGGGCACTAAAGCTTCCAGTAATTTGATAATATTATCTTTTCTGTATACGGCATATTTATCCATCAGCTGATAAAACCGATTAACCTGTCCGCTATTGCCGTCGATTGATACTTCAAGCACAGCCACGGTCTTTTTCGCGGGTGCCAATTCCGCTATTTCCTGCGGAGCGAACAGTTTGCCAAACAAAAACCAACCGATGAAAGTTATGGCGAACAGTCCAATCAGAATTAAGATTCCCCCTCTGATTTTCTGTTTGGCACGGGGCGATATTTTTTTCTTTTCTTTTTCGGGCGTTTCGGCCTTTTTGCGTTTTTTCTCTTTTACCGGTGTTTTTTCCGTGTTCTTATTCGTAGTTTTTTTTGCGGATGCTACGGTTTTCTTTTTTTTCTTTGGCATAGAGTCGTAAAAAAGGGCAGAAATTTTGTGATTCCAGTATCCCAGAATAGTGCCTAATATTCAAGTTTATTGCCTGCCGTAAAAAAAATTTCGCAGTAATTATCTTCTCTTTCATTATCCGCGATTCCCTGCTAAAAAATAGACATGCAATTAACTTGATAAAAATGCCTACTCCAATGACTGCCAACGAGATCAGAAAAAGGTACATAGATTTCTTTGTTAAAAAACATAATCACGCGGAGATAAAAAGCTCATCTTTGATTCCGGAAAATGATCCGACAGTTCTTTTTACAACGGCCGGCATGCATCCTCTTGTGCCATTTTTGTTGGGAGAATCACATCCTTCGGGTAAGAGACTGGTGGATTATCAAAAATGTTTACGCACGGATGACATTGATGAGGTCGGCGATTCAACACATTGTACTTTTTTTGAAATGCTCGGGAACTGGTCTCTGGGTGATTATTTTAAAGAAGGCGCGATAAAAATGAGTTTTGAGTTTTTGACTTCTCCCGTGGAAGAAAAAGGACTGGGTTTGGATCCGGACAGGCTGATGGTTTCATGTTTTGCCGGGGATGACGACGCACCGCGTGATGATGAAGCGGCCGAAGTCTGGGAAAGTCTGGGATTCACAAGAGCGGAAAAAGCTTCACCTGGCCAAAAGCGCCTGATTTTTTTTTACGGCAAAGAAGACAACTGGTGGGGACCTGCCGGTCAGACCGGCCCGTGCGGCCCGGATACGGAAATGTTTTACTCGCTTGAAGGAGCTGAATTCGGACCGGAAAGCGATCCTGCAAACAATAACAAATTCGTGGAAATCTGGAACGACGTTTTTATGCAATATTTTAAGAGAGAAGATGGCGTTTATGAACCGTTGAAACAGAAAAACGTAGACACGGGCATGGGACTGGAAAGAGTCACGGCAATTATGCAGGGTGTTCTTTCGTTTTTTGAGACAGAGCTCTACATGCCCCTGAGGAAAAAAATCAACGAGCTGGCTACGGGTGAAAAAACGGATAACGGAGAAGATATTATTAAATCGGAAAGGATTATCGCCGATCATATGAGAGCTTCAACTTTTATTATGGGTGATCCCTGGGGTGTTACGCCATCGAATACGGATCAGGGATATATTTTGAGAAGGCTTATTAGACGCGCGATACGTCACGGCAAGAAGCTTGGTATTGAAGGCAACTTTACCGATATAATGGGAGGCATTGTGATTGATATGTATGAAAACGTTTATCCCGAGCTGGAGGCGAATCGGGAAAGAATTATTGAACAATTTAAGCTTGAAGAATCGCAGTTTCAGAAAACCATTAAAAAAGGTTTAAGAGAAATGAATAAAATTTGGAGGCCGGATGATGAATCAGCGAAGACTCAAACGGTTAAAGCCGGCGATAAAGCTTTTTATGTTTATGAAACTTACGGTTTCCCGATTGAAATGATTGAAGAGGAACTGGAGAAAAATGGTTATAAAATTGACCGGGGAACTTTCAGGACGGCGTTTGAAAAAGCCAAAGAAAGGCATCAGGCAAAATCCAGAGCCGGAGCGGAACAAAAATTTGCCGGTGGCCTGGCCGATCAAGGTGAAGAAGCGAAGAAACTTCATACCGCGACGCATCTTTTGCATCAGGCACTGAAGAATGTTTTGGGTATCGAAGTGAATCAAAAAGGCTCAAATATAACCCATGAAAGGTTAAGATTCGACTTTAATTACGGTGAAAAAATGACGGATGAACAAAAAAAACTGGTTGAAGATATTGTTAACGAGCAAATTAATAGTTCTTTGCCGGTTAGTTTTGTAATGATGACTTTTGATGAAGCCAAAAAAACCGACGCGATCGGTCTTTTTGAATGCAAATACGGCGATCAGGTGAAGGTTTATTCTATGGGCGATTTTTCAAAGGAAATCTGCGGCGGCCCGCATGTTGACAACACAAGTGAACTTAAAGCTTTCAAGATTGTGAAAGAGGAATCAAGCTCGGCGGGGGTGAGGAGGATTAAAGCTGTTATCGGCGATAAGGCGCTTGAGAAGCTTGGGCGTTAACAGTTTGAGGTTGTTTTTCTATGCCGGAATGGAAGCGGCCCATGGTTATAAGTTCACCTTTTGCGAACCATTGCAGACCTTTTATGATTCGCACGTTTTGAATCGTTCCTATCAGCGATGGGTCACCTTTAAATTGAACTGTTTTACTTTCGCGGCTTTTTCCTTTGCATTCACCGGTTGACGGATCGTAATTTTCCACCAAAACTTCGACAGTTTTACCCTCCATCGATTGATGATAATCGTGGGCGCACTTTATCAGTATGTTATTTAATTTATGCCACCTTACGGCTTTTTCTTCACGCGGTACGTCGTCTTTGAAAGCCTTTACGGAAACCGTCCCCGGTCTGGGTGAATATCTTGCAATGTAAGCCATGTCGAATTGTAAATCTTCGAACAATTTATAAGTGTTTTCAAACTGCTTACCTGTTTCCCCGCAAAAACCGACAATAATATCTGTTGTGATTGAACTGCCGGGTACCGTTTTACGTATTTTTTCGATAATTTGCTTGTAGTGTTCGACCGTGTATTTGCGGTTCATCCTTCGTAAAATGGTGTTGTCTCCCGCCTGAACCGGCAAATGAATGTGTGGTGTAAGGGTTTTTAGTTCTGTGTGAGCTTTAATCAAGGCATCCGTGAAATCACGCGGATGGGAAGAGGTGAACCTGAGTCTTTTCAGTCCTTTCTCTTCTAATTTATCGATTCTTGTTAAAAGCTCTACAAACGGTTCCCGATGCTGATTGTATGTTCCTTTCAGTTTGTCCAGATTGCTTTTTCCGTATGAATTCACCGTCTGGCCGACCAGTGTTATTTCTTTACATCCGTTTTCCACAAGCTGTTCACACTCGTTATAAATCTCTTTCATCGCGCGTGATTCTTCGCGTCCGCGGGCATATGGAACAATACAGTAAGTACAAAATTTATCGCAACCGATCTGGATCGGAACAAATGCCTGAAAAGACGACGTGTAATTGGGCTGAATTCGCAGATAGTCAAGGCGTCCTTGTGCATTATCCGTTGTGTGATCAAAAGGCTTATGTTCAGCACGGGTTAAAATTTCGGCAAGTTCTTGAGTGTCGTTTATCATAAAGACAAAATCCACCATGCGAAGTTTGCGGAGCAATTTGTCCTGATCTTCTTTTTCATCGTTTCTGGTACTGGTTTTTCTGACCATGCATCCGGTTATTCCAACGAGCAACCGCGGATTTATTTTTTTCCACTCGGTAAGTTTACGCATCTGGCCATAAACTCTGTCTTCACCTTTTTGTCTGATTGAACAGGTATTGAAAAGGTACAGATCTGTCTCTTTCGGGTCTCCGGTTTTTTCATATCCGATTTTCTCCAAAATTGAAGCGACACGCTCGCTGTCGGAATAATTCATCGCGCAACCAAGTGTTTGAATGAAGTATTTCACGGAGTCCAGGGATTAATATCGGGTATTTGGTCAAGATCAACATTTGATCCGTCAACATGGATGTTTTTTTTCTGAATCCAGACAAAACCTTTTTCGGGAGTGATCACGGCCAAATCGATCGGTCCGCCGACTCCGGGTGAAGATCCGGGGTTGGCCCAGGTACCGTCCGTTATTTTTTGGATGGATTCGGTTGTTTTTATCGCCAGGTTGGAAAATTCCACCGCGTCCTGAATTGTCATTGTGCCCCAGTTGATAAGGTATTCCTGATCATCAAACTGTTTTAAAAGTTCTTCTTTTTTCTTTCCCTGTACTTCCTGAATTATCTTGGATCTTTTAAGTTCCGGACTCCAGCCCCTGATGATTCTGATCAGTACGTCCGTCTGACCGATCCAGGTGGCTCCGCACTGTTCACCTTCCAATTTTAAAGTAATGCCGCTTTTTTCTTTGGGGTCGGGAATAGTGATTTTGTAGACGTGATTTTTGCCGTTAACATCATGGCCGACTACCAGTATTTCTATTATAGGCAGGCAAAATTTTTGATTGGATTTGTTGCCATCCGGATCCTGCGATTTTACAATTACACATTCCAGTTCAATTTCGGTTTCCACATTTTTATGTCCTCTGGTTTCAAATTCTTTTTTTCTTTTTTCGGCCGTTTCTTTAAGGTGCTCCGTGTACTTTTCATAGAAAAAATCGTATAGTTTATCTGTTATCTGAGCCACAGTAAGCTTTTCCAAATGATTTTCTTTCTTAAAAATTTTTATCTGCTGATAAATATTTTTATTTTCCAGGAAAGATATTCCGCATGCCACACAGCCGACACGTGTATTTAACTGAAAAAGTTTCATGCGGGTCTGTGAACCTTCACGGACGTCTCCGGTGGCGTTTCTGTATGTTTCCATACTATCGGCGGCCAAAATATTGCCTTCGTTGGTTGTTGTTATTATAGCGAGACTCATATAAACGGTTTAGCGCTAGCAGACTAGCCGATTTTTGCAGCATCCGCAAATGGTTCTTGGACCGCGAATTTAGTTTGATTCTCCTCTGTTGCTCCTTTTACCCGGCAATTTCTTCAAACGTGCGGCTTAGTTCCGGTTTTTTCTAAAAAATTCTCCGTGCTTTGATCAAATTTCCCTCGCTTATTTTCTCTAAACGGTACTTACATCGTGTTTGCAGTTCTGTAAAACCGAAATCAAATTTTCTTCACATTTTTTTCTTAATTGATCAAGTGTAATTTTTTGGACGGCGTTAATTCAAATGCTCATTCAAAATCTACTCCTGTAGCAGTATCGATATAGTATTTTTGCATATTGATATTCTTTATGGTGCCCCCGGTAGGAATCGAACCTACATCTAAGCCTTAGGAGTGCCTTGTTCTATCCATTGAACTACGAGGGCCGGTTTTATGCTGTCTGCGGTTTCAAAATAAAGTATTCCGTCTGATCTTCTTTTAATGATGATCTGCCGCTTATTACAGCTTTTTCAATGGCCTCGGCGTTTGATATGCCGGCTACTTTTACAAACGTTTCTAATTCCGCAAGTTCGGTTTCCACGCCCGGCACTTTATAATACATCGGTATTATGGCTCTCGGCTCAACTCTTTCCGCCACTTTGTGCGCCGTTTCTGCACTCATAACTTCTCCTCCGCCCACTGCAACCATTAAAATGTCAACTTCTCCAATTTTATCTATCAGTTCGACATCCAGCTCTTTACCCACTTTTTCAATAAAACATATTTTTAATCCGTTCGCCACAAGGTTAAACAAAAAGCCGTTTCCTTGGGAAGAAGGAATACTTGTCACGGCAACCTCTTTGACTTCATATTCACCCGGCCAGTCTATTAAATATGGTTCGCCCTGGATAGCTCCCACATTGTTATTATCCTTTATTTCTCCGGTTATAACAACTATATCAGCCTTGATTATAGGCAGTTTGATCCCGGATTTGTCATTATAAGGATTTACCGCCACAGTGGCGTTGTTTGTTTTGATGCTAAAGCAGGAGTTTCCGTGCCAAATGATTTCCATAATATTTTTTTAAGATTTATAAGCCCATAATTGTGGCTCCAGCGGCAAGATTCTATAGTATTTTTTTATGATTGTAAATTTCGAGTCATCATATTACTTTATAGGCGATTCAAATAATAAAAAATAAGCTTTTCATAATGTCGAAAATTACAAGTATTTTTGCGCATGAGGTGTTGGATTCGCGCGGTAATCCGACTGTCGAGGTTTTTGTTAAAACGGAAAAATCTGTGGGCGCGGCCATTGTTCCGAGCGGAGCATCCACCGGTACCCATGAGGCGTTGGAGCTAAGAGACGGCGATAAAGAAAGATACAGAGGTAAGGGGGTTTTAAAGGCGTGTAAAAATGTCAATGAAATGATTGCTTCCGAACTTATGGGGATGGAGGTTAGCGAACAGGAATCCCTTGATAAAAAAATGGTTGAATTGGACGGGACAATAAATAAAAGTAAGCTTGGCGCCAACGCGATTTTGGGTGTTTCAATGGCCTGCGCCAGAGTGGCCGCTGTGGAAAATAATAATTTTTTGTTTGAATACCTGAATCCGTCCGCAACAATTTTGCCGGCGCCAATGATGAATATTATGAATGGCGGCCAACATGCCGACAGCGGACTTGATATTCAGGAATTTATGATTATGCCGGTAGGCGCTCAAAGTTTCAGGGAAGCTTTAAGAATGGGCGCAGAAATTTTTCATACTTTAAAAAAACTGCTCCATGAAAACGGATTCAGCACGGCAGTTGGGGACGAAGGAGGGTTCGCGCCGCATCTTGAAAAACAGGAAGACGCGATAGAATTTATTTTGAAGGCGGCGGAAAAAGCAGGTTATAAACCGGGTGAAGATATTTTGCTGGCGTTGGATGCCGCCGCGAGTGAGTTTTATGATAAAGAAAAACGTGTTTACAAGATGAAAGTCCAAGGCAAAGCGGAAGAGTTAACAGCGGATCAAATGATCTCTTTTTGGAAGTCGTGGGTAAATAAATACCCTTTGATTTCGATTGAAGACGGGCTTGATGAAGATGACTGGCAAGGATGGCAAAAGATGAATCAACAACTGGGAGAAAGAGTTCAATCGGTAGGAGATGATTTTTTGGTTACAAACGTCAAAAGGTTAAGAAAAGCTATTGATCTGAAGGCGGCCAATTCCATACTTATAAAGATGAATCAGATCGGTTCATTAACGGAAACAATCAATGCCATTGAAATGGCGAAAACGATTAACTGGACTTCAATTGTTTCACACAGAAGCGGAGAGACGGAAGACACGACGTTGGCGGATCTGGCCGTGGGGATGGAAACAGGTCAAATAAAAACAGGTTCGTTATCAAGGTCGGAGAGGGTTTCAAAATATAACCAACTGCTTAGAATAGAAAATCATCTTGGTTCAAAAGCCCGATACCCGGGGCGCGAAGCATTCAATAATCTGAAATAATATGATTAAAGAAATTAAAGCGGGAGAAATTAAAAAAATCTATCCCAGGCGGGATTCACATTCCCATAAAGGAATGAACGGGAGAGTGATTGTAGTGGGCGGCAGTAAGGATTATTACGGGGCGCCCGTTTTGAGTGCTCTCGGTGCTTTGCACGGCGGCGCGGATCTGGTTTACGTTTTTGTTCCGGAGTGCAATTTTGATGTTTGCAGGAGTATGTATCCGGATTTGATAGTAAGACCTTTCAGCGGAGATTATCTTGACATGAAAGCGGTCACTCCGATTCTTGATTTTTCAAAGAAATGCGACAGTATTTTGTTGGGTCCGGGTTTGGGAGAAAAAGACACAACCATGGAGGCTTTGCATAAAATTATAAAAGAACTGGAAATACCCACTGTGCTGGATGCTTCGGCTATCCAGGTTTTTCAGAAAATCAAAGACGTTCCCAGACAGCAAATTGTTCTGACTCCGCATCATAATGAATTCGAGACTCTAACCGGTAAAGATATTAAAGTTTCAGGTTCGCTTTCCAATAAAGTTGTGCTTTTAAGAACTTTGGCAACGGACTTAAAAATCAACATTCTTCTTAAAGGTCCGCGGGATATTCTGGCGTCGGAAGAGGGTGAAATAACGTCCAACAGCACAGGTAACGCCGGCATGACGGTCGGGGGAAGCGGTGATGTTTTAAGCGGTCTTATAGCTTCTCTGATAGCTCAGGGGGTATCACCTTACCAGGCTTGTCAGATAGGGGCGTTTACGGCGGGTAAGGCAGGGGATGAGCTTTTTAAATTGAAAGGACTAGGTTACAGCGCTTCGGATATCGCTTTCGAAATTCCCTATGTAGTGAAGAATTCTTTCTTTTAATTCGTGATTGATGAAGAGAATCTTTTTTAAAGAACTAGAAGCGTTTCAGTTTCATTTAATGCAAAAATTTTCGGATCAGGTTGAACACGCGGTTTTTTCAAGGAAAGGAGGAGTCAGTATTAAACCTTTTGATTCCTTAAACGTCCGCTTTGGAATTGGAGATGCTTATGAATCGGTCAAAAAGAATAGACGCATCATTTATGACTCACTGGACATCGCTTTTGCAAAACTGATTTCCGCCTACCAGACTCACAGTAAAAATGTAAAAATTATTGATAAGGATTTTGTCGATAATCATAAACCGGACCAGGAAATAGATAATGTTGATTCGCTAATTACGAACCAAAAAGATGTAGCTTTAATGGTTCAAGTAGCGGATTGTCAGGCAATTTTGATGTTTGACCCGATTAAACGGGTAGTCGCGGCAATTCACGCGGGATGGAAAGGTTTAAAACAGGATATCAACGGCGAGACTATTGGTATTCTGAAAAATCAATTTGGAGTGGATCCAACAAATTTACTTGTCGGTATCGCGCCTTCCCTGGGACCTTGTTGCGCTTTCTTTTCAAAACCGGAGAAAGAACTGCCCGAATCTTTTCAAAAATTTGTTGATAAGGAAAAAAGGGTCGATTTATGGTCTTACAGTACGGAACAGCTTCAGCAGCACGGTGTACGAAAAAACAATATTGAATTAGCCCGCGTTTGTACCCAGTGCGGAAACGGTCATTCGATTGAAGGGCCACACGGTTTTTTTTCTTTCCGAGGTGATAAAGGGATTACAGGTCGCTTCGGGGTTGTGATTGCTCTTCGATAAGCTGGTTAAGTAATTGTTCGGCGTCTCTGTAATTAGGTCTGATTTGAAGTGATTTTCTAAGGTATATTTGCGCCTTTTGTCGCGCGTCCGTTCTGTCCGAACTTAAGTAAGCTTTGGCTATCTGATATGGATATAGAGGATTGTTCGGAGCTTTATTGAGGGCGGTATCAAGATCGGAGCTACCGGAGATGTAGTACTGTTCCTCTCCGGTCAAGGCGTGAATCTGAAATTCGGCAATTCCTTTATTGTAATAGAGACTTGGATGATAATTGTTTAATTCTATTGCCTGTCTATACTTTTCCCGGGCTGTTAAAAGCATGTTTAATCGTTTCTGATAAGCACTGATCGGTTGAGCGTACTGAAGGGCAAAATCTCCGGTCGCTTGGTAATAGGCATATTCATAAGGCTGACTGACAACACCTTTTTCAAAATCCTGAAGAGCTTCTTCAATTTGATATTCGGATGCTTTTATTAGAGCGGATTTATAATAATATTCGGCCATTGCCTCACGCACGCTCCCTACCACTGCGAAAGGAATCAGAAGCAATAAGAAAAAAGCAACAACGCGTTTGTATAAAGGATTCAATTTAAGATGTTTTAATTGATCTTTATCTTCGGCCAAAAACAGAGCGGCGCCCAGGTAAATATAAAAGATGGACAGTGTTGAAATCACACCAAAGCTCACAAATACCTCGAATAAAAATACAAGTAAGGCTCCTTTAAGACCCAAAAGGCTATAATAATACGGTTTTTTTTGATTTTTTTTCAGCCCGCGTTTAATTCCGGAAAAGACATAAATAATGATTGCCAAAAATGTTACAAGACCTATCAGCCCCTGTGTCGCCGCAATGTTCAGGTATTCATTATGAGCGGCTTCGGGTGTTATGTGCGCTTCTTGATCACCTTCTTCAAGTGTTACATAATCAAGCCTCCTATACTGGCTATAGATGTCTCTATATGTTGATAGTCCATATCCAATTAAAGGACGGTCTTTAAGCATCTCCAACGCGCTTAACCACCAGCTAATCCTGTCCGGCATGTTCCCCCGCCCAATGCTCTCTATGGTTGCTTCGGTTCTTTCAACAATCGAAATTTTCTTAACATCGTCCTTAAAGATTAAACCCGCGCCGATTGATACGGCGATGATGACAAATATCGAGACGAGCCATTTGGAATAATTGAATTCTTTTTGGCGGATTTTTTTTACTAAAACTGAGCCCCCCATTATCAAGAGAGCCAATAAAAGCGCCACTACCGCACCTCTACTGGCTGTCAAAAAAATCGTAATAAGATGTAACGCCAGTCCAGAAAAAAGAAGTATTTTGCCCCACTTTATCGGGATTTCCTTAATCAAAAACAATCCTAAAATAAAATTCATGGCCAAATACGATCCAAAATGATTGCCATGTCCGATTGTTCCAAAAACTCTGTCCGACGGATCCTGATTCCAGTTGTATTGTTCCTGCCAAATATTGAAATGTTGTAATATCCCGTAAACCGCTAACAAAGATGACGTAATGAGACTGATAATCAACAGCCTGCGTATGGCGTCTTTGTCCTTAAAATAATTGAATACGAAAAACGGTAAAACAAGTAAATTGATGATAGTGAATAAGCCCAAAAATCTGCTATGCGCCCCAAAAAGGCTTGTAAAAATTGATGATGAACAGATGGCGGTAAGAAGACAAACGGCGCCGTAAAGGCCTAAAAAAGCGTTCAATTTGCTCTTCTTATAACTGATTTTATTTTCATTTAATGCTTTAAAACCCAGCAATAAAATTATTGAAAGTGTGATTAATCTTAGAACCAGTAGTTTTGGTTCACCGAATGTAGTGTAAAACGCAGGTGAAAAAACCGTCGGAATCAAAACGACCAGTGAATATAACAGAAAAGTTATCGCTCGGTCATACCATTTTTGCTTGATCTGTTTTGTTTTACGGGGATTCATTGGACGTCCCGTTAATTCTAATACGCTCCTTTACCCTTCCAAACAACAATAATCGTTTCCAGAATTATTTTCAAATCGAGCCATAATGAGCGGTTTACAATGTAGTACAAATCATACTCCACATTTTGATGTAATGGTAAATCTTTTCTTCCCCTTACCTGCCACAATCCCGTGATTCCCGGCCTTACAAGCAACCTAGTTTTTTCAAACTCCGTGTACTTTTGTACGATAAATTCCATTTCCGGCCGCGGACCCGCCAAAGACATTTCTCCTTTTAACACGTTTACGAACTGCGGGAATTCATCCAGACTGGTTCTTCTTAACAATCTTCCTATTTTGGTGATTCTTTTATCGTCCAAAGAAACCGGCGCGTATTCCTGGCTGTCTGCATCAATAAACATTGTGCGAAATTTGTACAGCATGAACGCTTTTCCGTTTTTGCCAATCCTCTGATGTATGAAAACGGCGTTTCCTTTTGAATCGATTCTGATCAATAAAATAACTAAAATCCAAACCGGCGCTAACAGTATTATCGCGCTTAAAGAAAGCAATATGTCTATCAAGCGCTTTAGGATAAGGTATAAAGTTTGTGATTCAACTTTTTTTTGATAGTCGGTTTTCAATAGCGCGCTGAAATCCTGTTTTTTTAATTGTTGGATGGATGGGGTTTTCATTATTCTTCCGGTTTTGATTATTCTTCCGGTTGTTCTTGCTCGAATTTTAAATAAGAAGATTGATTATTGCTGAGCCAACTGTGCATTTCTTCGGAT
The DNA here is from genome assembly GCA_964346765.1 of uncultured Candidatus Peribacteria bacterium. Taxonomy (GTDB): domain Bacteria; phylum Patescibacteriota; class Gracilibacteria; order UBA1369; family UBA1369; genus JBGSPQ01. The sequence continues at coordinate 115,667 of CAYFWB010000002.1, forward strand.
CCGACTTTTTTCTTTTTCATGATGTCTCTGCGTTTTTTAAATGTTGAAGGGATCTGTGAAAGCATCTGTAACCATGATTTTATCAGGTACGGTTCACGTAAAATCACATAGCCGCAAACCAGAATTTCTTTCCAGGCAATTGGCAAAAAATCACGCATAAAACAGCCGGGTAGTTCGTTTTTAATTTGAGCGAGACGCTGATTTTTAAATGAATAGTATTTTTGCAGTTTGCTTAGTTTACTGCGGTTTTTCGCCACTTCCATGTGGGTAAACCTTTTTAAAACTCCGGTTCCCCTTCCGTGATTGGCGATGGCGACGGGGTGATAATAGCATTTCCATCCGGCCAGCCTGAGTCGCCATGAAATGTCGATATCTTCTTTGTACATAAAGAAATTTTCATCCAAATATTCATCTTTGTATTTAACGTCTTCCAGCGCGCTTTTTCTGTAAACGGGGCAGGCGCCGGATATTCCAAAAACCTCTTTGGGTTCGTCAAATTGTCCGCGGTCTTTCAGCCCCTGGCCGTCATCAATGAATCTTCTGTTTCTGTAAGAAAAAATTCCCACCGTGTCGATAAACTGGGTTTTATGGTCGTTTTCAAAATTGTATTTGTATATTTTACCCCCTATCGCGCCTATTTCTTTGTCTTCTTCCATTTTTTGGACGCATCTTTCTATGTACTGCGGCTCGAAAATTATGTCGGGATTAATAATCATAACGTACTCTCCGTTTGCCAGTTTAATTCCCTGATTCCCCGCTCCCACGTAACCGATGTTTTTTTCATTTTTAACCGCTGTTATATAGGGATAATTTTTCGTGACAAATTCGTATGAATAATCCAGAGAATCGTTGTCGATAAAAAATATTTCTTTATTGATATATGTTTGCGAAGCTAGGCTTTCCAGGCAGGGCTTTAGGAATTTTTTTGTGTTATAGTTGATGATTACGATACTGATGAGCGGTGCCGTCTTTTGATTATTCATTTTGATTGTGGCATCATAATTTGTGCTTTGAAAGTATAGCCTAAGATTTTGTTTATGTGTAATATAAGACAGCCTTAATTGCAAATATGAAAAATTATTTATTTACATCGGAGTCTGTGACAGAAGGGCATCCCGACAAAATCGCGGACCAAATTTCGGACGCTGTACTTGATGAGATTTTGCGTCAGGATCCTAAGGGGCGCGTGGCGTGTGAGACAATGGTTACAACGGGTCTGGTTTTGGTGGCGGGTGAAATTACCACGTCGTGTTATGTTGATATACCGAAAATCGCTCGCGGCACGATTGAAGAGATCGGCTATAACGATGCCTCTTACGGGTTTGATAATAAGGCCTGCGCTGTTTTAACGGCGATTGATGAACAGAGTCCCGACATTTCGATGGGTGTGGAGACGGGTGGAGCCGGTGATCAGGGGATGATGTTCGGTTTCGCGGTTAATGAAACGCCAGAACTGATGCCGCTACCTATTTATCTGGCGCACCGACTGACCGAGAAACTGGCGGAAGTTCGTAAAAAACGTGCTCTACCTTATTTGCGGCCCGATGGAAAAAGCCAGGTTACGGTGGAGTATGAAGATGGAAAGCCGCTCCGCACGCATACCGTGGTTATTTCGTGCCAACATGGACCGGATAAAGCTCAGAAAGAGATCAGAGAAGATATTATTGAGCATGTGATTAGGCCGGTTTGCGGGGAATACCTTGATGATAAAACCATTATCCATGTGAATCCGACAGGTAGATTTATTATCGGGGGGCCGCCGGGGGACTGCGGGCTGACGGGAAGAAAAACAATTGTTGATACTTATGGAGGGATAGGCCGCCACGGCGGCGGTTGTTTTTCGGGGAAGGATCCTTCCAAGGTGGACAGGAGCGCCTGCTATTTCGCTCGTTACGTGGCTAAGAACGTCGTGGCGGCCGGGCTCGCCGATAAATGCGAAATCCAGGTTGCCTATGCTATTGGTGTAGTCGAACCCGTGTCTTTGAAAGTTGATACTTTTGGTACCGGGGAAAAAAACGATGACGCGATTCTGGATATAGTTAAATCTAATTTCGATTTTACACCGGCAGGCATTATGCAAGAACTTGATCTGCGTCGGCCAATCTATAAAAAAACCGCTTCCTACGGACATTTCGGCCGCGAAGAACCGGCCTTCACCTGGGAGCACCTTAAAGGTAACCTTAAAGGTTACCTTTAAGGTGGATTTAATAACTCTATAATATGAAACTAAATTCACAAAATTCGCAACTTATTTCACAGGGCAGAAAAAATCTGGCTCTGGCTGAATCGAACATGCAGGCTTTGATGGAGCTTAGGGAAAAATTTAAAAGGGATAAAACTTTCAAAGGTGTACGAATCGGTATGGCTCTACACATAACAAAAGAGACGGGGGTGCTAGTGCGCACTTTGAAAGATGGCGGGGCGGAAGTGGCGATTGCCTCTTGTAATCCTCTTTCGACGCAGGATGACGTGACGGCGGCTTTGGCGAAAGAAGAAGTGAATGTCTACGGATACAAAGGCGAATCGAAAAAAGACTATTATTCTTTTTTGAAAAAGGTGGCAGCATTTAAACCGCATGTGACTATTGACGATGGATGCGACCTGGTGAATGAACTTCACAAAAAGGGTAACGAAAAACTGCTGAAAAATGTTATCGGCGGTTGCGAAGAGACAACTACCGGAATAATCAGGCTTCACTCCATGGAAAAAGCGGGTAAGCTGAAATATCCGATTATGGCGGTTAATGACAACGATACTAAACATCTAATGGATAATTATTATGGGACGGGTCAATCCACGATTGATGGAATTTTAAGGGCCACGAATGTTCTGATTGCCGGAAAAACAGTTGTGGTGGCGGGTTATGGAGATTGCGGAAAAGGCGTCGCGATGAGAGCAAAAGGGCTTGGAGCCAACGTTATCGTGACCGAAGTAAAATCCTTCCGTGCCCTACAGGCTCATATGGACGGACACCGCGTGATGCCAATGGCAGACGCGGCCCCTCTAGGTGACATCTTCGTCACCGTAACTGGAAATTGCGAAGTGATCCGCTCGGAACACATGCAAAAAATAAAATCCGGCGCCATAATGGCAAATTCCGGCCATTTTGACATTGAAATCGACAAAAAATCGTTAAAAAAGATTGCAGTAAAAAGAGAACAAATCAGACCATTCATGGAAAAATTCGTGTTTAAAAGCGGTAAAGAACTTTACTTAATTGCGGAAGGAAGATTGGTGAATCTGGCGGCGGCGGAGGGGCATCCTTCGGAAGTGATGTCGATGTCTTTTTGCGGCCAGGCTTTGGCGGTGGAATACATTTTGAACAATTCAGCCGAATTAAAACCTGGAGTCCATTTGTTACCCGAAAATCTCGACGTAAAAATAGCAAAACTACAGTTGCAGGCAATGAATGTGAAAATTGACGCTTTAACGGCGAGGCAGAAACAATATTTAGCCGGCTGGAAAGAAGGCACCTAAACCGCAAACCACCTTAAAGGTTACCTTTAAGGTGGTTTTGCACTTTTTATGCACAATCCCGCTCCTCACCTTAAAGGTAACCTTTAAGGTGAGGAGATTTTATCCATAACGCGAAGGCTGAAGTCCAAACGTTCCAGCGATAAATTCGGGTTGTAGTAGGGATCTCCGTTCTGCAGTATATGGCGGTGCTCGCGTTGCATGTGTTTGACTTCTTCAAGACTCACATCGTATCCCCTGCTCAAAGATTCATGATGATAAAGCTGTGCATAAGGAGTGTAAACAATTAAATACCCCTTCGATCTTAATCGCAAACAAAAATCCACGTCATTAAAAGTCACAGCAAGATTGTTTTCATCAAGCCCACCCATATTTAAATATAAATCTCTGCGCGTCATCATGCATGCTCCCGTGACCGCGCTGTAATTTCTTATCACGTCGGCCTGCCCAAAATATCCTAAATCGTCGCGACTTTTTTTTAAAAATGATGAATTGGCTATTCCTCCCACTCCAACCAAAACGCCCGCGTGTTGGACAAGATCGTTCGGGAAAAACAATTTAGCACCAACTGCGCCCACTTCCTTTCTTTGCGAGTGTTCCAGCATGGCCTCTATCCAGCCCGGGGTTATGACTTCCGTGTCGTTATTTAAAAGCACCAGATATTCCCCTTTGGCGTGCCGGGCGGCGAAATTATTAATGGCCGCGAAGTTGAAAGACTCCATGTATTCAAGCTTTTTGATTTTGCCATGAGTCAGGGAAAGCAGATATTCTTTTGTTTCCAGAAGTTCGCTTTTATTATCGACCAACAAAATTTCAAAATTAGAATAAGTAGTTTTTTCAAGGATGCTTCGCAGACATTTTTTCAATGTAGCCGCCTGATCCTTAAAAGGGATAATAATGCTTACAAGCGGTTCCCCCTCTATTTCTCTAATAACTCTGTATGATCCTTTCCAGACTCCATCCACAACGCGCCCTGCCACCCCTCTTCTTTTTAACACCGATTCAACCGCCTTTTTACCCGCTTCAAAAGCGTACGGTTTGGCATTAACATCCGCCGCCGCGGACCCCGGAATTTTTCTCCAATGATATAAAATTTTCGGAATATGTTTGATGCTATGCGTTTTTTCAGTAAAACGTAAAACCAGATCATAATCTTGACTACCGTCATACTTTTCTCTTAAACGACCGATTTCATCAATAATTTTTCTTCGATACACCGCCAAATGGCAGATATAATTTTGTGAAAGCAGAAGATCGGGTGACCAGTCAGGTTTAAAAAACGGATCGCACAATTCTCCGTTTTCGCCAATCTTGTCCTCATCGCTGTAAACCAGGTCGTAACGCGCCCCCTGCAAACTCTTAACCACCTCATAAAGCGCGTCTTCGTTCAATTCATCGTCGTCATCCAAAAAAGTCACGTAAGCCCCCGTGGCAAGCCTTAAAGCGTCATTGGTGGCTTTTACAATCCCCCCGTTATGCTGTCTTTGAACAAATTTAATTCTCCTGTCCGAAGCTGCCAAAGATGTCAGCAAACCAGTCAGTTCTTCACTACCCGACGCGTCATCGCAAATACACAGTTCCCAACGCGAATACCATTGCCCTCTGACGCTTTCAACCGCTTTAACAAGCCATTTTTCTTCAACCATGTAAACCGGCATCACCACACTGATCACCGGACTGTATTTAAAATTATTAATTTCGTTTTGGGCGGAAATTCTGGCTCTATAATTCTGTTTATTCTTTTCCAGGTATAAATCGTACGGCTCCTTTTCAACCTGAAGCGCCGGTTGTTTTTTTACCTTTCGAATGACCCTTTTCATAAAAACGGCCGGCCCCAGAGTCGTTAAAACCTTAAACCCCCTTGCCGAAACGCCAAAAACACCTTCAACTCCCTGTTTAACTTTTGAATATCGCATCACCATTTTCCACGCCCGCGAATTAATGACTTTACGCAATGCGGACCGATGATCGGCCAAATCCTCTTCCAGAGTGTTGATTCGCGCCGCGCGCAGGTTCAGCTCGGCGTTTTTTTCTTTCAGCATGTTTTCATTTTTCTCCAGTTGCAAACGCAGTTTAAGCTCTTCTATTTCTTTGTCTCTTAAAGCGAGCGTGTTTCTTTGGTTAAGTTCGGTTTCGCGGCTTAATAGTTCCAGCAGTTTTTCTTCGTTTCTTTTCAGTCGATCCGCGAAAGCCTCTCTTTCGGCAGTTATTTTCTTTAATAAATCGATTGTCCTTTCTTTTTCCTGAAGAAAATTGCGCGCCTCCAAAATCGCTTCTCGATAAGTTTCCACCGCTTTTCTGGCTTTTTCGATTTTTTCATTCAATTGAGTCATCTCTTGTTCTTTGGCCCGCAAAAGCGCGGCCGAATGTTCTTTATGAGCCACGGCCTCCTCGTACTCTCTGCGAAGCGTGTTAAGTGTTTCCTGAAGCGCTCCGAACTGATTGTTTTCTTGGTTGAATTTTGATTCCACCATCGCCAATTTATCCCTTTTTTCTTCAATGACCACGCGTAAGTCCTTGAATCCCTTTTCCAGAAGTTCCATAAATTTTTCGGGGTTCCATTTATGCAGTTCGTTAAGCTCTTCCATTACGGTTTTTTCCGGCAATGCCCCGTCTTTGGCAATAATATAAATTGTCCTGTAAGTGGGAGTTCTTAAGTTCCCCATTTCATAAAGATTTTTGTTAAAGAATTGATTAAACTCGTGTTTTGCGTCTTCAAGATCCTGTTCGTACTGGGTTCCGGTGTAAAGCTGTTGAATGTACCAGTTCATTAAATTCCCCTCTTTAACTTTGAAAAATTCAGCCCCCTCTTTTTCCAAAATTTCATCGATTTTGTCTTCGGGCGGCAATCCATAAAACTTATGTTCGTTCAAAAAAGGGTGTTCATTTCCCGAAACGCTCTTGTATTGATTACCGATTATTTCTTCAGCTTTAGAAATCAGACCGTTTCCACAGGGAATACCAAGTATCAGATAATTCTTTGAAACACGAAGCATTTCGCGAATCGCGGGAGCCCTGAACGGCTTATCAATATGTTCCAACATGTCGGTTGAAATGACCAGATCAAAATTTCGGTCGGAGAAAGGTATTTTTTGAACGTTACCCTGTCTATATTCGCAGTCCAAATCTTCCGGTTCCGGCGCTTTATCCAAAATCGTATATTTTGTCTGCTCGGGCAGAAACCAATTAAGTTTCGCTCCCCTGCCCCCCACGTCCAAAATACGCGCGTTTGAGTCGGAAACAAGCATTCCGGCAAGGTGTGAAATCACTGTATTCCTGGAAAAAAGGTCAGGAGGAAGCAGATTTTTGTCTTTTCTTTGAATCACAATAAATGGCTAGAATCTGTGGCTAATATTTATAGTACCCGGGGAAAAATTGATATCATTTTTCGGTCTTTCAGTCTACTTTTTTTTGAAAAATTATGATTATAAGGCCTTTATTATTATGTGTTCAGCTCACACGTTAAGAGCGCGATGGTAGGAATGAACCGTTTTAATTGCAGTCCCGTCTTTAACCAGATTGCCTTTTTCCAACATAATTACTCTGGTGCAAAGCTGTTTGATCAAATCTGAATTGTGGCTAACCAACACTATGGTTTTGCCTTTTTTGTGCCATTTTTTAAAAAGACTGATACATTTCTGCTGAAAAGCTTCGTCGCCCACCGCCAGCACTTCGTCGCACAAATATATGTCACCGTCAGCTTCTTTAGCTATGGCAAAAGCCAACCTTGCGCGCATCCCGGATGAATAGTTTTTGATTTTCAGATCCAAAAAATTTTCAACCTCCGCGAATTCAACAATCCTGTCAAACTTTTGGTTAATCTGTTTTCTGGTCATTCCCAACAAAGTTCCGTTGATAAAAATGTTTTCACGGGCGGTGAGTTCGGGCTGGAATCCGATTCCAAGTTCAAGGAACGGAATTATTTTACCCTGTACATCCACTAAACCGGAGCTGGCTTTGTAAATACCCGCCATAATTTTTAACAGGGTACTTTTGCCGGATCCGTTTTTGCCGATAATCCCTACAAATTCACCTTTATTTATGTAAAAGTTTACATTGCTCACCGCGCTGAACTTTTCGTACGTTTTTCTTTTAAGAAAATTGAGTACGTTTTCTTTTAGCGTGTCCCTTACTTCGTGGGGGACGATAAACTGCTTGTTTAGGTTGGTGACTTTGATCATTCAATTCACCCGGTGAATTTATAATTTTTCGGCGATTTTGGATTCCTGGGTTTTGAAGATAGCATATCCCAAAACAAAAAGCACCACAGTTCCTATAGCCAGAATACCGTTTAAGTAAAGGCTGGGGATGTGGTGACGGATGAAAATATCCCTTGAATATTCAATGATCCTGGCCCAGGGGTTAAGGAAAATCAAGCTGTGATATTTAAAAGGCACAATCTCAATGGGATAGATTATGGGTGTGAGCCAAAAACCTATTTGAAGGGCGATTTCCCAGATGTGCTGAAGGTCGCGAAAGTGGATGTAGAGTGCCGCCAGAATAAAAGTGACTCCCGTAGCGATCAGGTACATTTCAACCAGGTAAATCAAAAAGAAGAACGTTTCGTAGCCGGGTACTATTCCGCTGAATCCAAGGAAAACAAAGAAGATGATCATGTTTAAAAGGAGCGTGATCATGCTGGAAATGGTGGAGGCGAAAATCAGGGCGGCGCGGGAAAAGTAAATTTTGGTAACGATTTCACTTTTGTTTTGGAAAGTGTTCATGCCAACAAGGGTGGCTTCGGAAAAGAAGTTCCATATAAGTACACCCAGCAAAAGGTATATGGCGTAATTTTCGACCGGATAACGCATGAAAACACTAAAGACGAGGTAAATTACTCCAAACAGCAAAAGCGGCTTTATAAGCGTCCAAAAATAGCCCAGAAAGGTGTTCTGATATCTTAGTTTGAAATCTGCGATGACCAGCTCTTTTATAATGCGGAGGTTGTGGTGGGTTTGGCGGGCTTGAAGAAAATTTGGGGACATGGTTTTTGGGTTGGGTGGGGGTGGTTTATCGCCGTGTGGTCTACCACCTTAAAGGTGCTTGCACCTTTAAGGTGGTGGGTTGTTTATTCAGCCACCATAATCATAGCAAAAAAATTATGGTGTAAAAAGTTTTAGAAAGTAATCAGCGGTGGTTTAGCTAAATATTCAAAAATGATATAAGGCATTATTGATAAAACTTATACACAAAAAGCCCCCGCCGGATGGCGGGGGCTTTTTTGATAACTAGTAGATACTTATTCGTACCTATCCATTAGAAGTTAAACTGATTACCAGCTAATGGGTATGGTGATGAATCGAAGTATAGGTAGTTGTTTGTTGTATCTGCAGTATAAACTGCTTCACCATCGTTGTAGTCGAATGATTCAACATTAACGATTAATGATTCGTCTGTTGCACAACCTGTTGTATCGGCATGAATGTTCAATGTAGCTACATTGCCTGTTGTAACTTCTTCACCGATAGTGTTGTTGAATTCGGCTTGTGCAAGTACTAGATCTCCACTTGAATCACCGATTTCAGTGTTGCCTCTGAACAGACGGAAGTCGGTTGGAGGTGTAGTACAAGTACCAGAGAAGCTTACTTCAACTTCTTCAAGTACTCCACTGTCACCTACAGGTCCGTCTACCGCAAGGTCGAATTCAAGCATTGATACGTTTGTACCGCCACCTGAAGTAGGACTTCCATCAGTTCTGGATAGTGTAGGTAAAGTGTTGTAGATTACAAAGTTACCTGGAGTTGCAGCTGTTACATTATCTATTAGACCTACATCTTCACCTGAACTTTCTCCAACAGCTTTGATATCAACACCATCATTGTCGAACGTATCTCCAACACCAACTGTCACATCATTAAAGTTAAGTTCGTAATCCATTCCAGAATCAGCACCGGAAGACCTGATATTGTTAGTATCTACTACCGCAGTCAAGAGTTTTTGACCATCAGCAGGTACAACAACGGAAAGACCTACGAATTCAGCATCAGAAGTTCCAGTTAATGATGCTGTCCCAATAGGATCAGCTCCATCGTAAAGTGTGATAGAAGATACAGCTTCGTCATCTGCTGCTCCATCATTGTAAAGTCTCAATTTCTGGATTTCGATATCTTCGTTTTCATCAGCTTCGAATTTAACGATCAAAGAATCGTTGTCTTCAGCACCACCCAGAAGAGCGTCATCTGTTGGGGAGCTACCGGAAAGACTGATTGTCAATGTTCCGGCACCGACGAATGAAACGGTTCTTAATGAGGCATCAACTGTCTTCTGACCAGTAGCAAGAGTATTGAACTCTTGATCTTCCGCGACTACATCAGCTGCTGCTGCAATATTCCAGTCTGCTGTATCTGTATTGTCACCAGAAGTTGTTGTGTCTGTTCTTAGAGCCACCTTAACAGTTTCACCGGCTGGGATTGTTAAGTTAACGTTGTTGAACACCGCAGTTGCAGTAACACCGGTAGAAAGGCTTTCGTTACCCTCTAGTAAAGTATAGGTAGAGCCATCCTTCTGATATAGATCCAGGTTGCTGAATACGTCTGTACATTCTTCAGCATCACCACCATTATCTGTCCAATCACAAGTCAGAGTAAGTGATGTAACTTTGATATCAGAAGCTGATGAAGCCTGAATACTCCAGTTTGCAACTTCTACGTCTTGTTTACCACCAACGATGTTTTGGTCTGAAGGAATTGTGGACAGATCAACAGTCAAAGTAGGATCTGCAACAGTCTGTACTTTACCTGTCATTGTACCGCCGGAAATATCGCCCGCGGCAACTGCGTCTCCATTGCTTAGATATTCAGCATCTACAGTTGATGTATCAAATACAATTTCGAATTGAGCATCATTTGGAGCATCGTTAGCAACGTCTGCAGTGACAAAATATTCAACAGTATCTCCGGTAGTCTGATCGAATGTGTCGTTAAATGTCAGTGTATCAGTACCACCACCACAAGCATCAGCAGGATCTAAAGGTCCAGCAACTACTACTAAGTCGCCTGCAGTGTTTTCTCTCCAAACTTTAAGATCTTCAAGGTTGTCGCAATCTTCGCCAACACCACCTCCAACGTTAACAGTCAAATCGAAACTTCTCATAGTTACACCGTCACCACCGGTTGACATATTGTAAGCCATGAAAACAAAGTCTTGAGCGCCTGCCATAACGTCACCAACGGTTGGGTTATTGGAAGAAAGAGCGAAAGCAAGATTACCACCAACGATCTCTCTTTGAGCAAGAGCAGGTGCCGGGTCAACTTCTGAAACGTTCACACCATAGTGATAAACTTTACCGACACCTTCAATGTGCCAGTCTCTGTAGATATCAAACAGAAGGTCGTTTCCAAGACCACCAGCAATGTCTACACGCAGTTCAAGTGTTCTGGAGTTACCTCTTTCAATGTAAATTGGATCTTCACTTAAGTCGAAAGTGAGGAAGTCTCCCTCCCATTCTCCTTCAACATCAAGAGGACTACCGGAAAGGTAAAGTGTAGTGTTCGCAAAATCTTCAGCATCTGCGCTACCTCTTTGTTTGAAGCTGATTCTTGTAACATCAACGTCTTCTTTATTGGTAACATCAAGTTTCAGTCTAGCAACAGAAACACCTTCGTCACCGACTTCAACCTCACCGGTGTAATCGTTCACTTCGTAATCGATCCCACCAACTTGAGCTGAAGTTGTTGTCATGTAATCACCGCAAACGGCAAAGTCACCGTCTACAGGAAGCTCTTCGTTTGTACTGTCACCATAGGCAAGAATGTCATCAGATGAACCAACACATAGAGCGTTTTGTGAGTTTTCTAAGCCAGCCATATCACCTCGCGCTTCGATCAATACACTTGATCCGGCAGGAACCATAATCGGATCGCCGCTTAGAGTGAATGTAGCTGCGTTTGTAGAAGAGTTGATAGTCTTTTCAGAACTGGTCTGAACTCCATCTACATATAGTTTAACAGAGTCAAAGTCTCCTGGAAGACCAAGACCTGCTCTGGAGATTGTAAGCTCTTCGATTCTTACATCTTCGTCAGCACCAGCTTCAAAGTTGAATACTGAGAAGAGGATGTTTGAACCATTGTTGGGAATATCAGAAGGTTCAGGTGAAGAACCGTCCAGTCTAACTGTAAGGTCTCCAGTAGCGCCAACTGTGTATCCGTCGAATGTTGCTTCGCCGCTTAGAAGTTCTTGACCATCCACGCTCATTACGTCAGATACTAGTAGATCGTACACTTTTGTAGAATCTTGAGCATCTGTTGTAAGTAGAGCACACATTGGGTCTGAAGTGGCTTCTACGTTTGTAACAGCAAGTTCGTCGCCGTTACCGTCTTCTACAACATAGTTTTCAGGCATCATTGCGCTTGTTTCATCGTAGTCGCCTGTGAAACAGACTTCTGCGGTTGTTGCGCTCATTGCATCCGCGCTGGCAACGCTGAATCCGCCGCATGAGCGTAGCATTGGAGCCATGCCGTTAGATACAATCTTGGCAATTTCCGCTCTGTTAATACTGGCTTCTGAACCGAATGTTCCATCCGGATAACCGTCGACCACACTGTTTACGTAAAGAGTTTCTACGAATTCGTATGACCATCGGTTAACACCGACATCCGGGAATGAAGGACCACAGTTTGTATTCAGTTCCAACGGAGCACCAAGTACGATCATTTTGGCGGTCTGTTCTCTAGTAACAGCGTCAGCCGGACCGTAGTAGCCTGTTAAGGCACCTTCGTCGTCCTTGTAACCGCCTACAATGCCGTGAGCGGCAGCGGTCTCAACATATTCATAGTACCAAGTGCCGGAAGCAACATCTTTAAATGTAGCTTCATCCGGACTAACAAGGTCTATGTCAAATGCTTCAACAACCAATTTGGCCATTTCAGCACGATTTACATTATCGCCAGGTCTATATTCTGGCATCGAACCGTTGACGACCCCGAGAGCTACGAGATCTTCAACATATGAGTAAAACCAATCAGAGGGTTGTACATCAGGAAATGTCTCCGCCTGAGCCACGCCGATCGCAAAGAAACTTGCAACCAGTGTAGCGAGACTAAGGCTAGCCACTGTCCTTTTTACCCTCCTTAGGCCATTAACAATATCCATAAAACAAAGTTATGGTTAAAGGATAAATAAGTAGTAGGTATATAAAGATATATATATTTGGGTCGAGATCCTTATTATTGGGGACCTCTATTTAAATTTAACTATAAATTTAATAATTTTGTTGAGCCTTATAAAGGCTCGGAATAAGTTTTTGAGTCAAAGCGCCGTATATGTGCGCTTCGTTTTCGTATTGTCAAAGATCAAAATAACACCAAAGTTCGATTGTATTTTTAGATCTTTCGAGCCTCTTTCAGACTCTCTCTTTAACCTTCTACAAGCTGTTAAGTCCAGCACGTTCATCGCCCGAATTCACATTCGGATTCAACCGAAAATGTATCAAAAGGGGCGCGCAGAGTCAATCGCATACACACTATTGAACTAATAATTTGACCGTTTGTTTCGTTAATTAACATGACAAAAAAGCGGATTATATTTTAATTACACCCCTCACCTTAAAGGTTACCTTTAAGGTGAGGGGTGGTGGAGTGCAGAAAATGTGCAAAACCGCGCTTCGATTAGCGCGCTTGGCTTGCTGTGGTTCTGTTTGCTTGAATTCAAGATAATTTACCAAAGAGGTCTGAATTCTTGATGTCAGGTTAATTTATCCATGAGGGAGTTCTCTTATGAAGTACGTTCAATACTAGAACTCCTTCTTTGGGTACGGGATTTTCTGTTTACAGATTACCTCCTTATGTACACTAAAAAACCGTACTGTTTAAGCCATTTTAGACAGTATCAATGGCAGTCCTAACGGGACTCGAACCCGTGTTTCCACCGTGAGAGGGTGGCGTCCTGGACCACTAGACGATAGGACCGTGAAACATTTCTTTATTCTCTTTTTGCCAGCCGATTGTAACCTATGTTGGCATAAGTTTCAAATATTCGCTATATTGTTCTCCGCAGTATTTTCGGACACTATAACATAAGTATATGGCAAAAGACTTTTATGAAACTCTAGGCATATCCAAATCCGCCAGCGACCAGGATATAAAAAAGGCGTACAGAAAATTGGCGCAAGAATATCATCCCGATAAACATAAAGGGAATAAAGAAGTTGAACAAAAATTCAAGGAGATCAATGAAGCTTACGAAGTTCTTTCGGATAAGCAGAAAAGACAAAATTACGACCAGTTCGGTTCCGCGGACTTTCAGGGATTCGAAGGCGGGCAGGGCTTTGGAGGAAACCAGGGCTTTGGCGGCGCGCAAGGTTTTAGTCAGGGTTTTGACTTTTCGAATTTTGGAGGAGGAGGCGGTTTCGCGGACATTTTTGAAACGTTTTTCGGCGGCCAGGCCAGATCATCCAGAAAGAAAAGAGGGCCTATACCGGGAAACGATATTGAATTTGAGATGAAAATCGATTTTAAAGAGGCGGCGTTTGGCACGGAAAAGGAATTGGTTATTACCAAACCTGTCGCTTGTAAGCACTGTCATGCTTCGGGAGCTGAACCCGGCAGTAAATCGGTAACCTGTAAAACATGTAACGGAACGGGTGAAATAAGGCAGGTAAAACAAACAATACTGGGACAAATGGCCACTTCAAGAACCTGCCCGGAATGTGAAGGCGAAGGAAGGGTGCATGAAAAAAAATGTACTGTTTGTAACGGCGCCACCAGAATCAGACAGGATGAAAAAATCAAGGTTAAAGTTCCGGCCGGCGTGGATAACGATTCCACAATCAGGCTGGCGGAAAAAGGTGAAGCCGGCATTTACGGCGGCCCAAGCGGTGATTTATACGTACATATTAGAGTCGCACCGAGCAAAAATTTTGTGAGAAACAATTATGACGTTCACAGTGAAGTGCATGTTCATTTACTTCAGGCTATTTTGGGCGACGAAATTCAGGTGGAGACGATTCATGAAAAGGTTAAATTAAAAATTCCCGCCGGCACGCAAAGCGGAAAAATTTTCCGACTGAAAGAATATGGTATTGAAAAACTGCGCGGAAGCGGCAAAGGAGACCACTATGTTAAACTTATTGTGGATATTCCCACCAAACTTTCCAGAAAAGAAAAAGAGCTTTATGCGGAACTGGCCAAAGAAAGTACAATTTTCGGCGCGGATAAGGAAGGTTTCTTTAGTAAATTTATGGGATAATAAAAAATGGCATGTCTACTTTGCCAAATATTTTTTTTATTAGTATAATGGTGTCCAAGTGGTTTCTAATTTGTTCTTAAATGAACTTAAATCTGTCTTGGGATCTTTTTATTTTGGTGTTTTTCGGCGTTATAATCGCTTATAGTTTCATAATCGGAAGAAACCAAACGTTAAAAGTGATTTCGGCCTCTTATATTGCCATTTTATGTTCCGACGCGCTGGGAAACCTGTTCGCGAAGTATTTTGCTTCTTCCGAAGCTTTTCTGAAGTTATTGAAATTGTTTTCGATCGGTAGTTCGGAACAGGCAACGGCTTTTTTCAAGGTTTTTGTTTTGATTACAATTATTGTGATGATTGCGGTAAGAGGTATGTATAATTTTAAAACCGAAAATACGCATCCATATATGATGAAGCTTACAGTAAATGTTGTTTTGGGGATTATGAGCGCGGGGCTTATGATGAGCGCGATGTTGATTTTCGTTTCCGGATCCTCTCTGATTGCTGAACTTGTTAATCCCAACAGTCCGATTACGGACGTCTATAATCAATCGAAACTGGTCAGGATTATGATCGATTACGCGAATTTCTGGTTTTTTGTGCCGGGTTTGAGCTTGATTTTTGTGAGTTTTCTTTCAAAAAAATCGGGGGAATAGAATTTAATCTTGAAAAAGTGAGTTAAGCTACATAGAATAAGCTAGCTTGTTTGAAATCCGGTCTTCAGTTAGGGCCAATAGCTCAGTCGGTAGAGCAGCTGCCTTTTAAGCAGATGGTCGCAGGTTCGATTCCTGCTTGGCCCACCAGTTTATTCATTTCGCAAGTTTTATTTCGGCTACCCACTTGATTATCCAAGTGGCGGCTTTATAATAAAGTAGATTTATTATTAACAGAATTTTGATGTCTGCAAATCTTATCACTATTCAGGAAGCGGCCGAAATAAGCGGTAAATCTGTTCAAACAATAAGACGGGCAATCAAAGCAAAAAAGTTAAAGGCCAGAAAGAAAAAAACACCGCAGGGATACAATTACGGTGTTGACCGTGAGAGTTTGATTAAGCAATACAAGATCAGACTGGCTACCCAGGAAAAAAGTAAAAGCGGAATTAAAAAAAAGAAAAAAAACGCGCTGGCTCATCCAGAGAACAGTCCGACTTATAAAGAATTCAGAAAAATCCAGAATGACATTGAAGATTTGATGGAAGAACAAGAGAAAACCAAAGAAAATTTTATGCGCTTCATGAAAACTTTTCAGGAAAGATTTGTGCTTCTGGAAAACCAGCTTAAGCTATTGGAAGAGCCCAAAGATAAAAAATGGTATCAGTTCTGGAAATAAAAAACCGCCTGCAACGCGAGCATCCCTTTATATTATGGGGTGCGGTTATTTTAGCCGTGTTTTTTGTTTTATGTTTTTCCTTTTATCTTTATATAGCTTTTTTGATCCCGATTCCCGCAATTTTTGATGCCGTTGATTATCCGACAACAAAAATATATGACCGCAACGGACAGCTTTTATATGAAGTTCTGCAACCCGATTTTGGTAAGAGGACGATAATACCGATTGCACAGTTTCCGGACAGTTTTATCAATGCCACTCTGGCGGCCGAAGATATTAATTTTTATTCTCATCCGGGGGTGGATTTTTGGGCTATTGGCAGGGCGATTTTTTTTAATGTGCGGGAACAAAGGATTGTAAGCGGGGCCAGTACAATCACACAGCAGTTGGTGAGAAATGTTATTGGAAGCGGTGAAGCGCGTGATATTTACGATAAGGCGTTGGAGGCTATTTATGCCGTAAGGATCACCAATGAATACTCGAAAGATAAAATATTGGAGCTTTATCTGAACAGAATATATTATGGCAATATGTCTTACGGAGCGCAGTCGGCGGCGCGGGATTATTTTGGTAAAAACATTAATGATCTTGATTTGGCGGAAAGTTCTTTTATAGCGGGTCTGCCGCAATCACCTTCAAGGTATAATCCTTTTGTATCATTTGAAAATGCCAAAAATAGGCAAAAATATGTTCTTGAGCAGATGGCCAAAAACAACTTTATTTCTGAAGCGGAGGCGGAAGCGGCTTATGATGAACCTATATATTTAAGACCCAATAAACATTTAATGCATGCTCCGCACTTTGTGCTTTATGTTTTAAATGAACTGGATGAAAAATATGGCAGTGAAACCGTACGCAAAGAAGGCCTGCAGGTATATACGACGCTTGATCTTAACCTGCAGATTGAAGCGGAAAGAATTATTGAAAGGCGGATAACCGATCTGGAGCAAAACAATGTTAATAACGGGGCATTGGTGGCGGCAAATGTTGATTCTGGACAAATTTTGGCTTGGGTGGGAAGCGCGGATTATTTTGATGAGGAAATAGACGGTGCCGTGGATATTGTAACAAGCCTTAGGCAACCCGGATCATCCATTAAACCGCTAACTTATTTGTTGGCATTTGAAAAAGGCTATACTCCGGCCACTGTTATTTTTGACGTGCCAACACAGTTTGAAACGGAAACGGGTCCTTATTCGCCAAAAAATTATGATCTGGATTATCATGGTCCGGTAAGGGCACGAACCGCGCTGGCAAGTTCTTTTAACATACCGGCGGTTAAAACACTGGAATATGTTGGAGTGAATGATTTTATCGCTTTTTTAAGGAAGCTTGGAATCGACACGATGAATCAACCGGCTAGTCACTACGGTCTGGCCTTAACGCTTGGCGGTGGCGAAGTGCGAATGATCGATATGCTGAGGGCTTATATGGTTCTGGCCAATACGGGAGATCGCTTTGATTACTCTACAATACTGGAAATAGAGGATGCTTCCGGGAAAGATATTTATAGACGACCTTCTCCAACCAAACAATATGTACTCGGTCTGAATGGCAGAGCGCACGCTTATCAGATAATTGACATTTTGAGCGACCGCTTCGCTCGTATCCCCGGATTCGGGGAAGGAGGAGTATTGGAGGTTCCGTTCCCGGCTGCTGTGAAAACGGGGACCACAAGAAACTTTAGAGACAACTGGACTATCGGGTTTTCACCAAAATTATTAACGGCCGTCTGGGTGGGCAACGCAGACGCCGGCCCCATGGAAAATATTTCCGGCATAGACGGCGCCGCACCAATCTGGTCGGACTTTACGCGCGCTTATCATGAACAAACGCCAGCCGGCGACTTTATTAAACCTGATAATTTAAAGGAAGTTGAAATCTGTGAAATTTCTGGCATGCTGCCTACCGCTTTATGCGAAGACCGTATTTATGAATATTTTGTTAAAGGATCAAAGCCCAAGGAAACTGACAATTACTATCAATTGTTCAAAATTAATAAACAAACAGGACGGATTGTGCCTAGTCAATGTGTGAGTAATTATTTGCCTCATGAAGTAGAGGAAAAAGTACTGGTGGCTTATCCAGCCGAGCTCCAAAAATGGGCGGAGCAAAAAGGGCTCGCATTACCGCAATATGAACCCTGCGCTTTATCAAATGACAACCCTGTTAATTATACAAACGGGTATACACCTGATAACGCTAATTCATTTTTAATAGAATCTCCCGCCAATAACGACGAGTACCAACTTCAGCCCGAATTGCCAATTTCTGCGCAGAAAATTCCTTTCCGGGTTGTTACTCCCGTAAACACATTAAAAGTGAACTATATGATTGATGATAAGGTGGCAGGTACTGTTATGGAAAAGCCTTATACTTATTTATGGATGCCCGAAAAAGGTGACCATGTTTTAAAGGCGGAAGCGGAGCTGAATACAGGAAAAATAATTACTTCAAGCAGTGTTTTTTTTAAAATTAACTGATTTTGTAATAATCTTTTATACGTTTTGTTTGATATATTGATTATTACCTTTTGTTGGTTTATGTTTGGAGGCATCGCGGTGGGGATCAAAAACAATACTTACAATAAGATATATAGATCGTCTAAAACAATGGATTTGAACGAGGAACAACAACTTGTAGAGGACTCCAAAACTGACAGCACCGGCTTTGTAAAGCTTTATGATCTCTATTTTCCAAAGATTTACGCGTACGTGGCGGCCAAAATAAGAGATAAAGACGACGTTGAAGATATTGTCAGCGAAACTTTTATGAAAGCTCTGGAAGCTCTGCCGAGATATGAAAACCGAGGTTTCCCCTTTGGGGCGTGGCTTTTCACCATAGCCCGCAATAATCTGAACAATTACTATAATAAGTATAACAAGAATCAACACGCGGAACTTGAAGATGAAAGGTTTGTAGTTGATGAGGAAAAACAAAAATCCCCCAAAAAAAAGGCGGAAGAAGATGAACTGGCTGAAAAGGTTAAACTTATTCTTAATGAATTACCCGAAAGAGACCTTAACGTGATTCAGCTTCGATTTTTCAGCCAAATGACGAATCGAGAAATTGTGCATATTACAGGTCTTTCCGAAAGTAATGTCGCTGTAATCATATTCAGAACACTTAAAAAAATTAAACCTGACTTAAAATACTTTGCTTAATATGTTTTTTCTTAAAAAGAAAATTGGAGAACTGATGAAAATGCTGGAAGGCGATAAAATTCCGAAAGATTTGGAGAAAGTTACGCGCGCCATTGAAGACGCGGCGCCCAATAAAGCCAATCCGTCTTTCCAAAAGAAACTGCGCGAACAGCTTATGGCCAAACATAAAACAGTGGCGGCGGAAGCGGCTGACAATGCTAAAAAAGAGACCAATGCTACGAATCAGAAAAAAGAACAAAAAACTTCTTCCGAAGGGAAAAAACCCGGTGGGTTTGGTCTTTTGGACTTGTTTGGAGGCGCGCCTTTCAAAGGTTGGGCGTTTGTCCCCGTACTGCTTGTTATTTTACTTGTTTCCGGCATTGCCACTTACCCGTTTATACCGGCGCCCCAGGTGCAGGGATATTCATTGAAGAAAAATGTGCGCGAGATCGCTTATAATGCCCCGATTAAAATTGTGTTTACACAGCCGATGGACCAGGGGTCGGTTAAAAATGCTTTTCATATTGAACCCGCAATCAAAGGTGATATTGAGTGGCAAGGAAACACAATGCTTTTTGTCCCCGAATCTCAATTTGAAGTCGGGGAAAGATACGCGGTTTATGTGGAAAAAGATGCCAAGAGTGTTTTGCAGAAACAGATGCCTTACGGTTATGAAGAGAAATTTCAAATTAGCGGCCCTCCGCAGGTTAAGCTGTTCAACCCTGCCGACGGTTCAAAAAACATTGATACCAAATCCAAAATAACGATTATGTTCGACCGGCCGATGACTGCTTTGCAAAGTCTTGATGACGGTGAAGCCCATATGCCGGAAATTGAAATCGAACCTGAAGTTGAAGGCAGATTCAAATGGCTGGGCACTAATTCTATCCAGTTCATTCCCGAAGAACTGGATTATTCAACGGTTTATACCGTTAAAGTCCCCGAGGGCACGGTTTCGGCGGCGGGCGGAAAGACCGACACGGATTTTGTATCTACTTTTACCACGATTACTCCGCAACTTACAAATGCCGAACCTTATGACGGCTATCGGTATAACGGGCCGGAAACAAATGTAAGGTTTGAGTTTAATCAACCTATGAGTCTTGATGCGGTAAATGAAAAAATTATCTGGTACAAATATAAAGGTGATGATCAAAAAATTACGGGTCTAAAATACACGGGGACGGAAGTTACCAAAGTTTTTTCCGTTCAAGACTGGGAGAAGATAGATTACAACGCAAGATATCTAAATATTGACGACCTGAAAAATGATGCTGGTGATAACAACGAGTTTGATGAAAATGATGTTAATAAAGAAGTATTAAAAGATACTTTTGTGCTGGAAAGCACAGAAAAGCTGGATTTTGATTCGGTCTATTTTATTAAAATATCCAAAGATCTGAAAGCCGCGGAAGGTGAGTTTACTTTGCCCGAAGACGCTGCTCTGCTATTTAAAACAGTGGGTGAGCTGACAATTGTCGAGACCGATCCGCCCAACGGCGTTGATCTGGCCACTTATAAAAAAGGTAGCAGGTCGTACATTGGACGGCTTAACTGGGTTGACGTGGATTTTAGTCATCCTTTGTTGGAGGAACAGGAATATATTGATTTTGTAACGATATCACCCGAAAAAGAAGACGCCGACGGTGAAATCATCGAGCCAAACGTGAGCCCGGGTTATGATGGCAGGAGTCTGTCTATTCGCTATCCGTTCGATCCTTCAACCGACTATTCAGTAAATATCAAATCCGGATTAAAAGATCCTTTCGGTCAGCAAATGGAAAATGATTACTCTATAGAGTTTAAATCGGCTCCACTGGTATCGGCTATGAGTCTGGCAAAGACTTCGGATATTAGTATACTTGATGCTAATAAATCGCCGGTTTATTATATGAAGTCGACAAATATCGATTATGCGGATTTTAACTTTAAGAAGCTTACGAACGAAGAATTCAGAATGGTTTATGGAAGCGGATATATTTCAAGAAAAGCCCAGCAGGCGCTGGAGGGTCCGTTTATTTCGTGGCAAAAAACACTGGAAGAAAACTTTAACAAGCAGGTAACGACCAAAATTGATCTAGAGGAGGAAACCGGACAAACCCTGGAGCCCGGCATTTACTATTTTGATGCGTACAATTCAAATGTCTCTAAACGATACGGACAATACGACGGTAAAGAAAGACAGGTCTTTGTTTATACTTATTCATCCCTCGCAGTGAAGCGCAGTGCGGATGAAATGCTTGTGTGGGCGACCTCATTGAATGACGGCAGTCCCGTCTCGGGTATGAGTATTTCGGTTTTAACAAATGAGGGCGCAGAAGTCGCGAGTGCCACAACCGATGAAAACGGTTTGGCTAAAATTGATCTGCCAGAAAAGAAGGTTAATGAAGATGACGGTTATTATGACTATTATCCCGATGATTACACGGTGGTAGGTCGAAAAGGAAACGATATGACAATTTCCCATTCTACCTGGAGCGAAGGAATCGCGCCGTGGAATTTCAATCTTGATTATTCACTTCTGCAGGCTGAATATTATGTATATTCCTATACTGACAGGCCTATTTACCGGCCCGGTCATAACGTTTATTATAAAGGTCTGGTCAGAAAGGATGAAGATGCGCGTTTCGCTCTTCCAAAAGGACAAAAAGTTCATGTAATAATTGAAGATAGTCAGGGGGAAATCGTGCTGGAAAAGGATCATGATTTAAATGAAAACGGTACGTTTCAAGGTGAAATCGCTCTAAGTGATGAAGCGAGAACCGGAAATTACAGGATTATTACATCTTTGCCCGATGTTCAGGCGCCGGCATACATGAACAAGTTTTCCAAATCATTTTTGGTGGCGGAATATAGAAAGCCGGACTATGAGCTTATTATTGAAGCGGATAAAGACAATTACGTTAACGGCGAAACGGCAAAACTTGAAGTTAAGGGAGCTTACTTCTTCGGCGCCCCGATGCCGGATGCAGAAATTGAATGGACGGTAAAGAGCGAGGATTATTATTTCTTTTTATCAGGCGATTCAGGTAGCATTTACGCAAACAAATGGTTCAGTTTTTCTAATCAGGGGCATTTCTGCTACTGGGGATGCGAAAGCGACAGTGAAGTTGTTTCCAGCGGTAAGGCCAAGCTTAATAAATCCGGAAATTATACGATTGAATTGCCACTGGATATTTCAGAAAACAAAATGAGCCAGTTTTATACTGTTGAGGTGACAGCGTATGATTTGAATAATCAGAGTGTTTCAAACAGAATTACCGTACCGGTTCACGCAGGTGAATATTATGTGGGTGTTTTGAATAAAGATTATATTGTATCTACCGGAGATAAAGCCAAATTTGAAGTTGTTAGTGTTGATTTTGAGGGAGATCCCGTGGGTGGAAAAGATGTTGAGGTTTCCTATAACAAGAGAACATGGAACACGGTTAAAAAGAAAAATGTGGACGGTGGTTTTTACTATGAAAATTCCTACTCGGACGAAATTATTGAAAAGAAAACCGTCCGTACAGATGATAAAGGGTACGCACAGGTTGAGTTTGACGCCGAAGAAGGTGGCAGTTTTCATGCCGTGGTCGAATCGAAAGATGGTAAAGACAATACGATAATAGCTTCCACAAGCGTTTATGTCTCAAGCGGTCAATTTATTAACTGGGGGCTTGAGAATAACGACAGAATTGAGCTGGTGCCCGATAAGCTTGAATATAAACCGGGGGAAACGGCTCATATTCTGGTTAAATCTCCTTATGAAAATGTCTGGGCTTTAGTCACGCAGGAAAGAAACGGAATCATGGAGTATGATATAGTTAAAATTGAATCCAATTCAGACACAATAAATATCCCGATTACGGAGCAGTCGATACCGAATCTTTTTGTTTCGGTCGTTCTGGTTAAGGGTAGTAATATGCAGGCGGGTCTTTCCGAACCACCGCTGGGAGCCAATGATGAAAGGTCAGTTGCGGCGTTTAAGACCGGCTACACTACTCTTCAGGTTGATAACAGCAGTAAGGAGCTTGATATTAATGTTGAAACTGATACGGAAAAATATCATCCGGGTGATGAAGTAACGATTAAGGTTAAGACTCTGAATCAGAATGGTGATCCGGTGAAAGCCGAGGTTTCGTTGAGTGTGGTGGATAAGAGTGTTCTTTCTTTGACCAAAACGGTTACTGCGGACTTATTGAACGCATTTTACAGGAAAAGGATGCTCGGCGTAGCTACAGCGCATACATTAACCAAAGCAATTTCCAGAATTAATGTTCAAGTTGAAGCTGGATTAAAGGGCGGCGGCGGCGCATCGCCCAAAAAAAGAGGTACTTTTAAAGATACGGCGCATTGGGAAGGTAGTCTTGAGACTGATGAAAACGGTAACGGTGAAATATCATTTAAACTTCCGGATAATCTTACCACTTGGGAAATTCTGGCTATCGGTATAACCGATGATACTCTGGTGGGTAGTCAAAGATCTGAATTTCTGGTAACTAAGGATGTTTTGGTCAGGCCGGTTCTGCCACGTTTTTTTATTAAGGATGATACAATGACTATCGGAGGGATTGTTCATAATTATCTTGATACGGAGGAAACATTTACTTTGAATCTGGATGCTGACGGGGTTGAATTTATTAATGGGTCGGAGGCTGAACAAAAAGTTACTCTGAAACCTGATGAAGAGGCCAAACTTGAATGGAATATTAGAGTTCTTAATAAGACTGAAGCGGTATTTGTTTTTGATGTTAGAAATGTTAAAGATGCTTCGGTTGGCGATGTGATTGAACAGAAACTGCCGATTGAACCTTTTAGTTTTCCGGAGGTAGTGGCCACTTCATTAACGATTGATGACAGTAAAAAACATGTTGAAACCATCTGGCTACCGAACAATATAGATACAAATTACGGCGAACTTAAAGTTACTGTTTCACCGACTTTGACGGGTTCAATTGGTAGCGGTCTGGACTATTTAATGAGGTTTCCTTATGGTTGTGCGGAACAAACAGCCAGCGCGCTACTTCCTAATCTTGTTTTGAAACAGCTTATGGATCTGCCCACGGTGGATAATAATCTGGTCGACCCAGAACAACTTCAAAAAAATGTGGAGTCGGGTATTCAAAGTTTATATAAGTATCAAGGTAGTAATGGAGGATGGGGTATATGGCAATCAAGCAATCCCACACCTTATTTAACTTCATATGTTTTATATACTTTGAATGAAGCCAAAAAAGCCGGCTACACCGTTGATAATGATGTGATCTCCAGGGGTAAGAAGTATATTGGCAATTATATGAATAGTCACGGTTTGATAAAATCCAACGCCACCGACTCGAAAGCGAAAAAGCGCGAATCAAGGCGTAACTCCAATGCTCGCGCTTACGGATTATATGTTCTTTCCGAAGTGGGAGGTCAGGATCTGGGTCTGACTAATAATCTTTATGAGTATAAAAATCAGCTTAATCTTTTTTCTAAAGCTTACCTGGTAATGACCTATCATAATTTACTTGATGGTATTGATGGTTCTGTGGCTTCGAATACCAGGTCGAAAATGAATACATTGATTGATGAGATTCTGGCGGAAGCGAAAGAGACTCCCAGAGGCTTTCATTTTGAGGAAAAACAGAATTTGTATTACATGTTTGATACCAATACCCGAACCACGGCTATTGTTTTACAGATGCTTTCAAGAGTTAAACCGGATCATCCATATATTCCCAAAATTTTGAGACATTTGTTGATAGAAAAGAAAGATGGTCATTTTTCATCTACCCAGGAAACCGCCGTCAGTATGATTGCTATGCTTGAATATATTATTAGCAGTAAGGAGCTGGAGGCAAGTTATAACGCTTTAGTAACCTTAAACGGCAATGAAGTCGTTAATGAATCCTTTACAGCTCAGAATATCGCCGAACAGAAGGTGGCGGAAATTAATTTGAGTGAACTGCTACCGAATAATCAGGATAATGAAATTACATTCGATCGTAACGGTTCGGGTAAAATGTACGCTGATATGAATCTCAAATATTACTTGCCCACGGAAAAAATTGAACCGCGAAACGAAGGTATTATGGTTACGCACGAGTATTATCTGCTGGAAGACAAGAACATGGAAAAACCGGTAAACAGCGCCAAACTGGGAGAAACTCTAAGAGGTACAATTACGCTTATTGTGCCCGAAGAATCGTATTATGTGATGGTCGAAGATTTCTTGCCGGCCGGACTTGAAGGTGTGGACTTTTCTTTGAAGACTTCACAGCAATCTCTGAAGGCTGATATTTATGAAAGTCGTGATTACGGCTGGTGGTATTATGACAGTTCATGGCGCTTTAATTATAAAGAAACGCGGGATGATAGAATGATGTTTTTTGCTGATCGTCTGACCAAAGGCGTTTATGAATTGAATTATTATGTTAGGGCGACAACCCCCGGAAAGTTTAGGGATAAGCCGGTTTTGGCGCAGGAACTTTATTTTCCGGAGGTGTTTGGAAGGACGGGCGGCGGAATATTTGAAGTGACGAAATAGAGCGTTTATTGGTGGATAAATGGTGGAAATGATTTAACCGTTGGTGGTATACTCAACGCGGTCCGGAGTTTTTGTCTGTTTTAAGCATGAAAATATCTCTAAAAAAAGAGATCCTGCGCAAACTTTTTCATTTGATGGAATTGCCGGTGCTTTTGCTGTACACCTATGTGCGCTACATATGGGATGAGAGAGTGGCTATTTTGGTGCTTACGGCAATGTTTCTGATTCTGCTGGAAATTGAATACATAAGGCTGGAAGTGAAGCCGAAAATACCCAGGATTCTGAATTTGTTCAGGCCAAGAGAAAGAAATAATGTTACGGGCACGGTATTTTTTATTTCTGCGACGATTATTGTGTTTGGGGCGTTTGATTATCAGATAGCGATGTTGGCACTCTTAATGACTGTTTTTGGTGATCTGATGTCGGCATTGGTGGGGATAAGATTTGGGAAACATAAACTGTTTAAGAAAAAAACGGGCGAAGGTCTTTTGGCGGGTTTGGCCATTAATCTGTTAATCGGATATTTGTTTTTGCCCGCTTTCCCGGTTATTTTTATTCCGATGGCGTTTGTGGCGGCATTTGTTGAGCTGATTACAAACAAGATTGATGATAACATTACTGTTCCTCTCTTTTCCGGCTTTACCGGCCAGATGATCGTTTATTTGTTCGCCTTTCATCTTCCAAGCTTTCCCGAACCTATTTCATGGATATTTCTTCTTTATAGCTAGTTATGATGACTTCACAAAAACTTTCTGACAATAAATGGGGATTTTCCGTGGCGAATGATAATCCTTTCGCGATTTTCAGGTATCTGCAACAAATTGCCGAAGAGAACGTTGATTCAAATAATGTTATTGACCTTTCCAGAGGCGATCCGGGGTATGGTTTTACGCCGAGCGCGAAAGGGCGTAAATTCTACGCTTATCTTTTGATGCTGGATTCTTTTTTGAACAATGATAAGAGGCGATTCGTTGATTATTCAGAAGATAATTTTTTTGAAAGTGTGCTGGAGGAAATCAGGGATTTTTCATGGAAGACGTTCGATCAAAATGAGGCAAAAATTTTCATTCAGCAACTGGAACAAATGGTTGAACAAATCTTAAGAATCGCTCAAAAAGAGGGCTTAAAATGGTCGGGATATGATGTTTTTAACGCGCTTTTTAAATTTTGTCCCGCTAGCGGCGGATCTTATTTAAATCCACAGGGGGAAAAGATCGTGAGGCTGGTTATCGCTAACTGGTATAGAAATTTTATTGATACTCCGCTGAAAAGTGATGATCTGATTTTGTTTAACGGTGCTTCGCATGCTATTGGGACTTTATTTAAGGCGCTAGGGAAATCGGGGGTTAATTATCTGAATGAAGAAGGTGTTGTTGTGATATGTTCACCGGCTTACGCACCATACAATGCCAGTCTTTTAAACAGGTTCATAAAAACGTTCGCGCTGGCGATTAATCCTGTTAACGGTAAAATTAACGATGATTATTTGGATCATCTGGAAAATCTGGATGAAAAAGTGAAAGCTATTATTATGGTTGACCCGAATAATCCCACCGGATTTTCGATTGATAATAAAACCCTGGAAAAAATTGCCGGAATCGCAAAAAAGCATGACTGCATGATTATTTCGGATGAGGTTTATACTTCGTTTTTTCCTAAGAAAAAGACAATTGTTGATTACGCGCCGGAAAGGACTTTGCGTATTGATGCCAGATCCAAGATTGAAAGAAGCACCGGGCTGAGGTTTGGTGATTTGTTTATTTCAGTTGAAGCGAATGAACATATTTCGAAAAATATTTTAAAGCAAAATCTGACGCCGGGTCAGGATCTTAAGTCTCTTTTAGTACAGGCAAAAGGACCGGGCGGCGTTGACGGCGAATTACAGCACACGACTTTTGTGTCGGGGCCGGCGCAGTTTTTGGGCATGGCTCATATGATTTTCGGGGGGGATGAAAGGAAAAAATATTTTGAATCCGTGAGTAAGCACACGGGCATTTTTATGGAAACTTTGGGTATGGGAAAAAGAGACAGTTTGTATTATGTGATTTTTGATATGAATGAGATTAAGGGATGCAAAAAGGGAGAAGTGCCGGTTGAAGAGAAACTTACCGAGCTGGCTAAACTGGGGGTTGTTTATCTTCCGGTTTATTTGTTTTTTTCCGAACTTGAAAGGAATGAATCCGCTTCGCTTAACATGGTTAGAGCTTCTATTGTTAATACCGGCTACGATAATGTTAAAAGGGCGGCGGAAATAACTAAAAATTATTTATCATCTTAATATTATGTCTTTTTATTTAAATACGCTGAATCAAATTAAAAAAGCATCCAAATTGATGACATTGAATAAAGATGTGGAAAAAATTTTAGGAGTACCCAAAAGAGTGATTGAGGTTAATTTGCCGGTGGAATTGGATAATGGAAAGATTGAAATTTTTTCCGGCTACAGGGTTCAATATAATGACGCGGCAGGGCCGTTTAAAGGCGGGATTAGGTATCATCAGGATGTTGATATTGAAGAGATTAAGGCGCTAGCGACTTTGATGACCATTAAATGCGCCGTTGTTGATTTACCTTTGGGCGGCGCCAAGGGAGGAATCGCGTTTGATCCGTACAATTATTCGGAAGATGAGATTGAAAGGATTACCAGAAAATTTGTGCAGTATATTGAACCTTTTATTGGTCCAGAAGTGGATGTTCCCGCGCCCGACGTGAATACCGACGCTCAGATTATGGCCTGGTTCGCGGATGAATTTTCAAAACTGAAAGAGAAAAATGTTTCGGGAGTGGTTACGGGAAAGCCCGTTACTTATGGCGGTAGCGAAGGGCGTTTTGACGCTACAAGTCAGGGAGGGCTGACTATTCTGGATGAAGTTATTAAAAAGATGAAAAAAAGAAGGAGTACCGTGAAAATCGCGATTCAGGGTTTTGGTAACGCCGGTGGAAACGCGGCCAATTTGTTGGCGGCGAATGGCTATAAAGTGGTGGCGGTGTCCGATTCCAAAGGCGGTATTTATTGCAGGCACGGACTGGATGCGCTTTCGACAATGGAATGTAAGATTAAGGAAGAGGCGGTTAATAAATGCGGGGGGCATAAGTATCAACCGCAACAAAGCGATGAATGTGAAATAATTGAAAATGAAGAACTGCTGGAACTGGATTGTGATGTTTTAATTCTGGCGGCTTTGGAAAAACAGATAACCAAAAAAAACGCTGATAAGATTAAAGCGAAGGTTGTTTTGGAACTGGCCAACGGTCCCATAACCGCGGAGGCGGATAAAATCCTTGAAAAAAATGGCGCGGTGGTGATTCCCGATATTATCGCGAATGCCGGAGGGGTAACAGTGAGCTATTTTGAAATGGTACAGAACAATCAAAATTATTACTGGGAGCTTGATGAAGTTGAGCAAAAATTGAAGCATCAAATGTTAGAAGGGTGGAAAAATGTTAATGAAGCAAAGGAAAAATTCGGTACCAATTACAGAACGGCGGCATTTATTGTTGCACTTTCACGATTGCAGGATATATTGATGGTGAGAGGCATAGTCTAATATTACTCAGTAATACTTTTTAATAATTTTTATATCATGGTGAAAAGCATATATTCCTTTTCCGAAGGCAACAAAGACATGAAGGACAGTCTTGGAGGTAAAGGGGCAAATCTGGCGGAGATGACTACTCTGGGCTTACCGGTACCGCCGGGCTTCACTATCACCACTGATACTTGCCATCATTATCTGAGCAATAACAGATATCCGGACGGCTATGAGTCGGAACTGGAAGAAAAACTGCTGGAT
Source organism: uncultured Candidatus Peribacteria bacterium (assembly GCA_964346765.1). Classification (GTDB taxonomy): domain Bacteria; phylum Patescibacteriota; class Gracilibacteria; order UBA1369; family UBA1369; genus JBGSPQ01. The sequence continues at coordinate 145,102 of CAYFWB010000002.1, forward strand.
CTTGAACAGAAACTGCAAAGAAAATTCGGTGACACCGCAAAACCCCTGCTTGTTTCTGTGCGTTCGGGAGCCAAAATTTCGATGCCGGGGATGATGGATACGATTTTGAATCTGGGGCTGAATGATGAAACCGTGGCGGGACTGATCGCGGATACGGGCAATGAGAGATTTTGCTATGACGCCTATAGAAGATTTGTAAATATGTTCGGCAGTGTGGTGCTGGGCGTTAGTCATGAGCACTTTGAAGAAGAGATGGATAAATTGAAAAAGGCTAAAGGTGTGAAGCTGGATACGGAGCTTAACGCCGCGGATTTGAAGGAGTTGGTTAGTCGATATAAATCGGTAGTGGAAAAAAAGGTGGGGCGGGGTTTTCCTTCCGACCCCGTTGAGCAATTAAAAATGGCGATAGAAGCGGTTTTTAGTTCTTGGAATAATGATAGAGCCATTACTTACAGAAAATTGAACAGGATAGACGGTTTGAACGGTACTGCTGTTAACGTGCAGACAATGGTGTTTGGAAATATGGGCGATGATTCGGGTACGGGTGTTGCTTTTACAAGGAATCCTTCAACAGGTGAAAAGGAATTTTACGGTGAATTTTTGATGAATGCGCAGGGTGAAGATGTTGTCGCGGGAATCAGAACTCCACAGAAGCTTGTTCAGATGCGCGATATTATGCCGGGTGTATTTAATCAACTGGATGGTATCAGAGATACTTTGGAGAAACACTACAGAGATATGCAGGATATTGAATTTACGATTCAGCAGGGCAGTTTGTATATGTTACAAACCAGAAACGGTAAAAGGACGGCAAAGGCGGCGATCAATGTCGCGTGCGATCTTTACGATGAAGGTTTGATAACAAAGGAAGAGGCGCTGATGCGTATTGATCCGTCGCAGTTGAATCAAATGTTACATCCGGACCTTGACCCAAAAACACCGAAAAATGTTATTGCGAAAGGTCTGCCGGCTTCACCGGGAGCGGCATGCGGAAAGGTTGTTTTCACGGCCGACGACGCTTTTAACCGAACGTTTGAAAGAGATGAGAAGGTGATTTTGGTGCGAAAAGAAACGAGTCCGGAAGATATTCACGGTATGCACGCTTCCAAAGGGATTTTGACTTCCACCGGCGGGATGACGTCGCATGCCGCGGTTGTGGCCAGGGGCATGGGCAGATGTTGCGTGACGGGATGCAGTGATGTTGTGGTCGATTATAAAAACAACCTATTGCGGATAGGTGATTTAAAGATTGAAGAAGGAGATATTATCACTCTTAACGGTACTACGGGTGAAGTTATTTTGGGGGAGGTGCCGATGGTCGAGCCTGAGATTACTGAAAATTTTAAGAAAATTCTTGAATGGTCGAATGAATTTAAGCGCATGGGTGTGCGCACGAACGTGGATACTCCAAAAGACGCGAAAGTGGCCAGAGATTTCGGCGCCGAAGGTATAGGGCTTTGTAGAACTGAACATATGTTTTTTGATGAAGACAGGATTAAAAGTGTAAGAAAGATGATTCTTTCAAAATCGGAAGAGGCACGCAGAGCCGCTCTGGAAAAGATTTTGCCTATGCAAAAAGAAGACTTCGCGGGTATTTTTGAAGCCATGGACGGTTATGCGGTCACTATACGTCTGCTGGATCCACCTTTACATGAATTTTTACCGCAAACGGAGGCTCAGATTGAAGAACTTTGCTCGGAAACCAATATTGACCGTGACGAGATGGATCGTATTATAGGTTCTTTGCATGAAACAAACCCGATGCTTGGACATAGAGGTTCAAGGCTGGGTCTAACCAATCCCGAAATATATGAAATTCAGGCGCGAGCTATTATAGAGGCTGGAATAGAGGCTACTGAAAAGGGTATTAAAGCTATACCGGAAATTGAACTGCCATTTATAAGCAATATCGAGGAGCTGAAAAAAGGTCGGGCAATGATTGAAAATGTGATTAAGGAGTACGGGAATGATGTTAAATTCGAATATAAAATCGGGACAATGGTGGAATTGCCGAGGGCTTGTTTAACAGCCGATGAACTAGCCGAGTACGCGGACTTTTTCTCTTTCGGCACCAATGATTTAACGCAGACAACCTGGGGTTACAGTCGCGATGACGCCGGTAAATTTATGAATTTCTACCTTGAAAATAAAATTCTAGCGCGTGATCCCATGGAAAGTATCGACCAAAAAGGTGTCGGTAAGCTGATGGAAATCTGCGTTCAGCTGGGCAAGAAGACAAAACCGGAAATGGATATCGCGATTTGCGGTGAACAAGCGGGTGAGCCGAATTCGGTTGAATTTTGTGAAAAAATCGGTCTGGATTATGTGAGTTGTAGTCCGTATAGGGTGCCCGTTGCGAGGATAGCGGCGGCTCAGGCGGTGATCGCCAAAAAGCTGAGGAGCGGGAAATAATGCTATCTATTAGGGCATAGCTAATGATTGTAAGTTTAATATGCTGAATCAAATCGCGAAGATTTAACTAATGAAGCAGTTTAAATGGATCAGTCACGGGTGTGATATCCCCAGCCCAATTTGTCTCTGAGCAGTTTGTAGTAATTCTGTTCTTTGACGCGGATCATGTAAAAATTGCGGCTGGATTTTCTGATTTTGATTTCGTCTCCGTATTCAATAGGTACGGTTATTTGTCCGTCCAGCGTCAAACCCAGGTTATAGTCGCCCCTTCTTTTTGTGGCGATTCTGACCTTTACTTGTCTGCTGTTTGATGCCACAAGCGGTCTTAACGCAAGCGTCGATGGACAAATTGGAGTGATTACTATGGCGTCGAGGGCGTGGTGGATAATTGGGCCGCCCGCGGAAAGTGAGTGTGCGGTGGAACCTGTGGGGGTGGCGACTATCAGCCCGTCCGCTTTGAATACTACTACTTTTTTATCGTTTATATCGATCTCCATTTCGATTAACCGGGCAAATAATCCCTGATTAATCACAGCGTCATTCATGGCGAGAAAAGTTTCCACTTTGTTTCCCCGTTGATATTTGGTGACTCTTAAAATGGCTCTTTTATCAAGCTTGTACTTATTTTTACTGATTTTTTCCAGAGATTCTTCAACTTCGTCGGCCGTGATTTCGCTTAAAAAACCGAGAGTGCCAAGGTTTACGCCCAAGACCGGCGTGATTTTTTTACCTAAACAGGATGCGCTTTTTAGGATGGTGCCGTCTCCTCCCAATAGAATTACCATGTCACTGTTATTGAAAACCTGCTTCTTGTTTAATCCTTCTTCACCGTTAATAAGAGGCGCGACGTGATTATCCATGACTATTTGATCCGCATATTTATCTATTGTTTTTATGATTTTTTTTAGCACTGTAAGGTTATTCCCTATCATGCTTTTTGAAATGATGCCGATGCTTTTAATTTTTTTGTTTTTTGGGGGGTCGATTAGTGTCATTTTTATTGATTAGATAAGAAAACATCCAAGGCGTTTTTTGCACTGAATGACCAACTGAATTTTTCCGCCTGTCTGTATCCCCTATCTATCATCATGTTTCTGACATTTTCATTTTCTATGAGGCTGGATATCGCGTCGGCCATTTTATAGGCATTGGTTGGATCAATAAGAATTCCCGCTTCGCCGATAACTTCGGGCAATGAGGATTTATTGGAACTTACAACGGGACAACCGCTGGCCATTGCTTCAAGCGGAGGGATCCCGAATCCTTCATATAGGGATGGGAAAACAAATACTTTTGCCAATTTGTAGATTTTTTGCAGTTCATCATCCTTTAAATAACCGGGAAATATTACATCTTTTTCGACTTGAAATTTCTTGAGAGTTTCTTCTATTTGCTCGTATTTCCATCCTTTTTTACCAACCAACACCAGTTTATATTCGGGATGCCATTTCTTGATATTCACATAACTTTTTATCAGTGTTGAGATATTTTTTCTCGGTTCAAGCGTTCCCACGGCAAGGATGAAATTGTCGGGCAGTTTTTTTTGATCTTTGAACTCAATCAGCTCATCTTCGCTTACCGGCTTTGAAAAAACTTTAGAAGCGGCGCACGGTGTTAAGTGAATTTTTTGTTCGTTCAACAGTTTGAATTTGTTAAGCAGATCTTTTTTGGTGTTTTCGGAAACCACAAATACGTCCGACACTTTTTTAAGCGCTTTTTTGAGTGTAAGTCTTTCCACTATCATGGCTTTTTTGTTGTGGCTCGAGGGAAATAGAAAAGCCACCAGATCATGAATAGTGATTATTACTCTAAGGTTTTTCGGGGCGAAAGCCGGTATGATATAGCTAGTCGGAGCGAAAAAAAGGTCAACGTTTTTGTCTTTGATATCTTTGATGACTTTAAAGTGCCATTTGGCGGAGCCGGCTTCTATGTGTTTAAATTTCACATTTTTAAAATCTTTATAAGGATTTTTTTTACTATTGCCGTAAAGCAAATATTGATTCCGGTTATCCAATTTCAAAATTTCTTTGACGATGTTATATGTATACCAGCCTTTTCCGGTCTTTTGCTTTCCGGCTTCACGAATGTCAATCGCGATTTTCATATTTGTGTGTTTAAAACTTATACTGTTTTATTCTATATCCTTAGCTTAAACTTTACAAATATACTGATGCTAACTATATTTTCAGACAGTACATTAAACTTTTTAGTTAATATGCCTAAAAAAAGAATCAATCAGATATTCAACGAACTAAGTTTTAATAAAAAATTATTGGCAGTGGGCTCGCTATTGATGATTGTAAGTGTTTTTCTGCCGTGGTATCAGGATCTTGATTCTTTCAAGACTGGTGACATGTTTTTGGGAATTACGGGGCCGCTTTATTTGGCTGGAGTGAGTTTGCTTGTGCTTTCGGGTGTTATTCCGGCTACGATGTATCTTGATTATGCAGGTAAAAAGCCTTGGTGGATGCCAACAAGTAATTCGCCTTTTTATCTGGCGGTTGGTATTTTCGCTTTTTATATGCTGATTCTTACGAATTCGGTTTATTCTCATGCGAAGTTTGGAGTTAATATTACAATGAAGCAGACTCAATTTGGAATGTTTTTGGCCTTTATTGCGGCTTCGCTTATAAGCATAGGCGGTTATCTTTCAATGCTTGATAAAAAAGCGGGGATAAAAGAGTTCGAGGAAAGTGTTAATGAACCTCTAATGCAGGTTCCCCATGAAAGAAAACAATCCAAGGTAACGAAAAATTTTGAAAAAGAGGGATCTTTGCATACCAAGGTTAACGCTGAATCGATTGAAAATATGCAAGTTCAGGATAATAATATTAATCATGGAGCGGATTCTTCAAGAGTCGGTGCTGATAAAAGTTTTGAAAAAGATAAAAAAACTCAAGTATATAGAATGGACTTATAATTTTTTTACATGGTTAAAATTCGACCAAAATCGAAAAAAGTTGATAATTATTTAAAAGAGCCGGTGGTCTTTTACTGCAAAGACTGCGAAAAAATTGTTTCGGTAAGGCCCGTGGGGAGGAAATTTGTTTACCGATGTGGGGTCTGCAATACAAAGAATGTAGCTTTTGGAACCGAAAAAGCGATTAGAAATTATTACCGGTTGGAGGAGAAGAAAGAAGAAACACCGGAAACTTCACCTTAAAGGTAACCTTTAAGGTGGGGTTGAGGGTTTTGCAGTTTTATGGTGTTTGATGTGCATAAGTAACTTTAATTGATTGACCTTTAAGGTTAATCGAGCGCTCGGGTGGTTATTCGATTTTGGTGAGGGGTGCGATGGAGAGCGCCAGTTTTTTGAGTCCGTAGCGGGGATTGTCGAAGGCTATGGAGGCGACGCCGCCGGTGACAGCAACCACGGTGCCTTCGCCGAAGCTGTGGTGCTTGACGCGATCGCCGTCGCGCAGGATTACGGGTTCGGCGTCGCCGTAATCTTCGTAGGGAATCGGAGTGTAATCCATGTCCGATTCTTTAATTTTTCTTATGGATCTGGTAGATCTTTGATCCGCTTCAAGAAGCTCTTCCGGGATGTCGGCAAAGAATTGTGAAGGTGTGTTTTCCTGCGTTTCACCATAAACCATGCGGCTGTGTGCCCGTAAAAGATATAATTTTTCGCGCGCCCGCGTTACGGCAACGTACATTAAACGTCTTTCCTCTTCCAATTGTTCTCTTTCCAGTAAGCTTTGCGAGTGAGGCAATAGGCCTTCTTCCAATCCGATTATGAAAACATAAGGAAATTCAAGCCCCTTGGCGGAATGGATAGTCATTAATGTGACAGAATTTTCCTGATCCTCCATTGAATCCACATCCGCGATCAAGGCTATTTCTTCAAGAAAAATGTTTAATGAAAGTCCCGGCTCTATATTGTCATATTTGGATGAAACATTGATAAGTTCGTAAATATTTTCAAGTCTGGATTCTCCTTCAACCGTTCCATCGTCGATAAGTTTTTTATATCCCGTATAGTCAAGAACATGTTTTATGATGCCCGAAGCGGTAAATTGGGCGTTAACTTTATGCAGTTCTTTGATCAGTTCAACAAATTTCTTAATGATTTCCCTTTTGCCGGGGTTAATCTCTGTAATACTATCAATGTCTTCCATTGCCTGAAAAAAGGTCAGACTGTTTTTAAACGCGTGAGCCTGAATCGTCTCTATCGTTTTGGCTCCAATTTTTCGTGGCGGTGTATTAATAATTCTAAAAATACTGACTGAATCGGATGGGTTTTGAATCACCCGTAAATAAGCGACCATATCCTTGATCTCTTTACGTTCGTAAAACTTTATTCCTCCAACTATTCTGTATGGGATACCATAGCGTAAAAAGGATTCTTCCATAATGCGGGATTGAGCGTTGGTTCTGTATAAAACAACGAAATCTTTATAATTGGGGGCTTCATAATAGAGCAATTTGTCTTTAATCTCTTTGCAAACATACCCGGCTTCCGATCTTTCATTATCTAAAACGGTTTCTTTGATTTTTTCTCCTCCCACTTTTTTCGTCCATAGTTTTTTGTCTTTGCGCTTGACGTTTTTTGAAATGATCGCGTGCGCAGCGTCCAAAATATTTTGCGTAGAACGATAATTTTGCTCCAATAGTACTATTCTGGCATCGCTGTAATCTTTTTCAAAATTCAAAATGTTGGTAATGTTGGCTCCCCTGAAACTGTAAATTCCCTGATCCGAGTCACCTATCACGCATAAATTTCGGTATTTTTCGGCGAGCAGATTTGTCAAAACGTATTGAGCATGGTTGGTATCCTGGTATTCGTCGATTGAAATGTATTTGAACTTTTCTTGATATTGATCCAATACCTTGGGGTCTTTTTTGAACAGTTCAACCGTCTTCATTATGATATCGTCAAAATCAAGGGCGTTATTTTGGTGAAGAGCCTTTTGATATGCGTAATAAACGGTCGCGACTCGTTCAGTGAAAAAGTTATGAACCATGGTTTTTCTGTATTGCTGTGGCGTAATCAGCTCATTCTTTGCTCCGGAAATGTAATTTAAAAGAGCTTTTGGTTTGATGCTTTGTTCATCAAAATCCAGGTCGCGAAGAATATGTTTCATTAATATCCGCTGATCCGCCATATCGTAAATATTGAACTGGCTTTCGTAGTTTAAGAGATGTATGTGTTTTCTAAGGATTCTTACACAGGTCGCGTGGAAAGTGCCAACCGAAGGAAGTGATGAATCATCGGTTTGCTTATCCAAAAGTCCGGCTATACGCTTTTTCATTTCATTGGCGGCTTTATTGGTAAAGGTCACAGCCAAAATATTCCAGGGACTTACTCCTTTTTCTTTGATCAGATAGGCAATTCTGTGTGTAAGCGCGCGGGTTTTACCAGACCCGGCGCCCGCTATGACAAGCATAGGGCCTTTCGCGTGCAAAACAGCTTCTTTCTGTTTTTCGTTTAATGAATCAAGTATATCTCCCACAAATTAATTATTTGCTAATATTTTTAGCCTCTTGACAATAAGAGTGAAAATATTATATCTTTCTCACCTTTTTATTCAATACAAAATTTAATAAGCAGAAAAATATGGATAGAATTAATAGACCAAAAAAAGGTGTAAACCGAGTGATTGATTTTAACGCTAAAAAAATTCTTAAAAGATCAGAAGAAGATGTAAATACAAGAGACCTGCGTGACGTTCAATTTAATTTACACCAAAAGACCAATTTAATAATAGATGGGCTGGACAGACCTGCTAAACTTGCGGGTCAGTCATCAATACCACCAAGAGCTGAGCCTAAAGGCACAGTTTATAAATTGAGCAGAGCTTCGGGTCCCGTTAAAAAAACCAGAACAGCAAGACCTAAAGTCAGACCCGCAAGAAGGGAACATGACGGTATTATTGCGGACCCGGCGGAAAGAGAGATGGTAAAGTCGATTTCCGGCGGTGAAATTAGTGAAACTAATTTAAGAGCACGACAATTGGCTGAAAAAAGAGCAGGAGATAATGGCAGTCTGGGAGTTTATCGAATCTATGAAACTATTAAGAGTACTCTTCCAGAACAAGCTTCAATGGAATATATCAGTAATGACGAGAGAATGGAAAAACTTGCCGAAAGAATTAAAAACGCTGTCAGAGAACTGCAGGATTTGTCTAATCAATTGCAAACGGATGAGGGTAAAGAAATGTTTGGAGACAATGATCCAAGAGACATCAGGCTTTTTAACGCGGTAGCTTCTATTCTGATTAGAATATGGGGGCACAACGCGCAAAATAAGCTTGATGATTTTAGAGTAAATTCTATGATTCAGTTGATTCGTGATGGTGAGCCCGCCTGGAGAAAACTGATCGATATTCTGGTTGAATGGGAAAGAGTCAGACCTCAAATTGGAAGAGGCAGCTGGGGCCGCAAATAAATTCTTACCAATATACGTTTACGGTAGTTCCGATATCAGCGAAATTATAGGCGAATTCGGCGTCCTCGGGAAGCAATCTGATACAGCCGTGGCTTCTTCTGGTGCCAATATGATTTAGAGCTTCTCTCCAGAAGACACCGTTGTCATTGGCAAGGCTCGGTAAGGCGTGGATGCCATATCCGCCCGCCCTGTAAGTCATCCACTTGGGCATAATGTAATGCGGCCAGCTTCCGGCCACGCGCACTTCCTGTTTGTGGGAGATTTGTGTCGTGCCTATCGGGGTAGGCGTTCTGGTTGTACCCGTTGATATGGGGAACTTTCTGATTACCATGTCACCGATTTTCAGCAACATTTTTTGTTTGGAGATTGAGACATCGATCTTTTTATCACTTTCAATGTTTAGCCCGGTAAGATCTCCGCTGTATTCGATATATTTTAGAAGGCCTTTTTTGGCCAAGTCCAAATATCCTTCACCGATTCTTGTATCCGCATGTAGTCGAGCATTATCAAGCCATGTTACATTTTCGATAACTGGTGTGAAAATTTCTCTTAAATACATGTCTTTTTCGGGCGCTCTGCTCCAAAATCTGAATACAGCCAGTTCATTCGGGTCTACTCTTTTGCTTTCCATTAAAATTCTGTTTTCGCCAAGCCAACCGCTTTCCCACAGCAGGTCGTCCGTGAACAGTTCGCTTGTTCTGTCTCTTTCTTTATCGGTTCCGAGACTTGTAATAAGGTAAGGGCAACCGCTGTCTGCGGAAAACCATGGTGTGTTACCGGTATTTTTTACGTAAATAAGAGTTTCAAAAATTTCTCCTTTGGCTACTACACCTTTTTTTCTAACTGCAACAAATTTTGCGTCGTAAAAAGGTTTTTCCGGCATTACAAACCGGCAGGTAAATTTTTCGGTCTGTTTTTGATTAGTTTCTGATGTTTGCTGATTCTTATTATTTTGATCATTTGTTCCAGATTGTGCGGCTTTTTCAGCCTTGTCATTGATTGTCTTGATATCCTTTTGTTCGACTGCTTGCTCTTGGTTTTGACTCTCACTTTGATCGTCATTTTCAAAAATGTTTGCGGTCAAATCCAAAGGTAGACGAGGGACACCTTGAGCGGCTGAAATTTGAGGAACAATTAAGAACATTAAAACCAATAGCACCGAAAACCTTAGGAGCGCTTTTTGTTTTTTCATGTCTGTTTTGATAATTTGTATATTCGATAAATTATAACATACTTTTTATGTTGGTCAAAGAAGTAATCCTCTATAAAATGCGGAATATGCTATTTCAACAACTTTTGAAGCTCGTTTCTGAAAGTTTCTATATCTTTAAAATGTCTGTAAACAGAGGCAAACCTTATGTAAGCAACTTCGTCCAGTCTCTTTAAACGATCCATTACACCCTCACCTATGCGGGTTGCGGAAATTTCCCTTCCTTCAGATGACCATTTTTCCTCCAATTCATTTAATAGTTGGTTAATCTGATCTTCAGTTACCGGACGCTTTTCGCAAGCTTTCCAGATTCCGTTTTCAAGCTTTCTGCGATCGTATGTTTCACGTGAATTGTCCTTTTTCACAACCAAAAAGTTTGTGCCCTCCACTCTTTCAAATGTGGTGAATCTGTAATTACACTGACTGCATTTTCTGCGTCTTCTTATTTCTCTTTGTTCGTTGGTTTCTCTCGAGTCGATTACTCGTGTTTCCGGATTCTTACATTTTGGACAGATCATAGTGAAATTTTAAAATATGTTTCCTCCGCGTAATGGTCTGTCATTCCGGCAATATAATCTTTTACCACAACCTCGGGTTTTTCTCCAAATTCTATGAGTCTTTGATATATTTTCGGCATTTCTTTTTGATTAGACAAAAAATGATTAAATAACGCTCGTATAATTTTTTTGCCTTTATCAATTTGAGTAGACACTTTTTCATGATTATAAAAATTGCGCAATAAAAAACCGCGAATCTCAAGTATTCGAGAATTTAATTCGGAACTGAAGGTAACGAGTTTTCCTTTATACGTCTTAACTTTTTCAATACTGTCAATGTTATTGGATAGTAGTATTTGTTGAGTATTAAGCTGTAAATCCATAATCATTCCACTAATCATTTTACTTATAACCCTGTCGCGATATCTGTTCATGCTCTCCTCATCATTTTTTGACAAAGTAAGTCCATACTGATTAATCGCTTTTTCTTCGGCCCCCCGCCACAGTTTAAATTCCGATACCTGCTCAAAACTTAAAAGGCCGGATCTTAAGCCGTCATCCAGGTCGTGATTGATATAGGCTATTTCGTCCGCGGAGTCCGCTACCTGAGCTTCCAGGTGCGGATAATGCTCAAAGCTACTGAATGTTTGATAATGGCGTGGATTATGCTTTAACATTCCGTCCAGAACTTCTTTACTGACGTTCAATCCATCGTAATTCGGGTATACACGCTCCAGCTTTTCGAGAATGCGACTGCTCTGTTCGTTATGTTCAAAATTTAGTCCGTAGTCACTCATTATTTCATCCAATTCATCTTCTCCGCCGTGCCCGAAAGGGGTGTGTCCCATGTCGTGAGCCAGCGAAATTGCTTCGGCCAGGTCTTGATTAAGACCCAATGTTCTGGAAAGGCCGCGCGCTATTTGTGACACCTCTATGGTGTGGGTAAGGCGATCACGGTAGTGATCGCCGAAATAGGCCACAAACACCTGTGTTTTGGCTCGCAGTCTTCTGAATGACTTGCTGTGCAAAATTCTGTCTCTGTCTCTTTGAAAAGGCAGCCTGTATTCATCTTCGGCTTCGTCATAAACTCTGCCCACCGTGTCCATGCTTCTTATCGCGTATGGTGCCAGCACTGCACTTTCTTCTTTTTCCAGACGTGCGCGGGTCTTGATCATTGTTTTTAGTTAGTCATCACCAGATTAACTCAACTATACCCATGAGTCTATATACATTGCTTTAAGGCGATTTTTGCAATACAGATTTTTTAATCTATAATAATTGTATAAATCGATCTTATGAAACTGAGAAAAACCGTTGATAAATTTCTGGAGCATGCCGAAGTGGCCAAAAATCAATCACAAAAAACTATAGAAAATTATCATCATTACCTTAAACGTTTTTGCGATTGGGCCGGGGACATGACTTTAAAACAGATCACGCTTGAAAAAATTCAAAATTTTCGTCTGCATCTGAATCGTTTAAAAAATGAAAAGGGTGAGCAATTGTTGAGTATAAAAACGCAAAATTATCATATTATAGCGCTGAGGGCTTTTTTAAAGTGGTGCATCAAGAATGATCATGACACACTGGTTCCGGAGAAAATCGACCTAATCAAGATTCCGGAAAGGTCGGTTGAATACCTGAAAAGAGATGAACTTGAAAGGCTGTTTGAAACAGTCAAAGGCAAGGATATCAGGGCTCTGAGAGACAAGGCGATTTTGGAAACTTTGTATTCCACCGGTCTTCGAGTAAGTGAACTTACTTCTTTGAACAGAGATCAAGTGGATCTGGAGAGACTTGAATTTATGGTCAGAGGTAAGGGTAAAAAGAATCGAATAGTTTTTTTAAGCGATAGGGCCGCGGAGGCTATAGGTGAATATTTAACTTTCAGAGATGATAATTTTAAACCGCTTTTTCTGAATTACGGTAGGGGTCGAAAGACTGATGATGTGTTGAATGATGAGAAAAGGAGGTTAAGTACGGTGATGATTCAATATCTTGTAAGGAAATATGCCAGAGAAGCGGGAATAATAAAGAAAGTCACTCCTCACGTTTTACGTCATTCGTTCGCGACCGAATTGCTGATTAACGGCGCTGATATCAGATCGGTGCAGGAAATGCTGGGGCACTCCTCTATTACGACCACCCAAATATATACACATCTTACCAATCAAAGGTTAAAGGATATTCACGAAAAATTTCATCACTAAGGCCCGACTTGATAAAACGGGTAAGTTTGATTTATATTTAAGTCACTTAAATTTTTTTATGATTGTTTTTGATAAAGTTTCAAAAAAGTATGGTAAAACCAAGGTTCTGGATAATGTTGATCTGCAAATTGAGGCAGGTGAATTTGTTTCGGTGATAGGTCCTTCGGGTGCTGGGAAATCCACAATGATGCATCTTTTGATCGGTGCGGATAATGTTGCTTCGGGCAATATTGAAGTTGACGGTTATATTGTCAATCAGATGAATGACAAACAAATGCAGTATTACCGCAGGAGGATAGGTGTTGTTTTTCAGGATTATAAATTGCTGGCACAAAAAAACGTTCAGGAAAACGTGGCTTTCGCGCTTGAAGTATGCGGATGGGAAAGAGCCGAAATTAAGAAAAAAACCTTGGAAGTGCTTTCAAAAGTTGGATTGAGTAAAAAAACAAGACAGTTTCCTTATCAGCTTTCGGGTGGAGAGAAGCAAAGGCTGGCGATCGCGAGAGCGCTTGTGCATGATCCTAATTTGATTATTGCAGATGAACCTACGGGTAATCTTGATCCGGACACGGCCAAGGATATTATTCACCTGCTACTGGATATTAATAAAGAATGCACAACGGTTATTGTCACGACCCACAACAGAGAGCTTGTTAATTATATGAAAAGAAGGGTTGTTTCATTGGAGGATGGCAAGATTGTGAGTGACAGGACATACAGCGGATATAATAAATAATTTTTTTTAAATATGGCTACTTATAAACAGGCCGGTGTTGATATCGCTATGGGAGATAAATGCTCGAAAATCGCTTATGACGCCGCCAAAGCCACCTTTGACGTGCGAAAAGGCATGATAGGCAAACCTGTAATGCCGGAAGGCGGGTTTGCCGGAGCGCTGGATTTTGGAGATTTTTATCTGGTTCAGAATTGTGACGGGGTTGGAACGAAAATCGCTGTAGCGGAACAAATTCAAAAATTTGATGCTTTGGGATATGACCTTCTGGCGATGGTGGCCGACGACGCGGTTTGTATCGGAGCAGAAACCGTTGCAATCACAAATACGATCGACACCAATAAAGTTTCGGATAAAGTGGTGAAAGGGTTAATGAAAGGTTTGATGAAAGCGTGCAAAGAGCAAAAAGTTGTGATCCCGGGAGGAGAAATAGCCGAACTTTCCGACACCATGAACGGTAATTCCTGGAACGCCACGGCGCTTGGTATTGTTGAAAAAAAGAAATATATTATGGGGAAAAACATTAAGCCGGGTGATAAAATTATAGGTCTAAGAAGCCGGGGTTTCAGATCCAACGGTTTTACCCTTGTACGTTACGTTTTTGAAAAAGTTTTGGGTAAAAACTGGGCCGGTAAATCTTTTTCGGGGAAAAAAACTTGGGGAGAGGCGGTTTTGACTCCGTCTTTGATATATTCTGACGCGTTACTTGAGTTGCTTGGCAGATATGGAGAAAAACGTACGTGTTCAGTTAAAGCGCTCGCGCATGTGACGGGCGGTGGTGTACCGGGCAATATTTCACGCGTGACAGGTAAATACGGTGCGGTTTTGGATAACTTGTTTGGGCCGCATAAAATGATGCTTGAATTGCAGAAAATTGGTAAAGTGTCGGATAAAGAAGCTTATAAAGCATGGAATATGGGGACCGGGATGATTATAATAAGCAATGATTTTGGTAAAATTGAAAAGGTCATGAACAAGCATAAAATTGAGGCCGGAATTATTGGAGAAATATCCAAAGAAAAGGGTATTGAGCTTGTCAGCAAAGGATATTCAAGTGCCGGAAAAACGTTAAATTTTTAAAGAAGAAGCCATTAAGACTCATCCAGAAGAATACTTACCAGTTTGTCTCTGATTCGCCTGTATTTACGTTCTTCAACATCATCAGGATCGTCTTCGGTAAGTGATTTGTTAAGAGCCCATTCTTTGTGTTTTTTTGGTTCGTTAACTATTTTTATTTCTATGCCCGTAACCGCTCTGATTCTGTCGCCAAATTCGGGGTATTGAATTGTGGATTTTTCTCCGTTGCTATTAATTATACGAAATTCCACTCGATTATTTTGTTGCTCAGGAGTAATACGACCGGGCTCTTTTAGTTCTTCAATCGCGCCTTCGGCAGGCGCGCCGCTACTTGTTGGATTCATAATTTCAGATATTGTCTTGTTAATTATATAAAATACATAAGATATGTCAAATCATGAAATTAAGTACACGAATCCGATTAGAGTTGACTTTTGCCCTTTTGCTTGTATATTGCCGTCCAAGTCTTAACCAATGTACTTATGACAGATGAAATCCACCCGGAAAGGACTGAAGAGTTTAAAGATGTTGCAGACAAATGGGCGACTGAAGGGTGTCTGCCCGCGGGAACTGATCATGAAGCGGATCTGGACTATTTAAGGAGAATGATAAGTAAAGCACCAGTGGAGAAAAAATCCAAAATGGTTGATATGGTGGCGGCAAGGGCTCTACTCGCGAGAGAAAAAAAATATATAACTGACGATATTTGCAGAAGGGTATTTGAGATACTTGAAGTCGCCGATGATGAAAACAATAAAGAAAGACTGCTTTCTCTGATCCAATTTTAAAAAAATTTTAACTTTTGTTAATGAGCTTCCCGTATTATTGGGGGGCTTTTTAAAAAATATTTATGTATAAAATCAATAAATTCGGTACGAACTATCCGGTATTATTAAAACAGATATTTGATCCGCCAAATAATCTTTATATTAACGGGCTATTGAACACTTTGAATCCCTACGGAAAGGCAAAAACCAAGTATGTCGCGATTGTGGGGACGCGCATGCCTTCCGACTATGGGAGGAAGATGGCATATGAGATAGCGAGGCGCGTTACAGAGTGCGGCGGCGTTGTGGTTAGCGGGCTGGCTTTTGGTATTGACGCGGTTTGTCATCAGGCGGCGGTTGATATGAATAAACCCACTGTGGCGGTTATCGCTTCCGGTATCAATAAAATTACTCCCACCAGCCACAGGAGGCTGGCAGATGATATTATTAAATGCGGTGGATGTATTATTTCTGAAAGCAAAGACTCCGATCCTTCTTTTAAATACAGATATCTGAAAAGAAACAGAATCATTTCCGGGATGTGTGACGCGACTATTGTAATTGAAGCTAAAGAACGCTCCGGCGCTTTAATTACCGCCAGGCACGCGCTGGATCAAAACCGTGATGTTTTCGCGTTAATGGGTGACATTAACAGACCTCAAGCAAAGGGTTGTTTGAAAGCGGCCAGGAACTGTCTGGCTCAACCTATTTTTGAGATAGATTATTTGATGGAGGAACTGGGTTTTGATTCTAAAAAATCAACTGTATCGAATCTTAATTTTACTGAATTGGAGATCTTGAAATTGATCACAAATAAACAAATGAATACAGACCAAGTTATAGAAATAAGCGGGCTTAATCCGGCGGAAGTGAATTCGGCTCTGTCTCAACTTGAAATACAGTCTTTGATTAAACGTGATCTTAATGGGAATTTTTGTATTAATTCCTCTTAAATTGACATGGTTGTTACTCTTCTGACTTCTGTGAGGCTGGTTTGTCCCTGTATAACTTTTAAAATGCCGTCTTCATACATGGTAAGCATTCCTTTTCTTCTGGCGGCTTCCATGATCTTGATTGAAGATGATTTTTCTAAAATGAGTCTTTTTATTTCATTGTCCACATCCAAAACTTCCACAAGGGCAACTCTGCCCTTATAACCCGTACCACTGCAGATTTCGCATCCTTCAGAAAGGGGCAGTTTTTCTGGTATTTCAAGCTTTAATGAGGGTTGTACTTTCTTAATGATTTCCAAAACTCTGCGCAGTTCTTCTTTTTTTGATTCCGATATGGTCTTTAAGGACGTGCATTTTGGGCAAAATTTTCTGGCCAGGCGTTGGGCAATTACAGTATCCAAGGCCGGTGCCACCATAAAGGGCGGCATACCTATATTAATAAGCCTGGGGATTGCTTCAATGGCGCTGTTGGTATGAAGGGTACTTAACATTATATGACCCGTCAGCGCGGCCTGAGCAGCGGTTTCCGCGGTCTCAATATCACGGATTTCCCCGATCATTACGACGTCCGGATCCTGCCTTAAAATAGCGCGCAAACCATTGGCGAAATCATAACCTCTTTTTTCGTTTACGGGGCTTTGGGAAATTCCTTCCATATGATATTCAATCGGATCTTCAAGAGTAATAATTTTGAGTTCCGGTTTATTCAGTTTTTCAAGAAAAGTGTAGAGAGTGGTTGTTTTACCCGACCCGGTGGGTCCTGTTATTAGAATCATTCCGTTTTTTATTTTCATAGTGCTCTTGACGTGATCAAGCGCACTACCCCAGAATCCCATTTCTTCAAATTCGGTAATGTGTCTGGCGCTATCCAATAGTCTGCAGACAAATGTTTCGCCATATTCAGTCGGCAGTACGGAGACACGTACATCGATTTTTCTTTGATTAACCAAAAAACTATAACGCCCATCCTGAGGCTCATTTGTAATGTTAAGCTTCATTTTGCACTGATACTTGATCTGATTGGCGATATTTAAAAAGACGCTTTTATCGATTTTAAATATTTCGTGTAACAGTCCGTCTATCCTGTATCGCACTCTGACTTGATTTTCTTCCGGTTCATAGTGGACATCGGAAGCGCCGGTTTTATAGGCCCCCGCGTTAAGAAGATAATTGGCTTCTTCCGAAGTAACGGTGTTTATTTTTTGGGCGATATCTTTAAGATTTTTTATCTCCTGTTCAAACGCCTTGATCTTTTCTTCACGGATTGTTGTGTCTATTTCTTTTTTAACTTTGTATTGTTCGGTTTCGTATAGTTTCATGGCCTCCAAAAGACCGTCCGCGGTTGCCAGGTTAATATTGATTGCGTATCCGGCGTTTTTTAAATCATCAATAATCTTTTGTGTTTGAAGGTTATTTGGATCAGCGACGGCAACTCTAAGTTTTTGCCCCAGTCTGAAAAATGGCAAAATTAATGCGGTTTTGGCCGTTTCCGGGGGAATTAACTTAAGCAGGTCGGGGTTAATCGGTGTTACCGCGATGTTTATGTAAGAAATTCCAAGTTCGCGAGCCTTTCGCGCCGCTTCTTTTTCTTTAAATACCCTGTTAATTTTTTCAAGATGACTGTCGGTTTGCTGGCTTTGAACCGATTGATCAAGGGGAGCGGCCGTTTCCGCGGGCGCGGATTGCTGTTGATTTGGGGCCGGAGTCGACACCTGTTGTTGCTGTATTACAGGCTGTTTTTGCGCTACAGGTTGTTCTGCGGGGTCAATTGCTTTCTGAGGATTAGAACTTGGTTGTTGAGCTGGCGCGTTGTCTTGCCCATCGCTTGCCTGAGTGGTCTGATTTTGTGACTGACCGTTTTCGTTGTTCATTTGACTATAAAAATATCTTTCAATTTTAGCATATATTAGTCCTTTTTGAAATCATATAAAAATAGCCGCCAATATGGCGGCTGTTTTTATATACATAAATGCGCTTAGCCTTCTTTAACGGCCTTTTCAATAGCTTTGGCCTCTTCTTCCGTAATGCCCTCAATACTGGCGAGATCTTTAGCTGTTAAACCTTTAAGCTGTTCAACCTGAGTAAGGTTGGCGACAGTTAATTTTTCTATCAGTGCCGGCTCAAGAGCGGTAAGTTCTTCAATTTTATCAACTTGTTCTTTTACTTCAGTGGTTTCCTTTAATTCACCAACATCCATAACATCCAATTCGTATTGGGTCAGTTTTGAAGCCAGCCTTACATTCTGACCTTCTTTTCCAATAGCCAAAGGTCTCTGGTCCGGCTGTACAAATATTTTCGCTCTCTTTCCTTCTTCATCCATATCAATATGCGTTACCTTGGCCGGTGCCAGGGCGGTTCTGATGAAATCTTCAACATTTTCGCTCCATTGAATAATATCTATTCTTTCGCCGTTCAATTCGTCCATTACATTACTTACCCTAACTCCTTTTTGTCCGACACATGAACCGATTGGATCGATTTTTGGATCTGATGAATATACAGCAACCTTGGAACGAACACCCGGCTCTCTGGAAATTCCTTTGATTTCAACCTGACCGGCTTTAATTTCGGGTATCTCAAGCTCCATCAGCTTCCTTACAAGATTTTCATGTGTCCTGGAAATCTGCAATTGGGGGCCTTTTGTGGTTTTTACCACTTTGTCCAGATATAGCTTTAATCTTTGCCCTCCGTAATATCTTTCTTTAGGAATCTGCTGATCTTTGGTCAAGATTGTGGTTATCTTATTATCTAAATTTACATAAACATTATTGCCTTCAACCCTGTGAACAAGCGCGTTGATAAGTTCGTTTTCGCGATCTTTGAATGTGTCGTACATTATTTCTCTTTCAGCTTCCTGAATTCTTTGGATGATCACCTGTTTTGCGGATTGAGCCGCAATTCTTCCGTACTCCAAAGGAGTAACATCAATTTTGATTACATCGCCCACTTTGGGAGTCTTTTTATATTTTTTTGCTTCTGAAACAGTCATTTCGGTTTCCGGATTCTCCACTTTTTTAACAACATCTTTGATTAAAAAAACTGTTGTCTGTTCATTTTTTTCTCCCATTTCCACTTCTACATTTTGTTCGCGGTTTCCGTAGTCTTTTCTGTACGCAGCTCTAAGGGCGGCTTTTATTGTCTCCATGATTTTATCCTTCGGAATACCCTTTTCATCGCAAAGTTGATTAATGGCGGCAAAAAACTGTGATTGCATGTGAATTGATTGAATTTATAAAAAAGCCAGGATTCTTAATAGAAATCCTGTACTACTGTGATCTTACTTTGATTTCTTATTTTTGTAAAGGTTCAAAATGATTTTTAACCGTCTCAATGATGACTCCGGGTGTAAAACCTCTTGATGCTAAAAAGCGCTGGATTTTTTCTTTTTGTTGTTGTGGTGTTCCCGTTTTTATAGCTTTTATTTTCTTTCGGAATGCAAGCACGGCTTGTTCTTTTTCGTTAATCCTTATATTTGACAGCTCTTCTTCAACTTCATCTTTACCAATACCCTTTTGAATGAGTTTTTGCCTGATCAATCTTTTGCTCTGTGGTTTAAATCTTAATCGGTCACCGGTAAAAAGATTTATATATTCTTTATCATTTAAATAATTGAGATTTTTAAGGCGCTTTACGGTATTAATTATTTCTTCTTCAGGATGCCCCTTAAGTCGCAACTTGTTAATTAGTTCCGCCGAATGGTAGCGCCTGCGTGAAAGCAGGCGCACCGCGGCATTAAATGTGGAATTTTTTTTTGTCATTAGACATCTTTAGAAGCCGATGCTCTCTTTGTGGTTTTTGCGGGAGCAGGAGAAGCAGAAACTGCCGTTTTATCGCCGGCACTTTCTTCTTTCATCTTATAAATGAATTCTTGTAGCTCTTTTTCTATAGATTGCGCTACTTTTTCGTTATTTTTCAGAAAATGCTTTACATTTTCACGTCCCTGACCGAGTTTGACATCCTGGTAGTTATAGAATGCTCCATTTTTTCTGGTGATTTCATATTTGGTAGCAAGATCAATCACATCTCCAACGCGTGAAATACCCGTGTTGTACATAATGTCAAATTCAGCCATTTTGAAAGGGGGCGCGACTTTATTTTTTACAACTTTAACTCTTACCCGATTTCCCTTAACTTCCTTACCCTCTCCGGTTCCTTCTTCAATTTTTCCGATATTGCGAATATCCATCCTTACGGAAGAATAAAATTTAAGAGCATTACCGCCAGGAGTAGTTTCGGGATTACCGAACATAACACCCAATTTCATTCGCAACTGGTTAATAAAAATAACAGTGGTACGTGTTTTGCTTATGGTGCTGGTAAGCTTTCGTAAGGCCTGACTCATAAGTCTTGCCTGCAAGCCCATGTGAGCGTCACCCATTTCACCTTCTATTTCCGCGCGCGGAGTCAATGCCGCCACAGAATCAACGACAATCACATCTATGGCGTTGGTTCTGACCAAACTTTCCGTAATTTCAAGAGCCTGTTCCCCGCTGTCCGGCTGTGATACCAAAATATTATCAATATCCACACCTATTTTTCTTGCGTAAACAGGGTCAAGCGCGTGTTCGGCGTCAATAAATGCAACTTGACCGCCTTTTTTCTGTGCTTCAGCCAATATGTGCAGTGTGAGAGTGGTCTTGCCGGAACTTTCCGGTCCGAAAATTTCAACCACGCGACCACGCGGAACCCCCCCTCCAAGAGCCATATCCAATGAAAGTGAACCGGTGGGGATGGTTTCGATGGCGATTTTTTGAGTTTTGCCCATTTTCATTATCGCGCCTTTACCAAAATTGCGTTCAATTTGGGCCAAAGCCAATTCGACCGCCTTCTGTTTTTCGCTTGTTGTACTCATGTTTTTTATATTATGAAGTAATGAATAGTTAAATTTTGATCTTAAGACCATCTTAGGTGAGCATATACTCACCGTCAAGGTTTTTTATTTTTTGTATATGTGCCTTATAACAAATTGAGATTAAAAAGAAATAAACACTATTTAAATTATTATTAAATTGTAGCAATTATCGATCTAACCAAAAAATGATCTTGATATTTCCTGTTTTGACAAATATGTGCTTGTGACTTATAACGAAATCCAAAAAACTTTTAGAATGTCCAAAAATATTAATATTCCACCCTGGCTAAGAGCCAAGATGCTTGAAAATCGACCTGAAGATTTTGAAAAACCGACGAATAAAATTACGGTTGCCGTGGCGGCGGGCGCGATAGCGTCATATATCGGTCTGATGGCGCTGGAAGCATCCGACCCGGATAAAAATACTGTAAATAAGTCGGAAACTCCGGTAAAAGTACAGGATGAAGAACAAGATAATGTATCCACGGCTGCCGCAGAAGAGAAAAAGGTTTCAATTCGTAAGCTGACGAGCAAAAATTTACCTGAAATGAAAGAATATCTGGAGAATCTTTTTGAACACGCGACAACCGATGGTAATGCTTTTTCGGAGTTTTGTTCGGCCGTATCCGGTAGATTTAACAGTCATGCCATGATTTCGCCGCCATCTTATTCAACCACTAAATGTTTTGCGGATGCCGGTCTGGATTTATACAGAGAAAATGAGGACGCGGTTTTTCTTGAACTGGCAAATTATTATTATAGGCGATGTCTTTATTTGATAAACGGCCAATTTATGGGTCGATTCAGAAAACCGTCCGGGGGAAACGGCCAGATAAAAAAGAGACAAATAGATGTTTTTGAAGCTATGGATGAAATTTCCGAGATGACCAATTAAGATAAGAGGACACTTTAAATAGGTGCCCTCTTAATTTAGAAATGGATTCGTCTTATTTTTTAATCACGCAGGTTTTCGCGAGCATGTCATGCAGACCTCTTTTGTTTTTAGTGAAGCCTATCATTAAATAACCGATACAAACTGTTATTGTACTGACATAGTGTGATTTTTTTTTATGTATGCTTTGTTTATTGAGTTATGATAGTATGGCTACCCGATTGATAAATAAAGGCATGAAAATACTATTTATTGGTGACATATTCGCAAAGCCCGGACGACAGGCTGTTAAGAAGCTGTTGAAACCTCTTAAAGAGGAGTATAAAACTGACCTGGTGATTGCTAACGCAGAAAATATAAGACACGGGAAGGGCGTGGGAGAAGAGCAGCTTGATGAAATGATTGAAGCAGGTGTTGATTTTTTTACTTCGGGTAATCATGTTTTTAAGAATAGAGGGATTATTCCTTTTCTGGATGATCCTAAGCTTCGCATTATAAGGCCGGCAAATTATCCGGAAGGGGTTCCGGGTAAAGGTTACAGGGTTATTCAAACTGCGCTGATGAAAAAAGTGCTGGTGGTGAATTTACTGGGTAGACTTTTTATCCGTGAAAACGCGGATTGTCCTTTTAGAACGATGGATAAAATTTTACGGGAAACAAGCCACGAGAATCCGGAAGCGATTTTTGTTGATTTTCACGCCGAAGCGACTTCTGAAAAAATCGCGCTGGCGCAGTATCTGGATGGGCGCGTTTCGGCTGTGATAGGTACTCACACGCATGTTGCAACGGCCGATGAAAGGATACTGGCGGGCGGCACGGCTTTTCAGTCGGACGCGGGTTTTGTGGGGTCGCTTGATTCTATTATCGGTCTTGAAAAAAAACCGATTATTGATCAATTTTTGACTCAATTACCGGTAAAGCATGAAATCGCGCGCGGTGAGATTATTTTAAATGCCACATTGATCGAAACGGAGAAGCCGAATAAAGCTTCTTCAATCGTTCGCGTGAAGCGCACTATCGACGAATATTAATTTTCATGTCATAATTATAATATGAGCGGTTTTAAAAAATTTATAAGTTTTATTCTAGTCTTTGCTTTTGTCTTTCTGTTTGGATGGGAAAGCGCGAGCTACTATATTTTGAAGAAAACGGTTGAAGACAGAGAGGTTAAACAGGAAGATGTTTCGCCAATGGCGGCTTTTTCTAATTTGATAAGTGCGTCCGACTATGAATCGGACAAGGCAGATATGACGATCTTCTGGACTGTCTGGCAGTTACTTGAAGACACATACGTTGATGAAACCGCTTTGAATAAGCAAACGATGGTTTATGGGGCGATCGCGGGCATGGTGGCGGCGCTTGATGATCCTTATACGGTTTATATGACGCCCGATGAGACCAAGGAGTTTGATCAGAATTTAAACGGCAAACTGGAGGGAATCGGAGCAGAACTTACGGTGAGAGATCAATCGCTGGTCGTTGTGACTCCTTTAAAAAATTCGCCGGCGGAAAAAGCGGGCTTAAAATCGGGTGATATTGTTTATAAAATAGACGGCAATCTGGCGGCGGAAATGACTCTTTTTGACGCGATTATGAATATTCGCGGTGAACAGGGCACGCAAGTTGTTTTGACGATAATACGGGAAGGTGTGGAGGAACCGTTTGATGTTCAGATTAAAAGAGATACGGTTAGCGTGGAAAGTGTTTATCTGGATGAGGTGGCTGACGGTATTTATAATCTGAGTATTTATCAGTTTAATGACACTACACCGGCTGAATTTGACGCGAAAATTGAGGAAATTCTGAATTCCGACGCGAAGGGTTTGATTCTTGACCTGAGAAATAACGGCGGCGGCTATCTGGAAATTTCGGTTCATGTGCTTTCGCAGTTTATTGAAGGGACACAGGAAGCTGTCACTATTAAACGGCGCGAAGAATCCGACAATGAAACCTTATATCTAAGAGGAAATCCAGCTTTACCGAATATTCCTATGGTTGTTTTAATAAACGAAGGATCAGCTTCCGCTTCCGAAATTGTGGCGGGTGCGTTGCAGGATTATGGGAGAGCTGTGATTATGGGTAAAGAGTCTTTTGGTAAGGGAAGCGTTCAGGAAGTGGATAAACTGAGTGATGGTTCGAGTATAAGATTGACGATTGCCAAATGGTATACTCCGAACGGCAATAATATTGATTACAAGGGTATTACTCCGGACATGGAAGTGCTTTATTATAAAGAGCCGGAGGATAAGGAGGCAGATGATGTTTTAGATGAAAGCGATATTACCGATGTTGAAGATAATCAGTTGAACGGCGCAATCGAATATTTGCAGAACCTCTAGTTATTGCTGTCACAAAGCATGTATCCGAATCCGTGAACTGTCTTTATGGAACAGTTCTTTTTACATTCTTTCAGTTTTTTTCTGAGTCCTGCAACGTGTACTTCCAGAGTTTTACTGGTGGTGTTGGCATTGTAATGCCATACATACTCCAGAATCGTAAGCTTGTTTAATACCCGGTCTTTATTGCGAATCATGAATTCAAGTAATTCATATTCTTTTCTTCTAAGATCCAACATTTGTCCTTTATAACAAGCTATTTGTTGATCCGGTATGATAGTGATATCGCCCAAAGTGAGTGATTGATTTTGCATGCTTTATAGTTAAAAACTAATAGAGGAGCTTAATTTAGCTCTACTTGATTAGAATTTCTTTAAAATTTGATTAAAAAAAACTAAATTAATCTTTAACCTTGTGGGCTTAAATATATTTTTGTATATTAGCGCCTGTGGAGAGATGGCTGAGTGGTCGAAAGCGGCGGTCTTGAAAACCGTTAGGGGCGCAAGCTCCTCGGGGGTTCGAATCCCTCTCTCTCCGCCAATATTATCATCTAGAAACAGCTTGTGTATATTGATTTAGGCGAAAAATGATTTTACTTTCGCGGCGGCACGTGAAAACCAACTTTTTTTAACGGGAGGCTGTTTAACGGGAGGTTGTTCCTGTTCGGAGACTTTAACTTTATTCTTTGTCTGGACAAAAGGTTTTTCGTTAAAAAACAGGTCTTCTTCCGTCAGTTCCACGTATTCTTCACCGGTTATTTCGATTTCAGGGCTGTCGTCCTCTTGTAGATTATCTTCGTTGAGTTCAACGCACTTTTCACCCGTTATTTCTATTTGCGGTGTATCGTCTTCAATAAGCAGTTGCTCCGGATCCACATATTCTTCTTCGGTTACTTCGATCTCCGGAGTATCGTCTTCCATTAATTCTTCCAGGTTTACATATTCTTCACCGGTAACTTCGATCTCGGGCGCGTTTTCGCCAGGCAGGTACCATCCTGAATCTAGTTCGTCAAGTTTATCCAGGTCAAATAAGCCTGTAGGTGACGGTTCAGGAACGTAATTAATAGGTATAGCGCCACCTTTGGAAGGAGCCACGGTGTTTTCTATTTCGGGTTCGGGTGTCGATTTAATGTCAGTACGGTAAATCGGCACAACGCATGCTCTTAACATGTCGCTGATTGAGTTATTTCCTCCGGATCTGATGTATCTTTCTATAGATCCGGCCACCGCCGGTGATCCGTCAACTTTGTTTTGCGCCTTTTGAACAGCCGCCTGGCGGTGCAATCTTTTGAAAAATTCGGTTGTCACGTAACCGCTGTCCCCCCTTTTGAAAGGATCTTCCTCTATGTTTTCAAGTGTTTTTACTACGGTGGTATGAAATGCCGGCGCGCCCCCTTTGTCCAAATAATTGTGGGTAAAGACCTCAAAAGGATGGCAGGCCGCTGTGGTAATTTTGTAACCCGCGATGTTTTCGGGGGGTACTGTGCGAACTATATTTTTAATTCCTTCTGCCATTATTCTAATTTGCCGGTAACTTCCATCTTCCATTAAATTTTCGTCATCCAAGCTTGCGATACCTTCCTTGATTTCTTTTTCCAATCTATCCAGACTATTCAAATACATTGAAAATGCTTTTTGTGAGAAAGCGCTTGTGGCGGTTTTTATACCGGCTTCTAGGAATTCCCTCAGTACTTTTAATCTTAATTCGTTGGTCGTTTCATTACCATTCAATTCGACTTCCGTGCTGCCCGCGGCGTAATTCAGATCCGCCTGGAAAGCATGCATTCCTTTAAAGTTTTGAAGATATCGAGCATAGTCCGCGTGATCGGTATTTACTGTATATTTAACGGGCGATGCCGCTTCTTCTTCGATTGTTTGGGTAGGCTTTTCGCTGTCGGCAGTTGTTTTTTCGTTTTTTGATTCTTTATCGGCAGTAGTTGTCGCCACAGAAACGTTCAGATCATCCTGAGAACAGTTATTTACGGCGGAATGACCGATTAAACCTGCGGCTATAACCGCCGCTCCGGCCCCCAACGTTGTCCATAATTTACGCCGTATGGATTTTTTTACTCTGAATGGATTTTCGGTTATTTCCGAATCAATTTCAGGTTCAGGAGCATTTGGATCTTTGCTAAATTCAGAAACTGTTTGTGTTTGATTTTCACCTGCAATATCTTTCTCTGATGATTGAACAGTTCCGTCTTGTTGTGTCTTCGGTTTTGGTGTCGAGGCTGATGTCCGTTTTTCAATAAAAGAAGCAGGTTCGTTTGTTTGAATAGTTGGCTTAGCAGATAAATTATCCGCATCTTTTAAGTCACTATTTGTAGAATTGGGATTTATTCTTCCCGGATTAATTGTCCTAGTTCCGGGTTTGTTAGTTGAATTTTCGAAACCCGGTCTGTTATTAACCCGAGTTGTTTCTTCCTGATCACCCTCCACTTTCGGATCGATTTCAGCCAGACTGACCCTGCTTTGTCTTGCGCCCAGCATGGCCTGCTGTAAAATTTTTTCATAAGTCGTAATTCCGCTTTTGTCTTCATTGCTGCGTCTGGGTATAAGTCTTTGCGTTGTAATCGGACGTATTTCTCTGTATACGCTCGACTTTAAGGCAGGGCGTGTAAGATGGATAGGGTCGGAGATGTTGAGCTCAATTCCATATTCCGAAAAAATAGAGTTTGTAATATGCGCGTTTAACGCGGAATCTTTGAGTAAATCAAATAATTCAGCCAGCATATCCGCGATTTCTTCGCTTACAGCCTGCGCCAACATGGCCAGGTCGTTTATTTCGTTTTTTATAGCTTTGACCTTGGGGGATTCGTCATTAGGGTTTTCAGGTTGTTCCTCTTTCACTACTGCGACTATTCGCTCCTGTTTGGTTTTGAATTGTCTTTTCAGTTCCTTGGTTACGACTTTTATATCTCTGAACAGATCATCAAAAAGCCCGGTTGTTTCATGAAAGTGTTCTGATATCACTCCTGAATCAAGTGAAAAGTTGTTTTTTAAACTTATCTCTTTAATACGATCCGCAGTCCTCATCCAGCTACTCTTTTTTTCTTTTACAAAAAGGCAAAGTTCAGAATAATTCATCGTTTCCGAATTTTGCTCGCGGTTATTATTTGAGTCAATTTTCATAAGTTTGATGCATTAGAGGTTATACTTTATATCACGTTTTCACCTACAGTCAAAAACTATCATCTCTCCCATTATTTATAATAAAAAAGAATAATAATTAATTACCTTTTTTGGGATTGAATTTTGCTCGGTTATCATTATAATTTTCATTATAGATAATACTAATTTGTTGTCATGAAAGAAATGAAGGCTAATTCTGAAAAAGAGCGAACCGGTATTGAATCGATGAAGGATCTGCAAGAAAAAACGCAAACGGCACGTTTAAATAATGTAAATTCAGCATCCAGTATTTATGATCTGGTTTACATGAACAGTGCTATCACCGGGGCAAATGTCAGCAGGCAAACCTGCGTGGCTTTACTTGAACAAATGGAAGAATGGAACTTTCTGCCTTTAAGACTGCGAAACAGTATCATGGAAGATATTTTAGCTATTATGACAGAGCAAACATTGCCACCTTATGAGGCTGTCTGGGAAAAAATTCACAATCATCCTTTATATGTTCGATATAGAAGTGGCGAAATGCCCGCGGTTTCGGTGCAGGAATCAATTCAGGAATCTGACGAAAATGAAAAAAGAAACAGTGATATTGCCCAGTTGCGCATGAGAACCTCAAGAGAAGCGCAATTCGTAACGGCGTTAAATGAGGAATATCTGCAATTCCACATTGAGGAAGCTCCAACTGAATCCCAAAAAATTACACCTATACCTCATGGAAAAGATGATCAAAAAAAATCTGATTACAGATGGGATCAATCTGGTCCCCGCTATTCGCATACTTCTAAGAAGAGGGCATAAATTGACCTTCCATGATTATCTGATCGAGATTATTTCTTGAAGACGGTTTTTCGTTTTGTTGCATATCTTCCGGTAATTTTTCGGGTGAGTCTTTTATTCCGATGGCGCACATAGCTTCGATATTGTAGTCATCGGGGATTTTTAACTCGATTCTAGCTTTTTCATAATCAAAACCCGACATTCCGTGCGCGTAGTAACCTTTTGCGGTGGCTTCCAGAGCGAGGTTTTGCCAGGCCGCCCCGGTGTCGAAGCTGTGGGTGCGGTTAGGTTTGTTCTTGTATGTAAAGTTTTGACGCGACACTATGACGACCAAGGCGGCCGTGTTTTTTGCCCACTTTTGATTAAATTCATCCATCAGATTAAATATTTTTGCCCAATGCGGGGTATTTTTTCTGGCGTAGATGAATCGCCAGGGCTGATCATTAAAAGCGGATGGCGCCCATTTGGCAGCCTCAAAAATACTCATTAAATCCTCTTCAGGAATTTCTTCACCTGTAAAAGAGCGGGGCGACCAGCGGTTCAGTATGAAAGGTGAAATTGCGTACTCCGGATATCTGTTTTTGCCTACTTCGGGTTTGATTAATTCCATAATCGATTTTCGAATTAGCGTTTAATGTCTAACTATATTTTACAAAGTTTTTTCAGTCAAATTTCATTGTTCCCATTCAAAAAGGGCGGAATGATCCGCCCTTTTTTTTAACAATGGATCCAGAATGTTATTACCATTCATAACCGTAGAAAACGTCGTAAACATCACCCGCGAGTTCGATCATGTTGGTCTCTTTAAGATCGTTTAAATTATTAGCTTTTACCACATCGTATGAAACTGAATATAGTGTTTCACCCATATATAAGAGTCTTTTAACGGTCTTTTCCCATGTTGTGTAGCCGTTTTGTTCAAGATCCTGTAAATCATCCCCGTTGTAGTGAGTTATTTTGCCCCTCAATGTAAATCCGTCTTCAAGATTAACGTTATATACGTATGCGCCGTCAAATACCGGATCCGGATAATTATATTCGTAAGGAACACAGCTGTTTTCCCCGTCACAATCCGTAGTGCAGACAGTTATACCGTTTTCGTAAGTGCAGGAACTTGGCACGCAGATCTGACGGCAATCTGAAGGGCAGTTTGAATATGTGTATTCACTACAGTTCGCTTCGTCCCGCAATTCGTAAACGGTTACAGGGAAAGCCAATAATTCTTTATCCTGATCAAATAATAGAGCTTTGTGATTATCCAGAAGTTTGCTGTACGTTCCCTTATCACCAATTACTTCCGTAAACATTTCTTCGGGATTATTAACATCCGTGACATCGAACATGCCGATTTTCATGCCTTGTACCGCATCGTATAAAACAAAATTCTCGTCGCTTAAATCCGGATTCTCTTCAACCTCTTTGCCGAATCCCATTAAATGATTTTCATCATACGGGTGCAGGTAACTGCTGTATCCGGGAATTTTAAGCTCACCTAGAATGTCGGGATCAGCGGGATCGGCAAGGTCTATTACAAATAACGGATCAACACGCTTGAAAGTCACCATATAAGCGCGATCACCAAGGAATCTGACAGAATAGATTTTTTCACCGGGCGCTATATCTTCAATTTTTCCTTCGGGCATAAGGTTTTCGTCCAAAACGTATAGATTATTGGAGATTTCGCTACCCCTCGTGTATTCGTCGGTTGTGGTGGCCACACGGAAATAGCCGTTGTTTTCATCCATACTGAACTGATTCAGAATTTGACCGGGTACTTTGCCCTGCGCTTTGTATTCTATTGTTCCGTTGCCGAGCGCGAATTTGTAAAGAGCCGAGTCGTATCCGCCATAAGGTCTGTAGTAACCGCCGCCCCAATCTGTGGCTGAAACGTAGAGGTTGGTTAGAGAGGCGTATACGTTTTGGGCGTCGCCGGCTATTATCTCTCTATCGACTTCTTTATCCATATCTTTAAGCGGAACCGCCGCGGTAATCAAGAAGTTGAAAGACTGCGGTTTTGGCAGGATTCTTATGTCCGAGCATCCGGCAACCGCTTGCTCTTTGCCACTTTCGGAATCGTACATCAGAGGGATTATCTCCCTGTCTCCATAATAATGGTACGGGTAGTCAACCATAACCATGTATAAGGTATCTCCGATTCTGCGGGATGTCTGATAGTTGCCGTCAAATTCAACGGATCTTTTTACCGTGGGCTTGCTTCTGTCAGTAATATCGACCACATAGGCCTTTGTTCTGCTCACGTAATAATATGAAGGGTAGAAAAAATTACTTTCAGTTTCCGGTTCATAAGATACGTCTTTGGAAGCTGTGCCTATTACGACCATAGTGTCTTCGTCCGTGTACATTTCGTTGGGAGTAAAATTTTCATCTTCTTCACCTAATGAGAAACTGATTATTTCTTCCATGTTTTCGGCCGGATAAGCGTCTATTATTCTGACTGATTCGCCTTTGATTAAATAGATATAACGGCCGTCATTTTTGATCATATCGGCTTCGTCAACTCCCTCAACCTGAATATTGGTTGTTGAGTATTCGTCGGCTCCACCGCCACCTCTGCCTGCAGGTTCAGCCATTTTGGACGTTGTCTGCATATCGGAATCGGTTGCCGGTGCCTCCGTGGGCATCGCTTCACCTTCTTCCAGCAATACCACGTCATCGTCATAATACATGTCTTGGTAATTGTGGTAGTCGTAGCGTTCCTGCAACTGGGCGCATGACTCTACCTGCACAAATCCTTCACCGATGATTTCGTCATAAGTTCTGGAAGCCTTTTCGTTAACATCGGCGTCCAGTCTGTAAATCATTTCTGCCATTTCATCACGTGTAACGTTCTCATCGAAAAATTCGACCGATAAAGGGATATCGTTTTTCGCCTCCATAGCTGAAATATACTGTTTGTACCATCTTTCCGGGTCAAAACTGTCTTTACCCAGTTCGATTCCGTAAGCGTTGGTGATGATTTTAGCCGCTTCTGAAAAATTAATGTTGTCGGCGGGTTTGAAAGTTCCGTCGGGATAGCCGGCGATTATTCCCCTGTCTTTGGCGTCGCAAACGTAGGGAGCGAACCACTCTTCATTTACGTCGGGGAAACAGTTTTTCTTTGTCATGTCGGTAATAATCGGTCCCATGACAATTTTGGTAAATTCGGCACGATTGATTTCGTTGCCGGGTTTGAAAGTTCCGTCGGGGTAACCTTCCAAAACGCTCTCCCCTTTAAGGTATTCAATGGCGTCAAAGTTGACATTGTCGGCATCCACGTCCGGGAATGGTGCATCCGCGGCGTATCCAACCTGAAATAAGCCCATCAAAATTGCCAGGGTTAATATTAATGATATTTTTTTCATTCTTTGCTGTTATGAAATAAAATTGATACCTACGGATTATAACGCACCTTATATGCCTTATTACATGATCTAAGGATTTTTATCTTGCCAAAGTCAGGGGTTGCCGTTTGATTATTTATAAAAACTCATAATTGATTTTTTGGATTCTTACTATTATGATCATTGGGCGCTACGATCTTTATCAAAAACATATTTGTTTTATTCGCGGAGAGGTACCCAAGTGGCTGAAGGGGCGGGATTGCTAATCCTGTAGGGTGACGTCAGTTGCCGCGAGGGTTCGAATCCCTCCCTCTCCGCCAGGTGACTGGCGGCATAGCCAAGTGGCTAAGGCAGCGGTTTGCAAAACCGTTATTCCCCGGTTCGAATCCGGGTGCCGCCTCCAGTTTTTGTTATTACATGCGCTCGAAGGTGTCTATGCCAAGTACAGTAAGGCCGTTTTGGAGCACATGCGCGAACGCTTCGACCATTTTCAGGCGTGATTGTTGCAATTCGGGGGTTGCCGCGGTTAAAACATGTACTTCGTTATAAAAGCTGTTGAATGCGCGGGCCAGATCGAACAGATAGTTTGAAATAAGGTTCGGTTTGTATTCTTTAACCGCTTCATGTATTACGTCGGGGAAGCGCGGGAGCATGTGTAAAACTCGCTGTTCGCTTTGGTGTGAATATGGTTTTTCCGCATTTTCGCCCTGGGCTTGTGACTGATGTGTTTTATTTTCAACAACATCTTTGGTAAGACTGAACAGATCCGTTTGTCTTTCGTTGGCATTTGATTCGGGACTAATAACGTCCTCCTCTTTAGATTTTCTTAGTATACTTTTTGCTCTGGCATAAGAGTACTCTAAATAAGGGCCGCTATTGCCTTCCAATGAGAGCATTTTATCCCAGTCAAAGGTTATGTTTGTTTCGGGATTCTGCGAAATAATGTTGTATTTTATTGCGCTGACAGCCATTTTTTCGGCTATGTGATTCTTTTCTTCATCGGAAAGTTCTCTGCTTTTTTCGGCGATTATCTTCTTTGTTCTGTTTAATGCTTCTTTTAATACTTCATCAAGTAGTATTACGTCTCCTTTTCTTGTACTCATTTTGCCTTCAGGCAGCTGCATTCTCCCGAAAATTACATGCTTGAGCTCGGCGTCGCCCCAATTGAATTTTTTAGCCGTTGCAAAAAGCTGTTCCAAATGCAGTTTTTGCGCCACGTCAACCACGTAAATGATTTTATCACCCTTTAATCTTTGAATTCTGTCTTTAAGACTTGCCAAATCACGGCTGGCATAAAGAGTTGTGCCATCCGTTTTTTGTAGCATCGAGGGGGGGTAAACGTCGTTTTCAAATTTAACTATTAAAGCTCCTTTTTCGCCTTCTTCAATAATCCCCTCTTCCAACCCCTCCTTAATGATTTCTTTAGCATCTTCCAGATACATTCTTTCCCCCAGATACTCATCAAAACTTACACCGAGCTTTTGATAAATTCGTTCCAGCTCTTTAATACTGATGTCTCTGAACCATTCCCAAATATTACCGTTTTCATTCTCTCCTTCCTCAAGTTTTTTGAATTCTTCACGCCCTTTATCCACCAATTCAGGGTTCTTTTCTTCTTCTTCGTGAAATTTTACATAAAGTTTAAGGAGTTCATTTAAGGGGTCTTTTTTTACTTCTTCCTCGCTTCCCCACCTTTTATAAGCGTAAATCAACTTACCAAACTGAGTACCCCAATCGCCCGGCCAATTAAGAGTAACAGTTTCATATCCGGCGAATTTAAACATGTTGGCCAGAGTTTGACCGATTATTGTTGAAAGCAGATGATGCACACCGAGAGGTTTAGCTATATTGGGTGACGAATACTCAACCAAAGCTCTTGTGTTATGTCCGACCCCAAGCCTGCCGAATTTTGTCTTTAAGCCGGTTATTGAATCCAAGGTTTGCTCCAGGAACTTTTGAGACAGCTGAAAATTAATAAATCCGGGGCCGGCAATTTTAATTTTTTCCACATAATCGGGTTTTTCAATTTTTTGGATTAAAGTTTGCGCTATTTCGTGCGGTGCTTTCTGCATTTTTTTTGACAGTTTTAAAGCTATGGATGATGAATAATCACCATGAGAAGAATCGGATGGTGTCTCCACATCCAAATCTAAATCAGGGGCTGTGTTTTCGGACTGTTCATTTAATAACTTAATTAATGCCTGTTCAAGGATACGTTTAATCTGATCTTTAGTCGTAGCCGGTTCATTTGATACTTTCTGAGTGGTCTCTTCTTTTAAGAAAGGGGGTTCTTCCGTTTCCCGGTCAGATTGTTCAATTGTATCAGTATGAGACTGATCATGATTAACAGCTTCCCGTTCATTTAGGGAATTTTGCTCTTGCCCTTGTTCCTGTTCTTTCATTTCTTTTTCCAGCTCCGATTCATAATCAAGGTCAACTTCGGTATTATCGGCATCAAGGATATAAATATTGGCATCGCTTCCGCCGCAGTATTTCCCTATAAGATTAATAAATTCATCAGGCAACTCTGCAAAATCCTCTTTAGTTTGGCTTCCCAAATTAATAAACCAGATGACTGTGTGTTTGGTTTCAGGTAAAAGATCAATATCTTTGAACATTTTTCCCTGTTTTGTTTCAACAAAATTAATCTGAATGTCTTTACCAATTGTGTCGAGGTCATATGCAAAGACCGGTACCATATATTTCAATCCAAGATAGTGAATCAACGCGTATAAATTGTTGGGGCTGTTGATTTCTCTTGCTCTGCCTATTTTTTTTATTTTGCTTTCCAAAAGCCCTGCTTCCGGCAAAACCATATTCCCCTCTCTGGCCGTGTTAAATAAGGCCTGAATCTGCTTATTCCTGTTGTCGTTTTTTAATTCGTTTTTTCTCTGCGCGCAAACACCTCTTAACAGCTGATCCACGGCTGTATATTTTCTCCGGTTTTTGAGATTCTTTAAAACCAGGGCTCCCACTTGAATTCCCGGTATTTTTTCCAGTACCTGCTTATTTAGATGGATTTTCATTTTTACGATTCAAAACAGAAGTAGTATAGGTTAGAGCTATTAAAGTGGCAACCCGCTGAAGCATAATATTTATAATTTATATTTAACTTTTGTCAATACCATTTGGCAGAGTTTTTCTCGCTAAGATTTAAAAAAGGCTTTTTTTTTGATATAATTATTAGATTTAAAAATAAACACTAAACATAAAAATCATGAAAACAAAAGTAAATAAAAAATTTGTACTGATTAGTATCGGGATGGCGCTAATGATGATGTTTGCGCCGGCGGCTTCGGCCCAGGCCGATACCGAACCCCCCTCTGACGTTGAAAACCTAAAAGCCGTGGCCGGTGATTCGATGATTAATTTAACCTGGAATGTTGCTACTGATAATGATGTGGTAGAGGGTTATAAAGTATATTTTGGCACAGAGCCGGTTGTGGAACCGGGACAAGAGTATGAAACATCCGTAGATACCGGAAACAAGATCAGTTACGACCTTGAAGGACTGGAAAATGGCACAACTTATTATATGGCTGTAACCGCTTATGATCCTGCCGGTAATGAAAGTGAAAATTACAGCGTTGAAGTAAGCGCCACACCCGCTCACGGGGCGGCCGACAGCGAAGCTCCAACAGTTGTACAGGCTGAAGCTTTGGATAAATACACAGTATTGGTGACTTTTTCAGAACCGGTAAGCGTGCCGGAAACTGATCCTCAAAGCGCTTTTACAATTGTTGATGATGCCACAGGCATGACACTTGATGTGCTTGCCGCAGCTTTAAATCTTGAAGACACAAGTGAGAAGAGTGTACTTTTAACAACAGCCGAACAACAGGCCGGAGCCAACTATGTTTTAACCGCCGGTATTCAGGTTGAAGATAAATCAGGAAATCCAATTCAAAGCGGAACATCTGATACGGGTGTATTTATAGGTACAGATCTGGAACCGAAAGAATTTGAACCGCAAGGCGACTTGGTTGCGGAAGGTGAAGATACTGTCGGTCCGCAATTAATAGATGTTCAGGTATCAGATAATACACACGTACAGATTGCTTTTTCAGAAGTTGTAAACCTTGGCCCGGCTCCGGAACTGAGTTTTATAATTACCGAAGAAGAAAATATTCAAAACACTCTTGATGTTTATGAAGCGGTTTTGAGTCCGAAAGGTGATATTGTCACATTGACGACCGCGCCTCAACAACCTAAAAACTATAATTTGATTGTTATGGAGGATGTTACGGATGAAGCGGGTAATATGATTGATGTTGCCAATAACGCCACAGTCTTTTTTGGAGGTTCAGCACCAGAAGAAGTGGTGGAAGAAACACCGGAAGCGGAAAATCCGGAAGACATGCCGGAAGAAACACCGGAAGATCTGATTTCCGATGTTACACCTCCTGAAGACGCGTCCGACCTTAAAGCAAAACTTCTTGAAAACATGACCGGTATGTTGACCTGGACTCCAAGCGCCAATACCGCCGGTGACCTGGCCAACTATGTTTTATATAAAAGTACCGACGGAACCGATTATGGAGACAGCGTTATGCTGGATCCAACCGCCGAAAGTCATGACCTTAAAGGTTTGGTTTCCGACATGACTTACTTTTTTAAACTGACCGCCAAAGACACTGCCGGAAATGAAAGTGACGGCATAAAAACCGCTTTTACTTTGGAACTTCCCCAGACAGGTCCCGAACTTGCGCTACTGCTATTGGGTTCAGCGGGGCTTGGCGGACTTATGAACAGAAAGAAAAAAAGAAAATAAACAAAGACCAAAATAACACCGGGGAATCCCCCCCACGCAATACGCGGGGGTTTTCCTTTTACTCAAGGTCTTCCGTAATTAACTGTTTGCGAATGGCTTTTCTTAATTTTTCCAAAGCCTGTTCCTGAAGCTGTCTGATTCGCTCTCTGGTAAGTTTGAATTCCACACCGATTTCTCTTAAAGTCAGGCCGTCTTCACGTCCTCGATCCGCGTCCAAACCAAATCTTAGTTTGATCACCTCTCTTTCGCGGGGGGTTAAATTGTTCAGTAAAAGATTATTGATTCCTTCCCTGGTACTTTCTTCAATTACTACTTGGTCGGTGGTGGCATCATCGGGATCATGCATAAGGCTTAAAAAACTGCCGCCATCTTCGTCTTTAATGGGGGCGTCTAATGAAAAGGCTTTATTGCCATGGTTTTCTATTATCAGAAGCGCCTTTTTCTCGGGCACGTTAAAATGGCTCATTACCTCTTTCAGATCGGGATATCTGCCGTGTTTGTTTTGAAACTTGATGGCGAATCTGTTTAGTTGATTTACGGTGTCATGCATGTGGATTGGCATTCGCACATCTCTGCCTTTGTCAGCGATGGCGCGCGCCATAGTCTGTCTAATCCACCACATCGCGTATGTTGAAAATCTGTAACCTTTATCCACGTCAAATTTATAGGCGGCTCTGGCCATGCCCAGGTTTCCTTCCTGGATCAGATCCATCATCTGCATACCGCGCCCAAGGTTTCGTCTGGCCACGGAAACGACCAACCTTAAATTGTGCGCCATCAATTGATTAATATATGGTGCCAATCTGTTTTCAAGAATTCTGATTTTCTTTTTGATTTTTTTAGCCTGTTTGGAGCTTAACGATTCACTTTTCAGCCTTTCTCTAAGAGGTTCTATTTGATTTCTGTAATGACTGATTTTGACTCCCAAAGTAATCTCTTCCTGCTTGCTCAAAAGAGGATATTGGCATGCATCCCTTAAGTAAATTGCAAATAAGTCATCACGCAGATCTTGTTCATTGATCTGGTCAAGATCAGGGTCGGGATCCTGGTCCGGGTGTGTGTCAGATAAACGCACGTCCGATGATATTTCTCTAACTTCGGATATGTCCAATTCAAAATCATCTTCTAATTCGTCAATTGTTTCAGCATCTTCGCGAAGTGCCATAGATATTGATTAAGAGGCGGTATTTATAGCGATATTAACATAAATTGTCAATTATTTCATGCTGTTTCATCTATATTAAAGGCGGTTCAAACTCTTCTGTTTGTTTTATGACCGTATTGGATTCTATTGTTGATGGATCTTCGGTTGATCCTTCATCCCATTTTCTAAGATTTAGTTCCACTTCTTCACGCGGAGTGCAGAAATTATGGCGTGAAGCGTTGATTATTTCTTTTGAGTAGTCGTATTTGGGAAAAATCATGTCGGCGGTGCGCGCGGAAACTGATCACGGAAGTAAATAGTTCTAGCAGTTTTGATTTTCCTGCTCCACTCTTATCCACAACGTAAAGGTGACGGCGACGGTCGGTTCTTTTGATCCCAAAAGTTATATAAGTATTGTGATAATTGGTTACTCCAAACATTGAAACGTCTTTCCCCGTAGTGGGGATATCTTTTGGTGGTTTATGTTTTTTGGCTAGAACATGCATAATGTGGGGTGACATGGTCAGCGTTGGGAAAAAGAAATAATGCTTTTTTTTTGGGGTTTTCGTGTGTTCCCTGAGAACTCTTGATTTGTAAATGGGGTATGAGAATCTGTATGAATTGGCCTTTGATCTTGTTTATCCCTGTCGGTTTTTGTCTTTTTTGGGGCGTACAATCCGTAAATCCGGTGATCGGCAAATACGATATCATCGGGAATCATCATAAAAACGTCCCTGATTGTTTTGGGAACAGGTATTGCTTCTACACGTTTTACCTGTTTGATTTCGCAGATCGTAAATATTATTGCCAGGGCATGTCTTTACTATATTTTTATACTTTTGTCTAGCGTATATTTGATTTTTTATAGATGTTTTATAAATATTTAATCTCTGACGTGC
This sequence comes from uncultured Candidatus Peribacteria bacterium, assembly GCA_964346765.1. Taxonomy (GTDB): domain Bacteria; phylum Patescibacteriota; class Gracilibacteria; order UBA1369; family UBA1369; genus JBGSPQ01. The sequence goes on from CAYFWB010000002.1 coordinate 183,492, forward strand.
AGACTGTTTCTATGCATAAATTGTTATTAAAAATTTTGATGGGGGCGGGAGGCGCGTTTGTGTTGCTTTTTATTTGTATAAGCGCGATCAGTGATTTTGATCTGCATGTTTATTTTTTGGATGTTGGGCAGGGTGATGCTATTTTGATGCGTTTGCCCACTAGTGAACTGATTTTGGTTGACGGTGGGCCCGCTAATACCGTGTTGCAGGAAATGGCGGAGGTGATGCCTTTTTATGAAAATACGCTGGATCTGGTAATTTTGACACATCCGCACGCGGATCATATTAACGGTCTGATTGATGTAATGAACAGGTTTGAGATTAAGAAATTGATGTTAACGGGTGTTTCCTATGGTGATCCGGCTTACGAAAAATTTATGCGCCTGATCGCCGAAAAGAATATTGAAATGGTTTTTTTGAACGGAAATAAAGATTACCGCTTGGGAGGCGGCGTGCTGGATATCATTTATCCTTTTGAATCGATTCAGGGACAAAAATTTCAAAATGTTAATAACAGTTCTATTGTTTTTCGTTTTTTATACGGTGATTTTTCGATTTATATGAACGGTGATATGGAATTTGAAGGGGAAGAAAAAATTTTGGCTCGCGGATTTGATTTGAGCTCCGGCGTTTATAAGGCGGGGCATCATGGAAGCAAAACAAGCGGGATGACTGAACTGCTTGATGAGATAGGGGCAGGCGCGGCGGTGATTTCTTGCGGAGTGGATAACAATTTTGGTCATCCGCACGCGGAAACGGTGATCGAACTTCAGGAAAGAGGGATCGATATTTATAGAACCGACATTAATGGACGGGTTGAATTTGTGATGGAACGAAGGGGAAACATTTCAGTAAACGCCGAACGGTAATTTATGCATGCTCTTCAATTTTGGTTATTTTTGCGCCCAGTGCCTGAAGTTTTTTGTCCAGATTTTCGTAACCGCGGTTGATGTAATAGATGTTGGAAATTTCGGTACTGCCGCTCGCGCAAATTGCCGCCAACACCATCGCCGCGCCTGCTCTAATGTCCAGACTTGAGATTGGGAATCCTTTTAACTTTGTAGGGCCTTGGATAATGGCTTGGTGGGGGTTTAGCATTTCCACTTCGGCGCCCATTTTTTCAAGTTCAAAAAGGTATTGCAGTCGGCCGTCAAATAAAGTTTCAAAAACTTTTGAATCACCTTTCGCTTGGGTAAGCAAAACGGCGAAAGGCGCTTGCAGATCTGTCGGAAAGCTTGGATACACGGCCGTGCGCAGTGTACTGACGGCTTGTAATGAACTACCCGGGAATATTTTTACGTTGTTTTCGCTCAGTTCGAATTTTGCCCCGGCTTCGTCTAGTTTTTCCCAAAATGAATCCAGGTGGTTGGTTTTGATATTGTTGATTGTGACTTCGCCGTTGGTGATGACGGCAGCGATGGCAAATGTGCCGGCTTCCAGGTAATCCCCCGTAATTTCGTATTCAGCGCCCTGTAATGAATCCGTTCCTTCAATCTGCAAAAAGTGGCTTCCAATGCCGCTGATTTTGGCTCCCATTTTTTCAAGGAAATGGCATAAATCTTGAACGTGCGGTTCGGCGGCGGCCAGCCTTATTTCGCTTTTTCCAGGGATCGCGGAAGCTAACATTACAGCGTTTTCGGTCCCGGTTACTGTCATTTCTGGCATTACGATCAAATTGTTTTTGAGTTGATTTACTTTTAAGTGCAGGCCTTGAGTTTGATCCAAAATATCGACCCCTAACTCTTTGAATGCCTTGGTGTGCCCGTTTACCGATCTTTTCCCAAGTACGCATCCGCCGGGAAAAGGCATTTTTGCCTCACCGAATCTGTAAATTAAGGGCGCGAGTAATAAAATCGAGGCGCGCATGCTGTTGATCAGGTTTTCGCGTATTTTTCCCTGTTTTAAACCCGAAGGGTCGATTTTTACGGTGTTATTCGCAAATTCGCATTTTACGTTCAGGTGGCTGAAAATGCTTAAAAGGCCGTGGATGTCGGCAATATCGGGGACATTTTTGATGACGGAAGGCGTTTTTGCAAGTAAAGTGGCGCATAAAACGGGTAAGGCGGCGTTTTTGGATCCGCTGATTTTTACCTCTCCTTTAAGCGGTACTCCTCCTTGAATTATGTATTTCTGACCGGTTGTTTTCATTTTTGATTATTTAGTGGCTCCGACTTAGGGCCGGAGCCGGTCGGGCTCTAATTATAGCTCTTAAGATTCTTTAAGAAAAGTGCTATAATGTTAGGATAACAAAAACAAAAATGTCACGTCGTATCATAAAGTTCAAATTCGCTAATAAACCCCGCGGGCCGGGAAAAGTGTTTATTGTAATCGCGGCGATTACTACGGCCGTGGCTATCTTTAGCGCGATGTTTCTGGTAATTAAATTCAGCGGGATAATACAGTCTGGACCGGAGTATATCGGCGGGCCGCTTAGAGGCGTTGCCGAAGAGGATGTGCTTTATACTCCGACGGAAAACTCTGAAAGCGATATTTTGCTTGAAAATAATCTGAAAAGAAGCGGATGGGCATTTAAAGGGCAGACGGATGTTACGTTCATGGATTTTGACCTGACTACGCGTGAAGGGGGGCAAGTTCAAAAAATGGCTTTTTCTTTGGCTGGATACGCGCGACCGTATGACGTGAGTGGCGTTCAGCTTTACATGAATGAGAAGTTTATAGGTGAAAAGCCTTTATTTGAGGGCAGGGCGGTTTTTGACAACATGAATCTGAATCTGGGCGGCGGGTCCACCTATAATTTTACGGTGAAAGGTAAAGTGGCTTCGGTGGCGGTCGCAAGTGATAGAATTTTGCTCGGTATCGCTTCGGCGGATGATATTTTTATCAGGGGTAATTCGGCTAGGGAGCTTGCCGTTGGAGGTGAGTTCCCGCTTTGGGGCAGGGATGTTAGTGTTATTGGGGATAAATTGTAGTTTGACGGCGGTAGCTTAATGCTTCCTGAATATGATGTATTTGTATTTGCGGCGCCTGTTCAAGGTCTGCAATGGTGCGGGCGATTTTGATGATCTGGTGATATTTGCGTCCCGAAAGTTTTAGTTTTTCTACGGCTTTTTCAAGTAAAAGTCGGGTTTGTTTGTCCAGGCGGCAATGGGTTTTGATCTGGCGCGGGCCCATTTCACTGTTCAGTTTACAGTTTTGAAAGCGTTTGTTTTGGATTCCACGGGCGATAATTATTGATTGTTTGATCTGTTTTAACTGTTTTTGTTCTTGATTGAGGTTTGATTGTTGATGAGCGGACGCCAGGGATTGACGCTTTACTTCAACGTATAGATCAAGCCTGTCGGCGATGGGGCCGGAAATTTTCTTTTGATAGCGGATGATTTGGTACGGTGAACAGACGCACTCCTTTTCGGTGTCACCAAAGTAGCCGCAGGGGCAGGGATTCATGCCGGCCACAAGGGTAAACTGCGCGGGGTATGTGATAACGCCGTTTGCTCGGGAAATTCTGATGATTTTTTCTTCCAACGGCTGGCGCAGTTGTTCTAAAACCTGTCTGCTGAATTCGGGGAGTTCGTCCATAAAAAGGACGCCGCGGTGGGCGAGCGAGATTTCGCCGGGTGTTAAATGGACCCCGCCGCCGTAAAGCGCGACGGGGGTTCCGCTCTGGTGGATTTGACGGAATGGCCGACCTTCCCCGTCGGTTGACGGGGAAGGTCGGGGAACGGTGGGGGTTGATGTTTCGGTGAGCGCGTTTGTTGTTTCGCTGTGCGCCAGTTTTCCGGCGGCGGAATGGATCTGGATAACTTCGATTTTTTCTTCATCGGTGAGAGGGGGGAGAATGTCGGTGAATGCTTTGGCGAGAAGTGTTTTTCCAACGCCGGGACTACCGCAAAGAGCGATGTGATGGCCGCCCGCGGCGGCTATTTGCAGGGCGCGTTTTGCTGTGTGCTGGCCGATAACGTCCAGCCAACCTTCCCGGTCGGCCGACCGGGAAGGTTGGGGAACGGTGGGGGTGGTGCAACCTTCCCCGTCGGCAGACGGGGAAGGTTGGGGAACGGTGGGGGTGGTTTCGTCTTTGGTTGCTGCCGTTATACTATCTAATGACGCCTCGCCTTTTAATGCACGGACAGCTTCTATAAGTGAATTCACGGCAATTATTCCTTCTTTTTTCACCAATTGCGCTTCTCGCAAATTGGCTCGTGGGATGATTAAATTTTTCCAATTGTTTTTTTGAGCGAAAATGGCGATGTTGATTACTCCCGGGACCGCCCGAACCGTGCCGTCCAATGCCAACTCGCCTATTATCAGGGCGCAACTTAGGCGCCCGCCGTCGATCTGTCCCGAAGCGGCGAGCAGACTTATCGCTATTGGGAGATCAAATTGCGGTCCGTGTTTGCGGAGGTCGGCGGGCGCCAGGTTGATAATTTTCTTTCTCTGCGGATAATCGGCTCCACTGTTTTTTATAGCTGAACGAATCCTCTCTTTTGATTCCTGCACGGCGCTATCTCCAAGTCCCACAATGGAAAAGGCCGAAAGCCCGTTAATTATATCAGCCTCCACTTCTATCAATTTTCCCTCCAGCCCCCAATTGAGGCATGAATATACTTTTACAGCCATCATTATTTATTAAGATGGCCCGACTTTAGCAAAGACTCATTAAGAAAAGATTAAGCAAATGTAAATTATCTATCAAAGCGCATTTCGTAGACTTTACCGCCGGCCAAAACCAGTGCGGACTTTTTGTCGGGGCCCAGTTTGATCTCTTCTACTCCGCTAAGGCCGCTTTCGCTTAAAATAAGCCGTAGGTTGCCTGTTGTCATATCATATTGCACAAAATTGGTGACGGGCACAGCGGACGGTACATTGTTCAAATCATCCGTAAACAAATCGACCTTTACTTCGCCACTGGCCGCTGATTCGCCGAGTGTAATTAACTGTCCTTCCAGTGAATTGTTTGCTGCGACTCCATTAGCATTTTGGTCGGTGGCGGCCAGCAAGTTTTCGGAATTCAGCATTACTACATTTGAAAGAGACGTTTTTAAAGGCAGTTTTTTTGCTTCGCCCGCCGCCCCGTCATAGTAAAAAACCGATGTAGAAACGGAGTCTTCGTCTCTGGCTTCAAACAGAAAATTCGGGCTATCATCAAGCCACTTTACCCCATCAATCAGCGGATAATCCAAAATGTTGTCGCGCGTTTTCTCCTTTAAATCGATCAGATATAAGACCGACCTTCCCCGGGATTTATCAACAATCACAATTTTTTGTGACAATTCTATGAACGAATAAATCTGATAATCCGTTAAATCCCTAATGAAAGATGTCGCGATTTGCGGTTCATCAGCTTTGCCGTTCACAATTTCGGTATAATAAAGTGTTTGTCTGCCTGTTTCTCTGTTCCTTAGCAGATAAACCGCGTACGAATCGCCAATAAAATAGGGCCTGGGTAAATCCAATTCCGCAGGCGGCGCGCCGTTAAAATAATTAAGTGACGATTCCTCCCCCAAAAGCGCGACATACTCCCGGAAAGTAAATTCAACTTCATGTTCATAGATTCCGCCCATGGGCACTTCGGCGTCCAGATATTCGGTTTTGTGGTCTTCTTTTTGTATTTCTATGGAATATTCACCCGGTGAAAGTGTGATTGTACACGGTGATTCACTGCAACTTTCGGTCTTTACGTTGCCGACAACTACGGTAAAAGGCGCTTTCCCGCTAATTGCCAACCAGCCTTGATTAAAGAAAACCACAAATATCAGCCAAAAAGCCGCTATCAGCACTATGGCGGCCATGCCCCAGATCCACAGTTTTTTAGTTGTTTCTTCGCTCAGCATCAGTTAAGTAAAATATTATTTAAATGTTTGATTCGCGCGTTATTGGGTGAAGTAAACTTGATTCCGATCAGGTCACAGCGCCATTTTTTCGACACTTCATTTTCGTCCAAGTAATGCAAGATGGCTCTTATTATTCTTTTGGTCTGGACTGTCGTGAGCGCGTCTTCGGGTTCGCCGAAGGCCGCGGAATTCCTGGTTTTTACTTCAACAAAAATCATTATATCATCATTTTCCATAATCAAGTCCAGTTCTCCGTTTTTGATCCTATAATTTCTTTTGACTAGTCGAAATCCTTTATCGGTCAAAAACTTGAGAGCGAGCGTTTCGCCCAGGTTGCCGATTGATTTATGTTTTTCCGGTGATAATGAATTGCGGTTCGAATTAAAATGTATCATAAGGATATTGAAAAAGGATAAGGTATATGTAAAACTGAGTACCCAAAAAAGAGGGGGATTATTGATTCTAGAACAAGCAGATTAAAAAAATGTAAATTTTTATGAGCGATCTTAATCTAAAAGTACCGCCACACACTCTGGAAGCCGAAAAATCCACACTCGGAAGTCTTTTGATCGACAAAGAAGCGATTATGAAAATTGCCGACCTGCTGGCTCCGGATGACTTTTATCATGAAAGTCACGGTCAGATCTACGCGGCGATTTTTGATCTGTACGACCGCCGAACTCCGATCGATCTTTTGACAGTAAGAAATTTGCTCGAAGAGCGCAAACAGCTTGAAACAATAGGAGGAGCTTCTTATCTGGCATCACTGGCGGAGGAGGTCCCGACTTCAACTCATGTCTACCAATACGGGCTTATAGTCAAAAATAAATCCACTTTAAGAAAACTGATTAAAGCCGGGAATGAAATTACGGGGCTGGGTTTTAATGAAACCGACCCTCTGGAAGAACTGCTGGAACAGGCGGAAAAGTCTTTGTTCGGTGTTTCGCAGACATTTTTGAAAGACAGGTTTGTTCATATTAAAGAGGTTTTGAGTGCAACTTACGATAAAGTGACTGAACTGCATGATCCGGCAACAAAGGATAAATATCGCGGGGTTCCGACGGGATTCCATGATCTTGATAATATTCTTTCGGGATTTCAGCCTGCCGACCTTGTAATTCTGGCGGCGAGACCTTCCATGGGCAAAACTTCTTTTGCTTTGAATGTTGCTCAAAACGTGGCCAAAAAAGGTTATTCGGTGGGTATTATCTCTTTGGAAATGTCCAAGGAACAGCTGGTGGAAAGGATGTTTTGTTCGCTTCTGGAAGTGGATAGCTGGAAACTTAGAACGGGCCAATTGACGGAAGATGACTTTATGAGAATCGGGAATGTGATGGATGAACTATATTCGATGAAAATTTTTATCGATGATTCGGTTGGCAATTCGATAGCCGAACTGAGGGCGAAGGCGAGAAGACTGCAAATGGAACACGGTCTGCATTTTTTGATTATTGACTATCTGCAGTTGATGAGCGCGGGTAAAACGGGTTTTAATCAGACCAACCGCGTGCAGGAGATTTCTGAAATTTCAAGATCGCTTAAGGCATTGGCGAGGGAATTAAGGATCCCCATTATCGCGCTTTCACAGTTAAGCCGCGCGGTTGAATTAAGGCCCAGCAAGATCCCCCAGCTTAGTGATTTGCGTGAATCCGGCGCGATTGAACAAGACGCGGACGTGGTGATGATGATGTATCGCGAAGATTATTATGAAGAAGATACGGAAAGGCCGGGCGTCACCGATATTTTTGTCAGAAAACACAGAAACGGCCCCACGGGTAGAGTGGAAGTTGCTTTCAAAAAAGAACAAATGCGCTTTTTATCCATTGAAAAGGGCAGAAGGATGGAAGAGTACGCGTAAGCATATTCACTTGCTTAGCAAGGTTATTAAATGAATATGTATGAGTACAGCAGGTTGGATTAGGGCATGGTTTAAGTAAGCTGTAATTGTTTCAAACTCAGCTTTGTGTTAGATTGTCTTGGCATTTAAAGTTTATTAATATATGTCGGATAATCAAAACGAACAAAATTATACAATTAATGAATTTGAAGACCGGAAGCGCAAACTTGCCGAGCTTAGGGAGGCGGGTGTTCAGCCTTTCGCGGAAAGGTTTGAAAGGACACATTCGATTTTAGAGGCGCGGAAAGCGGGGGAAAATGAAAAGCCGCGTGAGCTTGAATTGATTCTGGGTAATCCAAAGCCGGAAATTAAAATTGCGGGGAGGCTTGTTTTAATGCGCCCGCACGGGAAGCTTACTTTTGCAAAATTGAAAGACTTTAGCGGTGAGATCCAAATCTGTTTTATGAAGGATTTTACGGGTGATAATGCATATAAAATGCTGAAAAAAGTGGATATCGGTGATTTTGCGGGTGTTCGCGGGGAATTATTTGTGACCAAGCACGGTGAATTAACGCTATTGGTGCAGGAGTATAAAATACTTTCAAAAACTTTACGTCCGTTGCCGGAAAAGTTTCATGGTCTTAAGGATCAAGAGGCTAAATATAGATACAGGTATCTGGATATGCTCAGTGACGCGGAATCCTATAAAAGGTTTTTGTTTAGAACCAGGCTGATTACGGCTATCAGAAAATATATGGATGAGCACGGGTTTATTGAAATTGAAACACCGATTTTTCACCCGATCGCAAGTGGAGCCGCGGCCAAACCGTTTGTGACTCATCATAAAGCGCTGGATTTTGACGTTTATTTGCGCATCGCGCCCGAAACTTATCTAAAAAGGGCGATTGTGGGCGGTTTTGACCGTGTTTATGAAATCGCAAAATGTTTCAGGAACGAAGGTATGGACCCTTCGCATTTACAGGAATTTACGATGCTTGAATATTATGCTTCTTACTGGAACTTTGAGGATAATATGAAATTTACCGAGCAGTTTCTTTCCACGGTGATTAAGGAGACCACGGGTGATTTAAAGGTTGAGCTGATGGACCGGGATGGTAATAAGGAACTTATTGATTTTACTCCACCGTGGCCGAGACTGAATTTTGTGGAATTGATTGAAAAAGACTGCGGTATTAATATTTTGAATTTTTACGGGGATGCGGACGGCTTGCGTAAAACGATTTTGTCTATTATAGACCTTAAAGGTGTGGATACACCTTTAAGGTCTTACGGCGATGGTGATGACGCGCTTGGCACAGAACTTAAAGGTGTGGATACACCTTTAAGGTTGTCATTGAAAGCGCTGGTTGCAGAAAAGACTTTTAAAAATATGGGATACGGTAATTTGTGCGACGCGCTTTATAAGAAAGTGTCGCGTCCGAAACTGATTCAACCGTGTTTTGTGATTAAGCATCCGGTGGACACAAAACCGTTGGCCAGAAGGAATGATGATGATGAAAGGCTGGCCGATACTTTCCAGGTTCTTGTTAATACATGGGAAATTGTGAACGCTTACGGAGAGCTGGTTGATCCGATTGATCAAAAAGACCGCTTAACCAGACAAGCGGACGCCCGCGAAGGTGGCGATGAAGAGGCGATGATGATGGATGATGACTATCTTTATTCTATGGAGCACGGGATGCCGCCGATGTCGGGTTGGGGACTTGGTATAGACAGGTTTGTGGCTCTTTTGACTAATCAAAAAAATCTGAAAGACACGGTGCTTTTTCCTTTAATGAGGCCGGAAAACTACTTTAAGGATAAACTGACGGGTGTGGGGCTGGAAGAGAAAACCGATAAAAAAGATGAATCTTAGTAAGGTTTTAGCCCGGTTTATTTATAAAAATAACCGCTTTCAAATATGCCCGAAAACAGATTAAAAAAAATTTATGAATGGTTGTTCGTGATAAGTCCGTGGGTGTTTTTCGCGGGTTTACTGCAATTTCATTTTCAGCGGTTTTTGCCTTTAAACAGGCTTTTTATGGGGGCGCATTTTTTTGATTATGTTACTGTTATCGACTTTCTGGTGATTTTGATTTTTGTGTTGTTTTTATCTGGGTACGCAAAAGGGAGGCTGGCCTGGAATGATAATAAACTTGGGTGGCCGTTTAAACTGGTTGTGATGCTTTTGATATTGGCGGCGATTTTACAATTGTTGCTGCAAAAAGTTTATGAGCCGGTTTTGGTTACGCCTACGGAATACCTGCGGAGTTTGTTTGTTTTTCCTTTGATATTTACGGTGTTGGCTTATAGGACGCTAAGCGGTGAAGTGATTAAGCGGATGGTGAAGAGTTACGCTTTAATGGCTTCGTTTTTTTGTATTCTGGCTTTACTGCAGTATTTTACGGGTTGGTTCCCGGGAGAGCAGAATGATTTTATGGGAAGACTGGTCTGGCCTTATGTCGATTTTGTTACTTTGAAATCGGCGAGCGCCAACTGGGTGGCGTTTTTTATAACTCCGGCTTTGATTATTTCGTTTATTTTCGTTTGGAAAAAGGTAGATTTGCGTGTTTATCTGCCGGCGTTTATTTTGACGGCAGTGACGGTTTATATGACTCAGTCTTATGGTGCTTACGCCGCGGCCTTTGCCGGCGCGGGGCTTTACCTTTTAAGAGAGCTTAAGTTTAAAAAGTTTTTGGCGGCGGGGTTAGTACTGGTTGTGGCCGCGGCGGGTATTTACTTGCTACAGCAAAACACAATGAAGTACCAGGTTAATTACGGCGACGCGGAGTATCGTTACGCAAATTCCGTGGCCAGCAGATGGGATATTTATAAAATGAACGGCCACATTTTGGCTACCCGCCCCCTTCTGGGAGTGGGTTTAAATCAATATCAAAGCTACTTTGCGTCAAATCATAAGGATGTTCTTGGACACGATTATGGTGAAGTCCAAATCCCGCCTCACGCGCACAATTTTTTCATTAGTTTCTGGACTTCTCTTGGTCTTCTTGGTTTTTTGGCGATGTTGATTTTGTTGATCGATCTTTTATGGAAAAGCCGCCTGGATCCGAATAATCCGGCAATTTTTGCGTTTGTGGGCATTATGACTCACGGTCTTATCGATTCATATTACTGGCAACAGGAAACAGCCTACATTTTCTGGATTATCGTGCTTTTTATTTATCTTTTACGCTTGACGGCCATTCCTCTTCGTCAAAAGTGAGCCATTTGCCACCCGCGATGTTACTAACCGTGTCTTCACCAACAACTCCGTTTTCTGCATTTTTTTCAACTGTTTTGGTCCCGACACCGGTATTTGTAATAACCCTGCTGACAGGGTCCTGATTTGCTTTTTTCCCAGGCAGTCCTTTCAGTTTTCTTCTCATGTTCAGCAATGTTTCTATAAGTTCATTAACCCCGGCAGGGTTCTCTTTTGTCGCAATTTCGCTTAGCAACGCAAGCAAAACGCCGTGCCTCATATTTTCACTCATTTCTGCTACCGGGATGTCATATTCAGTAGTTAAAGTTTCAATAACCCCCATAAGGTTTTCAATATTGAATTTTTTTTCAAGACTCCGGATCTGTCTTTCTCTTTTAGCTGTATTGTCCGGATTATCATTATTCTCCGCGTGCTTCATATTATACTATTAATGGATAGCAAGCTTTACACTTATATTTATTTTTGTCAATAATAAAATGTGTTTGTATGTTTGAGATTAATGGCTATTATTGTTGCGTTTGTTAATTATTTTGAATGGATAAAATTGCTGTTTTGGATTTTGGCGGTCAGTACGCGCATTTGATCGCAAACAGAGTAAGAAGGCTTAATGTCTACAGTGAAATTCTGGATGGTGAAACGTCGGCTGATCAGCTTAAAGGATTTAAAGGGATAATTCTTTCCGGAGGGCCGCAAAGTGTTTATGACGATGACTCGGTTAAATGCGATCCTGAAATCCTGAATCTGGGCATTCCTTTATGGGGTATTTGCTACGGTCATCAGATGCTGGCTCATTTGCAAGGAGCAAAAGTAAAACACGCGCCCGAATCCAAAGAGTACGGTTTGACACAAATGTCGGTTAAAAAGAAAGATGGTATTTTTAAGAATCTGGAAGACACAGAAACTGTCTGGATGAGTCATGGCGATACGGTTACCCAATTGCCGGAGGGATATGAAGTTATTGGATCCACAAAAGCCGGTGAATGGGCGGCTTTGGCTAATTTTGAAAAGAATTATTACGGCGCGCAGTTTCATTTTGAAGTAACACATACCGAGCACGGGATGAAAATGTTGGATAATTTTTTGAATATTTGTGATGTGAAAAGGGAATGGAAAATTGAAAATTTTGTTGAAGAAAAGATTGAAGATATTAGAAAAAAAGTGGGTGATCAAAAAGTTTTTATGCTGGTCAGCGGCGGCGTGGATTCAACAGTTGCTTTTGTTTTACTGGATAAGGCGCTGGGACAGGATAGAGTTTACGGGCTTTTTGTGGATACGGGTTTTTTGCGTAAAAATGAACGTGGACAGGTTGAAGAGAGTTTAAAGAAAGCGGGATTCGAAAATCTGCATATTGTGGATGCAGGCGATCAATATTTTAAGACGCTTGAAAATATTTATGATCCCGAGGCCAAAAGAAAAATAATAGGAGATATGTTTATTAATGTTCAACAGAATGTGGTCAAGGATCTTAATCTTAACCCGGAGGAATGGCTTCTTGGTCAGGGTACAATTTATCCCGATACTATTGAAAGCGGAGGCACAAAACACGCGGCTAAGATCAAAACTCATCATAACAGGGTGGAAGAAATCCAGAGATTGATGGAGCGGGGAAAAGTGATTGAACCACTGGCTCAGCTTTATAAAGATGAGGTCCGACAGGTGGGTGAACTTTTGGGTTTGCCGGAAGAAATGGTGTGGCGTCATCCTTTTCCGGGTCCTGGTCTGGCTGTTAGGTGTTTATGCGCGCAGGATGAAGTTTATCCTGAAAATTATAGATTGATCGAAGAAAAACTGAATAATCAGCTTGAAAAATCCGGTTTGGAAGTCGCTATTCTACCTATTCAAAGCGTTGGGGTGCAGGGGGATTTTAGGACTTACAGAAATCCTCTGGTTATTATGGGGAATGCTGATTTTGATAGACTTGATATGATCGCAACTGAGCTGGTTAATCAAACGGATGAGGTCAATAGAGCTATTTTGCCGGTTGAACCGAATAAAATTGAGTCAATAAAGGTTCAGTACGATTATTTGAGACCAGAAAGAATCAAACTTTTACAAGAGGCTGACGCGATTACTTCTGACTTTATTTACAGATATGCACTTAATAAAGCGATCTGGCAGTTCCCGACAGTGCTGATTCCTTTGAGTGTGAATTCCGATATCGGTGAATCTATTGTACTTCGGCCGGTTGAATCGGAAGAGGCGATGACGGCCAATTTTTATAGAATGGACAGGAATATTTTAAATGAACTGGCGGCGGAAATTATGAAAATTGAAGGTATTTCAGCTGTGTTTTTTGATATTACAAATAAGCCGCCGGGGACGATTGAGTGGGAATAGGGCCCTCGGCATAGTGATATGCAACCACTACGAAAGTATTTTTCTGATCATGATCCTCAAAATTTCGTATCATTGTTGCAATTCACTATGCCTCGCTTTTGTTTTTTGGATTATGATGCTCGATATTTGCATATTGTTATCTTCTTGAAATCTTCGCTTTTGTTGGCTATCCGGTGATGTCTGCTTTGTAGACTTGGGTGATGTTTTTGCCCAGAAATTTACTGGCCATTTGGCTGAAGCGCGCGGGGTCGTCGGTTGTGGTGCAGGTTCTTTTCCCCTCTCTTGTTAAGAGTGTTTCGATTTCGGGATGGCGTTTTAAATAGTCAACAAGGCTTAGAGCAACTATTTTACCGGTATCGGGTACGTTGATTCTTTTGCCCATGACGCGGCGAAAATCGTGCAAAAGAAGCGGATAATGGGTGCAACCGAGTATCAAAGTGTCGATATTTGCGCTTTTTAAAGGTCTTAAATACTTCTTCATGATCATCCCTGTTTCGGGTTTTCCCAGCCAACCTTCTTCAACCAAAGGAACAAGCAAAGGGCACGACTGACTATACACTTTTATTTCGGGATTCATGTGGTGCAGTTCAACCTGATAACTTTTGGCGTTGATTGTGGATGCGGTTCCAACAACTCCCACCTTGTTATTTTTGGTTAATTTAACGGTTTCTTCTACGATCGGCTTGATTACTCCAAGTATTTTTTTGTCCTTAACATTGGGGATTCTTAAGTGTTCTTCTTGTATTTCTCTTAATACCTGCGCGGAAACGGTGTTGCAGGCTGTTAAAATAAGGACGCATTTTTGGTCAAACAAATATTTAATGCCCTGTTCCGTAAATTTTTTTAGTGTATCGTGACTGCGATTTCCGTAAGGGGCGCGCGCGTTGTCTCCCAAATACAGATAGTCATATTCGGGCAAGTTTTTAAGTAGTTCCTTTAGAACTGTTAATCCTCCATAGCCCGAATCGAAAACTCCAATCATTTTTTTTATTAATTCGCAAGGAATATCACATAGATTAAGCAATTGCGCAAATACTCATTAATTGTGTATATTACGGCTATGGAAACAAGAAATCGTCAAAACAGTTCAGGCTTGATTATAAGCGTCGTTTTTATTGTGACAGGTGTTTTTGTGGGCCTGCTTTTAACGATGCAATTTAAAAGTTCTATACCCACCAGTGTTTTTCCTACCGACGAGCTGGAGGCTCAGCAAAATCTGATTGAAAGTTATATCTCCGATCAGGCTCTTTTAAAAACAAAAATTGTCAATTTAAGGTCGCAAATCGATGATGCGCAACAGCAGTCTGAAGCTTTAGTTCAGAATAATAATCTGGAAATATTAAAGAATCTTAAAAAAGAAATGGGGCTTGAACCGGTAAGAGGTAAGGGTATAGAAATTTCATTAAGCGACGGTGTTTTTGTTAACAGAGAAAGTTCGGAAGCAATCAGCCAGTCTTTAATCCATGCTTCGGATTTGCGTGATATTGTAAATATTCTGCGCACAGCAAAGGCCGACGCCATATCGATAAATGACCAAAGAGTGATTGCTTCAACTCCGATTACTTCGGTCGGAAATACAATTTTGGTTAATAACTTTCATTTACTTCCGCCATTCAGCGTTTCGGCTATCGGTAATCAGGAATTATTGACTCAAAGATTGAATGACCCAACGTCGCTTCCCGATTTGCAAAAGAGAAACGGTGAAATGAAAATTCAGTTTGAGACCGAACTAAAAGAAGGCATCAGCATACCAATCTACAACGGTAACTTAAGTACTAAATATATAAACGTTTACAAGGAAACCGAAGTATGAAAAAACTGAAAAACAATCAACTTTCTATTTTACTGACAGCGGTGGCTCTGGGAATATTGATTATTGTACAGGCAAGGTCATATGAAGAAGTGAGCGATGTAATAAGCAGAAATACCAGGTCCGATGTTTTCAGAGAAATTAAGATACTTAAAACGACCAATGAAACATTGGGCGATGAAATTGATGACCTTCAGGAACAACTGGATAAGATCTCCAATAATCAAGAGGCTCTGGATTCAGTGAAAGCCGAAATTGAAAAATACAGAATATTAACGGGACGAGTGGATGTGTCCGGTTCGGGTGTAACGATGAAAATTGACGGTGATATTAAGGCTATCTGGCTTACGGATATTGTAAATGAGCTTTTTTCTGCCGGCGCGGAGGCGGTTAGCGTTAATTCAATACGACTTACCAACAAAACAATAGGTTTTGATACTATTCCCAACGGTCAGCTTCTGCTGAACGGCGTAATTCTGAACAAACCATATGAAATATCGGCAATAGGTGAAAAAACCGTATTGAAAGAGGCGCTCAAACAACCGGAAGGAATTATCGAAAGAATGAACAGATCGTTCAGTGACGCGGTTATTGAGTTGGTTGAAAAGGACTTTATAAAAATGGAAAAGTTTATCTAACTTATTTCATAAGGTAGATAATAAGAAAAGGTTGCATTAGGAGTATTATAAACAGAACCACAAAATAAACCTTCTTGGTTACCTTCTCTTCTTTTAATTTATTTGTCTGCCTTTCAATTTTTTCGCGTAGCGACTCTGTCTCTTCTTCAAGTTCCAACCGCGCGGCTTTTTCAGTTCCGAGCAATTTTTGATGATCAAGCAGTGGTACGCTTTCTTTAACCATTGCCTCCAGCTGTCCCACGCGATAGTTGGCGCCCTCCAGTCTGTCCTGTTTCTGTTTCAATTCATCTTTTAATTCTTCGTACAATTTTTTATAAACATCCTGTTCTTGTTTTAGACCTCCAAAAGCGCTATTTTTATATTTTGAAGTAGACACCAGGTCGACATTGTCTATAGACATGTCACCTACTGTAGACACCTTATTGTCTATAGACACTGAGTCCTTTTTCTTGTCTACAGATGTCGACTCACTGTCTACTTTATTTTTATTCCTTAAAACCCATAGTTCTCTTTTATATAACCATATTCGCCCATCAATTTTTTCCGAATTTAATTTGTTTTGTGAAATATACCTGTCTACTGTACGAGTAGACACTTTTAGTAGCCTAGCAGCTGTTTTCCTGTCTATTTTCGACTTCATAATTAAACTTTTCACTGTCTACATAGACAGTATAGACATAAAGTTGACACTGTCTACTTTAATTCTAGCAAAATGTCTACACCTGTCCAGACCGCGTCCACACGTGTAGACATTTCTGATAAGACAGTCAAAAAAATCCTGCCGCCCTGTTTACTTTTTGAGATGTTTGGATATAATTAGCTTTAGTAATTATTTTTTTATTTATCGGTGTTAATGCGTAGGGAAAAAATAATTGTGGGTATTTTTACGCTGATTATATCTTGCGGAATATTTGGCGGTCTTGCTAATGCCAAAGTAATGAATGGCGGTTTTTTAGCCGACTTTTCAGATGTTTTGATGGAAAAACTGCTTATTGGCGATAATGATTATCCTTCAAAAGTGATGGCCAGGGGAGAGGCGGTAAACCGAATTGTCGAGGCGTTTGATCTTAAGACCGAAAAATCGGCATATATAGCCGACTGTATGGCCCACGCGGATGAATGTTTTTTTGTTTTTTCGGCAATGTCGGATTTTGACGGCATAACTTTTCAGCCTCTGCGGCTTTACCCGGATGTAAAAGAAAATTTTCGTTATTATGACGCGATAAATATCGCTTCTATCTTGGGTCTGGCGCATGGGTATTTGAATGAAAAAGGCACTCCTTTTAAGCCTGAGCACGTGATAACACGTATTCAGGCCTTGAAAATCGTGATGGCGTCCGCCGAAATGATTCAATGGAAAGAACGATTCGAGCTGGATGGTACTTCTGAAAAATTGCCATTTAAAGATGTTAATGCAAGTGATCCGGCTATGTGGTGGTATCCCAGATATCTTGCAACGGCTCTTGATAAAGGGATTATTGATGAGTACGAATATTTTAGGCCAAATGAACCTATTACGCTTTCGGAATTGGCTGAAATGGTTGACAACACACTTAAGTATAAAGAAGATAGCGCCGATGATACGCAAATATACGCACGAGGAGATTCAGAGAGGTAAACCTTTGCCCGAAGAGGTGAAGTCTTTTAAACGTACGCCGGTAAGCGTTGTCTTGAACGATATCCGCAGTTTATACAATGTGGGAGCGATGTTTCGCACCTGCGACGCGACTTTGGCCGAAAAAATGTTTTTGTGCGGGATCACCGGTCATCCACCCAGAAAAGAGATTGATAAGGTGGCCCTGGGAGCCGTAGAAGTTGTGCCATGGAGTTATTTGCCGTCCGCGAAGGAAACTCTTCTTAAACTCAAAGAAAAGGGGGTTAAAATTGTGGCGCTTGAGCTTGCAGAGGGAAGCGTGCATTTTAAGGAATTTGATTTTCCTTTTCCGATGGCTCTGGTGGTGGGTAACGAAGTGGAAGGGATTTCGGATGAATTGATGAAACTGGTTGATTATTGTGTATCCATTCCCATGTTGGGACGGGCCAATTCTTTGAATGTGGCGACCGCTTTTGGTATTGTCGCCTACGAAATTTTGCATCAATACAATGAAAAAAACACAAATCACAATTGATTTTGAAAATTTTACACCGCTAAACGGCTTTAATAAGGCGCTTTTTGCCAAATATTTGCCACGGGCGGAAAAAATCCTGCAAAAAGAAGGGGTTGAAAACATTACGGGGAGGATTGGTTTAAGCCTTGTTAACGACCAAACAATCCGCAAAATCAATAAAAAATACCGGGAAAAAAATGCCCCCACGGATGTTGTTTCTTTGAGCTGGATTGAAAATGAGTTTGCTGTAAGCGCTTTTGACGGCGCGGACAACCTGCTGGGCGAAATTTTTATTTCTGTTGATACGGCCGAAAAACAGGCCGGCGAATATGGATGGAGCTTGAAAGAAGAATTGCTTTTCCTGTTTGTACACGGACTGTTGCATGTTTTTGGTTTTGATCACCTGAACGAGCGTGATAAAAAAACGATGTTTGCTCTGCAGGATGAGATTTTGGCTTAGGATCAGCTCCCATTGCTCTCCGGGTTTGTCCGCAAAAAACGGGTATTTTTTGGATGCCATATTTGCATTGTTATTTTTTTTATGGTATAATTTACTGATTGTCATTTAAATTTATATTATAAAAAACAAAAACATGGATATTAAAAATGTCTTTTCAAAAATCGGGGCTAAAAAAATATATCTGACTTTGGGCGGAGTGTTTTTGGTTGCGATTGTGGCCGGCGCGATGTTTCTGCCGGGCGCGCTTTTTAGGGGGGAGGTGCCAACTCCGGGGATACCGGAGATAGATCTTAAATGTAAAGCTGTGCCAAATCCCGCTTTCAAAGGTAATGAAGTTAAATGGATTGCGGAAATCAAGAAATCGTCACAAGATGATTTTTCGGTTGTAGATTCTGAAGACTCAGTACATTGGACGGGTGATGTTGGAGAAAATGGAGCGCCGATAGAACCTGAAGAGAATATAACTATTGGTAGTAAAAAGATGGGATCTTCAATTACGGTAACTTATCCGGAAGATTATGAAAATAATAAGGCAAGCGCCAAGGCTACATTTATAACTTCTTCATATTATCATTTTCCAGCTGAATGCGAGGTCGAACTATTAGACCCCATCGTTATTCCTCCTCCAGAAACAAAAAAAGTGGTGATTGACCATCCCGAAACCGATTCAAATAAAATTGCAATACCTTCAAAAACGGAAGATACAGCTAAACTTCCGTCATCACCTTCCAAAAGCCAATATAGTTTGAGATGTTCACCAAATGTATCGAAAACAGAAACAGGAAAATCTGTTGAGTGGAAAGCGGTATTGCATCCAGCAGTGAAGGGGGTGGAATATACCTGGGTGGGTAATGGTATTAAGACTAGAAAAAACGATACCGGCACTTTGGAAATAAGATATTCGACTGCAGGTGAGAAGTCTGCCTCTGTGACTGTTTCCAAGGGCAAGGGGTCATCCGTTCTTGATCCTGGCACTAGCGGAACACTAACCATGGATTGTGGTACTGTAACTGTTGTGGAAGCTCCTCCCGCACCGGATCCTTTGGCGGTTGCCTGCTCGGTGGCGACCGATACCATTGAATCGGGTGATACGGTTACATGGACCGCGAACGCTTCGGGAGGGGAAGACGATTATTCCTATTTGTGGACCGGAGATAAAATTGACGATAAAACTACAAAATCGGTGCAGGCCGTCTTTACTCAAAAACCTCAATCTGATTCATTTAAAGTGCGTGTTGATTCCGGCACTGAATCAGAAACTGTCACTTGTCCCCAGCTTACGTACGTGGAATCCACTCAAGAACAAGAAGAAGATAAGACGGAAGAGACAGATGCTGAGGAGGGAGATGCTGAAGAGACAGATGCTGAGGAGGCAGATGCTGAAGAGGCAGATGCTGAAGAGACAGATGCTGAGGAGGCAGATGCTGAGGAGGCAGATGCTGAGGATTTGGAAGAAGAAGATACCGGCGAGTTGAGTAAATGCCCCGGAGTATATTATCCTTCCGATATCGAAGGGCACTGGGCGGAAGATTACATTAAAAGAGGATATGACTACTGTCTGTTTAAGGGCGTGGGAGGTAAATTTTTTCCGGACAGGAACGCCACCAGAATAGAAGCTGCGTCTATGATTCTGTATTCCAAAGACAAGCAGCCTTCCCAAACCTGCACAACGCTTGCCTGTCTTACGCCTTTTAACGACTTGCAATACGAAGAACAAGGAGCAATTTTGAATCCCTTATATTTTGAATCACTGATAGAAGGATATCCCAATAATCAGTTTCGCCCTCAAACGCTAATTACACGTGCAGAGGTCGCTTCGCTGATTGTGAGGGCGTTTTTTGAGCCGTTTGGACGGGAATGCTACGACCCGCACTGTGGTGCCGGATGGCCCGACAATTTCTTTATAGATATTACCGAAACCTGGCAGGGTAGATATATCCGCGTGCTCTGGGATCTTAGAATTATGACGGGGTCGGGTCCGAACAGGGTTGATCCGAACAGATCCATCACACGAGCCGAAATGGCCAAAATGATTGTACTGGCGTATGAGGAGACTCACTAAGAATCAACGTAAATCATTAATACAAAATGGATATTAAATCATTGATTCAAAACAGAAGGATTCTGATCACCCTGGGGGGAGTGTTGGTGGTGGCGGTTGTGATGGGTGCAATTTATTTGCCGGGAACGCTTTTTAGGGGGGCGCTTACTCCTACCAATAAAATAACAACCGTTTCACCGATTGAAACCGAACCGAATGCTACCAAACAGCCGATCAGCTCTAAATTGAATACTGTTACAATGACGGACAATACCACCACTACAAAAACCGCTGATGTTCCTTCCAATGTGGCCTCTGATGATGTTTCTGATGATGAAAAATCGTCTATGGACGCCGATTCTACTACGGACAGTACCGCCACTACAGAAACCGCTAATGTTCCTTCCAATGTGGCCTCTGATGATGAAGACGATACTACCACCGAAACGGTAACCGAAGAAGAATTGACAACGCCTGGCTTTACTTATGTGGAAACTCTTTCCGTGGCCGAAGATGATACTAATACGTTTTCGCCGGATCAGAGACCGGCCTCCGATACGACTACGGAATACACTTTGAATTGTGAACCGGTTTCTCTTTCCGATTTGCAGGATTTTAGGGCAGGCCACGAAATGCAGTGGAAAGCCGAAATCACACCGGCAACTAACCAAAAACTTTATTATACCTGGAAAGGAGACGAACTGCCTGATAAAAGTGGCAATCCGGTAAACGCCCTTTATGAAGAAGCCGGCAATTATTATGTGACTGCTGTTGCCACCCCCACCAATAATACACTTACAACGAATGTTACGCGCCCCATTAAAGAGCCTATTAGTGACAGCTGTTCGGTGGAAATTTTGCCGGAGGAGGAAGAAACGGTTTCGGCGAAGGAAGAAACCGCCCAGGATGACAAAGAAACCGCCCAGGATGACGAAGAAACCGCCCAAGATGACGAAGAAACCGCCCA
>CAYFWB010000002.1:204798-206828 GCA_964346765.1 uncultured Candidatus Peribacteria bacterium
ATGACGAAGAAACCGCCCAGGATGACGAAGAAACCGCCCAGGATGACGAAGAAACCGCCCAGGATGACGAAGAAACAACGGTTACTCAAGTTCCGACTACTCAAACGACAACAACCGCCGCTCAAAATTTGAGCGCCTGCGGTACTCCTTATCCCGACGACATTTCCGGCCACTGGGCTGAATCTTATATCAAGAAAGGATATGATTTATGTCTGTTTAAAGGTATTGACGGCAAGTTCCATCCGGATTGGGAAATTTACCGAATAGAGGCGGCTTACATGCTGTTGTACTCTCTGGGAATGGAGCCGGACGAAGGTTGCTTTAATAATAGCTGTGGCACTCCTTTTATGGATTTGACCAGTATTGAAGAAGGCGCCGTTTTACGCCCGCTGTTTTTGGAGGAATTGATTGAAGGTTACGGCAGAACAATTTTTAAGCCACATGGATTTTTAACGCGCGCCGAAGCTTCGGCGATGGTGGTGAAGGCGTTTTTTGAGCCGTTTGAGGGATGTTATACGCCAAACTGCGGAGCGGGACACCCAAACAATTTCTTTAACGATATTAATGATATGTGGCAGGGGCGATATATACGCGTACTTTGGGATAAAGGAATTGTGACCGGAGCGGGACCGGGGCGTGTTGAACCCAACAATTACATCACGCGCGCCGAAATGGCAAAGATGATAGTGATGGCACATGAACAGACTCAATAAATATAAATATAAATATAAATATTTTTAATCCTTAAAAAATTCAATTATGAAATTTTTAAAGAAAAAACCAAATAAATTCCGCCTTACTGTTCTGGTATTGGCGGTAGTCGCCCTGTTGGCGGTGATTTTTGTTGCCTGGCAAAACAATTACGGCAACCTATTTAGCGGTCATTTTATGCGGTTCAGTCCAACACTTAATCGCACTGAAACCGTAACTCCAAGTTATTCCATTTCTGATAAAACAGATGAATTAACTATTAATCAGCAGAGGAGGGATGATATATTAGCTAAATCTGACGTAACAGATATTGATCTGCCAGATTCTGATCAACCAAATGAATCAACTATTAATCAGCAGGAGGATGACATATTAGCTACATCTGACGCAAAAGATATTAATCTGCCAGATACGGTATCAATAGATACAGTTAAAACAACAACTTCTTCCGAAAGGTCCTATGAGTCCTTAGATATAATTGAAACAGAAACACCAATAATTGATTACGTTTCTGTTAATCAGTTAGTATTCAATCCCGATAAAGAGGGTGTAAATATAACATGGAATATGGAAGGAATATCTCCCGCCACAAAGTTGTATATCTTTATCACCAATTCAGAAGGCAGTAATATTTTTAGAAAGCAGTTTACTTCTACGGAAGACCCGTCTTATTTGAAACCGGGCGAGCATAGCTGGTACTGGGACGGGAAAGGTTATAAGGGGGACCCTGTTCCCTATAATAGTTATCGGATCCAGGTTTATGGCAAAAGAAATACAGATAACATTGCCCCAAATTATGCGTCGGCTACAGCTGTCCCGCCCATGATAACAAGGCAGGGTGATGCTTCCACGCCAACCTGGCCATATACTGAACCCACCCTTGGTGGGCTGAGACTGATTAGTAAAAGTATTGACTCTTCGGGATATCAGTTCAATATAGTGTTCGCTTTTGAACTACATAAAACTTCGGGTGATAATGTTGTAAAGGTAGACTTTAGAACTACGGAAGGTTCAACTTTACAGTCATTCCAGGTAAAAGATCTGCCAGCCGGCACATATTACTACGAGTGGGACGGTAAGAGATATGATGGAGAAACGGTTAAACCGGGACCAATGTCCGGAAAGAGTTTCCGATTTGCTGTTTCCGGTACTGAAAATGGCGTAAAGATGAATGAAACTGGGCATAAAGCGGTTATTGAGCCTTTTTCTGGAAGCTACTAAATCTGATATATAGATAAATAGTTGTAAGTAGCAGTGTCACGAATGTTAGTGGCGCTGCTACTTTTGTTAGTGGCGCTGCTACTTTTGTTAGTGGCGCT
>CAYFWB010000003.1:0-11297 GCA_964346765.1 uncultured Candidatus Peribacteria bacterium
AACCCCTCAAACTTCATGGAAACAATCGAATTTTACCCGGAAGAAGGCAAATACCACCTGGACGGTCACCGCAAATGCGGCATCTGTCTACATCCCTACCAAACAGCTGAACATAAAGGAAACTGCCCCAAATGCGGACGAAAACTTACAGAAGGAGTACTGAACCGAATTCTAAAACTTGCCGACAGACCTCACAGAAACATAAAAAAAACTCTTACCGCCACTCCAAAAACACAAATCCCCTATCGCAGTCTTGTTCCCCTTGCCGACATACTTTCATCCGTCCACGGGAAAGCCGCCAATTCAAAAAAAGTTTTGACCGAATACTTCACACTGATCAATGAAATCGGAAATGAATTTTATATTTTACTCGATGCGCCACTATCAGATATTGAAAAAACAAGCAGCCCGAAAACCGCGAAAGCCGTAAAAAAAATGCGCGAAGGAGAGATCGAAATATCACCCGGATTTGACGGTGAATACGGAAAAGTAACAGTTTTCAACAAAGACGAGAACCAACAAACAATGTTTTAATTATGGAATTAAATCACGAACAACAAAAAGCGGTTTTTCAAAATGATTGCAATCAATTAATTATTGCCGGACCCGGAACCGGCAAAACCCACACCCTGACCCAAAAAATATTACATCTCTTAAATCAAAACAGCGACCCTTCAAAAATAATCGCGCTGACCTTCACAATCAAAGCGGCCGAAGAAATACGCCACCGCCTAACCCAACCTTCCCCGTCGACCAACCCCGGAGGTTCCCCAACCTTCCCCGTTGACCAACGGGGAAGGTTGGTTCCCTTTTGCGGGACATTCCACAGCCTTGCCATAAAAACACTCAAAACAAATGGACAAAAAATTCACATTCTAAAACCGCTCGAATATGAAAAAATCATCAACAAAATAGCTTCCACCAAAAAACTCCTGCAAAAACAAAAAAAAGAATTAAAAAGAATAATATCGCTCGCAAAAAATCAACTCATACCTTTCGAAGAAATTGAAACTTTTCTAGACCATGAACTGCTAAACGAACTCTATGACAAATACGCTCAAAAACTGAACCAAAAAGGTTACATGGACTTTGACGACCTAATAATAAAAGCAACCGAAAACACAAATCCAAACACATTTAAATCACCGGACTATCTCTTTATGGATGAATATCAGGACATCAGCAAAGCGCAATTCAAACTGATCAAAAAAATCACTTCACCCAAAACCAAAATTTTTGCCATCGGCGACCCCGATCAATCCATTTATTCATTCAGAGGATCAAATTACAAATTTTTTCTGGACTTTCAAAAAGATTTCAAACCTGTCGAAGTTATTAATTTAAAAACAAACTACCGCTCGACGCCCGCCATCATATCCACCGCCAAGTCTCTAATAATACATAACAAAAAGCGCGTCCAAAGCGAACTATTCTCTGCGCTGAAAGACCAAACCCAAATCACCCTTCATCCGTTTGAAAATGAATGGAACGAAGCAAAATTCATTGCCAAAGAAATTTCATCTATTATCGGAGGCACCGACATGATTCAGGCTCATGACAATAATCTCATCACCTCCGCAAATCAAAATCAATTCATTAAACCTTCCGACATAGCAATACTTTATAGAACAAAAAACATCTCGCACCCTCTCACGAATGTCCTCAATCATCAAAACATACCCTATCAATGTAATTCAAAAATTCCCTGGTACCAAAAAACCGAAATTTCATTCCTAATCGAATGCTTAGAAACTTTAATCAACCCCGAAAAAGAAACTTCCCTGGCTAATGAACAAAAACTTCTTATCAAAAACTTCCCGCGTACACATAGCGGACTAAATAAAGAAAAAACATCCATCGCGCTTAAATCATTCATGAATCACATTAAAATATTCGACCATTATAAACAAAATGAAAATTTGTCAGGATCAAAAAAAACAGCCAATTTGGAAAGATTCCTTTCGCAAAGTGTAATGTTTGACAAAAAACAAGGAACCTCCGGCTTACAAAACATGATTAACCATTATGCCGTTTTAAAACAGGAAGACGCTTATTTACCCGACCTGGAAGCCGTAAGCTTAATGACTCTGCACGCCGCCAAGGGACTGGAATTCAAAATTGTATTCATTTGCGGAATAGAAGAAAACATCTTGCCTCATAAGAAATCCTTACCCAACAACCCGGAAGAAGAAAGAAGACTTTTTTATGTTGGCATTACGCGGGCCAAACATAAACTTTATCTCTCATACGCTTTTAACAGAAATCAAAGTAAATCCGCGCCCTCACGTTTTCTTAAAGAAATTAAAAATACAGTTTCGATTCAGCAACTGCCTCAAAAAAGAAAAAAACTGGACGCCAAAAAACAAATAGCTCTATTTTAAATTCTCTTTTAACCAACTATAAAAATTACGATTACCGGCAACAGATACGCAGGACTGATTAGCGGGACATGTCAGGCCAAACCGGACAATCATGTAATTTGCGCCGATACCGATAAACAAAAAATCAACAGTCTAAAAAGTAGCGTATAGCCCTTATAAAAACCCAAACTTCAAAAATTACTCACAAAAACATCACTTCTGGACTTGAATAACCTTCGTTCCATCACGAAAGTTATTTTTTTACATAAACGTAAATCGGCACATCTATCATCACCGGTCTGTTGATTTCCTTCCACTGCCAACCCTCAATCTCATCATCATAAACATAAACACGCGCTCCCTCCTTCAATTCATTTTCAAACTTATCTTTCAATCTGTCATTCAAAGTCTTCCTCAAACCGAAAAGATACAAAACATCGGCCTCATACAAATCCAGATTAAAAACGTTCTTCAACTTGATGGTCAAATTTTTCTTTGGTCTTAAAATTTGCTTAATTTTAGACCAAATATAAAGAGGATAAGCCAATTCAAAACCGTAAACCTTCACGTCCGGATTCTTGGCGGCAATATAATGACAAATCCTGCCGTCACCGCACCCCAAATCATAAAAAACCTCACCAAACTTTAAATCCAACAATTCATTAACTCGTTCAAGATCAGACTTCCTGGTGGGCACCCACGGAGCCATAGAAAAAGCCGCCAATAAAATCGGCAATTCGATCAAAAGAAAAAATGCCGCAAAAAAAACAATTAAAACAACAAAATAGTCCATATCCTAAGTCTACTCACCATCGATCACATTTTCAACATCGCATTCATTAATAATAATTTCCAAATATTCTTCCACCTCTTCATCACTTAAAAACCCAAATTTTTTCATAAAAACATCTTTCATCTTACTTGTTCCGAATGTTTCCATTTCGGCAACGGGCATATCCAAAACAGACTGTAAATAATACATATATTCAGATTTTGGTATCACCTCTATACCAATCTTCAACTGAACCCAAAACCGCGCCAACGGAGACCCCGATTCCAAAAATTTCAAATATTGATTACCGCAGACTTTTTCTATTAATTTTTTCATTCTTGATTCATACATATCTTCAGACAAATTATCATCCGCACCATTAATCAAATCAGGATTGAAATAAAAATTGCCATCATTTTCCTTAAGAATACCCGCCCTTAATTTTTGTCTTCTAAAAGCCGAGATATGATCTATAATGGTATCAATGGGTTGCCTCTCTTTTTTAAATCTTATCCCTGAAGATCTAGTAGGTCGTTCTCTTGCCGAAACTTCAAAATCTTTATCCGGATCGTACAAACCTGTCTTCTCTGCCATTTTTGAAAATTAATTTTTGAAAGCAAAATAACATTTATAAATAATTTCGATCAACAAATAGCTCTTTATTAAGACCTTATTTTATTTTTTTATTCTGTACAAAAACGGCTAAAAAGTGTAAAATATATAAGAATAAACTAAGTAAAAAAGCGGTTAAACCCGATGAAAACAAAAAAACATACACTGAATAATTTTTTCACTGCTAATTTATTGGTTGTTTTCGCCATGATCAGCCTGTTGGGTTACAGTACGGTATACAACTTTAAAAACTATTTATTCGCGCCCGCCGCAGCCCTACAGCATGATTTGCAAAATAAAGCTGTCATGCAAATTCCATTCATTGAAAACAAGGGGCAAATCGACCAACAGGTTAAATATTACGCAGAACTTTCGAATGGTTCATTCTTCGTGGAAGCAAACGGAGTAATGACATACAAATTTAGACTTAAAAATAAAACATACACGATAAAAGAATCGCCCATTAACGCACACACAAAGAATATAATCGCTAAAGAACCTGCAAAAGCAAAAATCAATTATCTGATCGGAAGTGAAAAAAACTGGCAAACAAATTTATCCTCTTATGAGAGCATAAGCTACAACAAAATATATGACGGTATAACTCTGGACCTAAAAGCTCGAGAATCCAATATAGAAAAAATATTTACAATAAACCCGGGAGCGAATCCTGATATTATCCGGTTAAAATTTGAAGGAACGAAAAAATTATCAATAAATAAGACCGGTAATTTGGTACTTAATACACACGAGGGATCAATAAAAATGACAAAACCGATAGCATTTCAAGAGATAAACGGCCAAAAAACATTCGTAAACGCGAACTATAAGCTTATCGGAAAAAATTCATACGGATTTGAAGTCGACGAATACGATCAAAAATATCCGCTTATAATTGATCCATTACTAGCTTCCACATACATAGGCGGTAGTGATTGGGAGGCCGCGGGCGGACTTGCCGCCAACATCGCTCGTGATTCATCGGGAAATATTTTTGTCTCGGGGACAAGTCAATCCGGTGATTTTCCGACCACAACCGGTGCCTATGACGAAACATATAATGTCGGCCGTGACGGAGTTGTCATGAAGTTTGATAATAGTCTGACGACACTTCAAACCGCGACATTTATCGGGGGAGACAACAATGAAGACATTGGTGATATAGCAATAGACTCTTTCGATAACATAATAATCGCGGGCCAAACTCAATCAACGGACTTCCCCACGACAGCCGGCGCCTATGATGAAATGGACGTAGGAGACAACACTCCCGCGCAGGCTGAAGCGTTTATTTCAAAACTTTCAAACGACCTGACAACTTTAAATGCCTCCACACTGCTTGGAGGTACAGATTGGGATAGGATACATGGCATTGATATTATGCCCGGCTCACCGGAAAAAATTATAGTCGGAGGATACTCAATGTCCACAGACTTCCCGATCGCCAATTCGGGAACCGCATTCGACTCAACTTTAAACAATGAAATGGACGCTATTTTGGCTATTTTTGATATCGACTTAACAACACTCGAATCCTCGACTTATATTGGCGGTGATACCACCGCGAGCGAAACAGGTAATGAAAGAATAATATCTTTGATAGCCACTGCGGGCGGGGATATTTACGCGCTCGGAAGAACTAATGAAACCGACTTCCCAACGACAACCGGAGCATATGATGAAACGTGGAACGGAGGAACTTTTGATGGCTTTGTAGTTAGAATGCAAAGCGACCTCAGCTCAACCAACGCCTATCTAACATACATCGGTGGAGACGGCGACGAATATCCCAATAATATTGTACTAAACGGATCAGCGTTATTCATAAGCGGCCGCGTTACAGCGGGTAACAGTAATGAATACCCCACAACCGCCGGCGCGTATGATCAAACACTTGATGGTGCGCAAGATGCTTTTGTCTCAAGCCTGAATTTAACGTTGGACACCTTAAACGCTTCCACTTTTTACGGAGGAAGCGGTACTGCCTCAAATTTCAGCGGTGACACCGGTTACGCTTTGTATGCGGACAACAGTGGAAGTTACATTTACCTGGGAGGCCAGACCGATTCTTCCGACCTACCGGTTACAAGTGGATCCTATGATCAATCATTAAGTGGTGTCAGCGATTCATACATGGCAAAATTACCCACATCGCTGGACAGCCTTACTGCCGCCACATACATCGGCGGATGCGAATCAGAAAGAATAACTTCGATCTATCAGGATCCTTCAGATGACAACATTTATTTTGCCGGATTCACAAACTCCACCGATTATCACACTTTCAATACATCATATAACGACACTTTCAACGGAATAAACGACTATTTTGTAAGTAAAACAGACAACGCGCTCACCGCGGGCGCTCCCGGAAAAGTGACTGAACTTTCAGCTACCGGAGGAACTCTTTCCGCTGAACTTAACTGGTGTGAACCCCCCGGCGACCCCACTTCTTATACAGTTGAATACGGAACCGTCGCGAGCGGACTGTTCGATCAAACATGTGATACTCCCTCATGTACGGACAAAACAGCCGAAGCAACTGTATACAACCTGACCAACGAAGAATATCAATTCAAAATCACTCCTGCCAATTCAAGCGGAGCCGGTGAAGAATCAAATATAGCAACGGCCATACCCGACGATCCCTGCGCCGGCATAGAAACTAATCAATTCTGTGGAACCCAGGAAATTTCGGAATACGTTTTAACATTCATAGACATACCCGACTCGTTCAAACTTGGTGCCACAACAGCCGGAACCACAACCAATAAATGTAATAACACCTCCACTCTCGCTTCACCGGCAAACGAATGCAGTGACAATACACTGCCCGATCCACCAGGCGCTGATGACCTTCTTACGGTAAGAGACGAAAGAAATTCAGGAGGTTTTGTAGTACAAGTAACAACGCAGGGAACATTTACAGACGGAACAAACACAATACCTCTGGAAAATCTTTACCTAATTACATCAATAGACGAATCCGATCCCCAAAAAGCCGGAGGAATCAACTACAGTACCGAATTCACCGGACCGAAAACAGTATCCGCCCCGCTTTACGTTGATGAATCATCAATTGATATTTCCGACTCACTAACCTATACAAGTGGCTGGACAAATCAGGTCGAACCGTATGAATCATTACAAATAACCCAGTTTGGAGGACACCCCCTGGACTTGATGAACGGCACTCTTTCCACGGCCGAAGGCAGAAACGGCGACATGTCCCTGTACACCAATTTCAATTTAACTATAAACTACGATCAAACCGGAGGAGATTATTCAATCATTCTCACCTATGACCTAACAGACAGTACAACCCCATAATGACATCAAAGACAATCACAACCCGACTTTTCAAACTGAGCGTGCTACTCTTGGTATCGTCACTTATGATCAACTTTACGCCGGCTTCCGGAAGCATAACTGCTGTCCAAGGAACCAATGATTTCGGCGATCAAATCAATCTTGAAAAAATCAAAAACAAATTGACAGATTTCAGATCAAGATTTGTTGAAAATGAAAATTATTTTTCGAGCAAAATGCCGGACGGCAACATTACAGTTCAAAAAAACGGACTGATGAAATACAAATTCAATTTACCCGACGGCGAAATATTAATTAACGAAAAATTGCTTAACACAAACAACATCAAAGCGCGCGGAATCATAAGTATAGCGTCCAAATTTTATAAACAAATTAGTCTTGGAGAAATCTACGATGGAATCAATCTAACATTAAATAATCAAAAAGGCAGAATCGAAAAAAAATTTACCATGACTCCCGGAACCGATCCCTCATCAATTCAGATTAAAATCGATCAAGCGGAAAATCTTGCAATCTCACCCACGGGAGAATTAATCATTAATTCAAAAATCAAAGCAAGCAAACCTCTGGCTTTCCAAAACCACAATGAACGCCAAAATCAAATAAAGGCGGATTACAGATTGATCAACGATAATACTTACGGATACAAAGTCGGCGAATACGACAAAACACTTCCTTTGATTATCGACCCAATTCTCTATTCAACCTACCTTGGAGGTGACGATGTCGAAGAATACACATCCGAAGTCAACACCTCGGACAACATTCTTACAATCGCAACCGACCCCGGAGACAGCAATGAATACGTTTATGTAACGGGCTATACCAACAACGGTGGCGACTTCCCTTCCGACAACTACCTGCCACCGGCAGATCCTTCCGAAAGAGGAAGCACAGAAGTTTTTGTTGTTAAAATGCCGCTTGATCTTAGTGAAATCACGGCCGCCGCCATGATAGGCGGAAACGGCACCGACACATATCCCTCTATTACAAACGACTCAAATGGTAATCTTTATGTCTATTTTAGAACAAACTCAAGCAACATACCCGTGACCGATCTTTCATACCAAACTATCCTCGCGGGGAACTATGACACCGCTGTAATTAAACTTAATCCGGCTCTGGACACAATACTGGCGGGAACATATTTGGGCGGATCAAATTCGGATCTCCCCGCTAATATAGTTACTTCAAACGGCAAAATTTATTTAAGCGGCACAACAGACTCGGCAGGAGGAAATGATTTTCCGGTAGGACCCACTTCAGGCGCCGAAGAAGTATTCAGCCATCAACCTGGAACTACCAACATGGAACTTTTTCTTGCCAGAATGGACGATAACCTAAGCAACAACGAATATATAGGTACATATATTCATACTAACAGCGGTGGAGGCTTTATTGACGTACTGAGCACCGACACCAATCCCGACAATGACATAATTTTTATAACCGGCCGCGCCGACAACGGCCTTGAAACAGCCTTAAATGTTTACCAACCGACTTATGGAGGCGGCACTAACGATAATTTTATCGCCAGATTCGACTCAAAACTTACCACCATGCAGACGGCCACATATATTGGCGGTTCCAGCTATTCCAACGGCGAAGGTTCAATTAAAATATACGATTCCGGCGGCGGCGTATACAGAGTAGTCACTGCCAATGACACCATAGACAGCACACAGTTTTTCCCTGCCCTTCGAACAGACGGATCAAACAACAGATATGACTATGACGAATATCCCAATAACGGAGCAATAAACAATTGTAACGATGACGACGTTTATATCGCAAATTTCAATTACGATCTGACCGAAGCCGATGTAGCCTTGATCTGCGGAAATGGCTACGATTTCCATCCGCGCGCTGTAATTGACAGTTCAAACAACATTTATCTTTCCGCCAACAGCAATTCATCCAACTTCCCTGTCACAGACGACTCTTATATGGCCCATGAAGCCGGATTTTATGACATCGCTATGATTAAATTATCCTCCGATTTAAGCACAAAACTGGCATCTACTTATCTCGGCGGATCCGAAGACGGAGATCTGTACGGTGTTGGCATGGACTTTGACGCATCAGGTAATTTTTATATCTCCGGACAAACATTTTCACCGGATTTTCCAACAACTCCCGATGTATACAAACCTGTTAACGAAACATATTTTTCAGATTATTTCATAACCGGATTCACCAACGACCTGACTTCCCCATGTGCTCCCATGCTAAACAATGAAGATACAGACGGAACGGGAGACATATCGTCCGTTTCCGAAATGTGCCTTGGCATAAAAATCAATCCCGGATCAATTTACTTTGAACACTACCCGTCTTCATTCAGTTTCCCCTCAAAATATTCAACTACCGTTGCCCAAAGCAGTTTTAACAATACAACAATAGAAGCTAATGACGTCCTGACAATCAAAGACCTCCGCGGTAACGGCGGATTCGATATCACAATCCAAGCTTCCGATCTCACAAATGGTGTCGAATCAATCGACCTTTCCAACCTATATGTAGTTTCATCGGCGCCACCGCAAAGCGCACTCGATAATATCGATACTGATCTGAACGGCACTACTTCCGCACAAGAAATAGTCTATGCCGACGGATCGATCGGACAGAACATAACAAGTACGATTAAAACAACCGGAGACATCACCTTCCCCTCTACTTATGAAAACGACGGCGAAAACTTCGGTTCAGGCATTATCACACTATTAAATGCCGCGTCGGACACTCATTATTTAAGAGCAAGTCAGGCATTAAGTTTTTATCTCAACATTCCTCCCAATCAAGACCCCGGAGCCTATACATCGATCTTCACAATAGACCTGATTCAAAACTAAAAAAAAGATTCTCTTGTGATGACAAAAGAATCTAATTAAAAGCTCCAGCGTGCCGTATACCTTCACAGATACTTACGCCCCCGATATCTGATAGGTGGGTATCCTCGTATTGCGACCACGATCGCAATCATTTTGGATTCCCTTAAGGCTTACGAAGAGAGAGTAAATGTGTTTTTAACGAACAAACCAGAGTCAACATAATATTATTGCGACCCGCACAAAAAATCAAGGTTTTTTCGCTTACATAAGAGCAAAAACCCCAGACACACCTTATCTAGCATATCACTAAATCATACTGAATTTCAAGACAATCGCGTTTACGTACCTAAAAATATAGCCGATTTAATAACCGTATAAATAGAACCGATAAACTCACTCAGCATAGAAAAGCCAAAAAAACGAAGCAATAAAAACCTGTCTATCAACAAGAAAAGCAAAAAATAAACAGTTCCATTCCGCAAGTACAAATCATATTGATACTTATAGCGTTTTGGAACAAGCCAACCCACAAATTTTGAACCGTCCAGAGGAGGAAAAGGCAACATATTAAAAGCGAAAAGGATAATACTGATATCCAACAAAATCTGCAAAAAGATGAAAGCTTCGTCAAAAATTCTGTCGCCGAAATATTTTAAAGGAATCGCTATAATAATAGCAAGAACAAGATTGGACAAAGGGCCCGCCAAAGCGGTAAGAGCTTCATCGCGTCCTCTATTCTTAAAATATGAAGGATTAACCGGCACAGGCTTTCCCCAACCGATGTGAATCAAAAACATCATGATCGTTCCCAGGGGATCCAGATGTTTTAACGGATTCAAGCTGACTCGCCCCTCAAGTTTAGCTGTGGGATCGCCCAGTTTCAAAGCCGTCCAAGCATGTGAAAATTCGTGAATTGTTATAACTATTACCAAAGATGCGATCAAATAGACAAATTCCATAAATTAAACTTGAAAAAACAAAAAAGCATGATAGACTGCTATGGCTTAATATATTGATTATGTCTAAAGTCTGTCAACTCTCGGGTAAAAGGCCCGCAACCGGTAACAATCGAAGTCACTCATTGCGCGCCACCAAAAGAAGGTTCATGCCCAACGTAACTAAAAAAACAATTATCGATCCTGTAACCGGCAAGAAGATCAAAGTCAGAATCAGCGCCAGCGCTCAAAGAACTTTGATGAAAAATCCCGGAAATTTCAGTCAAGAGCTTAAAAAACTGGTAAAAAAGGCGAGATAGTTAATACTTGATGCACTATTTTAGTTACAATCAAAAACCCGCTTCTCAAGCGGGTTTTTATAAAAAGGTTGTCGCAAAACCCGAAAATCAAGTAATATAACGCCCGCCTGAGCTTAAAAAACGCGAGCGAAGATTCG
>CAYFWB010000003.1:11397-54530 GCA_964346765.1 uncultured Candidatus Peribacteria bacterium
GGTCTCGTGGGCCCCGAATCACAGAGCGAGCCGAGCCGGCAACCTATAAAACAAGCGAGCGCACGGCGCGAGCGCGCAGGCGAGCGAAGATTCGGGTCTCGTGGGCCCCGAATCACAGAGCGAGCCGAGCCGGCAACCTATAAAACAAGGAGAGATCGCATAGTGGCTTAGTGCGCACGCTTGGAAAGCGTGTAACGTCGCAAGGCGTTCGAGGGTTCGAATCCCTCTCTCTCCGCCAATTAAAAACACCATTATAACAACGTCTGCCGATTTAAAAAACACACCGAAACCAGTTGCCGTGCCAAGTTCAGTCCAGATCAACTTTAGTTCGGTATTGAAAAACTAATGAAAAAATCTATATCTACTACCCCACCTGTCCGAAACAGGCCAACACCATGTGGTCATATTCGCCCAAGTATAAAGCAACATGAAACAAGAATACAACAAAATAAACGACTATAGCTTGATCGGGGATCTGCTTACATGTGCTTTAGTTGGCAAAGACGGATCTATAGACTGGTATTGTCTTCCGCATATAAATTCACCAAGTGCTTTCGCCGCCGTTTTGGATAAAAAAAAGGGTGGCAATTTTTCAATTAAACCCTCCGGAAAATATACATCGCGACAAAATTATCTGGATTATACGAATATCCTGGAAACCAAATTCAAAACATCCGGAGGTTATCTGACAATAACCGACTTTATGCCGGTTAAACATGTTAAAAGACCATATGAAAACACTTTCCCCACTATATACAGACAAGTTAAGTGCACGCGCGGCAACGTGGAAATAGAAATCGACTTCAACCCGAAATTCAACTACGCCCGCTCCGAAACTAAACTGAAACCCATTGAAGAAGGTGTTGCCGCGGAGAATAACAGAGAAAACCTCTACCTCAAATCACCCGTTTCTTTAAAAGTTACGAATGAAGAAGCTAAAGGCGTTTACAAATTAAAACAAAGAGAAACCCTATGGTTTGCTCTACAATACAACGACGACCGCAAAATAACCGACAAACACTGCGAAAACGCCTTCAAAACAACCAATGCCTTCTGGAACAGCTGGGTAAACGACTCCGACGCCTACCAAATAGAAACCGGCTTGTTCAAAAGCCCTTGGAAAGAAATAATTATTCGTTCGGGCCTGGTCTTAAAACTATTAATGAATGACCTTACCGGCGCCATTTGCGCAGCCCCCACCACTTCCCTGCCGGAAGACATCGGCGGTATGCACAACTGGGACTACCGCTTTAACTGGATTAGAGATGCCGCCTTTACGGTACGCGCGCTCTATAAGCTGGGCTATGTAAACGAAGCGCGCAAAAATCTGGAATGGTTCATGCAAATTTGCGCCAAAAACCCCAACCCAAAGGACATCCAAGTCATGTACGGACTCAACGGCGAAACAGACTTAAAAGAAGAAGAACTAAACCACCTTTCCGGCCACAAAAACTCCAAACCCGTGCGCATAGGTAACGGCGCCGCCAGACAAAAACAATTGGACATTTACGGTGAACTGGTAAATGTATTCTATGAAACCAGTCGCTTTGGCATGGACCTGACCGAAGAAGAATGGGACCTCTTAACCCGCGTCGTAAATTATGTCTGCGAAATATGGGAAGAACCCGACGCCGGCATCTGGGAAGTTCGCGGCGGCTATCAACACTTTGTACACTCAAAATTGATGTGCTGGGTGGCTATTGATCGCGGTTTGAAAATCGCAAAGAAACAAGACAAAAAATGCCCGCGCGAAAAGTGGAAAAAAGTCGGTGAAGAAATCAAAGCTTCAATTCTTTACAAAGGTTTCAATTCCAAACTGAACAGTTTTGTCCAGGCATACGATTCAGAAACATTGGACGCTACAAGTCTGTTAATTCCCATCATGAAGCTTCTTCCCTTCAACGACATCCGGGTCCAAGGAACAATCGACGCTATCATCAAAAACCTCACAACCAAAAACGGTCTGGTTTACAGATACAAGACTCCGGACAACACAATCGCAGGAATACCGGGCACCGAAGGCGGATTTCTATTATGCTCCTTCTGGCTTATCGACGTGCTTGCCTACAGCGGAAGAATCGACGAAGCTCGTGGCCTGCTATTAAAAATGTTGGACTTTGCCTCCCCAACCGGACTTCTGGCCGAAGAAGTGGACCCAAAAACCGGTGAAGCTTTAGGCAACTATCCACAAGCATACAGTCACATCGGACTGATCAACAGCGCCCTCTTTTTGGAAAAAGCGCGCAGAAAAGGTTTAAAGGCACTCACAAACCTTGAAATGAAAAACATCACGGTTAAACTGAAAAACATCATCAAAGAAACTCAGGCCATTAAAAAAGCAAAGAACTACTAAACCCGTCCCAAATGGATATCAAACCAAAAAGAATCCGTTCGCTCAATAATTTAAAAGCCTCAAAAGGACCAATTATTTACTGGATGAACCGCGACATGCGCATGAATGATAACTGGGCCCTTCTGCATGCCCAAAATTTAAGCACCAAACAAAACCGACCCTCAATCATAATTTACAATCTTGTAACCGACTTCCTTGGAGGGGGATCAAGACAAATTAACTTCAAAATCAATGCCCTCAAAGAACTTGAAAAATCTCTGATCAAAAAAAATATTCCCTTTATTATCCTGATCTCGGACCAATCCGAATCATCATCAACACTTCAAAAATTTTTTCAAAAATATAAACCCGGAACCTTGATCACAGACTTTTCTCCGCTTAAAATTTGCGACAAATGGATTAAATACATCAAAAAAGACCTTCCCGTAAAATTCATCCAAGTCGACGCCCACAATATAGTCCCCTGCTTTCACGCTTCGCCAAAACAAGAATTCGCCGCCTACACCTTTCGCCCCAAAATACATAAACAACTACCCGAATTTCTGGAAGAATTTCCCCGATTAAAAAAACAAGCTGAATCACTGGTAGACAAACTGCCGGCCAAAATCAAAAACCATAAAAACGACTGGAAAACAATTGACAAAACATTAAACCGTTTAAACAATAAAACAACTAAAAAAATCCCCACGACAAATCAATTTAAACCTGGAGAAAAAGCCGCCGCAAAAACCCTTTCGTATTTCTTTGAAAATAAATTGAACAAATACGATGACGAAAGAAACGACCCCAACCATGACGCCCTATCAAATCTTTCACCCTATCTGCATTATGGAATGATTTCCGCGCAAAGAGTAGCACTTGAAGCACAAAAATACGACAAAAACATCTCGGCTCAGGAATCATTTTTAGAAGAACTAATTGTACGCCGCGAACTTTCAGACAACTATTGCCACTACAACAAAAACTATGACAACCCCAAAGGTTTCCCTAATTGGGCAAAAAAAACACTTCACGAACATGCCGATGACCCGCGGGAATATATCTACACAAAAAAACAGTTCAAAAACGCGGAAACACATGACGACCTTTGGAACGCCGCCCAATTGCAAATGGTAAAAACAGGCAAAATGCACGGATACATGCGCATGTACTGGGCTAAAAAAATATTGGAATGGACTCGTTCTCCGGCTCAGGCCCAAAAAATCGCCATCTACCTAAACGACCAGTACGAACTGGACGGCCGCGACCCTAACGGATACACAGGTATAGCCTGGTCGATCGGCGGAGTACACGATAGAGCATGGGGA
This sequence comes from uncultured Candidatus Peribacteria bacterium, assembly GCA_964346765.1. GTDB lineage: Bacteria > Patescibacteriota > Gracilibacteria > UBA1369 > UBA1369 > JBGSPQ01. The sequence continues at coordinate 15,058 of CAYFWB010000003.1, forward strand.
GAAAGAGACATCTTCGGAAAAATCCGCTTTATGAGCTATAATGGGGCCAAATCAAAATTCGACGTTAAAAAATATATTCAGACCTGGCTAAATGACTAAACAAAATCATACGGAAATAATCCGCATTAACAAATTCATTGCCGACTCGGGCTATTGTTCCAGAAGAGAAGCCGACAAACTGATCGACCAAAAAAAAGTAAAAATTAACGGTCAAACAGCCATACACGGAGACAAAGTAAGTGAAAAAAACACAATAAGCATTGACGGAAAAACAATTAAACATCGAAAAACCAATATCTACATTGCCTTCCATAAACCGTTCGGAACTATCACCACAACAGACAAAAAAGCCGACAATAGGATTTTGGACTACATCGACATCAAAGAAAGAATCTACCCCGTCGGCCGCCTCGACGTCGAATCATCCGGACTGCTTTTACTAACCAACGACGGCTCCATCGTCAACAAACTCCTCAAATCCAAACACAAAACAGAAAAAGAATATCTTGTAACCGTAAACAAGCAACTAACTGACGAATCACTAAAACGCCTGGCCGGCGGCCTTAAAATCGACAATCAAAAAACACTTCCAGCCCGGGTAATCAAACTGTCACCCAATCAATTCAAAATCATTATCGTTCAAGGCTTAAACCGCCAAATCCGCCGCATGTGCGAAGCTTTGGGCTACAAAGTTAAAATCCTGAAACGCGTCAAATTCGCCGGTATAGAATTAAACGATCTGCCGCGCGGCAAATGGCGCCATCTTAAACCGGAAGAGATCAAACAATTAACCAAATAAAAATGAAAACAGACTTTTCACTTTTACACATAACGGATTTCTATATAATACCGACGAATATTCAGCGTACATGAATATACTTTCAAAAATTCAATAATCCGGAGAGATGGCCGAGTGGTCGAAGGCGCCGCTCTCGAAAAGCGGTAAGGAGGCAACTCCTTCGAGGGTTCGAATCCCTCTCTCTCCGCCATAATATTGTCCACTTCAATACATTGGAGAATATTATCTGAAAAATACTACATACAAAAATAGCTGAACAAAAAAATATCACTATAAAAAAATTATTTTAGTGATATAATCCAATATAATTCAATAATAGCCATAAATCCAATGTGTTTTTTGATTTAACGGTCAAACTCGGATTCGGCAATGACGACAAAAACGCCCATCTGAAAATAGAAAAAACACTCGCCAAAAAAGTAATAAACAAACTATAAAGTGCCCGACACCAATACGATTATCTATGCTTTCAGCCTTACTCTGCTTGCCGGACTTTCAACCGGAATAGGTAGCGCTTTGGCTTTTTTTACCAAAGAGACCAACACCAAATTTCTTTCCGTTGCACTGGGCTTTTCAGCGGGCGTGATGATTTATGTTTCGTTTATGGAAATTCTACACGAAGCACAAAATCATCTTATAGAGTTTCTTGGGAAAAACGACGGTATGTGGATAGCCACGGCATCCTTTTTTGGAGGAATTCTATTTATCGCAATCATAGATAGACTTATACCTTCCTTCGAAAATCCACATGAAATCCATAAAGTGGAAGAACTGTACGACAAAGAAGAAATAAAAAAGAAAAAGAAATTACTGCGCGTTGGAGTATTTACGGCCACCGCTATCGCGATACACAACTTCCCAGAAGGACTATCCACTTTCGCCGCCGCCATCACGGACGCACACCTTGGTTTCGCGATAGCGGTGGCCGTCGCAATCCACAACATTCCAGAAGGCATTGCAGTTTCAATCCCCATTTTCTACGCGACCAAAAGCAGAAAAAAAGCATTTCTATACTCATTTTTATCAGGTCTTGTGGAAGTGCTAGGTGCAATAGTAGGACTGTTACTTTTCGTTTACATATTAAACGGCATAACAATGGGCATTTTGCTCGGCGCCGTAGCCGGAATTATGGTCTTTATCTCCCTGGATCAATTACTCCCCGCCGCCCGTGAATACGGCGAACATCATCTTTCAATTTACGGACTGCTTGTTGGTATGGCCGTAATGGCCGTAAGCATACTTTTTCTCAATTAATGAAACAACAACGAATCATTCTGGCTTCCCGTTCCCCCGCCAGAAAAAAACTGATGAAAGAACTGAACATCCCCTTTGAATGTCATGCCAGTGACTACAAAGAAGACATGGACAAATACAAAGATCCCAAAAAACTTGCCACTTTTCTAGCTCATCAAAAAGGCAAACACATAGCTTACAAATTTCCGTTCAGTATCATCATCAGCGCCGATACATTCGGAGTAATAGACGACCAATTAATGGGCAAACCCAAAACACACGACGAAGCAGAAAAGATGATCAAACAGATGAGTGAAAACGAAGTCTTTGTACATACCGGCCTTGCTGTAATCAAAACCAACAAAAATGGAAAGACCGAAAGAGAATTGATTACACACACCGCCACCAAACTCACTTTCATTAAGCTAACTCCCAAAAACATTGAAGATATCATCCAAAACGACGATGTACTAAACGTCGCCGGCGCCCTGACCATAGAAGGAGAAAGCGGCAAATACGTAGACACAATAGAAGGCGACTTCCATAACGTTATGGGCATGCCGTTATTCCAATTAAAACAGATGCTGGAAGAAATTCAAAAATAAACCGCTCACACTAAACTGCACAAAAAAAGAGGAAGACCGTTAAGCCTCCCCCTTTTCTATATTCAACACAAACTAAATCTTATCCAGCTCATGCAATTGATATAGCACTCTGGCCACTTCAACTCTCTGCACAAATCTATCCGGATGCAAATAAGTTCCCACGAACAGACTGTTATCGTAAGAATACTTTGCGTATCCGCTATACCACTGGCCACGCAAAACATCGGAATAAGAAGAACTGCTTATGCTTGGCATTGAATCATCAAGATTTCTTAAAATCAAAGCCAAAAATTCAACTCTGTTCACGGAACGCGCAGGTCTGTAATAACCCGCGTCCGCACCGGCTTCATAACCCGTAATCATCGCAAGTTCAACACCTCTGCAAATATACTGAAAAGACCAGTCGCTGGATCTTACATCCGGAAAAGGTCTCTTACCGTCACAATAATCTTTCGAACCGCTGAAAAGATCAAATGTCTCCAAAGAAATCTTGGCTATTTGATCCCTCTGCAAATATTCATTAGGTTCAAAAGTACCGTTCGGATTACCCGTCATCGCGCCTATGTCTTGAACATATTCGATCGCGTCACAATCTGAATCCGTTTTGCTGACGTCAGTATAACCGGCGCAATAATCATCAGGATCGGAAGATGGAGTTGTGGCAGGAGAAGTAGTTTGAGAATTATCTGTTATCATAAAAGTCGGAATTTCCAACCAGTCACTTTCATTGTCCGAAGCATCCGTTACTCTAAGTTCACAATTGGAATAAGTACCGTTGGCCAAATTTTTCAGTGTAATTGTATTATTGCCGTCAACCGCGTCCACTTCATCGCTGGAACAACTTCCCGAATAAGTGATAGTACCCGCCTCATCGGAAGAAAAAGTCAAATTCGGAGTATTATCGGTAGTCGGAGTGGAAACAGGTGAAACCATATCAAGAGTAGGTGCGGTTGTATCGCTTAAAATAGTAAAAGTCGAAACTTCCAGGGAATCACTTTCATTTCCCGAAGCATCGGTAACGGTAATTTCGCAGTTAGAATAAGTCCCCGGAGTTAACGCCTTAAAAGTAACCGTATTATTCCCCGAAACAGCGGCAGTTTCCGAACTATCGCATGACCCCGAGTAATCAATAGTACCCGCCTCAGAAGAAGAGAAAGTATAGTTTGGAGTCGTATCGGTGGTCGAACCGATTTCGCTAACCTCGCTTAAAGTCGGAGATGTGATATCCGACAAAGGACCAATTTGACCGGTTTCAACTTCAAAATCCGGTACGTAAAGTGTTGCTTCCTTGACTATCGGAATCGCTGGATATCCTCCTTGCCATTCAATATAATTAAGAATAATTCTACAACTGTCATAAACACCTACGTCCAATTGATTAAAAATAATTGTAGTATCCTGATTCGCGCTAATATTTACCGTATCACTTACACACTCATCCGGATACTCTAAAGTGCCCCCCTTTGTAGAGCTGATCACCATACTGGGAGTCGTATCGATTGTAGGAGTAGAAACCGGAGTAACCACCTTAATAATATCGTTAATAATGATAATATCCCATGCCTGGGCCGCAGGTGCCTGAAGCAAAGGAATAAAAATTGCCAGCATCGCCAGCATTGAAAGAAATCTTCTCATTTGAAAAATTTTTAAGAAATAAAAATATATATTTGATTGTTTGATACATACTTATTATTAAACGCCGTAAAGCTCAACTCATTACAGTCTACAAACAAAACATCTATTCCGCCAAAAAACCGCCCGTCTGCAAATCCACCATTTCCCTGTAGGCATCACATTCCTTAAGTAATTCCTTGTGAGTACCCATTACCATCAATTTACCATCTTCAAGCACCAGGATCTTATCTGAATTTCTGACTGTAGACAACCTGTGCGCCACTGTAATGGAAGTTCGACCCTCGATCAGTCTCATCAAACCTTTTTGTACTTTAGCTTCAGTAATACTGTCAAGCGCGCTTGTCGGCTCATCCAAAACAACAATCTTCGGATTCTTTAGAATCGCGCGGGCAATCGCCAACCTCTGCTTTTCACCACCGGAAAGCCGAACTCCCCTCTCACCTATCATCGTGTCATAACCGTCCGGCAATTTCATAATAAACTCATCAGCCTGAGACAACTTCGCCGCTTCCATAATCTCTTTTCTTGTTGCTTTCGGTTTACCGTAAGCGATGTTATCCGCCGCAGTTTCATTATACAAAGAATTTTCCTGCAAAACCGTCCCTATAAATTTTCTATATTCCGCCTGTCTAAACTTTTTTATATCCACACCATCAACCAAAATAGAACCCGAAGTGGGATCAATTAATCTTGTTAATAAAGTCATTAACGTAGTTTTCCCCGACCCCGAATGTCCAACAAGCGCCACCTGCTCACCTGGCTCAATCTTAAAACTGATATTCTTAATCGTCTCTTCTCTTTTCCCACTACCCGGATACATAAAAGAAACGTTTTTAAATTCAACTTCACCCTGAAGATCCTTTATTTTTTTAGATCTCTTTGGATCCTTTACCAAATCCTCTTCGGCACAAAGATCCAGCATTTTCTCAACATGACGGGCCCTCCTGTTATATTGAGGCAAAATATCACCCAACAAATGCAAGGGCGTTAAAATTTCATTCATAAGTCCCATAAACATAAAAAGCGTTCCCAATGTAATCAAACCGTCTTTCACCATAAAAACGCCGCATCCCATCACCAAAAACCTGGCAATAACATCAGGATTAAGAACTATAGTTTTTCTCCATTTCTTACTGATATTCAACTGAGCGGTCGAGGCCCTGTCGCTATATCCTTTTTGAATATCCATAAACAACTTTTCATCCGGATTCAACTTATAAGTGACTATATTCGCCACCTGATCGCTCATATGTTCGTATTTTCTTGTCCAAAGTTTATTTACCCTGTGCTGTTCTGCCCGGTACTTCGACATCATAAAAATAATCACTAACAACCCCGGCGGAATCACAGAAAGCGAAATCAAAGTCATCTGCCAGCTAACCGAAAACGCGATAACAAGCATCCCCACAAACCCCAGCATTGAAGGAAAAATCCGATTCAACCACCAATTGGAAAGCTCCCAGGTGGCCACATCCGCGTCATCAACAATTTTAGCGTACTGACTGGAATGCTTCTGCGTATGCTTGTGATAATCCATCCTCAGAAGTTTCTGATACCCCTGCATATGCGCGTCCTGCGCCGACTGATTGGAAATATCCCAACCCAGGTAATGTCCGAAAGCGTGGAAAAAATTCCCTGAAACGGCAAGTAAAAACCAAATGACAATGGTCCAGATCAAAACCTGCATCGCCGCTTCCGTAAAATTTGAAGCTACCAATCCATCGGTCAAAGTATCAACCACCACCTTATACAAATAAGGCTGAACCAAACGCGAAATCGCATCAAGCACAATCAACCCCGCCAAAAAACCGAGCTTCTTTTTTTGACGCAAAGCCAACCCCAAAATGTAGCGAAAATAGCGCTTCATCCTTAGTAAAATATAGCTATAAATCTATACTGTGAAAAAGAACGTATGTCAAATACGTTTTGTTACAAAAATAATCAGTAATAATAGCATATCTCTTGTATAAACAGCCATATTTCTTTATCTTATACACAGTATTTTTTGAAACCATCATGATTACCCAGATTTCCAAATTCAAAGACCACGTAGACAAAGAAGTCACCATTCAAGGCTGGATGTTCAACAAGCGCGGCAGTGGAAAAATCTATTTTCTACAATTAAGAGACGGTAGCGGAGAAACCCAGGGCGTTGTGGAAGAATCATCCGTAAGTAAAGAAATCATGCAAAAAGCGGACCAATTAACTCTGGAATCTTCCGTAAAAGTAACCGGCAACGTATCAAAACATCCCAAAAAAGAAGATGTATATGAACTGCAAGTAAGCAACATTGAAATCGTATCTTTATGTAATGATGATTACCCAATCGGCAAAAAAGAACACGGAGTGGACTTTTTATTGGATCACAGACATTTATGGCTCAGATCAAACAAACAGGTCGCCATTCAAAGAATCAGAAACACAATCATTAACGCCACATACGAATACCTAAACAAAGAAGGATTCATAAAAATAGATTCACCCATTTTCACGCCAAACGCCTGTGAAGGAACAACAGAACTTTTTGAAGTGGACTATTTTGAAGAGGGCAAAGCATATTTAAGCCAATCCGGACAGCTTTATCTGGAAGCGGCAATTTTTGGAATGGGACGATGCTTTGACTTTGGACCCGTATTCCGCGCCGAAAAATCAAAAACACGCCGCCATTTAACGGAATTCTGGATGATGGACGCCGAAGCCGCCTACGTTGAGCACGACAAAAATCTGAAAATACAGGAAGAACTGATTACTTACATTGTAAAAACAGTACTTGAAAAAAACAAAAAAGATCTGGAAACTCTGGAAAGAGACATTGAGCCGTTACAAAAAGTTGAAGCGCCTTTCATCAAAAAAACACACGCCGAAGTAGTTAAAGAACTGCGCGAAATGGGATCTGACATAAGTGAAATGGACGATCTTGGCGGCGACGACGAAACAATCCTCACCAAAAAATATGACAAACCTATTTTTGTGGAAAAATATCCGGCACTTGTAAAAGCATTCTACATGAAACGCGACCCGTCGGACCCAACGCGCGCACTCTGCGCCGACCTGCTAGCCCCCGAAGGCTACGGAGAAATCATCGGAAGCAGCCAACGCGAAGACGACTACAACACGCTGGTAGAGCGCATCAAAGAACACAACTTGCCCATGGAAGCCTTTAGCTGGTATCTGGACCTGCGCAAATACGGCTCCGTCCCACACTCGGGCTTTGGCTTTGGCTTGGAACGTCTGGTCACCTGGATTTGCGGCCTGGACCACGTGCGCGAATCCATCCCCTTCCCCAGAATGATCTACAGGTTAAGTCCATAATAAGTTAAAAAACAATAAAATCCTTTGCCAACAAAACTTGTTGGCACCGCCATTCCACCATATCAACTTTTCCCTTTTCGCAACAATCTCTTCAATCGAGCATCAAACTTTCGAATATTTCCCACATATCGATCAAAATGGTTCCATAATCCAAATGCCTGATTATAAAAAGGAATCTTTTTGACTTCTCCAACGCTACGGACTGAGAAAAACCCACTAAAACACACATCCACCTGTTTCGGATCCAGTTTTTCAAGCAAAGGTATAGCCTTCCTTAAACTACCACCTGTCACAGCATCATCCTCACAAACAAGGATTTTTTCAGCTTTCTCCGGCAATTCTCTAACTCTCCCAACGGATAACCATTCCCCATCCTTATTTGGATTCCTTAATCTTGAATAATTGATATACCGCACATTATCCCCGATCACTTCAAGCGGCGTGGTTAAAGATGTACATCCCCTGTAAATCCCAACAATTAAATCATAATCCAACCGCGATACTTCCACCGCCGCATTAACATGCAACGAATTAAAACCGTTTTTAACCTCAATACCATTTGCCGCCGCATACACTCCAAGGTTATCCGCAGTCCTATTATTAATTTCACCCAACTCACCGTTTTCACGAACAACATAATCAACAATATCAAGCAGAACAATATTTTCATCCACATTACATAAATACTGATTCAAAACACGATTTATCATACGCCCGGTTCCACGCCTAATTGCCGTTTCAAGAAGATCATAATCGCGATTTAAACTCTCAGATTTTTCACTCCGCACATAAACCCCGTGCTCATCTATATGATCCATTATTACAGTATAGTCGCCCAAAAATCCTGAAATTTGCTTCACTGTATACCAATCCTGCTTAGACGCGAGCTCATCAAGTAAACGGCTAAACTTATCTCGGCAATAATCTTTAATAGCTACCGGTACATTTTCGCTTTGCATAAAATCGGAATCCACAGCATACCCCGAAACCCCATAATATTCGCTAAAAAAAGCCACTTCAGCCTCCGCTTCTTCTAAAGCGCAATATACTTTTAAAGACGGATCCTGCTCGGCACGAATATACAAATTATGATTCTTGTTTGGCCTGAATATCACATGTTCGTGTGCCGCCCCGATCACCGACTGAAGATCTTCCGACCTTTCTAAAACATTTTGCATAGATATAGATATTTATACATAATTATACATAGCAAGAATGATACTCAAACAGATTTTTACTTAAATGTCAACAGTAAACAGTCTTTTGATTTATGCTGTAATAAATATACAATGGGCGCGTATAAAATCGACAAAACAACTTTATGATCCTCTCCCAAAACAAAAAGGCCTATGCCGATTACGAAGTCATGGAAAAACTGGAAGCCGGAATTAAGCTTTCCGGCCCCGAAGTTAAATCCGTACGCGCCGGTCAGACCAACCTTAAAGGTAGTTATGTCGATATAAAAAACCAGCAGGCTTTCACCAAAAACATTCATATTTCGCCATACAAACACGCCTCCAATCAACAAAAAGAATACGACCCGGTAAGAAAACGCCGCCTGCTTTTACACAAGCAAGAAATCCATAAACTGGAATCCGCTTTGAACGACAAAGGTATAACCATAATCCCTTTGGACTTTCACCTCAACCATAATCGTATTAAACTGACAATCGGTATCTGCCGTGGAAAAAAGAAACACGACCGCAGAAACGAACTCAAAAAGAAATCTCAAAATTTGGAAATCAGAAGAACCTTAAGATCAAAATAATGGAACAAATTTACGAACAAATAATAAAAGGTATTGTAAAACACTTTAAAGACAGCAAGCTTAATAAAGCTGTGATCGGCGTTAGCGGTGGCGTCGATTCTTCAGTCACTCTAAAACTTACCGTGGACGCGCTGGGAGCACAAAAAGTAATTGCCGTCTCCATGCCCGAACTTACGGTTAGCAATCCCGAAAACACCAACCACGCAAAAGTACTGTGCGATGCCCTTAATGTCACATATCATCAAATCGCCATCAACTCATTTTTAGTCGGATTCGCGCAACTGCCCTGGAAACAAAACACGATTGCCGCCGCCAACAACAAAGCCAGAATCAGAGCGATAATTTTATATAATTGCGCTAACAGCATGGACGGAATGGTAATGGGAACATCCAACAAAAGCGAACTGATGCTGGGTTACGGCACCAAATACGGCGACCTTGCCTGTGATATAATGCCCCTTGGCGACCTATACAAACACCAGGTAATAGAACTTGCCAATCATGTTGGCTTACCGCCCGAAATAACCCAAAAAACACCAACAGCGGAACTATACGAAGGCCAAACCGACGCCGAAGAACTGGGCGCCACCTACGGTGAAATAGACCCGATATTAAAACGCGCCAAACAGGGATCAGACAATCTTATTAACAAAGGTATGAAACCAACGCTCGTCCACAACATCATGAATCGAATCGAAAAAAACAAACATAAAGGTCACATGCCCCCCATCATCAAAGTAAAAACTTCCACCAAATAACCTCATCAACATGACGGCACTATTCATTGGCAGATTCCAACCACTTCATCTGGGCCATTTATCCGTAATCGTTAAAGCGATTCATGAAAACGACCATTTAATAATAGGAATAGGCAGTTCGAATGAAAACTACCGCCAGGCAAACCCTTTTACCTGCGCCGAAAGAATCCAGATGCTCCAAGCAGGACTCGATGAAGCCAACATACCAAGAGAATCCTATACACTAATCCCCGTGCCCAACATCAATAATTTTGGCCTATGGGCTCAACATGTTGAACTCTACATCCCCCCTTTTGAAAAACTTTACACCGGCTCACCTGTAGTCATGAAACTTTTTGACGAATACAATAAAAAACTGGCCACACCCTATCAAATTATACCTTTACATAAAGAAATCAGAGTTTCCTCCACAGAAGTCCGCGAACGCATGGTCAAAAACCGCAAATGGGAAAATTTTGTCCCGCCCGCTGTCGCCGAACTTATAACCACGTGGCAGGGAGTCGAAAGGTTGCAAGCCGTTCAGGAAGAACAAAAATAAGCGCGATCATAACTCACACCGCTCACCACGGCCAAGTTATCTCAACTCAAAGCAAAAAGGTTACTCCTATTCCCGTCCTTTCATCATCAAATTCCTCACAGCATCGTAAATTTTATCACTATAAGTTACGGGATCAACCACTTCCACTTTCGACGCCGACAAAGTTGAAGGATCCATCGGATAAGACGTACAGACTCCGCACTAATAACTCCAAACATCTTTTCGGTTGATAAAAAAATTAAACCGTATCTTATATATCTTCTAATACATTTTAATAAAAACCATAAATTGACATTAGTTCAATATTTCACTATAATATCTGCCAATTTGATTAAAACCCTTTTTCTGATATTATAAGCCGGCCTTAAAATTTTACTATGAATCAAAAAATAAATCCGCACATTTTTAGAGCTTATGATATCCGCGGTATAGCGATGCCGGAAACCGACAAAAAAGCCGACCTTACCGAAAACACAATTGAGCTTATTGGTAAAGCCACCGGCACATACATGATACGCAGTTACGGCACCAAAAACATGCTGGTAGGCCGCGATAACCGCCTGCACAGTGAAAAACTTGAGCAAGCTTTTATAAAAGGTGTAACTTCAACCGGAATCCAAGTTCATGATGTTGGATTATCAACTTCTCCACTTATTTATTACGGAGTCTGCAAACGAAACATGGATTCAGGGGTAAACATTACCGCCAGCCATAACCCAAAAGAGTACAACGGAGTCAAAATAGTCGGTAAAAACGCCCATTCCGTTTGCGGAGAAGAACTTTATGAAATACTTAAACTGATCCAAAATGAAGATTTCGAAGTTGCCGATCAAAAACCGGTCGTTCAGATAACGGACTGCTTTGAAACATACCTTCAAGATATCTCATCAAGAATCGAACCGGCGCGCCCTCTTAAAGTGATAGTAGACGCGGGCAACGGAACCGCCGGCGTTTTCGCGCCAAAATTATTGCGCGCCATCGGCTGCGAAGTTACCGAACTTTTCTGCGAACCCGACGGCAATTATCCCAACCACGAAGCCAACCCCGAAGACGAAAAAAACACCCGCGACCTTGCCGAAACAGTTATAAAGACCGGTGCGGACATCGGTATCGGATTCGACGGCGACGGCGACAGGATAGGCGTTGTGGACGAAAACGGTAAACACTATTCCGCCGACTATCTGATTATACTTTTAGCCAGAGAATTATTAGAAAACAAACCCGGCAGCCAAATTGTGTTCGACGTAAAAGTATCTCAAATCTTAATCGATGAAATCAAAAAAAACGGCGGCATCCCCGTAATGAGCAAAACCGGCCATTCATTCATCGAATCAAGAATGCATGAACTTAACGCTCCACTGGCCGGTGAAATCAGCGGACACCTTTTTTTTGGCAAAGACCACTATAACTATTACGGTTTTGACGACGCCATGCTGGGAGCATGCAAAATCGTTGAAATTCTTTCAAAATCGGACAAAAAATTCTCCGAGCATTTCACTAATCTGCCCCAAATGTCCACGACCCCCGAATACAAAGCCCACTGCCCGGATAAAAACAAATTCGAAATTGTAAAAAAACTGCAGGAAAACTTCTCGCGAACGCACAAATGCATCACCATAGACGGTGTCAGAATAAATTTCGACGATTCTTCATGGGGAGCCGTAAGATGCTCCAACACCAGCCCCAACCTCACACTAAGATTTGAAGCCGAAAACCAACAAAAATTAAAAGACATCAAACGCCAAATGGTTAACGAACTCCAAAAGTACCCGCAAGTCAGCCTGGCCTGGTATCAAGAATAAAACATGCAAACAGAAACAAAATTCGCGGCAACAACACTAAAACCCGGACTACACCCCCACCGTTCCCCAACCTTCCCGGTTAACCAACAGGGAAGGTTATGTCGCGACCGCACAGACAATTTAATCCGCAAACACAAACTTTGGAGAACCCTTGAATTCATACCCGGATCCATCGCCTGGCTGGCAATCATCATGCCTCTCATTCTGTCCATATTCGCGCCCCAATTCGTGGCCAGCTTTATAATTGTCTACACAATCGTCTGGCTTTTTCGATCACTAAAACTTTCCTACTACCTCTACAAATCCTACAAACTGGCCAAAGAAGCACTACAGACCGACTGGCAAAAACTGATCAACCTGACCGATCATCCCGAAAAAATCAACTACGAACTAAAAAAAATAAAGAAAGAGGAAAAACCCAAAAAATACTTCCAGCTTTTTCATCTAAAAAAACAGATCGCCAAATTAAAATCTCTAAAACAACAAAAACGCTCCAAAAACATCCTTCACGCTGTCATTTACGTTACATATAAAGAATCATACCAACTCATCCGAGAATCCATTAAATCTTACGCCAACAGCGCTTACCCGTCATCAAAAATCATGGTAGTACTGGCCGGCGAAGAATCCGACAAAGAAAATTTCCTAAAAATAGCAAAAAAAATCGAAAAGGAATTCGGCAAAAAATTCGCCCATTTCATGACCACCGTTCATCCCAAAGGACTGCCCGGCGAAATCAAAGGCAAATCAGCCAACGCCACCTGGGCCGCCAAACAATTTAAAAAATATATCGATTCCAAAAAAATAAAATACGAAAACGTAATCATTTCCAATTTCGATGCCGACACAGTTGCCCATCCTCAATACTTTTCCGAACTCACCTACAAATACCTCACAGAAGAAAACCGTACCGAAAAAGCATACCAGCCCACTCATCTTTTCCACAACAACATTTGGGATGTGCCGGCCGTAATCAGAATCGTTGCCCAATCATGTTCATTCTGGAGGATGGCGGAAAGCGTGCAAACATCAAAATATAAAAGTTTTTCCAGCCGCTCCTTAAGCATGAAAACCGTTATCGACGTAAACTATTGGGACCCGGCTGTAATACCGGAAGATTCAAGACAATACTGGACGGCCTACGCCGTTTACGACGGCCGACACACGCTTGTACCAATTTATACGCCCGTCTATATGGACGCGGTACTTTCCGAAACTTACGTTAAAACCTTCAAAAGCCAATACAGCCAGCTAAGGCGTTGGGCTTATGGCGTCTGCGATTTTCCGTTTGTAGCGCTTAATTTATGGTACCACCCGCGCATCAAATTAAGTGAAAAAATCTACAAAATATACGAATTCCTAAAAAACAGCTTTTTCTGGGCAACCGGCCCGATTCTAATAACTTTTATGGGATTCATACCCGGGGTCATAAACCCCGGCTTCCGCGACACGGTACTGGCATACAACGTACCACGCGTAATGAGCGACATGCTGACTCTGGCTGCCGCCGGTATCATCATGTGCGCCGTAATAAGCATTTCCATGGTACCAAAAAATCCGCAAAAAGGGATTTTGGGACAATTAAGTCTAATCGGCCAATGGATTCTAATCCCGGTTGTAAGCATCTTTTTAAGCGCGATCCCCGCACTGGATGCACAAACCAGACTGATGTTCGGCCGCTACCTTGAATACAAAGTCACAGAAAAAACCCGACCTTCCCTGTCGACCAACCGGGAAGGTTAACCAACCTTCCCCGTCAGCCAACCGGGAAGGTTAGCCGACCTTCCCCGTCGACCAACGGTGGGGATTTTACTTCCAGTTTAGAAAATTTTAATGTCATGCGGATATAATCAGCACATGACAAATATTCGCCAAATAGAGAACGACGGAGTCTACCACGTCTACAACCGCGGCACATTGGCCATGGATCTCTTTCGCGATCCGTCCGACTACCATAAATTCATGACCAAAATCTATGAATTAAACTTAAAATGCAAAATCGATACAATCGCTTTTTGTTTGATGCCCAACCATTTTCACTTAATTATGCGCGAAACGAACGAACAAATCAAAAAAAACATGTCAAACATCTCCTACTTCATGATGCTGCTTTCAACCTCTTACGCCAAACATTTCGCATTAAAATACAAACATTCCGGCAATGTCATGCAGGGCAAATTCAAATGCAAAACAATCACCACCGAAAGCTACTACGAACAAATAATCGAATATGTACTAAATAATCCCGTGAGAGCAGGGCTTGTTGACGACCCCAACAAATGGCCTTACTTAAGCGGCACACCCCAGGGTTCCCCAACCTTCCCCGTTAGCCAACCGGGAAGGTTGGCTATTGCGGACGCACCGTAATATCAAACTGACTTCCTGCCGTAAATCCGGGCAAACTTGCCGACGGCGGATCAAAGAAGATATAAGTCGAGCCAAGGTCTACTTCTTCATCAATCACACTAGAACCTACAACCGTTCCCGCTGAAACATATTCGCCTGTACCATCAGCCTCATCAGGCGGCCAAACACACCCTTTAGCACCGCCAATTTCTTCATGCACCGACCAGGGTACTTCTGTTGAAGGATGAATAATACAGGCATCCAAAGCAGCATCAGAAACAATAGGATAACCATTAGCATCTAAAGGTTGATTTGTTGCCGAATCTCTCTTAATCATCCCCACATACTCACTCAAATAGTTCAAATCATACTGTTGAGCCTTAACCAAATCATCAGTTTCCTTACCAAGACCGTCAATCCAGGGCTTTTGATTTGTCCCACCAACAGTATTTTGCGATGCAACACTGCCCTCTATATACAACTGATGCGTCTTAGCCATAGCTTCATAATCACCTTCATTGGTATATTCAGGGCGACCATCAGAACGCATAGAATCCCCGCTCTTATACCTGAACACACTACCATCGGCAAACATATTTGCCTGAATAGCATTAACATCATTTTTTATGTAAATATGCCCTTTACCCCCCTGATTGTTCTCTGAATAATCCCTTAAAGCTATCAAGCCCAATTTAGGTTTGGGATTAACACCGGAATTATACAAATTGGCGTCAACATATATGTTCCCTCCGATAGTCACAATTGTTCTTTCACCTGTCCAATTAACTGTACTACCACTTCCTACTACATGCACATCGCCGCGCGCGTAATATACCTGCGGTACATCACCACTATCATTTAATAAAGATACCATATTCCCCGGGGCAGATGCTACAAACCCTTCTTTACTGCCATCCATATTCAAAGTCACCTCACCATTCGGCGTATCCGCCCCGGCAATCAAACTGGATACATTCCTAAACACCTGATCCCGTACCAAATTTGTACTGATTTCACCAAGTGAACGAATCGTTCCGCTTGTTTTGGTTGTAGTAGTCGCACCCGTTGAATAAACCGAACCTCTTAAAATTGCTACCGGTTGAATAGCTGTTGATCCTGTAACCCTTGGCAATTTATTAGAATAATACTTAACCTCATTCGCACCACTACCTTCTGTAACCACCGAATAAAGATAAAGTCCGCTAACAATCTGTTCTACTTCAACCCCCTCTTGCTGGGCCACTCCCATAACCAGATCAGCAATACTGTTTATTGTTAAATCACTAATATCAACATCATACTCAATCGTTCCATCACCATTATCAAAAACAAATTCCAAACCGCCGATTGAAGTTTCAAAACCAGCATGTAACTCAATACTGGCCCCGAGAGCCATACGTCCTGCCGCCGGAAAAGTTTCCGGATTACCCACAGAAATGTCGATATAATCATTCCCGTCCGGATCCGTTAACGTGGTCAATTCGGTCTGGGGCATAAAGTGAAGATCAGTATCCTGAACCGGGTTACCATTAAAACCGCGAGAACGTTTACTACATGTCGCTATATCATCACCATATGCACAAAGACCGACATCATTATCATAAACACTTATCTGTGCACTTTTAATTATCAAATCATTCGATTCCAGACTTCCGCCCGGCTTTGTCGTTGGCAAAACAAATGTTTCATAAGAAAATCCGTCCTGATTGGCATTCATATCGGAAGTCGGAGCCAATGAAGTAATATCCCCCTCCCAAATACCGCTACCAGAATAGTTTCCAGCAGTAAATTCACACGGTTTGCTGGTAGCACGAAGGGGATTAGGAGGTGCATCCTCACAAGTCGAAACAATTGGATTATCTAAAATAGTACCAGTAACAATCTGATCATACTTAACCGTATCTTTTGTCCAAATAAAACTAATTTCCGTCTTATACCTTGGCGATTCGACAGGATCACCGTCATCATCAAGAATCGTAACTTTTAATTTATAAGCGTCAGACCCATCGGCATAAGGAGGCTCAGAACCGGCTGTATATTTATCCAATGTATCTGGGTCCGGCAATAACTCAACAACCACATTCGCGTCCGTTAAAGCTTCCACCACCTGATACCAAGGAAAAATCACACCATCAAAATCGATCCAACCCACATTATCACTCCAGGCCATAGTGTCCATTTTTGTATGATTTGGACAAGCCGCGTAAGGCTTGGTCAGGCCATAAACATATCCCTGACATTCGGGCTGACTGATATCAATTTTTACATTACTGAAACCACCGTTATCAAAACTGATCCACCCGGTATTATCACCCCAGGCATATCCGTGCAGATTACCCGCGTCATCAATAGTCACTCCATAATCCTCAGCACCGCACGCTTCACCCAAATTAGATCCACCTTCACAATACATACTGATCCAACCCAAGTTATCATTCCAAAGCCATCCCTTTACCTGATAATAAGGCGTTCCCGGTGCTCCAAAAGCAACATCAGAATGATTTGAATAAGTCCCCTCATCCTCCAAACAAGCCTGATACGCAAACGCCGGCGCACCTACAGCAACATCATCAAACATCGGTTTCCCGGAATTGGGGACACCACCAAAAGGGACTTCCATTCCCTCACCAGCAACATCATAACAAGACGTAAAATCCGCCGCTTCGGCCTTCTGCGAATTCATAAAAAAAGCCCCGGCAATCAAAGCCAAAGCTAAAAGCCCATAAACAATTACAGACTTCGCGCTCCCACTCACATTAAAAGATTTATTGTTTGATAACATTTTGTTTTATTAAAATTCATACTATTTTAGCATAAAAACAGTATTTACTCAATAAAACGCTTGCCAAAAACCCATCTTATTTCTTAGCTGACCTAGTGATTTTTTTGGCCCCGGCGGTCTTAGCGGACTTTTTCACCGTTTTACCGGCCGCCTTCCGCTTTTTTTTCACAGTAGGCCTCTTCTTCACTACTCCCTTGGACTTTTTCCCGCCGGCCGTCTTACCTTTAACTTTAGCCTCTTTTTCCTTATCCATTTCCCTGGCTTCCTCTTCCGAACCCGGTTTTGTCCAGGTGGCGTATCTGCATTTTGGGAATTTATTACAACCGTAAAACACGCGCCCTCCCTTTCTGGTCCTTCTTTCAACTAATTGGCCGTCTTTACATTTTGGACACTTAACACCGATCAGCTTAATAATCGGCTTAATATTCTTACAATCCGGATAACCGCTGCATCCCAAAAACTCACCGAACCGACCCATTTTAATCTCCATCGGCTTTCCGCATTTATCACACTTTTTACCGGCAAGCTTTTTTTTCAACTCTTCGTCAATCTGCGGTTCTTTGGCCTCCGCGCCCTCTACCGGCTTAGCGTTTTTACATTCCGGATAATTGGAACATGACAAAAATTTACCAAATCTACCCAATTTATAAATCATTTTAGCTCCGCATTTTTCACAAACCTCATCACTGTCACCCAGATTAACCAAATCCTCTTTTTTGATCGATTTCATTTTTTTCTCAATCTTCTTATGAAAAGGTCCGTAAAATTCCTTAATAATAGGTGCCCATTTGCGCTTTCCCTCTGCAATTTCATCCAAAGATTCCTCCATTTCCGCCGTAAACTGATAATCCACAATATTTTCAAAATGCTTAACCAGCATATCGGTAACAATTTCACCCAAATCCGTGGGCTTCAATTGTTTACCGTCCTTTTCCACGTACCCGCGCGCCTGAATCGTATGAATAGTTGGCGCGTAAGTGGACGGCCTCCCTATCCCCTCCGCTTCCATTTTCTTAACCAGACTGGCTTCGGTATATCTTGCCGGCGGCTTGGTAAAATGCTGGCTCGAGTTCAAAGAATCCAAATCCAGACCATCACCCTCATCCATCTTCGGCAATATTTTTTCCTGATTATTCAAACTTTCATCCGGATCATCAGTCCCTTCAACATAAACACGGATAAAACCGGGGAATTCAATTGTCTGACCCGTCGCCCTAAAAGTATATTCCATAGACTCATTCTTTTTAAAAGGAGTAATATCCACTCCCACCGCTTTCAATTTTGCCTGAGCCATCTGGCAGGCCAAAGTCCTTTTCCAGATAAGTTCGTACAACCTATACTGATCTTTACTTAAATGAGCCTTCACGTCTTCGGGTTTAATCGAAAGATCAACCGGACGAATAGCTTCATGCGCCTCCTGCGCGCCTTTCTTACCTCTGTAATACCTTGGTTTATCCAACGCGTATTCCTTACCGAACTCTTTCGTGACCACCTCTTTCGCCTGTTTCAAAGCAACAGCGGAAAGATTCACGGAATCCGTACGCATGTAAGTAATCAATCCGTGCGCCCCTCTATGATGCTGCACTCCTTCATATAACTGCTGGGCGATCATCATGGTTTTCTTAACTCCAAAGCCCAATTTCCTAGAAGCTTCCTGTTGCAAAGTGGATGTCGTAAAAGGAGGAGAAGGATTCCTGGTAACACTCTTTTCTTCCACTTTGGTCACTTCATAATCGCACTCTTTCAAATCATTTAAAACTTTTTTTGCTTCCTCTCCATTTCTGACCTTCAACTCTTTACCCTTGAATTTTTGCAATTGCGCCTGAAATTTGTCCGAACCCTTTATAAAATCGGCAACTATATTCCAATACTCCTCTGGCTTAAAAGCTTGAATTTCTCTTTCCTTTTCCACGATCAAACGCACCGCCACACTCTGCACGCGCCCCGCCGATAGACCGTAACGAATCTTTTGCCATAAAAGAGGAGAAAGCTCATAACCCACCAACCTGTCCAAGACTCTCCTTGCTTGCTGGGCATCCACCAAATCCTGATCAATCTTTCTTGACGAATCGATCGCCTGTTCTATCGCTCCTTTTGTAATTTCATGAAAAACAATTCTTTTAACATTCTGTTTTTTATCATCAACCTTCAAAGCCTTTAAAAGATGCCATCCGATAGCTTCCCCTTCACGGTCTTCATCAGTTGCGATATAAACCGTGGTATCTTTTTTAATATCCTTATTCAGATCAGTGATAACTTTCTTTTTATCCGCCGGAATCATATAAGTAGGCTCAAAATTATGCTCCACGTCTATACCGATTTTTGATTTAGGCAAATCCCGCACATGCCCCATCGATGCTTTAACCTTATATTTGGATCCCAAAAAACCCGATATGGTTTTAGCTTTTGCCGGGGACTCAACGATAACTAAATTTTCAGCCATAATTTTTAATAAATTGCTTTAACAATTACAAATAAGTAATCGATTTCTTAAATTAAGTCAAATTTTACACCCCAACCTTCCCCGTCAGCCGACGGGGAAGGTTGGCTTGACAGCGCAGAGAATTTGATTTCGTTATATGCCAGCCAAAAATTACCATTTAACCCCCGTTTCAAACCCGTCAAAACGACAAAAAATGCTTACAGAAGCCACATATAAGCTCTTGACAACGCTCGCTTTTGCCAAAAACCCGATTATTCCCTTACTAATCAAAAAACCTTGCATTTTAAAGGTACTTTCATATAATGCCCATGGTCAATCATCACTTACTTCATAACCTTAATCATTATGACCAAGCAAGATCTAGTCAATCATGCTGCTTCTAAAGCTGGCGTAACCAAAAAAGACGCTGGTGCAGTATTGGATTCAGTACTCGAGGCTATCACAAAAAGCCTTAAAAAAGGTGAAAACGTAACCGTTACAGGTTTCGGCACATTCCGCGTTTCCAAGAGAGCCGCCAGAACTGGTGTCAATCCAAGAAACCCGGGTCAAAAAATCAAGATCCCAGCTATGAAGCTTCCTGCTTTCAAAGCCGGCAAATCCTTGAAGGATGCAGTTCGTTAAATTGAACGCTTAAACTAAAAAAACCCCCGCCTGAACGGCGGGGGGTTTTGTTTATACCGTATGGCCAGCACAATCACCCCGGCCAAAAACGGTGCGGAAAAAAACTTTTTCATAAGAAAAAAGTTAAAAAAATACATACACTCACCATACTATATACTATAAAAAATTTTCACCAAAACGTTACAAACACAAAAAATCTACTAGACTCCTTGCAAAAAGCGCTCAAAAACACTAAATTTACCACAGTTTAATCCACAAACATGAAAGACCAACTGCAAAAACTTCAAAAAAAAGCCGTTTCGGATGTGGAAAAGGCCAACAACCTTAATCAGCTAAAAGAAATTGAGGTTAAATACCTTGGGCGCAAAGGCGAAATCACAAAAATTCTGCACGGACTAAAAGACCTCTCGGTGGAAGAAAAAAAAGAACTCGGTCCGTTTTTCAATCAAATAAAAACCGACCTGACAGCTCTTTTTGAACAAAAACGCCGCGAACTGGAAACCAAAGAAGTGGAAGAAAAACTCAAAACCGAATTTTTTGACATCACTGTTCCCGGCAAAGAACCCAACATCGGACATATTCATCCCCTCGCGCAAACCCAATTTGAAGTCGAACACATATTCAGCGACATGGGATTCGCTATTATGGACGGTCCCGAAATCGAAAGCGAATACTATAATTTTGAAGGATTAAACATTCCAGACGACCACCCCGCCCGTGACATGCAGGATACTTTTTTTATCAGCGACAAAAAAGAAAAGAAACACGGCAGGCTTGTACTTAGAACTCAAACATCTCCGGTTCAAATCAGAACAATGGAAAAATACGGCGCTCCCCTAAGAGTCATCGCGCCCGGCCGCACCTTTAGAAACGAAGCTACCGACGCCTCGCACGAACACACATTTCACCAGGTAGAAGGATTACTTGTAGACAAACACATTTCTCTGGCCCACCTTAAAGGTATTATGGCCGACTTTTTAAGCCGACTTTTCAGAAAAGAAGTAAAAGTAAGATTCAGACCCGGCTACTTCCCGTTTGTTGAACCCGGACTGGAACTAGACTTTTCCTGCCTTGTATGCGGAGAAAAAGGGTGTAGCGTTTGCAAACACACCGGATGGATGGAATTCATGGGAGCGGGCATGGTACACCCTAACGTACTTAAAGCAGGCGGCATCGATCCAAAACAGTATCAAGGCTGGGCTTTCGGATTCGGATTGGAACGACTGGTAATGATGCGCTACGGAGTCGAAGACATCCGGCTCTTTCATTCAGGCAACTTGAAATTCTTGAATCAATTCTAAAACATGAAAATATCACTAAACTGGCTTAAAGACTTTGTAAAAATTCCACACACCTTAACTGCGGAAGAATTCGGACGACTCTTTACCACAAGAACCGCGGAAGTTGAAAACGTTGAAAGCGAAGCGGAAAGTTTTAAAAACATGGTTATTGGCAAAATTGAAAAAATCTCACCGCATCCCGACGCCAACAAATTACAAGTAACAAAAACAAACGTTGGCAACAAAACATTACAGATAGTATGCGGTGCCCCTAACATTAAAAAAGGCATGCTGGTACCGGTAGCGCTTATAGGCGCCAAAGTACGCTGGCACGGTGAAGGCGATCCGGTAACACTTGAAAAAGCCAAAATACGCGGCGTCGAGTCACACGGAATGATTTGTGCCGGAGAAGAAATCGGTATCGAATCGGATCCCGACGGTATAACCGATCTATCACATTTAAAAGTTGACCCCGGCACACCACTTGCCGAAGCACTGAACAAAAACGACACCATCTTAACCGTAGACAATAAATCAATCACTCACCGCCCCGACCTTTGGGGACACTACGGCATCGCCCGTGAAACAGCGGCGCTTCTGAACGAAAAACTGACCCCGTTAAAACCCAATGTTAAATACCAAAAAAACGACTCCGCACTTTCCGTTGAAATCAAAAACAAAAAACTCTGCCCCAGATACATCGGCGTACTTATGGAAAACGTAAAAATAGAAGCTTCGCCGGCCTGGATGCAAAAGCGTCTGGAAACGGTTGGATACCGCCCCATCAACAACATTGTGGACGCCACCAACTACGTAATGGCCGAACTGGGCCAACCCATGCACGCTTTTGACGCTAACAAAATAGAAGGAGGAATAGTGGTGCGCACCGCCAAAGACGGCGAAAAAATCCAAACACTGGACGGCGCCGCCCGTAAACTCACCAAAGACATGCTCGTCATCGCCGACCGCGCAAACCCCATCGCCATCGCAGGTGTAATGGGCGGCGCCCCAAGCGAAATTAACGAAAAAACAACCCGCATTATTTTAGAATCGGCCAATTTCAATCCCTCATCGGTAAGAAAAACATCAACCAAACTGGCCCTCAGAACCGAAGCTGTCCAAAGATTTGAAAAAAACCTGGATCCGAATCTGAGCGAACAGGCGATGGACCAACTCTGCCAATTAATTTTAAAAATCTGTCCCGAAGCCAAAATCGTATCATCCAAAATCGACCAAAAATATTTCGACGATACAGCAATTACCACAATCGTCGACATGAACAAAGTCAGAGCCAAAATAGGCAAAGAAATTCCGACAAAAGAGGCCATAAGAATACTCGGCTCTCTTGAATTCAAGATAAACACCCTTAACAATGCAACGCAAAAAAACAAAGATATTCTTGAAGTGGAAATCCCAAGCTTCCGCGCCACCAAAGACGTGGAAATAGAAGACGACATTGTGGAAGAAATCGCCAGAATGCACGGATATGAAAACATAGAACCCGTTTTGCCGGATTTACCTGCGCGCCTCCCGGAAGAAAACATCGAAAGAATCTTAAAACACCGGGCCAGACAACTTCTTGCCTACGGAATGGACTTCACCGAAGTCTATAACTACTCTTTCTACAGCCTGAACGACATAAAAAAAACTCTATTGCCTAAAGAAATCCATGAAAAAGTGGATAATTATCTTTCAGAAGAACAAACCCACATGCGCGTCAGCCTGGTCCCCAACATGTTAAAAAACGTTGCCGAAAACCTAAAATCATACAACCGATTCAAAATCTTTGAAATCGGAAGAACTTATGAAGACTTGCAAGAATACTTCCCCAAAGAACAGAAAAAATTGTGCGGCATAGTGGTAGAACAGAAAAAATACAAACAAGAAATTTTTTACGACGCCAAAGGATACCTGGAAAAATTTTTTTCATATTACAACACCGCTTCATTTGAAATAAAAAAAGGCAAATCGCTGTGCCCACACGCCCACCCCAATAAATACGCCGCCTACTTTGACAAAGCCACCGGAAAAGAAATCGCAAGGGTATTCGAAATTCATCCTCTAGTAGCCAAAAACTACGAAATCGAAAACGCCAAAATTGGTATTTTCGAAATCAATTTCACACTTCTGGCCACCAAAGGATTCAAACAGACCAAATATACGCCACTGGCCAAATACCCCGAAATAAATTTCGATGTATCTGTACTCATTGAAAAAACACAAACAATCGATAAACTCTTTAAAGCCATTCAAAAAGCCGACCGTGAACTCATCACCAATATAGAGCTGTTTGATCTCTATGAAGGCCCCAACATCAAAGAAAATCAAAAAGCGGCCGCCTTTACCATCACTCTAAGAGCGGACGACCGCACCCTGACTGACAAAGATATGAAGTACATTCAGCAACAAATCTTCAAGAATCTGCAAAATCTTGGCGGAGAAATCAGAGGCCTATAATAAATTAAACCTCTTTTCCCCCTTCATATTCGAATAATTGCGGATCCAAAAATATTATGTCAAAAATTAACAAATACATAATATTAACAAGATTCATTCATTTTTCAAATACCACACACACATCAAACTACTTCTTCTTTTTGTTCCTGCTCAGGTGGATATAACCGCCGCATTCAAGTATCTCAACACCCTTCTTTTCAACTTCATCCATTAAAATGTTAACCCCAAGACTGTCCGACGCCATATGGCTGGCAATCACCACATTCATATTATGTTTCTCAACCAATTTTTTGTGCTCTTCCGGCATATGCATCGCGATAATTGTACCCACTCCGCTATTAGCCATCTTTTCATACATTTCTTTTGGACCCGTTGTACCACCGGTAATACCCGAATAAGAAATATTACCCACTTTGGAATTTTCCGATCCGCAAACAATTACAGGCTTATTACCAAGCTTGGATGCCTCCTGATACTCCGGAATTTCCATTAATAAATCAATAATATCACTTAAAGTCTTAGGTTTCTTCTTGTCGATAAAACTCTTCAGAAACCACCAACACTGATTATCCGCGAAAGTATGATAACAGGCAAAAGGTATCCCCAAAAGATCCGCCGCCTGTGGCACCGCATAATGATTAGCCGCGTGAAGCGACCTGTCAATATCCCCCACGCGCGTATGCAAAAGCTTTTCCGCGACATTAACCGGCACCCCGTCCATCATCGCCAAATCCTCATGAACATCCATCACTTTTGTTAAATCAATAAGCCCCCTGCCTTCGGGATGATGCGCGATCACCGCGTCAATTATATTACCACTTTTATTAAGCTCATTCGCGAGCACAATATCCCCCACCGTCACATCAATCCCAACTAAAATCCTCTTTAACTTGGTTTTCGGATCACCCGCAAGAATTCTGCTATCCGGAAAAGGATTCTTCAAAAGTTCATCGTCAAAATACTTCTTCTTTTTATCATCCAGCTTCTTATAATCCTCTTTAATCTTTTTCAATTTATCCAAATTTTCCTTTTTGGATCTGGGCCCGCGGGCAATAGCCATTTCCAAAAACTTTTCATACGTCTGCTGTAAGGTAATCATAAAGACATTATTATAAAAATACAGTACGAATTTTAACAACTAAACCATACAAATAAAAGCCTGCTTTTGAGCTCATTGCTTTTACAAGCCAAAAATGCTAGCATTTCTTTCGCATAAACTAAAAAAACACCATGCCAGACGGAGATTTTCAATACAAACCTCTTAACGGATCAAAAAGACCAAAAAAATCACCATTCAAAAACTTTCCCCGCTTCAAAATGCCCGATTTCAAAAAAAACGGTAAGTTGGATTATAAAACCGCCCTTATGTGGATCGGCATCGGTTTTGCCGGACTGTTTTTAGTCGGGATAATAGCTTTCGCTTTATTAATAGCTATCGTAAGCATCGGATTACCCTCCGTCCACGATCTGGATAACCTTTATGTTGCCCAATCAACCACAATTTACGACCGTGAAGGCAACGTCCTATACGTTAAATATGGAGGAGAAAACCGCGAATTTGTCCCTTACGAAAAAATCTCCAACCATGTCATAAACGCCACAGTTGCCATTGAAGACGATCAATACTGGAATCATTCCGGATTCGACCTTGTAGGTATTACCAGAGCTTTTGTAAATAATCTTACCGGAGGATCACAACAAGGCGGCTCAACACTCACCCAACAGTATATTAAAAACGCCTTCCTAAGCCCCGAAAAAACATATACCAGAAAACTTAAAGAACTGATTCTGGCAATACAATTGGAACAGGCGTACAGTAAAGAAGAAATTCTTGAACTGTATTTAAACAAAATTCCATACGGTAATAACGCGTTCGGCGTGGAAAAAGCGGCGGAAGTCTACTTTAACAAAAACGCCAAAGACCTTGATCTGGCGGAATCTACGGTATTAGCTTCTTTGCCAAAAGCACCTTCATATTACAACCCCTACGGCGCGCACCGATATTCAGACCTTGCCACAACCTTTACCGAAGATGAACTGAAAAGAAGAAACATCCGCTCGGAAGCGGATCTTCAAGATAACGAATTTCTACGCGGATTGATCGGGAAAAATATCGCCCTTAATGAAGAAAATACTGTTTATATCCAAGGAAGAACCGACCTTGTTCTAAAAATCATGCAAAATCTGGGCTACATAGATGAACAGGAAAAAGAGCAAGCTCTTCAGGAATTGCAACAAATTGAATTCAAAAAACATCATGAAAAAATGCAAGCTCCACACTTTGTATTTCACGTACTTGAAAAACTTGAAGCCAAATATGGCAAAGAAATTGTGGAACAGGGAGGATTACAAGTATATACCACTTTGGACCCTTCTTTACAGGACTATGCGCAGGAAGCCATTGATGAAGTTGCGCCTCTGAATAAAGAAAAATACAACGCCAAAAACGCCGCTCTAACATCTTTGGATCCGAAAACAGGACAAATTCTGGCAATGATTGGGTCGGTAGATTATTTTTCCGACGAAATTGACGGCGCTGTTAACATTACCACCAGCTACAAACAACCCGGATCTTCCTTTAAACCCATAGTCTACGCCAAAGCATTCTATAACCGCTATGCTCCGGCATCCGTTATATTTGATGTTCGTACCGAATTCGGATCCGGCGCTTACCCGGACAACTATGACGGCAAATTCATGGGCCCCATAAGCATCAGAAAAGCCCTGGCACAATCACGTAACATCCCCGCTATCAAAGCCTATTTCCTTGCCGAAGAACAGGAAGGAATAATTGACCTAGCCGAAAAAATGGGACTAAAATTCTTAAATAAAGACATTGAATACGGGTGGCCGCTGGCACTGGGTACGGGTGAAGTACGACAGCTTGACCTTGCCTCCGCCTTTGGTGTATTCGCCAATAATGGAGTAAGACATAAACCGGTTGCAATCCTGAAAGTAACAAACGCGAAGGGTGAAACTCTGGAAGAATGGAGTGAAAATGAAGGAGAAGAAGTTTTGGATCCGCAAATAGCATATTTAATTACCCACATACTTTCAGACAGCAATGTTAATGTCGGACCTCTGTTAAACGTGGCCGGACACGACGTGGCCGCGAAAACCGGTACGGCTAACAAGAAAAAAAGAGACGGCATCTTGCCTTCAGAACTTTGGACGGCCGGTTATAGCCCCAATCTGGTAGCCGTAGCCTGGGCCGGAAATAACAGTACCAAAGACGGTGATATATCGACCACCGCCGCGGGTTACGTGGCGGCAGCACCCATCTGGAATAAATTCATGACCAAAGCTTTGGCCGACAGCCCCTCCGGCGATTTTGCAATACCAAAAGACATAGTCCATAAAAAAATAAACCGACTCACAGGCAAACTTCCAGGACCCAACACTCCCGATTATTTAATTGTTGATGAAATCTTCGCCGATTTTTCCGTTCCGACTGAAGTAGATGACAGCTACACAATGGTAAAAATCGATACCAGAAACAACAAACTGGCCAACGAATATTGCCCCGAAAAATTCACCAAAGAAAAAGCATTCATAACTATTCCCGACATAGCACCGTACCCTTCATGGCAAGAAGGAGCCGACGCCTGGATGGCCGAAAACGCGGCAAAACTGTTTGGAGGGGAAACGACTGAAGAGGACAATTCACTTGGTGACGTAATAATAGGGACACCGCCATCGTCAACTTCCGAACTCTGTACCAAAGACAGATTTAAAGACAAACCGCAAATAAAAATCAGATCACCAAAAGCCGAAGAGACAATAGAAACGGGTAGCGCCATTAAAGTTCAAGTTAAAATTACCTCCAAAAACGGTATAGAGGAGACAGAATATTATCTGGATGACACATATAAATACAAAACATCCGACGCGCCGTATACTGGAATCATCCGCCTGCCAAAAAGCGAACAGGGGAAGAACTATCACATTATCACCGTCAAAGCTATTGATAAATATGGCTATTCCAGTGAACAAAACGTCCAGATCATCACCTCGGACAAAATTAAAAACAAGGATGACGCGGATGTAAGCCCGACCGAAAAAAACAACACGATCAGCCCTGAAACTGAAGAAGAACAAGCAGAAACAACAACCACCGAAGAAGAAGAAGAGGAAGAGGAAGAAAGCGAAGACGAAGAAACCGAATTTGACCCTGCTTTGGAAGCGACTATATAGTTTTATTAAAGATCTTCCATCGATACCATAAAGTCATTAAGCGCGGGAAATTCATCCATAAATTCCTCCAACGCTTTTTGATAAATTGCGCTAAACTGTTCAAAAGCCTCTAATTCACGCTCCGTATGGTTCTGTAAAAAATCATTTGAATTATCAACATTTGTTTTTGCCTGTGCTCGAATAAAATAATCCATATCCATAATATTCACTCCCAGCCGTGACAAAACCACATTATTCCGCGCATAATTCCTCAGCAAATCCAACACTTCATCGTTTATCGTAACATTGACCTCCCTTGTCACATACTTGCTAAAACATAATAAAGCCAGTTCAGGATGAACTTTATACATTCTGGACAAAAATTCAGATGCCGCTTCCGAAACCTCGACTGATTGATCAGCATCATCAGAGTCAATAATACCTTTTTCAACGACAAAATCCCTGACTCTCACATACGCTTCCGGTGAAATTCCGGCGGCTTCTGCTAACAAACCGACAACTTCAGCCCGCACAACAGGTTTTTCCATAACCTCCCGCGCGTCCAGAAGATTCAATTTGTTAAACACATAAATCGCTTCCTCAAGATATACAATGCCTGCCTTCGCGGCTTCTTCCAGCTTGGCATTCACAGCATCTTTCAATATAGAATATTCCTTGATTTCATTAACAAATCTGAATCCCAGGTTTTCAAAAACATCAAGCAAAGATGAATAAATCAGAGGATTTTCAATAAACCATCCAACCAAAAAATCCTTTATCGCTTTTTCCAGCATAACTCTCTCATTTTCACGAATACCCGCGTTTAAAAGATCGCACAAAGTAATTTTTTTTATTTCATATAATTTTAATATCCCCTCAATCGCGGACAAACAATTATTGTTTCTTATAAATTTAACCACTTGGTCCGCCAGCATAAAACCCGTTTCTCTTTCAACAGCTTCACGATAATCATCTTCATACATCGTATTGTCTTGAAACTCATTATATAAATCCAATACCATGCCGTAATCAGCTTTTAACCACGCGCTTTTCATCCTACCCGCATAATACTTACCATATTCATCAACATAAAAACCCCTATAGTCCACCATCTGATTCCTATTTGTTTTAGCGGCTTCAAAAGCATCCGGGATAGTCTCATATAAACCTTCCCTTATTGATTTTCTGACCTCAAAAAATAACCGCTCGGTCTCCTCCATCTTTATCTCGTCAACACTGACCTCTGGAATAAAACGCCTGAACAAAGTTGTTGTTTCTATCAAAGGCTTACGGTGTTTATTCCTAAAACCTGCCCTTTTTTCGTAAAGTTCAATTTCATTTAAACCGGCGCTCTTGCCTTCATCACCAATATTTTCAGCCTCATATTGAACATCAACCATGTTTGATTCGGTTTCCGGAGCATTCATCCCTTCTGATTACAAAATAATAGACAGAAAATGTAAAGATTTTATTGATAAAAATCAAGGTTATTTTTCCTGCCTGGTCGGGGTGGCGGGACTTGAACCCACGACCTCAGCGTCCCGAACGCTGCGCGCTAGCCAACTGCGCCACACCCCGTAGTCCAACATCCACATTTTAAACAGCATTTCATTGGATGCAATCAAAACTTGCCCCATCAACAAAAAAAACTTACTCTTTTTCGCGCGTAAAACAAAACATGAACAGATTAAAAACATTCGGGATCCTGCTTATAATTTTAACATCTGTCGCTTCTTGCGGCATCATTTCGACCGAATACACCCAAAAACAAATTGACCGGGAAAAATCTTCACCGATTGAAAAATGGGGTTGGAAACAAATTGAAGAAGGTATTTTATACACAAACACGCATATTGATAACAAAGACTTGCTGATCATAAAAATAAATCCCCGTATCTACGAATTTAAAATTTACGAAAATCGTAACCGAGTAAACGCAAAAACCATTGAACAAATTCATAAAAACACAACCTCGTTATTAACATTCAACGGCGGATTCTTTACCGAAGATTTCAAGCCCACTGGACTTTTAATCAGTAACGGCAAACAATTAAAAAGTATCTCAAACGCCGATCTTTTAAACGGAATACTGGCCATCAATAAAAACGGTGAAATAGACTTTTTTCACCAAACCAACGAAGGAAAATTTCCAATAAACATCAACGCGGAAAACTATTACTTCGCGATCCAAAACGGACCTGCTTTGATCGACAGACAAAGGCGCATACTTATCAATCAAGACACGGAAAAAATGTCCAGCAGAACCGCCATTGGAGTGGATAAAAACAACAACATTATTTTGATAATTCTAAAACAAAGCCTTTTAAACCCAAACAACACAATCTCATTATATCAATTTGCCCATCTCATACATGATTCTTCTATTTTTCAGGATCTCGGGGTAAATTCTGTTCTAAATCTGGATGGAGGCAGTTCTACGGGACTAATGGTAGACGACAGATATTTCCCCGAAATGGAAAAAGTGCAAAACATAATCACAGTTAAACCCAAAACATCCAATGGATCATAAAATATACTTTATCGGCGATATCGAAATGGGCCGCGGTGATATCATGGATGATTTCAGTGACGACTATATTTTGATCGATTTCATAGAAAGCATTACTCCCGATAATAATTACACCAAAATATCTTTAGTGCTTCTTGGCGATATATTCGATTATATGAAAATGGGATACAAAGGGAAATATCCTCGCTACATAACAAAAGAAATTTCACTTTGGAAAACGGATGAAATTATAAGTTGTCATAAAAACGTATTTAATTGTCTTAAAAATTTCTTAACAAATAAAAACACGGAAATTATCTTTTTAATAGGCAATCATGATGCTGACCTTGCCTGGCCCAAGGTGCAAAAAAGAATTCGTGAAACCCTACGTACGCACAAACAAGTGAAATTTGCCTATGAATACAGCCACAAAGATATTCACGCCGAGCATGGTCATTTAATTGATCCGTTTTTTCAAATCGACACAAAAAAACCGACTATTGAATACGATAAACAAAAAATTCTGAATCTCCCCTGGGGAGCGCACGCTTGCTTTACGCATCTGGTTGAAATCAAAAAGAAATTCCCCCGTGAAGAAACACTCTACCCCAATCCGCTGGCGCTTAAACTTAATAAAAAATACAAAACAACTGCAAACAAAATCAAATGGAACCTACTTATGAAAAACGGTTTCATCGATCCCGTCCTTCATTTCTACGACCCTACTTACAGAGTCCCCTACTTAAAATTGCTGAAACATTTATTACTTTTTGGATCCAATGTTCTAGACGATAAAAAATTTATTAATCACAGAGTAAAAAAAATCATCCGGGAAAAACCCGACAAAAACATCATAATACTGGGACATTCGCATGTCTTAACCAGTATGGAAATTAACGGCAAAAAAATCTTTATAACCGACACCTGGCGCGATGAATACGATTTAAATAATGAAGAAAACAAAAAACCAAAATCGTATGTGGAAATTCACTACAAAAATGATAAACTAAACTCTGCTGAACTAAAAATATTTGGTATGTCGGGGTGTGGCGCAGTTG
The DNA here is from genome assembly GCA_964346765.1 of uncultured Candidatus Peribacteria bacterium. Lineage (GTDB taxonomy): Bacteria > Patescibacteriota > Gracilibacteria > UBA1369 > UBA1369 > JBGSPQ01. Next base: position 47,177 of record CAYFWB010000003.1, read on the forward strand.
GAGCGCCCGCGGCCTACTAAAAAGTGCGCACAAGTGCGCGCGAAAAAAACCGCTCAAACTTTTCCAACCGTACACCGTACGAAAACGGCAATGTCGGGGTGTGGCGCAGTTGGCTAGCGCGCACGCATGGGGTGCGTGAGGTCGTGGGTTCAAGTCCCGCCACCCCGACCAATTGAAACTTTCAAATTACTCACTTCATGAGAATAATCCCGGCCACCATGGCCACACAGCATCCAGATAACGCTTCAACCCCTTACTTTCTGAATGATCCTTTCGTAAACGCCAAAGATGAAATCGAAGAATGCTACCGTTGCTTCCACGATCTAAATATTCAAGAGTACATGTGGGACTGGGAAGGAAAATTTGTAGATGAAGCCGTGATAGACAGACTATACAACCAATATCACGACTACTTTAAAAAAAATCAGCTGGGAAAAAACACTTTTCTAACTTTCAGAGTACCCAACATCTGGATCGAATCCAGCCACAAACTTCCCCGAGCATTCATGAACATTCTTTCAGCGGAAAAAGCGGCAAACACTTACGGATTCCACTCTCCTCCGCTTTTCGAAATAATCCTGCCGATGACAACCGAAGATAAACAATTAATATATCTTCAAAAATCCTTCACCAAAATTTCCCGGGCGACACAAGACATTTTCGAATTCAAATCAAGTCTAAAAAATATCAACGTTATCCCTTTGTTTGAAGAATTCGATATCATCAGCAACTGCGACAAAATTCTTAAAGGATACTTAACGTTTCTAAAAAAAGAGATGAATTTCACCCCCGAATATTTAAGAGCATTTACAGCCAGAAGCGACACCGCATTAAACGCGGGATTTTTACCCGCTAAACTAGCGATCAAAATAGCAATTAGCAATTACCACCAATTTTCCAAAAACACCGGAATAAAAGTATATCCCTGGGTAGGAGGCGGTTGTCTTCCCTTCCGCGGAGGAATAAATCCCGAAAACATAGATTCAGCATTGGATGAATACCGTGGAGTCTCATCACTTACCGTACAAAGCGCTTTTAGATACGATTACGACCTAAAGCTGGCCAAAAATTCCATCAAAAAAATGAATCAAACTCTTCCAAAAAATTATAAACAAGCGGACATATTAAGCAAATCGCAAAAAGAAATCCTCATCAACTTCAATAAACAAGCATCCAAGTTTTACAAACCAGAAGTCGAATCCATTGCCGAAACAATCAATATTATCGCCGGAAAATTGCCGTCACACAGAGAAAGGATGCAACACGTGGGACTTTTCGGGTACTCCAGGGGTTTAGGCAAAGTAACGCTCCCCCGCGCCATCAAATTCACCGGAGCCCTCTACTCACTCGGCATACCGCCTGAACTGATCGGCTCCGGCAGAGCGCTAATGCATGCCAAAAAACAAGGCAATCTACAACTTATACAAAACCTCTGCCCATACCTGAAAAAAGATTTCAAACACGCCGGACACTATTTAAACCGCGAAAACCTTGAACTTTTGTCCAAAAACAACAGAACATTCAAAAACATCTATCAGGATATTGAGCTGATTGAAGACATCCTTAACATAAAAATCGGACCCGAAAAACCGCGTCATTACATCCACAGAAATTACACTTCCAACATTTATCATCGGCTTCACACCAATGAAGATTTTTCTATAGACGCTTTAAAAGCCGCTCAAATCAGAAAATCCCTTGGTTAACGAAAACCGATCAAGCTGAAGCAATATACTCCTTAATCGCCACCGACAGCCTTGCGTATGTATCTTTCCTGCGCTTTTCATCTCTGTCCAAAGTAGTCAGCCTAAAACCGTAATAAGGACTAAAAAATCCGCTTGCCGGAACCACGCAAATTCCGGTCGCCGCCAACAGATAATAAGTAAAACGCTGATCCAGAGGCATATCCGCCCGCGCAACTTGACCTTCAATAAATTTTCTAACCTCTTTATTTTCAATCTTCAAAAACTGCTTATCATTCAGTGAACCACCCTTAAACAGCGGCATCATATAAAACGCCCCGTTTGTTTTATTAACAACCATATCCGACGTCGCTCCCAAAACGGCGGCTATATAATTACCATTCTTTTCCAATTCACGATTGTAATCTTCATTCCATTTCTCATACTCCGGATGATCATAAATCTTTCCCAAAATATATTGCGGCAAACTCACCGAACATACCTCCATTAAAATTCTTTTTTTTACCGACTCAACATAATTGGCAAAATCATCATCAAGATCAACATTATGAAACTCCAGCCAACCCAGCCGCCCCCCCGGCCAGGGAACATCCTTACTAATGCCTCGCATCACAACCAAAGGAACTCTGCCTCTCGCCAATTCGGTTAACTGTTCAAATTTATAACCGTTATAAACCATCCTAAAATAAACCTCATCCGAAATTAACATCAATTCGTATTTTTCAGCCAAATTCACGATTTTTTCCAAAGTCTCTTTATTATAGACCGCTCCGGTCGGATTATTAGGATTAATCACCAAAATACCGACCACGCCCGGATGAGCGATAATCTGTTTTTCCATATCATCCAAATCCGGTTGCCATTCATTTTCAGGATTTAACTTATAAGAAATCGGATCACTGCCGGCCGCGAAAGACTCCATCGAAGCATGAGTGGGATAAGAAGGCGTCGGTTGTAAAATTCTTTTGCCTTTCGGCAACATATGATAAAACGCCGAAATACCGGCTCCAAGGCCACTGCAAAAAAGCACATTTTCATAATCCAAGCCAGAAGAAGGCGAAAAACGTCTGGAATATTCAACCACCCACTTACGCGCCTCCGGCAAACCGCGCGAATGCGAATACCCAAAAACCTTATCACCATCCTTACGCGCCTCCTCCAAAATTGAATCCTTTAAAAACCCGGGTACTTTCCACCCCTTTGGAATAGGATCCCCTATATTCTCCGCCACAAAATTAAAACCCGAATCAATCTCTTTAATTTTCTGAGCGGTATCAACAATTTCCCGAATCTGATATTTCATCAAAGAAACATCAGGATTAAAAATTTGCATACGCATATAAAAAAATTAGTCAGCATGAGAATATCACCAACCCGACCATTCAGCCAACAACTTATTCACGCATTTTTTCCTGCTGATTCATCAACATCTGAACATGTCTGGCTTTTTCGGCCAAAAACTTCTGCAAATCAAAACCGTATTCTTCAATCAACACAGAAGTATGGTAACCGCCCAACATATTCGGCATCAAAACATAACTGGCACCCTTTTCATAAAACTTCATAGCCTGCGCCATATCATGCGAAAGAACGATAATTATCGCTTTTTTATTCACTCCCCTGATTTTATTCAAAATCAAAAGATTCGTATCATAATCCTTGATTGTTGAAATCACCATATTCACTTTCGCCCAGTTCATTTCCTCCAAAATCTCACTGTCACCCACATCACCATAACGACAATCAACTCCTTCACGGGCCAATTTTGCTATAATTTCAGGATCATAATCAATCACCAAATATTTTTTTTTCATTTTGCCGAATGAATCCAACAAATGAAGTCCGACGTTACTGTAACCCAAAAGAATAATATCGTATTCTTCATGTTCATTGTACCTATGATCATTCACCTTTTTCCCCTTCCTTTCAAAAATCGATAAATATTTAGCCAACCTGTTATAAAGTTGCTTATTATAAATAATATAATAACTGGAACCAGCCATCGTCAGTAAAGCCACCACCGTGACCAACACCAAAATTCCCTTATCAATATGCCCCACCGAAACGCCAAGAGCCGTTACAATCAAAGAAAATTCACTAATCTGTGCAATAGCGCTTCCGGCAAAAAAAGAGTTTCTTTTTTTGTACCCCATCAAACCCATAATAATCATCATAATCAAAGGATTCCCGATCAAAACAAATACGGAAAAAATCACAATCGGGACTATGTAACTCTGCAAATTCTCAAACATCATCTGCGAACCCAAAAAAACAAAAAATATAATTATAAAAAAATCACGCAAGATCTTCATTTTTGAACTGATTTCATACCGGTAAGGCGAAATTGAAAGAGTGAAACCGGCCAAAAGAGCACCTATTTCCATTGAAAATCCCGCCAACATAAAAACGGACGCCACCGCAAAAGCCCATGCCAAAGAAAACAACATCAACATTTCCTGTGAAGCGGCTACCCTCTTAGTTATCAAAGGCAACACATAAACACCGATAACAATAACAAAAAAAGCCAAAAAAATGCCCTGAAGCACGGTACCGAAAACAATCGAATTAAAATCAAATCCGTTGGACATCGAAGAAATAACCATCAAAACAAGTATTGCCACCAAATCCTGAAAAATCATCAATCCCACGGAAATCCTACCGTACAGAGTTTCAATGTCACCTTTGTCCGAAAGCAGTTTCATAATAATAATCGTGCTGGAAAAAGTCATTGCCGTAGCCACATAAAAAGAGGTGATATATTCAAATCCCAAAAACATACAGATCAAAAACCCCATGCTAAACGTAAACAAAATTTGCCCCAGACCGGTTACCATCGAAACCGGTCCCACCGCCTTAATAAGCTTTGGATTCAAATGCAGTCCAACCATGAACAAAAGCAGAGCCACGCCCATCTGCGAAAACGCCGAAATAGCTTCATTCTCTCCCACAATATTCACAAAAAAAACACCCATTAAAGCACCGGCTATCAAATAACCGATGATTATCGGCTGTTTCAGCAGTCCCAGCAACCCCGATACCGCAAAGGTAAGGAGCAAAATAATACTTAATTCATAAAAAATCGTCTGTTCCAATTTTTATTTTTATTTTTAATTCTGGCATATTTGCCTCTTTACATGATATCACATTTATAGTCTTTTTTCACTCTAAAAGATTATACCGACATCAAGGCGCAAACAATTAATCGAACAGTTAAGAAATTCCAACTTTTCATTAAAGACATCAGCACCCACAATCATTCCATTTCAAGATTCGAAGCCAAAGAAGCCGGACTCAACGTTATTTACCCGGACAAAAAACTGGATTAATAAACCGATGCACTAAATCATCGACTTGGGCTTTGAAGGTTTTTCCTCTTTCGGTTTAACAGCTTTTTCATCTTTCTTATCCTGATTATTCCTTTTCCAGACCAGGAAAAAATAAATTCCCGCGGCTGTAAGGACAATCAATACAAACAGAATAATCAACCAAAGTCCCCAGTTTTGAGAAACAGTGGCAAAGACCGACCTAAATACCCCGCCCTCAGCCGCTACACTTTCCTTATCCACTCCTCTTAAAACAGCAGACAAATCTGGAACCCCAACATTAAAATTCACTTTAATGGTTTCACTTTGCGCCTCATCAGTCAGGCGGGTAGCGGTCACATAAACAACATGATCGCCCAATTCCAACACTTCCGGTGATTCAATTTCAAATTCTCCCGTTAACGAATCCGCTATCAATGCCGAAGTCAAAACCACCGATCTCCATGTTGCGGTAACTTCATTTCCAAATTCAGTCTCACCATACAAAACGGGTTTATTATCTCTGATTTTTACTTTCAAATTATTCAATAACACCTCTTCGCCAATATCTTCATCCGCCAGTTTCTCAGGTTTAGGCTCGGTAACATTTAAAGTGGTATCAACCTTAATATGAACCGGATAAGATTCTGTCACACGTTTCAAACTGGGTTCCAAAGCTCTCGCTACTATTTGATAACGACCGTCTCTTATCGGATCCTGCACTTCAAACAGCCACGCGTAATTTTGATCCGCCACGGTCGAACCAATCACTCTTTCATGACCAAAATCATTTCTAAGCACTATACGAATTTCAGCGCCCGTCGGTCCCACACCCTTAACCAAAGGAGTCGAATCGGAAATCAACTGATTCTGTCTGAAATTTGTAATCTGTACTTTTAAGCTTTTCAACTCACCGGGATCATTTGAATCCAACGGATTTGTACGATAAGTCAAAACTTCATCAGCATCGGAAAATCCGTCACCGTCCGTATCAACATTGATTGGGTCGGTACCGTATTTATATTCCAAAACGTCCGACAAACCATCACCGTCACTGTCTTGAACACCGCTTGAAACCTCTATACCATATCTTTTTTCCCATTCATCCGCTATATCGTTACCGTTCAAATCCCCGGGTATCGATGCCGCGTCGTTAGGATCCGTCCCCACGGTTATTTCAACATAATCACTGAAAGTATCATCATCCGTATCCTGATCCAATGGATCTGTCTTATAAATCATCACTTCTTCATAATCCGTCAGACCCTCCCAATCGGAATCCGTTAAAAACGGGTTCGTTTGGTACGTAAAAACCTCCGCTCCGTCCAAAAGTTTATCATTATCCGTATCTTCATTGTAAGGATCGGTATAAGTCGCATTAAGCTCATCATAATTAGTCAAAGAATCATTATCATCATCGGTTTTAAGCGACTCAATATGATCTGTTTTATTCATAAAAGTACGCAGACGTTTGAGCATTTCCTTAAGCTCTGCTTCGGTGATAAAATCATCAGGTCTGAAATTGGTTCCCGATTCGCAATCTATCATATCAACTTTACATGCCAGATTGATGTACCTTGGATACCACCACATATATTGTCTGGAAGGAACAACGTCATTAAACACTGCCGTTTGAGTTGTAACCCCTTCAATACCTCCAAGAAGAGCTTCCAATTCGGGATAATAAATCCAGTCGATCATATCAACCGATCCCAAGATCACCTTAAGCGCTTCAATTCTTGAAATTATTCGATAAGGTCTAAAAGGACTTTGATCTTCCTCATAATATCCCTGAACCACGGCCAACATCGTACCCAGGTTAACCTCGTAATAATAATGAGGACTATCCGGAGGCAAATCGGGATAAAGTTTTGAATCATGAATATCAAAAGGAGGTGTTGATTGAAGACAATTACCACGGGCATCTCTTTCGCAATAATCGGGATCAATCATCACTTCATCATAATTCGTAACTTGCAAAAAAATTGAAAAACATTCATCCAGATCGTTATAACATCTGGTCAAATATTCATTATATAATTCAGGAAAATTAAATTTATCATGCATATATTCCATAACTTCTCCGCGTGTCACACTTAACTCGTCGGGCAAAAAAACTGTTTCAAGAACTTGATGCTCTTCTTCCGTTGCGGGCACCGCGTATTCCGACAATTCCTCTTCTTCCGGTAATGAGTATTCTTCTTCTCCCGGAGCGGGTGGTCCCGGTAATTCAGGCTCACTTACTACAACCGGCGGTTCTACAACCGGCGGTTCTTCGCCCGGCGGTTCTTCACCCGGCGGTTCTTCGCCCGGCGGTTCTTCACCCGGCGGTTCTTCGCCCGGCGGTTC
>CAYFWB010000003.1:54630-88500 GCA_964346765.1 uncultured Candidatus Peribacteria bacterium
TTCTTCGCCCGGCGGTTCTTCACCCGGCGGTTCTTCGCCCGGCGGTTCTTCACCCAGCGGTTCTTCACCCGGCGGTTCTTCACCCGGCGGTTCTTCACCCGGCGGTTCTTCACCCGGCGGTAAACCTCCGCCACTTCCACCTCCGCCACTTCCACCTCCGCCGTCGGGAGGAAGAGTAGTTGAAATAACATTCAATACCCCTTGTCCGCTTACACCAAAATAATTTGCAATAATATTTGTAGTACCGGCGGACTGGGCGCTCGCCAGCCCGGAACTGTTTACCGAAGCCACAACCGGTACCGAAGAATTCCAAGACAAATTACTGTCGGCGTTCAAAACTCTGGTCGACTCATCAGGGAAAACAGCCGTGGCAGTAAATTGCATAGTCTGACCCGGATTAATATTGGCGACCGAAGGTGACACCGTAATAGAATCAGGTGGGTTAATAGTCAATTCCGCCGAACCGGTTAAACCTCCATATGTTGCGTTGATAGAAACAGATCCCGGCATAACTGAATCAACCAAACCTGTAGAATTAACGCTAGCTATTAAATCATCCGCCGAATCCCAAGTCGTTAAAGGATCATTCGTCACAACCATTGTCGATGCATCGTCATACACGGCTATTGCCTGAAACTGTTGGGTTTCACCCATATTAATTGTCGCGGTGTCCGGCGTTACTAAAATTGCACTAGGAATCTCAAGCAAAATAACAGACACATCGGTTGCCTCAGTAACCGCCGCGATACCGACGAACTGTGTTATCAAAAAAACACTGAGCAGTACTGAGAAAATTTTTGTTTTAAACCAGAATTTCATTAATTATCTAAACACAAAATTATCTAAAAATTATACAACAGTTTTATATCAAAGTAAATTAATTTATATTTAATCCAGATTAAAAAAATATTAATCTCCGAACCGGTGGGGTAAAGGGTTCTATATATAAAACCACTTATTACCCCGCCCTTTTTAAAAATATATCAATTTACCCGACCAAATTTTAAACCCGGCGCTTTTTCACTTTTGACGATAAAAACAAAATAATGTATAATTTCTAGATAAATTTATGTTTTGCGAAACAAAAAAATGAAAACAAAAAAAACGATTATTTTTGCAATAGCCGTCTGCGCGTTATTACTTACTCTAATATCGACGGCACTGGGGACAGCCCAAATAACGCTCACGGTTAAAAATCCAAACCCCTATGAAGACAATTACAGTTGGTTTGTTTATACGGAAGAAGCGGGTAAAACAATCAAAGACATGGCAACAATAAAAAACTTTAGCGCGGAAACCGCTGACGTGAAAATCTATGCCGTCGACGCTAAAAGCAGTGAAACCGGCAGTTTCATCCTTTCATTTCTTGAAGATGAACAAAAAAGCATCGGGAAATGGACAACCGTCGAAAGCAAATCATTAACCATCCCTCCGTTCGACACTCGAGATATTCCATTCGAAATCAACATTCCCGCCGACGCGCCACCCGGCCAATACCTTGGTGGAATCGTCATTGAAAACGGACAATCCGATTCACCAAAAAACATTAAAACCCGTGACGAAAACGGAACCAGCATTGCCGTTAAAACCAGAATCGGATCCAGAGTCTATTTAACAATTCCCGGCGAAATGAAAGAAGATCTTAAATTCAATGATCTCAACGTCAAAGAATCCCTTGCCAAAAACACCAAATTCGAATTAACTCTGATCAACAACGGCAACATTTCTTATGAGCCCAAAGCCACAATCAAAATCTACGACCAAAACGGCAAACTCTACGAAAAAATTGAAAAAGAATTGGGAACGATTGCACCAAACACCACAATCAAACCCATTGTTGAAATGGAAAAACGTCCTATTATAGGCAACTTTACAGCTAAAGCAAATGTGGTTTTTTACTCCAAATTCACTCCGGAAAACCTGCGCGGTAGTGCGCTCAACCTCACCAATGAAACAAAATTTTTAATTTTACCCTGGGAAATTATTCTCACGGTTTTATTCATAATTTTCACCGGACTCGGAATATATGCGAATCGCGAACTTGCAAAAAAACGTTACTTACAAAACGGCGAAAAATACCAGGTCAAAAGACATGAAGATCTAGTGGCAATCGGAAACGCAAGAGACATTTCATGGAAAAAAATAGCCAAATATAACGGCCTCAAAGCTCCATATATAGTAAAACCGGGAAACATAATAATCGTACCCAAAAACAAAAAAACAGATACAAAATAAATGAAAAGAAAAAACAAACTTAAAAATCAACTTATAATAGTCCTGACCATCCTGGTTGGTGTTGTCGCCACTGTATTAATTCACCAAAACAGCTGGTTCAGATTTCAATCTTCCAAAGCGGATATATCGGGTAGTACTGAAATTCAGGTCAACGACACAACAAACGGAAACAATTTAATCAGTATAGGAATTGACGATTTAGGCAGAAGCGTAGTTACTTGGGCGCACAATAACGGAACAGACACGGACACTTATTTCAGACTATACGCCAAAGACAAAACACCTGAAACGGCTGAAACCATCGCAACCGTTACAACAACCGGGGACCAATTTCAACCGGCTGTTGCCAAAGACAAAAAAGGTAACTTTATAATAACCTGGGTCGGATATAATACCGGATCATCCACTTATGACATTTACGCCCGCGCTTTCCAACCTAACGGAACACCCGTGGGTGGAGAAATCGTTGTAAACACATCAACCGACAACGACGACCTTAATCCCGCCGTTGCCATAGATTATAACGGCCCGGAAAACACATCCCGCTTTGTTGTAAGCTGGACTCACAACAACGGCACGGACCAAGACATATATTACAGATTATATGATGTAGACTTTACTCAAACATCAAATCCCCCTTCCTCCTTCAGCACCGAAACTTTAATGCATAGCGGTTATACCGGCGACCAAACCGCGAGCGATGTAGCCATGAATAATCTGGGACAATTTATTGTAAGTGCCAACCACGACTCGGGCAGCGCAAATATCATCATTTATAGAATATATGCTCAAGACGGCACACCTCTTACGAATGTTACCGAAGCAACCGACAGTTCTTTTGAATCCATCCAATCCGGTGTCGCCGCCGACAAAAAAGCGCGTCTGACACTCGACGACACGGATGACACAAGGTTCATTATTACATATCGGACAAAACCGATTTCACAACCCGAATACAACATTGCCAGCAAAATCATAACCTGTACCGACCCCAACGCTTCAAACAATGATGACACCGACATGACATGCTCCATTACTTCACCCGAACTTATGGACACAAGAAGTAACACCGTCGCCAAAACCGACCCTTCCGTGGACGCCGACTACCTTGGAAATTTCACAATAACCTGGATCGATGAATCAATTGATGGCAACCAATACGGAATCGCCGCACAAAGCTACAATTATAAAGGCCAAGCTATAGGAAATCCGTTCCAAATTAACGGTACCATCACAAGCGACAATCAGGAATACGCCGCCATCGCCATGAATACCGACGGATTTTACGATATCTCTTTCTACGATCACGGAACCACCAATGTCTACTTCAAAAAATATATCACAGAAATTTTCAAAGTGGATAATGAAACATATACTCATACCCCGGACCCTACCAATCCGCAATCCACGGTAGTCACGGATTTATCATCAACCCGCAATCAAATCATGGTATGGATGGATTACGGAACTTCCCCAACATCATTAAAATTCACCCTACAACAAATAGACCGTTCCGATCCATCCGCCCCCACCTTAATACAATTACAATCTGATCAGACAATTGTCACAGGAAACAACGTCAACAATCCCTCTGTTTCTTTTTTCAAAGACGACCTCAATTGTAACAAATTTATAGTAACCTGGGAAAACGACACGGGTCTTGGTAAAGACATCTTTTATCAAATCTTCGATTCAAGCGGCAATCCCGAGTACGGAAGTCCGCAAACCCTTACAGCTACAAGTGCAAGTGAAGTACAACCTATTGTATCAGCCGGTGTTTACAATAACGGTATAACGGACGTTAAAATATTTTCAATAGGATGGATCGATGAAACAAACACCAAAATTGAATCCATCTATCACAACAATGGAACTTTCACCCAGACTACCATCAGCTCTGATTGTAACGGCGAAACATGTGTGGATGTTAAAAACAGCCTTAACCCAAATAATAATTACGTAACTTATTTATATCAGACAGAAGACGCAGGAACATCTTCAAGTCTCTACCTGCAACAACTGGATGGATACACTCTTGTCGGTAATCCCGTTGAAATAAACTCAACGGAAACCTGGAATATGTATGGTGATATTGACTTCATCAAAGACGACGAATTTGCTGTAGTCTACTCCATAGGTAGTAACGATGATATTCAAGGCTCCAGATATCTTTTCGACGCAACGCTTGGCGGTGATTCGGACCAAGACCCGGATCTGATAGAAGATTTTAACATTTCCCAAACCTATGTCTCCGATATCTCAAGCCAGGGACAAGATCTATATCCAAAAATAAGCGGATTCCCAACCGGAGACACCGGTAAACAACAATTTCTGGTAACATGGAATCTGACATTTCCAACAACTCTAATCACAGTGATGGGGCAATTTATGGATTATTCAAATACCGCCGTAAAACCATTCGGACCTAGTTTCATGATCAATTCAACCCAGTCCGGAGACAACTATTTACCCGATGTTGCCTATAACCAATATGGACTTGGCTTAGTAGCATGGGAAGCCGATACAACTCTTGATAACGCCGCCGTCGTTTATCAACTTTTGCAAAACCCTTCCGTAAGCGAAGACATGACGCCGTTGGAACCGCTTTGTCGCCAAGAAATCACCGCCGGCGGCTTAAGCATTACAGCCCCAACATCAATTTCATTTCCACCCGTGGCCACGAGCGCCACGGAAACGGTCACGCAACAAGTTTCAATTCGCGACGTCACCTACGGCGGAGACATCAAATACATAGAAATACAAGACGCGACCGGACAAGACTTTACACTTTCAATGCAGGTATCCGACTTCACATCATTGGCCGACGACAAAACCTATATCAAGGCCAACGAACACTTTAAAGTAAAAAACTGGGATGGCAATACCACCGACACAGACACGGGTTGCGACGCCGGAACTCCGCTAAACTGCTATTTAACCGAAGCATCGACCCACACACCTACAGCTTTCAATCTAAACAGCGAAACCGAAACTTACACATTTACCGACACGCAAAAAGTACTGGCCAACAAAACCGGCACAGAACAGTTCGAAATCGGAAAATGGAAATTCTACCCCGAATTTGAAATCACTATCCCTCCGATCATTCCACCCGGACTGCATGAAGCCACAATCACATTTACATTGGTAAATTAATGAAAAAACTAATAACCACAATCTGCACAATTATAAGTTTAAGCCTGCTGATCGGCATAAACACCACGCTTGCTGAAAATTCAAACGGCACCTTCACCGTATATCCTTCATACATGCATGACGGAAACAACCAATGGCTAATACTCAATGCTTTTCCGGGCGACCATATCAAAGACTATGTAACAATCGAAAATCTCACGGCTGAAAAACAAACAATTTCACTTCAGGCCAATACCGCAAATCAAACTGAAAAAGGATATATAATCAATGAAAAAACAAACGAATCCGACTTCAGCTCCTGGATCATATTTGAAAAAAACGAATACACCCTCGAACCTTTTCAAAAAATCAAAGCACCGATGGAAATTACAGTTCCCGACTCGGCTCAAATCAAAAAATATTCCGGAGCCATACTGGGATCACGATCTATTAAAAATGAAAACGGTCTGAATATTGTTACAAGAATCGGGACAAGACTTTATCTTAATGTAACCGAACCTTCGGTCACGACTACCGTGAACACATTGACCGCCAATATTTTTTCACCGCAATCGATCTATTTCTTCTTATCTTTATTCGCTCTGATAGCCGGATCATTTTACATAACAATCAACCATCTGGATCAAAAAAAACATGAAAACAAAAACGCATAACATCTTGCTTGGAATTCTGATATTGGGACTGTTCAGTCTCAACTTTACACCTGTCTTCGCACAACAAGTATTCATAGAAATTCTTGGAGGAGGATACAGACTGGACGGACCATCACTGATCGATTTCCCTTTGCAAACCGCTTCCGTAACGGAAGTCAAAACAAGTGAAAGGAGCATCAGAAATATCGCGGACGCCAACCCCTATCTATTAATAACTGATGAAAACGGAAGTAAAACTTTCGACATTCAAATCTCCGCTTCCGGACCACTTATCAACGCGGAAAGCCAACAAATACCATTAACAAATTTTCTGGTAAAAAATATTTCCGGAACCGGAAATGACATAGACACCATTCACGGACGTGAAGACGGACTTAATTTAATAAGCCTTTTAAACGACTATTTTCAGGATCCACCAACAAACTCTATTTCAAACGATCTTTCCGTAACGCGCGTACTTGCGACCGGCACCGGAGGGGCTCCCGGACAATGGAAAATTTATCCCGGATTCAGAATCGACATTCCCGAAAACACCGCCCTTGGTACTTATGAAACAACAATAACGTTCACAATCATATAAAGTGAAAAAAACTATAGTAACAAAATTCGCCAAAATATTCCTGACAGTACTGATCCTTAGTCTGACACTCAACATATTCAGCGCCAACGCCGAATACATAAACGCCGGCACACTGGATGTTAAACCCGCGGACACCGACAGCGACTACATCACCGAACACATTAAGCCCGGTGAAAGAACGCAACGTCAAATCCAGATATCCAACTTCTCATCGAAACCCAAAAACCTAAAAATCTATTCAAGTGAAGCGGAACAAAACGCGGGCACCGGCTATTTCACCAAAGAAGGACAAACGGAGGGCATAAAAAACTGGATCGACCTGCCGACAAAAACACTTACTCTACAACCCGGCGAAAGCACCATTTTAAGCACCAATCTCATTGTACCCAAAAACGCCTCGATCGGTCTCCACACCGGCGCCATTCTCGTACGTGAAATCAATCCCGCTTCAAAAACGGGCCAAACATTTTCCATAGAAAAAGGTATTCGCGTGTATACAAACGTTACCGGAACAATTGTAAAAAACGGAAAATTAAATTCAATTTACGCAACTCAAAACGGAAACGTTTTTAAATACATTTTCAATCTGAAAAACGAAGGAACAGTAACACTTCAAAAAACATTCAGCGCACAAATAACTAATATTTTTGGAAAACCCATTCAAGACGTTAAACTGCATAGCACCACGAAACCCAAATCAACAGAAAACTCCGTTCTGGAAATAAATAAGCCGAATTTCGGAATCTACAATATTTACATCGGTAATGAAAACACAAGCCAATACCTAAAAACAATCATTGTAATTCCTTTATGGATGCTTGCAGTACTGATCATGGCCGTCTTACTGGCGGCAATTCATGAAAAACGAACAAGCATATGTCCCCTTAAACTGGCCATCTCACTGCATCCCAAAACTTTACTTCACAAAATCAAAAAACATATCAATTCACCTGAAACCCACAGAGCTGTTTCTTACTTCGGATTTTCCGCGCTGATACTTACCATCATATTAACTCAACTAAATGTCGACCTGCATCAAATCAAAACTCAATCATTACTGCCATCGTCCAAATGCCCAATAGAGTTAACAATCAAATGGGGCGCGTTCAGAAATGTAATACCGCCGGAATCGTACACACAACAATGGAAAGGAAAAATCATTGCCCCAAACAGCACTATTTCAATCCAAGACTATCTCCATTTTGAAAATCACGATCAAGCAGAGTTAAATAAGCAAAAAGAAACCTTATATTTTAATACGGAAACCGGCCCGGATAACGACGGAATAATAATACAGGTACGATCGCTGACAGAAGATTATCCAACCATCTACTACCAAAACGACATAACAGGTGAAACCTTCACTTTCCCGATTATGGATTTTATAACATCGGCAGGTACATACCCGCAAGGTCTCGGCGGAGTCTATTTCAAAGCCGAAATGTGCCCCGAAGCCAAGCTTCTTGAAAAAAACATAAGTAAGTCCGCAATGAAAGATTACGTGGCCACACCCGAGCTCATGTCCACCGCTGAAATCCGGGCAACACCGCCCGCCGGTGTCCAAATTCCGGAACTCGAAAACCTGTTTATAGAAGAACTCCCCGCCACGCCGGATGCACTTTCCGAATTTATTTTCCGTTCCAACTATGTTGATAAAATAAGCCGAATAGATTCAACCAGAAAAATTGAAACGGATAATATTCTATTACGTGCCCTTCAGGCAACTCCCGATATTCTAGAAGAAATCGCCGCCACGCCAGACCTAAACTTTATCTTTATACCCAACGAAGATATCAACTTCCCTCCTCTTAAATTCTCATTCACGAAAGAAAAAATAATCCGTCAGCAAATGGGTACAATCATCTTTGTACAAAACAAAAAAGATGACTGGAATTCATTCATAGGAACCAGCGACTTCCAACTGATGTCCGGAGATTTAAGAATTCCCGCTTCAGCTTTAACAATAGATCCGGGAGAACCGCTTTTGATCGGAAAATACAAAATCAAAGACACAAAAAATAAAAGTAACGACAAAACACCACCCGGACAAAATAAAGAAAATTCAAACAACGATAAATCCGAACCAAAAACGAATGAACTACTCACAGACGAATTAATCCCGCCCGATCAAATCGACGCGCAAGAACGCAAACTAAAAATAACCGATGAAGACATAGCCAGAATCAAACCCGGCGAAATCAGAACATTTTCCGGACGGTTCGACAAAGCTACATTGGCAGACGTAAAACCCGGCGACAGTGAAAAACTCATTTTCATGTTAAAACCTACTCTCGAAATCCGCATACCCGCGAGCATGCCGGCGGGAACCTATCAAGGAGAACTAGTCATCACCTCCCTCTAACCAACCTTCCCGGTCGCCCGACCGGGAAGGTCGCCCGACCGGGAAGGTTGGGCAACGGTGGGGTCAATCAAAAGCAATCCGTTATCAATAGGCAATAAATGATAACGGCAATTTCGCGAATCCAAATGATCAAAAAATCCCTCAAGCTCTTTAAAATGAGACAAACAATTATCTGCCACAATCAATCCCCCACGACTCATTAAAAATAAAACCTCATCAAAATAACTTATATACTCCATTTTTGTCGCGTCCATAAAAACCATCTCAAACACCGGCCAGAAACTTCCATCTTTTTGCAAAAAAATCTCCGGCGCGTGCCCCTTCACCTGAACAATATAATCATCCAAACCCGACCTTTTAAAATTTCCCTTCGCCAGTTCAAACCTTTGATCATGCGACTCAATCGTATACAACTTCCCCTTTTCCTTCATCGATGCCAAAGCGTTGGCCAACCAGATCCCGGAATAACCGTTAGAAGTGCCGATTTCCAAAACATTCATTTCACCGGGTGAACTAAAAGATAAAAACCGCAACATTTCAAACAAAAACCGCGCGGTGGTTCTGGGCACATTCCAATACTTACCACTCTCCGCTTCCAACTCTGTCAATAAATCCTCAATTTCCATAGAATATATATTTCTGAATCAATTAAATTCATGGTATAATATACAAAAGAAAACCAAAAAGTCATAAAAATAATGGGCGACGGTCCTCACCTAAAATTAAACGGAAACAAGAACTATTCCGGCAATATCAAATATGCCGTCGCTATGACGACACTGATTTTCGGTTTATTCACAGTCATTAACAGCCCCTTAAACGTATTCGCGCAAACCGCGACCGTCGGCCAGAACATAGATGCTTCAGCCGGAGCGCTAACTCTTCCGTGCGATTTAAATGAAGGACTTTTTGAATTCCAACCCGTCACTATCAACGCGCCCGACCCGTATTTTGTCAGCAAATACACCAATCCCAAAACAACTTACAGTGACATTTCACTTTGCGACGGCAGTGGACTCACCTTGCAGGACACCCGATACGAAGGCGGATTCGTTTTACAAATCAATGCCACGGATTATATATCGACAGAAAATCCGCTGAACACTATAGACGTAACGAATCTGGCGCTTATAACAGAACAATCGGCCACCAGTTACAGTGAAAACGCCAGCGGCACTTCAGCTTTCACGGCAAGCGGCGACTCTCTGTTAACGGGAAGTCAGGACGACAACGTTGAAATTGAATACACACTACCTTTTGACTTCAACTACTACGGCAATACATACAATACAGTTTATTTGTGCGATAACGGATTAATCAATTTTTCCGATTCGGACGCCGATTCAACATACGACACGGACAGTGAATGTTCACCGCCCGCCGAATCAATCCTGGAAGATCCGGGTCCGACACCGCACATAATCCCATACTATAAAGACCTCAATCTTAACTTCGGAATCGACAACAGCTTTGGCATCTACGCCGCCGAACCAGACGCCAACACCGTTCGCTTTCGATGGAAAGGCGCGCCAAACGCCAACTGGGCGGAACTTGTCGAATTTGAAGTAGAACTAAAAAACAACGGTGACGAAGACTACATAACATTCAATTACGCCGACAGCGTTAACGGTAACATTACCGATGCCGCGGACGACCCTTCCGACACAGGTCCGGTAGTTGGTATTACAAGAGGTGGAAACGCTTCACCCCCCGTTTCCGCCACCTACACCGAATCATATCTCAGCAACCTGGCCGAAGGCACCGACCTTATCGACAAACAAGCCATTTTCAAATCCGGATTCGACTTTACGGAAGTCAAAAAACCCGGCACGCCCGCTGCCGTAGCCCAATACAACGGCGACCCCGCCGACAATATTGACTTTATAGACCTTGCCGACACCGACGACGACGGCACCTCCGACGCTCTGGACTTAATAACCGGCGGAGTCACAGTCACTGCCGGCACATGCGTGGGCGGAACCAACGACGGCAACTCCTGCACCGGTGACGGACAATGCCCCGACGGCTACTGCACCGAATTCGTCCCCGGCAGAATCGGCATCTACACAATTTACCCCAGTTTCAAACTACAAGTACCAAACGCCACCCCAAACGGAACCTACACCAACGAAATCACCTTCACCATTTCTGATTCAACAGAGCTTTAAATCGATTTCCAACTAAATCTCCCGACAACACCCCTTTGACTCAACAAGACAAATTTGTTATAATACTAAGAAATAAAAAAATTTCAATTATAAATTAATATAAACATTTAACACCAAAACAAAATGTTACACAAAGTAAAACCACACGTAAGAAAGCATAGTAAAAAATACATTGCTCTTACTCTCGTTCTCACACTATCCATAGTGCTTTTTCAATACAGGCCGTCACAGTTTGAAACCTCGCAGGCGGCCGGCTTGACCCAATGGGCGGACACGCTTATAACGGATAGTACTGCCAACTCCGAATCTGAATCCAAAATTGTCAGAACCTCTTACGGCGATTATATTATTGTATGGATCGATGACAGAAATAACGCCACAACAGGATCCGACATATATGCTCAAAAAATCAAAGCAAGTGACGGCTCGGACCAATGGACCGCAAATGGAGTAATAGTAACAAACCATTACGACGACCAACCGGCCCCCACAACATACTTAACCACAACACACAACCAATTCGACGTAATGGCCGATTCATCCGGAGGCGCGATCATTGTTTACACAAGTGAAGACGGTAGCGGCTCCACCGATGTCTATGCCCAAAGACTAGACGGCTCAGGTAACGCTCAGTGGAATCTTCAAGACCTCGATGCCAGCGGAACAGCCGGAGACGGTCCCGGTGAAATAATCGGCCACAATATTTCTGCCGACAATGCTAATTATGACGCTCTTCCCAAAATCATGTCTGATGATTCAGGCGGTGCCTATGTACTATGGACGGCTTGTGACGACGATGCGACTTGTAATGGCGACAGTGCCCAACTAACAAGAATCAACGGGTCCAGCGGTGCAGTACACACCAACTGGAACCCCACAGAACAACAAGCCGGAACATATAAACATATAAATACCAGTTATGACTATTCCATAGGATACGATGTTAGTGATGCCAAAATGACAGATTCAGGATCCTCGGTAATAGTGGTATTTCACGACACTTTTGATACACAGCTTGTCGCTCAAAGAATCGGGTCAGACGGTTCATTCGATTCAAACTGGAAAGGTGATAACAAAGGAACTCCTATTATCCAACCCAAAATGCTCGCCGGAGGACAAACCGGTACCGGTATCTCAAATTCGTATGACGGCTGGGACATTGCTTCCGACTCATCAGGTAACTTGTTATTAGGTCATCACTACTATAACGGATCTTTCGATCAAGCTTTGGTACAAAAAAATTCATATACGGACGGTTCGGTAATATTCGGAGGCCAAGCCTCACCAGTTGTAATTCGAAGTGCACCGGGTTACTATGCAAATGTATTACATGACGGCAGCGGCGGCATGTTCTTTGCCTTCTTTGATACCGCCCACCCGGACGGTGCGGGTAATATTTACGTTCAAAACATTGACAGTTCAGGTTCAGAAGTCTGGACTGCGGGCGGCGTAACTGTTGATACAGCCGGAATGTTATACACCAACAGTCTTTCAACGGATGGATCCGGTGGAGTGGTAACAACCTATTATACATACGACTCAGGGTGGGATGTTCGAGCACAAAGAGTATTAAATACCGGTAGTTTAGACTGGAGTGTTGACGGACTACAGCTTGAAAGTATATCTCCGCAAAATTATCCGCCAAACACCTTAATGCTTGCGGGCGACGGCAGCAACGGAGCGGTTGTTACATACGGTGTCAACGAAGACATCGAAGGCGGCTCTACAAATAATATTCATGCTCAATACGCCGATACCGACGACTCAGCAGTGACAGTGGTTGACGTAGATCCCGGCAGTGGTGACGTAGCGGGAGGCACATCGGTTTCAATAACCGGCACAAATTTCGCCAATATTACCGATGTAACCTTCGGCGGAACTTCATGTTCCGGTATTACAGTCGTTGATACAACGGAAATAACATGTACAACTCCGGACCACGCCTCAGGCACGGTTGATGTTATTGTAACATCAAGCACAAACGGTTCAGGCACACTCACAAACGGGTTTGAATATACCGAACCAGGTATCAGTTGCTACACGGTAGCAGACGCGGGAACAACCGCCGTAAACGGTGACTATAATGAAGCCGGAACTCACAATGAAGAACCCTATTACACATATAGCGCATACTACTTATTCTATGGCGGTTCGGGACACCCCAGCTGGATAATCAGCGACGTCTTAAATGCCAGTGAAACGCCCCTTTACTATAATGACGGCACCGACCCCACAGCTTCGTACATGACAGTAGG
Source organism: uncultured Candidatus Peribacteria bacterium (assembly GCA_964346765.1). GTDB lineage: Bacteria > Patescibacteriota > Gracilibacteria > UBA1369 > UBA1369 > JBGSPQ01. The sequence continues at coordinate 68,040 of CAYFWB010000003.1, forward strand.
AGGGACCGCTCCTCCCCCCACAGTAAGCGAATGCTCCGGCGGTGGCGGTTGCGGAGACCTTGACCCCAACCAACAGTGCGGAATTTTGGAGCTCACCGGTACCACCGATATCTTCTATCAAGGATATCCCGACCCCCCATCCACCGTATATTTCAAATCCTCAGACACCTCCGCCGCCAATCAAGAAAACAGCCTGGACATCACAGCGGACAACTGGTCCGAAGAACAGTTCATCGGCATTATAGACCTGGAAGACGGAAACACCTGGACACTACAAGTCCGCGGACCTTCCACCTTTACCGGCACCGGCACTAACTCTTTCACGCCCACATCCGTAAAAGCCGCAACCAGCGTCCACGAATTTGACAGTGAAGTCTTCTCGCTCTCTCTCACAGACTCCTCAAATAACGTCTTCAACCTAAGCAAAGACGCCTCATCCGGCACCGAAGCCAACAACCTGCTCTTCTGGACCAGCACCGGATCCAGCTACACATGGACAAACGGCCACATCACCGCACCCATGAACAACGCCGACGCAATAACTTGGGACAACACCGCCTTCACACACTCCATCGCCACAGACGAAAACATCCTAGTCAACGCAACTGACGACGGCGAAGTGGGAATCTTTGGAACGGGCATCAATTACTCAATCGGCATCCCCGGAGGAACCCCCGCCGACACCTACACCGCCACCATCACCTACACCCTCATGCCCTAAAAACCCCCGTTCACACAAAACCCAAAAGAGCCCGCGCCAAAACAACCGCGGGCTCTTTATATAATTGGAACTATTTCATCTGTTTTACAATACCCCCCCTCAACCACTATTGATAAATAATATATTTATGTTATAATTATAGGATTATATTTATTAACCATCAAGTAAGGTCATGCAAAACAAAAATCAAAGCCGTAAAGCAATAGCGGCAACATTACTAATCACTTTGCTTGCAATCACAATTCAATACAAACCTGCAAACTTCCAGACAACCCAAGCCGCAATCACAGACGGCATGAACGCATCAGACCTAATTGGACAATACGTTGGTGAAACTCCGGACACTGGAGTAACTTTCGAAAATAGCAAAACAGTGGCTAATCCCTATGGACTTTACTATCCCGAACATACAGTCATCGACTATGTCAACCATAGACTATTCGTGACTGACAAATGGAACAGCCGCATACTTATATTCAACCTGGATAACAACAATAATCTCACCGATAAAATAGCGGACAAAGTACTCGGTCAAACTGATATGTACAGTAGAGACGAGCGCGAAGGAGCAAACGGTTTAAATAAACCACAAGGCATCACGTTCGATCCCGCCGGCAACAGACTATTTGTATCCGATACTAAAAACAACAGAGTACTGATTTTCGACACAAGCACAATAACAAACGGTGAAGACGCAGTCGCGGTAATTGGACAAACCAATTTCACCAACACAACACACGGTACATCATCTTCGGAATTATATCGGCCACAAGGACTCTTCTATGATACTGCCAATAATAGACTCTTTGTCGCAGATTATAGCAATAATCGCGTTATTGTTTACACCAATGCAAGCAACATTGCCACAACCAATCAGGGCGGCACATATGTAATTGGCCAGCCGGACTGGGTTACAAGAAGTTTTGAACTGGCACAAAACAAATTAGGTTCGCCAACAGGCGTTTATTTCGACAATTCACGCAATACCCTGTTTGTAGCCGGAAAATACTCTCATAGAATAATGGTATTTGATTTTAACATCAACCCGCTTGCAACCAATGTTTCAGCAACCAATGTACTGGGGCAAAACTACTTTCACACTTACACATCCGCAACAACTCAGGCCAAACTATCTAACCCAGTGGACATTACAATTGCCGGCAACATCCTATTCGTAAGTGAATATGGAAATTATAGAACGGTAGGATATGATTTAAGCAGTGGTATAACTAATGGAATGAATGCCACATACGTACTGGGCCAACCTGATTTCACCACCAACCAAGACACCGCAACTATTAACGGACTTTACAGAACACATGGAGTAACTCACAACACCGCAACCAACGAATTATATATCTCCGATTCCAGACACCATAGAATCATCATCCACGATCTTACCAATCTCCAAAATAATCAGGACGCAAGCGATGTCATTGGACAAACAACCGATGATCTACAAACACCCGTATTCACAAAAGTCAACCAAGGAAACAATCCTTTCAATAATTCTTCACTCATGTATCCGCGAGATATCGAACTGGATAAAACCAACCACCGATTGTTTGTAGCCGACACGTCAAATCACCGTATTTTGGTTTTTAATCTCGATAACAACAATGAACTTCTTGATAAAGAAGCTGACTACGTAATTGGGCAAGATACCTTCTATGAAGGTCACTCAACCCTAAACGCGCACAATCTCTATCAGCCGTTTGATATGGACTTTGATGCCATAAACAATCGCCTTTTTGTAGCTGACTCATATCATTATCGAGTCCTTGTTTTTGATACAACAACCATAACAAACGGTATGGACGCCACATACGTTCTCGGCCAGGCAGATTTTACATCAAAAATATCCGGAACAACTGCCAATACCACAGAATTCGTTTCCTCAGTAGAATACGATGAAACGCATAATATATTATACGTTGGAGATAAATCTAATTACAGAATACTGGTTTTCGATTTCAATAATTCACCGCTAACAAGCGGGCGTGATGCCGACCGCGTTATAGGTCAATCCAGTTTTACCAGTAACTCCTCCTCTATCGTATCCGTGTCAGGTATCGCATTAGATGAAACAACTGATTCACTATATGTAGCTCTGAGTTATGAGGATAGTATCGCAAAGTTTTCAGATGCGAGCAATTTAAGCCAATACGTAACATCAATCCCAGGGTCGGGATTATCTTATCCAACAGCATTATCGAGACCTGAAAACATATCTTTCGATAATAGCAGTAACAAACTATTCCTGTCCGACACACGCAATCACAGAATTCTTATTTACGATTTGTCAGTCAGTACATCTCCACAAAATGTATTGGGGCAACCCGATTATACCACAACTACACTCGGCCTTTCACAATCCCAAATGAACTACCCCATAACCGCCGAATACGATGCGGATAATGGCAAAATATATGTAGCGGACAAAAGCAATAACCGTATCATGATTTTCTATGAAAACGCTCCTACAGTAACTTCCATCAGCCCAAATTCAGGATCCATTGACGGAGGCACGGACATAACAATCACGGGAACCAACTTCAGCGCCGACTCAACAGTTACCATCGATGGTAATCCGGCAACAAATCTGACTGTGGTAAATTCCACGGAGATTACAGCAACAACTCCGGCCGGCACCATAACGGGGCCTCGAACAATACAAGTTTCAACAGAGCAAGGAAATGACACCTCCACCTTTTCATATGCCGACACATTTTCAGCTTCAATACTGGGCAATGGTGCAACCGACTATATTTTAACAGCCCCCACAGCGATTACCTTCTCTGAAACACTCACCACAACCCAACAGACAGAAGTAGAAACTGCATTAACATTCGGCACTAACCAGGAACTTTCATTTCAATGGAGTAACAACGACACAGTCACAATCAGCTCAATCTCCCCCGCCACATTTGAACATGATGTAATCGCCTATCTTAGCGATCTCGGACCCGTAGTATTGATCGACTCCGCTCTGACAGAAAACGAAATTGAAGCTTCGCCCGTTATGACACTCACATCCGACAACCCCGATGTAGTCGTAACAAACCCAGACAACACACTGGATTTAACTGTACCTTCCACAGTAAATAACGCCACTATAAACCTAAACACGATCACAACATCAAACGGAGGAAACATACCGGCTATAAACGTCACCAGCTCCACAACAACCGGTGACGTTGACGTGGCAATCCCTTCTTCGACTCTCTCCGTCACAAGCGACAACTGGGACGACAAACTGTACGCACCATCAGTACAGACCATTTCACCTCCATACGCTTACTTACCTAATGCTGACATAGAAAGTATCTATCGAATAGGCGGAAAAGGAGCTTCATTGAATTTCGACCACGCTGTTCGCATTAATTTCAAAGGACAAGCCGCCAAACAAGTCGGATACTACACAAACGGCACATTTTCCCCCATCACGGAAATCTGCGAAGCCGACACTCAACTCGTCGGTGACGCGCTAAACGACTCCTGCAAAATGAACTCGGGCTCGGACCAAATAAACGGAGGCGGAGACCTCATCGTCTGGACCAAACATTTCTCAGACTTTTTCATCTACATCAATCCTCCAACAATATCCACAATTACGCCAAACAATGGAGGAGAAGGTGGCAATGAACTAATAACAATCACCGGTAATCATTTCTACAACGGAACCCCAAACATGACAGTTAAAATCGACAATAATGACTGCACAAATATTAATATCATTTCCAGCACCGAACTCACCTGTTTAACACCAATAGCTACGTCTTTAGGAATGAAAGATGTGACACTAACCACCCAATCGGGCACCAATACATATACAGATGCATATACTTATCATGAAGGAGACTACACCAAACTATTACTCCATATGGATGGCGCTAACGACAGCACAACATTTAGTGATTCATCAAACAGCAACCACTCAATAACAGCATACAACAACGCCAGAATCTCTAACAATACGACCAAATCAAACTTCGCGCAGTCCGGCAATCTGCATTGGACAGGTAATGACATGATCTCCACTCCAGATAGCAACGACTGGTATTTTTCTAACGAAAATTTCACAATCGACTTTTGGGTCAACTACTCCCTTGCGGGAAATGACGGAGGAGGGTTTATCAGCCAGATCCAGGATAACAATAACTTTTTCATATTCAGCCAATCCTCCGACGAACTAAAATTGAGCATCAACGCAGGAGGTGTAAGCAAGGTTTTCCCCGTCAGCTGGAATCCTTCTAGCGGACAATGGTATCACCTGGCACTGGAACGTTACAACAACTTTTTTTATATCTACATAAACGGTACAAAAATGGGATGGTCTACGGCAATTACCATACCCAATTTTTACGCCCCGTTAAATATCGGTACTTATAGCTTATACCTCGTAGAACACAACTTCCCCGGATATATGGATGAACTGCGCATCTCCAAAGGCATTGCCAGATACAAAGGAACTAGTTTCACTCCACCTACAGAACCTTACGACACTGACACCAACATTATTAATGTTTCTCCAAGTGAAGCACCACGTGCAGGGGGAACACAAATTACAATCGTTGGTTCAAATTTCACCACCGCCACAGACGTAACAATCGGTTCAGAATCATGCACAAATATAAATGTAGTCGATAACAACCATATCGTCTGCGATACAGCGGCAATGACCCCCGGCACATACGATTTAACAGTACTGACATCCAACCACGGAAATGCCACCATAACTAATGGCTTCACCGTGCACCCATACCCTACGATAGAGGGAGTAATACCGGCGTTTGGAAGCCCTTCCGGAGGCACAACAGTATCAATAGTGGGGACGGATATACGCGACATAGAAAACATTACTTTTGACGGATTAACATGTACAAACATCACAGAAGTTTCAACCGAAGAAGTAACGTGTGTCACCCCTGAACATGCTTCAGGGCAAGTCGACGTGGTAGTCTCTTCTACAGGCACAAGCAACACATTACAAAATGGGTTCACATATACAATTTTTGCCGTCACTCAAAAACTTGGAGACAATACCGCGGATTACGTTTTACCGGCAAACACAACTGGTCAAATAATATTCAGCAAACACCTGGATCAGACTTCAAAAGACGCAGTCATAAACAGAATCAATGCTGTAGCGGACCAAATAATAAATTACCAGTGGACAGAAAACGGCGACGAACAAATATTATCCCTTACGGCAGCTAATGAAGACATATTGTTTGAAGACGATGTCAGGGTCCGTATCACATCTACAGATGGTGATTCACTCTATTATCCAATATTGATTGATTCCGCTCTCGATTTAAACCAACAAAACAGCAAACTCTATGGAACGTCGCGCCTTTCTGAGGGACCCAATGAAATTGTCATAATAAGCGATAGCTACCACTCAATAAATAATAGCGAAGAAAACGCGACACTTAACCTCAATCCCATGATCACTATTGACAATGGTGTTATCCCAAGCATAACGGTCAGCAGCCCTCTCGAATCCAGAAATACCTATCTGGCCATCCAGTCACTCACCCAGACATCAAGCGATTCAAGCTGGAATCAAAGAATAAATCTCCCCAAAACATCAACGGCTACAATTCCAAACGTAACAGCAACCGGAACGCCGGTTACAATAAACAGCGCCTTTTCTGTAGGTTCAGATACCCAAACAATTACATTCGATAAAGCTGTAAGATTAAAAATCACACAAGAAACAGCTCAAAAAGCCGGATATTTCGATGGCGTTGAATTACATGGTTTACCTTTATGCTTTGATGATTCTGAAGCTACCGGTAACGCTCTAGCTCCGGATGGGGCATGTTACTTAAAGATGGGATCCGACATGATTATCTGGACAAAACACTTTTCAGACTTTGTAACATATAACGAAGGATTCGAGCCGGAAATAACAAACGTACTGCCATCCCAGGGTAACGAAGCCGGTGGTACAAAAGTAACCATCACAGGTACAAACTTCGGAACCGGAGCTATAGCCAGCTTTGGTGGTACGGACGCCATTTCAACCTATGTAGTCGACAATACACAAATCCTCGCCGAAACACCCGCCGGAACCGGAATAGTCGACGTAACTGTTACCAACACCGACACAAATTCCGGAACTCTAACAAACGGATTCGAATACGTGGCCGCCGCTGATCCAACCGATCCGGCTCTAGACAGTGTAACACCAATTACACCGGCAACGGGAGCCACAACCGGCGGTGACACTGTAACAATCACAGGTACAAACTTTACCGATCCGACAAGTGTCTACTTCGGCTCCAGCGCCGGAACCGGAATCTCATACGACTCATCTACCCAACTCTCCGGCACAACACCGGCCCACGCCTCCGGCGCGGTCGACCTCATCGTCATCAACTCAAACGGCCAATGGGACATTACCCAAGATGCATTCACTTACACCGGCGGCAGCGCCGGCGGCGGATGCGGAGACCTTGACCCCAACCAACAGTGCGGAATTTTGGAGCTCACCGGTACCACCGATATCTTCTATCAAGGATATCCCGACCCCCCATCCACCGTATATTTCAAATCCTCAGACACCTCCGCCGCCAATCAAGAAAACAGCCTGGACATCACAGCGGACAACTGGTCCGAAGAACAGTTCATCGGCATTATAGACCTGGAAGACGGAAACACCTGGACACTACAAGTCCGCGGACCTTCCACCTTTACCGGCACCGGCACTAACTCTTTCACGCCCACATCCGTAAAAGCCGCAACCAGCGTCCACGAATTTGACAGTGAAGTCTTCTCGCTCTCTCTCACAGACTCCTCAAATAACGTCTTCAACCTAAGCAAAGACGCCTCATCCGGCACCGAAGCCAACAACCTGCTCTTCTGGACCAGCACCGGATCCAGCTACACATGGACAAACGGCCACATCACCGCACCCATGAACAACGCCGACGCAATAACTTGGGACAACACCGCCTTCACACACTCCATCGCCACAGACGAAAACATCCTAGTCAACGCAACTGACGACGGCGAAGTGGGAATCTTTGGAACGGGCATCAATTACTCAATCGGCATCCCCGGAGGAACCCCTGCCGACACCTACACAGGAACCATTACTTACACACTAATTTAACAACTTGACAACCCCGACCAAAAAAGTTACAATGTAAAGATACGAATAAATATAAACGTATAACTACCAATAAATAACTTAATCGGCTCTATGTAACACACCTATTTCATTGCCTCACGTACACATATAAGTTTCGTTTTTATTCTTTAACACAAACAAAATATGTAACACACCTATTTCACTGCCTCACGTTCACATACAAGTTTCATTTTTATTCTTTAACACAAACAAAAAATGAAAAAACAAAACATTGCAGTATTACTCAGCTCGTTTATGCTGCTCACAATACTAGTTCCCTCTCTGGTTGCCGCACAAGTTGACCAGCAAGGAACACTAACATTATCAGGCGAAGTTGACCTTTTCTACGAAGGCTACGACACTACCGGAGCTGGAAGTCCCGGAGAATTAACATTCGCAAGTCTTACAACAAAATCTTCAGATCAAACAACAGTACTGGACTACGCCGAAGATTCATTTATAGATGAGCAATTTATCGGTGTTTTGGACCTTGATAATGCTGATGATGGATGGTCAGTGACAGTCAACGGTGATGCCACCTTTGAGGATTCAACTAGTTCGGCTACCTTTGAAGCCGACACCCTTGGTTATGTAACAACCCCTCATGGATATGCTGATGGAACACCTCCTACAATCGACTGTGATGATTCGGGGTCTGGGGACACATGTTCATTTGCAACAACATTAAACGACTCCGCAACTTTGGAAAATGACCTTTTATACTATGTTGACACCGATTCCGGTTACGCATTTGCAGACGGAGAGGTAACAGCTGCTAACAATGTAGAAGATGATACCCTAAGTGGTGCAGATTATGTAAGCATCAAGGATCTTACTACAGCATCTACTATGTTAAATCACAACCCAGATGATCCAAATGCACAAGGCTTATTTGGTACAGGTATGCACTTTGAAGTAGGTGTCCCCGGAGGTACGGCCGCCGGAACATATGTCGGAACAATTACGTACGATCTTAATATGGTGATTATCTAGTATTGACCCAATACATTTAAAAAACCCTTCCTCTCAAACAGGAAGGGTTTTTTAAAACCGGTTTTATAAATACAATTATTATGATAAAATAAATCCAACCTCATAATAACTAACAAAAAAATGTTAAAAAAACTCTTTATTATCAGTATTTTCCTGTTTTCTTTCGCCAATATCACCTTCGCACAACTTTCAATTAACCTTCCCGAACAACAAGGTATCTTCTCTGTTGATCCCGGGACGGTTAAAGAAATTGTTTTCAATATTCGTAATTCATACACGGGCCCCGTTAATCTTGCGGTATACACCGTAGACGGCGGAACCACCTCTACGGGAACATTCGCGGCAAAAGCACAAGACGCAGAACCTTACTTTTTTGGAAAATGGGCAAAAACCGACGTTAATACAGTAAGCCTTGAACCAAAAGAAACAAAAAATATCACACTCACAATAACCGTGCCCAAAAATGCAACACCCGGTGATTACGCGGGAGCAATAGTTGTTTCAAAAATAAGTGAAGAAGAAGAGCAAACCATAGAAAGTGGTGCCACAAATACAGGCGCGGGACTAAAATTCAGCACACGCCTCGCCCGTGCGGTTTATATTAGCGTACCCGGAGAAAGAACAACAAACATCAGCATTGGAAATTTAAGTTATAAAGCCTCCCCGGGCAACCAATACAGCACCTATGTTCCACTGGAAAATAACGGCAACACTACACTAAAAATCAAACAAGAAACCACGTTAAAATCCTTTGCAGGTGAAATAAAAGAAATTTCCGCAAAAGAAACAACATTATTCCCCGGCCATACAGCAAACGGGAAAATAGCCATTGGGAAATTACCAAAAATAGAGTCATATAAAGTTACCCAGATAATAACTTATTATGAAAAGAACCTGATTACCGAAGAAGAAAAAGAGTTGGATCAAATAACAAAAACAATAACAATAACAATCATCCCGTGGTTCGAAATAATAGCCGTGTTAGCTTTATTATTAATCATCATCTTCCTGGCTGTTTACAAAAAATTACATAATAAAAACCTTATAAACCAAAGCAGAAAGTATACCGTAAAACAGGGCGACACATTGTTTAAAATAGCTGAACAAAACGGAGTTAAATGGAAAACTATTGCCAAAATCAATAAATTAAAACCCCCTTATGAAATTAACACCGGCAAAAACATCCTTATTCCCAAAAAAAAGTAGTTCCATCCTTGTTGTTATTGGCATCAGCCTGACAGTAAGTTGTTCAATCGGATTAACCCCCGCAAGCGCGCAAGAAGCAGAAAAAACAACTCCAACTACAGCAAGTAGCGTCAATGAACTGGCAGGAATGGGCGTCATCAAAGCAACAATTTTACCGCAACATCCTCAAACAGACTCAAAATACAAATTTTATTATGAACTGGCTCCGGGCGGATCAATAACCGATAATTTATGGCTGGCGAATATTGCGGAAGATGAAAATAACATTCAGCTATACGCAGTCCATGGCGGCTTTAACGACAATGGAGATATAGGATACGCCATAATAAAAGAAGATGGCACCAAAGAACTTTCAGAGTGGACCTTGCTTGAATATGACAATAAACCGTTAAAACCTAAGGAACAAAAACTAATACCATTCACAATTACCATTCCCGATGAAACGCCATTCGGCACTTATTACGGAGGATTTGCATTGGAAAGATTTATTCCTGCCGAAGGAGGAAACTTAAACTCCTCATTCAGAAAAATATTTCCTATTGAAGTAAAAGTCACAGACAACCCAGCTGAATTTCGCGAAAGAACAGCCAACGTTTTTGAATTGCCGGTTTACTTCTGGCCGGCACTTGCCTTATTTATCATGAGTATTGCCTATTATTTCATTTCAAAATATAGAACCGGCAACCCCAAAAAAAATGAAAAATAAACTACGGCTATCATGCCTCTGCATGGGCCTGCTTACCGTATTGACAGTTACCCCCGTAGTACTTGCCCAGAGTCAACCGCAAGAGGCCACCCTGGAACTTACTCCTGGCTCCACATATTCCCGCTTTGTTCCCGAAAATTTTGGTATCGGACCAATCTTTATTGATAAAACTCAAACGGAAACCTTAATCTACAAAACTCTGCCCCCCGGCCTCACGGAAGAAGACCTTACTCCGTCGAACATTGCTACCAAGACAATGCCCAACCAATTTGTGTTGGAAGATGCGCAAGGCGCCGAATTCAGCGTCATACTAGACATCAGCAACCTGCTTGACAACAACAAAGTCATACCGTTCGAACAGATTTCATTGGTCACACTTGCAAACGACGATTCGGGATTAGACTCTTTTAACACAAATACTCCGGACGCGGACACCGTGGACGTTTTCGCGCCTATTGATTGCCCGGGGTGGACAAATAATCTAACCACCGATTGCCCCGAACTTGCCGGCAACTTTTTCACCACTAATCCCCTGATCAATCATGCCAGCGACCCGCAAACCGACATCAACGAAACCCAAACCACAATAAGCGTAGATCCATCAATAACCTACAACCTGCACGAAATCATTGAATTCGCGAGCGGAGAAAAAACCCTTATCACAAACATTGCAACAGACAATACCACAATCACCGTTCGCCGGGGCATGCTTGGCACAACCGCCGCGCCACAAACCGCCGGAACCGGCATAACAGGTTATGGGTCTACATCCCGCCCCGTTACAATCATGGAAGCTATTCCCTTTCCCTCCCGCATAGGTTCGTATTCTGTCGGCTTCGGATTTTTACTAAAAGTAATCAGCTCATCTTTTGAACCCGGCGACTACAGCGGATTGATTACCATTACCTTTCAAGGATCATGACCCACCGCGCCACAATCGCATCGTTTTTTTTCATCACAGCGCTGACGCTGATAAATCTGATCTACGCCTCTTCAACTTTGGCGGCCGAATCCACAATCACTGTTACCTCAACTCCATTTTTAGCTTTCACCGACATCCCCGATTCGTTCGCGCTGGGCACTTTCCCTTACACAATACCGGTAACGGACACACATTATTTCAGCGATCCTTCGGGCACGCTCCCCTCTTCCAGATCATTAACCGTTCAAGACACCCGTGAAAACGGCGGATTCATTCTTCAACTGAGCGCGGAAGAATTCCAGCCCACACCCCCCGTAGACTTTAGAAACAACTTAAAAATCGTATCCAGCGGCGCCAGCGATCTATACGGCGACCTTACGCCCGTTAACGGCATCATTTACCTACCTGCCGACGACGAAACCTCGTTCATCGGCGACCAGACAGTCTCCGCCCCGCTCGACAGCGGCAGCATCGACTTTGACGACTCCGCCACATTCAATTCCGTCAGCGACAACACATTAAACACAACCGTTGACCTTATGGACGGCTGTCTCACCTCCGGCGGCCGCAAAGGCCAAATGAACGTCCACTTGGCTTTCGACGCTTTGATTCCAAAATACACCCTGCCACCTTCATCCGGCGACCAATATTATACAACTCTTGTTTACACTTTATCCGATTACACACCCGCATCCTGTCCGTAATAACCCGTCCACATGAAAAAACTACTGATACTCACAATCGGAATAACATCTTTTCTAAACTACACGATTTTTGCTTCTGCCGATTATACAGTCGTTCCCGCTCCTCCATATGAAAGACAATTCAATATAGAAGCAGAACCCGGATCCAAACAATCGGCCTCGGTAATCATCAAAAACATCGGCAACAAAGCCGTAAGACTTAATCTTTACGGCGCAGACGCAACGCAAAGCGCTCAGGGCACATTCGCCCTAACCACAAACACCACCGAACAAAGACATATAGGCACCTGGATCACTTTTGAAAAACCCGAAATCACCGTTCCCGCGGGCGAAGAAATCACAGTACCTTTCATTCTGCAAATCCCCGATTCAACAACTCCCGGTTCATACGCCGGCGGAATCGCTGTAGAAAACATGAACGGCTTCAATGGAGAAACCACCAAAGAAACACCTTCCGTAAGTATTTCTTCACGATTCATCGTCAGAATATACGTCAGCATCCCCGGTGAAAAAATCCACCAATACAAATGGAAAGACTTCTCATACAGTTACTCAAACGAAAACAACCACGCAAAATTCACTTTCGATATATCAAACACAGGAAACACAATTATATTAGTCGACCCAAAAGTGGAACTAGATGGATTTCCCTCTCTCAAACAACCCATAATAGAACTGCCCACGGCCACTATTCAACCCGGCACACAGTCACAAAAAATTGACTTAAGATTAACGGAAAAACCGCCGGCAGGTTTTTATCTGGCAACCGGCACACTAACATTTTCCGAGCTGGATATCGTTAATAATAAAAAAATAAATTCAAAAACCGAATCACGACAATTTATGATTAATTTAACACCCTGGTATTTCATTGCTATAATCATAATTGTAATTCTCGCACTGATTCTCACTCCGCTTATTCTCTACTTCCGATACAAAACGTACTACAAAAAATGCGTCTCCTATACCGTGGCCGAAAACGATACCGTCATAACCATAGCCAATAAACGCGGAGTCAAGTGGAAAAAAATTACAAAACTGAATAAACTGAAGCCCCCATATACTCTCAAAGTCGGACAACACATCCTAATACCACCTAAAAAGAAATAAAATCATGTTAAAAAGGTTTGCGGCACTGGCCATCATGACATTATTATCGGTCTTAAGTTTCTCATCAATCGCGCTGGCGACAAACAGTCAAGGATTCACAATTGAAGCCGCCAATCCCAACACGATCGATCCCGGAAAATTTATTTTCGAACTTCGTCCCGGAGAAAAAGCCGAAGATTATATTGAAATAGCCAACCTTTCCGAAAACCAAGAATCATTTTTACTTTACGGTGCCGATCCCACTTTTTCCGCCCAGGGCACACCCGCGTACAAAACAAGACAAGCCGGCGGCAATGGTGAAGGTCAATGGATTCAGTTCGATCAAAGAAAATTTAAATTACAACCCAAAGAAACAAAACTTGTTAAATTCACCGTAAACATACCGCCCCAAGCCAGTTTGGGAGACTACCGAGCGGGCATCACAATGGAAAGAGCCCCTCACGCCTCCTCACAACCGGGGATTTCAATCGCGACCAGAATAATTTTACATGCTGAAATCAAAGTAACAGATAAACCGCAGGCTATTCCTAAACAAGACGGCAGCTTTCTAGAAGGACACGGCGCCCTCGAATCCGCTACAGATGAATTCGACTGGAAAACACTTTATTTCTGGATTTCACTTACATTATTTATATCCAGCTTCTTGACCCTGCTTTGGATCACGCTGAAAGAACACAAAGGCGCATCCGCTCTAAAAATGGACCAACCTGTTGAAGTCAAAAAAACTCCCGCCCCCGCTTCAAAAACAAAAAAGAAAGGCGCCTCCAAAAAACAACCCACTAAAAAAAGCAGTCACACCAAATCTAAAAAATCTTCATCCAAATCATCAACCAAAAAAAGTCCCACATCTACAAAGTCAAAAAAAACCTCTGCAAAGAAAAAAACTTCAAGCCGCAAGTCAACCAAGTCAACCAAAACAACCAAAACCCCACCCAAAAAAAAGAGCTCAACAACCAAAAAGAAAAACCCAGCCCACACAAAATCCACAAAAAAGAAAACAAATAAATAAAAATCCTAAAACCGACCATTAATTATTGACGCACCAAAAAATTCCTAACTTCATGCATCGCCTTTCCCCTATGCGAAACATAATTTTTCTGCTCGATCCCAAGCGCGGCATAAACTTGATCGTACCCCTCCGGTATAAAACATGAACTAATCGGCAGTCCTCTGTAAATCGGTGCCAGCAAATCCCTGGTCAAAACACCCTCGGTAACACCTTTAAACAATTTGTATTCTCCTTTTTCATCCATCACCGCTGCACAACAAACAAAACGCGCCGTTCGCTTTTCATCCGGTACATCCTTTAAAACATCCAGAAAATATTCAATCCACTCTTCATCGCTGGCATTCTCACCCGCGCCGAATCTCCTTGTCTTAACTCCCAGTTCACCGCACAGAGCGTCCACCAAAATCCCCGAATCCTCTGCCAGAGTCAAAAAACCCGTCTGAGCAAAATAATGCCGGACCTTTTTAACCGCGTTCTCCTCATAAGTTTCACCATTTTCTAAAACATCGTTGTTCAAATTCAAATCCCTTGAAGAAACAACCTTAAAAGGCACATCATACATCACCTCGGTTATTTCATTGAATTTCCCGGGATTAGAAGTACCGATAACCAGCTTCTTTTTTTCATTTGTTTCTGACATAATTTTAACCTAACGTAATTTTTGCAATCTTACTGCACATTGCCTATAAAACACAAATCGCCGCATAGACCCGGGAACCTAAAATACCAAAATTTTGTTTAAAAACAAACTAAAACTAGGCTTATACATCATCATTTTCCTGCCCGTACTCGGGGAACTAATACGTCTTCCTTTCGGCCCCGAAAACGGAGTACTTGTTTCCGATCTATTAATACCGATTCTGTCCGCATTTTGGCTTTACCGATACATTTCCGATACACCGCACTTAACAGGAAAAAAGTTCTTACCCAAGTGGGATAAACCAAAAAAACCACCGCTAACATTGCCGTTTAGCCTGTTTATTATAGTGGGAATTTTATCTCTATCGCAGTCGTTACTCTTTCTTTCACCCTATGAAGTCATTTACGGATCAATGTATCTAGTCCGCTGGTTCTTTTACGGACTTCTCTACTTCATCACATTTCACAGCATCAAAAATGAAAAAGATTTTAGAGGAGTATTAACCGCGCTCACAATTTCCGCCTTATTACTGGCAATCGCCGGATTCATCCAATTGACCCTATATCCCGACCTGGCGGAACTGGAAGAAAAAGGCTGGGATCCGCACATCAACAGACTGGTTTCCACCTGGCTCGACCCCAATTTTGTTGGAGGACTATTGGCATTCATATCAACCATACTGCTTGGAATAACCCTGCATCTAAAACAACTTAAATCAAAAATCGGACTCTCGATAATAATTCTAATTCTTGTAACGGCACTATTTTTAACATATTCCAGGTCCGCCTATTTAGCTTTGGCCGGAGGATTTTTCGTTGTCAGTCTGATCAAATCAAAAAAACTTATCATAATCGGCCTGATTCTTGCTATAATCGGCATCTCCGCCTCGGATCGGGCGCAACAAAGAACCGCGGAACTCGTACAAAGCGTCACCTCCATCTTCACCGAAACCCCGCAAACCCCCGACCCAACCGCCCGTCTCAGACTAAAAAACTACCAACAAACACTTTATTTAATTGAAAAACGACCGATCCTCGGCTCCGGCTATAACAACCTGCGGGCGGTAAACCATCAAGAAGGTTTCGTTAAAAACACAGAAATACATTCCGCCGCCGGCTCGGACTCCTCACTACTAACAATCCTCGCCACCACCGGCATCCTAGGATTCATCCCCTTCCTGCTAATTTACATCATCGCCCTCGCCACCACCTTAAAGGCGCGAAGCTCCTTTAAGGTTTGGCCCCAGGCGCGAAGCTCCTTTAAGGTTTGGCCCCAGGCGCGAAACAACAACACCCCCACCGTCCCCCAACCTTCCCCGTCAGCCAACGGGGAAGGTTGGCTGACGGGGAAGGTTGGGGAAACCGACGGTAACGGTTGGGCAGGCTACCACCTCGGCCTTTTCGGCGGAATCATTTCACTATTAATACACTCACTATTCGTAAACAGCCTGCTCTATTCCCCCATCCTCATCTACTTCTGGATCGCGCTGGGCCTCTCCAAACCAACACCCCCAGCTCCTTTAAAGTTTATGCCCAAGTTCTTTATGAATTGCATGATAACTCACAGAATTCCCCTGCACACCAAACCTTCTGGCAAGAGCTCTTAACTTCATGTCGCAAACTTCAAGCTTTCTCTTATCCTGTTGATACATAACCGCCCCCACTTCATCACAAACCAAGACTTACTTATTAATTTTCGCATCATCCACGAATCCACATGCCCTTTACAAACCACAATATCATCAATAAAAATTCCATACCGTCACCATTTTCCTTTATGATACCAATAAATTAATACTCCACCTGATAAGTCTTATAAACAAAAGGTGTCTGCCTATAACCTGACTCAACATAAGTAACTTCGTCCCAAAGTCCGGTGTCCGGATTAAAATTTAAAACCTGCTCATCTCTACTACCGTTTTCAAAATAAGTTGTAACTTCAACGTATCCATCCTCATTTCTTACAACCACAAACCTTTCCACATTTTGCCGCGAATCAAGAGGATACAACACATTTTCCCGCAATGCTTGTTCTTCAAGGTCACTCAAAGACGTCTCATAACTAACTCTATAACTGTCAGAACTCACCGGAGTATCAATTTCAAGCCCGCCTTTGGGCACATCAACCGCGCTCTTCACGGGAACATCCATAAGCATCGGCGTCGTTTTCGGCACCAAAGACTCCTCGCGGTCATCACCGATTTCATCTTCACTACCCTCACCTCCGCCAATAACATCATTTTCTTCCAACTCACCACCCCCAATACCGTCACCTTCGACAGTTCCGCTCTCAACAACTTTCAAACCTCCCGTATTTACAATCTTCAAATTACTACTATCATCAAAAACATTCTCATCGCGATCAATATATTCAAATTCCTCGTCTTCACTCTCGTAGACATAAGACCGCGCCGTCACTACTTGGTCTGGAATCATCAGCGGCTCGCCAACAACTCCTTGCCGAACCGAATCATCGGCAACATCCTCTTTAGCGGGCGATACCAATATTCCAGCTACCGCGCTCTCGGCCGACTTGTCACTACCAGTGCCACCGCCATATACACCATCAAAATTAAGCTCCGAAACCGAATCACTTCTGTCACCCGGCATCACCAATGACCCCGGAAAAGTTTTAATAGTTTGATTCGATCCAGTATCGTCTATCTCACCAACACCCTCTTCATCAACTTTCTCCGCATCCAAAACAGAAGCGGAAAGTTCAGCCCGCTCAGCCCGCTCACTATCTTCACCTTCTAAATCTGACACCACTTCAATCTCCTTATCTTCATCTATCCCCACCATAGCTTCATCATTGTTTTCTTCTACTCCCGTCCCCTGCGGCACAACCACATCACTCCCCATTTCAACCGGCACATTCATCAGCTGAGCCGCCACCACCACAACCAGCAAAGCCGATGGCACAAACGCCAAAACATACTTCCACCTTGCAAAAAACTCACCAACTCCCGTATTGACATTACTTTCCGGCACATCCATTATTTTGGCTCTTGCCAACACATCTTCACGCAAACGCGCTTTAAAACCCTGATCAATCACAATATTTTCCTTATGCTTGTCAGCTATAAGCTTTTCAATTACCGATGAAAAATATTTACTGTTCTGTCTCGCCATTTGATTAATAATTATTGTTGGAAAAGAATTTGTTTAACTTTTTTAAGAGCCCTGAAAACCTTCACACCTATATGATTCGCGCTTAACCCCATAATTTCCGCAATTTCCACGTTCGAAACCTCTTCATAGAACTTCAATCGGATAATTTCACGCTCTTCGAGCTCCAATTGAGCCAAAACAACATCCATTTCAGATTTCAGTTCAGATTTTTTCAGATCCCCCACGTAATCTATCGTCTTATCAGCTGTATTCATACCCTCCTCCAGCTCGGTTGTCTGTCTTTTACCCTGTTCCCTGTACCATTTAAGCACATTATTATGGGCGATCTTATAAAGCCAGGCCGAGAAGGGATAACCCCTCCATTCAAAATCGGCAATATGCGACAAAGCGTCGAAAAACGACTGACTGACCAGATCTTCAACCGTGTCCTTATCGTCCACTCGCCTGTAAACATAGCGATAAATCTGATCAAAATATTTGTCGTACAAGACCGCGAAGTTTTGCGGATCTTTCTTGGCCTCCTCAACCATTTTTCTTTCTTGTTCAAGCACTTTTAGAATCCTATTGAATAAGGATACTTATTATGCATAAACTTGACAGATTGTCAACAACTCTATTCCTACACTTTGTATAAGACAAATTGCTGGATTTCATTACACTACAGTGCTAGCATTTTAGCGCATTCATCATTAACCCAAAAAACATGAAAAAATTGCTTTTATTAGCCATTTTCAGTCTTTCCCTTACACTCATTGCAATTGGATGTACCAATAACGGATCAAGCACCAATTATTCAAATCTAAATCCGAAAGAAAAAAACCTGCTTTCCATTCAAGACGAAACCACCGCGAAAATCGAACAATTAAACAATGAACTGCAAAAAGACAGCCCCGACTACGACCAAATTAGATTCCTGGCCATTGAAGCGTCCAAATACATCAATGAAAAAATGGACAAAGTGGAAGAGCTGAAAGACGACATTAAAAACAGCAAAATTGTTGAAGAAACTAAAAATGTATTACAATCAGCTAAATTATTGATTAACAAAATAAAAGAACTGGCTTCCGATCTGCAGGAATTCAAACACGACCTGGCCCGGCTGGCAGAAGACGCAAAGTCCGAAATAGAACAAAAAATCAAAGAAACCCAAACTTTACTTGAAGGATACAAAAGCCGTCTTGCGGGCATAAAAGATAAATTCAATGACTTACGTGACAAATTGCTAAATTCACTTAATAATGAAGAAGATACCCAGACGACTATGGAGGCTGAATCAAACGAAACACCTGTAATAGAAGTCAAACTGGAAAACGAATAAATAATTAATCACAAATACAATGAAAAAAACCCCAATTTTGATCATAACACTGGTTATTTTAGCGATTCCAACGCTCGCCCTGGCCGCAACAACGTTTATTCCCCAACCCGTAGACCTCCCCCCCGAAGCGATAGATTACGATGGCAATCCGGTTAGTAATCTCTTCCGCGATCCAAACATCCTGGCCGCCGTAATAGGTGTTGGCGGACTGCTTGTGGGTTCATTTATAACAATCCTGGCCACTTATGTAATGCGCTGGATGGACAACCGCCGCGAAGACAAACGCGAAGACCTACTATTGGAAAGAAGCAAAAAAGAAAAAGAATATCAGATGAAACAAGAAATCTACAAAAACTTCCTTCATGAACTTGCGGACTTGGAAACATTTACACAAAAAACCGATGATGAATTCAAAAGACAATGGAATCGCACAGAAATTAAAGTAGATCTTATAGCTTCGCAGGAAGTCAGAGATTTAAAACACCAAATGCAAAACGAACTACTTGAACTCGCGGAAAAAAACATCAAATCCAAATCAGCTCACCTAAGCGATCAGTACATGAACCTAAGAGACCAACTGCTTGAGGCAATTAGAAAAGATATCGACATTCTTCAGCCTAAAAAATGAAAAAAAAACTCCACACAATAAGCTTTATTTTAATCATCGCCTTCAGCCTGATACCGCTTGCCAATGCCCAGGAATACACAATTGACAGCACCTACTATGACCCCGTGTACACGACTGAAGCATTTTTTTACGACCCATATCTCGATCCCGTTTATTACAATCCGGATTATACTCAAGATCTTGACCAAACCACGGACCCCGACTACACCACGGATCCCGACCAAACCACAGA
>CAYFWB010000003.1:88600-149332 GCA_964346765.1 uncultured Candidatus Peribacteria bacterium
CCCGACCAAACCACAGACCCCGACTACACCACGGACCCCGACTACACCACAGACCCCGACCAAACCACGGACCCCAACTACACCACAGACCCCAACTACACCACAGACCCCGACTACACCAAACCATTATCCGAGCCTCCACCCGAAGACCCTGACAACTATATAAACAATGAACCCGCCCCGGTTGACTCAACGGACACCTCCGCCACGGACCCTCCAACAGATGAAACAAACAATACTGAAACCTCCAACACAACAGAACCTGACTCCGATATTAACGCCGCTCTCTTCGATTACCCGGAAAGAGAATCCATACTCATTCCAGAAGAAGGTATTGAAATGCAACCGCGTGAACCACGAAAAAAAATTGAAAAACGCGAACGACCTGAACGTCCCGTAATAGTACATCCCGAACCCGGTGAAGTGATTAAGAATGTCATCCCCAAAGTCACAAAAAGCCAATTTAACATCTTTCTGGTAATTCTGATTGGACTTATGGCGGGTGCTTTGGTCTGGATCATAACCGGTTTAATAATTAATTACGCCCAGGCAAACCGCGAAACCAAACGCATGAAACGCCAAACAGCTTATTCCATCCGTGAACAAAAAATCGACCAGCTGAAGACAGTTTATAACCCAATCCAAAACGCCCTCTCCGAAATCGAAAACACTATCGGAACAAACAATTTTTCAAAACAAAACCTAAACGAATACAAAAAAGCCGCAGTGGAAATCGACCTGTTTGCATCGGAACAAACAATCAATGCTCACAAAGAAATGATTAATTTATTATCCGGCCAGCAAAAACCGTCTGAACAAGCTTTCGACGAAGCAAAAAATAATCTGCTCCAAGCCCTGAAAAAAGATCTGAGACTATAAATAAACAGATCTTCCAGGTCCAACTACTCATTCTGCTTAATCTCTTTCCTAGTCTGCTTAATCTCCGAACGCTGTTTTTTTATCTCCAGCATTTTCTCTTTGGCCTTCTTGGAGCGACGCTTTTTCTGTTTACGCAATTTAAAAATTTTCTGGGCGCGCTCTGATTTTACTCCCTTAACCTTATCCTCAATCTTCAAAATCAACAATTTATAAGCCGATAATCTATTTTTTGACTGCTCACGATACTTTTGACACCTTATTTCAATACCAGTAGGTTCATGTTTTAATGTTACACAACTGGATGTTTTATTAATTTTCTGCCCCCCTTTACCTCCGCCGCGCACAAATTTTTCAGTAATATCCTCTACGTTAATATTCAAATGTTTAACTTTTTCAACAAACTTGGGCGATAAATCAACGGGAAATTCTCCAATATCCAACATATAATTCAAAAAATTATACCTGCTACATGGAATATATACATCACAGCGATAAAAACCAAGTCCGGAACTTGAAATTAAAACGATTATATTGTATAATTAACAGATGAATTGACCACGAAAAAAGCATGAAAAACACAAAAAAAATATTTTTAATAACGGCACTCTCCATACTGACTGCAACAGCGGCATATGCTTATATGTACTCCGACGGCGCACTATACAAAGGACAGCTTGTGCCTGTAAATTCAACAGCCATGAGTCTTAGCAAGTACAAAATAGTCATCGAAGAACCAAAAAATGACAACCTTAAAACCAGCTATAAACACAAAGTAAAATTTCGCGCCTCTATCATGGATTCAAATGGCAAAAATATACAAAACCTGCCGATCAAATGGGAATCAAACCGTGACGGAAACCTTGGAGAGGGCGCGGAAATAACCACCCAACTTTCCAAGGGCACACACAAAATAAACTGCATTGCCAAAGATTTCCGGGGAAATGAAAGTTCATCCAACATAAATATCACTGCCGAAAATATCGCTCCGCATCTTAAAATCAAAAAACCCGTATCATTAAATCATTTTTCTTACGGAAGCACTGTACCTATGCGGGTAAACATACATGACTACGAAGATCAAACAATTCCCGATGTTGCCGTATCATGGAAATCCAATATCAACGGCGAAATAGGCAGAGGCAAATCACTCAATATTAAAAATCTTTCACCCGGCACTCACAAAATTACAGTTACTGCCAAAGACAGTGAAGGTCTTGAAACAAGCGCTTCAACCACAATTTCTATCGAACAAAATGGCTAATCCTGAAAACATTCAACAAACAGTACCAAAGTCTGCGGAAGCCCCCGGCAAATTGCCGAATCCTCTTCATGAAGATCTCGAATCCCAAACAACCGACCTGGCCAATTTCAGAAAAGAATTTCTTGAAACACAAAAAAACAATGCCGAAACAATTAATCTTTTTGAATCTCTTGATAATCCCACAACGAAAAATATTACAAAACTACGACGCGGTGGTATTGAGCTGTCGGAAAACGAAAAAGACACATTAAAAAAGCACACGCGTCTTTCTTCCGCCTTTCTTGAAGCCACCGAAGATACCGACAAAATTTCATTCAGAGTGAATTTCAAAGAAAACGAAACCGCCAACAGATACGTCGGAGCCGGAGACTTGCTTCCGGCAAACGTGGAAAGCATCAAAGTTTTGGACGATTACGGTAATATTATATCGGCAAAAGCCGTAAGAAACATCAATAACCGTCATAGAATCGGTTATTACGACGCGAAAACCGGCGAATATGTACCAATACATACGGGTTTCAAAATAGTAATATTAAACACAAGGACCGACTCTTCAAGAAACCTGCCCACGAAAAATTCCGCGTCATTTCAGGCCGACCCGGTACTGACGCGCAGAAAAATGCGTGAACACATAGGCCTTTTCGAAAACACCCAACCAAATACAACATCTGAAGACTTGCACATCGGACTAAACAAAACCACCCCCGTTTCCGCCACAAGAAAAGAAATAAAAGAAAACAACCTGCCCGAACCAGAATCAAAAAAACCGGCCAAAAAAGAAATAATCAGTAAACCACAGCTAGAACTACAAGGATATAAAATCCAAAAAAGCGTAGATCCTAAAGTCACTCGCGCAGCAGTAAAGTGTCTTAAAAAAGGCGGCCCGCTGGGCACAACCTTCTATGCCGAAATCAACGGTAACCGATACGCCTTCCACCGCGAAAAACACATCCATCCGTCTTCCCACTGCCCGCCGCTACCACAAAGACTGTGCGGCTATCACCACGGAATAAGTGTTTACAAAGCAAGCTAAGTCCTATTTCAAAACTTTGCGCAAACCCATAAAAAGCGCCAGCCCCCCAGAATTGACTGATTTCTTGTAATCATACCAAATTGATCTCTGGCTTCAACGGCCGAGCGCATCTTTTCGTTACAATTATTAACCGCCACCAAAAAAGCTTTATCGGCTCCCTCATTCGGTTCACCTTCACCCGTTTTATTATCGGGCAAAATATCCGTCGTACTATCGCCAATTTGCAAATACAACACCTCTTCAGGTTTCACATTTCTAGTATCGCAAACATAGCCCATTAAGGTACTGAATTTATTAACATCCTTATGCCCGATATCAATATAACCAGCTGTAGGATTATAATTTGCCACCAATAACCCCTGTTCATACATCGACTCAACAACATCTATTCTGCCTTAAATTTCGGCAATTCTTTTCTGATGGGTATCTGCAATTAAAGCCATAACCTCATCCAAAGCCGTTAAAATATTTTTCTTTTGACCATTTAATCTGCAACCTTATATACTTCTTTCTAAAAGCTCTCGCAAAAGCGTGAACATCTCTTTGCACCTTCGAAACCAATTCAGCAGAAGAATATGATTCCTCAAGATTAAAAGTCGAATTAAAATCCAGTGAAACCACAACCAATTTTGTATTCGGTTCCTTAAGTTTTTCAACAAACTCATCATTCAAATCCAAGCCCCGTTCAAGCTCTTCATATTCCATTAATGCCAAATCAACCACTCTCGCTTCTTCAAAATCATCAATTAAGGGTCGATACTCCTTAATCGCTTTAATCACATCTTCCTTATATGCAATTTATTTTACATAAAAAATTCGCACCCAAATAAAATCGTATCAAAATGAAAAAAAACTACAAGATAAAATATATTACCTCATAATACTTCAACAATAACGCACAACTCGTTTCATGCACCTAAAAAAGACAATTTGAACTTTTGCATAAAAAAAACGAGCATGCTAATTTACATTTACAATAAACAACAAATATGGGTCTATATCTTGGTCTCGATCTTGGCACATCATGGCTTAAAGCAAGCATTATTGACGATTCGGGACGCATCGTCGGAAAGACGGCCAAAGAAATCCACATCAATACGCCAAAAACCAATTACGCCGAAGAATTCACTTCTGAATGGTGGAACACTTTTTGTGTCCTTCTAAAAAAACTTGCGAGCCAATCTGATTTTTCGAAAATCAAAGCTATAGGATTATCCGGACAGATGCACGGATTAGTCTGCTACAATAAACAAAACGAAATTTTAAGACAAGCCATAATTTGGGCGGACAAGCGTTCGACTAGTCAAGTTGAACAAATAAATAAACTGATCGGACAAAAAAAAATCTATGAAATAACCGGTAATCCCATCTTCACCGGCTTTATGTTGCCGTCACTTTTGTGGCTTAAAGAAAACGAACACGAACTATATGAACAGATCCATAAAGTATCATCTCCAAAAGACTATATAGCTTACAGACTGACCGGAAACATCTACTGTGAACCGTCGGATGCCCTGGCAACCGGATGTTTTGACTACTCGTTAAACGATTGGTCAAAAGAAATACTCAAAACAATGAAAATAGATTCGGACATATTTCCACAAATAATAAATACCGCCACGCCATACGGTAAAACAACCAAACAAATATCAGAACTGTATGGTCTGCCTCAAGGTATTCCCGTATTCGGAGGATCCGATCAAAGCATGGCGGCCATGGGCTGTGGACTGATAGAAGACGGCCAAAGCTTTCTGGCAATCTCTACCGGAGGACAATTCCTGGTCATTTCCAAAAACAAAAACCTTGATAAAGGTGGAAGACTCCACACCCTTAACCACGCACTAAAAGACGTTACCATGAACATGGCCGCCACTTTGTCGGCCGGACTTTCATTAAAATGGTTCAAACAAAGCATTATGCAACAGCTGGACTCATCATACGACGCTTTCATTCAAGACGTAGAAGAAATACCACTGGGAAGTAACGGACTATTCTACATGCCGTTTCTTGCCGGCGAAAGGACACCATATTTTAATCCACACCTTAAAAGTGCGTTCATTGGGACATCGATTGAACATAACCGACTCCATTTCATAAAAGCAATCATGGAAGGAGTAGCCTTTTCATTCCGTGACGGCCTTGAAACTTTTAAAGAAACGGGAATAGAGCCGAAAACAATAATATTAAGCGGAGGAGGAACAAAAAACGCCACGTGGCGCCAGATCATCACGGATGTCTTAAACATCCCAACGCAAATGATCAACATAGAAGACCATTCACCTTTCGGCGCGGCCGTCTTTGCCAAATTTGCCTTGGAAGAAAAAATCAACAACGCCACCGGATTAAAAGACCTGCAAAATTTCTACAAAAACGTAATCAAAGTAAGCCACAAACTAAAACCATCTTCCGAAAACCACAAAAAATACATGGAAATCTTCAAAACCTACAAATCCCACGCCGCGTACCTTAATGACCTTTATAAACAAACCGGCTGATCATGCATTGCAACAGCGGAACGATATTTTTTGCGAATACTTTGAAAGGAAAGAGAGCTCACGAAAAAAAACCGACAAGGTTTTCTTATGTGAATTTTGGTGGAGATGCCGGGAATCGAACCCGGGTCCAAAAAAGTCCCAAACAAACGTCTACAATCATAGTTCGTCTTAAAATTTTCGGCCTTATGAATCAAAAACGAACAAAAAACTCATAAAGCTTATCCCAAAATTTTCGACCGATCCGGCGGGATTCGAAACGGCTTAACCTGCTAAGGTGACACTTAATTCTTCTAGCAGATATCAAAGGTTAAGCGACTTTCCCAAAATAGGGGAAAGATTTATGCAGCCATTGCTGGTTGCATTGCGAAGAGGTTCTTCAGTTTTGCAACTGTAGATTCTTCACCATCTTGTGCGTTTGCACTTATATTTGCGCTGGACGGATCTGCGGGGAGACAGCGCGATCCCCGGATTGCAGTTTATCAAAGATCAATTCTGTCGAAAGCCTTACATCCCCAAGGCACAAAACAAACGCAGCAAGCAAAGTGCCCCCACGATTACTCATTATACTAACAGCGCCCCCATAATACCACTAAAACACAAACTGTCAACAACTCTACTACGTTAAATTTTTGGTTATTTCTCTGGCGCTCTTATTAAACTCTTTCCAGTCTTCCGCTATAAACTTTCTAAGCACATTACAATGAGTCACCATACTTTCAATCGACACATATTCATCCGGCGTATGATGATTCTTGCCAACCGGACCCAATATCGCCGTCGGAATATTTTTTCCGGCAAAGAACCTGGCGTCCGACCCCCCGTGATTCGAACCGAACCCGATCCTCTTATCCGTAACTTCGCGCGCCACGCTCCTTAACATACTTATATAAGGATCAGACGGATCCATATCAAAAACATCACCGTATACAAGTTCACGAATTTCCGCCGCGGGCGCAAGTTTCTTAATCAATTCAACAATATTTTTTTTGGTCCACTTTTTCCTTTCCGTAAGGCGAAAAAACAAAATTGCCTCGGCCTCGCCCGGAATCGTATTAATCTCTTCACCACGTCCCACGTTAAAATAAGTTACACTCACGTTGGGAGTCCATCCCTCTTTTACTTTCGGAAAATGCTTTTTCACGTTCAGACACATCTTCATCAAATCTTCCGTCACATTCTTACCTTTCCAAGGATAAGCGCTATGTACCGGACTACCCTTTAAAGTAATATGTAAAACCAAAAGTCCTTTTTCCCTGTTCACAATCTCATACTTTTGCCGACTCTCATTCACGATACAAAAATCAGTGGCGTATCCTTCCTGATTCAGCAACATTTGCGTCGCTTCACCGCCCGTCTCCTCATCACTGGTAATCATCGCCGCCAAAGATGGACGCTCCTTTTCATACGCAAAATACTTCATCGCAGCCATCATGCAGGCAATTCCGCTCTTCATATCCATCGCCCCACTTCCGTACAATTGATCCCCCTCGATTTTCGCCGAATAAACATAACTTGAAGGCACAACATCAATATGCCCGCTCAACATCACATGCGGATGCATCGTCTCTTCCGTGGAAATCACCAACGCCGGCAGTCCGTTATAAACATACTCACTAATATTCAGCTTATCCTTAGCAAAATAATCCTTAATAAAATCCGTCAATTCAAAAATTTTTCTTGGTTCATTAACATGTGACGGAAAACGAATCAACTCTTTAGTCAGACTCACAAGATGATCCCGTAAAGCCTTCTTTGTTTTAAAATATTCCATTAACTAAAGTTTTAAATGTTTCTCTTTTAATGTGGATTTTTCCAACAAAAGCGGCAGACCTCCCTTTTTCAAATATTTCCTGCCCATATCTGCCGGATCTTCTTTATTATCAACTCGTTCATATAAAGCGTCCAAATATTTCTCATCCCCATCACCTCTTTTTTCAAGACCCTTTCTGGCCAAATCCACTATTTCTTTCACCCATTTATCAACCGATTTTCCAAAAAAATTTATTTCAAACCCTTTTTTAACCGCCTCCATTCTAAGCAATCTCAATGTATCCCAACGAAACTGTTTGATAAACATTTCACTTTCATTCAAATTTTCCAATAATCCCAAAACCAACGCCGGCACCACCATCATATCATCCCATGGTTGCAATCCGGCCGGCCGAAGCTCGATAGTCCCGTAAACCCTTGGCCGCGCGCAAAACCATACCGAGCCTTCATGAACTTCATAAGCTTTACAAACTTGATCATCATCCATATCTTCAACAAAATCTTTAAACGGAACATCCGGTGAATAAAATTTTTCGCCGTCACCGGCCATAACACACCTCATTTCCCACGTCCTGGCCAGATAATCCTCCAAAGAACTTATCGGTAACAATGGCAATCCCGTCCGATCCACGCCCAATTTATCCCAAATCACTTCTCTATAAGCTTTAAATTCGTTCGGCCCGTCAAAAATCGGACAATTGGCAAAAAGAACAACAAAAAAACCCGCCATAGCGTTCATAACATTAATTACCGAAACCACTTCTTCTTCCGCTACGTCCACATGCACTTGATCCGAAGCCGACAAAGAAGCCGGATACACCGGATCTCCGAAATAATCCAACAAAACATCATACCTCTGCTTTCTGTTCCAATTTTCCCGAAGTGCCCTTGTAACAGGCTGACATCCCAATGCAAGCATCTTAATGGCTTCTTTTTCACAAACAGGCAACAATACGGTCAACAGTTCCTTCATTCTTTTTTCCGCTTCTTTAATCGTTCGATGCGGACGCATAATAATTTCAAAAGTACCTTTACCCGCGTCCAACGCCAGCTGATCTTCTCCATCGCTAAAGGCAACAATAGAATCCTTATAATAACTGTCATAAATAGGTTTATAGCCTCGATAAGACAAATGGGGCCACACCTTGGCCGCGATATCGGCCATATTGCCTTCCGAATCCACAGCCAAAATCTCTTTTTCTATTCCAACATTCTTTCTATCACCCGGTTTATGCGTAAACTGCTTTCTATATCTTTCACAAAACGCTTCAAATTTACTCATGTGCGATATGAGAGGTTTTTTTAATTATACATATTATTTGAAAAAATAAAAGAAGCGATATAATCTGTATTTACAAACAATAATCAAAAACCCATGAAAATTATAAACAAACTCTTTCTAATTACCATTGCCAGTATCGGAATATTTCAACTGGCAATGGCGGACGAAATAGCAAATCCTAATTATCCGTACAACGCTTCCGACGCCGTAACAATGTTCGACCGCTTTTATCAAGACAAATACGACACAATCAACGACGATCTTCACGCCAACACGAACGCCGCCAAAGAAAATTGGTCGCAAGACGCCATGCTTGCCAAATTCACCATTACCGTCGCCGACGACATAGAAAACGGATATTCCTTTGAATTCACAGACGAAAATAACCCCGAGAAAATATATGTTGCGACACCCACTATGGATAAAGAAAACACATGGTCACTTCTTGAAAGAGATAATACCGAAAACCTGGACATGCCTGTTTCCAACGTACACCTTGTACTTAGAAAACTTATTCCCGCCATACAAAAAGACCCACGACTTCTACCCGCTCTGGATAGGAGCATCGGCGAAACAAAAAACACCAAGTTATTAATTACGATAAAGAAAAATGACATGGGGGGATCCACCTGGTATATGGATTTCCGGATAACCGGAAAAGATGGTGTTGAGAAAAAATATCAAGCCTGGGTCAGTGCCGTAAACGCTACAAAACCCGAATTTAAAGTAATCCGCAAACAATAATGAAAAAACCACTCACCCTTTTGTTTGGCGTTCTTCTTTTACAAGCATGTTCGGCGAACAATCAAATAAATAACCCTTTAGCCGAAAAAGAAACTGATCAAATACCGGAAATCTGCCAAACTTTCCCTCCGGAACAAATAAAAAACATTTTGAACACGGACAATTACAGCGAAAATCCCGTTGAACAAATATCCAAAGGAGCGCAGGGTTGTAAATACATCGCCCTAAGCGACGCATCTGATAAATCCAAAACCTTCAATTTTATTTTACGGAACGCCAAAACACCGGAACAAACCGAAAGTGAATTTTATAGAGCCGTAAATGTCTGGCAAAACAGCAATCTTGATAACAGGGAATACAAGTACATTGAAAACCTGGGGGACGACTCTTTCTATTCATATAACGAAAAAGCCCCACAGTTAATCACATATAAAAACAGTAACTTATTTATAGTAACGCTGGGCAATCTTGACGTGGACAAAAACGACGCGTTACAAAAAGCCAAAATCGCCACTTCCGTGTTGCTCCAAAATCTATAAGCTTCAAGTCTTATAATTTAAAATTGCGAGCTCGGCTTTTAACCGAAATTTTCGTGAAAAATATTATCAGTGGGCACGCCTTTTTCTTCCAGATGAGTGCAAACATCTTTTAAAACAACTCCGCTTCCACAGACATAGTACTGGGCATCCGGATCTGGATTCTGCAAATGCTCGGTCACCCGCCCCTTCGCGCCTTCCCATCCTTCATCCGGCCTCGACAACGTAAAAATCGGATTAAAATTCGCAAGTTTTTCTTTCAATTTATTAATTCGATCCACATAAAACAAATCCTTTTCATACCTGACCCCAAAAATCAAAGTCACCTCTTTATCAAAACCCTCCGAAAAACTTTCCAACATGCAAAGTAGCGGAACCAATCCGGTACCCGTACCAATAAAAACCAGCTTATCCGTCAAATTCCCGGGCAACATAAAACACCCCGCAGGATACAGAACTTCCAATACATTCCCGGCCTTACAATCAAAAAACCAACCGGAACCGCGCCCACCTTCAACCAGTTTAATACACAGTTGCAAATTTTTTTTATCGGGAGTATACAAAACCGAATAAGACCTCATACAAACACCCTCTTTACCATCATCAATTTTAACAGTCATAAATTGACCGGGCTGATGCTCAGCATCTTCAGGTTTCTCAATATCAAACTCTTTTACGTTATTCGTCAAATATCTAACCGCTAGCAATTTAAGATTAAATTTTTGTGGAGGCATAACAAATTCATTATTGATTTACTCTTTCAACATATTCACCTGTATCGGTATTAACTTTTATTTTATCGCCTTCCTTGATAAACAAAGGAACACTGACTTTAGCTCCTGTTTCAATAGTAACCTGCTTAGTTCCACCGGTTGCCGTATCACCCTTGTTCCCCGGAGGAGCTTCCGTGACTACAAAATCCATTTTCGGAGGCAACTGCAGACCCACCGGCTGATCATCAACAAAAATCACCGTCACGTCACCGCCTTCCATCATATAATCTCCAAGCTGACCCACCATGTCAGCCGGAATTTCAAACTGCTCATAACTAGTATTATCCATAAAATTGTAACTGCTTCCATCATTATACATATACTGACATTTTCTATATGCCATATTGGCTTCTTCAATCTGCTCACCCGACCTGAAAGAGACCTCAATAATTTTTAAAGTTTTTACATTCTTTAATTTAGCTCTTGTAAAAGCCGCGCCTTTACCCGGATTAACAAACTGATAACCGGTAATAACATACGTTTCACCATTATATTTAATGGCAAGACCTTTTCTGAAATCGGAAGTTTGCATAATAAATGAATAAATAATAATTATTTAAAGATCTCTGAAAGGGAAAAACATCATATCTCTAATATCGTGAGTATCCGTAATAAGCATTGCCAGCCTGTCCACGCCAAGCGCGTTCCCTCCAGCGGGCGGCATACCCAATTCTAAAGCACCTATAAAGCTTTGGTCAACACTGTAGTCGTCCTTCCCCATTTCTAACCGTTGTCGCCGCTCATCCTCAAGTCTCGACTTTTGCTCAACCGGATCATTCAGTTCAGTAAAAGCGTTACAAAGCTCCACCCCCGCGATATAAACCTCAAACCTTTCCGCGTAAGCCGGGTCGCTTTCACATTTTTTAGACAAAGCCGCCATACTCGCCGGATATTCATAAACAATCACAGGCTTATCAAAACCCAACTTCGGCTCGATCTCATTCATAAACACACAAAAAAACAGATCATCATATGAAATATTTTCATCAACCTGATAACCTTTTTGTTTAACAGCTTTTCTGAATTTTTCCGGATCCTCAAAAACTTTACTATCGATTTTTGCGTACCTTTTAAATAAATCTTTAACCTTAATTCTCGGCCATGGAGTTGAAACATCAATTATCGAACCCTTGTATAAAATTGTTGGTTTATCCAGTATATCCACCGCCGTATATTCAACAAGTTCCTCTGTGTCTTTCATAATATCCTCATAACTCACGTAAGATCTGTACCATTCAAGTAGTGTAAACTCCGGATTATGAAGCTCGCTATCGGTTTCCTTATTTCTGAAACTTTTACAAATCTGAAAAATTTTCTCTTCACCGCTGACTAAAATTTTTTTCATCGCATACTCGGGCGAACTAATCAAATATTGATCGGTTTGACTACCCGACTGATCAAAAAACGTAGTCTTAAAGGGATCCAAGTATGGCTCCATACCTGGAAGTTTTACCATCTGCGGAGTTTCAACTTCCAAAAAACTTCTATCCCTAAAAAAATTTCTTATACATTCGACCACCCGTGATTTCATTCTGATTTTTTCTGCCAAGTTAAGATCAACTATCATTTTTCTATAATTCGAATCCTCTTTTCTTATAAAAAAATCTGCCGCACACGGCACCAGCACCCTCACACTAACAGCCCTTAAAGGTGCGAAGCATCCTTTAAGATCATTTTCAACATCACCAAAACTCTCACCCACCTCAACCTCTACAATATCACCAAGATTAACTTCTCCATCATACAAAAAATCCACTCGCCCGCTCATATCCTGCAACACAAATCCACCATCAATAATCCCAATCACCCTTCCCGCCACAAGCGCTTTTTTTAACTTATGCACATTCTTAAAATCAACCTTTTTAAGCTCATCTATAAGGAAATTTCGATTAGTCATTGCTGGATATTTTTTCTTCTGATCCGCCACTTTTAAACAATTTTATAAACTTTTCAACACTTCATCACCCACTTATCAACACATCACAAAATCATTGTTAAATAGTCTCAAGTCATTTTAATTTCTTTTTCTTCTTAATCGAGCCCGAAAGCCTCTTCACACTTTCACGCAAAGCGTCAAACCAGTGTATCCCCAAATCCTCTATTTTAACACGTAAACGCGAGCCGCTAATATACCACTTAGAATTATATTCAAGCAGATTCGCAATATTTTCCGGCTTAACCAAACCCGACAAATGTAAAACAATTTCCTTACCAGAATTCATTCCCGCACTTTCCGCTTTAACACTTACAAGCTTGGCCTTTTTGGCAAGAATCTTCAATTCCAACATCCTAAACAGATTCAAAACCTCCTTTGGCAAGCGACCATGATCTTCAACCAATTCATCACGAATATCCGTTAAATAATCCATCGTATCAGCCGCCGACATTTTCTGATAAGCGTTAATTTTTTCTTTCGAATTAACTATATAAGTATCCGGAATATACGCGGTCAAAGGCAATTCAATCGAAATATCTTCAGGCTCTTCCTCCCTTGTAACCTTACCAACCTTAAGATCATCAACCGCTTTATTCAACATCCTAATAAAATGCGACACACCCACCACGTTAATAGCCCCATGTTGCTTAGCTCCCAGCACATCACCAGCACCTCTGATCTCAAGATCTTTCATAGCGATCTGAAAACCACTACCAAGTTCCGAGGCCTCCACGATAGCCCTCAACCTCTTCTTCGCATCAAGCTTTAACCTCTGTCCACGATATAAAAAGTAAGCATAAGCCTGCGTCTTACTTCTTCCAACGCGCCCCCTCAACTGATAAAGCTGGGCCAAACCAAGCCTTTCGGCATTATTAACGATCAAAGTATTGGCATTGGAAAGATCAATCCCATTTTCAATAATAGTGGAGCTTATTAGTACATCAAATTTATGGTCTTTAAAAGCCAAAATCCTTTCCTCCAAATCACTGCTCCCAAGTTTACCGTGCGCTACTCCAAAGCGCGCTTCCGGCACCATACTTCTTAATTTGTCTGCCATACCGTCAATCGTCTGCACCCTGTTATGCAAAAAATAAACCTGCCCGCCGCGACTGATCTCCCTCAAAATCGCCTCACGAATAAGGCCTTGTGAATACCTTCTCACTTCGGTTATAATCGGCAACCGTCCGGGCGGCGGCGTTGTTATCGTGGAAATATCCCTCAGTTTATTCAAAGCAATATTTAAAGTTCTTGGAATTGGCGTTGCTGTTAAAGTTAAAACATGAACCTCCGTTTTCATCTTTTTAAAAGTTTCTTTTTGTTTAACCCCAAATCTCTGCTCTTCATCAACAATAACCAATCCCAAATCCTTAAACTTAACATCGGGCTGTAATAATCTATGCGTTCCGATAATAATATCTATTTCCCCTCTGGCCAGTTTTTTCAAAATCGCTTTCTGTTCTTTCGGATTTCTAAATCGACTTAATAGCTCTATGCGCACATCAAACTGTTCCATTCTTTTCATAAAAGACCTATAATGCTGATCTGCCAAAATTGTTATAGGCGCTATAAAAGCTACCTGTTTTTTATTCTTTACAACAGAAAAAGCCGCTCGCATCGCCACCTCTGTTTTTCCAAAACCAACATCACCGCAAACCAGTCTGTCCATCGGTTTTGTTTGTTTTAAATCTTCTCTTACGTCATTAATTGACTTTAACTGACCGGGCGTTTCCTCATACGGAAAAGCCTCGTCAAACATTCTGATCATTTTCAGATCTTCTTTACATTTAAAACCTTTAGCCGTCCTTCTTTCCGCGTAAAGTTTCAATAACTCTTTAGCAATAATTTCCGTTTCTTTCTGCACTTTTCTAATAATTGTATTCCATTCCGCCGACCCTAACCTTGTAAGTCTTGGAGACTGTTCGTCCGCGCCAATATACTTATTAACCTTATCCGCCTGATCAATCGGCACAAAGAGCTTATCGTTTTCAGCATAACCTATTTTCAAATACTCTCTCGTAACCTCATCAACCGTCCTTTTTTCCAGACCCAAAAAACGTCCGATTCCATGGTTTGCGTGAACCACGTAATCATTTAGCTTCAAACTTGTTAAAAAATCCAAATAAATCTTTTCTGAAAAATGTTTCTTTTTATCTTCTTTAATCGATGAAATCTCTTTATCAGAAACCACCATTAATTTAATTCCAGGATTCTGAAAAGCGTAAGGAGCTACATCCTCTTTGTCGATCGTTTTAATATAAACCCCGGACACCGTTCCCGCGTGCTTCAAATCCTCACTATATTCAAAATTATTTTCACTTAGGATCGACGTGATTTCTTGCTTATCTTTAGTAAAAACAATTACCCTCCACTGATTTCTTTTTTTATCCCTTAAATCATTAACCAAGTCATAAACCCCTCTGTATTTCAAAACCGAAATATAATGTAAATGTTGATGATTTTCGTCGTCTTCATTAAATGAGACAAAAGCCAATGAATAAATTTTTCCATAAGCCTCATCAAACATTTCATTCCAAGGCTCAAAATAGTCATCATTCAAATCCAGCTCATCTTCCACAACCATAAAATTACCCGTAAAATAATC
Organism: uncultured Candidatus Peribacteria bacterium; assembly: GCA_964346765.1. GTDB lineage: Bacteria > Patescibacteriota > Gracilibacteria > UBA1369 > UBA1369 > JBGSPQ01. The sequence continues at coordinate 103,912 of CAYFWB010000003.1, forward strand.
GGACAACTTTTTATTGGCGATCTTAAAATTTGAAGGAACAATCTCAACATCTTCGACTTCTCCCAGCTCTTCTTTAGTTACGGCATCAATAAGCTTAATTGTTTCAATTTGATCAAATCCGACATCAATCTTAACCGGATAATCATAAGAAACCGGAAAAATCGTTAAAACCTCACCGCTTTTATAATAAGTTCCCTTTTTTACACAGGGATCTTCGGAAACCTCATAACCTATATCAATCAAATCCTCAAAAAGCTTTGTAACGTTTACTTTATTACCTTTCTCCAGTATGAAAGTATTTTTATTAATCTCGGTGCAATCCGGGAAAAAACCCATTAAATCAGAATAAGGAGCCACGATTATCTTTCTGTCCTGTTTTTCCATGGCTTTAACAAGCTCAATGGCGTTAAGCTTATTAAAATTCTCTGTTTCTCTTATTTTATCGGGAGTCGCCTCTGAAAAATTATAAGGTACTACATCAATATCACCCCAAAAACGCAAAGACCTTATAACATGATCTTGTTCAACAACATCGTTCACAACCCAAAGCACAGTCTTAATATCTGTTTTTTCCCGGATCACATCACTAAACATGAAACCTTTCGCAGAAAAATTACCGGCACCGGAAATACTGATATTTTTCTTCTTTTCTAACAAATCCAAAACGCGATCATTTTGAACTGTAGAAAAATCTTTAATAAGATTTCTAACTGTTTTCACTTTTATTCAGGCCTTTTTTACTAAACCTTAAGCGGCATTATGATATATACGTAATCTTTTTCTTTCAGTGGCCTTACCACTGCCGGAGATAGTTTATCGTCTATTTCAAACAAAATATTATCACTTTGAATATAATTCAAAACGTCCAATAAATACTGGGCGTTTAGAGAGATTTTATTATTATCACCCTGAATCTTTACGTCAAGTTCAGCTTTTTCTTCACCGACCCTTGTTTCATCTGTTGCGACCGTTAATTTTCCATCATTTGTGGCGGATATTTTTATGCTGTTATTATTTTCTCTGGCAAACAAACTCACTCTTCTGACAACATTTGCCAAAGCTTCATCCAAAACCTCCAGCTTGGTTTTTGTCTCTTTTGGAATAATTTTTTCATAAGGAGGAAATTTACCTTCAATCAGCCTCGACATTAACTGAACATCCCCTAAAACAAACAAAACTTGATTTTTGGAAACACTAAGCTCAACCTCTTCATCTTCGGCTCTCGCTAAAATTTTACCAAGCTCCATAATTGTTCTTGCCGGAACAATACATTCCATATCCAGATCTGTTTTTTCTTTCAATGTAATTGTTTTCTCAGCCAACCTGTAACTATCCGTAGCCACAACTTTTAATTCATCCTTATTAACATCAAACAAAACACCTGAAAGAACAGGCCTTGAAGTGTTTGTAGACGCCGCGAATACTGTTTGTGAAATTGCTGTTTCCAGGTCTTTTCTTGGAACTTTAAAAATATTTTCTTTTTCAACTTTTGGTATAACCGGGAACTCATTAGCGTTAATACCTTTAATCTTTGTTTGTGAAGAGGGTGATTTAATTTGCACGCTGTCACCGCTTACAAGTTCAACGTCTATCCTCTCATCTTTTAAAAGATTCACGTAAGAACTTAAAAGTTTTGCGGGAATAGTTATTGATCCTTCGTTTTTAACTTCGGCCGGAATAAAAAACTGAATTGCCACTTCTAAATTTGTCGCCGAAAGATGTAATTTGTTTGCTTCAGCTTTCAGTAAAATATTGTTCAATACCGGAAGTGTCGTATTTGGAGTAATAGCTTTACTTACGATATTAACAGCTCGCTCTAAATCTGCTTGAGCGCATGTAATTTTCATATTTAATCTAAAAAATAAAATAACCGTTTTGTGTGCTCATTATAATATAGGGCAATTCCTTGGCAAGTTTTTTTTATTTTACTTTTTTTATCACACTGCGATTTATTTTTTTATTAATATATATATTTATAGTAATAGTAGCTTATTGACAAAATATAAAGAATAACAGTTTTTATGTTTATAAAAAGTTTAACAGGATAGTTTTAGACTTTTCTTATAAGGTTTTATTAATCCGTAATATTTGTGTATATATTTCAACAACCGTGTAGAACTTGTGCAAAACATGATAAAATATTGAAATATTATATTAATTTTGTGCAAACATGGATGTGGACATAAGTGGAGGAGAATTAAAAGCACGTTTGTTGCCGGTCAACCAAAAGAAATACTTGCGGAAGTAACAAAGGTTGTTGAGAAAAAATCACACGAGTGTACAGACACACGTTTTTTTTAAAAGTAAACATAATGATAAAAGTAAACAAAAAACTTGCAACAACCCAACAAATATTTCACTAGGTGAACTTGAAAAACATTAATATTTTGTTGAAAACTACCGGAAATCGTGATATTTTAGTTTTCGGCTTAATATAAACATATGCTCAAACAAAGAAATATAACAAAGATCATCGCGCTTGCGGTTTTTACAGGTGCGTTTTTTGCCGGATGCGCGGCCGGAACAGATCAAAAGGTAAATCCCTATCCTTTCGACACCGCTAAAATTGAATACGAGTTATCGGGTAACCTGGAAGGAACACAAACCGTCTACATAAAAGGAGACCTTGCGGCTCATGAAACACAAGGCGTCAAAAAAGTGGAGGGAGAAGAGCAAAACATATATTATTTATATCTTGACCTTGGAGAGAGTAGATACGAAATAGATTTAAATAAAAAAGAAGGGAAAAAAAGTATGAATCCTTTATATAAAGAACTGAAAAAACTAAAACAAAATGAAAAAATCGATTTTCTAATCAAGGTTGCAACAAATACCGAAGCATTAGAAAGCGTGCCAACAAGTACGGGGGAAAAAGAGTTTGCCGGGAAAACTTGCAAAACGTATAACATGTCAGAAATAGGAGAAATTTGTTTTTGGAAAGGCATTCCGCTTTATTCAAAGCTATCTTTATCGGGCGGTGAAATTCAAAACACAATGACTGCTGTTAGTGTGGAAACCGATATAGAGATAAAGGATTCCGTTTTCGCGGTACCGGTGGATGTCGACATTATAGACTCCGCGTCCCTTTAGTTGGCTTTGATAATACTGTATAGTCTTATCCTTAAATAAGGTGAAATCTATATTACAAAATGGATCATTTTATAACAATTATTATAAGTGTGATCGCCGCCGCGGCCGGCACAACACTCGGATATTATATTTCAAAAAGCAAAGCCTTTGAAAGCATTGACCAATACAAAGAAAAAGCCGAATCAAAATTGGCAAAAGCAAATCAATCCGCGGAGGAGTTCAAAAAAGAGGCTTTGAATAGAATGAAAAACCTGAAAGGTCGTAGCAAAGAAGATGAAGTAAGGTTAAAAGAAAAAATTAAAAGAGTTGAAAATATTATCGCCTCCAAAAAAGAGCAGGTTATAAAAAAAGAAGCCCGCAAACAAGTTTTGGTAGACATGATTGGTGAAGAGAACAAGAAAATCGAAAGTCTAAAAGAAAATGAAAAAAACCGACAAAAAGAGCTAACGCAAAAATTGGCCGAGAAAGTTGGAATTAGCCCTAAAGAAGCTAAAGAAAAAGTCCTTGGAGAGACAATCGCCGATTTACAAAGAATGAGGGAAGAAAGATTAATAAAGTACGAGCAATACCTATCCGATGAAAAAATAAGAATCGCTAAAAACATGATTGTCAGTGCCATTCAAAGGTACGGCAGTCCTACATCGGTAGAAAAAAAGAGCCTTGTTATTACCGTCCCCCGTGATGACATGAAAGCCAAAATTATCGGACACGATAATAACAACCTGCTTTTACTTGAAGAGCTGACCGAATGCGACATCATTTTCAATGATTCTCCCAATACCATCATTATTTCCAGTTTTGACCTTGTAAAAAAACATATTGGTAGGGAAACAATAATTAAACTGCTCAAAGAAAGATTAGTTGACGAACCTGTTATCAGAAAGAAAATCGAAGACGTTAAACTGGAGCTTGAAAATATGCTTATTAAGATAGGCAAAGATATTGTAAAAAAAATTAATCTTAAAGACAGAAAATTCCCTGACGATTTTTACCGTATCCTTGGGAGATTACAGTTTAGGTCTTCTTACGGTCAAAATATCATTAAACACTCCACTGAAGTGGGTTTATTTACAATGATGCTCGGAAGTGAATTAGATGTAAACATGGACACCTGTAAAATTGGAGGATTCATGCACGATCTTGGTAAGGCTGTTGATCATGAAGTGGGCGAACCGCACGACTTACTGACAAAACAAATCATGGAAAAATATGAATTTTCCTGGGAAGAAATACACGCCGCCTGGACTCATCACGACGCGGCTCCTATTGAAACCGCCGAAGCCATGCTTGTAAAAGCGGCAGATGCCGTTTCCGCCGGCCGCCCCGGTGCCAGACAAGAAACACTTGAAAAATATCTCGAAAGAATTCGGTCACTGGAAGAAATAGGTAATTCATACGAAGGTGTTAATAAAGCTTTTGCCATTTCCGCCGGCCGTGAATTAAGAGTTGGTGTGGACCCGAAAGTGCTTGATGATGAAGACCTGACCGAACTAGCCCAAACAGTTGCCAAGGAAATCGAAGAAAGTGTAACTTATCCGGGAAAGATTAAAATTAATGTTATCAGACGTATCCAAAGCACTGACTATGTAAAAAAATAAAATTAACTTCTCAACATGTTTGGATTTAAGAAAAATAAACCAACTCAGGAAAAAAGCGTTAAAGCCAAAAAGAAAAAAACAAGGGCGGATAAAATCGTAATGGGAGCCATTCTGGGGGTGGCCATAGGTTCTGTTGTTAGCGCGTCGATGGCGCCAAAAAAAGACGAAAAAGCGCAAAAAGAAGTCTCTGAATCAAAAGGCTTTTTCTCTTTCCTTAAACGAAAAAAAGCAAAACGCAAAGCATCGTTAAGCGAGAATCCCAAAAAGATACCCGCGGAATTCGAATAAAAAGTATTACATCAGGTTCAAATCTGTTATAGTATAATACCTTAAAATTTATTATACGTATGGGCAAAGCATCTCGCAAAAAGAAAGAGCGCAAACTGGCCAAGCGGGAAGATGAAAAGAACCCTAAAAAAGCCAAAGTCAAAAAAAATACCAAGCCAAATAAACAAAGCTCAAAAAAAGTAAAGTCGCATAAGAAAAAACCGGCGACCTTTCTTGAAATAAAAGCGGAAAAAAAGAACAAAATAGAAGATAAAGCCGATAAAAAAGAACAAAAAAAGTCCCGTTTATATTCCGCTATCGAGCCTCAAAAACTGGAAGCGCTTAAAAAAGAGTCAAAAAAAATAATCAAAGGAGGAGTTTATATTTCAACAACAATCATTTTCGCTATCGCCATTATAATTTCAATAGAAGCGCACTCCCATAATAGGGTACTGGCCGGAACAAGAGCCGGTAACATTGATCTAAGTTATCTTGAACACGAACAAGCCAAGGAATCTCTGCAAACGGGGTTAAGAGATTATTTTCAATCACCCGTGGAATTCACACTCAACGGTGAAACAAAAACACTTTCTCTTGAACAATTGGCAATAAGACCACTGGTTGAACAAACAATTGATCAAATTCCGGTTATCAATTTCGAAACAACCAATCCGGTACGGTTGCTGACATCGGTTTTTAAAGAAAACAACATTGTTCCCTATTACATCCTGGACGGAGATAAAATAGTTAAAGAACTGGAAAAAGAATTTGGCGTCACCGACCAAAGAGCTAAAAATGCCACAATCATTTATCAGGATGATGATTTTAAAATAGAAAGTGAAAAAAGCGGTCGCGCAATAGATCGCCAGGCATTGATCGGTGATCTTCGAAGCAGAATCGAAAACCTGCATTCCTCTACCGTTAATCTTTCGCTTGTGGCGGAAGAACCAAGGATCACGACGGAAAGGCTGAATAGGGAAAAAGACAGATTACTCGAATTATTGAAACAACCTGTAACTTTAAACTGGGAAAATGAATCATTAACTTTAAAACTGATTGATCATTTGGAAGCGGTGAGTTTTAAAGAAAAAAACAGCATGCAAATAAAAGAAAACAGTGTAGAGATACCTGTGGAACTTAATCAAAGTGGCCAACTAATAACACCAAAAACAAGCCCCATAGAGATCAGCGGCGACATCGCCGTGGCGCTGGATTCGGAAGCGATAATTCCTTTTCTTGAAGAAAATTTAATTTCCGATATCGAAATTCCCACATCCCCCGCCAATATTTATACGGATGATCAAGATAATGTTGTTATAGAGGGAAAAGGAGAAGATGGTAGATCGGTTTCCAGACAAAGTTTGATAGAAGCAATGGAACTTGCCGTAAACAACCGGTTATCTGCCGTACATATACCGGTAACAATTGAACACGCGCCACTTACAATATCTGAAGATCTTCAAGAAAAAGGGATCACAGAGCTTATAGCGACCGGGCATTCCGCTTATTACGGATCACCTAGCAATCGCATGTTCAATATTGATTTCGGGTCGAAAAAATATAACGGCCTTTTGATTCCTCCTGGAGAAGAGTTTTCTTTTAATGAAGTCTTGGGTCCGGTGGATGCCACAAGCGGTTTTAAAGCGGAAAAAGTAATAAAAAAAGATAAACTGGAATACGAATACGGCGGTGGAATATGCCAGGTTTCAACAACATTTTACAGAGCCGTCCTACAAGCGGGACTTCCGATAACCGAAAGAAAACCGCATTCCTGGAAAGTTTCATATTACTCTCAGTCTATGGGGGACGGTCTTGACGCCACCATTTATCCCGGAGTCGCTGATCTTAAGTTCTTAAACGACACCCCCGGCCATTTGTTGATTCAGGCATATACCGAAGGAGCCGAAGCTTATTTCAAGATTTATGGAACAAGCGACGGTAGAAATGTTGTTTTGGATGGACCTTACGGCGGCGGTCTAACATATCGCTGGAACCGAATAATAACAGTTAACGGCGAAGAAAAAACGGAAGAAATTTGGAGTCGTTACCGACCCATTCCACCTCCCGAACCTGCTGAAAAACCAGTCTCCGCAGCAACTGCGGAGCAAAGCACAGGCGGAGTTGAGTTTAATTTCTAAAGACTATTCGAGCTTTTGAAGCATTTGCTGCGCCTCTTCATTTTCCGGATAAGCCAGCAGTATTTCACTTAAAAGTTGTTTCGCTTCCGCGATCATATCTTTATCTATGTAAAAATGAGCCAGCGTGAGTAGATAATCCAGGTTTTCCGGATCCATTTCAACGGCTCTTTTAAAATTATCCAAAGCTTCTTCCAGTTCTTCCAATTCATATAGAATCTGAGCCAGACTAAAGAAACGCGCCGGTCTGGAACTATCCATTTCAATGGCTTTTTTATAAAAAATTTTTGCTTCAGCAAGCTTTTTCTGACTAAAAAGCGCCATCCCCAGATTACTGTAATAAGCGGGATCATCGGTAATCGTGGCCACAAGTTTTCTATAAATGCTCTCAGCCTTACCATATTGAGCCTGTCTCAAGTAAATCATGCCCAGATGTTTGTGAGCTTCAATCGAACTTGGGTCCAGCGCCAGTGCCTGAATAGTCAGCTTTTCAGCCATCCGTATATCTCCTTTATTCAGTTGAATTACAGCTTTTTTTATGAAACTGTCCGCTTTCGCCAGTTTTTTAGAATCGGATTCATCGCGCGGCGGAATAATCTCATCCACTGTCAATTCATTAGTTTGCAGTGTTGTGTCATGACGAAAAAAAAATTTTTTCCTGAACAATACAGCGCTTAAGGTGGTATTTTTTTCGACTATAAAATAACGCCTGAAAAAAATAACAAGCAGTATTAAAAGGCCTCCCAGAATAATAATTAATTTAATCATATTGTTAGTATCAAATTTTCAAGCAGTAGTCTTAAATTAACGTTATTTTTCAAAAGTTTTCTGGCATCCTGCGTCTTTTGCAGTAATTTAACACATTTATCCAAAGATAACAGTGCGTTTTTGCCGGCGGCCGCGGCCAGCATTTCCCCTCTCACCACCAGTTCCAGCATCGCCAAAAACCTGTGCAACCTCTCCGCGCCATCGTCTTTGACGGCCGCGGCCAGCTCCGCGATATACATAAACTGCGCGGCTCTGTCATTCCCGGAAATTAGATTTTTCACGTCCGCATACAGTTTTTCATATTCACCCAAAGCCTTAGGATCATTCATCAGGCGAACAGCCGTACCGGGTCTGCCACCGGCAAATTGTCTTGCCTTTTCCACATCTCTGGCTTCCGCAAGCGGGAAACGCTCTCTAATCACCGCTTCAACATCCTCGTCATTCAGAACGGAAAACTGAATCAACCGCACACGGGAAACAATTGTTGCTAAAACATCTTTCAGGTTTGAGGTCGTTAATAAAAACAAAACATTAGCCGGCGGATCTTCCAACGTTTTCAGCATGGCATTCGCGGCGGTCGGTGTCATTCTTTCGATACTTTCCATCACCAAAATTTTATAATTCCCCGTCCCGGTCATGTTTACCTTTTCAATAACCTGTCTGATCTGCTCGATTTTCACCTTTTCGCCATCATCTCTCAAAATCAAAGTGTCGCAGTGATAACCTTTTTCAATTTCTTTACATACATTGCACTGACCGCACATTTCACTATCACATTGCAGGATTAAAGCCATATCAAGAGCGACGCGAAATTTACCCACTCCTGCGGGACCGGCCAGCAAATAAGCGTGCGCCGTCTTATTACTCATCACGTCGCTCTCAAGCGACTTTAAAACCGCGTCATGCCCCTTGATTTGCCAGTTAAACTTCAACTTAATAAGTTAAGAAACTTTTTTCCATGTATCTTCCTGCCTTGTAAGAAGGCTTACGGCTCTCCATGGCTCCTTCATGATTTTTTTAACCAGTCTTTCCAGCCTGATGCCGTTTTGTGAACCTTTTACCATGACCGTATCCCCTTCTCTAAGTGTTGTTTTAACATAATCCGCCGCGCTGATTGCGTTGTCATAATGATGCAGGTCTTCTTTGTTAAAATCGGCATTCAATGCGCCCTCTTCAAGCCAACGCGCTTCTTCCCCCACCAACACAATAATATCCGCCTTGTCCGCCGCGTAGGCTCCAAGTTCATTATGTTTCAACTCACTTATCTGACCCAACTCGTTCATACTTCCGAGCACAGCGATTTTCCTTCCGGGCGCGACTTTTAAAACATCAAGAGCCTGTTTCATGGAATCCGGCGAAGCATTATAAGAAGCGTCAATAATCACACTATCCTTAATTCCCTCAATCCGATTCATCCTACTCGGCGGCAGTTTAAAGTTTTTAAGGGCATCAACGGCTTCTTGCGGTGTAAAACCCTGAGTCAGGGCGGTTGCGATAGCGGGTAAAAGCACATAAGCTTGCGCCGCGCCCAATAAATCAAAATGAGCTTCCACTTCTTCACCTTTATATCCCAACTTTAGATCCAGACCATCAATCCCATAAGAAAGATCTAAAAGCCTTAGATCCGCCCATTCCGCGTGGCCGTAAAAAAATGCGTTGCAATGCAAATTATGTTTAAAGGAAGCCAAATATCCATCATCGGCGTTTAAAATGGCGATCCCCTTTTGGGGCAGACTCAAAACAATTTTTTTCTTTTCGTTAAAAATATCATCCAGGTCGTTAAATTGCCCTTCAGATAAATGAACGGGCTTAATGTTGGTCATTACCGCGATTTGAGGTTTGGCCAGTTTTAAAAGCTGATCCATGTCCCCCGGTTTGTCCACCCCCATCTCAATCACCAACATCTGCACTTGCCTTCCCCCAAAAAAAGCGTTCCAAACAGAACCCGACAAAGTTTTTAACCATTTCCACAGAGAAGAAAAACCGGAGCGCTGTTCAAGTATGGCTAATGGAAGTCCGAATTCGGTGTTATAGCTTTTTTCGCTTTTATTAACCTGATACCTGTGTTGCAAAATTTCATAAACCGCTTCTTTGGTACTAGTTTTGCCGATCGATCCTGTAATGCCGATAATAAAAAGGCGCAGTCTTTTTAGTCTGATACGCGCCAGACTGGTCAAAAAATTTAAAATCCATTTTTTTATAATCTTTTTCATGCTAACCGCATTTTACGGGAAAAGGCCACAAATTCAATTTACACTCAACAGATTATGCTTTCAATTAACTTGAAAGAGGGGCTGAAAAGTACCAAAATAAAGGCGAAAAAGCAATAACATTAACCATTCATCATGAAAAAATCATTAATCGTTTCAATCATGCAAATCCTTTCTTTAAGTCTTTTAACGCTTTTTTTAAGCGGATGCGCCGAACAGGCTAAAGCGCCCATAACGGAAGACAAGATTGATCAATCAGCTGTCAGTGAGCAAGCAAATGTTGACAATGAAGCGGAAATTAATGAACAAGCAGTTGTGGATTCGAATTTTGACCAGCTGGCACCACCGGTGGCGGGCGACAAAATTGCAGTGATTGACACTGATTATGGCACAATTAAAGTCAAATTGTTTACGGATTTAACTCCGGAAATGACTAAAAACTTTGAAGAACTGGCCAATGCCGGTAATTATAACGGTGTCCCTTTCCACCGCGTTATGAAAGATTTTATGATCCAGACCGGGGACTTCACGAAGAAAAATGGAACAGGAGGTTACAGCTATAAGGGCATAGGAACAATGCTGGATGACGAAATAACGCCCGCCCTTAAACATCTTTACGGCACCGTCTCAATGGCAAACAGCGGCCCCGATACCAACGGCAGTCAGTTTTTCATCGTTACCAACGAAAGGGGAGCGTCCTTTTTGGACGGTGGATACACTGTTTTCGGTCAAGTATATGAAGGAATGGATGTGGCTGAAAGAATAGAAGCTCTACAAATACCGGACACAGAACAACCATCCGAATTGGTAAACATGACAAAGGTGGAAGTAATCCCTTTTGAATAATGGAAAAAGTAACGAAGAATTTGTCATCAAGCATTGACAAAAACAGGAAAAAGTGGATAATAAACATCCATAATTAACTTAGATGGAAAAAGATCTTCTTTCATCTCCTATCAAAAAAGCACAAGGAGAAAATATTACCTATATAGATGAAGCGCATGACGATCACTTGATACGTCGGGTTCAGCCCGATGAGCTTAGCAAGTATATACATGGTAAAATAATGAGCGAGACGGGTGTGGACATAATGGCCCCGGCGCGAGGTACGGAGGAAATAGCCAAACAACTGCGGAAAGATGTTCAAACAGTTATTAACCAGGTACGCAGAGAAGTGATTTGGGGTGTTTTCAGTCATTCCGGAAGACTTAGAAAAATGTTCGAAGTGGGAACAGTCAGAAGATTAGCCACAAGACAAGATGCCAAGGCATTCAAAAATTTATTTTTGACCGGTTTGAAAGATGAGCCGGAAAAATTCGGATCATCTTTCAATAGTGTGAGCCGGCAGTCCATGGATGAAATCCAGAGCTTTCTTAATCAAAATTATGTTATTGGCGTCAGTCACAGTTATGGATTTACCGAAAAACCGGAGCCGGCATTACATAAGCTTGTTGGAATAGGAGCTGTCATGAAAGAAGAGGGGAAGCGCAGTCATATTGCCACAATGGGGAAATTATATGTTAGAAAGGAGCATCGTCTGCGCGGCCTGGGGCAACAACTTGCCGAAGACAGACTTGCTTACGTAGCCAACGAAAAAGATATTATGCAAATAAATATTATCGTTACCGCCACCAACAAACGCGTTATAGAGTGGTATGAAAAGATGGGATTTGAAAGAGGCGCCGTTATGCCGAACCAAATGATCGTGGACGGGCAATCATACGACTGGGTTCCACTGTATCTTGATCTTGGAGAATACCGCCACAGTTACATAAAAACCGCTTTATCCGGCGGCAAATTTACCTAAGCTCCGCTTTGGCGGTCTCAACAACCTGTTTAAAAATTTCAGGATTATTAACCGCAAGGTCGGCCAGAATTTTTCTGTCCACGGTAACTTTCGCTTTCAGAAGACCATGCGTAAACCGGCTGTAATTAATACCTTCCGCTCTGCATGCGGCGTTAATTCTGGTAATCCAAAGTTTTCTAAAATCTCTCTTTTTTCTTTTTCTGCCGATATAAGCGTTTTGTCCCGCTTTTGACAACGCGTTTTTGGCCGCTCTGTAAAGTTTGTTTCTTAGGCCTCTAAAACCTTTTGTCTTGGCTAAAATTTTTTTATGTTTTCTGTGGGTTGCTTTACCCCCTTTTACTCTGGTCATGGCTATTATTTCTTATAAGGTAGAAGTTTAATTATATTGGCTTCATTGCCGAGCGTTGTTGGTTTACCGCCCGGATACGCGTTTTTCTGACGTTTCGACTTATTGATAAGAAGATGGTTCTTGCATGATTTCTGCAGGCGAATTTTTTTTGTGCCCGTGAATTTAATTCTCTTTTTTGTGGAACTGTGTGATTTTAATTTCATGGTACTGATTATTTGAAATTATTTTTGTAACGGTGTAAGAATCATAAACATTGTGTTCCCCTGTCTCTTCGGACCCTGATCTTTGTGGGCTATATCTTTCAACGAATCATAGAATAAATCAAGCTTTTCTTTGGCGATGTCACTGTAGGCCGCCTCCCTGCCCCTGAAAACAAGTGTGATTTTAACGCTGTTTCTGTCCTCAATAAACTGTCTTGCCTGGCGTATTTTGGTTTCAATATCGTGTTTGTCGATCCTGAACGTTATGCGGATACCTTTCATTTCGGCCTGCTTTTGCATCCTTTTATGTTTCTGATCGATTTTATTTTGTCGATACAGATATTTGCCGTAATCCAGAATCTTGCAAACCGGAGGATTCGCCTTGGGGGCAACCTCGACCAGGTCCAGTTCCGCTTCACGTGCTATACGTAGCGCTTCTTCTATTGGCTTTTCGCCCAACTGATTGTCGTCCTCATCAATAAGACGTACAACCTGCGCTCTGATCGCCTGATTAGTTCTTTGCCGTTTACTGATATAGCTTTAATTACAGAATAAAAACAGCTTACTGATATTAGGTAAATGCCGTTAATATGTCAATAAAAAGATAACTGTTTTGCGGATAAATAAAGGGCAAATATGATTTCACCCGCACGGGCTTGACATTTGCGCGGTGAAAAACGAAGATAGACACTGTCTTTCAGACATAAACAGAAGAATACTTTACATATTCTTACATTTAAATGGCGGGAAATATAACGATTATCGGATCGACCGGTTCGGTTGGACGGCAAACCTTGGAAGTTATCAAAAATCATCCTGCAAACTGGCGAGTTTTCGCTTTGGCGGCGTATTCCAATGCTCAGCTTCTTGTCGAACAGATACTTGAGTTTAGTCCAAAAATTGTCGCCATTTTCGATCAAACGAAAGTGCCTGAATTAAAAGGCAGCTTAACTACGATTTCCAAAGAAAAAAGACCGGAAATAGTTACCGGCGTTAAGGGTTGGGAATCGGCATGTATCCATCCCAAAGCCGACAAAATTATATTCGCTTCATCCGGAGTGACAGCTTTACCTGCGCTTTATAAAGCCATTGAAGCAAACAAGAAAATAGCCCTGGCCAACAAAGAAATGATTGTGGAAGAAGGGGGAAAAATTATGTCATTTGCCAAGAAACACGGAGTCCGAATAATACCCATAGATTCCGAACATTCCGCGATTTTCCAATGCATGCAAGGCGAAAACCCGGATTCGATAGAAAAACTGATTCTCACCTGCTCGGGCGGGCCTTTTTATGGAAAAAGCAAAGAAGAATTAGCCGGTGTTACAGTTAAACAGGCACTCAATCATCCCAAATGGAAAATGGGCGACAAAATCAGTATAGACAGCGCTACACTGATGAATAAAGCGTTGGAAGTAATTGAAGCCGGATATTTATTTGAAATTAATGAGGATAAAATTCAAGTGTTAATCCATCCCGAGTGCATTGTTCATTCCATGGTTCAATTTAAAGACGGATCGGTAAAAGCGCAATTGGGCGCACCGGACATGAAAATCCCGATCACCTATGCGCTCTCATATCCCGAGAGGATTTATGCAAACCGGCCACGGATGAATTTGGCCGACATTGGAACGTTGACTTTTAAACCGTACTGCAAAGAAACATTCAAAGGGCCGGATTTGGCTGTTAAAGCACTCAGGAAAAAAGGGAAAGCGCCGGCTGCATTAAATCGCGCTAACAATGTTGCTGTTAAAAGGTTTTTACAGGGTGAGATAGCTTTTTCAGAGATTTATGATTCAATTGAAAACGCACTAAGAGAGGCATAACAGCCCTTATATCTCCAACAGATCCCGTGTGCTGTCCAAGCCGTTATCATCGGGAATAACCGGGCCGTTAATTGAATCTTGAGACTTTTTGCCGATCAACTCATCCGCCTTTGCCGGATTTACCCTGCTCATAAGCTTACCATCAACCATTATCGTGGGCGACTTGCTGCACATACCCATACAGCAACTTGTGGAAAGACTAATATCTTTATGCCTTTTCAATCTTTTTAAGATTTCTTTGGAATGATTTCTGCTACAGTTCGCTCCCATGCAAACTTTGACCTCTTTTTTTTCCGCCATTAGCGAGTATGAAAAAAATTAAGATTTGATAGATTCTTTTAACATGAAGACAAGCAGATAAGCAATAGCGGCTTCGGCGCGGGGGCACGCCACCTCCCCCGCAACAAGATAAATATGTAGTCTGATATATCTCTATAAAAACATATAAAACGACAAAAAAAAACTTAAGCAAGTCCAACATGCAAATATATTAAACAACATAGTTTATAAATTTAGCAAACTATGATATAATTTAGAAATAAAAAAATAAAAAAAGTCGGTACAAAAAGAAACAAAGTGAATACAAAAACAAACACATTTATCAGTTTTTCAAAAAAAACAATGGCCATAGCTATTTGCATGGTGTGTGTATTGCTTTTAAGCACATTGGTTACAACGGCCGCTCCTCCGCCCGGCACAACCACGACGCCTTACACGGTTTCCTACAGTGCCAAGCTGGCCGACTCGGTGGGAACGCCAATTACAACAACCCAACAAATTCGCTTCAGCCTTTGGAGCGACGCGGACGTCGACCCGACCGATTATCTTGGTTCCGGCGCCATTGACCCCCTTGCCGGAGGTTTTTCCGGCTGGCGGGAAACGCATAACGTAACACCAGATTCAAACGGTCTTTTCCATTTACAGCTAGGTTCGATCAACACTCTTCCCAACTTCACCGTACCGAATCACATATATTTGCAGGTGGATGTTAAAGCAAATGGCGCGCCCGATACAAGCTACGAAACACTGGATCCGGATGGTAACACAGCCAATTTAACAGACCGACATCCGGTTAACTCAACCGCCTTCGCCATCAATTCGGACACGGTTGACAACCGCGATGTAGGACTGAATGCGGGCGAAATTCCCTATCTGGACGGGTCTGCCCAGCTACCAGTCTCAACCATCCCGGGCGGTACCGATGAGGACAGTTTCATATTGGATTTTGATAATTCGGTAGCCGCACCCGGCACAATTTCACTGCAATTTGGAGGCACGCTGGCAAAAAGTCTGGAATACGACCTGGCGGCAAACTATTTCAATTTTAACGATCACGTAAATGTAAGCGGGGATTTAACGGTAACCGGTAGTGCCGATTTTTCGTCCTCTTCCGAGTTTCACATGAGGGAAGTCGCCGATGAAGCACTGGCAGATTGTACCACTGTTGACGAACTTGTTTTGGACACGACTGAAAATCGAATATACAGTTGTAGCTCTCCGGGATCCCCGGGTACATGGGTGGCTGTGAGCGGAACGGCAGGAAGTTCATACAATCAAAGCATCTCTTTCGAACCCGAATACGACGGAGTCGTTTATGACCAGGACGGTACAAACAACAGAGGAAAACTGGAAATCAAATTCGCAGATACAGACGGAGTACCCGGTAACGGCAATTATAATTACTATCTTTGGACGACCCGAAACTCTTCCAGGCAAGATATAGATTTAACCATTAGAACCCGCATTCCCGAAGGATTCACAGGATGGCAGGCCGTTCCCGTAAACTTTACTTATAGAACTCAGACCGGACTTTTAGCGGACAATCAAATCGATATTACGATTGAAGATACAAACGGTAATCCCGTTACTCTCACCGGCGCTTCCGCGCTTGTGAATACGGCATGGAATACAACAAACATAACCTATGCCGGAGCCCCCGTATGGGCACCGGGACAACCGATCACAATCAAAATAAAACTCTCAGCGACCTCTGCCGGAGCCGCGTATGCCGGCAATTTAAAACTAAACTACGCGGGCTTATAAAAAAATATATATATTCATTTTAATATTTCATAACCCAACAATTAAGATGAAAAACAAAAACAGATCTTTATTGGGACGTTTAGTCTCAACAGCGGGAGCGTTGCTTCTTGGCATCATGCTCCTTACAAACACCGCTTCTGCGGCGATCTTATTTCAGGATGACGCGTTTCATGAAATCCCATCCGAAGCACTGATGATTGATTCAGATGGAGCTGGTGCCGTGGATAGCGCTATCCAGTTTGGATCCGATACAATAGCGTCGGAAAATGGTACCATCACATGGAATATCACGACCAATACTTTCGATTTCGACCACTCGGTTGATATAACGGGAGGATTAAGTGCCGACGGTGATGTCGATTTCAGCGGATCAACGTCCACCAGAGTCAGAGAAGACGCTGATCCTGGCAGCAACGCAACTTGTACTACAGTGGGAGAATTGATCGTGGACACAACTGATCAGGAGGTACAAATATGTACTGCCACCGGTACACCCGGAACCTGGACAACCTTGCCCGCCGGAGACGCCGACACACTTGACGGCCTGGACAGCGCTCAATTTCTAAGAAGCGACACTTCCGATGCATACACAAGTGGCACACTTACTCTTAATTCCGGTACAACACTGAATGCCAACGGCGATGTTGATTTTAGCAATGCGACCAGTTTTCTGGTTACCGGAGGAGCGGCCAATCCCGCCACATGTACTGAAGGAGAAATATTTTACAATTCAACCACCAACATCCTTTACGTTTGTTCAGCGACCGATACATGGAGTTCCGCCGGCCCCCAGGACTTTGAAAGTGTTTATACAACTGACTCCGATGGAGTACTAACCACGAGTAACGGTGATTTTTCAGTTGCCACCGGAACAGGTGAATTTGATGTTACTTCTACCGGCATTATCGATTTCAATGCCGGAAGTTTTGACATCGATTTAAGCGGAGCTTTAAGTGTTGACGCCGTAGGAGCTTCTAATGTCACGACAGATTCCGGCAATTTAACGCTATCAACCACAACATCGGGTGATGTCGCACTAAGCGGCGCCGATGACGTTACATTAACCGCCGGCGACGACGTGCTTTTGGACGACGCTCAGTTGACTTCCCCCGTTCAATTGACTGAAACGGCAACGGGGATCGATGCTGAATACGGCACAAACGGTATAGTTGATACCTTCAATGTTCTTACGGATTATACCGCGGGAGACGGCGCCGACATTGTAGGTGTTGAAGACGGTTCATTAACCAACATAGGTTTGGCCAACTCTTCCAGTGTACAAGACGCCTTGGAAGGACTGGATTCTGCTGTTGAAGGCGCATCGGATAATAATGAAGTACTCACTTTTTACCCTGAATATCCCGACACTGTGGTCTACCAGGACGGAAGTAACAATAGAGGAAAGCTAGAAGCCGATTACGACGACAGCAATGACGAACATTATTATAGATGGACAACAAGAAGACCCGCAACTCAGGACATTGATCTTCGATTCAGATTCGCTCTTCCTGCGGACTTTCTTGATGTAAACGATTTAACCTATAAATATAGAACAGGTAGCGGAGTCGAAGCTGATAATAATGTGGAGATTGGTTTGTATAACGCCACAGATGAAACCGCGGGCAGTCCGACTCTTTGCGGCTCCGACACTTCTAATACCAGCGCCGGCTCATGGTCTACGGGCACAATAGCCGAAGCCACCCTGGAAACAGGTTGTACGGGAGGAACTTCTTTGGATGCCGAAGATATTGTGGAATTGGCGATCAAACTTCTTGATAACAACGGAGGAGCCGATTATGCCGACGTTGGCGTTTTATCCCTGGGATACGACAATTAATAACCTTATCGTTAAATGGAAAGCAAAGAACTGAAAATCATTTTTGGACATCTGATAATCGCCTTGTTGGTGATAGCTATGACTGTATTCAGTTTGAATACGGCAAACGCTTCAATAATCATCTTCCAGAATGACGATTCGGGGGACTTTGCTTCCGATGGTATTGTGCTTAATGTGGATGATCAGGCTTCGGACAGTGTTTTTATCCAGTTTGGTTCTGTAATCGCTGAAACACTCAAGTGGAGCATAATAAATTCGCAATTTGAGATTAGTAATGATCTGGATTTAACAGATCATCAACTCAAAACCGCACGCATGGAAAATGTCGCCGCCCTACCGGGCGGCTCCTTGGGACTTAGCCCCTCATCGGCCGGCCGGTTCGTGCTGTTAACCGCGACCGACTCTGTCGCTCCGGGGTGTACAACTTCTGCCTGTAGTCCGGGCAGTTATGTCTGGAACGGCACAACGTGGGAAAAAATGTCTTCAATCATTTCATCGGGCGGAGGATCGGATAAAATCGTAACTGTGGGGCCGGCCGGCCGTGATTACACGACAATTTCCGCCGCCTCGTCCTATTTAAACGCCGGCTCGGGCGGTGAAATCTGGCTTGATCCAGGATATCACAACGTAACTTCAAGTATCAATCTGGACAACATCAAACTAAAAGGAGCGGATGACAAACTAACCACGGTCTACATTGGTGGAAGCGGCATTTTTCAGGTTAGAAACACCAAGTTCAAAGACCTGACTATTGAGTTGGACGCTGCGATAACCTCGGACATGGGGCTCGATGCTCTACCGGACAATTCGGTCGGGTACAGTCTTGAATTTGAACAAACCGACATAAAGATACCTCCCGGTAAAGTACTTCTGGACAGCACCGCCGCGACAGCTCCAAAAATCGTTGCCCAATTCGAAAACAGCAGTCAATCAAGTGGTGGCGGCAGCCTGGTCAAAACGGTTGCCTTGGCGAATCTTTTTAACACCAGTTTTTTTAAAGTCATAGATAAAAGCGGTGTCAATCCACTTAAAATGGCCGACTGGAACGTTACTGTGACGGGAGGTGGAGCAGTGCAAACAAGCGGCACAATCAGCGCGACTCCGAACAGAATCATCGAGGTGACGCCGGGAATGGACATACAGGCCGCTATCGACAGTCTGGGGGCGTCGGGAGGAACGATCAAACTGTTGGTGGGAACGCACGAGTTAACTAACTCAATATTTATTAATAATGACAATATTACTCTGACCGGAGAAGGACCGAGTACAATTTTGCAAGCCTCTGCATCAACATGGATTGGAGGGGTGACCAATAATGACGCCCTGATTCAAGTCGGATCATCTGCCGGCAATGCACCGGGAAGCAATGTAATAATAAGGAACCTTCAGCTTAAAGTTGAGCCGAATATCCACGGTATACAGGTCAATGGAGGAGTCGAAATAAAGGTTATGGATAATCTTATCGAATCGACCGGAGCAAAATTTAATACCAGGGTGGGACTTCTTTTCACGGACAGCACGGCTGAAGCCGGAAGACGATTCATGTCCGCCCGCAATTATATTAATTCCAGCAGTTCTGCAAACCGTTGGGTGGATGGAGTGCATTTTGATGGTAACGCGGATTTTATCGGTCAACTTTTTGGATACGGCAATGGTATTACGGACAGCATTATCAATGAAACAATAGTGGCCGAGGCTCAGGAAACCAGTTATGCCTTTTCGCAGGTCACAACTTCCGGAATTTTTTCAAACCGCGCAAGGGATTTGGCCAGCAACCCCGGAGCTTTTGGAATGTTCCTGAATGATTGTAGAGATGTAATTGTCGTAAATAACACAATGGAGGGCGCAAGCGCTTCTGCTAACGGCATAACATTATTTGATAATGTTGATAATTCGGTTTTTCTTGGTAATACCGTACGCGGAGGGCCGGTTAATTTTAACGTGGGTATAGAAATTTCTAACTCTACCAGTCAAAGAAACATTGTAACTAATAATCAATTCGCGAATGTAAATCAGAGAGTTATTGATAATGGTACAGATACTAAGTTGGAAACTCTGCATCACAGGTCTGTAAACGATCCGACAAGCGGAGACGACATAACAAACGGTTTCGAAATCGGAACCATCTGGATTAATACGGCGAGTCAAAATGCTTGGATCTCAGTGGATCACACGGCGGGCGCCGCTGTCTGGAAGCAGATAGACGCGGCCGGCGGATTAACCGTCAGCTCAACACCGCCCGCAACTTGTAACGCCGGTAACAGCGGTGCCCAGTTTATGGATAGCGACTCTGGAATAGTGTACGTCTGCGACACTTCAAACGGTCGCAATAAATGGCTCGGCCAAAGCGAAATAGTGCTTTGGGGCGACGAAAACGGCAATTGTAATTCCGGTTCCGACGTCGGCGACAATAATTGTACTGTTGACTGGGGTAACGGACTCGGTTCGGACAATGGAACAGTAGGTTTTTATTTACCCTACGACGCCACGGTTACAGGTTACGGTTTTTCCGCCGATAATGATTCGTGCTTTACAGGATCATTCGACGTCGAAATTTGGAGCTCTCCAAACAATAGCAATGATAACACGTATTCTTTCGCCGGTAACGCCGCCACCGGACTAAACGGCGAAGCCCATAACTCTAATTCCCTGAATCTTGATTTAGACGGAAACAGGTACATCATCTGGGGAATAGACAATAACTGCGGTCAAAACATAGACGATTTCAATGTTGTCCTTTATCTGCGCTACAGAAACCCATAAAATGCATAAATCAATCATAAAAATTTTTCTTATTTTAACACTGCTGTTTTCCCAGCTTCAGACCGTTTACGCGATAAATTTGGGCAGAGTCATATATGATAGTGAAACACCTAAGATGGCTCCCGCAGACGAGCCGTCTTGGGAGGAGCAATTAAATGGTGAAGACGATGATCAGATAAACACTTTTTTAAATAACGAACAAAATCTATCAGATTTTGCCGCAAATAATAATGATCCCGAACCAAGCGCCGACCCCGCAAAGTCGGCCCCGGAGCAAGACAAACAAACGGAGGAAAACAAAACAGAAGAACCTGCCAAAGTTGTCACAATAGTTAAGCACGTTTACGAAGATCCGCCGCCGGCCGATCCTCAAACCTCAAATGCTGATGAAGAAACAATTCAAAAAGACTCCACTGAACTGCAGGCCTCTACTATCAGAGATACAGTCCGGCCGATAGTGGATCAACTCAGCACCAAAGTTACCGACCTTGAAACAAAAGTGGAAGCAACGGGAACCACTCTTCAAAATATAATACTTATTGTATTGGTGGTTATGCTCTGTTTGCTAACGCTCAGAAGCGAAGTCAGATTTCAAAGATTGGCTGATCAATATGACAGATTAAAGAAGAAAAAACATAGTAACAAGTAACGTAATTTTCGCGCGAGAATAATAATCCGTTACTTGATTTGTGGAATAAGCCCAAAAGTAATATAATTACAGGCATGATCAAATACGTCCCCATAATTATTTTTCTTTTCCTAATTGAATATCAGGTCTTTATGTCCCCCGGGGAGGTGTCATATCTATCCGCTGTCGGTTTTATTGCACTTTCTCTGTATCACGTATGGAACAGTAGAAAAGGTTACCGTGTTTATGAAGAAAAGGTTACTAAAAAAACAAAGAAAAAAATCGAAAAAATCATGGCGGAGCATAAAACAACCGCTATCATAATTGCTTCTTTATATGTCTTTTTAATAGGTCTTTCAATTTTTGTTCTGCACGATTTTGGCAATCGGATAGTTGCAATATTATTCGTGACAGCTACGGCTTTGATCGGACTATCCACATACGAAATTCTTCATAAAGCAAGCACAAATGATATAAACGGTGAGTCAACATCATTCGATAAACCCAACAAAATCAGGGATTTTACAATCCCGATGATCTTTTTATATACCTTAAGCTACCTGCTCAGCATTTACGTGGGGGCAAGCTTGGCATATCAATTCATTTTAGCTTTGGCTGTACTGGTGCTTTTTGACATCATTCGCGGAGGCTGGAAGCTGACCAAATTGTACGAATTAAAACAGATAAGCGACCGGGACGTTAAACATTATCTTTTCCACAGGTGGAGCAAATATCTGAACTTTTTCCTGACAGTCTGGTATTTCATTGTACTTCATCAGGCAGGTGTAATTACCGAAACCCAGCAATATGTTTTAATGTACGCATTTTTGGTCATATTTATTTTATTCATTAATAGAATGGCATCAAAATTCAGTGCCAAAAAACTGCTGATCACAATCATTATGGCAGGTGTCATCACGTTTATAGACCCGCTTTTAAACATGGTAACGGGTATTAATCTTCCGCATTACCTGATTGCAATAATACTGTTAATATTTTTTGATATAATTGATCAGTATTTCCACACTTTTGAATACAGTGAAAAGCCATTCAAAATGTGGCGGCGAAAAACTGTTATTTACCTTTTTGTTACCATTTTTATAGTACAGTTGAACATTATTGAGCAAAATCCCAAATGGAACGTGGATTCATTTTTTACGTCTATATTAGGCGGTGATCAAGGAGTTGAAGTACAGATAGTTAATCCATAAAGAATAAAAAATGCTAATCATGCCTCCGTGGCAGATCCTTATTGGAAAACTGAAACAAAACGGTCTATAATAAGTTGTACGAATTGTATTAATTAATGACCATCATAACCTATGAAAAGACGATTTTTAATTAGCATGACGATCACGCTATTGATCGGGGCTCAAGGAGCAATGGCGTCTTTTTCCGATTTACCGCTAACGCATGAGCATTATGTCGCCGTCAATTATTTAAATGAGGTCGGCATTATTAGCGGATACGAAGACGGGACTTACAAACCGGAACAGTTGATCAATCGCGCGGAGGCGTTAAAAATTATTCTCGAAGGGAGTGGCATTGAAACACCCGAGCAAGTGGAATCATCTGAATTTACAGACGTAAACGCCGATGAGTGGTTTGCTACATACATTGTCGGTGCAAAGCAGATCGGTATAGTAAACGGCAACCCGGACGGGACCTTTGCTCCCGGTAGAAATGTGAACCGCGCCGAATTTGTAAAAATGATTTTAGAGGCCAATAAATTTAATCCCGAAAAGTGGCAGGGGCTGCAAATGTTCCCCGACGTAGCGGAAGATACCTGGTTTACATCTTACATGAATTATGGCGGACAGGCGGGATTGATCACGCAAGATCAGGAAGGAAATTTAAATCCCGGTGAAGAAATCGACAGGGGCGAAGTAGCCGAAATCATGTATATAATGAAAGTTATTTTGAAAGGAGAAAATACTCAATTTTTGGTTACGCAGGCAGAAAATCAAATGGCGCAGATAGATATTTACATAGGCGAAAACAAACCTCTTACCGCTAAGCGCGCTTCCGAACTGGCTGTTGATATGACTCAACAGGCATACAAAAACATGCCGGAAGATGCGGTTGTTTTGGGGGCGGCAAAATTGGCGCGAGCCTATGATTTTCTTACAAACGCCTATATAGCGGGTATAGATCAGGCTTATGCCGAAACACAGGAATGGGCCGATAAAGCCATAGCCAAAGCTACCGAAGCCTGGGAGGTTAATAACGACACTCAAGAACTGGCCAGACACATTAAAGACAGAGCCAACGAAATCATAAGTCAGATACCGGAATAACAATAAATAATGATTATCAGATATAAGACACTTTGTATCGCATTATTGATCTCCTTTTTTCTTCCTTTGAACGCTGGAGCTTACAACGATTTAAGTGCTGACAGCCCTTATTTCGAAGCGGTTACTCTTTTAACGCAAAACGGAGTTTTACAAGGCTATGATGACAATACTTTCAGACCCGAACAAAAAGTAAACCGCGCCGAAGCACTGAAAATAATTTTAAAAAGTATCGGGGTGGAGGCGACATCGGGTCTTTACAATACGGGTTTCCCCGATGTTCCGATCGACGCCTGGTACGCTGGGTATATAATGGAAGGCTTGCTAAGAAACATTATCAGCGGAAATCCCGACGGCACATTCGCGGGTGGGAGGACAGTAAATAAAGCCGAGTTTTTAAAAATGACGTTGAAAGCTTATGGCACAAACATATCAAAATATTCTGTTATTACCGAATTCATAGCGCATGACGTGCCTTTGGACGCCTGGTTCGCGAATTATCTAAATTACGCCAAAACAGTCGGTCTAACATCACCCGATTTGAGCATCAATCTTTATCCCGAAAAGGAACTCAACCGTGGGGAATCTGCTTTATTTGTTTACAGGATGAAAATCCTGCAGTCGGGTGGAGACATGCAGGAGTATCTTTCCATTACGGAAGCTTCTTTAACAGAAGCTCTTGCTTACATTAATAATGATGACATTTCTAATTCCTTAAAATTAGCGGAACAGGCAGTCGGATACAGTGATATGGCTGTCAAACTTGACGGTACCTCCGCGATTGCAAAGGCGGCGAATAAAATGGCCTTGGCCTTTCAGAAGCTATTTTCCGCTTACAAAGCGGGCCTGAATAGTGCGTCTGAAGAAGTCAATAATTTGGCGCTCGAAGCGCGCGGACTGGCGCATGAAGCCGCGGAAATTAACCCCGACATCAACTATTTGGCTATCAAAGTAGTTGAGCAGGCGGATAATCTTATAGATCAGTTAAACTAAAAACATCTTCATTATCGCCATATTTAAGTCTTATTGACGCCTCTTTTTTATGTAATAAATTAACAACAAGTCAAAAAAATGATATAATATAATGAAAACAAAAATAAAAATAAAAAATGGCTCTAAAAAGCCTTAACATCACAGTATTCATCTTGGCTCTGCTCGCTCAGCCGGTCATTTCTATGGCAGACATCGCCAGTAGCGCCAACTATACTTTAGAAATACAGGATTTTACCGGCACGGCTGGGGACTCGTCTTCACCAAGTTATAAGGTAACAGCCATTACCGATGAAAACTTTGAAGCCGCTGCCGACGATTACAATCTATGCGGAGGTTTGCCGGAAGAAGCTTTTGGAGAATGCGGCGAACCGCCACCTCCACCACCTCCACCCGATGACGATGACGGCGGAAGTAACGAAGCCATTGAATATCCCGAAGAACCTGAACCCGAAGAAATACCCGACGAAACGACTCCCCAGATCATTACATTTCCTGAAGAAGAAATTGAACCGGTGCCGGAAGAACCGGAGCCTCCGGAAGAATCGGCTCAGCCACTAAGACCTTCAGCTCCCGCAACACCTTCACCCGTTTATACACCACGGCCGGCATTGCCTACAGGCCACTGGATCAACGAAATTCCCGATGAAGCAATTTACCCGTACAAACCCTCGGCTTACGAACCTGAAAAAGTAAACCCCGGCATTTATACGGGTGATGGATGTTACGGAGACCCCAAAGAACTTCTAAGACCCGCGGCCCCCGAATCTGCCGTATATTTTAATCATCGCATGATAAACTGCCTATTGGCTATTATCTTGCTAATCATTGCCATCCTGCTCTTACGCTACGCTTTTTATCTAATCGATGAAGAAGAATCAAAACCCGAAGCAAAACTGCGAATCTGGTTACATAAAATCAAAAAGAAATTTTTCAAAATGCTCAGACGCAAATAAATATTCTCTGATACCGATTTTTGACACCGGATAAAATATATCGCATATTAAGCGGGCATTTTAATATATTATCCGTGAGGCAAAAAATTGCCATAATTGTCGCGGGGGGCGGATCAAAAAGATTTGGGAAAAAAGATAAACTGTTGGAGCCGGTTGGTGGTTTTCCGCTGATTTATAACACGATCCGCGCCTTTAACGATCATCCCTTAATAACCGGAGTAATGATTGTCGCCTCTTCAGCTAATAAAAAGAAAATCGGCGAGATTGTTAAAAAATACAATTTTCCGAAAGTGAAAAAGATAGTTTTAGGAGGCGAAACAAGGTTCGATTCGGTTGAAAAGGGGTTTAAAACTTTGTCAAAGAGTGCTGAAGGATCAAAAATTGCTGGCGAAGATATTGTTTTGATCCATAACGGCGCCAACCCTTATGTAACCGAAGAAAAAATAACAGCATGCATTAAGGCCATAGAAAAGTTTGGAGCGGCCGGGGTCGGCAAAAAAGTCGTCGACACCATTAAAGAAGTAAAAAACGGCCACATAGTGCATACCCACGACCGCGGCCGCCTCGCCGGAATGCAAACACCCCAGGGAGCCACTTTCCAAATACTAAAAGAAGCATTTAATAAAGTAAAAAAACTTAAAAAACAGACCCCAAAGTTAACCTTCACCGACGAAGCGTCTCTAATAGAAGCTCTCGGTTTAAAAGTAAAACTGATCCCCGCTTCCGAAAACAATTTTAAAGTAACAACCGCCGCCGACCTGGAAAAAATGAAACACATTTTCGGCGAAAAACCCGACGATTTTTTAGTAGGGCTGGGCCAGGACAGCCACTCCTTCAACAACCTTCCCTGTCGGCCGACGGGGAAGGTCGGCCGACAGGGAAGGTTGGCCAACGGTGGGGGCGTGCCCGCGGCAATGGCGGCCGGTAGTCATCACCCCCCACTTATTCTGGGCGGATTTGAAATAAAAAATCATCCCAAGCTAAAAGCCGATTCCGACGGAGACGTCATCCTCCACGCGCTCTATAACGCTATCTCACAGGCGCTGGGTTCGGGCTCGCTGGGCCACTTCGCCACCGACCTCTGCAAACTAAAAGGGGTCACGGACAGCAAAAAATACCTAAAACCGCTACTCACAAAAATGAAACGCCGCGGCTACAAACTCAACAACATCGGCATCATGCTTGAATGCGCCCGCCCCAAAATAGACCCGCTCGCCCCGGCAATCAAAAAATCACTCTCCCGCATAACGGGCGTCCCCATCCACAGAATAGGAATAACAGCCACTAGCGGAGAAAAACTATCCCCCTTCGGCAAAGGCAAAGCCATCCAGTGTTTTGCAATAGTCTCTCTACGCAAATAGTCATCTGCCAAATAAGCCTTGACATTGTTAAAAAAACAGTTTTAGTATCAAGACAACATTAACAATTTAACCATGAAGCACTTAAAAAGCGTTCGCGGACTCATATCTCTTGTTGCGTGTGCGCTGATTTTAGCTACTCTAATACTTCCTGCCGGCGTATTCGGCGCCACGGAACAGAACATCACAGTTAAAGTTACCAATAACACCTCATCGGCTGTTTCAAATTATCAGGTAAGAATCCCTTTCAACACCGCCAAATTCATTTCAGAAGGCAACATGGCGGCGGATTGCAGCGACCTTTTGGTGAAAAACTCCAGCCAGCAAAACTTGCCTTATTACATCGAACCCGGCAGTTGTAATCGTTCCGACACAACAATTTGGGTCAAAATTCCAAACCTTCCCGCTTCACCCACTACGATCAATCTGAACTTCAATTTTGGTACAGGTAATAATAATTCAAGTTATAACAGCGGAACATCGGTATTTGATTTCTTTGATACCTTTAAATCAAACACTCTTGGCACAAAATGGGCGACCAACTATGAAAGCAGTACATTCACCACAGGCGATTCCACACAGGCCAGCATCGATACGGCAAACGAACAGGCGGTAATAAAAAGTGGAGACTGGGGCGCTATGACAACCATGTCTAGCTCCACCACACCTATCAAATTCAACAGAACAGATGAAAGCGGTCTAGTCGCCGAAGCCAGAATTAAAACAACTAACTACGATGGATATGCCGGTGGAATCATGTATTACGACCCGGAAATAGCATTAAATTATAATAAGTACAGTTATCATTCCTACCCGACCACCGACGGACAAAAAATCAGATACGGAGAAGCATCATTATCAAATCAGGGACCCACACAGTCCTATTCATTAACGCCCGGCAACTGGTACGTTCATCAACTGCTACTCGGAAACACCAATGAGCAAATAGTCAAAGCCACTGTTTTGGACGATAACAGCGGAGCGCAACTTTCCTACACCGACCTCAAAACGGAAAAAAACGACGCAGATTTTTCATATAATGACCGAGCATTTGCTTTAGACCGTTACAAAAGCGGCACCACTTATGTTGACTGGTTCAGAGTCAGAAAATATTTATCCACGCCTCCCACGGTTCAGGTTGAATATCCATCGGGCGGTGGAACCGGCACTTGCGACGGCGTTTCATTCGGCTACGAAACCGTCGCCCAGTCATTCTGCTCTTTTGTAGTTGGTAGATTCAATGAAATAAGCGGCAATTCATCAACCTGGGTGGAAACAGACACACTGTTCGTTGTAGGTAACGGAACAGACGCCAACAACCGCAATGACGCCTTTAGCGTTATGAAAAACGGCAATTTAAAAGTAACCGGAGACATCAACACGCAGGGCGACATCTGTATCGGCCAATGTAACTAATAATCCCCTTTTATGAATCAACTAAAACAACTGGTTGCCCGGGGATTATTGGCACTCATCATATTAAGTTTTCCTCTAACATCCCTGGCGGCCATAAAAACCGTTCAGCCCACTCAAAGCAGTATAAGGCCGGTTTTAAAAGAACTTGATACCGAAACTTCGAATAAAACCGAATTAAAAATAATAGAAGAAAAAAACAATAACAAAAGTGGACTTAATGTTATTGAAGGAGTCAGAAACCTCCCGACGCCCCCAAATTTGGTTTATCCCCCTAACGGACAACCCATAGACGACACAACACCCGATCTCACCTGGCAAATCACGAGCGGTAATATTAACTATTTTCATATTCAGGTTTCCACGCAGAGCGACTTTTCCACACTAACTTGTGAAGATCAATCCTGGCCTAATACAACTTACACGCCCGGCAACGGCGTTTGCCATGAATTGACCAATGGACAAACATACTATTGGCGCGTTAAAGCGCACGATTTAAACGGTTCATGGAGCGGATGGAGCCAGGAATGGAGCTTTATAGTCGGCACGGGCACGACCGCTTTGCCGGTACCCGTTTTAATCACTCCCGAAAATTATCACTCTTCTGAGGACACAACTCCCGACCTTTCCTGGGACGCCAACGGCGGCGACAACAACTACTACCACGTTCAAATATCGACTGTAAACACGTTTTCCTCTACTGTTTGCGACCATTCAACATGGCAAAGCACCAATTACACCCCCGGCAATCAGGACTGCCAGCCCTTGACGCCCGCCACCTACTACTGGCGCGTCCGCGCCCACGACGTTGGCGGGCAGTGGAGCGATTGGGCGGACTACTGGGAGTTCACTGTCACTTCACCCGGTGAATTCGAAATCACAAAACCGACTTCTGCCGATTCCGTAGAGACCAAGGAAATACAATTTACCTGGACCGATATCGGCGCTGAGAGATATGAACTTTATGTTGATAATAATGGAGGATTCGGATCACCTGAAATTTCCAAAAACAATTTCGAGCAATTCCAAAACTACACGCAGACAAGCTTCACTCTGAACGATTATTGGCTCTCCAAAAATCAATACAACGTCAAAGTCATAGCATACATGCAAGACGGCTCAACGCGCGAGGCTCTGAACAATTTTCTTTATTTGCCCGAACCATCCGCGTCTCCGGCTTGGGTTCATTTATACAGATTATATGACGGCTCGGCCAAAGATCACTTTTACACGACCAATCCAACCCACCGGGACCAGGCCATAGCGGACGGCTACAAATACGAAAGAATTGAAGGCCTTGTATCTGAACGCCCTTTTGACAGTCAAAACAGAGCCGCCCTGTTTCACTTGTACGACGAAGCCGGCAACACACATTTCTACACCGCCGATAGCGCCGAAAAGGATGATAAAATTATTGAAGGCTACTTATATCAGGGCATCACCGGATATATTTATAACAACAACACCGCCAGCGACATTGTGCCCCTTTATTACACGCAAAACTCCGCCAACACCGACAATTTCTATACAATCAGCCAGTTTGAAAGAGACAATTCCATAAACGAATACGGATTCACCGACGGCGGTATCATCGGATACGTAAAATACATTTCACCCACCAACCTAAACCAACCCACCGTTCACACGCGCCCCCAGGCCAACTTTGGCGGCGCCGATCTGGGCAGTGGCGCTTACCGCGGTTTAAACAGCATGGATCTTTCCATGGAAGGAGCCGGCCCTTCGCTCAATTTCGCTCATTTTTACAATTCATTTAATCAAAACCTGCGCCCCATGGGAGTCGGTTGGAGCCACAGTTACAACTCATGGATTATCGAAGAAGAAAGAGACTCCAAAAACTACGTTTACATATTTTGGGGAGACGGTGCTGTTACCGAATTTGAACAAAACGGATCCACATACAAAGACAATTCCGGAGCTCACGGAACACTTCAAAAAGTAGATGACGGCACAAATTACGGCTTCGATCTTACAACCAAAGATCAAACCAAATATCAATTTAGAAGCATCGGCAACGACATATCCTCCAAAATCGTTCTGTTAAAACTTACGGACTACAA
This sequence comes from uncultured Candidatus Peribacteria bacterium, assembly GCA_964346765.1. GTDB lineage: Bacteria > Patescibacteriota > Gracilibacteria > UBA1369 > UBA1369 > JBGSPQ01. The sequence goes on from CAYFWB010000003.1 coordinate 134,519, forward strand.
AGATTATTCTCTGACTTTCAACTATGAAGCCTCCGAAGGGCGTTTAATTGATGTATCGGACGACTTCGACCGTAAACTGGAATTTGATTATTATCCTTCAAAAGGATTATTAACGGGAGTAACCGAATACGTTGGATCAAACGCAAAAAGATCCATATCGTTCGAATACTACGACAACGGGCTGCTGAAATCCTACGAAAACCCGCTCAATCAAAAAACAACTTACACATATTACGAAACCGACGACTTCAAAAACAACCTGCTAGAAAGCATCACATATCCCAAAGGAAATAACGTAGAGATCGACTACGACGCCGCCAAAAAAGTTAAAGAAGTCAGTTTGAACTCCGGCGATCCGGCGTTAATCAGCTACAATTACGACTCTGCCACCCAGGAAACAACCACCACTGTCACCGACCCCAAAGGATCAATTTCCCAGACCCGCCATGACAATTTATTACGATCAATCGGCCAAAGGAACGGCTCAAGCCAGGAACCCTGGACCGACATAGAAAGAAACGACTCCAATAATCCCAATCTTCCCACCAAAGTAATCGACAAAAACGGCAATCCAACATCCTTTCAGTACGATTCAAAAGGAAACATTACCAAAATCACCAATGCGGCCGGAAACGAAGCAACGGTCACTTATAATGGCGTTAATAATATCTTATCAGCCACCGAATTCCACGCGCCGGGCGTATCGGTAACCCCAACCACGTTTGTCTACGATTCAGAAGGTTTATACTTACAACAGATCACGAATCCCAACAACGAAAAAGTAACTATTGCCTATAACCCTCAGAATTTGGTTGAATCCGTCACCGATAATCTGGGGCACAAAGCCGAGTTTGCATACGATTCATACGGAAACCTTAATAAGATCACCGATCCCGGCAACCACATCACCCGTTTTTTAAGTGATTACGCCGGCAGGCTCACCGAATTCACCGACGCCAATAACATCAAAAAGACCTATTCCTACGACGACACCAATAATCTCTTAAATATAAGATATTTCGGCAAGTCACTGGCCGAAATTTTCAAGGTCACCATGAATTACGACTTAAACGGCAATCTTGATGACATTCGCTGGGTCAGAATAGCAACCGTAATCACAGATTACATTTATGATGAACTGGACCGGCTGATAACCGCCAAAAACGCACTCAATAAACAGTACACTTTTACATACGAACCCAACGGTCTGGTCAAAACAAGAACATCTCCGAACGGCGACTTAACAACCTATCAATACGATTCAGCCAACAGGTTAAATACAGTTGTTTATCCGGATACGACCCAAAACGTGGAAGTTTTAAACAGGAATTCAAACGGAAATATCAAGTCGCTGAAAGGTAAAAACGGCACAAGTTCATTTGTGTACGATCAATTGAACCGGCTGACTTCTTACACCGACCCGTTTGGAAAAACCGTTTCATACTCTTACGACGCCGCCGGCCGGCTCAAATATTTAACCTATCCGGGGAACAAAGTTATTGAATACGATTACGATGCAGCGGGCCGCCTCAAGACAGTAACAGGTTCCTGGATCGGCAACATTGAATACATTTACGACGGAGCCGGCCGGCTCAAACAAATCAACCGTGGCAATGGAACCAAAGCCGTTTACGAATACGACTCCTCATCCAACCTGATCGAATTAAGCGAACAAAAATCCGACGGCACATATATTGCACACTACACCTACACACCCGATCCGGTCGGCAATTACTCACAAATAGACGCACAGGTTGAACCCATAACAGCACCTTTAACGGCCCTTAACGCCACTTACCAGAACAACGACTTAAACCAAATCACCGGTGACGGCGAAAATTCATACACATACGACGATAACGGAAACCGCAAAACCAAAACCGGTTCCGGCATCACCACAAATTACAGTTGGGATTACGAAAACAGGCTGACTGGTATTAACCTGACAGGGCAATCCGCGTCTTACAAATACGATGCCATGGGCAACCGCATAGAAAAAAACATGCAGGGGACAATAACCAAGTATATATTAGATATTAACGCTCCATTGCCAAAAGTCCTTGCCGAAACAGATTCAAACGGAAACATAACGGCTTATTATATTTATGGACTTGGCTTAACCCAAAAAGTAGAAGCAAACGGTAGCAAGTATTACTACCACTTCAACCACCGCGGCGACACCGTGGCCATTACGGACGACCAGCAGGACATCACCGCCAAATACGCCTACGATGAATACGGCAAACAGTTAACCAAAACCGGACTCACCGCCAATCCATTTACCTTCCTGGGTCAACTGGGAGTAATGGAAGAAGGATGGGGCCTATACTACATGCGCGCCCGCTATTATGATTCCAATGTTGGTAAATTTTTGTCAGAGGATCCGCTCGGTTTTGGCGGCGGCGACTGGAACATCTACGCCTACGCCGGCGGCAACCCCGTCATGAACGTGGACCCGGGGGGAGAATTTTATACAGGGTTTAATTCGAGCTGTGGAACATATGCAGGAGCAACAAATATGGGAATAGATAGCTCAAGCGCGCCTTGTGATTTTAGCTCATATGATCCCCCTCTTACAAAAACAGAAGTAATTGTTAGCATCGGAATAATCGGTTTGTCTGGTGTCATAGCAATTGGCGCCTATAAAGCCGCTCCAACCGTTATAGCCTGGACACTGGCCAATCGCGGAACCGCAATAGGACTGGGAAGTACAGCATTAACAAATTATGTTGAAGGTAAAGTCGGAGTTAAGTCTCCGTTAGTATGGTCCGGAAACTGGATTCAAGATGTATTTGATACCGCTTTAACACTAAATTCAGACGGCCCCGAAATGGTCGAAACGGTTTCAGAGGAAGCAACCAAAGTCAATAAAATTATTACTCCGATGGTTGAACAGCTCTTAGACGACGAACCGCACACCACAAGCTGGTTCGGTCCCGTAAGTGGTAGCGAATACTCATACGGCGGCAACCCCTTCGGAGCCACTTACAACAGCACCAGAATGTTCTAACTAAACCAATCAACATGAAATCAACAACTCGAAAAATCTATCTATCACTCTTATCGGCATTATTGCTGATTCCCCTAACCGTAGCCCACGCCGCAGGCACATACACCTATACTTACGACGATTTTTACCGTGTAACCAAAGTGGAGCATTCAGACGGTAGCGTAACTAATTACACTTACGACAACCTGGGCAACAGAACCTCGGTTTCAGTAACGCCCGCCACCTCCGGCAACACCTGCTCCAACCCGCCCGTAAACGGCGACTGGACAATAGATACCGATTGCGCAATCAATGCCACCACCGCCATAAACGGCGATCTTTACGTCCAGAACAACAGCGTACTCACAGTCGAGCAGGGCGCCCGCCTTTCAATCGATCTATCCGTCCACAAAATTGTCGTACAACAAGGTAGCGGAATTCTGATAAAGTCCGGGGGCGCCATAAATTAAATAAAGTGAAAGTAAAATCCCCCGCCAAAATCAATCTCACACTCGACATTTTGGGAGTTGATAAAACGCCCTTTGCAAACCATAAATCTGACTTCGTTACCGGATACCACTTTGTCGATACGATTTTGCGGGAGATTGACATTCAAGATGAACTGGATTTCCAAATCATAGATTTGGACAAGATAATAATCGAAAGTAACGATCCCCATCTGCCGCTAAACGAACAAAATACCATTCATAAAGCGGCGGTTTTATTGAACGAAATACGAAAAAAAAAGCAAAAAAAACCTTCGACGGACTCGGACTATACGAACAAAAATAGGAAAAATCATTCACAAGTCCCATATTCATTAAACATCAATTCGGGAATCAAAATCCACATCCAAAAAAAAATACCCGTTTCATCCGGACTTGGGGGCGGATCTTCCAACGCCGCGGCTTCACTAAAAGCTCTGAACCAACTTTGGGAGCTAAATCTCTCCAAACGTCGGCTCACCGAACTGGCGGAACAAATAGGCGTGGATACCCCCTTTTTTATTGAAGGAGGTACCGCTTTTGCCACCCACTACGGTGAAAAAATCACGCCACTGCCCTCAATCAATCTACCCCCGCATCTAATTGCCATGGACGACCAAAAACAGTCCACCGGCGAACTCTATAAAAAAATCGACTCAACAAAAACCGGTCAAAATATTGCCAAAACTAAGGAATTATTATCTCTTCTACACCACTCAGGTGCCAGAACGATTAAAATTAACCGTTATGGCACCACAACCGTTCATCCCACCGGAACGATTCACGCACCTGAGCAACCACCCCCACCGTCCCCCAACCTTCCCCGTCGCCCGACCTTCCCGGTCGGCCGACGGGGAAGGTTGGCCATCCACAACGACTTCGACGCTCTCCAAAGCCCAAAAACCCGCGCGCTCCAAAAAAAGTTGTTACAACTTGAAGCCACTGTCGTACATATATGCGGTTCCGGTCCGGCCCTTTACGCTCTTTTCAAATCCGAAACTCAAAAACGGAAGGCCTTCAAAGAACTAAAGGGACAAGTCGGATTCATCTGGGAAAGCCGTTAGTCCAATAATCATTAACAAAAAAACAAACGGACACACGCGAAAAACCCGTGTGAAATTCGACAGAACCAAAACAGAAATATTCTTAATCGCACATATTATGAAAAATTTAAGCAAAGCGGCCGCCGCGGCAGTCGGATTACTGACACTTTCAGTAGCGGTAGTCCCCGTTGTATCGGCCCAAGACCTCTCTTTCTTGCCCGGTTTCAGCCGGGCGAACTCAAAACAAGTTCAGGAAAACAGCCAACCCGGTCAAAATTCTTCACCGGGCATGATGCAAGGTCAAATGCGCGGGCAAAAAGGCCCGACGGGTGAACATGGTGAAAACATCGCCAACCTTACATTTGAAGAGCAACAGCAAAGAATGCTCAAGCACCTTGAAAGAGCGCAGACACGCTTAACCGAAAGGCTGGAAACAATGGATCAAAACAAATTCATGACCGAGAATGTTAAAAATCAGCTTCAAGATCTGATCCACACTCATCTAGGCAACATGGCTTCATATAAAACCCAAATCGAAGCCGCCTCTGCCCCGGACGCTTTAACCGCCATCCGTGAGCAAATGCGTGCGGATGCAAAAGCAATGCGTCAGTTCATACAAAATAACCGACCAAGCAAAGAAAAAATGCAGAAACATTGGAACAATATGAGCTTTGAAGAAAAACAGGAAAGAATCCTGTTCAGACTTGATAACGTGATCAAAAAGATTTCAGAAAAACAAGCCGGACTGTCTGAACATAAAAATCTTCCAGATGCCGTCATGACACGCATAAACAAACACCTTACGGAAGTGGTAAATAAGCTTAATGAAGTAAAAACCCAAGTCCAAAACGCCAGATCGGAAGCAGACCTGGAAGCGTTAAAAGATGATATCGGTCCAGGTCGGGGACAAGGTCATAGCCCGGCCGGTATGGGGCAGCAAGGCTCCCGCAGAGAATCAATGCGAAAAGACGTTAACGGACGGGGCTTAAATCAAACAACGGCCGAATAATCTTAGCTCTTTTCAACATTGAGAGAATACAAAAACGCCTCCGAATTCCGGGGGTGTTTTTGATAAAGCAATCCCAATAACTCAATATCAGCCCCAACAAGTTATCCCATTGACTTAAGAGCTTCTTCAGCCGTTCCACTGGCAGCCATATAATTTACGCCCCTTTCCGTTAGGGCCCCTTCCATATTCCCGCCGAATTGTGCTGCTACAAACATATCCACCTTTTTATCGGCCAGCATTTTAGCTACCGCGAAACCCGCGCCGCCTCCGAACTTGAAAGGATTATCAACCGTCTCAACCAAATTACCGTTTTCATAAATCAAATAATACGGAGCTCTCCCCGCCTGATCACTGATTATGGCATCAGTTGAGTTCCCCGTTGAAGCAACTGCAATTTTCATATTTTTTGGGTTAATAATTTTTCGGCGATTAAGCCGTTAAAAATCGAAAAAACAATCATTAAAAACATAAATACCAACACAAATTCAAATCCAAAATAATAAATCATTACAGGCAATAAAGGAATTTTTACAGCGCGGTTATAAAGAAAAATTACTATTAGCGAATTTTTAATTTTTTTCTCTTTTAGGTCAGCCATTAGCGGATACCAAAGATATATGGGCCCGGATGACAAAATCCCAAAAACCATAAAAAATAAATAAGCTTTTACCCCGTGCGCTGATTCAATCATTTTTACGATTTTACGGGAATCCATTAGTAAATTACTAAAAAACATAATAATAAAAACCAAAAAAATAATCGGAATAACCTGCAAAAAAATATCCCAAAACATATTTACTGATTCCATGAATTTCTGCGTAGAAAAAAGCAAAATAAGCAAATATATCATTGCGGCGGCAATCAATAATTTTTGTCCCCCGTTAATTTTTTTAAAAAAAGATATCATTAAATCAAAGACATAATTATAGCCACCAATAAGGCAATTACAATCGCGGAAATAAAGCTCAATACATTACGCACCAAAGCAAATTTCTTGCCGAGCAAAATTGCCTCGGCCGGAAACTGCACAACCCCCACTGTAACCCAACTTAATAAAAAGGCCGTCACAGCGACCAGTGATATACCTTTTGCCAGCAACTCGCCCCCGATAATATAACTGTTTAAAGGATTTCCGGCGGCCACGCTCCCCAAAGCCGCTCCGATAAATGAATCCAGCGCTTCGTTATTGGTAAACAGCGAAGAATAAAAATCCATCGGTATCAGTGTTATTGCCGCCGCTATCAACAACATCACCGCAAGCAAAATATAAGAACTTTGCTTAATCGATGATAAGGTTTTTTTAAAGGCTTTATCTAGATTCATGTTATGATGCCATTCTGTTATGGGTATATGCCCATTTTAATATTGCTCTTCAAATTACAAGTAGTCAAACCATTTCAGCTTTTCTGCATACAGTTGAGGTTTAACAATTTAATAAAAAAGTATAAAATAGAACCCGTATTTTATCCTTAAAAAAATATATGTCTATCAAACCATTGGTCAATCTGGTAGCGGACGATCAGGTCAAAGGCCAGGCCAAAGAAATATTTGAAAAAATCAAAGCATCAACAGGCAGTGTGCCAAAATGGATGAGGGTTATGGCCAACTGTGAAGATATTATGGTAGGATTTTTTATTCTTTTCAAGGCGACCATGGACGACAAACCCCTTCCGGCGGATTTAAAGTGGAAAGTCGCTTATAGAATATCCGAAATCAACAAATGTGAATTCTGTGTCAGCGTGGCCGAGCAACAATTAAAATCATTCGGACTTAAAGATGAAGATATAAAAACTATTGAAGAAGTAAATAGTGAAAAAGAAAAAGTCGCATTGCAGTACGCCGAAGCTTCAACGCGCCACGCTTATAATATTGATCCGGCAATTATGGACAAAATGAAAGAGCATTATAATGACGAAGAAATAGTGGAAATAAGCAGTGTGGTTGGTGTATTCAATTTTATCAACAGATTTAATGATTCTTTGGGCATTTTGCCGGACGTAGATTAAATATTTAAGAATCATTTTAAATATAATCCGCGCGACCCTGAAGCGCTCTCGCCAGAGTCATTTCATCGGCGTAATCCAGGTCCCCTCCCACCGGCAGACCTCGGGCGATTCTGGTTACCTTCACGTTTTCAAAAGGTTTGATCAGTTTCATCAGATAAAGCGCGGTAGTTTCACCTTCAAGTCCCGGATTCGTGGCCAAAATAACCTCCGGCACATGCCCGTCTCCCGTATCCGACGTACCCACACCGTCCGGCGCCGCGTCTTCACCGACAAGTTTTTCAATCCTATCCATCAATGCCTGCACTTTCAACTGATCCGGCCCGATCCCGTCTACCGGAGAAAGAGCTCCATGAAGCACATGATAAACCCCCCTGTATTCACTCGTTCTTTCCAGAGCCACCACATCCAAAACCTCTTCCACCACGCAAATCTGTTGATGATCCCTATAAGCATCACTACAAATCTTACACTTAGAATCTTCGGAAATATTCCAGCAGTCAGTACAAAACTGAATACCCTCTTTCAGACCCCCCACCGCTTTGGCCAACCCCCTCACTCTGTTTTCAGGTGAATGCAAAAGATGCATCGCCAGCCGTTGGGCTGATTTCGGTCCCACCCCCGGCAGGCGCGAAAACTCATCAATCAGATTCTGCAAAGATTTTGGTAGAAAAGAAGACATAAATCATTCAAAATTCAATCCGCTCCTAAATTACCCGAAAGTTCATTAATAACACAACATAAAACTTGATGCCTCACCCCACCTTAAATTCATATGTCTTTGCGCGACCAATCCCATCAACAACCTTACTTGATCAATGATAACCAAACAGTTATGGACAGTTTTGTACCTGTACTATCGAGTTATAGGAGTTTTTAGCAACAGAAGCAAGGAACTCTTCACATGTTTTGAATTTGATATGATTTGGCCCATAGTATCCTCCTCCTCCTTCATAACAGTGACACTCAGGTGAAACATTTTCCGATACTGACGATTCCTCGAAGCAGCAGGATGTATTATCTGGACATTCAAATGCATAATAGTCACTTTCCCAGCACCAAGTTTCTTCGTCTTCGTGACAGACATTATGATCTTCAATAATTTTGTCGCATGAGACAGTTAACCAGCAGTTCGCGGCACATTCATCCACAGAAGAACAGTTTGGGTCATTCCACTCAAAGTCAGACGGATCAATCCCACAATCCTTAATTTTTTCAATCGCTCTATCACACGCATTTTTGCTATCTTCGGAACTACAACCGGCACCTGCTACAGTTGATCCGCAAATTCCAAGAATCGCTGTAGCAACAAGTTGACGAAGTTTTTGCAACTTGCCACTTCTTGGAATGACATCAACATGTTCATTTATACCTAAAGCATCTTGATTCATAATTATCAAGCAAAGGTAGCTATCTCCCTATATGCCTCAAAAACTCATTCCGAGTATCAAGATTTTTCTTAAACAGACCCAGTAAAGAAGATGTCACCACTTCACTTTCCTGTTTTTCAACACCTCTCGCCATCATACACATATGTTTTGCCTCCATAACAACCGCTACGCCTTTCGGATGAAGAATGTCGTTTAAAGCCTGTGCTACCTGGCTTGTCAGTCTTTCTTGATTTTGCAGTCTGCGCGCGTACATTTCCACCAACCTGGGAATTTTGGAGAGACCTATGATCTTGCCGTCCGGAATATACCCAACATGTGCCCGCCCAAAAAAAGGTAGCATATGATGTTCGCAGGTTGAAAACAGCTCAACATCCTTTACCACAATCATTTCGTCGTATGATTCGTCGCTGAATACAGTTAAAACATCTTCCGGTTTTTGTTTATACCCCGCGAACAACTTCTCATAAGACTTAACAACGCGCGCCGGCGTTTCTACCAGCCCCTCGCGTCCGGTATCTTCACCAAGGTATTCAAGAATCGATTTAATTAAATTTTCCGGATTTTGCTCTTTCATGCCAAAAAATTAAAACAGCCCATATATAACACTGCGAATCCAAAAACGCCACCCTTTTTAAACTACATCCCATAATCCGCCCACTTTTTAATTTCCAGATTCTTGTCGGCGCCCTTTTCCAGCGCCTCCACAATCAATTCCGCCACCTGGACGTTGGTAATCAGCGGCACATTATGATCGATAGTTTTTCGTCTGATCAAATAGCCGTCCGTAACCTCTTCTCGACTGTAACTTTTTGGAATGTTTATCACCAGATCGATTTTTTTCTCAGTTATAGCATCCACAATACTCGGTTTTCTATGATCACTCACTTTATAAAGCATGGTATTTTTCACCCCGTGCTCCTCTAAAAATTTTGAAGTTCCTTCAGTCGCGTAAACATTATATCCCATCTCAATTAGTTTTTTAGCGGATCCCATCAAGTCGGTCTTATCTTTAATTTTACCCGCACTGATCAAAATATTTTTTTCGGGGATCTTAAATCCAACAGAAATCATCGCTTTCAAAAAAGCCTCGTACATATCGTTCCCGAAACAAGCCACTTCACCTGTGGAAGCCATTTCTACGCCAGAAACCGGATCCGCCCCCTTTAACCGTGAAAAAGAAAACTGAGGAGCTTTCACTCCCACATGGTCAAGATCCAAAGTTTGATAATAATTTTTCCTGAACTCTTTCAAAGTCTTTTTGTGGAGTATCGCTTCCGTGGCGATTTCAATAAAATTATAGCCCGTAACTTTGGAAGAAAAAGGAAAAGAACGACTGGCGCGCAAATTACACTCAATCACCTTAACCTGATTGTTCTTAGCCAGAAACTGCATATTAAAAGGCCCGGTAATATGAAGTTCTCTTGCGATCTTGCGTGTAATATCTTTAATCCTACGGATCGTTTCAATATAGAGTTTTTGCGGAGGCAGAACAATCGTCGCGTCGCCTGAATGCACGCCCGCGTTTTCAATATGCTCCGCGATTGCGTAAATCAGAATATTTCCGCGCAGTGCCACCGCGTCAATTTCAATCTCTTTGGCGCCCGTTTCAAATTTACTCACCACAACCGGCGCTTCCTGTGAAATTTTTGTGGCTTTGTTCAAAAATGTCTGCAAAGCATCTTCATTATGAGCCACGCTCATAGCCGCGCCCGAAAGCACATAAGAAGGACGCACCAGAACCGGAAACCCCACATCCTTCGAAAACTTCTTAATATCCGAAATTTTGACCATTTCCTGCCACCTGGGCTGATCCACCTCCAGCTTATCCAAAAGCGCCGAAAACTTATGTCTGTTTTCAGCGCGGTCAATAAACTCCGCCGGTGTACCGATCAATTTTACACCGTTTTTCGCCAGTTTCCTTGCCAGGTTATTTGGCACCTGCCCCCCCATCGAAACAATCACGCCCACCGGTTTCTCCTTTTTACAAATATCCATCACCCGCTCAAGCGAAAGCTCGTCAAAATAAAGCTTGTCGGAAGTATCATAATCCGTTGAAACAGTTTCCGGATTATAGTTGATAATTATCGTCTCATATCCAGCTTTGGAAACAGTCTTCAAAGCGTTCACGCAACACCAGTCAAACTCCACGCTTGTTCCGATTGCGTAAGAGCCCGAACCCAACACAATAATTTTTTTCTTTTTCGACTTAAAATAAATATCATCTTCCTGTCCGTGATAAGTCAGATACAAATAATTGGTTTTTGCCGGATACTCCGCCGCCAGCGTATCAATCTGTTTCACGAAAGGCACAATCCCCAGCCCAACTCTTTCCTTGCGCACGCCGCTTTCACGTCTGCCCGTCAAAACAGAAATCTGCTTGTCCGAAAATCCCTGCATTTTTGCCTTTTTCATCAAATCGAAACCCACCCTTTGCCCTATTTTCAAAGATTTCAATTCTTTTTCCACGAGGATTATATTTTTCAGCTTGCTCAAAAACCAAAGATCAATCCCCGAAAGTTTACTAATTTTTTCGATACTCCATTCGCGGCGCAGAGCCGCGGCTATCGCCAGAATCCGCCGCGGCGTCGGTTTCTGAATCTCTTCCGCCAGATTTTTATGATCTTCGTCCACATTATAATTGGCTACAAACCCGAACAGCCCGATCTGTAGCATCCTTAATCCCTTTTGCATAACTTCTTCAAAACTCCTTCCCAAAGCCATAATTTCCCCCACCGATTTCATCTCCGAACTAATTTCATGTGAAACTTTCCTGAACTTATCCAGATCCCAGCGGGGTATTTTCAAAGCCAGATAATCCAGAGCCGGCTCAAAACATGCTGTTGTAGTTTTGGTAACAGCGTTTTTCAGCTCCGGCAGACTGTAGCCCAGCGCCAACTTCGCCGCCACATGCGCCAAAGGATACCCCGTGGCTTTACTTGCCAGCGCCGAACTTCTACTCAACCTGGCATTAACTTCAATAATTCTATAATCATCACTTTTCGGATCTAGCGCGTATTGAATATTGCATTCCCCCACAATTCCCAAATGCTGTATCACCTCAATCGCGATCATACGCAATCGATGATACTCTTTATTGTTCAAGGTCTGCGAAGGAGCCACCACAATACTCTCCCCTGTATGAATCCCCAGAGGATCAACATTTTCCATATTACACACGGTCGCGCAATTCCCGAACATGTCGCGCACAACTTCGTATTCAACCTCTTTCCATCCTTTTAGATTTTCTTCGATCAAAACCTGCGGACTGAAGGCAAAAGCCGTGTCCAAAAGTTCATCCAGCTCTTTTTTTGTAAAAGCGAACCCGGAACCCTTTCCCCCCAAAGCAAAAGCCGCCCGCACAATCACCGGGAACCCGATTTTTTGGGCCGCTTTCATACCGGCCGATTTGGAATTACAGGCAATACTCTTTGGAACTTTTTTATCGATATCGTCCATTTTTTTATTAAACAGTTCCCTGTCTTCAGTGTCCTGTATTGTAGTAACCGGTGTACCCAGAACTTTAACCCCGTGTTTTTTCAAAATTCCTTTTTCATAAAGTTCCAGACCGCAGTTTAAAGCCGTTTGCCCGCCGAAACTTAACAAAATACCATCCGGTTTTTCTTTTTCAATGACCTTTTCCACAAACTCCGCGTTCACCGGAAGAAAATATACCTTGTCGGCAAGCCCCTTACTGGTCTGATTTGTTGCGATATTGGGATTTATCAAAACCGCGGAAATCTTTTCTTCCTTCATCGCCTTAATGGCCTGCGAACCGCTGTAATCAAACTCTCCCGCTTCTCCTATCTTCAACGCCCCCGACCCAAGGATTAAAACCTTTCTTAAACTGCCGACCTTGATAGGGTTTTTGATTCTTGCCATAGTCGTTTTTTCTTTTACAAGTATAGCCCGAAAAAACCATTTAAAGCAAAACTAAATTTGCTAAACTTTAATTGTATCTATATATTTGACAATCAATAACTATCAAATATGGAAGCATTTAATTTAGTATTATTCTTGGCTCATTCATTTTTTGGGGTCGACGTAGTCCCCGCCGCAAGCACCGACTCAAATGTTTCGCCGGCAATAGTTGAAGAAGTGAACACAAAAGAACTGGCACAGTGTCTAACGGATAGCGGCGCCAAATTATACGGAGCTTATTGGTGCGGTCATTGCGCCGATCAAAAAGAACTGTTTGGAGAAAACCTAAAATATCTAAGTCATATGGAATGTGATTCCCGAGGTGAAAACGCCGACCCCGAAGCATGCGCGGAAGCCGGTATCAAAGCCTTCCCGACCTGGATTTTGGGTGACGGATCTGTTCTAGTGGGAACTCAACAATTAGAAACTCTGGCCGAAAAAGCCGACTGTTAAAAAAATAAATTAATTAAATGTTATGGAGAAAAAATATTCAATATCACTGTTAATCATCATAAGTGTTTTGACCGTTTTTGCATTTACGTCCTGTAAGAGCGAACCAGTGGACGGACAATATGCCAAAGTGGCGCAGTGTCTTAGCGAAAAGGGAGTTAAATTTTACGGAGCTTATTGGTGCGGCCATTGCGCCAATCAAAAAGAACTATTCGGTGACGATTTCAAATACGTTGATTCATACGAATGCGATGCCCGGGGCAAAGAAGCGAACCCGGAAGCCTGCGCCGAGGCCGGTATACAGGCTTATCCCAGCTGGTTTTTCCCTGGACAAGGAGTCATAACGGGCACAAGACCTATTGAAGAATTGGCAAAAAAAGCAAATTGCGAAGAATCTTTACCAGGTGTTCAAAATGAAAACCCCGCGTAAACAACAGCCGAATAGAATAATCAGTGATTACGCCAAAGAGATAGGAATTGATTTAATAGGATTCACTTCTGTTGGGGTGGATCCTTTGGCTATTGATAATTACAAAAATTTCGTGTCGGAAAAAAGACATGGAAATATGAAATATCTTGAGGATGAGGAGCTTAGATTCAACGCGGATAAAATATTGCCCGGTTCAAAAAGCGTTATTGTCATAGGTCTCAATTATTATCGCGAGCAGTCCCCTTTACCGGCCGGTCACGGAAGAATTGCACGTTACGCTCACGGCCGTGACTATCACAAAGTCATCCGTTCATATCTAAAAAAATTGGAGCATTTTACCATTCAAAAATATCCGAACGCAAAAACCAGAATATGTGTCGATTCGGCGCCTTTGCCGGAAAAATACTATGCCGTGAAAGCCGGTCTAGGATTCATCGGCAAAAACACAACACTAATCACCAAAGAATTCGGATCATACATCTTCCTGGGTGAAATACTAACCGACTTGGAACTGGAGCAGTCCCAAGCAGATCCCGCCACAAACAATTTCACTTGCGGAAATTGCAAGCGATGCCTGGAGGCATGCCCCTTAAACGCGCTAAAAAAGCCATATAAAATGGACGCAAAAAAGTGTATTTCCTACCTCACCATCGAAAACGAACAAGAAATAACGTCGGATTTCGCAAAAAAAATAGGATGCAGAATATTTGGATGCGACATTTGCCAGGAAGTCTGCCCCTACAACAAAACCTACGCCAAAGAGACCAATCAAATAGACTTTAATAAGCCAATTGCCGGTGAAAGCATCCCCGTAAAAGAAATCGAACAAATCAAAGACCAAAAACAATTTGTCGCCCGCTTCGCAGGCTCCCCGCTAATACGCGCCGGCCTCAAAGGCATGCAAAAAAACATCCGCGCTTGCAAAACCGGTTTTAAAGACAATTGAAATATTGAAAATGTATTTTATAATTTAGACCAATAACCTTTTTTCCTGTATAATATACAGATATATTTATATTTCAAATGCCCGATCAACAACCCCAAAACCAGCCCACCTTCACCCGCGACTGCCCACGCTGGTACACCGCCCTGCAAG
>CAYFWB010000004.1:0-131794 GCA_964346765.1 uncultured Candidatus Peribacteria bacterium
AGTATAAGCACTTGTATCTTAACACGGTGTCCTATTTGTCTGTGTACTATATAATGAAATTGCAATAAAAGTTGACTGTTTTTTAATTTGTGGTATTTTTGGGTACAAATTTTATTGTAATTTTTCTATGTATACGGTACCTCCTCCGCCAAGAGTTGAATCCTATGAAATAGAACCGGCTAAAGATCTTGTTACGGATATGGCACAAAGGTTATATGATCATTTTTCACATTTGCATTTGAATGAAGAGCAGTGGCTTAAGTGTTTGGAGAGTTTTTTGGCAGATCCCAGAATAAACGTCGATGAAGCTATATGTACGGAAGATGTTAGGGCAAAAATATCTTTTATTCTTGAAAATAATAAAAAAATTCCGTTAAACGGAATTTCCGAAGTGGCTTTAAAAGCTGTTTACAGGGAGGTGGCGGAATGGCTTGTGGCTGAGAAGATAGTTGAAAAGATGATTAATTATGAGTGTTGGATTGAAGAAGGACTTGCTTCGGGCAGGTATCAAGAGTTTGAGGAAATATGTGAGGTGAATGTCATTAATGATGACACGGAAGCTTTTGGCGCGGCGTTTGATTCCGAGGGAATTATTGATTTTATTAAAGCGAATTATGTTGTTGATATGACCGGACCTGTAATCGGCGCGGGTGCCAGAGTGGAGGTCCGTGAGTTGAAACCCAAAAAGTTTCCTTTGCCCTATCCCGCAATAGCCGAGCAGGATCAGAGTTTAATGATTAAGATACCTAACAGGTTTTTGACGGTTCGTTTATCCAAAAGCAGTTATAAGGATGTAAAGGGTGAGACTATGACAGAAAGTGAACAGGAAGCTATTAGAGTATTTGTTCTTGCATCGAAGCTTTTAACTTTTCCGGGAAACGGTAATGGGGTTGAGGATGTACAGACTGATTTGAGAGAGGGGCTTACAAAAATGTACCCGGTGAGTGAAAAGCTTGATCAAAATGATCCTTTGGTGAAAAAGTTTTTGCCGAAGAGGAAATCTTTTATTCCGCCGCTTCTTATTATTAAGGCAAAAATTGGTAAGAAAGGTACGACGGAATATATGACAATTCAGAAAAAGGTTATGGCAAAGGGGTCTGTTGTTCGTGGTGATGTGCAAATGTTCAAGGATTTATTAGAGGTGCCGGGTTTTAGAGAGAAGTTGCGTCTGTTTGTGGAGGCTTGTAAGGATTTTTACGCGGTTACGGGGCTTTTGCCCGATTTGGTGGGTAACGGCAATGTACTTTATACATATAAAGGGAATGTTTATCTTGTAGATATTAATAATATTTCCAAGGAACCGGATTATATGCTGGCGGCCTTGATGGGATATGCGAAAGAGTTGGAGTTTAAACTTATAAATCCGCGTATTGAAGTAGATAAAAAGTCCGGTTATAAAGATGAGTATGATAATACTCGAAAAGAAATTTTTGAATTAGTTAATAGTAATTCAAGATATAAAGAGTTTGCCGATGAAACTACGATTGAGCGGATTATGAGTAAATTTTATACTGATAATAAGGATGTTGTTAAAAATAGCTTTTTGCGCGCGGCGAATTTGGTTGATGATCTTTCAATACCGATTTTTATGCATAACATCAGTAATTTACACGGCATTGAACTTGATATTTTAAGGAGTGAAAGGGATGAGGGACTTTTATCTCCTGAAGAGTTTATGCAAAAGCAGGATGATTTGAATTCGGAGCCGTTGTACGCGCCATTAAGTAATTCTGTGGGGGCATGGAAGAAGGCGAGAAGTTTTTGTTTTGATGATGTTGTTCAGAATAAAAGAGAGGGATATTCGCATTGGGTTTCCGAGTATATGTCAAAGATTTACGGAAGTTTAAGTAGTGACGGTTTGGGTTTGTAATTTTTTAATAAGGAATTTAGAAAAATTTAATGTTCGGTTGTTAGGTTGGAGTTAATTCCGCGCGGAAATTAATTCTTAACCTATAAACAATGAATAGATATTTAAGTAGTGGTTTTTTGATTGGAATGTTTGTTTTTTCCCTTGTCTTTGGGACGTTTGATTTGTCAACGGTTTTAGCCGCAAGCCCGGGAGAAGTGGTGATTAATGAAATCGCTTGGGCGGGATCGGTTGATTCATCCTCTGATGAATGGATTGAGCTTTATAATACCACGGGGGCTCCGATAGACCTTACGGGGTGGAGTATCGACGATGATAACGGTTCTTCTGTCTATGCTTTAAGCGGTACGATTGAGGCGTACGGTTATTATTTGATCGAGGACAGTGAGGCGGCGGTTAATCCTAATATTGCCGATTTGGTTGTTAATATGTCTCTGGCGAATACGGGTGACAGCTTGGTTTTATATGACGACGCTACGCAGGTAATTGATACTGTAAATAGTAGTGGTGGAATGTGGTTTGCCGGCAGTTCGTCTTCTTACGCTTCAATGGAAAGGATTGATGCAACGGTAAGTGGTGATGAGGTAACCAATTGGGCGGATAGTGACGGGAGCGGTTCTTCCGCGACCGCTTCTTCGGGATCTTTGATTTTGGGTACAGCTGGTTTGTTGAACAGTGTTAGTCAGGCTCCGGTGACGGGGAGTTTTGTTGATATGAATTTGTCCGATTCAACGCCGAATGTGGGCGATCAGATTGTTTTAAGTGTGGATATTGAAAATGTGACCGATATGTTTTCTTACGGATTCGAGATTAATTATGATTCTGCCGTTTTGGATTTGAGTTCGGTTGCTGAGGGTAGTTTTTTGAGTGAGGATTCAGCCGTGGTTACGTCTTTTCAATCGGGTCTTGAAAACGGAGTTGAAGGGCAATTGCTTGTTGCAGAAGCCAGAACTATTGATCCGAAAGTCGGTGTCAGCGGTAACGGTAATTTGTTTACGGTTACGTTTGATGTGGTTGGAGGCGATGGACAGCAGTCTCTGATTGAATTTGGAGCAGGCAGTTTTATCGCCGATCCAAATGGGGATTTGATTAGTAATTATAGCGGAGTTGTTCTTGAGCCTGTTGTCTTGACTGTAGCTCCGGCTTCTAATCTGCAGTTAGTGGAGGCTGCTTCAAGGTATGCTATTCAGCTTTCGTGGGATCCTTCGGCGGATGCTGAAATGTATAGAGTTTACAGGGAAGATGCTCACGGGATTTATTCTTTGCTTGCTGAAACACCGGATACTTTGTTTGTCGATCAGGACGGCGTTTCAAACGGAGGAATGATCGTACCCCATTTTGGCTATAATTATAGAGTTATCGCTGTGAAAAACGGTGTGGAAAGTTTGTCTGTTGATGAAGTGGGTATGGAAACACGCGGTTTGAAAGGTGACAATGATCGTTCGGACAGGGTGGACGGCAGAGATCTTGATAATCTGGCAAAAATGTTCGCGTTGAGTGATTCGGACGCGGGCTTTGATCCGTTGGTCGATACCACTTATGACGGAATGATTGATGGTGGTGATTTGATTGATATCGGTTTGAATTTTGCCCTTACTTATAGTCCTTAATTAGTTCATACCCGCCCCCGCTTCCGCGGGGGCGGGTAATCGTTACGGTTTAGAAATATTAGACTTTTATGTAGCAAACAATATGGAAAATCAAATTAAATTTTATTCAAACGCGGATTTTCAGAACGATGGTCTGATTAAGGTTGATGTGGTGGGTAAGAATCTGCCTGAAAATTTATTCGGTGTTTCATTTCATCTGATAATTGACGGGCCGGAGTGGCAGTTAAGAGGGCATGAACCGGGAAAAGTGTTTGTGGATACAGATCCTTTGATGATGGTTCAGGAAAAACATGCCCAAACAGATGAAATTGTTTTTGGTATGACTATGAAAAGAGGTGATGAATATGCCGTTAATGATGGTTTGCTGACCACTTTTTTTATCGTACCAAAAGATGAAGGGTTATTTGAAATGAGTTTTGAAAATTCGTTTGTTGTGGCGTTTGATAATACAAGAATAGACCTGAATGACGTTGAATGGTCCGGGACCGAAATTGAATTGGATATAAATAGTACGACTGAAGCTGTCTTGGATGTTGCAGATGTTGATAAAAAACCCGTTATCGATTCCAATTACGGTTCATCAGTTATGAATGATGCTAAAGCCGGTGTGTTAAGCGGAATTAAAAATGAGCAATACAGTATCTGGGATGTTTATTTGGTACTTATAGTTTCTTTTTTCGTGCTTACTTTTGGTTATTTGGTCTATTTGTGGTTTAGTGGGAGACGCGATAACAGTTAATATGCGACTTGATTTTTATCTGGTAAATAAAGGTTTTTGTAGGAGTAGAGAAATGGCCAAAGATATTATTATAAAAGGTTTTTGCGGAGTAAACGGGAAGGCTGTGCTAAAACCGTCAAAAGGAATTGGTGATAATGATGATTTTGTTTTAAAGCAAAGTGATTATCATTATTTTTGTGGCATGTAAGCCGAAATTAGTTTATTATTCGCCTATCTGAAATATAATTTTTAATTATGAAAGTAGTTAATAGAATTTTTATTTGTTGTTTGGTTTTGTCAGTGATTTTTATTGTTGGCTGTATGAATAAGGTTGACGGTGAGTCAGTCCTTATTTCCGAGGAGGGTGTTAAAGTTGAATCATTTTTTCCTTCCGATGTATGGGTTGTTTTTAAATTGGGATCGAATGATCGGAATCAAATTCAGAACATGAATAAGCTGGCTGAAAAATTTCCCATAAATCCTCTTGAATTTATTAATCAGAGTATTGCAGATGGTTTTAATGAGGACCTTGAAAAATATCAACTTTCGTATGAAAATGATCTATTACCGGCGTTGGGTGACAATTGGCAGGTAATGTTTGCGATGGCTGGTGATATTGAGAATGATTCTGAACCGCAAATGTTGTTTGCGATTGTTCCGAAGGATGCTCAGAAGATTGAAGAGTTGTTTGAAAAATTGGTTAAAGAGGGGGGAGAGGTAGTAGAGTATAAGCAAAACAGTATTTATCGTAATCCTGCAGAGAGTGCTTTTTTTGCCAGATATGAGGATGTCTGGTTGATGGGAAACAGTATGGAAATTATTAAAGAAAGTTTGGATAATGTCGGCAACTCAACCAGATTGCTCGCGGACCGTAATTATCAATCGGGAGTAGGGAAAATGCAGGATCAATACGGCTTTTTCTTTATAAACTCCGGGCCTTTTTTTAGTCAGATACAAAAAAATCAAAAAGCGAGTGAAGAACTTGAAGGTGTGCAAAAAATGTTGGATATCGTATCAACGGTAAGAGGAGAGTTTTTTGGCCTGACGATGGAAGAGGAAGGTATGAGAATAAAAGGTTTTATCGCAACGGATATGGGTAAATGGAAAGAGCTGGGTCTGCCCGTTCTTGATGATTTAATGATGCGGCCTTATTTGTATAAGCAATTGCCCGGAGATAATGTGGCCATGTATACGGAAAGTATGAACATGAAATTGAGTATTGAAATGATGATGGATGTGTATTTGGAAATGAGAGAGATGGCAGATGTGATTTCGACGGTTAAAGGTTTTTTAATGATGAACGGACTGGATCTTGAGGATGACTTATTGGTATTTATGGATAAGGGGTATGCTTTTGAATTACAGACCGGCGAGGGGTTGCTTCCTTATTTGGGGTTTTATGTTGATGCTTCGTCCAGTCCAAAAAGCGCCAAAAAAGTAATGGCTAAAATTTTTGATGGTATTGGCGAAGTGATTGATGAAAAACTTTTAGACGTTGTAAAGAACGAGCAAGTCGAATGCGGCGGAGAATGTTATATGTTTACATTTGATTTTAATGAATTACCGGATAAGGCCAAAGAAGATGTCGTACCCGAATTAATGCGCGAACCGGTCAAATTTTCTTACGGTTTAAACGGTGATAATTTGGCATATTTAACACTATACCCCGATTTTGCGGCGGTAGGTTATGAGACGTTGGAACAGAATTCGGATTTTCAGGGCGCGATGAAATATATTGAAGGATATGATTCGCAGGGTTTTTATGTGGATATTGAAGAGTTTTTGGAGTATGCGGATAGATGGGTTCAATTTGGTGTTAATCTTGAGAAAAACGGTAAAGATATGAGTCAATATGATATGGTTATGGAATATCTGAAACCGTTTAAATTTATGGTTATGGGCGTTAAAGAAATATCCAATGAAGAGCTGGAAATGGAGGGTTTTATAAAAATTGTTAATTAAATAAGATATGAAAAAATTTGTTGTTCCTTTTGCGGCGGGGATTGTAGCCGCTTTAATCTTAATACTGGTGATGTTTTCATCACTTTTTTCCGATTTGGTTTATACCAGGCAGGAAGTTTCTTCGACCGAGGCTGTTTTGAAAGCTTTTAAAAAACAGGGGAAACTGCAGGTTATAAAAATGTATTTGGAACAAGTGCATAAAGAAGAGGTTGTGCGTGATCTTTTCGGGATTGATTTTTTAGCCCCTGATTCAAAAACTCTGGTTTCTTTCACAAGCGTGGCTACCGCTTGCGTGGATCTGACAAAAGTTGAGGCCGGGGATGTTATGGTGGAAAACGGTAGGATTGTTATTGATTTACCCGAGCCCAATTTATGCGATGATCCTTATATTGTTTCGGATTCTTTTAAGGTTTATGATCAAAATTTGGTTGCAAAATTTTTGGATCCCCAGCAAGAAATTACGGCTCAGCAAAAAGCTATTCAATTGGCCGTGGAGAAGGCTTTGGATAATGAGATTTTGGTATTGGCCAGGGATCAGGCCGAATCCGTTGTAGAAAAATTTTTAGGGGTGGTAACGGATATGTCCGTGGAGGTGAGATTTGAGCAATAGTCTACAGATAAAAAATTGTTGCAATTTTTATTGAAATTGTTTAGTTTTGTCTACTTAAAATCTTAATACTTACCAATGGAGGAAGTGGAAAAACAAATAAACGCAATAGAACAAACAAATTGTTTAGCTCCGATGACATTGGAAATCATTGATTTTTTACGACATGACCCTGAAGCTGTTTTGCAGGTTCAATATAGGAAAACGGGTGATATTTTCCAGTTGTCTCTTAATCGGAACGGGGGACTTTGTTATTTAATTCCGGTTACATTCGGTTATTCAAAGAAACTTGTTGGTTCAGAAGAAAAAAATTTTATTTTGACGGATGAAAGCAAAACCAAAGTTACGCAATACGCGGAAATGAAGCGTCGAAAGAGAGAAAAAACTAAAGAAAATGTCGCGGGTTTGACCATAAGAACTTATGAGCGAGTTTCGGGAACGGCTGAATTGGTTAATATCGCTGAATCGCCTGAAAAAAATAACAACGAATTGCTTGAAGTTTTAGACAGAGTTGTGGCAATGACAAAAAATTACAGAGTATATAAGGACAGTGGAAGACTTTATTTTGTTTGTAATTGTAAAACTGACGCGGACGGTTTTGCTTTGAAAAACTGGCTAAGTAGGAAGGGGGGCTTTGAAGTCTGGGGTGAAGGAACAGATATTCAATTTAAAAAAAATTACAGTGAAGACGTGATTTGGGAAGCCCAATGGGATTATGGACTGGTTGTCCACAGTTAGGTTGATTTGATGGATTTAACAAATTTTTTTAGTTTGTGCTCAAGTTCGTAGTCCTCCATTTTACCTGCTAGGTCGATCATTTTGTTGTAGTCGTTTAGGTGAGCGCGGTGAGTGGTAACTTTTTTTATATTGGCTACCCGTTTTTGGATTTTGTTATACATCTCGCCGTAGCAGGCTTTGATCATTTTTGGGTCCGGGATCATACGGTAGAGTTTTAGTGCTTTTTTGTAGTTCTTTTTTTTGAAATAGTACCAGGCTTCATGGTTGCGTACGTATTTTTTTGATTTGCCGTCTTGCAGAAGGGAAGAGTAATAATAAGCTTTTTTGAATTTGTTTTTTTGGGTTAGATATATTACCGCGTTTTCCAGAATGTGTTTTTTTAGTTTGGGATCATTTGTTTTTGCAGCAAAAAATTTCGCTGTTTTATAGTTGTGCCCGGCGGCCGATTCAACAGCCAGATTATGGTAAGCAATACGAAGATTTTTGTTAACTATTTGGTTGTGATCGCTTAGCCTGTAAGCCAATTCGGCCGCTTTTACGTAAGAGCGGCTGTCGATGCGTAGTGTTTTGTCGCGGTAATCACAGGTGTCGAGCAGGTTTGTTGTTATCAGTTCTATTACCGGCAGG
The DNA here is from genome assembly GCA_964346765.1 of uncultured Candidatus Peribacteria bacterium. Taxonomy (GTDB): domain Bacteria; phylum Patescibacteriota; class Gracilibacteria; order UBA1369; family UBA1369; genus JBGSPQ01. The sequence continues at coordinate 8,130 of CAYFWB010000004.1, forward strand.
ATTTTTTTGTGTTCTTCGTAATTATGGAAAGTCGCGTTGGTGGCTTCGATGTCAATTTTATTGAAACGTAGGCAAACATGCCCGGGTAGTAGTTTTATTTGCAGATCGGTGACTGGATATTTAAGCGCGTAAAGAAAGATGTAAAAGGTGACGATCTGATTACAATCGCCGATCATTTTTTCCGTTGTTATGTCAGTCAGAAGTTTTCCGAAACTTGCTCCTTCCAGGTAATTGTAAAGTTTGCCCGGTTTAAGAAAACTCATTATTGAGTAGAGATGTTTGATTTTATTTTTTTCTTCGTTACTTTTAACCATGTAGCCCAGCTTGTTTATGTGATCGAAAAGTTGTTTTTCGTTGAATTTAAATGTTGATTCGAATTTATTAAATTCAGCCACAATCAGGGCCGTGTTTTGATAAAATTTTTTTCTGCGTGATTTTGTTAGATATTTGTATCCTTTGAATCTGTGCTCCAACCATAAATTAACCACGACTAGATTTTTTTGGATAAGTTTCAGTAATTCATTTTGTATTTCTTCTTTGCCGTGCAGAGCGGTTTTTCCCAAAATTTTGTCGACTTTTTTTTCCGTTTTGTCCGCGTATTTTGAAAACGGATTTATAACCGGGTTAAACATTTATTGTCAGTAAGACTGATAAAAAAACCAGCCGATCATGCCGGCTATGACTACCAATAAAATTATTTCTCTGGAGCCTATGATCCCTTCAACTTTTCCCGAAGTATGTTTTGGGGGGATAGGAGAAGGTGGTATATGGTTTGAAACGGTTTTTTTGTGCGTGTCCGTTTCTTCGTAGAGGTTTTTTTCTGCTTGAATGTTTGTTTTTTCTTTGAGATCGAAATCGACAGTGTTTTGTGTTTTTTGTTGAGGTTTTTCTTTTTTCATTACGGCAAAAAGCCCATCTTCCTCGTTTTTCCCGATTTTACGCAGATTTTTTTTTAGGTCATTAACATTATAATCTGAGAGATTATTGATTATGCCGGCGATTAGCGGATTATCCATAAATGTTTCCGTTTTGTGAATATTTTTTTCAATGATCCGCCTTTTTTCCGGTGGCAGTTTGTTGAATTTGTTTTTGATTTTTTTGAACTCGGTCATAAGGGATGCAAATTGGCAGGGCCAGGAGGAATCGAACCCCCGCCAGAGGTTTTGGAGACCTCTGTACTACCACTATACGATGGCCCTAAATTGTTTGCTCAAGCATCGTATATTGACGTGAGTATTTTTGCAACTATTGATTTTTGTCCGGAGGAATTCCCAGATATTCATATAAATAATCCGCGATGTCGGCAAAAAGAAAAGCTGTTGTTTCGCCGGCCCATTCACTGGAACGAGGCCTGTCGAATTTGACGTAAAGGACGAATTTGGGATCTTCTATAGGGCCGAATCCCGCTATCGAAGCTATGGTGGTGCCGGCTCCTGTTAACGGTTTGCCATGGCGATATGTTTGGGATGTACCGGTTTTCGCGGCGATGTAGTAATCGTTTACTTTGGCGTTGGAAGATACACCGTTTTCAACGGCACTGACAAGCATGGCTGTGACTTTATGCGCCGAATCTTCGGTGATAACTTTATGTATTGTTGCGGGATGTGTTTTTACAATTTTGCCATCTCTTTGAACAATTTTTTCCACTATATACGGCTGTATAAGTGTACCACCGTTGGCAATAACACTATAAGCGGCTGCCATTTGGATCGGTGTGGCAGTGATACCTTGTCCGAAAGCGTGTGTGACCAATTCACTGTCCGCCCACTGTGTGAAGTGTTCTATTTGTCCGGGATGTTCATTGTCAAATTCGATTCCGGTTCTTTCTCCATATCCGAATTTTAGCATATAGCTATAGAAAAGGTTACGTCCCATTTTTTCGGCCACCCAACCTATACCGGTATTACATGAATTTTCCAGTACATTGGTCATGGTGACATGGCCCGTACATTTGTCGGACACGTTCGTGATTTCAAATTCATCCACTTGCAGTAAACCGGGATCATTGAACGCGGTTTGGGGAGTAACGTCTTTATCATCGATGGCACTGGCCATGGTTATGGTTTTGTATACGGATCCGGGTTCATAAGGAGCGCTGACAACTTTGTTTTGATAAGCTTCCATTCCGATCCAGTTTTTGTATCTTTTGTATACGTAAAATTCTTCATCAGTTCCTTCTTTTACAGGTTCTCTCATTACTTTGTATCTGTCATGGGCAATTACGTTTCTGTAAAACCAGAAGGCGTTTTCTTCGCCTTCAATCGGTACAAGGCTTTCAACTTCTTCGGGGGTCAGGTTAATCTCTTCGGTTTCCAGCGCGGAACTGAAATTGTTCGGGTCAAAGCTGGGATAATGTGCCATGGCCATAATACGTCCGGTGTCCGGATCCATAATTACGACTTGACCGCTATCGGCGCGATAATTTTTAACAGCTTTGGCCAGCATTTTTTCAATTGTCATTTGAATTGATCTGTCGATTGTTAAAACGAGGCTGTCTCCGTCTATAGCCGGCTGGATAAGGCTGTCTCCAACCGTGATTTGTCGTCCATAAATACTTCCGTCTTTTTGTGTCTGAAAGACTCCTTTTTTGCCTTGTAGTTGTGTATTAAAGGCGTTTTCGATACCGTATTGTCCGATATCCGCCGCCGTTACGAAACCTAGGATATTGGCGGCCAGTTCTTTTTCTGGGTAATAACGGTAGTATTTTTCAGTAAGTCCAAGTCCGAAGAAATTATCATTTTCGTTTTCATCTATAAGTGTTTTGATTTTGGCCGATACTTCCGGCTGTATTTTTTTTGCCAGTACGACATAGCGGTTTTTTCCCCGTAATATCTGTTTAAGTCTGGCGGGCGTGAGGTCGATGTATTTACTTAAGATGGAAGCGACATTGTCTCTGTCGACAATTTGTTTTGGGTATGCGTATAAAGCATCATTTTGAATTTTGATTCCAGGCATGCCGTATTTTTCAATAGCATCTAGCGCCGGCGCTTCCATAGTGTCGGAAAGCAATATTTCTGGTCTGACTTTTTGGCTGATTGATTTTAATGTTTGGTTATAAAACTGAGTGTATAGTTCTTCGTCCGTGAGTGGTTTGATTTTTTCCAGATCTTCTTCTGTTTGTGCTCGTTTTTTGGCAGTATCCATTCTTGCTTCGTCTTTTGCTCTTTCTTCTTCAAGGTTGAAAATCATTGGCGAAATTCTGTCGGCGACCAGTTTAGGGTTTCCAATAAGCGTGGGATCCGCGTATAGCGTGTCCAAAGTAATGTTCGTCGCTACTCTGATATCTTCTTTTGAAGCGTAATCTTTAATAAAAATTTCACCGCGTCTGGCCGGCAGTTCGGTGTATCCGTAGTGTTCTTTAGCCGCTATGGCCTGATAATAGTCGTGTCTGAGTACTTGCAGATAAAAAAGACGCACTGTTATAACAGCCAAAACTAGGAAAACGGTATATTTAAGTATAGTAATTTTAAATTTTGGTTCGTCGATTCCGATTTTTTTGCGTCTGGGCATGGTTTTGTCTATTGGAGTCTTATTATACCCGCCAATTTGGAAAATTAAAGGTTTATGTATACATTTATTTGTGTTTATATACAGTATAATATTTTTGAATTATTAATTAATATTTTTTATGTATCAGAAAACGACTTTGGATAATGGTCTTCGCGTTGTCACACAGAATTTGCCAAATACGCAGGCGGTAACTGTGCTTGTTTTGGCGGGAGCCGGATCACGTTATGAAACGGCTGAAATAAACGGTCTTTCGCATTTTATTGAACATATGTTTTTTAAAGGGGCGAAGAGGTATAAAAATACCAAAGAGGTTTCGGAGACTATCGATAACGTTGGCGGTGATTTTAACGCTTTTACCGGTAAGGAATATGTTGGTTATTTTGTGAAAGTGGCAAAAAAACATTCCGATATTGCTGTGGATCTGCTTTCGGATATGTTAATTAACGCCCGATTTGATCAGGAAGAGATTGATAGAGAGAGGGGAGTGATTTTGGAGGAATATAATATGTATCAGGATACACCGATGTATCAGATCGGTTGGAATTTTGAAAAACTTATTTACGGTGATCAGCCTATGGGGTGGGATCAGATCGGTACCAAAGAAAATATTAAATCTTTGAACAGAGATGATTTTTTGAATTATAAAAATAAACTTTATACACCGGATAATGTGGTGGTTACTGTGGCGGGAGATGTTGATCATGCTGAAATTGTAAAACAGATTGAGAAAATGTTTGTTTTTGACGGTGGGAAAAAAGCTTACGAAGCTCCCGCGATTGAACAAAATACCGACAAATCTTATATCCACGTTAAAAATAAGAAAACTGAACAGGCGCATGTGATGCTTGGATTCCCCGGGTTAAAAGAGATGGATGAAGATCATTATGCTTTGAAGCTTTTGTCCATTATTCTGGGGGGCAACATGAGTTCAAGAATGTTTCTTTCGGTGAGAGAAAGACAGGGGCTGGCTTATTATATAAGTTGTTCCACCGATGATTACACCGACACGGGTACAATAGCCACAAACGCGGGGGTTTCTTTAAATGGGATCGATAAAGCGATAACTGCTATTTTGGGTGAGTATAAAAAAATTATCGGGGAAAATGTTCCGGCCGGGGAATTGAAGAAAGCTAAAGAATACCTTAAAGGAAAAGTGATTTTAAGACTTGAAGATTCCGAAGAATACGCCCATTTGTTGGCTAAATACGATGTTTTATATGGTAAGCCCAAAACTCCGGAAGAAATTTTCGAGGCTGTGGATAAAGTTACGGCCGATGACGTGCGCAGGGTGGCGGAATATATTTTTAAGGAAGATAAGATGTATCTGGCGGTGATCGGGCCTTATGAAGATCAAGAACGGTTTGCTAAATTGTTGAAGTTTTAGGAAAAATCATTATTATATCGGCGCTAATTCTTAAGTTATTTTATTATGTCTATTAATTTTGAAGGAATCAGAGAAAAAACATTGGTTTTGGTTAAGCCGGACGGGATTCAAAGAGGTCTTGTGGGTTATGTTATTTCTAGATTCGAGAAAAAGGGCTTGAAGGTTGTGGGATGTAAAATGATGTCTTTGGATGAGGCGTTTTTAAGAGAACATTACGCGCATATCACGGACAAACCGTTTTTCCCGGGAGTCGCGCAATTTATGAGCAGTTCACCTGTTATCGCGCTTTGTTTGGAAGGACTGGAAGTTGTTACCGCGGTGAGACTTTTATGCGGTATTACTAAAGCGCGCGAGGCTGAAGCTGGTTCTATCCGCGGTGATTTGGCGATGAGCGTGGCGTGTAATGTTGTTCACGCTTCGGATTCTATTGAAACGGCTCAAAAAGAAGTTCCGAGATTTTTTAAGGAAGATGAACTTTATGATTATGATAAGACTGAATTTGTTCATGTATACGGCGAAGACGAGCGCGTTTAAATTGTTATCATGTCTTTCTTAAAATTAGCATACGAAAAGCAGATAATGCCTGCGGGTGTTACTCCGCGAGACTATTTTGAACGACTTGACGGTGGGCATAGTCAATTATTCGACAGTTGCGGTTCGGACAGATATTCGTATATCGCGTATGATCCTTTTTTGTTGGTGTGGTCAATGGACGGAGTCGCCCAGATGCAGAAAAAGAAAGATTTTTTTCACTTAAAAAAAAGCGCGGTGGGGCAAATTGTGGATACGTCTTCCGGTAACGCCCTGGTCGATTTGTTTAATATGTTTATATTAAAAGATGATTCACCGGTGCCTTTTTCGGGGGGCGCGGCCGGTTTTTTAAGTTATGATTACGGTTGCAGATTTGTGGGTGTTAAGCAGGAAGTTTATGATGATCTTCATCTTTCAGATTATCAGTTTAATTTTTATGATAAGGTTATTGCTTTTGATCATGATCAAAATGTGAATTATTTTATTGGGATCGCTGAAACTGATATGAGCGCGAAAAGAAAAGTTGAGGAGATAAAAACAGATTTGCGTTCCGACAAGGGGTTAACAAGGGTGGGAGAAATCGGAGATATTGAGTCCAATATCAGCGAGACCGATTATGTTGATAAGGTTTTGCGGATTAAGGAATTATTAAAACAGGGGGAGACTTATCAGGTTAATTTTTCACAAAGATTTAAAGCGGATTGTTCTTTAAAGGGTTGGTCGGTTTATAAAAACCTTTCCGCGCTGAATCCTTCACCTTTTTCTTGTTATCAGAATTTTCCCGATTATCAAATTATCAGTTCTTCACCGGAACTTTTATTTAGAAAACGTGGTGAGTTGATTGAAACATGGCCCATTAAAGGTACTGTAAAAAGGGGTAAGAGTGAGCGAGAGGATCAAAAGTTGGCGGAAGAGTTGCTTAAATCGAAAAAAGATGATGCCGAGCTTTCGATGATTGTGGATCTTGAAAGAAATGATTTGGGCAGGGTTTGTGAAACGGGTAGTGTGAAGGTGGACAGTCACAGGGAAATTCATAAATATTCTCACGTGATTCATACTGTATCCAGAGTCAGCGGTGTTTTGGACAGTAAAAAGAATGTTTTTGATGCTCTGAGTGTTGTTTTCCCTAGCGGATCTATTACAGGTTGTCCTAAAAAGAGGACAATGGAGATTATTGACAGGTTTGAAGATTATAAAAGGGGTGTTTATACGGGGGCGGCGGGTTTTATTGGGTTTAACGGTGATGCTGATTTTAATATTTTGATCAGGACAATGCTTCTAAAGGATCGGGAAATATTCTTTAACGCCGGCGGCGGGATAGTGATAGATTCGGATCCTAAAAAAGAATATGATGAGTCTGTGATGAAGGCGCAGGCATTGATTGATACTTTAAAAAAATAATATGTGGGTTTGTTTAAACGGTAAATTTGTCAGAGCCGAGAACGCTAAGATTTCCGTTTTTGATAATGGTTTTTTATACGGAGACGGTGTTTACGATACGCTTAGAACTTATGGAGGGAAGGTTTTTAAAGTGGAAAAACATATTGCCAGACTTGAGAGATCCGCTAAAAAAATGAAAATCAAACTGCCTTTTTCTAAAAAACGGATTGGTGAAATGGTGCTCAAGTTGGTTGATAAAAATAAATTTAACGAATCGCGAATAAGGATAACCGTGACAAGGGGCGTTGGTAGTAAGGGGTTCAGTGAATGTGTAAATCCAACTTTGTTGATTTATGCCGTAGAGCTTAAACCAGAACCGAAAAGTGTTTATGGAAAGGGCGTAGATGTTATAACAGTCAGGCTTGAAAGAATGGCGCCCGAGGCCAAGACTACCAGTTTGTTGCCAATGATACTGGCGCATCGGGAAATGGATAGGCTGAACGCGTTTGAGGCATTTTACGTTAATTGTAGGGATTATGTTACAGAGGGAACGATTACAAATTTGTTTATAATTAATAACGGTGTTTTGATTACTCCCAAAAAAAATGTTTTAGAGGGAACTACAAGGTCGATAATTTTAATGTTGGCTGTTGATTGCGGATTGAAAGTGGTTGAACGTGATTTTAAAAGGGTTGATCTGTATAAAGCGGATGAGGTTTTTATAACCAACGCGCCCAGAAAAATTATTCCTGTGAAAAAAATCGACGGAATTAAGATCGCCGATGGTAAGGTGGGAATAAGTACTAAAAAATTAATGGAAGCTTTTGATGAATATATTCAAAAAAATATCGGAAGGTAAACCGCTTGTAATGGGGGTTTTGAATGTTACACCGGACTCTTTTTTTGATGGAGGGAAATTCGTCGGGGTTAATGACGCAGTGCGCAGGGCTCTTGCAATGGTTGAAGAGGGGGTTGATATTATAGATATCGGCGGTGAATCTACGGGGCCGGGATCTACAAATGTTCCCGCCGATCATGAGCTTGAACGTGTTATTCCGGTTTTTGAAAAATTGAGGGGTGAAACCGATGTGATTTTGTCTGTTGATACTTATAAGTCAACGGTGGCATTGCATGCTTTGAAGGTGGGAGCGGATTTAATTAATGATGTAACGGCTTTCAGGGCCGATTCCGGTATGGCAAAGGTGGTGGCCAATCATGAAGTTCCCGCTGTCATTATGTATTCAAAAGATGATACACCCAGGACGACCATGGAAGCGGTTTATTATGACGATGTTGTTGTGTCGGTAAAAAATTTTTTGGAGGAGAGAATCGATTATGCCGCTAAATCCGGCGTGAAAAAGGATCAACTGATAGTTGATCCGGGCATGGGAGCTTTTGTTAGTTCGGAATCGATTTACAGTCTGCAGATTTTGAAAAGGTTGCAGGAATTTAAGATGCTGGGTTTGCCTGTTTTGATAGGAGCGTCACGAAAATCTTTTATTGGTGAAACGATGAAGTTGAAAATTGATGAAAGACTTGAGGGCGGACTTGCTGTAGCGGCGTGGGCGTTTATTCACGGGGTGTCCATAATCAGAACTCACGATGTTAAAGAGACCCGAAGAGTTTTAGATATGATTTATACTATAACAAATTCGTAAATTATGTTGATTACAAGGGAATTCACGTTCGACGCGGCGCATAGGCTTACCGATTATTACGGGAAATGCGAGCGTATGCACGGGCATACTTATAAGATGCATATTACACTGGACGGTAAAGTTCAGGATAATGGTCTTGTGATAGATTTTGTTGTTCTTAAAAGGATTGTTAAAAAGCACGTTCTGGATAAGTTGGATCATAATGTTTTGAATGAGGTGGTTGAAAATCCGTCCGCTGAAAATTTGGTGGTTTGGATTTGGGATCAGCTTAAAGATTTGCAAAAATTGTTGCATGAAGAGATGAGCGATCCGAATTTGGCGGAACATTTAAAAAAATTGTTGGATGAATGTTATAAAGAAGGGGAACTGGCAAAAATGGAATTTGATAATGCGTTGAAACTTTATGAAGTAAAACTTTGGGAAACGGCTAATTCGTGGATTACATATAAGGGAGAGTAAAATTTATTTATGAAGCATATTTATTTAGGTTTGGGTACCAATATGGGGGATAAGAAGGGAAATCTTGGCCGAGCCGTTAAGATGTTGGATGCGCGGGGGGTGAAGGTGGTGCGCAGGTCATTAATTTATGAGACAGAGCCTGTCGGTGTTAAAGAACAGGAGTGGTTTTTGAATATGGCGGTGAAGGTTGAAATCGACCTTAGCCCCGATAAATTGTTGAAAGTAATTAATGAGATTGAGGTTGAAATGGGCAGGGAAAGAAATTTAAAATGGGGGCCTAGAGTGATTGACATTGATATTTTGTTATACGGAAATGAAGCTCTTGAAACGGGTTATTTACAGATTCCGCATAGGTTTTTGGCGGACAGAAAATTTGTTCTTGAGCCTTTAAATGAAATCGCCGCCGAAGTTGCGCATCCTTTATTGGGTAAAACAGTGAATCAGCTCTTGAATGAGTGCGAGGATGACTCTATAGTTAGACCACTTTAAATTGAGAATATGGAATCTTTTGTTGAACATTTAGGTTTTTTACGAAAAAAAGCGCTGGAGTTGAGGATCGCTCTTTTGCACACTTTACATCACGCGCGGTCCGGACATTTGGGCGGTTCGCTTTCAATAATGGAGATTTTGGTGGCTCTTTATTATGGTAAATTGCCGGGAAGGCCGGTGATGCTTTTTGACCCTCAAAAACCGGGATCGCAGGATCAGGATTATTTTGTCCTTTCCAAAGGTCACGCCGGCCCGGCATGGTATACGGTTTTGGCTGATTTGGATTTTATTCCTCATGATGAATTGAAGCATTACAGACAGCTGGGAGGAATGCTTCAGGCTTATCCGGTCAAGAAAATTCCGGGGATCGTGCTTTCAACGGGGATTCCGGCTTATGGTCTGGCGGCGGCGGTGGGATTGGCCATGGCCTTGAAAATGGATAAAAATACAAACAGGGTTTTATGTCTTGTTGGTGATGGTGAACTGCAGGACGGACAGCTTTGGGAGGCGGCGCTTTTGGCAAGTCAGCATAAACTGGATAATTTAACTTTGATCGTGGATTGGAACGGGTTGCAGATGGACGGGGTGGTGAGGTCGGTTGTCGGGATAGAGCCTGTTTCCGATAAGTTTGAGGCTTTCGGTTGGAAGAGCATTCCCGTTACAAGCGGTCATAATTTTGAAGATTTTTTGATAGGTATCGAGAAGGCTTATGAGACTCAACGTAAACCGAGCGTGCTTATTTGCAGGACAATTAAAGGTAAGGGTGTGATTTTTGCCGAAAATAAGCCTTATTACCACGCGGAAGTTTTGAGTGATGAAGAGATGGAAGAAGCTTTGCCCGCGCTTGAGCATGAACTGGAAGAGTTGGAATCCCAGGAATTATAAATTTATGAAAGCTTTTATTTTTTTATTATCGGTTTTGAGCCTGCGGGCGTTTAGTTTTTCATCTTTCATGATCGAGGGGCCGTCGATGGAGCCTTCTTTGCAGAACGGAGAAGTTATCATGATTAATGAATTTTTAAATTACGATCAGATTCGAAGGGGTGATATTGTTGTTTTTGCGCTGGATGATGATCCGGATTATTTTTATATTAAAAGAGTGATAGGTTTACCGGGTGAAAAGGTCAGAATTCGTGAGGACGGTATTTATGTTGATAATGAAGCCGGAACAGAAGGGAAATTATCGGAATCTTATTTGGGTGGTGATGCCAGTTCGGCTCCCGTGAATGAATCCTACAGGGATAATTATGAGCATACGTATGCGGTTCCTATTGATAAATTTTTTGTTTTGGGTGATAACAGGGAACACAGTCTGGATTCAAGGTATTTTAAAAGTCCGTTTATTAAAAAGAATCAAATAAAAGGTAAATATTTGTTTAATATTATTGATTTATGAAAAAAGAGTTAACTAATTATTATCAATGGGGTTTCGCAGTATTGTCGTTGATTTTTATATTAGGTTTTGCGGGTTGTAATGCGGGTGATTTGTTACAGGACGATCAGGGTTTGGGTCAAAATGTTGTTTGGCTGAATGCCGGTGAAGTTGACGGATCTACTTTGACAATCAATTCCAATAATGATTCATATACGTTTGATATTGAAATTGCCGATACGTCGGCGGAAAGATCTAAAGGTTTGATGTACAGGAAGTCGATGGAAGATAATCATGGCATGCTATTTATTTTTGATGAAGAGGAGGAGCTTAATTTTTGGATGAAAAATACTTTGATTCCGCTTGATATGATTTTCTTTGATCATGACTATAAAATAGTGCATATTCAGTATGAAGCTCAGCCTTGTAAAAAGGATCCGTGTGAAGTTATTTCTTCTTTAAAACCGGCTAAATATGTTCTGGAGGTGAAAGGCGGAGTTACAGAACGACTTGGGATTATGCCGGGGGATACTGCCAATGTTAATCTTTAACGGGAATTGATAATGAGAACTTATCCTGAAGAACAGATATCGATACAAAAAGTTTGCGCCGATGAATTGGTGAAAGTTGCCGGTAAATATAAGAATTTTGTGATTTTGGAAGCCAACGTGGGACCGAGTTCGGGTTTGCAGAGTTTTGCTAAACAGTTTCCGGACAGACATTTTAGGTTTGGGAATTCTTTAAGGGCAATGGTGGCGGCGTCGGCCGGGTTCGTGGCAAGAGGTAAGATTCCGCTTATTTTTGCTTACGGCATTCCGGTTACGGGTCGCGCCTGGGACTCGATTCGTAATTTTATTTGTGCGCAGAATTTGAACGTGAAAATTTTTGGTTTGCATGCGGGAATTTTAAACGCGGAGGAAGGTGTTTTGAATCAGCCATTGGAGGATGTGGCGATTATGCGGTCGTTGCCGGGAATGAAAGTTGTCGCCCCGGCCGACGCGGTGGAGACGCGGGCGGCGTTGGATGTGATGCTTCTTGATTATGGACCGGTTTATATGCGTCTTTTGCATTTGCCTTTGCCTAATTTGTTTAATATTAAGCATAAGTTTGTTTTCGGTAAGGGTAATATTTATAAGGGCGGTACAGATCTTTGTATTTTTTCTTACGGTACTACTATGCATACCGCGTTGGACGCGGCAGATATTCTGGAAAGGAAAAAGATTTCCACGATGGTCGTAAATATGTCTTCATTGAATCCGGTGGACGAAAATTTAATTGTGGAATGCGCTAAAGCGGTAGATAGACTGGTAACGGTGGAAGATCATCAAATCCAGGGCGGTCTTGGAACAGCGGTATGCGAGGTTTTGAGTACGCATTATCCGGCCAAGATTTTGCGTTTTGGCATGGATGGGTTCGCAGAATCTGCAAAAGTGGATGATTTGTATAAAAAGTATGAACTGGACGGCGTTGGAATTGCAGATCAGATAGGGGCCTGGCTAAGTAAGTGATTCAAGCTCCTTGTTTTTTTAATGCGTTTTGTCCGGTTTCGCGTCAATATTATTTGTAATCCCAAACCCAGTTTTCTACTTCATCCATGTCTTTGCCGTATTTGCGGATGTATTTTTCGTGGTCTCGCAGAAATTTTTTGTATTTTTTAATCAGCCGGCCAGCTTTGCGTTTTGTTACGGGATTTATATGTCCCGCTTTTTTTAAAGCGTCTATTACAAGGTGATACCTACTGGTGCGGTTTAAGACCATCATTTCAAAAGGAGTTGTTGTGGTTCCTTCTTCCTGATAACCGTGGATAGAGAATCTTTCGGCATGCTTATGACCGAAAACCAGATTTTTAATAACACCGGGATAGCCGTGAAAGTTGTAGATAATGGGTCTGTTTTTGGTAAAGAATTTTTCGAACTCTTTGTTTCCGATCGCCAGTGGGGTTCTTTCGTCACCGATTCCCAGAGCCGTAAGTTCGGAAATGTTAACGAATCTGATTTTAAATTCGGGCGCGTCTTTTCTTAAGATTGAAATCGCTGCCATGGATTCTTTAATCATGGCGTCGCCGGAAGCGGCCATTACAACATCGGGTTTTTTCGCGTGTGAAGGGTTGATCCAGTCCCAAACGGCTATGCCTTTTTTAATTTCTTTCTTGGCCTGCGCGACTGTGATCCATTGCGGCATGAATTGTTTTGATGAAACAATTACGTTAATGCTGTTTTCTCTTTTAAAACAGTCTTCAAGTGTAACTACCATGGCGTTGGCGTCGCACGGGAAGTAGACACTGCAGAATTTTCCGTGTTTTTCGATGATGTTGCTTACAAATCCGGGATTTTGATGAGAGAATCCGTTGTGTTCTTGTCTCCAGCCGAGGCTGGAAAGGATGATGTTCATTGAAGCCACCGGATTTCTCCATTTTACTCTTAATGCTTGTTTGATGAATTTGGCGTATTGGTCGACCATGCTGGCCACGATCATGGCGAATGCTTCATAGGTGACGAAAATTCCGTGTCGTCCGGTTAAGAGGTAACCTTGGAGCCAACCTATTAAGTTGTGTTCACTTAAGACTTCCATTACGCGGCCGTCAGGCGCCAGGTGGGTGTCATAGTCTTTGGTCGGCCATAAAAAAGCGCGGTTTGTAACTTCGAATAAGGATTGGTATTTGTTGGATTCCGTTTCATCGGGGCAGAAAAAGCGGAAGTTTTTTTGTCCGGAATTCAGTTTGAAAATATCCCGCATATAGTCGGAAGAAACTCCGGTGTTTCTGTGAGAAGATTTTGGGTTTTTTTTGCTGATTACAACTTCGTGTTTTTTGGGGTCGGGCAGATTTAGTTCTTTGTGAATTTTTTTGTCGGGGTTGGTGTGGGGATTCATGCCCATGCGGTTTTTCCCTTTTGGCACGAATTTAATCACCTCCCTGAGTGGCTGCCCTTTTGCGTCAATTAGTTCATGGATTTTGTAACTTTCGAGCCAATGTTTGACCGCCTTGAAATCTTCTTTGGAGTGGGCGGGGTCGCATGGGATCCCATGTGATCTGTATGTCCCTTCGATTTTTTCATTGTGCAGGGTTTCGATTCCCGACCATCCTTTTTCCGATCTTACAATCAGCATCGGCCAACGGGGTCGTAGAACAACATTTGATTTTCTCGCTTTCTTTTGGATAGATTTGATCTTTTGGTAGGCCGACTCGAAGCCGTTGATAAGTTCTTGATGATCTTTAGCTCTGGCTTTTCTGAAATCCAGTATTTTCGGTTCATATCCGTATCCGGAAAATAATTCTGTCAGTTCTTTGTCACTCATGTACGCGTAAATTGTTGGTCCGGTTATTTTGTAACCGTTGGCGTGAAGAATCGGCAAAACGGCTCCGGATTCTTTGGGATTAAGATATTTGATGCTTTGCCATGCTGAAGCAAGTGGTCCGGTTTCGGCTTCTCCATCTCCCACAACGCAGGCCGCGATTAAGTCGGGGTTATCCATGACCGAACCAAACGCTGTTGCCAGTGAGTATCCCAGTTCGCCGCCTTCCAGAATGGAACCGGGTGTGCCGGGGTTGGTGTGGCTTGGAAATCCGTCGGGCCAACTGAACATTTGTAGCAGTTTGGTTGTACCTTTTTTATCTCTGGTTAAGTATGGATAGTAATGCTTCATTGTTTCTTCCGCGAAAAGGTTTGCCAAAACGGCAGGGGCGCCGTGTCCGGGTCCGCAGACGTAATAAATATTGGCGTCGTTATGTTTAGAAATAAGATAGTTAAGATGAGCGTAGATCAGATTCAACCCGGGCACGGTGCCCCAATGTCCAAGTACTCTTTCTTTTATGTGATCAAGTTTAAGTTCTTTTTCCAGTAGGGCGTTTTCTTTCAAATAAAGCTGGCCGGCTCCAAGATAGTTTACGTAACGTAAATATTTTGTGAGCCAGGTGATCGCTTCTTGATTTTTAATTGGCACGGTTTTGATAGTTTTTTTTGTGATTTTCTTTTTGAGCGCAGTCGTGTTTTTTGAACTTTTTTTATTTGTTTTGGCACTTTTGGGAGAAGTCATATCTAAAGGGATTATTTTTTGTCTGTGGATTATTATAGTCCTTTATGCTTAATATTAACATTAAAAAAGGTACCTTGCATTGATTTTGATGGTTTTTTTGTTATGATCGTGGCAAGATTCATCAATTAAATTAAAGTATGCATACGGCTTTAAAATTATTCGCGGGAACATCTCACCCTGGACTTGCCGAAGAAATCGGTAAAAATTTGCATGCGCCGGTTGAAGAAATGGTGGTAAAAAGATTCGCCTGTAATGAAATTTACGCGCGGCCAAGGTATTCAGTTAGGGGTTGTAACGCTTTTGTCTTGCAAACCTGCACAGATAAAGTGAATGATGAACTGATGGAACTTTTTATAATTATTGATGCTCTGAAAAGATCTTTCGCCGGCAGAATTCATGTTGTGATGCCGCATTATGGATACGCCAGACAAGACCGGGTGGCTACTCCAAGAGAACCGATTTCCGCTAAATTGATGGCGGATTTGATATCGGCCGCGGGAGCGGATCATGTTATTACGATGAATTTACATTCGGATCAGGAACAGGGATTTTTTGATTTTCCGGTTGATAACCTGGATTCGCATAAATTGTTCGCCGAGTATTTCAGAAAGAAAAAGTTAAAAGATTTGGTTGTTGTCGCTCCGGATACGGGCGCGGCCAAAAACGCCAAAAGTTTAGCCGATATGATCGGCGCGGAGCTTGCGATTTTGCATAAAACCAGACCGGCGCATAATGTCTCCGAAGTAACACAGGTTGTTGGTGACGTAACGGATAAAACCTGTTTGGTTTTTGATGACATGATTGATACAGCCGGTACTGTGGTTAGCGGTAAGGAGGCTTTATTGAAGAGGGGCGCCAATCCGGATGTTTACCTGGGAGCGGTACATCCCGTATTTTCTAATCCGGCAGTTACAAGACTTAAGGCGGCTGGATTTAAAGAAGTGGTTGTAAGTAATTCAATTCCTTTAGGGCATGAAAAGCAATTTGAAGGATTAAAGGTTATTTCGGTGGCTGAACTGCTTGCAAAGACCATTCAAAATGTACATAAATACAAGTCAGTTACAAATATTTAGTTAACCCGATTTCTAATGGCTGATAAAAAAAGGACGATTTACTTTGGCAGTGACCGCGAAGGTTACGAACTTAAAAAAGATCTTGAAGTTTTTTTGCAATCCAAAGGTTACGATATGATTGATCTGGGATTATTTAAGGATGATGACATAGGTTTCGATAACATTGTTAGAGAAGTGCAGGATAAAGTTTCTGAACGGGAAAATTCTTTGGGTGTCGTGTTTTTTGGTAGAAGGGATAAAGTAGAAAAATCTAAGAAAGATGATAAGCAGTCTTGATGGATCAACAGAAATTAAAAAAAACGGCGGCGGCCAAAGCTTTGGAGTTCGTGAAGGACGGAATGGTGCTTGGGCTTGGTTCCGGATCCACTGCGGGCGAATTTGTGAAACAGCTTGCCAATAAAGTTAGGGATGGTGAATTGAAAAATATTGTGGGCATACCGACTTCGGAAGCAACGGGTTTGTTGGCGGAGGAAAACGGAATTAAGCTGGCGTCTTTGGATGATCATGAAAAAATCGACCTGGCTATTGACGGCGCGGATGAAGTTGATCCTGATTTGCAGTTGATCAAGGGCTTGGGTAAAGCTCTTTTAAGGGAAAAGATGACGGAAATTCATGCTGAAAAGTTTATTGTTATTGTAGATGCTTCCAAAGTCGTAAAAAAGCTTGGTGAAAAGTGTCCGTTGCCGGTTGAAATTGTGCCTTTTGCCTATGGGTCGACAATCAATTTTTTTAATTCTTTACCGGGATGTAAAGCGGAATTGTGGCTGGAAGATAATGATGAACCGACAGAAACGGATAACGGAAATTATCTTGCTAAGTGTTATTTTGAAAAAGGGATTGATGATCCTCATAAAATCGGTGAAATGCTGGCCGGACGGCCCGGTGTTGTTGAGCACGGTCTTTTTCTTGATATGGCTTCCAAGGTTATTGTGGCTGAAGAGTCGGGTATTCAGATTATGGAGAAGTAATTAATTTTTCAAATCGCATGGGAGATTTTAATTCCTCAGTCGTCTATCGGCATTTGGATTTTTGTTGGATTTAGCTGTTCGGGAGTAGTTTGTGGTTTCGGCATGATTGTTTTGGCGTGCGGTTTTTGGTGGATATTAAATAGTATTATAAAGTTGTTGGTTGGTTGCTAAAAAAGAATAAGCCTGTGATCTGTAAAAAAACGCGGTCTTGGTGTATAATTGATGTATGAAAATACAAATCGCACCATCAATACTTTCGGCGGATTTTGGCAAGATTAATGAAGAGATTGCCAGCGTGGAGGATCATGTGGAACTTATTCATCTTGATGTGATGGATGGGCATTTTGTGCCGAATATTACTTTCGGGCAGGCGGTGATTAAGTGTTTGAAAACAAAATTGCCGATGGATTGTCATTTAATGATTGATAATCCGGGAAGATATATTGAGCAGTTCGCGAAAGCGGGTGTTTCAGTTTTGACCGTGCATCAGGAAGTTTGTCCGCATCTGCATAGAGTGATTCAGCAGATTAAGTCGGTTGGGGTAAAAGCGGCGGTTTCTTTGAACCCTTCAACACCGATTGACAGCCTGGCGGATGTTTTGGACGATTTGGATATGGTTTTGATTATGAGTGTGAATCCGGGATTCGGCGGGCAAAAATTTATCCTTCAAGCTTTGGATAAAATCAGGAAATTGCGGGAAATGAAACCTGATTTGGATATTGAAGTGGACGGAGGAATCAATGCTGAAACGGCAAAAATGTGTATCGAGGCCGGAGCGAATATTCTGGTTTCGGGTTCTTATATTTTTAAAGCGGAGGACAGATTGAAAGCGATTGAAAGCCTGAGGGGATAATTTTGGCAATGCGTAGCTTTGAATATTACAAAGTGTGATTATTTCTTGTGTTTGTTTTTGGATTTTTGATATAACGGGGATAAGATCACTTAACCAATTTTCAAATGTCAGTAAAAATAGGTACCGTTAAAGAGGTGAAAGATAATGAAAACCGTGTTGGTATAATTCCCAAAGGAGTTAAAGAATTGACGAGCGAGGGGAACGAAGTTTTTGTTCAGAGACAGGCCGGGATAGGTGCCGGATTCAGTGATGATGAATATATTTCCGCGGGCGCAAAAATGGTTGATACACCCGAAGAAGTTGTGCAGGCCGTTGATATTTTGGTTAAGGTGAAAGAACCGGTAGCCAGTGAATATGCTTTATTGGATATGTTTAAGGGTAAGACTTTGTATACTTATCTTCATTTGTCCGGTGTTGATAAAAATTTGACTTTGAAACTGCTTGAAAATGAAATTACTTCGGTCGCTTATGAAACGGTTGAAGACGAGCAGGGGGAATTGCCTTTGCTGGCCCCTATGAGTGAAGTTGCAGGTGTTTTGGCCGTGCAATATGGAGCGCAATATTTACAGAAGAAGTATCATGGAATAGGGGTGACACTCGGTAATATTCATGGAGCGGATCCTGCGCACACGGTTGTTATCGGTGGTGGATTTGTGGGAGCTACTTCGGCGAAGACGGCCGTTGGAATGGGCGGAAAGGTGACTATTGTTAACAGGAGTTCGGAGAGGCTGGAAAGATTAAAGCATGAGTTTCGCGGTTATTTGGGGGATAATTTTTATAATAATTGCAGTTTTGTGCAGATGACCGAGGAGAATTTGAAGGATGTTGTTGGTAAAGCGGATTTGTTGATTGGTGCCGTGTTGGTTAAAGGCGCGCGGGCGCCGGAAGTTGTGACCGAAGAAATGGTTAAATCTATGAAGCAGGGTGCCGTGGTTATTGATGTTTCTATCGATCAGGGCGGATGTGTCTGGGGATCAAAACCGACAAGCCATAGTGAACCGATTTATGAGATTGACGGCAAGGTGTTTTGTTGTATTACCAATATGCCCGGGCAGGTCGCAAGGCAATCCACTCAAGCTTTGACTTCTGCTACCTTACCTTATTTGAAGGAGATGGCGAAGGACGGAGTGATTGAGTCGGTTTTGAAATCTTTGAATTATGACGGCAGGTTTGCGCAGGGGATTAATACTTATAAGGGGAAAGTGACTTATAAGTCCGTTGCGGAAGATCTTGATCTGGAAGATCAATATCGGAATTTGAAAGCGTTGGTGGAATAGGGGCGGTGTTCGTTTTGCGAACGTTTTTTTGTTCTGCCGGGTGGTTTTGTAATGTCCGACCGCGGGCCTTTGCATTTTGTGCGTCTGGTACGCCCGACAGGATTTGAACCTGTGGCCTTTGGCTCCGCAAGCCAACGCTCTATCCAGCTGAGCTACGGGCGCATATTGTAATTTAAGTTTTTCTTGTGTTTTTTGTTTTGGTGTTGGCACGCGTTGCATTTTTTTGTAGGCCGCGGGCGCTCCATCTGAGCTACGGGCGCATATTGTAATTTAAGTTTTTCTTGTGTTTTTTGTTTTGGTGTTGGCACGCGTTGCATTTTTTTGTAGGCCGCGGGCGCTCCATCTGAGCTACGGGCGCATATTGTAATTTAAGTTTTTCTTGTGTTTTTTGTTTTGGTGTTGGCACGCGTTGCGTTTTTTTGTAGGCCGCGGGCGCTCCAGCTGAGCTACGGGCGCGTGGACTTTAATGTCTGCGTTGTACGGCAACGCAGGCGATAATTTAGCTTATTTTTGAAGATATGACAATGGTGCAAAGGTCTTATTTGAAATGCTTGACCATTTGATTGTGGATTTTGTTGTTGGAAATGAGGATTTCGTCTGAGAAAGGATCGAATTTTTTGCCCTGCCAGTCGGTAACGCGGGCACCGGCTTCCAGCGCGATTAGGGCGCCGCCGGCTACGTCCCACGGTTTTAGTCCTTTTTCCCAGTAGCCGTCCAGGCGGCCGCAGGCTGTATGACAGATGTCCAGCGAAGCGGCTCCCGCCCTTCTTATTCCCTGGGAATGAAGTTCAAAATATTTGTAATGTTTGATGTTGGTGGCGGCAAACCGTGGATTGAATCCGGTCGCCAACAAGGATTGGTCAAGTTTTGGTGTCTTGGAAACCGTAATTTTTTTACCGTTCAGTTTTGCCCCTAACTCTTTTGCCGCGGAAAAAAGTTCGTCCATTTTGGGAGCGTAAACGACTCCCACCGTTAATTCGCCTTTGATTTCAAGTCCGATAGAAACGGCAAAAAAAGGATGAGCATGAGTGTAATTGGTTGTACCGTCAATAGGGTCAATGATCCAGCGGTATCCGGTTTGGTCTTTTGAACTGCCTGTACCTTCTTCGGCCAAAATGTGATGGTCGGGATAAGTTTTGAGTATGGTATCGACAATAAATTTTTCACATTGTTTATCCGTTTGTGTTACCAGATCGCGCTTGCCTTTTAGTTTGATATCAAGCTTTTTACCAAAATGTTTCATTTGAATTTCGCCGGTTTTGATTGCCAGGGCGGTTGTAAAATTCAGTAATTGTTTTATTTCTTTAGTTGCCATGTTTTACGGTTGTTATATTGTTTTTTTTTCATAGGATGTTAGCATTTTATAATGTGTTGATTCAATCCATTTTTTGGGATCCAACTTGAATTATGTCAAAATTTGTTTCCCAGATGGTTGATTTTTATAATAAAAAATCAGGTCGGATAATGGGGCAAGTGGAATAGAAGAAAATCATGCCTATAAACTTGACTATGGATTTTGCAGAGATTATTTTAGTTATGTTCTCTCAATATTTAGTGGTATTTATTTCTGGGGCCGTCTATATATAGTAGGTGCCTGAGTTTCTAAGCTTTCCCGTGAAGTTCCGCTTAATTTAGAGGCCAATGTATTAAAACGAATCAGATCCTTTAACGTTACATGCTATGAATCCACCTTCTCAAAAAAACAAATGTCCTTCCAATATAGAGGATCGAACAGGAACCGGTTTGAAAGTGAACAGGTTTTTTTCGAAAGAAGGTAAAGATCCTTTTGAAGGCTTCAGTTATGAAAAGAGGGTGTCGAAAATTTCTAATCCGGACGGTTCTGTTGTATTTGAAATGAAAGATGTGGAAGTGCCAAAAGAGTGGTCACAGGTGGCAACGGATATTCTGGCTCAAAAGTATTGCAGAAAAAAGGGTGTGCCTCAAAAAGACGCAGAGGGCAATTTGATCAAGGATGAAAAGGGAGAAGTTGTAACCGGTGCTGAAACATCCATTAAGCAGGTCGCCACAAGGTTGGCTTCCACTTGGAGGCATTGGGGTCAGAAATATAATTATTTTGATTCGGAGAAAGACGCGCAGGCATTTGAAGATGAGCTTAAATATATGATTACTGCGCAAATATCGGCTCCGAACAGTCCTCAATGGTTTAATACCGGACTGGCTCATGTTTATGGAATTAACGGTGAAGCGCAGGGGCACTATTATGTTGATCCGGAAACGGAAAAAATTACAAAATCCAAGGACGCTTATACTAGACCCCAACCTCACGCCTGTTTCATCCAGTCAGTTAATGATGATCTTGTAGGGGAAGGCGGAATTTTTGATCTGGTAACCAGGGAAGCGAGACTTTTTAAATATGGTTCGGGTACGGGTACAAACTATTCAAAGTTGCGCGGAGTTAATGAGAATTTGTCCGGAGGTGGAAAATCTTCGGGTTTGATGAGTTTTTTGAATGTTTTTGACAGAGCGGCGGGCGCGATTAAGTCTGGCGGAACAACAAGAAGGGCGGCCAAGATGGTGTGTCTTGATATTGATCACCCGGAAGTTGAAAAATTTATCGAATGGAAAATTATTGAAGAGCAAAAAGTTGCGGCTTTAACCGCGGGGTCGCATATTTGTTATCAGGAATTAAAAAAAATTGTGGATTGCGCCTGTGAAGACGGTTTGGATCCGGAAAAGAATCCCAAATTGAAGAAATTGATTTACGATGCTGATCAGAAATATGTTCCTCTTAAATATATCAAGAGAGTTTTGATGTTGATTGAAGACGGAATGAAAGCGGATGAGTTTTCTTTTAGAAGATATGATACCGATTTTCGGTCCGAAGCTTATTTGACGGTGGGCGGTCAGAATTCAAATAATTCGTTGCGCATCAGTAACGAATTTATTGACGCGGTAAAGAATGATAAGGAATGGCAGTTGGTTAATAGAACGAATGGTCAGGCTTATAAATCGGTTACGGCAAACGATCTGTGGGATAAAGTGGCACAAGCGGCTTGGTCATGCGCTGATCCGGGTTTGCAGTTTGATTCGACAATTAATGAATGGCATACCTGTCCGGCGGATGGGCGCATTAACGCCAGTAATCCTTGCAGTGAATATATGTTTTTGGATGACACTGCTTGTAATCTGGCGTCTTTGAATTTGATCAAGTTTTATGATCATAAAACCAAGGTTTTTGATATAGAGGCTTTCCGCCACACGGTAAGGATTTGGACGATCGTGCTTGAGATTTCCGTTTTAATGGCTCAGTTTCCTTCCAAAAAGATCGCGGAATTGAGTTATAATTTCAGGACTTTGGGCTTGGGTTACGCCAACATCGGTACGGTTTTGATGAGAATGGGAATTCCTTATTCATCTGAAGAGGCTTATGCTATTACTGGCGCCATTACCGCTATTTTAACGGGCGAGTCTTACGCAACTTCGGCGGAGATGGCCAAAATTTTGAAGCCTTTTAGCAAATATGAAAAGAATAAATCGAACATGCTTCGGGTGATCAGAAATCATAGAAGAGCGGTTTATAATAGCGACGCGGCGCAATATGAAGGTTTGACAGTCACTCCTCAAGGAATTAATCCCGTTTACGTGGATGAATATTTGCTGAAAGCTTCCCAGGAGGCATGGGATCGCGCGCTTGATTGGGGTGAAAAGTACGGTTTCAAGAACGCGCAGGTTTCGGTGATCGCCCCAACCGGCACGATAGGGCTTTTGATGGATTGCGATACAACGGGAATCGAACCCGATTTTGCTTTGGTTAAATTCAAGAAACTTGTGGGGGGAGGATATTTTAAAATCGTTAATCGTTCTTTGAAACCGGCGCTTGAAGTTTTGGGTTATGAAAGGGCTGAAATTGAAGATGTTGTAAATTATGTGAAGGGGCATGCCACACTTGAAGGTTGTCCGTATATAAATGCTGAAAGTCTTAAGAAAAAGGGATTTACGGATAAAGAGATTTTGGCGGTCGAAACTCAATTGACCGGTGTATTTGAACTGAAATTCGCGTTTAACAGATTTACTTTGGGTGATGATTTTTGCAGAGATGTTCTTGGTATGGGGGATGTGGAGCTTAATGATATTACTTTTAATATGTTGACGGCTTTGGGTTTTTCCAAAGAGCAGATTGAAGTGGCTAATGAATATGTTTGCGGCACCATGACGATAGAGGGCGCTCCTCATTTGAAAGAAGAGCATTATCCGGTTTTTGATTGCGCCAACAGGTGTGGCAAGAAGGGTAAGCGTTATATTTCTTATATCGGCCATTTAAGGATGATGTCCGCGGCTCAACCGTTTATTACCGGTTCGATTTCAAAAACGGTGAATTTGCCCGAAGAAAGTACGGTTTCCGATATTAAGAAAGCTTACATGCAGAGTTGGGAATTAATGCTTAAATGTAACGCGATTTACAGGGACGGTTCAAAGTTGAGTCAGCCTTTAAATACCGGTTCTGCCGATGATGCTTATGCCGAGTTATTTGATTTTTTCAGTCTGGAAATCGTGGATGAGGGAATTGGTCCGGAAGTTGTGCCTCAGGTTATTGAAAAGGTTATTCAGAAGCCTCTTCGTAAGAAATTGCCGGAAGAGAGGAAGAGTATCACGCATAAGTTTTCGATTTCCGGTCATGAGGGGTATTTGACGGTCGGTCTTTATGAAGACGGTCAGCCCGGTGAAATTTTTATCAAGATGAGTAAAGAGGGTTCTACGCTTTCGGGAATTATGGACGCGTTGGCGCTATCGATTTCTTTGAACTTGCAGTATGGGGTGCCTTTGGAAGTTTTGGTAGGCAAGTTTTGTCATTCCAGATTTGAACCGGCGGGTATGACGGGCAACAGGGATATTCCAATGGTTAAGTCGATTATCGATTATATCGGCAGATGGTTGGCGTTGAAGTTTTTGTCCCGAGATAAAGCCAAGAAGTATCATAATTCCGATTTGGTGGACAGGGCTTATGATGAGGGCACTAACATGCTTCTTCCTCAATTGCCTGTTGAACATGTCGCGGAAGTGATAGCCGACAGGGAGCATAAGTCGCCAAAGTCTACTGGTTCCGATGACAGGGTTAAGGAGGTTGAAAAGGAGGTTGTAGCGCATGGGGAAATTAAAACCGAGGAGGAGTTTGCCAAGTTGCAGAAGGATATGGCTCTTAATTTGAATAATGATGACGCGCCGTTTTGTAGTGGTTGCGGGGCTGTGATGGTGAGGAATGGGTCGTGTTATAAGTGCTTGGATTGCGGCGAAACGAGTGGCTGTTCCTAGAATTTGATTCTGCTGTGTCAACTGCGAAAAAATATTGCTCACTTATATTTAAATAAGTTCCGCAATATTTTTTCTTGTCTCCTTGCAGAATCAGAATTCTAGGAGCAGCCGTGTGTATAAGAAGTAATAAATTCCGGAAGATTTTTCTTTATTTCCTTATCGCGGTTTATGGGGGTGAAGCTGTTTGTTTTTGGGTTTTTATAGTATAATTTAGAGAAAATTAATGATTTATTGTTAATAAAAATGTGAATAAAAAATGTAAAAATTTGTACGCGAAGTTAAACGGCATTAAGAAGTTATTGGCGGGATATAACAGTGTGTACGGGCGTTGTGTCGAAAAAAAGGATTTTACGCCTCTGAAAAAAAAGAAAGAGTTATTGCAAAAACGTATCCTGGTTTTGCATAAAATGATTTATCCCGAATTGAAACTTGAGCAGATGGAGCAAGTGATTAGACTTAAACAAAGGGTTTTTGGAGATCCGAGAAGGCATTTAGAGGTGTTGAAAAAAGATATTTATATTTTTATGAAGCAAAGGGGGCTTAGCGGACAGGTAACTTTTAGTGAAGAAGATGTTCAGAAAATATGTGAAAAGGGTTGGAACAGGATTGAAAAGCGTTTAAGAAAAAATTCGCAATATATTGATACATTAATTTTAATGGAGAAATTATATGGTGAACCGGATGTGATTTGGTATGACGAAAAGAAAGATAAGTATTCGTTTGTGGATTGTTCAGAGGAAAGTCCGGGTGGAAGTAGTTATCTTTGTTATGATAGAGATGCTGAAAAGGACGCAAAAAAAAGAGGATACAGTCCAAAAGGAAATGTTATTGATATGGCCAAGAAAATGGGGATTAAAGTTTTATCGAGGCCGCAATATTTGAAATTGCAAAAGTTAATACCTGTTGATTTGAATACGCAAAGTTGGATAAAAACGACTGCTCAAAAAAGAAAAGAAGGTGTGGCTCTTGTGGGTAGTCGTTTTGGATCTGATGTTGAAATTTTTGAGTTAGAGGCTGATGATTGTAATTATGGGCCAAGGGGTTTCAGGGGGGTTTTGGAAATTTAGAAAGGAGTCATCGATTAACGTATCTATTTATGTATTGCCTTTTTGCTTTTTTTGTTTTTTTTTATGTTAAAACGGTTTTTATAATTGGCTTTTTTAAGCTATAGTTTTCACGATTTTCCCAAAAATATTTTTATGGCGGGCATTTTTAAAAGAAAGTGGGTTAAATATGTGATTATTTTGCTTGTTATTGGAGGAATCGGTTCTTATTTTTATTTTAGCGGGGGGGAAGAGCCGGAATATGTTTTGGAAGAGGCGGTTATTGGCGATATTGTTCAGACTGTGAGTGTGACGGGTTCGATTAAGGTGGAGCCTACTATTGATCTGCATTTTCAGAAAAACGGTACTGTAAATGATATCTTGGTTGATGAAGGAGAATTAGTTGAAAAGGGTGATGTTTTGGCTACTTTGGAAAATGAATTTTTGGAACTTGAAATAAAGCGAAACAGAGCAAATGTGGATTACGCGTCGGCGCAGTATAATCAGTTGAAAGCCGGCAGTACAAGTGAAGAGGTTCGTATTGCGGAAGCTGAAGTGGAAAGCGCGCAGGCGGCGTATGAAGCCGCTTTGACCGAGCAGGAAAATACAAAGGCTATTGGTGAGCAGAATATTGAACTGGCGCAGTTGGCTTATGAACAGGCGCAGGATAATGTTGATGCGGCAGAGAGGGATTATGAAACAACTAAGGAACTTGCTGAAAATGAAATCGCCAAATTGGAACTGGGCGGTGATAATACTCAGACTGTAGCTTTGAAAAGCGCTTATGTTAAAGCAAGAACCAGTTTGGGTAATGTGATTACGGCAATGCAGGACGGAATGTTTTTGGCCGAAGATATTATCGGAGTAAGGGGTACGGGTTTCTTCTTGCTTTCGCAGAGTGATAAAAACAGCCTGGAGCGAAATTATTATTTGTCGGCTGAAGAAGATTATCAGGACGCATTGGATGCTTATAACGAGCTAACATTGGATGCGACCGATGAGGATATTGATAAAGCGGTGGAGATTATTTTGAAGGCGGGTAATGCCGTTTCGGTTTTGTTGACTCAGGTTGGCATTGAACTACAGAATTTGCCTTATTCGCGTGATGATTTGGATGCTTTGATTTTGGAGGTGTCCAATCAGTATTCTGCTCTTTCTGCTTCTTTGAATGGCTTGCAGGAAATACAATCAACAATTTTGAATATTAAAACGGGCTCTAGTCAGGATACGGAAACTTTGATTTTGAATTATCAGCTTCAGATTGACGCGGCGGAGAATAAATATATGACAGCGGTTAATGCATTGGAAAAGGCGGAGTATGATTTGGATCAGGCCAAGGTTAATGCGGAGAACAGTAATAAAAACGCTGCCGCCCAAGTGACGATTCGAGAGACGGCTTTAACCAGCGCCAAGGCCAATTTGGATTTAAGGCGCGCGCCGGTTCGCCAAACAGATCTTGCTCCGTTGGCGGCGCAGATTTCATTGGCCAACGTGGCTCTTGAGATCGCTCAAAATGAGTACAAGGACAGTCAATTGATCGCTCCTATAGACGGACGGGTTACATTTATCCACGGACAGGTTGGTGAAAATGTTTCTCTTTCGGAAACGGCACTGAAGTCTTTTTTAACGATTCAGGCCGACAATATTTTGGTTGAAGCGAATGTTCCGGAAACTGATGTTAATAAAGTTCAGCCGGGTGATAAGATTGTTATGACTGTGGACGCTTTTGACTTCACGGATAAGTTTGAGGGCAGTGTGGTTTATATTGATCCGGCCGAAACGGTTATTCAGGGAGTTGTTTATTATCAAATAAAGGCTCAGTTTGATCTTGACGATGAAAGATTAAAGTCTGGTATGACAACCAATCTGGATATAATCACCGAAGAAAAGAGTGATGTTCTTATTATTCCGACAAGAGCGATTAAATATGAAGACAGTATTAGGTATGTTGAAGCACTAAGGAACGGTAAACCTGAAAAAGTCATAATTACGACCGGAGTGGAAAGTGATCAATACGCGGAAGTGACTTCGGGTTTGAATGAGGGAGACAAAATAATTACATTCGTGAAATAATGTTACTTTATACCAAGGATTTAGTTAAAACCTATGTGAACGGTCCTGTTACGACTGAAGTTTTAAAGGGGATTAATCTGGAAATTAAAGAGGGGGAATTTGTCGCTATTATGGGGCATTCCGGAAGCGGTAAGTCCACTTTGATGCATATTTTGGGATTTTTGGACAAGCCGACTTCGGGTGAATATGTTTTTCAAGGAGAGGACGCTAAAGATTTGGATCAAGACCAATTGGCGGAAATTAGGAATAAAAAAATCGGGTTTGTATTTCAGACCTTCAATCTTTTGCCCAGAACTTCGGCCTTGGATAATGTGAGTTTGCCGATGATTTATGCGGGGGTGGGTGAAGATGATCAGGTTAAGCGTTCCAAGGAGCTTCTGGAAAAAGTGGGATTGGGGCACCGTTTAAATAATATGTCGAATGAGCTTTCGGGAGGTGAACAGCAGAGAGTGGCGGTGGCACGCTCTTTGGTGAATAGTCCGGCATTGATTTTGGCCGATGAACCCACGGGTAATCTTGATAATACGTCTACCCGGGATATGATGCTATTGTTTGATCGGTTACATAAGGAGGGACATACTATTGTGGTCGTGACTCATGAAGATGACGTGGCCGAGCACGCCGAAAGGATTATCAGAATCCGGGATGGTGTGTGCGTATCTTGTAAATAAAAAGCATGGAGATTTTGCTGACGATAAAAATCGCTATTCGTGGGTTATTAGCAAATAAAGTGCGGGCATTCTTAACGGTTTTGGGTGTGATAATAGGAGTTTCCGGTATTATTGTGATTGTGTCGGTTGGAAACGGTGCCGAGTCTTTGATTGTGAATCAAATTCAATCGGTGGGGTCGAATTTAATAGGTGTTTTACCCGGTGGGCGTGAGGAGGATGAGCCGCCGGCGGCGGTTTTGGGTATTGTGATTACAACGTTAAAGAGTGATGAAGTTCGGGCACTTCAGGATTTGCCGCACGTGATGGCGGTTTCCGGGTATAATAAAACTGTTGAGCCCATAAGGTACAGGAGCAGAAAAACCGAAGCCACCATAAACGGTGTCTTTGCCAGTTACCCCGAAGTGGAGGATGCGTTGATTGGTTACGGCAGGTTTTTTTCTGAGTCGGATGATGCCAGTTTGGCCAAAGTGGTGGTTTTGGGTTCGGCGATTAAGGAGGATTTGTTTGGGAAGGAGGATCCAACTGGAAAACAGATTAAGATTCATTCTCATAATTTTCGCGTGATAGGTGTTTTTGAAGAGAGGGGGACAACCGGTTTTGATAATAATGATTCACAGGTTTATATTCCTTCGAACACTATGCAGAAATTGGTTCTTGGGATTAATCATCTGGCTTTCGCGAGATTAAAAGTTGATGATATGGATAATGTTGAAATGACGGTTGAGGCGGTTGAGAACATTATAAGAACCAATCACGGGATACGGGATCCTGCCAATGATGATTTTTCGGTTTCCGGTATGCAACAGGGGTTAAATACGTTGGTGAGCGTTACGGGGAGTATCAAGCTTTTTTTAACGGCGATTGCTTTTATTGCTTTGATCGTGGGGGGAATCGGGATTATGAACGTGATGTATATTGCGGTGACGGAGCGTACTCGTGAAATAGGTCTAAGAAAAGCTCTTGGTGCCAAACAGGCGGATATTTTGAAACAGTTTTTAACTGAAGCTGTTGTGATTACCGGAATAGGTGGAATAATAGGCGTTATTATCGGATTCGCAGTTTCATGGTTAATTGCAACTGTTATTCAACAGCTCGGATATTCATGGGATTTTATTGTTACACCGGATTCGGTTTTGTACGCGTCTGTGATTATTGTGGGAATTGGAATTGTTTTCGGTTACGCACCGGCAAAACGAGCGGCTGAGTATAATGCTATCGAAGCTTTAAAATATGAATAGACAAAAAATAAAACTTGTTTATGATGTGGCGGTCCAGGGACTTGCGACTAACCGAGGTAGAACGATTTTGACGACTATCGGCATAGTTATAGGTATAGCGACTATTGTGGTCGTGCTTTCCGCGGGGAGGGGACTTGAGAATTTTATTATGCGGCAGATTGAGGTTTTTGGTGCCGATACTATTGAAATTGAAATAAAAATTCCTAGTGTTTCGGATTTTGAAATGGCGTCGAGTATTGTGGGCGGAGCGGAAGTTACTACCTTGAAAATCGATGATTTTGAAGCTTTATTGGAGCTACCTAATGTTAAAGAGTATTATGCGGCGATGCTTGGGCAGTATAAGAGTGTTTATAAAAATGAGACCAACAGAAGTAATATTTATGCTGTTTCTGCCACTTTGCCGGAGGTGGATAAGAATTTGAAAATAGCGGAGGGTAGATTTTATAACGAAAGGGAAGATAGAGCACAGGCGCGCGTGGTTGTTTTGGGTCCGGAAGTAAAAGAGGATTTGTTCGGAACTGAGGATCCTATTGGAAAGACCATTAAAATCAGTCAGGTTAGTTTTCAGGTGATCGGAGTTACGGAAGCGCGCGGAACTTCGGCCTTTTTTAATTTTGATAAGATGATTTATGTACCGATTACCACCGCGCAAAAGCAATTGCTCGGTATCGACCATGTGATGTTCGGGTTTTTATCGGTTTATGATACGTATAGAACGGAAGAAACCGTTGCGGAGATAAATAGTATTATGCGTAGACGTCACGGATTGCCCCCCAATGAACCGGATAAAGATGATTTTAGGACAACCAGTATGAGTGAGGCTATGGATATGATAGGAGTGATTACTTTCGGAATGACTCTTCTTGTTTTGGCGATTGCGGGGATTTCACTAGTGGTGGGGGGTGTTGGTATTATGAATATTATGTATCTTTCGGTGGTTGAAAGAACGCGTGAAATTGGTCTCAGGAAGTCCATTGGCGCTTCCAACGGTTTGATTAAAGCGCAGTTTTTGGTTGAGGCGATTTTGATTACTTTGCTTGGCGGCGTAATAGGTGTCGCCGTGGGGTCGATTTTGATTTTGATTATTGATTTTGCGGCTAAAGCCCAGGGGTACGACTTTCAGATGACCGTGGGCTTGGATTCTGTTTTGGTGGGTATGATTTCCGCGATTTTATTCGGAGTACTTTTTGGATTGTATCCCGCCAGAAAGGCGTCCGAACTTTCTCCCGTGGAAGCTTTGCGTTATGAGTAATTTTTTTCGGTATAAAAAAAGCGCCTCCGGAAGGAAACGCTTTCTTTACTAAATGTTTTATTATTCAGCTTTGCCACCTTTAAAGAATGGTACTGCGTAAACCAGTGCGGATACACCGACCAGCAGATAAACAATCCATTCAACTTGAGGCCACGCACCGAGCAGTAGGTTAACAAGGTTAAGGTTCATGCTCATAAAAGCACCAAGGCCAACAAGACCCCAGTTAAGAGCACCTACTAAAACAAGTATGCCGGCTACCAGATATAGAGGTTTTTTTCCTTCTTTCATATTTTTTAAGGTTAAGAATAATGAAAGGGATAGTTAAATTGAATCTATTATAGGATGTTTTATATGCTTTTGCAAAAAGTAATCGTATTTGTTATTATGACTTGCCGAATTACTTATGAATATAATAAATGGATAAATTCAAACTGGCATCTCCGTTTAAGCCGACGGGAGACCAACCCGATGCCATTGAGGCGATTGTAAATAATTTTAAATCGAAACATAATCATCAGGTTTTGCTTGGTGTAACAGGTTCCGGAAAGACTTTCACGATGGCGAATGTGATTGATCGATTACAAAGTCCCACACTTATTATCGCGCATAACAAGACTTTGGCGGCACAATTATGTTCCGAGTTTAAAGAGTTTTTTCCGGATAACGCGGTCAGTTATTTTGTATCTTATTATGATTATTATCAACCGGAGGCGTATGTTCCTTCTTCCGATACTTATATTGAAAAGGACGCTTCGATTAATGAAGAAATAAATAAGTTCAGGCACGCGGCTACGGTGAATCTTTTAACAAGGAAAGACGTTTTGATTGTGGCTTCAGTCTCTTGTATTTACGGTCTGGGTGACGTGGAGGATTACGCGGCTTTCAGAATGGATTTGAAAGTCGGTGAAGAAAGAAAAAGAGATAAACTGTTGCGTCAGCTTACTGATATTCAATATTCAAGGTCGCATTTGGAATTTAAGCAGGGGATGTTTCATGTGCTCGGGGATACGGTGGAAATTTTTCCTCCGGACAGGGATACTATTTTCAGAATCGAGTTTTTTGGTGATGAGATTGAAAGGATAACCGAGGCTGATTCTTTCACGGGTGAGGAACTTAGAGAACTTGAGTCGGTTTCGATTTTTCCGGCGAAGCATGATGTGACCAGTCAGGATAAAATTGAAAGGGCTGCTGATAAAATAAGGGCCGATCTGGAAATCAGATATAAGCAGTTGAAAGATATGGGTAAGATATTGGAGGCTGAAAGAGTGAAAACAAGAACTGAATATGATCTGGAGATTTTGCTGGAGACGGGGTATTGCACGGGTATTGAAAACTATACGCGCTATTTTAGTGGAAGAGAGCCGGGCGCACCTCCGGCAACTTTGATGGATTATTTCCCCGATGATTATTTGTTGATTGTTGATGAATCGCATATGACAATTCCGCAGATCGGCGGGATGCATAACGGTAATTTTTCACGTAAACAGACCTTGGTTGATTTTGGGTTTAGATTGCCTTCGGCACATGATAACAGGCCT
This sequence comes from uncultured Candidatus Peribacteria bacterium, assembly GCA_964346765.1. Taxonomy (GTDB): domain Bacteria; phylum Patescibacteriota; class Gracilibacteria; order UBA1369; family UBA1369; genus JBGSPQ01. The sequence goes on from CAYFWB010000004.1 coordinate 40,205, forward strand.
CTTAAGTTTGATGAATTTGAATCTTTGGTGAATAAAGCGGTTTATGTTTCGGCTACACCTTCTCAGTATGAGCTTAAAAAAGCCAGAGGAAAAGTTATTGAACAGATTATTCGTCCGACCGGTTTAATTGATCCGGAAGTCGACGTACGACCGAGTAAATATCAGATTGATGATTTATTGAATGAGATTCAAAAGAAGGTTAAAGCTAAAGAGCGCGTGCTGGTGACCACTTTGACAAAGAGGTCGGCGGAGGATTTGACGGATTATTTGAATGACGCGGGAGTTCGCGTGAGGTATTTACATTCGGATATTGATACTATGGAGCGTATTGAGATTTTAAGAGATTTGAGACTCGGTAAATTTGATGTTTTAGTGGGGATTAATCTGTTAAGGGAAGGTTTGGATTTGCCCGAGGTTTCTTTGATAGGAATTTTGGACGCGGATAAGCAGGGTTTTTTGCGTTCGGAATCGGCTTTGATTCAAACTATAGGACGCGCGGCCAGAAACGTGAACGGCTATGTGATTATGTACGCGGATAAAATGACGGACGCGATGAAGGCGGCCATTGGTGAAACTAACAGGCGTAGGAATATTCAGCAGAAGTATAATAAGAAGCATGGAATTACACCTCAGACCATTATTAAGGCGGTTAAGGATATCGGTATGGGCGGTAAGAAGAAGGAAGGGGAAGTTGTTATAGGTGAAAGACATATCGATATTAAGAAAGTACCGAAAGATGAGATGAAGCGACTTATTGGTGAACTTGAAGCGCAAATGGATTTGGCTTCGCAGAATTTGGAGTTTGAAAAAGCCGCCGAACTTAGGGATGAGATAGAGGATCTTAGGGATGAGTTCGGCATGTAATTTTAATGCACTTATTGAGGAGTTAAATAATTTTTTTTGTTCCTCATGCATTGGTTTATGCATTGTGCCTTGGAATAAGTACATTAAAACTGTCTTTAATAAAGAGAGGTGGCTTTTTGTTTGCGCAGAAGCCAGAACTGCGGCTCTATTTGACGGTGGGCGGGGGATCGGGTGGCGTTAGGTTTTCGGCGATTTTATTGTCGCTATTTTTGGGGTTTTGTTTTGGAACTTTGAAGATTTTGCGTACCAGGTCGAGCCATAGTCCGTACATCAGTCCCAACAGAACCGAAGACGCGCCAAGAGTGATTGTTGCGATTTTGGTCTCTTCGTACGTGGCTCCCACAACAAAATAGCGGATTAGTCCGTACTGCGTGCAGTAGAAGACTACGTACGTCAAGGTGTTACTTAGAAAGTACTTGAAACCGAAAATGATTCGGTTAAGCCACTTGTTCTTAAAGTGTTTTTTTTCGATCCCTACCTTTCTGAGCCCCCAGTCGCGGAAGCGGCTGTAAATTCGTGCCGTTGCCGCGGTGGTCGGTTGGGCGATGAGTCTTGAAATCAGAGACTTCATTAAACTCATGCCCGCGAAGCTCATTTCGATCACCATTCCCGTCGTAAACGAGAAGGTGATACGGGCGATGGTATCTGCGAGGAATTTACGCTTGTCTTTAATTACAAGCTTCCTTCTGATCCAGCTTTCCACTGTCACCTCCCGTGACGGTTGAATGGTTGTCGGTTTTAAGTCAAAGAGCTACTCTAATAAAGAGTTGTAGATTATGGTTGCTTATAGTTATATAGTCAATGTTTTGTGGTGTCGTGAGTAATCGTAAGAGCGCTATTTGGAAAAATTTGTTTTGTTTATTACTGGTTTTTTGATAAAAAAATTGGCAAAATTTGATCAATAAATAATTGTAATGATTTGAAAAATGTCTTTTGAAACTTTATTTGCAATGGTTGTGTTGACGGCAGTTACGGTAATTGTGGCTGTGGGGGTTTTTAGCAGATCGAATAAGAAAAAATACAGAACGGGGGATAATGATAATTCTTATAGAGTTAACGATAGCGAATTAGCTTCGCAGGATTCAATAAGTGATGACGCGGGAGGGTGTGATTCATGCGCAGACTGTGATTGTGGAGGGGATGATTGAGTATGTCTATGGTTTATAATCTAGCTGATAAAGGGAAAACTTTTTAGATGCATGGTAATTGTTTAATCTTACCAGCCGCCGCCACCGCCGCCGCCGAATCCGCCGCCGCTGAATCCGCCGCCTCCAAATCCGCTTCCACCACTCCATGCACCACCCGAACCGGATGACCTTGGCGCGGAAGTGAAGGTTGAATTCATGTTGTTTGAAAGGCTGTTTAATTTGCCGATTAAATAACCCGTATTGAAATTGTTGATGAAATTCGGGTCGGAACTGGAATACCATTTGGGCGCGTTTTTGTATAATCCTTCAAACGCCTTCGACCATTTGTCGGTAATTCTAAAGGCCATGGCGTAGGGAAGCAGTTGTTCAAAAATGTTTTCATTTTCTTTCCATTTAAGTCTGTCCCGTTCGGCGGTTTTTATAAACATTTCCAGACCTAAAACCTGGTAATACATCTGAACGCCTTTTTTGGTTTTGGCGGGCATGTATTTGGCAAATAGAATCAGTAATAATCCCGACAGACCAATACCGATTGGTATGGCAATGCTATAGTGCACAAAAAGTCCGAATGTGAAAAATACGATAACTATAATGGTTATGCCAAAGCCTTGATATGCCTGGCGGACGTTGTTTGGATCGGAAGGTAAAAATTTTTTATTAACCATTTGTTTGTAAATGGTTTTTTTGATTCCGGGAAGGTCTTTATAAAATTTGTTCTGCAGATCGGAAAGTTTTCTGGTTTTGTCTGAGCCGAAAAGGGCTTCCATAGTTTTTATCTCGTGGTCTTTTAGGCTATCCGATTTATAGTCTTTAATTAATTCAAATTCGTAATCCGTGTCTTCAAAGATCCAGTTTTTCTTTTTAGTTTCTTTGATTTTCAGGTATCCGCGGACAGCCATGTCTATAATGGTGGCACTTAAATCGTGCATGTCCACTTTTTCATCGATCAGAGTGCCTGCTTCGCTCGGGGTGAGGCCTTCCGGCGGTTTGTAAATCGGCATCACGGTATTGCGGTTTATTTCGGGGTCGCGGCCTCTTGTCCACCAAAGATAATATAAGATTATGAAAGTAAGAACGGGTATCAAATATCCCCAGTTATCCTGAAGTGTCCACCATATTTTTTGCATCACGGTGATCGGTGTGATGTAGCCTTTGGGGAATCCGGCAACAATTGTCAGCCCTTCATGTGAATTAAGGGTTCTGGTCGATTCGTAGTAAATGGTGTTGCCGTTGATTTGGTAGTCGCAGGATGTTTCATTTGATCCGTAGCCGCCGGTGAAACATGCGGTCTGAACGGCGTTTTCCGGGATGGCGGAGGGGTAAGTTATTGAAGCGGAGGCGTTTAGAATCGGAATGGTCCATTCTTCACCGGTGGCGTTCCAATAGAGTTCATCATGGTCCTGAAATTGGAAAGAGATGGCGCGCTGGATTTCATAAGTGATGATATATGTTTTTGGTTCGGTGAACATTCTGTCGGGATCTCCGATTTTTAGCTCAACATAGTCTCCGCCGGTGCTTTCGGAGTACCACCAGTCGTTGCCGTTTTTGTCTTTAACGCTTTTTATGTTGTATCGCAATTTGAAACTTTGGCCGTATTTGTCGCGGTATTTGACAGGGATAGTTCTGTAGATTCCATGGTGTGCGTCTCTGCTGAAATCCGCTACAATTGTTTCTTTAATAAATAAAGATCCGTTTTCTCTTATCGTTATGTCGGAATTAAACGAGCTTAATTCCCAATCAAACCCAAGTGTCGCCTGCGCGTGGCGGGGCGTGAACAGTAAAATGACCGATAAAATCAGTACGATGATGATGGCGGCGCGTTTATGTGTCAGCCAGGTGTGTAAATCGGTTCTGTCCATTTCCCCAAAGTTTAAATGAATTTATTTTTTTTCTTTGGATTGTTTTTCTCCGTCTGAAAAGCTTACTTTAACGTTTTCTCTTTCTTCTTCTTTTTCAATTTCAAAGTATTCGCGTTTGGAGAATCCGAACATTGGCGCGATTACATTGTTGGGGAAAATTTCAATTTTGGTATTGAAGTCACGAACCGTGGCATTGTAGTAGCGACGTGAAAGCTGAATGTGTTCTTCGATTTCTTTTAGAGTGTTTTGTAAATTTAGAAAGTTTTGGTCGGCTTTCAGTTCGGGGTAGTTTTCCGCCAAGGCGAATAATGATTTCAATGTGCCGGAAAGCATGTTTTCAGCCTGGGCTTTTTGTTCGGGAGTAGTCGCGTTCATAGCCATATTTCTGGCTTTTGTGACGGCTTCGAATGTTCCTTTTTCGTGTTTGGCGTAGCCTTTTACAGTTTCGACCATATTGGGAATAAGGTCGTATCTTCTTTTAAGCTGTGTGTCGATGTCGGCCCATCCTTCATCAACTTTGTTTTTTAGAGTTACGAGTGAGTTATAAATGCCTATTACGGCAAATGCCGCGAGCGCTATGGCGGCAAGTACTACCAGTGTTGTTGTTGCCATTTTTAATTGGTTAAATTGCAAATTGATTCAAGCACAGTTTAGAGGAATCGGGCTCTTTTGCCAATATTATAATAGTTCCGCTAATCGGTTTGATTGAGCCTGTTTAATTGTGATGCCCCGTGGCAATGATTCAAGGAATTGGTGTCCGTAGCGGTTTTGCAGGATTCTGGAGTCCAGAATAACAATGCTTCCTTTGTCTTTACTTGATCTGATCAGTCTGCCGAATCCTTGTTTGAATTTTAGAATGGCCCTGGGCAGTTGATATTCGTTGAATGAATCTGTAAATAATTGTCCGCGAGCAAAAATTATCGGGTCGGAGGGGGGATCGAAGGGTAGTTTTTGCATGACGACGCATGTTAAAAGATCACCGGCTATGTCCACTCCTTCCCAAAAACTGTCTGTTCCAAAGAGAGCGCAGGCTCCCGGTTCTTGTTTGAAGTGTTGTAATATTTTGCCTTTTCCTCCGCTGATACCTTGGGCGAGAATTTCAAAACCGGCTTCTTTTAGTTCCGGCGCGATTTCCATGTAGGTCGCGGTGAGCGCTTTTTTGGCTGTGAATAAAACCATTGTGCGTCCTTTGTTTTTTGTAATGATTTCTTTGATCAGGTTGGCGCATGACTTGAAATAGCCTTCTGTCATGGGTTTCGGAAGGTCTTCAGGTATTAATATTTTTACCTGGTCGGGATAAGAAAAGTGCGACGGGAAAGCTGTTTCGTTGAATCGTTCATCAAGCCCGAGACTTTTTTTGAGATAATTGAAAGTGTTGTCGGTTTGCAAGGTGGCGGAAGTGAGTATGACGCTTTTTTTTGTGTCGAAAAAAAGTGTTTTTAGTGTTTCGCCGATTCTTAAGGGGGCGCTTTTGACGCATCCCAGCCCTTCGAAAGTTTTGTAAGTCCAGTTTATTCTGTCTTGCCAATCTCCGCTTAAAATTACGGTGTATAGGTCGGATGTTTTTCTTTCGATTTCAAAATTTAAGTTTTTTATTTCTCCGGCAATATTTTTGGTCGATTCATCTACGGAAAAATCTTTAATCATTATTTCCAGCTCCGTGGTTAATTGTTTGTTTAATTCGTTTATGATCACGGCTGATTCTTTTACTTTGTTCCATTCGAGGCTGGAAAGTGAATTTTCATTGATGATAAGTTGGGATTGGTAAGCGTCCGGCGAGGTGTATTTTTCTATGAAAATGCCGAGCAGTCCGAAAAATATTTCAGTTTTTGTAAGAATTTGTTCGGTTTTTGTGGAAACGTTTAGTATTAAAGTGGTTTTATCGGCTTGTTGCAGTGTTTTAAGAATCCTTTCATATGGTTTGACGTATGAATTCAGGGATAGGTTTATGGTTAAACTGTCGGTGGTTACTTTTTCAAGATGATGCGCTTCGTCGAAAATAATATGGTCGTATTTGGGCAGGAGCGTGGATTCTTTAATCGAGTCCTGAATGATAAGAGCGTGGTTCACGATAATGATGTCCGATGTTTCGGCGCGTTGTCTGGCTTGTCTTAAAAAATCTTTTTCGTAGAAATTTTCTTCCGTTTCGGTGTATTCATCACAGCAAATATCGTCTTTTAAAGGAAATTCTTTGCCCTGCAGATTGACTTCTTCAAGATCTCCGTTTTCGGTTTGTGTAAGCCAGAGAATGATTTTCAATAAAAACGTTGTTTCATGGTCTTCAAAGAATGGTTGATCCATAAAGGTATGTAGCTTTTTCAGCGAGATGTAGTTTTTTCTGCCTTTAAGTAGGGTATAGTTAAAATCAATTTGTGGGTCGATTTGGTGCAGAGCGTCTTTAATAAGCGGAATATCTTTATTAAAGATTTGGTCTTGTAAATTTTTTGTATAGGTTGAAATTACAACTTTGGTGTTGTTGTTTTTTGCAAAATGAATTGCTGATAGCAAGTAAGCCAGAGTTTTACCAGTGCCGGTTCCGGCCTCTATCATGCAGTGATGTTCAAGGTTAAACGCGTTTTGGATGTTTTCGACTATGGTGTTTTGACCGGAGCGCGATTCGTAATCTTTAATTGTTTTTGAAAGCGGACCGTTTTTGTCGAAAAAAGTTTTGAATTGTTTTTCAGACAAACTTTTATGTATTGAATAATCGAACTTGTCTTTTTTGCTTGTTTCGTTTTTTTCTGCCGATGCCTTATTTTTGTCTGTTTTGATACTCTTAAATAGTTTTTTTAGAGCCCAGTCACTTTTATCAAGTATTGTTTCGATTTTTTTTATGGTCGTTGAATCTATTTCATTTATTTTTGCGAGTAACTGTATGAACAGTTCGTAGGTGGCCATTGTGTCTGAAAGGGCGCGATGTTTGTTGATATGTTTGATTTTTAGAATTCTTCCAAGCGTGTCCAGGCTGTATGAGGGTAAGCCAGGAAGTAGAATGGATGATAATTGAAGGGTGTCGTAAAGGTCGTTTTTCAGCGGTAGGCCTTTTTGGATCAGAAAAGTTACGTCGAAATCGATGTTGTGACCCACTATGGGGTGGGGTCCGATGAATTTTGTTATTTCTTCTTTGATTTGTTCAAGCGCGGGGGATCCGACTATATTTGACTGCTGGATGCCGGTTATGTGGCTGATTAGAGAAGGGATTTCTTGTTCCGGGTTGATTAAAGACTGGTATGTATCAAGGATTTCGTTTTGGTTGAATTTTACGGCCGCGAATTCGATGATTTGGTCTTTTTCGGGGTTGAATCCGGTCGTTTCTATGTCTAGTGCTACGAAGGTTTGCATGTGTTTTTAGTTATTCGCGGGGTTTTAATTCTTGGGAGTGTTTTCTTGTTAGTTTTAGCATATTACAGGGCGGTTTTATAGGGGAAGTTTTTGAATTAGAAAATATATTATGGATTGTGCCAGTGTATATTCTTTACAAAATCTGTAGTCGAGATTATGATGCAATGAAATTCTTTCTCCGGAGGCACACATGGCGATAATCGCAAATCCATCTGATGAAAAAGAATCTCACAAAACAAAAATAAAAGGTTATGGTTCAAGGGTTTGCCCCTAAAAACAAAAAGGATAGAAATCGATCTTTTACAACCAGAGCTCAAAAGGAAAATTGTTAATACGGTTTTCCGATCGGTGGAGATCGATTGGAAAGCGAAACAAAAACAAAAAAAAATTGCCCTAGAAAAGCTTTAATCAGTTTCGCTTTCTTTCACTCTCCACATGGAGTGGGTAATGCTGAATGATGGAATCTAAAGATGACCGATTTTGGTTCCGATCTAAAAGTTATCCGGTGTTTATTTTTACCTTTGCGGTGGCTTTAAACACACCAAACGGATGGTCCTTGGCCGGACTGGAAACATTAGCCAAAGTTTTGCATTGCATAGGCCGGTCAGCCTAAAAATAAAAATAAATTCCAAAACAAAAACCTTCAGTTTCATGACAAAATTTACTTTGAAACTGATAAGGACTTCGGAATTTAAAAGCCCCCGCGTGAGCGGGGGCTTTTTGTGTTTTAGAGGTTTATCCGGCGGTTGTAAATAGTATTTGATTTTTCTATTTTATTCGGTAGATCGTTTTTACTATAGATACATAAAGTTGCTGACTATTTTGCTTGCTTCGGCTCTGGTAAGGTTTCTGTTCGGTTCGAAAGATGTTGGAGTCGCTCCGTTAACAAGGTCGGCGTTAAAAGCGGCGGAAACCGCTGTATAGAACCAGTCTTCTTTATTCACATCCGTGAAGGGTTCCGCTCCGTTATAGTCTTGCAGGTATGGGCTGGCGTTATACAGAATTTGTACCGCTTCAGATCTTGAAATTTGAGAGTTCGGTTTGAATGTTTTGTCTTCGTATCCGCTTACAAAACCGTTCGCGGTGGCCTGATTAACGTAATGCCAATACCATTCGTTGTTTGGTACGTCGTTGAAATAAATGTCTGAATCGGACATTGCGACAGGTACATAAAGACCGTTCCATTCTGCGGCGCCGAGTACCATTTTGGTGAATTCAGCTCTTGTTACTTCATTGTTTGGACCAAAGCATCCGTTTTCGTATCCGCTTATTATTTCGGCCGACGTTAAGTCACTAACATATACATAATACCAATCGTTTACGGATACGTCGCAGTAGTCAACATCTACTGGTAGTACTTCGGGATATTCATATTCATATTCATTGTCGTATCCGCCAAATAGATCTTCAAACAGGGTTTCGTATATCGCAAACTGTTCCACGTCCACTTTTATTTCACCTGTGATCCAGTTTGTGGCGGCGGTCGAATATCCTTTGCTGTAAAATGAATGCCATGGTGCCAGCAGTTCGTCCATAAAATCGATCATGTCCAGAGAGGCGTTTGTAAGTACAAGCATTTCATCCAGCCAAGTAGTTAAATTATCAATGTCAAAGTACATGATCTTTGAAATTTCGTCTGTTCTGTCCGTAAACAGTCTGTCGAAATTTTTATTGGTGGTCATACCTTTATCGGCTTTGTAGACCGCGCTCAGATTATTGTGAGTGGAAATGACCAAATGACCGTTAGTGTAACCGAAACTAAGAGTGAGTTTTTGGTCCGTTTGTACAGCATCTTTGTCCATTAACATTGAAAGGTCGAATTCATGTTGGTAAAAGCTGGCTCCGCCGATTCTGGCCACTTTGTAACTGTAAAAATTCATGCCTTTAGCGGCTTCTTCATCTTCAAAGGTTGTTTTGAGGTGATTGTTTAGATCAGCAAGCATATCAATCATGGTGGAATAGTCGGTGCGTACTTGAAAAATCATGGTTATTGCGGGTATCACTTGGTTGTTTTCGTGCATCGCAAAGAGATAATTGCTGGTGAAAAGAGGTAACACCTCAGCGTCAAAATCAAGATCGGTTACTTCATTGAACCAGTCTGTGAATTCTGTGTATATTTCCATGAAATCGGAATCTTCACTAAGGACTTCCATAACCTGGTTCATTGATTCGGTCAGGTTGTATTGTTCACTGTAAAGAATAATGCCGTTACCGGAAACTTTTTTATAAAGTGACGGTGTGAAATTGAATTTGTCGAATAAATGATCAAGTTCGGTAAGTTTTTCTTCATCACCTTTTATGTATATTCCGTAGTCAAATCCATGTTCGGTTTGAGTAACTGAGATGCTTTCGCCAAGTATAGCTTTAATAAGATCTTGATCGATCAATGTTGGGTCCATGAATAAGCCGGAATTCAGTTGATCGATATTGGCGAAAGTTTCGTCGGCAACGAATTCCGGGTCTATATACATGAACAGAAAAGGAGATTCTACTTCATTTTGGCGTGAGTTTTGGTAAGTTTTTACGTCTGAAAGATTTTTGTTACTTTCGGTAAGTTGGTTGTTGATAATTTTTTCCATCCCCGTAATGTTGTTTGTGGTGATTACGAAATTTTCCAGATAAACAAAATTATATTCTTCGTGGTATGAGTAGAAGGTGACACCATTGTATTCGTTAACAGCCAGTTTGTCGGAGACAATATTGACGAAATAGTCAAAATCTTCCTCGGTTAGTTGGAAAGTGGCGTACATGTTAGGTACATCTGTTTCCGTATCCATGTCATCTTCCAGATTCATGGCGAGAGTTATGGTATTGTCCGCGAACAGTTCGAGAGCCTTTGTTTTTGCTTCTTCCGATTCGTTAAAAAGATCAAGCTCATTTTTGAGTTCGGTCAGGATCCATTCTTCAAACGGGTTGTCATTAGAGGTATTGAATTCATAGTAAGCGTCTACGCCGGCAGGTATAATCTGGTCCGGTGTGAGTTTTGTATCCTGGGCCGAAACGATCTGTCCGCCGAGTATAAAAATCGCCGTTGCCACTAATGAGCTTAAAGTTTTTTTCATGGTTGTTGATTAAGATTAATTGGTATAGTTGTTAAATTTATAGTTGTTTCGTGAATCGGTCAAAGAGGTATTCCGTATCCATGGGGCCGGGATATGATTCTGGGTGAAATTGTACCGCCGAGAAAGGGAGTGTTTTATGTTTTATCCCTTCAATTGTTCCGTCGTTGATGTTTTCAAACCATACTTTCCAGCCTTTGGGGATGCTTTTTCGATCAATCGCGAATCCGTGGTTTTGACTTGTCATATAACATCTTTCGGTTTCGGTGTCCTGGCAGGGCTGGTTGTGTGATCGATTTCCGAACTTCATTTTATAAGTTGTGGCTCCGGCCGCGTGAGCCAGGAGCTGGTTGCCCAAACAGATTCCAAATACGGGTTTTTTTAGTTTTAGGAAATTTTTGATAATTTTTATTGTAGGCTCAAGCAGAGCGGGATCGCCGGGGCCGTTGGAAATAAAGAGTCCGTCCGGTTTTATTCCGGCTTCCATAAAATCATAATTCCAGGGGACTCTGATAACTGTTATGTTTCTGTCCAGAAAGTTCCTAATGGTATTGTTTTTGATGCCGCAGTCGATCATAACAATAGATTTTTGGCCGGCTTTGTAAGTTTTTGTTTTATTGGGGCTGACTTCCGCGACCAGGTTTGTAAGGTTGGGGTCGTAAAAATCAATTTCATTTGCTTTTTCCATAACGATTTTGCCTGGCATGGTTCCTTGGGTGCGGAGAATTTTGGTTAAAGCTCTTGTGTCTATTCCGGTTATTCCCGGAACGCCGGCAGATTTGAGCCAGTCGCTTAAATTTTTTTTGGCCGTCCAATGGCTTGATGTCAGCGAGTATTCACTGACCACGATACCTTTTACCTGAATTTTTTCGCTTTCTAAAAAATTGCTGAATCCGTGTTTATTCTTTTGTTCGGACGGGACTCCGTAGTTTCCTATTAAAGGATAGGTAAACGTTAATATTTGTCTTCTGTAAGAAGGGTCGGTGATGCTTTCAGGATATCCGACCATGCCCGTTGAAAAAACTACTTCACCCACTGATGGCTTTTCGGATCCAAATATTTGGCCTTCAAGGGTGATTCCGTTTTTTAATATTAGTTTGCCTTTTCTCATTTGCTGTTAATATAACCGGCGGGTTAAGGATTGGCAATAGCCGAAAATAATTAAGGGTTTTTTTGAAAAGGATTTTTTTGGGGCATTGTTGTTGAATTGTTCGATGGCGGTTTTTGTAAGTTCTTTTGTCAGTTTTTGGGGATTCACATTGTCGAAATTTTGTTCAATGACCGCCAATCTGTTGGTTTACTATGTTTTTGGAAACAGGTATAAATAATCTGAATCTAAATATTAATTATGTTTGAATTTAAGGGAGCTGATATAATCGGTACTAAAAATTTGTCAAAAACGGATGTTGACAGGATAGTGAGTGTGGCTGATGAGATGATGCGGTACGCGGGTAAGGAAGATTATGCGGACTTGTTAAAGGGCAAGGTTTTGGCATCCTTATTTTATGAACCTTCAACAAGAACAAGATTGTCTTTTGAAACGGCGATGCAAAGACTTGGAGGAAGTATTATTACGGTAACGGGGACGGAAAGCTCTTCTTTGGCTAAAGGAGAAACTTTAAGCGATACGGCAAAAGTTGTTGAAAATTTTGCGGATATTATGGCGGTTAGGCATAATTTGTCGGGATCCGTTAAAGATATGGCGGAGGCCGCGTCCGTTCCGGTTGTTAACGCCGGGGATGGTGATGGTGAACATCCTACGCAGGCTTTGTTGGATATTTATACGATGATTAAGGAGAGGGGGGAACTTGAAGGTTTAACTGTGGCTATGGTGGGTGATTTGAAGTACGGCAGGACGGTTCATTCTTTGTCTTTTTTGTTGGCTCATTTTGGTGTGAAACTGATTTTTGTGTCACCCGATAAATTGAAGATGCCGTCTGAAGTGACCGACTATTTAAATGATAAAAAAGTGGATTTTGAGGAAATTGAAGAAATGGAAGAGGCGTTAAAACACGTGCAGGTGGTTTATATGACGCGCGTTCAAGAAGAAAGGTTTAGTGATAAATCGGAATATGAGAGGTTTAAAACTTATTATGTGTTAACACGTGAATCAATTGAAAAGTATAATGCGAAGATAACGGTGATGCATCCTTTGCCGAGAGTGGGAGAGATTTCTTTGAATGTGGATGACCTTGAAGGAGCCGCATATTTTAGACAAATTAAAAATGGGGTCGCGGTGAGGATGGCTCTTTTAGCTTTATTATTAGGTAAAGTTTAATTTTTATGTGTATCGCTTTACCCGGAAAAATTGTGGAAAAAAACGGTGAAAACGTTGTTGTTGATTATGGCGACAGTAAGGTTTCAGCCGGTATTTTGACAGGGGGTTATGAGGTCGGGGATTTTGTTGTAGTGCAGGGTAAAGTTGTGGTTGAAAAAATACCGGATGAACAGGTAAAAAAGTGGAATGATTTTTTAAACGTTTCAAAGTGAGTGATTTAAGAATGTTCGGCGCATGGCTAAAGTCCATGCCCGTGGAATTATATTTTTTAAAGTACGCTTTTCCTTGCGCTTTCATTACTTTGCAAAGAGGGCGGATCAGTTCTGCGGAGTTTAAGAGGCTGGAGGACGCGGCGGTTAATAATAAGATAGTTTTGAGGCAGGATCTAGAAAGGATTTTCGCTCCCGCGATGCGTCGGTTAAAAAAACTTTCAAATGAAACGGGTTTGAAAATGTGGAGCCGGGATCTTTTGGAAGAATACTATTTTAACAATCATAATGTGATTATTGAAGAAGGGGAGGGTGATTACGGGAAGGCTCCGGAAATTTTGCGTGAATTGTGTAAGATTTTTCCGGCTATTGTTGAGTCGGTACAAAAAGAGACGGCCGTGGCCGTTTTGCCAAATGGTAGAAAACGCGCGGTTAATACTTGTTTGGTGGGTCCGGTAAAACTTGGGGATAAAGTTATGATCCATTACGGTTACGTGGCAGAAGTTTTGTTTTGAATTTGATCATAAATTTTATTAAATGTTTTGTCATTTCCGCTTGATTTCCAAAATTACCGGCTCGCTGATGGACTGGAATGGAGCTCCCTGTTGAGTTGTGCAGTCATGATACAGACAACAGTTTTCAATTTCGATTTTTGCACCATCCGGAGTCATTTCAGTGATGCGTCCCGTGTAGATGTTTTCGCTGACACCTTTATAACTTGAAAGATCAATTTTGGTTGCGCCGATGGGTAGACCCGCGCATTGAATATTCACATTCGGCACGTCTTCATATGGGCCATTGGGATGAATTTCGCCGTAATGCATATCAATTGGAAAAGTGTTGTCTTTATAACCTTCACTATTAGGATCCAGACTGAAAGTTAGGTAGCCGGCGGCACGCGTGGTCCATCCTGATTCGTAATCAACTGAGCTACCCTGACAACTAAAGCTGAAAGCATCCTTTACTTGTTCAAATTCATATTTTACACGCCAATCTGTCTGGTAAGCGTATTGTACTTCGTCGCTAGCTTTTTTCACAGTTTCACCGCGCGCCACTGTATCGATTGTCGTATTGATATCAACCACGTTCATAGCTCCTCCATCGGCATACGGAAAATGGAGGACTGCGGTTCGATTAGCCTCTTCGTCGATGTAGAAACAGTTGTTCTTGGTTTCCACCTTTACTGTTGTCGATTTGATGGGATTTTCTTTATTACCGTTACTGAAAATAAGTACGATGCGATCAAAATTTTCTTCCGGACTGGCGACACAAAAACTGCGTTTATCAAGTTCCGACCAATCTTCAATTTGTTTTTTCCCGTTTTTGTAATAAATAACCGCTTTAATACCAGATTCATCAGCTTTATCACTGAATTTTTTTAAATCTTTAAAAGTTAGTCTTTTGACTTCAGTATTTTTTTCCAGGGAGTTATGTACTTGAGCAAGATCTGCCGCCAGGGGCGCTATTTTATCTATATCTACATCTATTTCTCCATCAAACATGATAAAGATGTCTTCCGCTTTTGAGCTTTGCAAAGAAGAGATTGGCGGGAAAGGGCCTGCGTCGATGTAAAGGTTAGCCGGATCTTTATTGTAATTAAAGAGAGTAAATTCCTTCCACTGCTTTTTGAATCCTCCATCAATGTTTTCATCGATTCCGTCAATACACTTTTTTTGCTCACAGGCTTCCCATGATTTACGCATAAAATCATCATCAAAATTTAAGGTAATAAAGTAAGGTAAGATATAAGCTCCGTAATGATGCGCAGAAGGGGGTGTTTCTTTGTCTGCTTGAGTGTTGGGGTGTGGAATAAAACGAGATAACCAACCATGTTCCGAATTTATCGTGGGGTAGATGTAATCTTCCGCCCAGACGGCCGTGGCTTCACTCCACCAGTTGTCGCGCGTGTCATCGTAGTCATAAACGTATTGGAAAGCGTGGAATAATTCATGGGCCAGCGTTGTTTTAAGGACGTTGTCTTTGTTAAGTCCGATGGCGTAATTCATGATGATATAGCTGGTCGTAGGTGTAGAACCTTCGCCGTATGTTAATCCTAAATCACTGCCACATGGGGCCACGTAAATATCGTATTTTCCGTCCCCTCCGCGGTTTCCGTCGCTCATTAGTTTTTTATTGAGCAAGTCTTCGTATTCCGGAATGATCCCGTCTTCATCCAGGAATCGTTGGATTTTTTCGGCCATTTTTTTTCCGGTTGCGGAGTCCACTTCTGTTTTTCCCGGTGCATATATATTATTCATTTTACCGGATACAGTGGGGTACCAAATTTTCACTTTGCCATCCATATCGACAAGGTAATCCGTATAAGAGGACGCACGGGTAGCATGGGCTTTTTGGATTACCCAGCTTGTCTCATTTTTATTTTCAATTTCATCAAAACGTTGCCATATCCAACTACCTTCTTCATCAGGACGTTTGCGGTAAGGTTCTAAAAGCGTTTTTGTTTCTTTACTAAATGAATCCCATCGCTTATTCATTTCTCTTATTAAAGGTGTGCCTTCGCGGTGGGGAGTTAAGCTTTTATATTTTTCGGGTAGGCGTTGGTCTCCAAATACTGAATAGATTTTATAAACAAAGGCGGTTTCTTCATCTAAAGATCCATCCGACACAGCAGAATCTAGCAATTCCACGCTATTTTTATTTTCCGCATTTAACGCACTGATATATTCCTTAATATCATCTGTTTCATTATTAACGTGATTATTTGTTTGTCCATTATTACCCGATTGGGTCATATTCCAATAAGTTAAAGAGACCACAATTATTGCTAATAGTAATCCGAGGCCATAAGGAGCAAATTTATTTAATTTTTTCATATTTACAATTATAGATAAGGGAAATTTGGTTATGTAATTTAAATTTTTGCATTAAGGCTTTTAATGCATAGTCGTTTTTTGTTTGATTTGATTTTTTCCAATGTGATCCAGGCGCTTACTCCTGCTAAAATTATAAAAGCGCCACTGATTTGGTAAACGGTTAAGTTTTGATTTAAAAATATCCAATTTAGAATTGATGTAATCGGCGCTCCGATAAGTAAAATCGATGTTGCCAAAGTGGCGGGTATGAGTTTTAGTCCGTTATACCATGTGAGTACGTAACCTAATAAAAAGAGAGTGGCTATTCCCACTTGGATTGCCTGGGATCCGTTTAGAGTTAATGACTGGTTTAGATTTGTGGTGGCCGCCATGTATCCCAAAATGAAAATGGATCCAAAAAACATTCTGCCGAAAGCTACTGTGGTTCCTTGTAAGTTTTTCAAGAGATGTTTTGAGTATGTGTTTTCTGCGGCCCATAAAAGAGTGGCGGCAAGTATCATTAAATGGCCGGCGCCGATTGATCCTAAATCGCCGCTTATCAGGAGAAAGTTGCCGATAAATAATATTAGAGCCAGTGGGAAAATGAATTTGTCGAGTTTTTCTTTTAGGAAAAGTGTTGCAAAAATAGCCACGAAAATGAACATGGTTTTATGAATCAACGCGCCGGCACTGCCTTGGATCATGGCCAGTCCCTGGAAAAAGAGTAGGAAGGGGATTGATCCACCGATTAAACCGATTATTGTTAGCGTTCCCCATTTCTTTTTGTTAAGAGTTTTTAATTGATTGAAGTTTTTGTTTTTGGAGTATCTGGCACCGATAAAAATTATTGAAAAAAGGGCGAATGCGGTAAGTGAGTTTTTGAATAGTGTAAGGCTGTTCGGGTCAATTTTTGTGATGAAATATGAGTTGGCGAAAATTGCTACTCCGCTGATAAGAGCTGTTGAAAGTACCAGTAATATTCCTTTTGTTGTATTATTGATTTCGGTATTCATGATGAGTTTATAACTAAGTTTATGGTGAAAAATGTTTATATTTGCGGTAACCCGCTCGTTAATGATGATAGTATGCCTTTTAGAATTTTGAAAGATTTAAAAGCGGCTTTTCCTGAAATTAATTTTTTGGATTTTGATCCTACAGAGAATTTTCCTGATGATGATCCGCTTTTTATTATTGATACGGTTGTGGGGATTTCGGGAGTGAAAGTGATTGAGGATGTGGATGGATTTGAGAATGCTCCGCATTTTTCTTTGCATGATGCCGATTTGGCTTTTCATTTAAAGATGATGAAGAAGCTGGGAAAGTTGCCGAAGATAAAGATATTCGGTGTGCCGCAGGAGGGAAACGAAAAAACAATTGTCTCTCACCTGGTGAATTTTCTTACCGAGTGAAATGGTTTATGGATGGTTGTATATTGTTTTTGTTTAGCATGTTTTTTGTTAAAAACTGTTGTGCAGGTTTAATACACTTTTTGAATGTATTTTTTTGGCTTTTATAAGGGGTTGGATGGAGGATAAAGGCACCTTTCACTAGGTGAATTAATTCACCTGGTGAATATTGAGTTTTAAAAAGTGGGTGGCGCAGGACATGCAGGGGTCGTAGGCGCGGATGAGTTTTTCTATTTCAAAGGTGAGCGCGTCTTTGTCCATTTGGATGTTGTCCTGGACTAGTTTGGCGATGTCGTTTTCCAGATTGATCTGGTTTTGGGCGGTGGGAACGATGATGTTGCCCGATTTGATGTTGCCGGTTTTTTCAACCTCCACTTTGTAGTACAGGGTGCCGCGGGGTGCTTCTATCACACCGATTCCTTCGGCGTCTTTGGGTTCCAGTTTGTCGGGCGGGGCGGGAGCGAATTTAAAGTTTTCCAGAATTTCTATGGATGCGTCTATGGAATGCAGAATTTCTATCGCTTGAGCCAGGTTGTTGCGGAAAATGTTGTTGGAGGGGAACAGCTTAATATATTCGGCGGCGGTTTTTTGGGTGTTTGGGTGCAGATTCTTCATGTTTTGATTTACGCGCGCCAGCGATCCTACCATATAGTCCTTGTCGGCGATTCGGTAGCCTTTGGCCTGTGAATGGGGGATTAAAATTTCTTGAAAGTGTTCGCCGAGTTTGTGTTCGGGGATGCATAACCCTTTGGTACTGCAGACTATTCCTTCTATGAAATCAAAGTCGTCGTTGGTAAGCGAGACAAAATGTGTGTTTCTTTCAAATTTGAAAGGGCATTCGGCAAAAGTTTTCAGGCATAAATCCATTTTGGGGCGGACTTCTTTCAGTTCTTTTATCAGGTCGGTGATTTCCTGTTCGGTGGGGATTTTTAAGAAGCCTCCCACGGTGGAAAAGTGCGCGTGTACGGCTCTGCCTCCGGTTTTTGTGGAAAGGTTGTTGCCGGCTCGTTTTAGATCAAATGCGTCGTGGATGAGTTGGTTTTGCAGTTCGTCTTTTTCGTCGAATTCCAGTAGGGAATCTTTGTTGAATAAATCGGGCAGGGCGAATAGATATAAATGAAGCGCGTGGTCGCGGATCATCAGTCCGTAGGTGAGGAGTTTTCTTAAATTTACGGTTTGTTCGGATGGTTTGTAGCCGAGAGATTTTTCCACCGCTTCTATGGCGCAGGTTAAATGTGCCACGGAGCAGGTTCCGCAAATGCGGCTGACCATCTGGGGAAGCTGAAGGTAATTTTTACCGCGAATGGCTTGTTCAAAAAATCTCTGGTTTTCGGTGATTTTTAGTTTGCAGTCTTTGACGATGCCGTTTTGGACTATTACCTCCAAATCGGTGTGGCCTTCTATTTTGCTGACGTTGTGAATGGAAATGTCTAAGTCTCTGTGCATAGTGGGGTGGTTTTTGATGAAATTGTTTTCTGTGAAAGTATCTCACAGCTTTGACGGTAATTAAATGTTAATGACGTGGGGGAATGGCATGGAAGTAGATTTTAAGCTGTGTTTTGTGGTATAATTAGTGGAAACTGTATTTGAAAAATTTATGTCCTACAAACTTGATTGCAAAAAACTGCGGGAGGAGTTGAATCAGCTGAAAGAGCTGAAGGAAGTGTTCGCGCGCGTGTACGCGGAGGAGCTTATTAAGCGGGATTTTAGTGAGTGCAGGGTACTTTTTTACCAAATGCGCGATATTTTAAAGGGGCCGGACAGTGAAATTGGCAAGTTGCGGGAGATGAAAGATGCGAATGTCGCGCCGGAGTTAAAACATCTGAAGCTGAAAGAACAGTACGAATCGCAGGTGGAGGTGGCGTGGAAGTCGGGGTTGTTTGGACGAAAAGAATTAGCTAAGGGGACATCAAATCCGGTGATTGAACGGGGTGGTAAAAAATTTCCCATGCCTAAGTGGCAAGAAGTTCAGAAAACTTTGCGCAAGCCGGAAAACCTGGAAGTCATCAAAGAAAAGAGTGCGCAGGGCTTTACCAAAATGCTGATTGTGCCGTTTGGCTATGATTTAAAAACGATGGCGGGCAAGTTTAAAGACAAGGTGAGGGAGCTGGACCAAACGACCGGCATTTTTGGCGCGGGCGGGGAGAAGGTGGAGTTTAACAGGGAGGATAATGATTATCCCGTATGGGTCATGAGAGAGTGGGAAGAAAAAAAGCTTGTTTATTATCCCAAGCAATATGATGAGAAAAACCATGGGGGTCTAAAAAAAGAGGACGCCATCAAAATAAACGGAGCTTGGCAGATTTGCTTTGTGGAGGATATGCCGGTAATACCGCTTGAAGCGGATGAAAAAAAGGATGTAATCGGAGGTAGAAAAAGAATAGATAGGAAGGGGAGCTGTATAAAGGGTCAAACGGAAATACCGGAACTTCAACAATTTCATGCCGCGATGCAGGATAAAGAAAAGATGGAAAATCTTACCAAATACAATCACGAAAAAGGCCAGACACCCGAACAATACCTGTGGATGCAGTTAACCTCTCTATTGGAGAACGAAAAACCCGTTTTAATGGATTATGAGAATAGCGTATGGGCGGGAACATATTTGACAGAAAATTATAATATTGTGTTGCGTAGTGTGCTGTTTGCGGGCTGGGCGCAGCACATTTGTCGGATCTACCTGGACTGGTACGATCCTGATGATCAGGATGATGGTTACGGTTTTCGTCCTTCGGTGAATATTATAAAATAGGTTTGAAATTTACTCTTTGGGTTTTTCCACTATTTCAAACTCCACCAGGTATTTGTTTAAGACGGCCAGGAAGGTGGCTTCTACCATTGGGCATCCGGGCACTTTGTCGTCCACTTGGACAACTTTGTCTATGGGCAGGACTTCTTTTTCATAGCCATAACGGTCCAATAAATATTGAATGGAGGCTTTTGTTTCGTCATCAAATTTGTTTCTGTGGTCGGATGGCACGCCGGTGCAGGCGCAGGAGCCCACGGCAACAACTTTTTTGGAGACGGCGCGGATTTCTTCCAGTTCTTTGCGGTTTTTGACGTTGGCGATTGCTCCTTCCACAAACGCCACGTCTATGTCTTTCATTTTGTTTTTACTTTGCAGGACGCGGGCGTGCTTGAATTCAACCAGGTTTTTCCAGGTTTCCCAATTGTCGTTCAAGAGTTCGGTAAACATGATGGTGTTGTCTTCGCAGCAACTGAAAGAAAACCAGCCTACTTTTAGTTTTTTCATGGTTTAAGTTATTTAGTTCTTTAATTCTGTGAAATACTTTTTCACTCACACGAGGTGGAACCCTTTTATTTCCAGTTGTGTCCGATAAAAGTATTTCACAGAATTTGGAATCGAGAAATACATTTTCTTGCCGTCAGCTTTTTTTGTGCTAATTTGTGGCAGAAATTAATCTATCAATATGAAAGAGGCAAAAAGGGTTTCTAAGAATCGGTATTATTTGAACATTGCGGAAGAGGTTTCCAAGCGCGCTACCTGCATGAGCGCGCATTTTGGTTGTATTATTGTGAAAGATGATCAGATTATTTCCACCGGGTATAACGGGGCGCCGCGCGGGACGAAGGATTGTTATGAGATTGGCAATTGTTTGCGCCGTAAGCTGGGGGTGAAGTCGGGGACGCAGTATGAGATGTGCAGGAGCGTGCATGCAGAGCAGAACGCGATTATTAACGCGGCGCGTGCGGGTGTGAGTCTGCTTGGTGGCACGATGTATCTTTTTGGCAGAAGGGTCTGGGACGGTGCGGATCAATTGTTAGAGGCTTATCCCTGCTTTATTTGTAAGAAAATGATTTTGAACGCTGGGATTGATAGGATGATTGTGAATGATGAGAACGGTGAGATTGTTGAGTTTAGCGTGGAAGAATGGGCCGATCAGTGGGCGAAAAACGATATGATTGAGGATACGGAAAAATATTCGGCCAATTATTGTCGTTCCAACCAGTCGGTTACTTCGTGAAGTATTTCGTTGGCCCTGTCAATTTCTTGTTTAGTACGCATGGCATTCCAGTCTATTTGCGTGAATTCGTTTTCAATATAGTTTACAACTTCCATATATAATGGATCGCCCATATGGGGCACACATAATCTTAATGTTTTTTCTAATGCATTGAACCAGTCGGTCCGGCATTTGAATTTGTGGTGATTTTTGTCTCCGGGCTGAAGAGTATGATCGGGGTAATCATCCATGTAATTGTCTTTCCACTCTTGAAGCATCGGCAGGAAATCTCTTTTTAATTCTTCAAGACTTAATAATACGGGGTATTCGTTTGAGTTTAAAGTTTCCATGATTTTGATTTAAAGGGGTTGGAGTTTACTTTATAAGTTTATTTATGGCAAGATTTTCGTAGAATTTAATATAAAATTATGAATCATAAAATTATTGCACTTGTAGGGATGCCCGGAACGGGTAAATCGGTGGTGTCGGATTATTTTGAAGTCAGGGGTTACGCTTCTATCTATTTTGGAGGCGTTACAATGGAGGAAATTGAAAGAAGGGATCTTGAATTGAATGAAGAAAATGAAAAATTGGTAAGGGAGAGTTTGCGTAAAGAATATGGTATGGCGGCGTACGCGATTTTGAACATTCCAAAAATAGAGGCGGCGTTGATGCACGGGAATGTTATTGTTGATGGTCTTTACAGCTGGAGCGAGTATAAGGTTTTGAAAGATAAATTTGCAGATCAGCTGGAGGTTTTGGCGGTTGTTTCGCCAAGAGCGGCGCGGCATGAAAGACTGGCTAATAGAAAGCATCGACCCTTAACCGAAGAAGAATCCAACGCCCGCGATTATGCCGAAATTGAAAATCTGGAAAAAGGCGGGCCCATAGCTAATGCGGATAATTATATCTTGAATGACAGTACGATTGGGGATCTGGTTAAGAATCTGGAGAAGATTTACGGCAAAGATGAGTCAAGTTAGAATAACTTATTAGAGCGGATCAATGGCCGGGCACTCATATGTAGGTGCCCTTCTCTTGAAAGTTGTTGCAAATCGGCATACAGTTAAATTGTTTAGGTAAGTGTTCTTAACAAATTGTATATGCCATCCAAACTTTTAAAAAATGCGGAGATAGTGCGGCATAATGGTTCCATGAAAGGTGCTTTGGTTATAGATGGAGATAAAATCGCCGAGGTTTACGAGGAGGGCGCCGCTTTGCCGGACGAAGGAGCTTTTGACGAGGTGATTGATCTTGAAGGGAAGCATCTGTTACCTGGACTTATTGATGTCCACGTTCATTTTCGCACTCCGGGTCAGGAATATAAGGAGGACTGGACTACCGGTTCAAAAGCCGCTTTGGCGGGGGGCGTTACGACTGTACTGGATATGCCCAATAATGATCCGCCGGTGATTGATGAAGAAGCGCTTGATCGTAAAAGAGAGATTGTGAAAAAGGAGGCGTTGGTTAATTACGGACTTTTTGTGGGGGCGACGGACGATAATGTTTCTTTCATCGGTAAAATTAAGTCCGCGGCCGGGGTGAAAGCTTATCTTGGCAGTTCTACCGGCGACTTGCTACTGGGGTCCAAGATTTATTTGGAAAAGCTGTTGGAAAATACGGAGAAGATTGTGGCGGTGCATGCCGAAAGTGAGCTGTGTGTTTTGGAAGAGACCGCTAAACATAAAGGTCAGACCCATCCAAAGGTTCATTCGATGATCAGAAATCCCGAGTGCTCATATGAAGCGGTGAGAGACGCTTTGCATTTGCTCAAGAAATATCAGAATAAACTTCATCTTTGTCATGTTTCCACGGAGCGGGAGCTTATGGAAATTAAGAAATTTATGAATGAAGATGTGAGCGTGGAGGTTACACCGCATCATCTGTTTTTGAACACGATGGATTATGAAAGATTCGGTAATTTTATAAAAGTGAATCCACCCGTGCGCGAGCCTGTTGATCAGGTGGCGCTTTGGCAGGGGATTAAAGACGGTCTGGTGAATGTGATTGCCACGGATCACGCTCCGCATACGTTGGAAGAGAAAAAGAAGGATTATAAAGAGGTTCCGTCCGGTGTGCCGGGTGTGCAGACAATGTTGCCTTTGCTTTTAAATGTCGTTAATGAAGGGAAAATTAGTTTGGAAAAACTGGTAGAACTGACTTCTTATAATCCGGCTCGTATTTTCGGTATTAAAAATAAGGGGGTGATTGAAAAGGGTGTGGACGCGGATCTTACTGTTGTCGATTTGAAAAAAATTGCCACGGTTGAGAAGGATTACTTGTTTAGCAAGTGCGGATGGTCTCCGTTTAGCAGCTGGGAGCTGACGGGATGGCCGGTAATGACATTTGTAAATGGAGAAAAAATGTATGAGTGGCGGGACAGGTTTGGCGATAAAAAGGGACGTGAGTTGGATTATGAATAAATATTAGTGTATATTTTCCGTAAATTATCTAAAATCAAAAAATATGAAAAGATTTATATCTTTATTGTGTCTTATTTTAATGATGCCGTTATCCGGTCAGGCAATGAATACGCGTGACGTTCTTGAAGAGGAGCTTGGAGGCACACAGTTTTTTCCGGACGTGTCGCAGGATCATCCTAATTTTTTATCAATCGCCTGGATGAGTGATGAAGGTACAGTGGAGGGATATTCCGATGGTACTTTTAAGCCTGACAATCCGGTTAATAGGGCGGAACTTATGAAAATGGTAGTGTTGATGGATTCCGATTTTGAGCCTACAACAGCTTATAACGGCTGTTTTCCGGATGTTGATAATGAATGGTTTGCTTCTTATATTTGTTATGCCAAGGAGCGGGGATGGATAGACGGTTATCCGGATGGTAATTTTAAACCCGGCAATTATGTTAACAGAGTTGAAGCTATTAAAATTATTTTAAACACTATGGTCCCGGCTGATCAATGGCCGGAACCAACTGACGCTGAATTATCAATTACTACTCCTGTTGATCTGGATATGGAGGCTTGGTATGGAGGATACGCCAGATTCGCGATTGTGAAGGAGTTTGTTGACGGCTGGCATGTAACACAGGATGAGGATGGTAATTTGTATTATCATCCGGCTGACGAGTTTACCAGAAAAGAAGTGGCGGAAATGCTTTTTAGAGTTGCGCTTTGGCAGGTTGAAAGAGTTAATTATGCCAGCACAATGGCTGAATCGATATGTTATATCGTTGAGAATCAGGAGGATATGACGGACGAAGAATTAAAACCGGGTGTGATTGAGATTTTCGAAGCGAATGGATACACGGAAGAAGAGATGGATCTTTTAACGCTGAAATACGAAAATGACGCTATTGTTCAGGCGAACATTAATGATATGACAGAAGAGATGTGCGGTTCCCTTACAGAATAATTAAAAAATTATGACAAAAGCTTGTAAAATAGAGTCGGCGTTTAAAACTAAATTTAAGGTTTCCGTAATAGGTTGCGGTAGCGTGGGTGCGACCGCGGCTTATTCGATGTTGATTGACGGTGCCCCCACGGATATGGTTTTGATTGATAGGTACAGACAAAAGGCGGACGGATTGAAATTGGACTTTGTTCATTCATTACCTTTTACGGATTATATGAGAATTACCGCGTCCGATGATTACGCGGAATGTGAAGATTCCACTTTGATTATTATTACCGCGGGTGCTAGGCAGATGGAGGGTGAAACAAGGCTTGATCTGGTAAAAAAGAATAAAGCTATTTTTAAGGATATAATTCCGGCTGTTTCCAGAATCGCGCCGGATAGTATTTTGTTGATTATAGCCAATCCGGTTGATGTTTTAACTTATGAGGCTTTGAAACTTTCGGGATTTCCCGAAAACAGGGTGTTTGGCTCAGGGACTATGCTTGATACAGCCAGGTTCCAGTTTCATATTTCGGAAAGATTGTGTCTAAGTCCGAAAAGCGTTGAAGCTTATATTTTGGGTGAACACGGGGACAGTTCTTTTCCCGTTTACAGTTCGTCCAATGTGGCCGGTAAGAGTTTGTTTGATTTTGAAGGATTCACTCGTAAAGTGGCGGAGCAGTGCTATATGGATACAAAAGAGGCGGCGTATAGAATTATTAATGATTTGGGCTATACGTGTTATTCGATCGGAATGGTGATTACCGAAATTATGCGTGCGATTCAGGATCACGCGAAGTTGGTGGTGCCTTTATCTGTTATGTTGAATGATTATTATGGGCACAGTGATGTTTGTTTAAGTGTGCCGTGTGTTTTAGACAGTGATGGTGTTTCTGATGTGATTAAAGTGCCTTTGAATGAAGAAGAACAAAATAAACTGGCCAAATCCGTTGATGTTTTGAAGGAATTTATTTGATTCCGGTGATTTTTTTGCGCTTTGGCATTGGATATTTCTTGTTCTTCAGTATAGTGGCGGAATGAATCTGGCATTATTTTATTGTCTATAATGTATAGGTCTGTGTTTTTTTTAAGGCAACTATATTCTCTGATTAAAAACTTGAGTTTGTCTCTTAGCGGGAGCCGTGATTTAATATTAGAGGATGCGTATCACTATTATTAAAAAATATGAGATTAAAGACGCGATTTTTGGGGGTTGAGTTTGAAAATCCTTTGGTGGTGGCTTCGGGTGTACTTGGGGTTACAGGTGCAAGTTTGAAATATGTTGTTGAAAACGGAGCAGGGGGTGTTACTTCAAAATCGATTTGGGTGGAAGAGCATAAAGGGCATAAGAATCCGGTGATAATTGCTAATGAACATTATATGCTTAATGCGGTGGGTTTGCCGGACGCGGGAATAGGCAAAGCAAAAGTTGAGCTTGGTAATTATTTAAAAGATAAACCGGCGCCTTTGATAGCGAATATCGTGGCGGGCCGCGTTGATGATTTTGGCGAGGTGGCGGAGCAGGTTTCGGAACTTGATCCGGATATTATAGAGGTGAATATTTCGTGTCCCAATGTTGAAAGTGAGTTTGGTAAACCTTTTGCCTGTTCACGCGCGGATGCTTCCAAGGTTACGGCTCTTGTTAAGATGAAAACCATAAAGCCGGTTGTTGTTAAATTGAGTCCGAACGTTGAAAATATCGTGGAGATAGCAAAGTCGGCGGTGGACGCGGGCGCGGACGGTTTGACTTTGATCAATACGGTGGGGCCGGGAATGGCTATTGATCTGGATATGAGAAAACCGATTCTTGCCAATAAAGTGGGCGGAGTTTCGGGTCCGGCAATTAAACCGATTGCAATCAAATGTGTGTATGATGTTCATAAAGCTTTGCCTGATGTTCCGATTATCGGAACCGGCGGAGTGACTACGGGTGAGGACGCGATTGAAATGATTATGGCGGGCGCGACTTTGGTGGGGGTGGGAACGGCTGTTTATTATAGAGACGTTAAGTGCTTCGGACTGATCGCCAATGAGATGAGGTCATGGCTGGAGGAAAGAGAAATTAATTATATTGAAGAGTTGCGTGGTTTGGCTGTAAATAAGTGATAGTTAAATATTTATATAATTTATTTATTCAGAAAAATGTTTGATTTACCAATATCTATACCTATAAAAAAGGTTATTCAGGAAACTGAAAATGTGAAAACTTTTGTTTTTAAGCATGACCTTAGGGCCAAGCCGGGACAGTTTGTTAATTTATGGTTGCCGGAAGTTGATGAAAAACCGATGAGCGTTGCTTATTGTGATAGTAAAGAGTTTTGGGTAAGTATTTTCGCGGTGGGGCCTTTCAGTCAAGCTATGCATCAGCTTAAAGAAGGTGATTTGGTTGGTGTGAGGGGTCCGTATGGGCATGGTTTTAAATGGGAAAAAAATCAGCATTTGGTGATGATGGCGGGTGGTTACGGAGCGGCGCCGCTTTATTTTTTAACCAGGAAGGCGGTTGGAGATGGATGCAGTGTTGAATTTGTTATAGGTGCTAGGAGTAAGGATCATTTGCTCTATACGGAAAGGATTAAGGAGCTGGATAATGTGGAATTGCATGTTGCAACTGATGATGGATCGGAAGGTGTGAAGGGTTTTAATGTGGTGATTTTGGATCAGTTGATTGAAGATGCAAAGAAAGGTAAAAAGTTTAAAGTTATTTGTGACGGGAGTACCTGTAAAAGGGAAGAGGTGGATTTTGCTCCGCTTGATTGTGTGTACGCGTGTGGTCCGGAACTTATGATGAAGTCGGTGGCTGAAAAGTGCGCGGAAGCGGAGATTGATTCGCAGGTTTCTGTTGAAAGGTATATGAAATGCGGATTTG
This sequence comes from uncultured Candidatus Peribacteria bacterium, assembly GCA_964346765.1. GTDB lineage: Bacteria > Patescibacteriota > Gracilibacteria > UBA1369 > UBA1369 > JBGSPQ01. Next base: position 67,371 of record CAYFWB010000004.1, read on the forward strand.
GTGTCTGCGGTCAATGTTGCGTGGATTCGAGCGGAAAGAGAATGTGTAGTGAAGGGCCATGTATTCCGGGTGTCGAGGCTTTGAAAATAGATGAGTTCGGGAAATACCACAGGGACGCGCAGGGTAAAATTCATGAGTTTTAATGAATACTTGATTGTTATTTTGTATATTAATAATTAATTATTATGCAGGAATATAAGGAGGAGTTTATTACTTTTCTTGTTAAATCGCGGGCGCTTAAGTTTGGTGATTTTACTTTGAAAAGCGGAAGACAGTGTCCGTATTTTTTGAATATGGGGTTTTTTTATAAGGGAAGTCAGATTATTGAACTGGGCAGGTATTATGCGGCGGCATTGAATGAAAATGTGCAGGATTTTGATACGGTTTTTGGCCCGGCATATAAAGGTATTCCTTTATGCGTGGCGACGACAGCTCAACTTTTTAAGAATTTTGGAAAAGATGTTGGGTACAGCTATAACAGAAAAGAGGCCAAAGATCATGGTGAAAGAGGAAATATTATAGGGGCGCAAATTACTTTGGATTCTAAAGTTGTTATAGTCGATGATGTTATGACCGCGGGTACGGCGGTTAAAGAGACGCTGGAAATGATGAAAGGGCTGGGAAATCCCGAAATTAAAGGGATTTTGATAGCGGCGGATCGAATGGAAAAGGGAAGCGGGGATAAAAGCGCCGCCCAAGAAATGAAAGATACTTACGGGATTGATGTTTATTCAATTGTGAATTTGGATGAAATAATTGAGGTTTTGTATAATAAACCGATTGATGGAACGATTTATATTGATGATGAAAAAATGGAGCAGATAAAAACTTATCGGGTGCAGTACGGGGTTTAGTTATAATTTAATCAATTGAAATGTTAAAAGCTGTAATTTTTGATATGGACGGGGTTGTGCTGGATAGCGACAGGATGATTTATAATGTGGAAAAAGAGATATTTAAAGAGCTTGGTGTAGATGTTAAGGGAGGGGATCATTTGGTTTTTGTCGGTAGGACGGCTGATGAGTTTTGGGCAGGTGTAAAGGAATTGTACGGGCTGAAGCAGCCTGTAAATGAGCTAGTGGCAAATTTTCGGAAAGCTTCTTATGATTTTTTTGCTTCTAATGAGTTTGAATCTAATCCCGGTTTTAGATCTTTTTTGGAGTCTATATTGAATGAAGGTATAAAAGTGGCTTTGGCCACTTCCGCTTCGTTTGAAAGATCATCTTTGATAATTCAAAAACTTGATTTGGAGGGAATTTTTAAGGTGCGGGTTACGGCGAAAGATGTGGTTAAAGGTAAACCTGATCCGGAAGTGTTTTTGCAAGCGGCGAAGAGGCTGGGGGTTGAACCGGCTGAGAGTGTTGTTATAGAAGATGCACGGCTTGGGATTAAAGCGGCTAATTCCGCGGGGATGAAAAGTGTGGGATATAACGCGGTGCCGGGCAGACAGGATTTGAGCGAAGCTGATTTGGTGGTGAGTGGTTTTGATGAATTGAGCTATGATAAATTGGCTTATTTGTTTGGTTGATTATAGAGTTGAGCGAATTTACGATGGGTTTGATATTTTTTGACAATTTTGGGAGCCTAAACTACTCTTAGGTAGGCTTTTAACAAATTCAAATGGTTGATAATCAACAGAAAGAAACCGACAGAGAAAAAGAGCAGAGAGAAGATCGGGAGTCGAGGCAGGTGCGGGATGAAGATATTCAGAAACCTTTTCATTTTGCGGATAGGCTTAACGAGCATATTCAAAAGAAAAAATCTGTGGTGTGCGTGGGGTTGGATCCGAAACTTGAGCAGGTGCCGGAATATATTAAAGAGAAATATTTTAAGAAATATAAGAACGCTTTGACGGCGGCGGCGGAGTCGATTATAGAGTTTAATAAAGGGGTTATTGACGCGGTTCATGATTTGGTTCCGGTGGTGAAACCGCAGATCGCGTTTTATGAACAGTATGGGCATGAGGGGGTGCGCGCGTTTGAAGAGACATTGTGGTATGCCAGGGATAAAGGGCTTTTGACTATCGCTGATATTAAAAGAGGGGATATAGGGTCTACGGCAGGCGCTTATGCCAAGGCTTTTTTGGGTAAAGTGAATTTGTTTGGGAAAGATGTTTTTTCTTTTGACGCGGACGCGGTGACGGTTGTGCCTTATTTGGGCTGGGATGGTATTAAGCCGTTTTTGGAGCAGGCACGGATTCACGGTAAGGGAGTTTTTATTTTGGTTAAGACTTCCAATCCTTCTTCCGTTGATTTGCAGGATTTACAGATGAAAAATGATGATTTAATGGTGTATGAAATTATGGCGCAGTATCTGGAATCGTGGGGGGCTGATGATATGGGTGACAGCGGCTATAGTTTTGCGGGGGCGGTTGTTGGAGCCACTTATCCCAAACAGTCGGCTGAGCTTCGTAAATTTATGCCCAATAATATTTTTCTGGTTCCGGGTTACGGCGCGCAAGGTGGAACGGCGGCCGACGTGAAGTGTTGTTTTAACGAAGATGGTTTGGGAGCGGTGGTTAACTCTTCACGTGGAATTATTTTTGCCTGGGAAAATTCGGATGTGTTTACGGAAAAAGATTACGCGGAGGCGGCGCGCAAGGCGACTGACGATATGAACAAGGATTTGAATTCGGTGTAATTATATACAGATGTTTACGTCAAGCTGAACTGTATTGATTCTGTTGTGTTTTTGAATAAACTTTCTTTCCTAAAAGTATTTTTTTATGGAATCAATCAGACCTGAAAGTGTTGATGGGGAGTGGGATGAAATTTCCGCGGAAATGGAGTTGAATGTCGCGGACGTGATTGAAATAAATCCGGCGAAGGTGAAAAATCGAAGCGGTGAGTCAAAAGTAAGAGAGCTGGAAGAGGAGACGGAGCTTAAGATAATCGACGTGATTGATTATTTGCGTGAACCTTTTTATGTATCTGAGAACGGGCTTTATGATTTTAGGGAATTTGAGAATCGATATTTTGTAATTAGACATGGTGAGAGTACGGCTAACGAGCGCGGACTTGTTGTGAGCGATCCGAGTATCGGGACTATCGGTTACGGTTTGACGGCCAAAGGTAAGCAGCAAATTGATGAGTCCGCGCGGGAATTTATAAAGGGGTTGAACGAGCATAGGGAAAGATTGGCTGATATTGTGGGTAAAATGGTGGCGAATCAAAAATTGAAGATGGATAAAATAACGAAGTATAATGCTGTTGTACTTTCTTCCGACTTTAAGAGAGCGATGGAAACCGCGGAGATTTTAGCGGATGTTGCTGAAGTGAATCGTCCGAAGCCGGTAAAGTCATTAAGGGAAAGGTTTTTTGGGGACTATGATATGAAAGAGATAAGTGCTTATAAAAAAATTTGGGAATCTGATAATATTGATTATAGGCAGAAAATGGGTGGAGTTGAATCTGTGGCAGAGGTTATGATGCGTTCGACGAGGCTCATAAGGATGATTGAGAGATCTTACAGAGGTAAGAATATTTTTTTGGTGGCTCATGGAGACGTAGGGCAGGTACTTGAAGCCGGTTTTAAAAAAATGAATCCTTCCATGTATAGGTCATTATCTTATTTGAAAAATGCCGAGATTAGGGAAATGTGGTTAAATCCGTTAATGATAGAGGGTTGATTTTTATTTTAGGAATGTGTTAGTATTTACGTACTAGTGTGTTAGTATAACTGTATGAATGATTTGGAAAAAATTAGTGAGTATTTGGTCAGAATAAAGAAAAAATCTGGAATGGTGGCTTTTCTTAACGGTATTTTGACGGATGCTGAAAAGAGTTCGATCGCGGGTCGGATTAAAATTGTGGAAATGTTGAAGAGCGGTTATACGCAAAGGGAAATCGCGGATTTTTTGGAGGTGGGGATCGCTACGGTTACAAGAGGCTCGGCCGAAATTAAGGCCGGTAAGTTTGATATGCAGGTTTGGCGCGATTTTAAGAGTTGGCGGTCTTAAGTGGAATTGTTTTTTTGAGACCGCCGAATGGCGGTTTTTTTATTTACTTATTTATTTTTATTATGAAAAAATTTGATATCAATCCAAACAAAGAAGGTTATTTTGGATTTTATGGCGGACAGATTTTGCCTCCTTTTTTGAAACCGATTTTTGATGATATAAGTGATTTTTATATGTCCATTAAGGATGATCGGGATTTTTTGGATGAGTTGATGTATTATAGAAAGCATTTTGTGGGCAGACCCAGCCCGATTTATTTTGCGGAGAAATTGAGTGAGAAGTATGGTGGAGAGACTGGAGCGAAGATTTATTTGAAGCGTGAGGATTTGAATCATACCGGCGCCCACAAAATTAACCATACTATTGCGGAGGCGTTGATCGCTAAGCGAATGGGTAAGAAGAAGCTTTTAGCGGAGACGGGCGCCGGTCAGCACGGCGTGGCGTTGGCAACGGCCGCCGCGCTTGTGGGTATTCCCTGCGAAATTCATATGGGGGAAGTAGACATGCTTAAACAGCAACCGAACGTGGTTCGTATGAAAATGCTGGGAGCCAAAGTTGTTTCTGTAAAAACGGGCATGCGTTCTTTAAAAGACGCGGTTGATAGCGCTTTTAATGAATTTGTTAAGGATTCTCAAAGTACTTTTTTCGGAATAGGATCGGTAGTGGGGCCGCATCCTTTTCCAATGATAGTTCGGGACATGCAGAGAATTGTTGGTGAAGAGGCTAAGTATCAATTTCGTGAATTAACGGGGTCTGCTCCGGATAATCTGGTGGCCTGCGTGGGTGGTGGGAGTAACGCGATCGGTCTGTTTTCGGCTTTTCTTGAAAATGAATCGATAAGTATTTATGGAGTTGAACCCAGCGGTAAGGGATTAAATTCCGGTGATCATGCCGCAACTTTAACTTTGGGGAAACCGGGTGACCTGCACGGTATGCACACTTATTTATTGCAAGATGAAAACGGACAACCCGTGCCTGTTTATTCAATCGCTTCGGGTTTGGATTATCCGGGTATAGGGCCACAGCACAGTTATTTAAAGGATATTAAGCGGGTAAATTATGTTACGGCTTCGGATGCCGACTGTTTAGAAACCTTTATGGAGCTGTCGCGTTTGGAAGGTATAATTCCCGCTCTTGAAAGTGCTCATGCTGTTGCTTACGCAATGAAGTTGGCGTCGAAAATAAATAGTGGAAAATCTATTCTAGTAAATCTTTCCGGCAGGGGAGACAAGGATATCGATTTTGTGGCGGAAAAATTGAATATAGCTTAGGTTGTGTTTTTTGAAACAGAGCAAAAGTTGATTTCATTAATCAATTTTTGCCACTGCATGATAGATAGTGTTTGGGGGCGCGCTTGCCCGTCTATACCCGCGTTTGTAAGTATTTGTTGGGTTTTGGCGCGTTTATCGGGTTTGTTTTTTCGCTCTTTTGATCCTCCCAGGCCGGGTGTGAAATTTTGTAAAGTGTTGAAGAGTGTTTTGCGTTTTTGATGAAAGCAAACAGATGTTAGCTGTTTAAACAGTTTTAAGTCTTTTATGAGCGGTTTTTGATAAGTCTCGATCTTTAATATGGAGGAATCCACTTTTGGAGCGGGGAAAAAGTCGTACCTTGATACTTTTGTAATAAGTTTAGGCTCTCCGAATATTTGTACGTTTAAGCTTAAAATGCCGTGTTCCCCCCGGCCGGCGCATATTTTTTCCGCCACTTCTTTTTGTACCAGTAAAACAATTAATTCCGGTTTTTTTTCTTCCGGATGGCGCGGATTAAGGTAATGATTTAGCAGTGGTGATGTGATGTGGTAAGGAATATTTGCTACAAGTTTGTAATTGGATTTAGGCAGTCGCGCTTTCAGAGCGTTTCCTTTTTCCAGTTCAAAATTTTTATTATCGCCGAAAGTTTTTTCCAGATAAGGATAGAGGGTTTCATCCAGTTCTATTGACTTTACATGGCCGGCATTTTTTAATAATTGTTCTGTCAGAATTCCAAGTCCGGGACCTACTTCCACTACGAATTCTTTTTTATCAAGATCAGCGGTTTTAATGATTTTTTTTATGATTTCGCGGTTTAGAAGAAAGTTTTGGCTGAACTGTTCTTTGGCGAAAATATGTTCTTTTTTTAAGAGCTGAAGTAATTCTGTTTTATTGTGGTAGGTCATGTTTACTGTTTTATTTCTGACGTTATCATTAATTCAGCGGTTTGTCGGTAATCGATTTTCAGTGGAATAATTTGTTTTAGTGTCGTTATTTATTAAGTATGATTGTTTTATTTGAGCTTCTTTTTCCTTTGGTTATTTGAATCTTGTTTTTGGATATATGAAGTTTTTTACTTAAAAGCTTTATAACCGCTTCATTGGCTTTATTGTTTTTGGGTATCGCGGTTACTTTAATTTTTATATGATCGGAAGCTGTTTCGGTTATTTCGTTTTTTGAGCTTTTTGGGATAATTTTTGCTTTGAGTGTGATCCGATTTTCTTGTTCCAATTTGTTTTTAATATGACTAAGCATGTTATTAAAATAGCATCTCCAAATCTATCAGTCAGCAGTCTTTTTATTTCGCGGTTGTGCGAACGAAGTATTTACGCGTTTCTTCGATTATCAGTACCAGCATGGATGATCCGATGATAATACTCCAATCCATAAGATTGAGTCCGGTAGTTCCCATATAATTTTGGAGAAGAGGTATTTCCGCTATCATTATGGTTATAATTATGGAAATCAGAATGGCTCCTATTAACCATAAATTTGAAAAGAATCCCAATTTGAAGATTGAGTTGGTTTCACTGCGGGCGTTAAAAACGTTTACCATTTGAATTATTACCAGGGTGGCAAATGCCATTGTCGCCCCTTTAAGGTAGGTTAAATTTTCTTCGTCCAGTGTATCCCCCCAAGTCCAGCCGTATCGATATAGTGTCCAGATATATACGGACATAACTATGGCACCGATAATGGTTCCAAGATAGAGGTAACGTAGAACAAACGGCTTATTCATAATTTTTTCTTTGGGATCGCGCGGCTTTTTTTCCATGATACCGGGTTCCGACGGGTCTATTCCAAGCGCCACCGCCGGTAATACATCGGTGCCAAGATCAATGCTTAGGATCAGAATTGCCGTAAGCGGTGCGGGCATGCTTAGTATTATAGCCGCAAAAACGGTGATCAATTCACCTATATTGCATGAAAAAATGAAGAAAACGAATTTTTTTAAGTTGTCGTAGATGGTACGTCCTTCCTTGATTGCCGTTACGATAGTGGAAAAGCTGTCGTCGGCTAGAACCATGTTAGAGGCTTCTTTACTTACATCCGTTCCGGTAATACCCATTGCTATTCCAATATCGGCTTTTTTCAGTGCTGGTGCGTCGTTAACACCGTCTCCGGTTACGGATACGACTTCATTCAGTTTTTTTAGCTGTTTTACTATTCTGAGTTTATGTTCGGGGCTGACGCGGGCAAAAATGATATCCAGTTTTTTGTTCGCAAGCATTGATTTAAGTTTTTTATCACTTAATTTGTTAAGCTGTTCTCCGGTAATGATTTCATGTTTACGTTTTTTGTCTATGATGCCCAGCTGTTTGGTTATCGCTTGCGCTGTCAGACCGTGGTCACCGGTGATTACGTAGATTCTTATATTGGCTTTGTGAGCAATTTGAACGGCGTTTTTAACTTCTGAACGTGGCGGGTCGATCATTCCCGCAAGGCCAAGGAAAATCATGCCTTTTTCAATGTCTTCGGATTTAAATGTTTCGTATTTTTTAGCGGTTTCAACTTCTTTTTCGGTTAATTCTCTATATGAAAAACCAAGGTCGCGCAGTGCACGTTTGGCCATTGCGCTGTTTTGGTCATGGTATTTTTTTCTGATTTTACGCGTCATTTTTTTATTGACGCTATCATGCATGTAGTGATCACAGATATTTAGTATGCTATTCGGAGCCCCTTTGGTGAACGCGTAATATTTTCCTTTTTGATTTTGTACGATTATGGTCATTCTTTTTCTGGTCGAGTCGAAACTGATTTCATGTATTTTTTTGTATTGTTTTTGAAAATCTTCTAATTTGAATCCGCTTTTTGCTACCATGGTTAAAAGCGCGCCTTCAGTTGGGTCGCCAAGAATGGACCATTTGCCGTCTTTTTTATTTAGACTCGCGTTGTTGCAAAGTGCCGCGGCGGCCATGAACAGTTTTAAGGAATCGTATAAATTTTTGTATTGCTTCTGGACAAACTTTAGTGTTTTTTTTGTTATTTCATAGTCATCATAAGGGGATTTTTCTTGTCCGATCGATATTAGATGTTTGCCGTTTTTTTGGATGTTTATATAGCCGATGGGAGCGTATCCCACGCCGTGTACGGCGGTGTCATGATTGTCAAAGTAAATTTCTTTGACAGTCATTTCGTTTTTTGTGAGTGTGCCGGTTTTGTCACTGCAAATAACCGTGGTGGATCCAAGGGTTTCCACCGAGGAGAGTTGTTTTACTATGGCGTTTTTTTTGGCCAGTTTTTGTACACCGATCGCCAGCGCGATGGTAATTGTGGCGGGCAAGCCTTCCGGCACGGCGGCGACCGCTACCGAAGTGGCGAATAGTAAGGTATCAATGAAGGCTTTACCTTGAATAAATATTCCTATTAAAAGTAGTATGGCTGAAATCGCCAGCGCGATTTGCCCCACAAACATTCCGATTCTGTAAAGTTCTTTTTCGAGCGGACTTTTTCCTTTTTTTGTTTCAGAAGTTAATTTTGCGATGTTTCCCATTTGGGTGTTCATTCCCGTGCTTACGACTATGGCTTTGCCAGTGCCGTGGGTTATGTTGGTTCCCATGAAAATCATGTTTTCTTTTTGCGCTTCCGTACCTTTGGTTTCTTCAATATCATGGAGCAGTTTTCTGACCGGGGTAGATTCACCGGTGAGCGCCGCTTCCATGGCTTCTAGTTCATTTGATTCGAAAAGTATTGCGTCCGCTGTAACGCTGTCTCCTTCGTTGAGTACCAGAATGTCTCCGGGTACGACGAATTTTGCGTCTATAAGTGTTTCTGAGCCGTTTCTGATGACGCGGGCGTGCGGCGCGACCATTTTTTTTAGGGCTTCAATAGCTTTTTCAGCTTTAAATTTTTGTACAAATCCTATGACTGCATTTAGTACAACTATAAAGAAAATTATTGACGCGTCGGTAATTTCTCCGGCGGCATAGGCAAGTCCGGAGGCTATTATAAGTATGATTACCATTAAATCTGTGAACTCTTCAAAAAACATTACAATCAAGGACTTCTTTTTTTTGGCTTTGATCTCGTTTTTTCCGTTTTCGGTAAGACGTTTTTCTACTTTTTTTTGGGTTAATCCTTTTTTCGAAGTATTATTTTTTTTGAATAGTGTTTTTTTTTCTTTTAGGGAAAGCATGAACAGGGATTAATCAATCTTAATATAATAACACTTTTTTATTGTTATACCAAGTTATCCTTGCGCCATTTGTTGATATTGTTATGGTGTCCGCTGATTAAAACATCCGGTACTTTTACGCCCTTAAAGACAGGAGGCCTTGTATAATGAGGGTATTCTTTTTTACCTTTTAAGCTTTTGGAAAAACTTTCTTCATTGGAAGATTCATCGGTGCCCAATACTCCGGGGAGCAATCTGCTAAGCACGTCAACTGTAACCATAGCCGGCAGTTCGCCACCTGTAAGTACATATTTACCAATCGACAGTTCCCGGTCCACGCATAAATCGATTATTCTTTGGTCAATTCCTTCATAACGGCCGGTAAGCAGTATAATCCCTTTTTTTGAATATTTTTTAGCCATTTTTTCGGCTCTTCTTTGCGTTAATATTTCTCCGCGTGGGCTCATGTAAATTATCGGTCCTTTGTTGGATTTTTTAACGTGTTCAATACAGTCGTAAATGGGTTGGGGCGTCATGACCATTCCCGGACCGCCACCGTAAGGCATGTCATCCACTTTTTGATGTCTGTCTTTGCTGAATTTTCTTATATCGTGCACGTATATTTTGATTTTTTTTTCCTGAATCGCTCGTTTAATTATGCTTTCTTTAAAATAGGAATCAAAAATGTCCGGAAAAATTGTAAGTATGTCGAATCTCATGAGTTTTGGTTTAAATTTGTTTAATATTAGCATAATACATGCGGTTCGCCATTTTTAATTGGTTAATATAGTCAGCTTGCTTTTTTTGTGTTCTTGTATATAATTATGCCTTATAATTTTTTTGTATGGTTAACAGTATTGATGGTAATGATTACGATACTCTTCATGTTGAAGATATTGTCGACGGGGAGAAAATTGACGTTCCGGTGGACGATTCGATAAGAATCGAAAAAGAAAATATGGAAGGCAGAGTTGTGTATTTGTATGCCGATGATAATGTTTATTTGGGATCGATTACTTTGAATAAGGCTGGTAACAAGCTAAAAAATAATGAATTTGTAAGTATTAATGATTTAACTTATACGTACACTGTGCCAAATGGTTACGAGGTATTAATCCCTGTACCGGAAGCGCATGACCCTCCTTTCTTTTTTACCGTTGGCAGTAGCTGTTTTCCGGGTTTTTATATGGATCAGCACGGTAATCCGCAAACTGCGGTGGCCGATAAACAATGCAGATTGAGGATTGAGAATGACGGGAGTTTAAAAATAAGGGATTTAAATAGTTCGGCGGGGACTTCGATTGAGCTTGTAACTATTCTTGAACCACTGGAGGAAAGCGACATTGCCACAAAGGTGGATAGGCAACTGGTATTAAAGCAGGAGTGGCAGATTGTTACCGTGAGGCAGGATCAATCAATGTATATTCATCAGGGTGATGTTACTGATCCGGTGGCGGTTTTGTATAAATTGCCCAACGTGCAAAACGGTTATTTGTTACGTGATTATAATACGGATGAAACGTATACGATTGATTCTACTTCTTTGGGAGGTGATTTTATTTCTTTTCCGGGAGTGCATGGTAAAAAAATTCAGTTCAGGATTTATAACAATGAATTTCAGATGAGAGCGGACAGCATCTATTTTTGTGATATGTTTTCCTCTAAATGTAATGATTTTGTTGATGTAGGCAAAGATGGTTATTTTAGTGGTAAGATTAATGGAGGCAGACCTTTGAGAGGATTTACTGTTAGGCAGCTTGGTGGAGATGGTATCAAGAAGTATTCACAGCTGAATGAAGATAGTTATGGCGTTAATTATATGAAAGGACGCGTGGTTGTGGCGGATGGAATTGGTAGTGGCGTAAACAGTCAGCATACTTCGGCGATGGCCGTACGTTGGATCGCTAACAGTGAGCAATCTTTAACTGACGCGATTTATCACGCCCATTTGGCTTGTAAAGTGCAGAATACGTTTATTGAAAAAATTCCCGGCAAATATTGCGCAGATGCTGTATTTGTTGCGGCCGAATTTCATGGGGATACAGTTTATCTTGCTCACACGGGGGACGCGCGTTGGGTATTGGTAAGGAAAGAAGTTAACCAGGACGGTAAAATTGGTTTTGAAGTAATCAAAAGTCCTCTTCATACGGAGCTGGAGAGAATGATTGAAGATGGCGATATTTCTGAGAGAGAAGCTTTAACCCATAGGAAATTTTTACAGTTAAAAGCCATGGTTTTAACATCGCTTTATGGAGCTAGAAAAGAGGCGGATATTTTTGGGGGAATAGAGCTTGATCAGGTGGAATATGCAAAGATCAAAGCAAAGAAAGGTGATTATTTGTATTTTCTTTCGGATGGGGGAGAGACTTTAATGGATGAAAATTTTATTTTGGCAACGAAAATGGATGATCCCGATCAGGCTTTACGTTATTTGGAAAGTGTTATTGAAATTAACAATAATAATGGATGCTATGTACGTCACTTTAATGACGATCAGGGCGTGGCATCTGTACCATCTGCGTTTGATAACGCCACTGTTTTGGTGTATCACCATGAATAGCAATGCAGAGACGTTGAGTGGTCCGCATTTAACGTTTGCTGAACTGAGGAGCTCTTCTAGCTCTTTTTAAGCCTGGTTTCTTTCTTTCTTTGATTCTAGCGTCTCTGGTTAACAGTCCGGCTTTCTTAAGTGTGGTTCTGAGTTCATTATCGAATTCCAGCAGTGCTTTGGAAATTCCGTGTCTTACCGCTTCGGCCTGGGCGCTTAAACCGCCGCCGATGACTTTGACGCTGATGTCAAATTTTTTGGTAAGACCGGTAAGTTTTAGCGGGTATTTTACTGATCCCATTGAAGCCAACAGACTAAAATATTGATCAGCTGGTTTTTCGTTCACTGTAATGTTTCCTTTGCCGTTGGGATAAAGTCTTACTCTTGCTACAGAGGTTTTTCTCTTACCTGAAGCGTAAAAATATTGTTGATTCTTTTTCTTGATTGTTGTTTCCTTTGTTGGCATGGGTTAATTAATTACTAAATTTCTAGAGATTGTGGTTTTTGAGCCTCGTTTTTATGTTCGGCTTCAGCGTATATTTTCATCTTTTTTAAAATGTCTTTTTTTAGTTTGTTTCTTGGAATCATTCCGGCGACGGCTTTTTCAAGTACCTTAATGGGATTTTTTTCAAGGAGTTCTTCTACGCGTACCGTCCTTAAACCGCTCGGGTATCTGGTATGCCAGCCGTATTTTTTTTTGTTAAGTTTGTTGCCTGTAAGATGCACGTGCGCGGCGTTAATAACTACAACATAATCTCCGCAGTCAACATGCGGTGAAAATATTGGTTTATTTTTTCCTCTCAAAACGTTTGCAATGGTTGTCGCTGCTTTACCCAGTGTTTTGCCTTTGACGTCAATCAAATGCCACTGTCTTTCTACTTCTTTATGTTTCGGTGAAAATGTATTCATGTTAAGTCAGTTCAATTTGTACTAATGGCGCGGCGTCTCCAGCTCTTACTCCCAATTTGATTATTCTGGTGTATCCGCTGTTTTTATTATCATATTTTTTTACTACCTCATTGATTAGCTTTTTGGCGCTCAGTTCATTTTGCAGTACGGCGTTAACTTCTCTTACGGCAATGACCTTATTAGGCTTTTTGGCAGAAGCGATCAGCTTGTCTATTAGTGGTCTTAACGCTTTAGCTCGGGCTTCCGTTGTTTTGATCTTTTCATGGATGATCAGAGACGTGGCAAGATTATTCAGAAGTAGTTTGCGTTGCCCTTTGGGTTTATTAAGAATGGGTTTTTTTACTTTGTGTCTCATGGTTGTTTAATTATTCTTCGGATAGGGTCATGTCTCTTTTTTGAAGAGCTTCTCTTACTTCCGCGAGGGCTTTTTTACCAAAACCGCGAAGATTAGTCAACTTGCTTTCGGTACATTTTGATAATTGTTCAACTGAGCCGATGCCGCCATTGATAAGGGCGTTAAGTGTTCTAGGTGAAAAGCCCAATATTTCAATGGGTGTGTAAGATTCTTGGTTGGGTTTTGCTTTTTCTTCCTCCATTTCTTTTTCCTGAATTTTCTTAAAATCGCTCATAAAGTTTTCTTCAACTATCGCGTTTTCCTGGTTGAAGAGATTAAAGTAAGATTGTAGGATGTTTGAGGCGAATTTAAGAGCGTTTTCGGGCGAAATGGATGAGTCTGTCACAATTTCAAGAGCGAGTTTGTCCAGATTGGTCATTTGGCCTACGCGGGTAGATTCGACTTCATATCTTACTTTTTTAACTGGAGTGAATACTGAATCAAGACTGATGATGTTGGGATCTGTATCATCTTTTTGTCTGATAGTTGCCGGAATGTAACCAACACCTTTCTCTATTCTAAGCTCTATGTTAAGCTTGGCTCCTTTTTCAAGTGTTGTAATGTATTGGTCTGGGTTTAATATTTCCACTTCACTTGGGCATTTGATGTTTTTTGCTAAAACTTCGCCCTCTTTGTTGGCGCTTAAAGTGCAAACGGAAGGTTCACTGTTATTTTTTTTGAACTTGAGCATTTTAAGATTAAGTGTGATGTCCAAAATGCTGTCTTTGATACCTTTGATAGTGGAATATTCGTGATTGACACCGTCGATTTTTACTCCGGATACGCATGCCCCCGGCAGTGAAGATAGAAGAATTCTTCTGAAACTATTGCCAAGCGTAGTGCCGTAGCCCGGGGGTAATGGGCTTACGGTAAAAATCGCGTGGTCGTCGTTGATTCTTTCAGTTTTAATCTTCGGAATGCCGATTTCGGCTTGAATCTGATGCATTCGTGGAATGGGTTATGGATTATCTAAGGGCTTAAAAGAGCCGTGCTTTTTACTTGGAGTAGAACTCTACTACCAAGTTCATATGTATTGCTTTTTCCAAATCTTCCGGTTCAAGTTCTTTCATTATTTCACCGTACAGTTTGGCGTAATCTGATTTCAGCCATTTGGCGGGGCTGAATTTTTGTTTTGTCAGGTCTTTGAAAAGAGGGGAGGATCTTCTTCTGTCCAGAACTTCAAATTTGTCACCCACTTTAACCTGAAAGGAAGGTACCGTTACTCTTGTACCGTTTACTTTGAAAAGACCATGGCTGACCATTTGCCTTGCTTGTGGTCTTGATTTTGCGAATCCTGCTTTGAAAATTACGTTGTCCAGTCTTGTTTCCAGTTCTTTTAAAAGAGAGTTACCGGTGATTTCTTTTTTTGAAGTCGCTTTTTTGTAGTAATTCAAGAGTTGTCTTTCTGTCACTCCAAACATCCTTTTCAGTTTTTGTTTTTCTCTCAGCTGTCTTGCGTATTCAGAAGGTTTGGCAAAATTGCCCTTGGGACCGTGAATTCCCGGAGCGTAGTTTTTCTTTTTAAGATTAAATTTTTCATTCCCGAAAAGATTAATACCTTCTCTTCTGCACAGCCTATATTTTGGTCCAATATACTTTGACATATTAAGATTAATTATGCACGTCTAGTTTTTTTAGGGCGACAGCCGTTATGCGGAACAGCGGTTCTGTCGGTAATTTTATCAATAGTTATTCCTCCGCTTAAAAGTCCTCTCATCGCCTGTTCTCTGCCATTCCCGGCCCCCTTAATATAAACTTCAACTTTTTCCACGCCGTAAACTTTGGCTTTTTCGGCAACCTTTTCAGCGGATGTTTGGGCGGCGTAGGGAGTAGCTTTTTTAGGTCCTTTAAATCCGTTTGCTCCGGCACTGCTTTGACATAAAACTTCACCGTTTTGGTCCGTGATTGTGATGATGGTGTTGTTAAATCCGGCTTGAATATATGCTTTTCCTTCCGGAACGATTCTTCTTTTCGGTTTTTTCTTTCCGGTTTTTTTCGCTGGCGCGGCGGCTGCTTTTTTGGTGTCTTTGGCTTCAGTTTTTTTAGCTTCTTTAGCTGGAACTGAAGTTTCTTCTTTTATGGTTTCAGGTGCTTTGTCTTCGGCCATGTTTAATTAATACTATTTGATATTGAGTGTAATAGTTTATTACTTGGTTGCTATTTTCTTATTCGCTACAGTTTTTTTCTTACCTTTTCTGGTCCGTGCGTTTTTTTTGGTGCCTTGTCCTCTTACAGGTAGTCCTCTTCTGTGCCTGAATCCTCTGTATGTTCCCGTTTCTTGTAGTCTTTTGATATCCATCTGTACTTTTCTTCTGGCATCACCCTCCACATTCATTTTTTCAATTTTTTCTCTTAAAATGTCAAGCTGATCTTCTGTAAGGTCATTAACCTTGGTATTCATATCTATTGCGGCTTCTTTTAGAATTTGTCTGCTTTGGCTTCGTCCTATTCCGTATATACTTGTAAGTCCGACTTCAATTCTTTTTTCTTTTGGGAGGTTTACCCCTGCTATACGTGCCATTCTCTGTAATATTAAAAGATAAATTAACCTTGTCTCTGTTTATGCTTTTTGGTTTTGCAAATAACTCTTACCACCCCCTTGCGGCGGATTATTTGGCATTTTTCACACAATTTTTTGACGGATGATCTAACTTTCATGGTAAAAGATTTAATCTTTAGTTGTTTCTTCTGTATCATTTCCAACTTTCTCTTCTTTCGGCTTTTGTTCTTCCTCTTGGGTCAAGGTTTTGGATCCTTTGTTGTCTTTATGTCTGAAAATGATTCTGCCTTTGGTGAGGTCGTATGGTGTTAGTTCAATGGTTACTTTATCGCCTGGCAGTATGCGAATATGGTGAATGCGCATTTTGCCGGATATGTGAGCCATGATTTCGTGATTTTGGTAGTTTTCTTCCAACAGCTTTACACGAAACATCGTATTCGGCAGCGTTTCCATTACAACGCCTTGTACTTCAATGACCTCTTTACCCATATGGCTTTTTTAGCTTTTTTAGCCCTTTTTAAAGGGATTTTTTTACAAATAGCGTATGGATTCTACATTATGTAATACCTTAATGCAACACTTTTTTGCAATTTTCAGACGGGTCTTTTCGTAAGTATTTCAGTGCCTTTTTCGGTAATCGCAACGGTGTGTTCCACTTGCACGGAAAGTGACCTGTCCAATGTAACATAAGTCCACCCGTTTCTCAGTAATTTTATTTCTGGGCTTCCCGCACTTATAATAGGTTCAATCGCAATTGTCATGCCGGGTTGGAGAATCGGTCCCGCATCGGAATCTCTGAAATTAGGGACGGTGGGATCTTCATGCAGATTTAATCCTATACCGTGGCCGGTTAAATCGTATATTACCGAAAATCCTTTTTTTTCAACGATTTTTTGAATGACCGAGCTGATGGTACCAACTCTGACACCGGGGCCGGCGGTTTCAATAGCTTTTTTTAAAGCTTTTTCCGTCGTGTTTATTAAGGTCTGAGCTTCCTGATTGATTTTTCCAATACTCACGGTAATGGTACTGTCGGAATAGAATTTATTATAAATTACTCCGCAATCCACGCTAATAATGTCCCCCTTTTTTAGTGAATATGATCCGGGGATGCCATGCACAACCTGCTCATTGACATTGGCGCATACCGCGGCGGGAAATCCCTGGTAACCTTTAAAAGCCGGGAGAACATTATATTTTTCCATCAAGTTTTCCGCGAGCTGATTTATTTCGTCTGTCTGAACGCCTTCCTTGATAAATTTTTCCAGTTGATGATGTATTTCACCCAGTATTTTTCCACTTTCGCGCATTGCCGCAAGTTCCTCTTTATTTTTTATACTTATTTTGAGTCCGTTTTCTTGCCAATATTTCATGTGCTCTTTGTTATTTTATTTCTAATTATTTGAAACATATTTGTCCGGGCTTCCGGAATCGGGGGAGTGCCGTCCATGACTATCAATTTATTGGATTCTTTGAAATGATTGATTACGGGAATGGTTTCTTTTTCGTACGCGTCGATTCTGGTTTTGATTGACTCGGGATTGTCGTCGTCGCGGGTTTTAAGTTCACCGCCGCATTTTTCACATTTGTCGTTTTTATAGTTAGCAGGGTAAACTTCTTTGCATTTAACGCAGATTCTTCTGGTTGTAAGTCTTCTTAACGCTTCTTCTTTGGGAATATCCACCAAAATACCAATGTATTTTCTGTGATGTTTGTTTAGTAGTTTTTCAAGCATTTTGGATTGCTCCATGTTTCTTGGAATTCCGTCAATTACAACGCTTTTTCCGTCAGATTGTTTGTTCATGAAATTTTCGACAATTTCCATGACTACATCATTGGAAACCAGATGTCCGGTTTCCATTATGTATTTTACTTTTTTACCAAGGTCGCTGTCTTCTTTGGCCAGTTTTCTAAGTTCACCTCCGGTTTCAAAATAATTCATGTCGTAATTGGCGGCGATGGCTTTGGCTAAAGTTCCTTTTCCGGATCCCTGTATCCCAAATAGAATGATGTCCATGGTTTATATTAAGTAGTTAAATGGCAGACAATCCTAACTGGATTTTTTAGTAAAGTTTGTTGTAATCGTGCATCACAAGCTGAGCGTTGATTTGTCTGAACAGTTCGAGTACGACGCCTACGATAATGATAAGTCCGGCACCGGTTACCAGGGTCGGTACAGAACCGAGAGCCATGATTGTAAATATGATTCCAAGCACCATCGGAGAGATCGCGATGAAGGCGATGAAGAGACCTCCGAATAGGTTTAATCTGTTTGATACTTTATGTAGATAATCGGCAGTTTCTTTTCCTGGTCTGATTCCGGGGATATATCCGCCGCGTTTCTGAATATTTTCAGCTACTTGTTCGGGGTTAAAAGTGATTGAAACATAGAAAAATGTAAATCCAACGACCAGCAGGAAGTAAAATACAAGATATACCCAGCTACCCTGATGCAGATAAGTCGCGAAAAGCGATCCGATCGCCTGTAAAGTTGTGTTGGTTGAATTCTGGAAAAAACTGCTTAAGAGTCCGGGAAAACTTATAACCGATACGGCGAAGATGATCGGGATCATTCCGGCCTGGTTGATCCTTATGGGAAGTGATGATTGTACACCGCGTCCTCTTACTCCTCTTCCGGCATAAGTGATCGGGATGTTTCTGCTTCCTTCTGTTACTAATATTACAAGTACCGTTAGAGCTAGCGTGACCAGGATCATAATTACAAGTGGTATGACTCTTTCCGATTGTTGTTGCGTCAAAGCCAATGATTGACCCAGTACACCGGGAATTCCGGCAATGATACCGGCGAAGATCAAAACCGAAACACCGTTTCCAAGACCTTTTTCCGTAATCAGTTCACCCATGTACATTAACAGTATGGAACCCGTGGTAACTGTAATCATGATCGGGATTATAACGGTCGGGATACCGAGTCCTTCGATAATGGGGAGAGGGGATTGTGAGTTTAAAATCGCGATCATGCCATAGGATTGTAAAAACGCGATTGGAACGGTAAGCCACCTTGTATATTGATTGATTTTTTTTCTTCCTTGTTCGCCTTCTTTGGATAATGATTCGAGATTCGGCACAATAACGGTCAAAAGCTGCATGATGATGGAAGCGTTAATGTAAGGGGAAAGTCCCATCAGAATGATGGAGAAGTTTTCCGCGCTACCACCTGTCAGCATAGAAAACATGCCAAGTAGCTGATTTTGTTCAAAAATGAGTTTCAGTGATTCGGTGTTTGCCCCGGGAATTGATATCTGGGCGAGAACTCTGAATATTATGATTATGAAAAATGTGAAAAGTATTTTATTGCGAAGATTTTTGGAGTTCCAGATTTGAAGTAAGTAATTCATTAAATTTTATATTACTTTTATTTTGAATTATTCGGCACAACTACAGTGCCCTTTGCTTTTTCAACTTTTTCTTTGGCCGAAGCGGAAGCGCTGTCGAGTTTTACAGTCAGTTTTTTTGTGATTTCACCGTCACCGAGTAGTTTGACCGGTTGTACTTTGTTGCTGATCAATTTTTTCTCATAAAGTTTGATGATGTCGATTTCTTCATTGTCGTCGAATAAACTTAAATTGCCAACGTTAACAACTTGATAGTTTATGCGGTTAACGTTTTTAAATCCTCTTAGTTTGGGCATTTTTCTGTATAGGGGCGTCTGTCCTCCTTCAAAACCCGGTTTTACTCCGCCGCCGGTTCTGGAATTTTGTCCGTTCATACCGCGGCCGGCGTAGTTTCCTTTACCGGATGAGTTGCCACGTCCCAGTCTTTTTGATTTTTGTCTGGCACCTTTATTGCTTTTGAGTTCTAGCAGTTTGGACATTTTATCTGATAGTTATTTTTAAGTATTATTTAGTGCTCTTTTCCTTTTCGGTGATCGCTTTTTTTATTCGGTTTTTTTACTCCTTTTGGTGCTTTTTGGATTCAGCTTTTTTTTCGTTATTGTGAGCGCCGCCTTTTTCTTGTTTTTTAGCCTCGCCGGCTTTTTTCGCATTTTCCGCTTCTTTCTTTTTGGTAGCCCATGGCATTTCTTTTAGCTGATCAAGAGCAACGATTGTTGCTTGGCTATTTGTCATACGGTTGTTGTTGCCGAGACATTTTGCCAATACATCTTTGATGCCTGCCAGTTCAAAAATTTTTCTTAAAGGGCCGCCGGCAATGATTCCGGTACCGGGACACGCAGGCATTAAAAGCAACCTTGCACTCTTATATTTTACTTTAACCTTGTGGGTGATGGTTTTTTCAACCATTGGTATTGTGATCATAGTTTTTTTGGCCTGAGCAATGGCTTTTTGGATGGCTCCGGTAACTTCCGTGGATTTACCGATACCGACTCCCACTTTGCCTTTTTTATTGCCAATGGCTACAGTCGCGCGGAATCTAAGTCTTCTACCACCTTTTACCACACGGGTTACACGGTCGATTTGAATGACTTCTTCTTCGAATTCTTTTGGTTCTCTGATTGGTGCTCTACCTTTTTTCATGCTTAATTAATAGTTAGAATTTTAATCCGCCATCACGGGCGCTGTCCGCGATCGCTTTGACTCTGCCAT
Source organism: uncultured Candidatus Peribacteria bacterium (assembly GCA_964346765.1). Taxonomy (GTDB): domain Bacteria; phylum Patescibacteriota; class Gracilibacteria; order UBA1369; family UBA1369; genus JBGSPQ01. The sequence goes on from CAYFWB010000004.1 coordinate 87,609, forward strand.
GATATTTGTATCCGTTACGGTCAAATACGATGTTGGTGATTTTTTTTGCTTGTGCCAGTTCGGCAATTTTTTGTCCAAGTTGTTTGGCTGTTTCCGTTTTGGTCGCTTTACCTGTGTCTTTCAGGTCGGAAACACTGACCAACGTTACTCCTTTGTCATCGTCGACAAGTTGGAGAAAATGTTTGGAGTTGCTCTTTGAGACTATGAGTCTCGGTCTTTCAGCCGTGCCTTTAACAATGGCGCGGATTCTGACCTTTCTTCTTTGCCTGTTTAATAATTTTTTTGCTGTTTTCATGTGTTATTAGTCAATTATTAGCCTTTATCTTTTGTTGCGGCTTTACCTGCCTTGCGCGCAACCTGTTCATTTTCATATCTTATTCCTTTACCTTTATAAGGTTCCGGTTTTCTGTATGATCTGATTTTAGCCGCGACTTCGCCAACCATTTGTTTGTTAACGCCGCTTACAATTAGAATATTCTTTTTTTCTTCATCCACTTTCAGAGTGACTCCCTTGGGCGGTTCGAATTCAACGGGGTGTGAAAAACCAATGTTCAAAACGGCTTTTGCCCCCTGCAGGTTAACCCTGTAACCAACACCCTGAATTTCGAGTCTTTTTTCAAATTCTTTTTCAACACCTTTAACCATGTTAGCCAGAATCGATCTGGTCAGACCATGAAGACTTTTATGTTCACGATTGTCCGATGGACGGGTGCAGATGAGTTGATCTTCTTTGATTTCCACAGTCATATCTTTGTGGACGGGGAAGCTGATTTCACCCTTGGGTCCTTTTACAAATATTACATTGCCATCACGTTTTTCAACTGTAATGCCATTTGGTATTTTGATTGGTAATTTTCCTATGCGTGACACTTTGTAATTGTTATTTAATAATTAATATACTTCACAGATCAGTTCTCCTCCCAAGTTTTGTCTTTTAGCTTCTTCGACACTCATGATGCCCTTGGGAGTGGATATGATTGACATACCCAGGCCTCCATTGGTTTTTTTAAGGCCTATCGATTTAACGTAAATTCTTTGACCGGGTTTGCTGATTTTTTTTAATGTTATATCATTAATGGTCGGATTAAGCGTTATTTGTATTTCGGTGAATTTTCCCTCTTTGGTTTCTTTATAATCATCAATGAATTTTCTTTGCTTCATCACTTCAAGAACTGCAGTTTTGTTTTTGGAGTGGGGGATAGTTACAATATTTTTACGGCTCATATACCCGTTTCTAATTCTTGTTAATAGGTCTGATATTGGATCTGTGTACATAGTTATAAGTTATTTTTCTTTGTGATTATTTTTCTTGGTGTTTTACCAGGAAGATTTTCTAAGTCCCATGATTTTACCCTCTCTGGCATGTTCTCTGAAGCAGATTCTGCACATATCGAATTTTCTCATGTATCCTCTGTTTCTGCCGCATAATTTACAGCGATTGTATACCTTTGTGGGGTGATGCGGTTTTTTGCCCGCGGCTAGATTCTTTAGAATGTCCTTTTTTCTTTTTTCGGTTTTTACAATCAATGATGTTTTTGCCATTTAAATTAAATTTAAGATTTCTTTTCTTTGGCTTCACGGAATGGGAATCCAAGAGCTTTAAGAAGTTCGTAGCCCATTTCATCGGTTTTGGCCGTTGTTGTTATTGTTACCTGTAATCCGTGGATTTTGTCTACGTTGTCGGGATTGATTTCCGGAAAAACTATATTTTCATTAATCCCCACCGAGTAGTTTCCATGTCCGTCGAAAGATCTTTTTGAAATACCTCTGAAGTCACGTACACGCGGGAAAGTTATGTTTACGAGTTTGCTTACAAAGTCATACATCTTGTTACCGCGCAGTGTGACTGCAACAGCTACCGGCATGCCTTCTCTCACTTTAAAATTAGAGATCGATTTTCTGGCTTTGGCGATGATAGGCGCTTGACCCGTGATCGCGGCAATGTTTTCCAGAACTTCAGAGTAGTCTTTTTTTGTCGCCAGAAACTGTCCAAGTCCCATGTTGATCTTTACTTTTTGAAGTCGCGGTACGGCCATTGAATTTTTGAATCCATGGTCTTTCTGCATCTTAGGACGGATGTTTTTGTTGAAGTTTTCTCTTAATGTTAGTAATTCTTTGGCCATAATGGTTAAGCTTTAATGGTCTTTTTCTTAGATGATTTGGTTGTTTTTGCTTTTGACTCTTTGTTTTCAGGTTCTTTTTCTTCTTTTTCGGCTGTCTTTTTCTTTGTTTCGTTTTCAGTCGCAAGTTTGTCCAGTGATATTCCGCTAAGTTTTGAAACTCTTTCTTTTTTGCCGTTGTCTATAAATTTGTATCCGATTCTGGTGGGCTTGTTATCTTTGGGATCCAGTATCATGACGTTGGAAACATTGATGGGAGCTTCGTATCTGATTTTTTCACCAGCTTTGTTTTGAGTCTTTTTGATATGCTTTGTTCGTAAGTTCAGTTTTTCTATTACTACCTGGTTGTGTTTTACTGAGACTTTTGTGATTTTACCGGTTTTTCCTTTGTCTTTTCCGGCTATCACCACCACTTTGTCTCCAACTTTAATTTTCATAGTTATTTACTTATAAAACTTCTGGCGCCAGACTTATAATTTTTTGATAACCTTTTTCACGGAGTTCTCTGGCGATTGGTCCGAACACACGTGTTCCTTTGGGCATGCCGTCTTTATTGATCATTACCACGGCGCTTTCGTCAAATCTGATGTAACTGCCGTCTTTTCTTGGAGTTTCTTTCTTGATTCTTACAACGACACCTCTTTCCACGGCGTGAGTTTTTACCGCTCCGCGCGGAGCGGCCTGTTTGATTGTCAGAACCACAATGTCACCGAGTCCGGCATATCTTCTTCTGGTTCCACCCAGAACTTTAATTACCTGCGCGAGCTTGGCTCCGCTGTTATCCGCTATATTTACCATTGATCTTAGCTGTATCATGACTTAGTTTTCTTTATTTGATACTTGTTCCGGTTTTACAACCGTCCATTTTTTCAGTTTCGAAAGTGGTCTTGTTTCATAGATTGTTACTTCGTCTCCCACTTTGTACTGATTTTCCCCGTCATGCGCGTAAAATTTGCCGGATGTTCGATATTTTTTTTTATACTTGGGATGCGTTTTGTAGGTGTGAACGGTAACCACCAGGGTTTTATCCATTTTCGCTTTTGTTACTATTCCTTTTTTACTTCGCATATTATCTTTTTAATTAATTAATTTGTTTTCGATTCTTTGGATACCGGTTTTGTCAGGTTTTCTTTCTGAACGGTTTTGACTCGGGCAATATACGCACGGTATTTTTTCTTATTGTGTGATTCTTTGTTGTATCCGCTTTGCAGATCCATTTGCAGTTTGCTCAGTTCTCTTGAAGTTTGTTCCAGTTCGTGAGTTAGGTCGGCGTCCGTAAGTTGTCTAAGTTCTTGTAAAGTTAACATAATCTAGGCGATAAAATTTGAATCAATAAATTTGCATTTAACAGGCAGTTTTTGAGCCGCAAGATACATAGCGCGTCTTGCTATTTCTTCCGGCACTCCGTCCATTTCAAACAAAATTGTTCCGGCTTTAACCGTTGCCACGTATTTTTCCAAAGTGCCTTTACCACTACCCATCGGTACTTCCGCAGCTTTTTGGGTGATAGGTTTGTGAGGGAAAATTCTGATCCAGATTTTTCCGCCTCTTTTTACGTGTCTTGTCATAGCTCGTCTGGCGGCTTCGATCTGTCTGGAGCTGACTTCACCACCGTTAACGGTTTTAAGTCCATAGGTACCAAAGGTAACACTGTGTCCTCTGGTAGCGACTCCGATTTGCGATCCTCTTAATCTTTGGGATTTTCTATATTTTGATTTTTTTGGCTGTAACATATGTAATTTTAAGCTGTCTGATTATACTGATCGATAATTATTTATCAAGTTTTTATTCTTGAACCGGCGTAACTTTAACTTCATTTTTTTTCTTAAAGATGTCTCCTTTATAAATCCATACTTTTACGCCGATTGTTCCGAACGTGGTTTTAGCGTGTACAAGAGCGTAATCAATGTCGGCTCTGAATGTATGTAGAGGGATTTTTCCTTTTGAAAAGAATTCCGAGCGGGCGATTTCAACTCCGTTAAGACGACCGGCGATGAATATTTTCGTGCCCTGCGCTCCTGCTTCCATTGCTTTATCTATGGCCATTTTTGCGGCTCTTCTGTAAGAAATTCTTTTTTCAACTTGTTTGGCTATAGAATCGGCCAACAGATAAGCGTCTAATGCTGGTTTGCTGATCTCTTTAATACTTAAATTGAACTCTTCTCTGAATCTTCTTTCCAGATCTTCTTTTAAAGCTTCGATTCCCGCCCCTTGACGGCCGATAATAAGGCCCGGTTTGGCGCTGTGAATATAAACTATAACTTTGTTCGCCGTTCTGTGAATTTCAATTTTTGACACGCCGGCATCGGCCAGTTTTTCTCTGATTATTTTTTCGATTTTGATATCTTGAATCAAAAGTCTGCCGTACTGTTTTTTGGTGGCGAACCATTTAGAGTCCCAGCTCCTGATAATACCTATTCGTAAGATGTTTGGATTTACTTTTTGTCCCATATTATTATTAAAATATTAAGCTTTTACGGTTTTAATTTCTTTTGGAGCACTTTTTTCAGCCTCCGTTTTTTTGGTATCTTGAATTTTTTCTCTTTTTGGTTCGGCGTTTTTTGACTGAGCTTTCTTGACAGGTTTCTTTTCTTCGGCATCTTTTATACCGATTTTTATTGTAAGATGAGAATTTCTTTTCAGGATTGGATTAACTCTTCCTCTTGAAGCGGGCATCCATCTTTTATAAGTACCGGCTTTTGAAACCAGAACCTCTTGAATCACAAGATTTTCTTTTTCTTGTTTAAAGTTATTGGTCGCGTTGGCCATCGCACTTTTTAATGCTTTGTGCAGGATTTTTGCTCCCTTCTTGGGTGTGTATGCAAGAATTTCCATCGCTTTAACCGCTTCTTTGTCTCTTACCAGTTCGGCTATAAGGTTAAGCTTCTTTGGACTTATTCTGATTGTTTTAACTACTGCTTTCATAGTTTTTTTGATCCGTTAGATAAGATTATTTCGCTGTTTCTCTGGCGAGTTTTCCACCGTGACTCTTGAACTTTCTAGTAGGGGAGAATTCACCAAGTCTGTGTCCGACCATGTTTTCCGTTACAAAGACAGGTATGTGTTGTTTCCCGTTGTGGACGGCGAAGGTGTGTCCAACAAAATCGGGAGCGATTACGCAGTCTCTTGCCCATGTTTTAATGATTTTCTTTTGTCCGGAAGCATTTAAAACGTTAACTTTTTTAGCGAGTTTAACTTCTATAAATGGTCCTTTTTTAGCACTTCTAGCCATATTATTTATTGATTAATTTACTTTTTTTTCTTAAGCCTCCTGTTTTTTACAATCATTTTGTCGCTGTATTTTTTCTTTCTTGTTTTGAATCCAAGGGCCGGCATTCCCCAAGGTGTTTTTGGAGATTTGAGACCGATGGGCTGGTTACCTTCACCACCACCGTGCGGATGGTCGATCGGGTTCATAACTTTACCTCTTACGGAAGGCCTTTTTCCAAGCCATCTTGAACGCCCGGCTTTACCGATTGTTATATTTCCATGTTCAATGTTACTTACAACACCTATAGTAGCAAAACATCTTTTGTCAATCAGTCTTACTTCTCCGGATGGCAGTTCCACTTGCGCGTGCTCTTTTTCTATAGCCGCAACTTTACCTTTTGATCCGGCGGAACGGATAATTTGCCCGCCTCTGCCGTAATTCAGTTCAACGTTGTGAATATCATAACCTACAGGGATATATTTTAAAGCCATTCTGTTACCGATTTTAACTTTTGTTTTTTCCTGTGTTAAAATAGTGTCACCAATCTGAATGTTTTCCGGAGCCAGGTGATATCTCTTGTCTCCGTCTTCATAGTTTACCAACATGATGTAGGCGGAACGTATCGGGTCGTATTGAATTGAAGTGACTTTGCCGTTGATGTTCATTTTGTCCCTTTGGCTGAAATCAATAATTCTGATTCTTCTCTTGTGTCCGCCCCCCTGGTGTCTGACGGTAATTTTCCCCTGGTTATTTCTTCCGGCTTTTTTTGAAGTTTTTTTGATCAGGCTTTTTTCGGGTTCGCCGCTCTTTGTCAGCTCTTTGAATGAGGAGCCTGTCATGTGTCTTCGGCTGGGGGTCGTTGGTTTGTAAGTCTTTATAGCCATTTTAATTAATTACTTATTTCTTGCTTTTTTCTTTACTTATTTTAGTTACATCAACTTTCTTTTTACCCTTGAAGGTAACCAATGCTTTTTTCATTTGCGGTTTTTTGACGATACTTTTTCTTCCGTATGACCTTTTCTTTTCCGATGTGTTAAGTATTCTTACGGATTCGACGTCTGTTCCGTAGAGTTCTTTCATAGCCGTTTTAACGTCAATTTTGGTCGCGTCTTTACCGACGTAAAAAGTGTAAGTCATCTTTTCACCCATTTTGAGGGCTTTTTCTGTAACTAACGGTTTTTTTACTGTGTATAGTGCTTTCATTATTTAAAATTATTTTTCTTCTGATAAATATGTTTTTTCAAGTTTTGCGATAGCGTCTTTCATAAACATTACGTGTCTGTATTTTTGAAGGTCGGCGATGTTCAGGTAGTTTACCAATATGATTTTTGCAAAAGGTACGTTTCTTGCGGATTTTTGTAGAGCCTCATTTTTTTCCGGAAGAACGACAAGTACGTCGTCGTTTACGGGAAGTTTATAAAGCATTTCCACAAAAGCTTTAGTCTTTGGTCCTTCGGTTTTATATTCTTCAAGAGCAAATATCTGGTCGTCTTTCAACTTGGCGGACAGCGCCGAAAAGAGAGCCACTCTTCTTTGTTTCTTGGGCATGTTTTTTTTGAAGTTTTTTTCGTTTCTTGGTCCGAACGCCACGCCACCACCCACATAGTGGGGATTTCTGATTGAACCCTGTCTGGCCCTGCCTGTACCTTTTTGCCTGAAAGGCTTGGCACCACCACCTTTAACTTCGGCTTTGGTTTTGGTGTGAGCGATAGAAGCTACTCTGGCATTCGCCAGCTGACGCACCAGTGCTTGATGGATCAGATCTTTATGAAACGTTACGCTAAAGATTTTGTCCGAGGCGGTTATGTCTCCTTTCTGTTCACCGTTCTGGTTGTATAATGCAATTTTAGCCATTTTAGTTAAGATACTTTCGTAATAGTTAATACTGTTTTGTTTCCACCCGGCAGAGCGCCTTTGATTCCAATTAAATTATTCTTTTGGTCTATATATACCACCTGAGTTCTTGGAAGAGTAACTGTGTCGTGTCCCATTCTTCCGGGAAGTTTTTTTCCTCTCTGGATTCTGCCCGGAGCGGCACAAGCACCTACGGCTCCCGGCTGTCTTTTGTGGTGTGAACCGTGAGACATAGGACCGCGACCCATATTGTGTCTTTTAATAACACCCTGGAAACCTTTACCTTTGGATTTTCCGCTTACTTTCACAGTGTCTCCTTCATTAAAGAAGTCTATGCTTACAGAGTCTCCTTTTTTGGTTTCCGTATTCTCTTCGATTCTGAATTCTTTAAGGAAGTGGAATTTTTTATTCTTGGTAGTTTTATTTAACTTCGAAAGCCCCAGGACTATCGCCGGATATCCATCTTTTTCAACTGTCTTTACTTGTGTAACCTCATTGGGTTCGCACTGGACAACAGTGATTGGGATCACGCGACCATCGTCTTGAATGACTCTCGTCATACCTAGTTTTTTACCGATAATACCGGTCATAGTAATGTAGAGGTTATATCCCGCTCTCAACAGAGAGGATTGGAAGTGAAGACCTTTTGACGGGGTTGCCGTCGGCCCGCAGTTCCCTGATAACATATAGATTTTTTGCGACTTTGCAAGTTTATTTATCCTGCTTAGGCCGCTGCCTTGGCCGCCTGTTGTGCCAACATTTTAATTTCAATGTCGACTCCGGCGGGAAGGCTGAGGTTGGTCAGTGAGTCGACTGTCTTTGCTGTTGATTCAGTTATATCTATCAGTCTCACATGTGTTCTTATTTCATATTGTTCCCTGGAAGGTTTGTGAACAAACGTGGATCTGTTGATTGTATGTTTTTCAATTTTGCTTGGCAGGGGAATCGGTCCGGCAACTATAGCGCCTGTTCGTTCTGTCGTGTCAATAATAAGCCTGGCCGAATCATCAACCACTTTATGATCGTAAGCCTGAATTTTAATTCTTATTTTCTGCTTTGCTGACATGCTGTTTAAAGTGGTTATTCGATAATTTTTGCTACTACACCGGCTCCCACTGTTCTGCCACCTTCACGGATTGCGAATCTTGTACCTTGTTCCAGGGCAATAGGTGAACCCAGTTCAACTTTCATAACAATGTTGTCTCCTGGCATAACCATTTCAACACCTTCGGGAAGTTCGACAGAACCTGTTACGTCCGTGGTCCTGATGTAGAACTGAGGTTTGTAACCTTTAAAGAACGGAGTGTGTCTACCGCCTTCTTCTTTATTCAGTACGTAAACTTCACCTTCGAATTTGGTATGAGGATTGATGGATCCCGGTTTACAACATACTTGCCCGCGTACAACATCATCTCTTTCAATACCTCTTAAAAGAAGTCCGACGTTGTCTCCGGCCTGTCCTTGATCGAGCATCTTCTTGAACATTTCAACACCCGTTACCACAACTTTTTTTGTGGGGTTAATACCGACGATTTCAACTTCGTCATTTACTTTAACCACACCCGTGTCGACTCTACCAGTCGCGACGGTACCTCTACCTTTAATAGAGAATACATCTTCAACGGGCATAAGGAACGGTTTGTCCAGATCTCTTTGAGGTTCGGGGAAGTAGCTGTCCAAAGCGTCAAGAAGCTCCTGAATGCACTTTGTGGCTTCAGGATCATCAGGTTTTTCAAGAGCTTTAAGAGCCGAACCTTTAATAACCGGAACTTCGTCTCCGGGGAATTCGTATTTTGTAAGAAGTTCACGCACTTCCATTTCCGAAAGTTCGGCGATTTCAGGATCCGCCATGTCCATTTTATTTAGGAACACAACGATATTGGGCACGTTTACTTGATGAGCCAAAAGGATGTGTTCGCGAGTTTGAGGCATGGGGCCGTCCGCGGCGGATACAACCAGAATAGCGCCGTCCATCTGAGCGGCACCTGTAATCATGTTTTTAACGTAGTCGGCATGTCCCGGACAATCAACGTGAGCGTAGTGTCTTTTGTCTGTTTCGTATTCTTGATGAGAAGTGGCGATGGTAATACCTCTGGCCTTTTCTTCGGGAGCGTTGTCGATATCTTCAAATTTTCGTGCGCTGGCGGCTCCTTTTGTAGCACAATATTGCGTAATTGCTGCTGTTAATGTTGTTTTACCGTGGTCAACGTGGCCGATTGTGCCTACGTTTACGTGCGGTTTATTTCTTTCAAATACGTCTGCCATATTTATTAGAGGTTAAAGATTTGTTTATTGGTAGTTAGGAGAAATGCTAAGTGATACTATAGTATTTTTTTTTTGAGCACAAGAGTTTTTTAAGATTTTTCAAGTCGATTTAAGCTCTTTCCGCTATGATTTTTTCGGCCACGTTGTTAGGCACTTTTTCGTATTTGTCGAATTCCATGGAGTAAGCCGCTCTTCCTTGTGTCATCGAGCGAAGGTCGGTGGCGTATCCGAACATTTCGGAAAGTGGTACATAAGCGTGGATAGCTTTGGCCATTCCGCGATCCGTTGTTTCATAGATCTGACCTCTTTTTGAATTAAGATTACCCATGACGTCTCCAAAGAATTCTTCGGGAGTGGTTACTTCAACTTTCATGATCGGTTCAAGTAGTACGGGGCCGGCGTTTTTGGCTCCTTTCTGAAAGGCGAGTGATCCGGCGACTTTAAACGCAAGTTCGGACGAGTCAACGTCGTGGTAGGATCCGTCGTACAGTTCGACCGATAGATCTACAATCGGGTATCCTGCAACGATACCCCTGGTCATAGCTTCTTGAATACCTTTGTCAACCGCGGGAATATATTCTTTTGGAATTTTGCCTCCAACGATTTTGTCGACAAATTCATAACCTTTGCCCGGTTCGTTGGGAGTGATTTTAATGAGTACATGTCCGTATTGACCACGACCACCCGATTGTTTGGCGTATTTTTCTTCGGCTTTGACTTCGTTTTGAACGGTTTCTCTGTAGGCGACCTGCGGACGGCCGATGTTGGCTTCCACTTTGAATTCACGTTTCATACGGTCGACGATGATATCTAGGTGAAGTTCTCCCATACCCGAAATAAGTGTTTGGCTTGTTTCTTCATCCGATTGGACGCGGAAAGTCGGATCTTCTTCGGCAAGTTTTTGCAGGGCGATACCCATTTTTTCTTGGTCGGCTTTGGTCTTTGGTTCAATCGCGATCTGGATAACCGGTTCCGGGAAGGTGATCGATTCAAGAATGATCGGATGTTTTTCGTCGCAAAGTGTTTGACCTGTTCTGGCTTCTTTAAGACCTACGACAGCGGCAATACCACCGGCTTTAAGTTGTTTGATTTCTTTTCTGGAGTTGGCGTGCATTTGCAGTAAACGGCTGATTCTTTCTTTGTTACCGGTTGATGAATTTAAAACATAACTTCCCGAGTCGAGTTTGCCGGAATAAACGCGGAAAAAGGCAAGTTTACCAACAAAAGGATCGGACATCACTTTAAAGATAAGCGCTGAGAAAGGAGCGTTTTCATCCGACGGTCTATCTTCTTCTTGTTCTGTGTCGGGGTTGATGCCTGTAATAGGAGGTACATCCAGCGGTGAAGGGAGGTAAACGTTTACCGCATCGAGCATTTGCTGAATACCTTTGTTGGCGAGAGCGCTTCCGCAAAGTACGGGATAAAGTTGTACATTAATGACCGCTTTTCTAAGCGCGGTATTTAGTTCTTCGATTGAAATTTCTTCTCCGTTTAAGTATTTGTCAATAAGTTTGTCATCGGTTTCGGCGATTTTTTCCACAAGAGTGTTTCTGTATTCTTCAACTTGATCTTTCATGTGTTCCGGGATTTCGATCTCTTTGATAATTTCACCGAATTTTCCATCATGTGTGTAGGCTTTTTTTTCAATTAAATCGATTAGTCCGCCGAATTCGTTTTCGGCTCCGATCGGGAGTTGAATTGCGACGGCTTCGGGGGCAAGTCTGTCATGAATCGATTTAAGACTCATAAAAAAGTCGGCGCCGATTTTATCCATCTTGTTGATAAATCCCATTCGTGGAACTTTGTATTTGTCGGCCTGTCTCCATACTGTTTCGGATTGAGGTTCTACACCCTGTGAACCGTCGAAGACAACAACACCTCCGTCGAGAACTCTAAGCGACCTTTCCACTTCGGCGGTAAAGTCCACGTGTCCGGGAGTGTCGATAATATTATAGGTGCAATCTTTCCATTCACATGTGGTGGCGGCCGAGGTGATGGTGATTCCTCTTTCTCTTTCTTGTTCCATCCAGTCCATGGTCGCGGCGCCTTCATGCACTTCACCTATTTTATAGTTGATACCTGTGTAGAAAAGTACACGTTCCGTTGTAGTGGTTTTACCGGCGTCAATGTGTGCGATAATACCGAAATTTCTTAATTTTTTGAGGTCTTCTGACATTTTAAAAAGGGGTGAAACTAATAATATGTTTTAAGAAAGCCCTCGATGTGACGCCGTAATAAAGAGCGTTTGAGGGCTTTGGTATTATATTGGGTCATTATTTAAAGTCAAGCGAGAAGGCCGTATGTTTTATATTTTTATTGATTGTTATTATAGAATGAATGACCCGCCTTTAATTAAGTAGGGTCAAAAAGTGAAAAATGATTATATTTAGGCGTGTTGGTTAAGGACGTCTTCCAAGACAGGTTGAGTTTGAACGCCCACCATTTTGTGCACGGGTTCGCCGTTTTTGAAGACCAGAAGAGTGGGGAGGCTCATAACTCCGTATTTCATGGCGGTCATGCTGGATTCTTCGGTGTCCAATTTGCCGACATCGGCTTTTTCGCCTATTGATTCGGCAAGTTTGTCTATTATGGGTGCCTGCATCATGCAGGGGCCGCACCATCCGGCGAAGAAATCCACCAGTACGGGTTTTTGTTTTGATGCTTCTATTACATCCCGTTGAAAGTTTGAATTCGTGAAATGTTTAGTCATAATAATAAGGTTAAAAAATTGTTAATTGATGCAGGTGAGTTCTTTGAAGAATTTGTGGCAGGTTTCTTGTTTGGATGCTTTGTCTTTGCACTTGTCGATGCATTCGGTGAACTGCGCTTCAAGGAATCTGTTCATAAGTGTGTTGAAAGAAGATTTCGCGGCTTTCATTTGAGTCAGTACTTCAAAGCAGTTTCTTTCGGCGGCCATCATATCTTTGAGTCCGTTCAATTGTCCGATAATGTTATTGATAAGTTGTTGATCGTTCTTCATGCTTGTTTAAAATGTTTATAGAGTAGTGAAAAGAACATCACGACAGTTATTATAAAAGTGATGATGATAGTGAAGTATAGGAAGGGGGTTGGAATGAAGGCGGCGTAAACAAAACTGCCAAGGACGGCGAAGGCGACAAGCGGACAGATGAGTCCCCATTGTGAGGGATAGAATTCTTTGAAGAAATCTTTTTTAAGGTATTCGCTTAAAAGACTCAGGCCAAACAGCATGTACCAGATTTCAAAGGCAAAGAAGGTTGTGGTTACTATTAAAAAGTAAGCGCCCATTTCGGCGTTTTGATGCTGTTCAAGGTAGTGGCCGAAGCGGAAGAAACTGATTGCGTATAATGTGAGGTTTGGTACTACAATTAAGAAGCTTGGTAGGAACTGTTTTTCCGGCAGGCCGCGCATGGCAAAGTGGCTTTTAAAAAGGGAGACCAGTTTTACTGTGAGTAAAAATAGTCCCATTGATCCGCTGATTAATGACATGAAGGCGGCGGTGTGGGCGATTTCGGGGTTTTTTGCCAGGGCGGCGATTCCGGTGCCGGTTACCGTTACCATGCCCAGGGCGAAAGGGTGCAGTAGCCAGCCAAAGTGGATTTTGCTGACGTCGAATTCATTGGTGAATGAGATTGTGAGCAGTTTTATTTCGGTCCAAAGAAGTGCGATCCAGATGACACTCCATCCGATTAAGGCCGGAAGCATGAATGATTGCAGGTTATCCGCGATTTGGGGGATGAAGTACCTTACAGGGCCAATAAAAACGTTCATGGTCATGGTGATTGAAATGAACGGAGCCAGAATGGCGGAGTTTTTTAAAGGGTCCTGGATGAATTCGTGAAAGGCGCGTTTGTTTTTAATCCAGATTAGAAGTTGGATTAAAAAAAATGCGGTCAGAATAATGTGGATAGCCGTGAAAAGGATCATGGAAATTTCCGCGCCGCGGAAAAGGAAGAACTGCCAGAGCGAGGCGCCGACGTACGGCATTTGGGACTGGGTGATTAAGCCGGCGGCGTGGGAGACGGAGTAGTTGAAGAAGGCAAAGGGCACTACGGCTATGCCGCCGGCGCCGAGCGACGCAAGGAAGTACAGCGGCGTAAATTTTTTCATGATTAACTGAGTTATGTTTTTTGAGTATGATTCCAAAATAGTATATACCCCTAGGGGGTGTCAATGGTTGGCGGCGAAAATTTTCGCCGTCTTTGTTCGCAGTTTTCATTTATTAATTTGAAAATTCGTTTTAGGTTCCGTTTTTACAAGCAATTTTTGAATCTTTTTCTTTTTTATCTTGAGTAGCACTCCTTAATAATTTATGCTTGGTGAATTCGCTGAAATAGAGTTTATTATTGTTTTGAATAAAGCTCTTCCAATAGTTTTTGTGTTTGCTTGGCAAGGTCGCTTTGTGTGTTTTGTAAATTACTGTAAATGCATGTGTCTAAAAGTACATGCGTATCCTGTGACTGGCATTTTTTCTACTTGAATTATAGCGGAATTGGTATGATTGTATAGAAAAGATGTTAAATATTTCTAAACTAAATTTAAAATGTTTAAAAAGTTGTGTGGGCTTTGTTTGGCCGTGTTAATGCCGGGGATGGTTTTTGCCGAGGTGCAGCCGCCGTTTCCGGACGTACCAGTGGATCATCAATATGTAGAAGCTATCGGTTATCTTTATGACAATGATATTGTGAGCGGTTATCCGGATGGGACTTTTAAACCGGACGCGCAAATCAACCGCGCGGAGTTTTTGAAAATTCTGGTGGGGAGCGGGAACGAGGGATTGGCGTATGCCGATGAGCTGGAGTCTCCTCAATCCGACTGTTTTACGGATGTGGGTTCGGAGTGGTTTGCGGCTTATGTGTGCGCGGGGAAGGCTTTCGGTTGGGTGGATGGGTATCCCGACGGCAGTTATAAACCGGAGCAGACGGTAAACAAGGTAGAGGCTATTAAAATGGTTTTAAACGCCAAGGAACTGGCCGATTTGCCGGATCCTTCCACTATCACGGTTAAACCTTATGACGATGTTCCTCTGGGCGAGTGGTACACGCCTTATGTGATGCGGGTCAAGGAGCTTGGAATTCTGGAAGAGACGGGCGGAAACCTGAATCCAGGGGCGAACATGTCGCGGGCGGGGATTTCGGAAATGATGTACAGGAGTGAGTTTGTGGTGACGCCGGAGCCGGGCTTTGTTATTGATCTTGAGATGGCTATGGTAACGCGTGTGGTGGACGGTGATACTTTGGAGGTGGATCTGGACGGGGTGACGGAAAAGGTGCGTTTGCTGGGAATTGATACACCGGAATTTTCCAGCAGTGACTGTTATGCGCAGGAAGCGACGGATTACATAGAAGGGCTGGTTTTGGGGAAAGAAGTCGCACTAAAGGCAGACGCTTTAAATGTCGACAGGGACAGATATGACCGTTTGCTCCGTTATGTGGAGCTTGACGGTCTGGATATCAACAAGAAGATGATTCGCGACGGGTACGCTTTATATTACGATACCTATGATGTATTAAGGGGCGCGGAATATGCCGAAGCCCAGCTGGCCGCGCAGACCGAAGTCTTGGGTTTGTGGGGGGATTGCCAGGGGGCGGAGGAGCCGGGCTTATAAACCAGTTGAATATAGGTTGGGCGCGATATTCCGAGTTTTTTCGCCGGATGCGCGGCTTTTTTGCGTTTGTGGTCAACCAGAATCGGCGCGACATGAACTACGGAATGGCCGGCTTCATTCAGATATGAAGTAAGTCTTTGACCAAAACCCTGGCAATCTTCCAGACCGATACGCGGTGAAAGGTTTGCCACTTTTGCCACTAATCTGACTTTTCCGGCCAACTCCTCAAAATTTTGAGGATAATTACCAACAGTGAGCTCAAACAGTTTTTCTCCGAATGGAGAAAGGCCAACTGCCGTATGTGTGTCCTTGTGGACATCGACGCCTACAAAGAGCGTCTTTGCTTTTTCACAGGTTTGCATGTGAAATGGAGTTAAAGAATATGCTTTGCGCGACGGCTGAATTCCCGGTATACGAGTCATATCCCTTGCGTGCGACTATCCGCTATATGTTCATATCCGAAACACGGAGGCGGTATGCTACAATCCCTCATGAGTCGTTTTCATCAATTGAAGAGCGACAGGAACAAAAAACGAAATATCATACCGCCTCCACTTGAGATGAATGACAGGGCAAGGGTGTGAAATGTCATACTACCTCCATAGACTTTACACTAAAAGTCCGAGACGATTCTCTCATACTGGGGACAAAAAGGGTGAATGCCCGAAGCCCAAAACACCTTATTATATTTTTACTCCCAACTTTTCTATTTCATTTTTTATCCATTTTTCCGCTTCTTGTTCGTCTTTTTCTATTGCCATTTCTACGCCTTGCTTGGCGATTTCAAGGAGGGATTTTGATAATTTCCTGTCGGCAAATGATTCTTCAATCAGTTCTTTGATTTCCTTTTGGTTATCTTCATTTAAAATAGGAATTATGGTTGTTTTTACTTGATCCGGTCTCCAATGCTTGATAATTGATCCGCCGGCGTACTGCTCGATTTGTTTTTGAACAACTACGGAATTTAAAACAAGCGTTAAGTATTCGGGCAATACTCGTTGGTCAATATCTTTTAATCTTAAAATACCGCCGGAAATAATCATTTTTTGCGGTTCTTCATTGAGAAAATAGGCAATACCGGGGGTTGCGTCCTTGGAAAGTAAAACCTCTCCTTTTTTAGGTTGATGTTTTTTAAAAGTCTCGTACAATTCGTCTGCTAAAAACTGCTGATTATTGGTACCTATTTCAAATTTTGAAAGATTGCTCACGCGGACAAACGGAATTCCGTTTTCTTGATATGCTTCGCTTCCCGGCTCAATACTTTTTTTAATTTTCACCAAATTTCCCAATTCATCAAATCCGTCTTTGTATTTTTTCACCGCCTCAATGATTTCTTCGTATTTCGGTTGAAAATACTCCGCATCAAAACGCTCGGCTTCTTGGGTGTCGGAAAAGTTTTTAATAAAACTCAGTTCGTGTTTCGGTCTCCAGCTGGGGAGTTCGAGTTCGGAAAGGAGTAGTTGTTCGGCTTGGGAGTAGTGTGTTTTGGAAGACTCAATTTGTTGAAAAGCATTTTTAACTATCTCAGCAATCATTTCTTGAAAAGAGCTTTTAACAATTGGAATTGGAGCTTGTCGCACTTTTTGCAATGATAACCCTTGTTGCACCATCCCTGAACTATTTCTAGTAAGCCAATCCTGCCCAAGATTACAATTCAGATAAACCAGCAAAAATTCTGGCAAGATTCTGGATTTTTTCTCTAAATCAATTCTAGCAACATCTTGATCAATATTTGCTGGTAAAATATTCTCATTAACTAAGGCGCAAAATCCAACAGTTCCTCTAGTCGAAAGAATTAAGTCATCTTTTTGCAGTGATGATCTTTTATTTTTATCATCTACCCACTTTGCAATCCTATCTGCTTCAATATCATCTGCAAACCAATTTTTAGCATTTTTAGCGGTTAAATGCCTTATTGGAGAATCTTCATCAACTTCATGATATCCATGCTGCCCATCAGTCACAAAAGCTATATCACCAATTTTAATGTTCTCATATTTGGCAATCAATGCGTCTTCTCTTAAATATTGAGGCTTGTAATACTCAGCATCCCATCTGAATGCAAAGCTTTCTAATTCACTAAAATTTATGATTGAGTATTGCATAGTTAGTCATCTTTAATAAAAGAAATCATCTCTTGAGTAGATTGTTTTAATTCATCATCTGAATATTTATCATTTTGCGTATTTTCGGGATGATGGATTGAGTGCCTTATATAGGTTTGCAAAGCCACATCAAATTTCAAATCTTCTTTTTCCTGTTCTGTTTTATTTCCTTTTAGCTTTCTATCATCAAACCATTTTTTATTATCGTTAGTTTTCTTATTATCTAAAAATTGACCAAATTCATCCTTTTTATTCGCTTCTAAATAACCATAAAGCTCATTATGAAATTCCACTGTCGGCAAATCGTAAGCGTGCCAGTTTATTTCTCCCCAAGTCGGGCTAAATCTGCCAAAAATACCCCAGCCGTCATCTCTTGCGTCTATAATCTCTATTTCATCATTGTTTTTCTTAAAAATTGAGAGCTTTGCACCTTCCCCGATTGCTCCTTTGAACATATAGGGAGAATGAGTAGAAATAAAAATTTGTTTGTCTTTTGCTTCTTCTAAAAGCAATTCCAATAATTTTTCTTGTGCTTTTGGGTGTAAATGTAATTCCGGTTCATCTATCAGATAGATGATTTTTCCGTCAGACGCTCCGGCAATATTTTTTAACAATAGTATGGTTAGAATAATTTCAATGCCGGATCCTAAATCTTTTACCAAAATCTGCTTAAGTTCATTGTCTTTTCTGATAGTAAAAAAGGCATTTTCAAAAGGTTGCAACAAAGGCAGTAAATCAATTTTTAGATTTTCATAATCATCATTTTCAAAGAAGTTTTTTAAGTCTTCCGCTGTTTTTGTGCCTGCACTACTTCCAACTATTTCTTGAATATTTTTAAAAAATTCTCCGTTTATATTGTTGACAAGATTTTGTTGGTTTTCTTCGTTTAAATTTTTTCTAAACTTCCAACTTAAATCATCAAGTATTTTTTCAAATGTGGTTTTATAGTTTCCCGTTGTTATTTGTCTATTTCTGTTTTTATCAAAATAAAAAATATTCAAACCGTCATCTTTAATGCGGGAGTTAGAAAAAGGTTTGTCTCTTGAATCAACATCTTTTTTAGGATTATCATTTTTGTCAAGATATTTGTTATCAATTTTAAACCACGAATGGTCTTGAAAGGGGGCAGACAATAATTTATTTTTCTCTTTTGTGTCTCTGCTTTTTGCAAAAAATTCTATTCCAGACGATTTAAAGTGCCAACTACTATAATAATCAATAGAAGATGAACATTCATATTTATCAGTATCAGCAATAACTTCAATAGCTTGCTTAAAATCTTGAAAATCACTTATATTCAGTTTGTTTTGTACCGAAAAACTATTTAGCGTTAAATAATTGATAGCTTCCAGTAGGGTTGTTTTTCCATTTCCGTTTTCGCCTATCAAAATATTTAGTCCACTGCCTTTTTCACCGTTAGGAGTAGCTAAATTTTCAAAGGTTTTATCCTGAAAGCATTTAAAATTTTTGATCTGTAATTTATTGATAAACATAATTTATTTCCAAAAAGATAAATCCTCACCTTTTGCCCAATCGATAAATTTTTCCGCCACACCGTCGGGCAATTCTTTGCCTGCCTGTGCGTCCTTGCACGCAGACAGACCGTGGCTTTCTTTAATTATTACATTTTTACTTTCATGATACTATTATTTTTCATGGTCTAACACATTAGACTATGATTATTTTAATTATCATATTCTGTGTTTTATGATAATTATATTATTTTAATTATCATATGTGATATTTACACATTAAGCGACTATTTTTAACAATTTATTGAAAAAATAGGTTTTATGCCTTTCCTTGCCGTCTGAAAAAACCACATTGTTTTTTTCCAAAATTCTAATATAACGCATCGCACTAGCCTGCGGTATTTTGGAAATCCTTATAAAATCACCACTCTTAAAAATCGGCATCTCAAAAAGCGCGTCAAGAATTCTGATGCTAAATTGCGATTTGGTAAGTTCGGTTATTCTTTGCTTTTTCTGTTCGTAAAGTTCCATAATTTTTTTGGCTTTGGCGATATTCTCCTCTGATTGCTCTATAACCGCTTGCAGAAAAAAAGTTATCCAGCCGTCCCAATTATCATTTTTTGAAATATCCAGTAGTGCTTGATAGTATTCGTCCCTGTGCGATTCAAGATATTCGCTCAAATAAAATGACGGATAGAAAATGGCTTTTTTGAAATACAAAAACAAGGGCATTATCATTCTGCCGACTCTGCCGTTGCCGTCCATAAACGGATGAATCATTTCAAATTGCGCGTGAATAATGGCTAGCTGCACAAGCAGATCCCTTTCTTCTGAGTGGATATACTTTTCCAGATTGGACATTAAATCAGCAATTTTTTCAGCAGAAGGCGGAACATAGGTTGCCTGTTCAATGTTTGCGCCGGAATTTCCGATAAATACCTGCTGTCGCCTAAAATTTCCCCTGTCTTTATTTTCGCCCCGCACTCCTTGAAGCAAAATCTCGTGCGCTTTTTTTATAACTCTTGTTGAAAGCGATAATTTCTCCATTTCATCAATGGTAGCCTTTAACGCTTTTCTATAATTTATGACTTCTTGAATGTCTTCATATTTTTTCGTTTCTTTTTGGGGATTGGCTTCAAATTCCAAAACTTCTTTCAGCGTCGCTTGCGTTCCCTCAATACGGGAAGACAAAACCGCTTCATTAGTAATCAACGGACTTAAAAGCACGGAAGGGTTGGGAATGTTTTGAAGTAGCGCGTCAAATCTGCCAATTTCTACATTGGCCTTGCCTATCAAATGAACAAAAGACTCCCATTTTATATTTTGAACCGGTAAATTTTTAGGTGTGTGGCTGCTGTTTGTCATATTATTAAATTTATTTCCAAAAAGATAAATTCTCAGATTTTGCCCAGTCTATAAACTTTTCCGCCACGCCTTCGGGCAATTCTCCGCCGTGGTTGTGTAAATCATGATCAATGATTAAATGACCGTTTTTATCCAGCTTGCTTAAGCCGTTCCCATTTTTTACAAACACATACTCCCCAGAATTATCCTTGCCGGATTGTTCCGATACCGCAAAGAAAATCGGATAATCTTCCTTTTTCGGGCAAAGTTCATCATCCCACTTTTGCACAAAAAGCACACTGGTTTTGGTGCCAGTATGTGGTTTAAAAGTATTGACATGCAATCCGACCACCGCCAAAATTCTGGCTTTCTCAGCGATATACTCACGGATTCTTTTGTCCGAGGTGTTATTAAACCTGCCTTGCGGTAACACAATCGCCATTCTTCCGCCGGGCTTTAAAAAGTTTAGATTTCTTTCAATAAACAAAATATCTCTGCCGACTTTTGATTTTGGCTTGTTTTTGTCGTTGTAGCCAAGATCATACTTGTGAATAATGCGAGATTCTTTGATATCGCCGGCAAAAGGCGGATTCGCCATGAGAATATCAAAGTTAAATTCTTTGTAAGAATTGGGGTCGTCTTGCAATCTTTCCAAACGATTCAAGCCTGCTCCGTAGGTATCCAGCCAATTGCGGTTTTTTATCGTTTCATTCCAGCGGTCATAATCTAAATTATTCAAATGCAAAACATTAGTGTTGCCGTCCCCGGCGATGAGGTTGAGCGTTCGAGCGACACGAACGACTTTTTCATCAAAATCAATTCCGAATATTTTTAAGACATTGTCTTTTTCGTGTTCTGGTACTTCCGCATTTTCAAATAGATGCCCGGTAATATGAAAAATAGTGTGTACCGGAAAACCGCACGAACCAGCCGCCGGATCTATCATATATTCTCCGGGTTTTGGATTGAGCATTTTAACGCACATATCAATCACATGGCGAGGCGTGAAGTATTGCCCTTTTTCACCTTTTGAGGATTTATTGACCAGATACTCAAACGCCTCATCAATAATTTGTAAATTGGAGTTAAACAGTTTTATATCCTGAAAACCCGAAACACTGACGGATAAATGCGAAGGAGAAAGTTGGATTTTTGAGGATTCATCAAAAACACCCGACCATTTTGTTTTGGCCTTATCAAAAAGTTTTTGGATTTTGGTTTTGAGTTCCGATTCGGATTGCCCCGTATTTCTAAACTCCAAAACGCGAAAATCGGAATCATCAAAAGTTTCCAAATATTCTTTTATTTTGACATAATCTCCGCGATCTTCTTCGGAAAGCTCTTTGTGTAAAAATCTTTCAATAAACTTTTTATCATCGCGACTTTCCAATTCGTCATACAGTTTGGTAAAAATCAGTTTAAACACTTCTTCAAACACATCCACTCCAGCATTTGCCAAAACTTCATCTTCCATTTCCTGAATAATGGTTTTGAGCGACTTTCCCTCGTTTGGAATCTTGTCTTTGATAATTAAGTCTTTGAGGGTAAATCTTTCTTTTAAAATATCTTCAAGTGTTTGGTCAGCTTTGGGAATATCGGTGATGTCTTCAAAATAATTTGGGTCTTTGCGGTGATATTGGGAAATTTGTCCGCCATTAGTCCAAACGGCGATTGGTGCTCCTGTTGCGTTGGTGTATGAACGGAGTTGATTTTTTCCGTCTTGAAGCTTTGGCTTTTTGATTTCGATGATGATGTATTCAACTGTCGGGCGGTCTTTATCAAAAATAACGATATCGGCGGATTTTACTTCACGTCCAAAATGAATGGCATGTTCAAATGTAATTCTTTGCTTTTGGTAGCCGTATTCTTTGAGTAATTTCATTGTATAGAGCTGACGGACAACTTCTTCAGGTTTTAGAAGAATCTCTTTATCACGAATAGCACAAACAATATAAAATTTGCCGTTCTTTTCGATTATTTTGTTTTCCAATTCCGAAACCAACTTTTCATCAAACAATGCAAAGCTGTAATTGGAATCTTTGAATATTTGCTGTAATGTATTCATTTTTTCCATAGTGTTTTAATAAGTCCTGAATTAGTTTTATTGTATCCGTTTTCCCCTAAAATTAAAATTATTTTCGGAGCGATAGCGGAGAAAACACTATATTTCCCCTTTTTCCCTCATATAATAAAGAAAAAATTTGTTTTGATTCCTTATTCTTAAAGCGAAGCGGGAAACCTCCTAAAAAGATAAAAAATGTATGTCACACAACGTTCCTGGCTATGCGATGTTGCGACCGTAGGGAGCAATATGGGTGGAGCGAAGCGGAATCGCATAGCCAGTGTTGTACGATGAGCTGGCCAATCCCGTTTTGTATTGCTGAATTTTGAGTGAAGCATTAAGAAATTATACAAATCAATTTCCTTCTTTAATAGAATGTGGAAGATTAGTTTTGCCTCGGTTACATTCTTTGCAGAGTGTTTGCAAATTATCTTCTGCAGTTTCTCCACCAGTTGAATAAGGAATTATGTGATCAATCTCAAGCACGACCTCATCTTTCATAGGACTTTTGCCACATATTTTGCAAGTAAAATTATCACGTCTAAACACACGAAATCGAAGTGTTGGCGTAATGGTTCTGCCGGTTGAATGTTTAATAATAATCGAAGAATTATTATTACTTAGTTCGTTACTTTTTGTGATAGGAGCTTTGGTGGCAGGTGTTGCTTGTAGTAATGAAGATTGAATCATTTCTGTTATTTCTGGTTCTGTATCGGAGGAGGTGTCATTGTTTCTATCTTCACAAAAGGCATGTATTGCCTTTGTCCAACTGCCGAACAGTTTTGCATAAACTTTTGGCGATATTTTCCCCAGTTTCCACATCTGAACCTGCGTTGGTTGCTTTCCAAACTGTTCCCACAATCGTTGAATTTCATTGAATAAATCATTTTTTGAGTATCTTGATTGTTCACCAGAAACCCCACCTACTGCATTAACTGCCTTAGTCCAACTGCCAAAATGTTTTACAAAAACACCCTTACTAAAAGTTCCACCATTTGACTTGTATGGATCATATTTAATAATATCTCCAGGGAATTTTCGTTGAAATTCTCGCAACTCGTTAAGTAATTCACCTTTCGTTAGAAGAGGCCCTGAACAAGAAGAATGCCACTCAACACTTAGACCTTTCTTTTGGCAAAAAATTTCTATCGCTTTTGTCCATGTGCCAAATCGCGATATGTAAATTGTTATTCCATACTTTGATGCTTGCGAAAACTCATCATAGGTTGGTCGACCGTGCTTTGCTTGCCATACTCGATCAATTTCATTAAATAAATCTTCTTTTGTTAGGTTCGCAAGTAAATTACGTCTTTGTGAATGTGGACTTACAACTGTATGAATAATTCTTTGCTTTTTCATCGCATTTATTTTTTGCATTACATCTTTCCAGTTTTGCACATTAAATCCTTTTAGAATAGTTGCGGGACTATAAAGTCCACCATTTTTTTTATAAAAGTCTTGCGTAAAGGAATAACCATTTGATCGTTCGAGTACAGCTTTAAGATTCCCTGTAATCTGATTTAAAGGGATTCTGGGCAGTGCTGTTTGTCTATGAGAATTAAAACCAGCTTGCTGTATTGCTTTTTTATAGGTGCCAAAATATTTTGCTATAGTCGGGTGTTTGACGCGTGAAAATTTTTCAAAGTTATTTCGATTTGGTGTAACTCCGTTGAATACATCATTTACAACACGTTGGATTTCTTTAATTATTTCTGATTTTGAGTAATTATGTAATCTGCTGGGATTAAATTGTTTCGGATTATTTTGCATATTTTTGGTATTATATATGAGTGTTTTCGGCCAGCTTTTCGTACAACTATTTATTATACGAACAAAAGAACAATATTCTATTATTGCTCTTTGTCAATTTGTAGTTAATCCTCCTAGACCTTCGGCTCAATCATAGCCTTAATCGTCATCACATCAACAATTGTTGATCTCTCCGTCTCCGCCAACTTCATTGTTATGAACTTAACGTTGTTCTTAAGGTAGGGGATCATCCACCTTTTCCCGCTACCTCTGCAAACTTCTCTGTCATTGTGGGATTTCCGCGTGTTAATTTTTTTATGGTTAAATCTTCCGCTTTATTGTTGGCCAGACGGTAATTGTTTTCTGATGATAATAGCGCGTCTTTGGTTTTTTGAAGGTGGGTTATGGTTTTGTCTATTTCGTCGATGGCGGTTTTGAATTTACGGCTGGCCAGATCATAGTTTTTTGCAAAGCCTTCTTTGAATGTGTTTAAGTTCTCTTCGAAGTTGGTGATATCAACATTTTGGTTTTTTACCAAAGCCAGCTCCGCTTTGTATTTTAGAGAGTTTATGGCTGCATTGCGGAGTACTGTTATCATTGGAATAAAAAATTGCGGTCGGACTACATACATTTTGGGATATTTGTGGGAGACATCTACAATTCCTGTGTTGTATAGTTCATTTTCGGTTTCCAATAGCGAAACTAGGACGGCATATTCGCATTTCTTTTCTGTGCGGTCTTTATCCAGTTCTCGTAAAAAGTCTTCGTTCTTGTGTTTGGTGGCTGTTTTATCGCCTTCGTTTTTCATTTCAAACATTATTGAAATTATTTGGTTGCCGGCTTCGTCGGTTTCGCGATAGATATAATCGCCCTTACTGCCGGTTTTGGAATCATTATCTTTTTCAAAGTACGCATTTTGGAAAGCGGTGGCTCTTAGTTTGTTGAATTCAATTTCACAATGCTGTTCCAAAGTTTCTCCGACCATTTTGGTGCTAAGTTTTAACTTCATGTCTTTGTATCGTTCAATTATTTCGTCTTTTGATTTCAGCTCATTTTCATACTTGTCCTTTAAGGAAACTTCACGAAGCTGCATTTCATTTTCTTTGCTTTGCAGTTTGGCTGTCAGGTTGTCCCGTTCTTTTTCAATAACAGTGACCGCCTGTGTGACGGCGAGTTTTTTCTTCAGCTCGTCACCATCTATTTTTGCTTTAATAACAGCTATTTCCGATTCCTTTTTTGCCAAAAGTTCTGTCCATTCCTTATTTTTTTTTGTAATTTCCATCTGTACTGCATTTTTCATATTGGCTGCAGCCAGTTTGACAGCGCTTTCTTTTTCTTTTTCCGCAATCGTCAATCGCTCATGCAGTTCTTTTTCAAACTGATGATCGCGCACTTGTTTGAGTATGTCTGCAAATCCCGCTTCATCTACTTTAAATATTTTTCCGCAATGCGGACACTTAATGTCATTCATATAATTTGTTGGGTAAACTTGGGTATGGAGTCTATTGCATACTATTGGAAAATTTCTTTTATTTGAAGTTTTTAAGCAAATTTTTAGGAATCGTTGTATGGTCTTGCGGGTTTGGCAAGGGCGTGAGCCTGCTTTTTTAGATTCGGGCGTTTTTGTTGCCCAGGCAAACCAGGTTGGTCATGTGTGAAGAGGGGTTAGGTTGTAATCCTTGTTTTATTGATGTTCTGCGATGAACTCTTTAATAGAGTTCATGACATTTTTGGTTTTTGCCTGCGCCTCTCTGGTACTTTTGTATATACCCAATGCCATGGTCGCACGGAAAATATAGGTTCTACTTTTTATTTTTTTCCCCGATGCGCAGACGAAATCAGTATCTTTTAACGCGTTAAATGTTAGGTCGTCAATACTTGTACCTAGCTGATCGGCTATAACGGCTAAATCGGTAGCTAAATTTTTTTTAAAATATTTACTATCCATAGCTGGAGGCAGTTGAATTCCTATTCGTGTTTTTAACATGTCCAGTGCTTTTTTTTGTTTACTGCCGGCCTTTTTTTTGTCTTTAACCAAGCCAAGAGCAATTGTTGCCCGGCAAAGATAAGCTTGCCCTCTAACAGATTCTTGATTGGCGCAAACAGCTGTTTTTGTAGACATGTTTTGTGTATTTAAATCTTCGATCTTTTCAACTCCCACTTCTGTCGCGAATGCTTGCAGGTCAAATTTTATCGCATCTGCATTTTTAAAATATTCTTGGTCCATTTCATCATATTTTTTAATTTCCATGCCCGCGACTTCTTTTAGTTTTTTAAGAGTCGGACCCCGAATATGGCCGGCTTTGATTGATTCTTCGGCTAATCCATATGCGATAGCGGCTTTGCTTAAATAAACATTTCCATTGATTGTTTGACCGTTGGAATAAGTAAACGTTCTGCATATAAGTTCTGTTGTCGTGGTTAATTCTTCGATTGAAATGCCATTAGCTTCGGCCATTATTGTTAAATCGTTTTTTACTTTATCTTTATCGTTGAAGTACTCTTTATCCATTTGTTTAAAAATTGTTTTTATTCCAAGTTTTTCTTTTAATTTTTTTAGTGCCAGACTTTGGTGAGAAGCGGCCGCGGTCATTGTGGTTGCCAGCTTAAAATGTACGCCCGCTCTTAATAAATACTTCTGCCCTTTTATTTGTTCGTTATTTGCACATTTTACCTCGATGCCTGCAATTTTTGATATTGAAATTTCCTCGATTTCTTGATCGACCGCTTCGGCATAAGCTTGAAGATCATGTTTGATATTACTTATGTTTGAAAAATATTCATCATCCATGGGTGGTACCACTTCCAGACCGGCAAGCTCTTTTAATTGGTTCAACGTGGCAAGATAGTTTAATGTTCCGGGGAGACATTTTGCCGCTTGTTTTAAATATTTCAGTTGATTGATGGTTTCACCGTTTGAACATTGTGCATAGTTTTCCCGCATACGTTTCGTGTTTAGTTTATTCGGGTCAATACCGGCGGCAGAGGCGAAAGCATATAAATCTTTTTTTACAAATTCGGGGTTTGAAAAATATCTGCCATCCATTTTTACGTAGCTATTGATAGTATCAAGGGCTTCTTTTAAGTCCGCAACAAATTGTTCCGGATTATGGAAAACAAAATGTTTAACGCGGGGTTTGCTCTTTAGAGTTTTTTTCCCGTAACGTCTAAGTTCTCGTCTATATGCATCAGAATGATAGAGGACAACAAAGGTTCTATTATGATGTTGATTATTTGTAAAAATTACAATTCCCAGTTTTTTTAGGTTGAATTCCCAGTAGGGTCTTGTCCTGAATGAATGCGTAGGTGTTGATGATACGGAAATAGCTATGTCATCAAGCATAATTTTTTCTCCGTTAAAATCGTGATTTAAAATGGTCTGTAATGTTAGCGCAACACGGTTATAGTCGACTCTGTTTTCTTCTTTTTCTTCATGTACTGTGTCGTTTGAAGGGTCTTTTTGGTCAGGAGGAATGTAAATAGCCTTTGTTTGACGAATTTTTACTCTAAAATCTCTAATTAGATTTGTTACCAGATCTGTTTCGGTGGGCAAATGTTCGGCATTTAGTTTTTTGTCCCAGTGTCCCAGAGCGGAATCAAGAATGTCAAAAGGATCCCTTATTCCGGCTTTTTCAAAAAGCTCTGAATTGTCAATTCCCAGTGATTCACGAATCTGTATAATGATGTTTTCAAGATCGATCAGAAGGTTAAAAGTACCTTCTTTGTAAATGTTATCTTCCAGGACAGCTTGTTCGACGCTTTTTGCCTTTTTGTGTAAAGCTTCAAATTGCTCCTTCATGGTTTTTTAGAAATGGACAAAAATCAGAACTAATTTGTGCCATATTTCTTGTTTTATGTCAAGCATGCGAATGGTGCGCTGGCGGACGAGTGGGCGGTAGGGGTGAGGTTTTACCAAGTGCCAGGTCGCGGAGGAAACCGGAGATGGATGTGTATATCCTTTTTTAAGCGCTATTTTTTTGATTCGTTTTTTGTCTTTTGATGTTACGCGAAAGCGGATTTCTTCGCTTTGTTGTTCGTTGTATTTTTTTTCTGCAAGGATTAAGTTGGGCAGGTCGTTTAAAAGACCCGGGCTGTTTTCATTTAGAAATTCCTGGTCTATTTTTGCCGCTTCGCATTTTACTTTAGTTGCTTTTTTCCCGTAGTTGTGAAGTGTGTAAAAATATTTTTTATTGTTGAGTGTAATGTAGTGTTTAAGTGGAGTCATTTTCGTTTATTATAGTGTTAATTCGTTTTGCAATCATTTTTTGTCATTTCTTTATTTTATTGCACTGTTTAGCCATTTCAGTTTGGCTTTGGTGCTGATGTTTTTCCAGCGGTAATAGTAAATGCCGTTTTCCGGAATGATGTCCATGAAAAGCACGCTGGCCGGGAACTTGTTTAAGGCGGGCCGGTCTTTTATGTTAAGCGGTTTTGGAATGTTGTCGATTGCTTTGATCCTTTATATACATAGATAAGAAAGTTAAGTGATATTAACCTTCAGAGGGAATTTGTTTTGCGCGGTGGGGTTGATTGTGTGTCGCGCGCGGTTACATCATTTGGTTTTAGCATCAGTGCCCTTAAGGGCAGGTTGCTGGCGGGTCATTGATCCAAATCTTTCGCAGTCTTCCGATGAAAGTGGAGGCTAAGGTAGCAAGGGGGGGATTTTAGTATTGTGTTTTGTTTTGCAGGCGTTGTAAGTTGTAATATGTAGTTTTTTTTTTATACTTACCATGAAAAAATCTATTTTTGATCAGTTTGTAAATCAGTATGCTCTTTCTAAAACGTTGCGGTTTGAATTGAAGCCGGTGGGGGAGACGGGGAGGATGCTTGAGGAGGCGAAGGTTTTTGCTAAAGATGAAACAATCAAGAAAAAATATGAGGCAACCAAGCCTTTTTTTAATAAATTGCATCGTGAATTTGTAGAGGAGGCTTTAAATGAGGTGGAATTAGCTGGTTTGCCTGAATATTTTGAAATATTTAAATATTGGAAAAGGTATAAAAAGAAGTTTGAAAAGGATTTGCAGAAGAAAGAAAAAGAATTGCGGAAATCAGTTGTAGGTTTTTTTAATGCACAGGCAAAGGAATGGGCGAAAAAATATGAAACTTTGGGTGTGAAGAAAAAAGATGTGGGACTTTTATTTGAAGAAAATGTTTTTGCTATATTGAAGGAAAGGTACGGAAATGAGGAGGGATCACAAATTGTTGATGAAAGTACAGGAAAAGATGTTTCGATATTTGATAGTTGGAAGGGCTTTACAGGGTATTTTATTAAATTCCAGGAAACTCGTAAGAATTTTTATAAGGATGATGGCACGGCTACTGCTTTGGCTACAAGGATTATTGATCAAAATTTGAAGCGTTTTTGTGATAATTTACTAATATTTGAAAGTATTAGAGATAAAATTGATTTTTCAGAGGTAGAACAAACTATGGGAAACTCTATTGATAAGGTTTTTTCAGTAATTTTTTATAGTTCCTGTTTACTTCAGGAAGGAATTGATTTTTATAATTGTGTTTTAGGTGGGGAGACTCTGCCAAATGGTGAAAAGAGACAGGGAATAAATGAGCTTATTAATCTCTATAGGCAAAAAACTAGTGAGAAAGTACCTTTTTTAAAGTTGCTTGATAAGCAGATTTTGAGTGAAAAAGAGAAGTTTATGGATGAAATTGAAAATGATGAGGCTCTCTTGGATACTCTTAAAATATTTAGAAAATCGGCTGAAGAAAAAACCACTTTGTTAAAAAATATTTTTGGTGATTTTGTTATGAATCAGGGTAAGTATGATTTAGCGCAGATTTATATTTCCAGAGAATCTTTAAATACTATTTCACGGAAATGGACCAGTGAAACAGATATATTTGAGGATTCATTATATGAAGTGTTAAAGAAATCAAAAATAGTTTCTGCCTCTGTAAAAAAGAAAGATGGAGGGTACGCTTTCCCTGAGTTTATTGCGCTTATTTATGTGAAAAGTGCTCTTGAACAAATTCCTACTGAAAAATTTTGGAAGGAGCGATATTATAAAAATATTGGAGATGTTTTGAATAAAGGGTTTTTGAATGGTAAGGAAGGTGTCTGGTTACAATTTTTATTGATTTTTGATTTTGAATTTAATTCTCTTTTTGAAAGAGAAATAATTGATGAAAATGGAGACAAGAAAGTGGCCGGATATAATTTGTTTGCCAAGGGTTTTGATGATCTTTTGAATAACTTTAAATATGATCAAAAAGCTAAGGTTGTTATTAAGGATTTTGCAGATGAGGTTTTACATATTTATCAGATGGGAAAATATTTTGCTATTGAAAAGAAACGTTCTTGGTTGGCTGATTATGATATTGATTCATTTTATACTGATCCTGAAAAAGGTTATTTGAAGTTTTATGAAAATGCGTATGAAGAGATTATTCAAGTTTATAATAAATTGCGAAATTACCTAACGAAGAAACCTTATAGTGAGGATAAATGGAAACTTAATTTTGAGAATCCAACTTTAGCTGATGGGTGGGACAAAAATAAAGAAGCTGATAATTCTACAGTTATTTTGAAAAAGGATGGTCGCTATTATTTAGGGTTGATGGCTCGCGGGCGAAATAAACTTTTTGATGATAGAAATTTACCAAAAATTTTGGAGGGCGTTGAGAATGGGAAATATGAGAAAGTTGTATATAAGTATTTTCCGGATCAGGCAAAAATGTTTCCAAAAGTTTGTTTTTCAACTAAAGGTTTGGAGTTTTTCCAACCTTCGGAGGAAGTCATTACTATTTACAAAAATTCTGAATTCAAAAAAGGGTATACTTTTAATGTAAGGAGTATGCAGAGGCTTATTGATTTTTATAAAGATTGTCTTGTTAGATATGAGGGGTGGCAATGTTATGATTTTAGAAATTTGAGAAAGACAGAAGATTATCGGAAGAATATTGAAGAGTTTTTCAGCGATGTTGCTATGGATGGGTATAAAATATCCTTTCAGGATGTCTCGGAAAGTTATATTAAAGAGAAAAATCAGAATGGGGATTTATATTTATTTGAGATAAAAAATAAAGATTGGAATGAAGGCGCAAATGGAAAGAAAAATTTGCACACTATATATTTTGAATCTCTTTTTTCGGCTGATAATATTGCCATGAATTTTCCCGTTAAGTTGAATGGACAAGCGGAAATTTTTTATCGGCCAAGAACAGAGGGGCTGGAGAAAGAAAGGATAATCACTAAAAAGGGTAATGTTTTGGAAAAAGGAGATAAAGCTTTTCATAAAAGAAGGTATACGGAAAACAAAGTTTTTTTTCATGTTCCGATTACACTTAATCGAACAAAAAAAAATCCATTTCAATTTAATGCAAAAATTAATGATTTTTTGGCTAAAAATTCTGATATAAATGTTATTGGGGTCGATCGTGGGGAGAAGCAATTAGCATATTTTTCTGTTATTTCACAGAGAGGCAAAATTTTGGATAGGGGTAGTTTAAATGTGATAAATGGAGTTAATTATGCAGAGAAATTAGAAGAAAAAGCTAGAGGGCGTGAGCAGGCGCGTAAGGATTGGCAGCAGATTGAAGGTATTAAAGATTTAAAGAAGGGATATATTTCTCAGGTAGTTAGAAAGCTAGCCGATTTAGCAATTCAGTATAATGCGATTATTGTTTTTGAAGATTTGAACATGCGGTTTAAGCAGATTCGTGGAGGTATTGAAAAAAGTGTTTATCAGCAGTTGGAGAAGGCTTTGATTGATAAATTAACTTTTTTGGTTGAAAAGGAAGAAAAAGATGTAGAAAAGGCAGGTCATTTGTTAAAAGCTTACCAGCTTGCTGCTCCGTTTGAGACTTTTCAGAAAATGGGTAAACAAACGGGGATTGTTTTTTATACACAGGCTGCATATACTTCACGAATTGATCCTGTTACAGGTTGGCGGCCTCACTTGTATTTGAAATATTCCAGTGCGGAGAAGGCAAAGGCGGATTTATTAAAATTTAAAAAGATAAAGTTTGTGGATGGCCGGTTTGAGTTTACTTATGATATTAAGAGTTTTCGTGAACAAAAGGAACATCCAAAGGCGACTGTCTGGACGGTGTGTTCTTGCGTGGAGAGATTTCGTTGGAATAGATATTTAAATAGCAATAAAGGTGGTTATGACCATTACAGTGATGTGACGAAGTTCTTGGTAGAGCTTTTTCAAGAGTATGGGATTGATTTTGAAAGAGGGGATATTGTCGGGCAAATTGAGGTTTTGGAAACGAAGGGAAATGAAAAATTTTTTAAGAATTTCGTTTTTTTCTTTAATTTGATTTGTCAGATAAGAAATACTAATGCGTCGGAGTTGGCAAAAAAAGATGGAAAAGATGATTTTATTCTTTCACCGGTGGAACCGTTTTTTGATAGCAGAAATTCGGAGAAGTTTGGGGAGGATTTGCCAAAAAATGGGGATGATAATGGGGCATTTAATATTGCGAGGAAAGGGCTTGTTATTATGGATAAAATTACAAAATTTGCAGATGAGAATGGTGGGTGCGAGAAGATGAAGTGGGGAGATTTGTATGTTTCTAATGTGGAGTGGGATAATTTTGTAGCTAATAAATGACAAATCCCAAGCAGCCCTCCACAAATTTCAAAAAAAGGGGTAAAATAATAAGGTTTACCTCTTTTTTTAAACCTAGTGGAAGATTATATCCAAATCTCAAAGCTCAACGATTTTATTTTTTGTCCGAAGTCGATTTACTTTCATGGGATTTACGAAAGTTTCAGTGAAAAAACTTATCACGATATTCCTCAAACTGTCGGGAAAATTAGGCATGAGAATGTTGATAAGGGGCAGTACTCTTCATTGAAAAGATACAAGCAAGGGATGAGTGTTTTTAGTGATGAATATGGTTTGTGCGGTAAGATAGATGTTTATGATTATCAGAAAAAAGCTTTAATTGAACGAAAATATCGTATTAAGAAGATCTATCAGGGGTATATTTATCAGCTTTGGGCACAATATTTGTGTTTGAATGAGATGGGGTATGAGGTGAAAATGTTAATGTTTCATTCTTTGGCTAATAATAAGCGGTATAAGGTTGATTTGCCGAATAGAAAAGATTTGGCAAAATTTTTGGTTTTTATTGATGATTTTAAGAGGTTCGATATTTTTACGGCTGATTACAAGCAGAATCCGCAGAAATGCGCAACGTGTATTTATAAAGATTTATGTCATAACTAATATGCTTCAACTATCAGACTTTAAGGAAAAACAGATTGTCTTTATTCGAGCCACCAGGCAAAAGGTTAACTCTTTGCGTTTTAAAAATGATAATTTGGTGTTTAGTGTTGATGATAAGGTTGAAAATCAGGTTTCCTGTCATAAGGTTATGGCGATTTTTATTGTCGGGGATATGTCGGTTACTACTGTTTTGATTCGTAAGGCGCTTAAGCATGGTATTTCTATCTTCTTCTTATCTTATAACTTGCGGCTTTATGCTGCTGTTAACGCAATTGCCGAGGGAAATACTCTTTTGCGTTATAATCAGTATCATTTTGAAAAAGAGCTGGAGTTTTCAAAGAAACTCATCAAAAACAAAGTGCTTAATCAGCTTACTTTGATCAAAGAAATTACTCCTGCTTTTTTTCAAGGGACTACCAGGATAAAGGAGTATAAAAAAATGGAGGCTAAAATTGACAGTGCGGTTTCTTTAGATGAAATTTTGGGAATGGAGGGCTCTTTTGCGAAAAAATATTTTCAGTTAGTATTTGCCGAGGCTGGCTGGTATCGGAGAATGCCGCGTACTAAAGTGGATATTACGAACTTATTAATGGATATCGGTTATACGATGATTTTCAATTATGTTGATGCACTTTTGAAGTTGCATGGATTTGATACATACAAGGGAATTTATCATCAGCTTTTTTATCAACGTAAGTCATTGACTTGCGACCTGGTTGAACCATTCAGGGTGATTATTGATAAATCTATAATTAAAGCATATCGTCTTAAACAGGTTAATCCGAAAGATTTCAAGAAGTTGGGTGAAGGATTTGCCTTAAAATATTCTGAAAGCAAGAAGTATGCTCGATTTTTTTTGGAAGCCATTATGGCTAACAAGGAAGACGTATTTATTTATGTTAAAAAACATTACTTTTGTGTTTTGAATAAAAAAAATGATTTTCCACTTTTTAAATATAAAAAGAAATGATTATTGTCGCATATGATTTTCGGAATGATAAGAAGCGAGCCAAATTCGCGAAATTTTTGAGCAAATATGGTCATAGGATACAGTATTCCGTGTTTAAGCTGGATAATAGTAAGCGTATTTTAAATAATGTGATTAATGAGGTTGAACATAAATATAAAAAACATTTCAATTATTCGGATAATATACTAATATTTCAGCTGTGTGAGGGTTGTGAGAAGAAAATTAAGAGGTACGGTTTTGCCGCAAATGATGAGATGGATATTGTGTTTATGGGTTAAGAATGAGCTGTCCTTTAACAATTAAACTGTATAAAAAGTATAAATCTTGATGAAGATATTCAAAAAAATGGGTGAACCTGAGTCTTTATTTTTCTCAGGTGGCTATATAAAGCCAAAAAGTCGTAGCTACTTTAAGGGGCTATTTGTATCTTTGAGGCTTTATGTAGCGGTTTCTGCTCTCGAATATCCCTATTAGATTTCTACTTTTGTAGATGGTCGCCGTGTTGGCTCATTATGTAATTTAATCTCGAATATCCCTATTAGATTTCTACTTTTGTAGATATTCAGATCATATCTTATACGATTCATCTCGAATATCCCTATTAGATTTCTACTTTTGTAGATCAAACCGATTAAATTACACCCATACGCTCGAATATCCCTATTAGATTTCTACTTTTGTAGATTTTATGTAGCTTGTTCCTCCAATCAACTCGAATATCCCTATTAGATTTCTACTTTTGTAGATAATCAGAGAATGAGTTTAGCTGGATTTTCGCTCGAATATCCCTATTAGATTTCTACTTTTGTAGATACGGTCTAACCTGTCTATTTTGCACAAGGCTCGAATATCCCTATTAGATTTCTACTTTTGTAGATTCGCGCCGAGTTTTGTTTTTAAATCACCATCTCGAATATCCCTATTAGATTTCTACTTTTGTAGATCGATATGTCAAAGAGCAAACATCTGAACTCGAATATCCCTATTAGATTTCTACTTTTGTAGATGTAGATAGGTGATTTTTTAGTTTGATTTTTGATTTTGCTTCTTGCTTGATCATTGATTATACAGGCCAAACTGGTTTTATTTATGAAGCATATTTCATTTATATAATTGCTCCTTTATGTATTTCTGTAAAAAAGACGGTCGATAATTTATCTATGATTGCTTTAATAAAGCATTTTGAAAATACTCTGGGTGAGCTTGATGATATGAATTGATGAATTTATTTTGCCTTGGCTTCGATTATGGCTTTGATTGCCATTACGCCGACTATGGTTGAGCGTTCTGTTTCGGCCAGTTTCATCTGGATGAATTTGACGGTTTCTTTTAGGTCGGGGATCATTTTGTGTTCCAGGGCGTTTACGCGGCGGCGCGTTGTTTCCAGTTCCGCGGCCAATCTTTCCGCCTGTTTCTCGATTTCGGCCAGCTTGATCATTAGTGGGAATGCTTCTTGGAAGGCAGCAAGCGCGATATCCAGTTCTCCGGATGTTTGTACGTAACCGTAATTTAAAATGTCTCCTTCTTGTTTTACTTTGAAGTAGGGGATATACACACTCATTACGTTTTTGGTGGAGACTTCAAGATCCACGTTGGCGGACGGATAAAGCAGTGCGCCTTCAAGCATTTCGGGTAGCATCATGGATGACGCTTGCATGAAGTTTTTGAATGCTCCGCCCAGTTTCGCTTCGATTTCTCTTCTGGTTGATTTGGCTTCACGAATGATTTCCATGAAAGTTTTCATCAGTCCGTCCTGTTTGTCTTTTAATAGTTTGTGTCCGCGCACGGCTGATTTGACTCTTTTTTTGAGGTTCAGCAGTTCCATGCGGGTTGGTTTTACGTCGAGTCGCGCCATAGTTTGATTAATATTATTTCTTAGGTAGGTATTTTTCGATGAATTCGTTTTTAACACGTTTAAGCTCGGTTGTCGGCAGAACCGTTAATAGTTCCCAACCAAGGTTAAGGGTTTGTTCGATTGTTCTGTCTTCTGTTTCGGATTGTGTGATGAATCTGCTTTCAAAGTCATTGGCGAATTGCAGATATTTAAGGTCGATATCGGAAAGAGCCGATTCACCAAGGATGATCGCAAGGTCTCTTACTTCAAGACCTCTGGCGAATGACGCGTAAAGCTGAGCGAATAGACCTTCGTGGTCTTCACGGGTTACTTTTCGGGCTGTCGGAGAAAGACGCGACAGTGATGGAAGTACGTTTACCGCCGGGTAAATGCCCTGTTGGTGAAGGTCTCTGCCAAGTACGATCTGTCCTTCGGTGATGTAACCGGTAAGATCGGGAATTGGGTGAGTAATGTCGTCTTCGGGCATTGTTAGGATCGGAATTTGGGTGATTGAACCTTTTTTTCCTTTGATACGTCCGGCTCTTTCATAAATAGTGGCCAGGTCGGTATATAGATAACCGGGGTAACCACGACGTCCGGGCACCTCTTTACGGGCGGCGGATACTTCACGCAGGGCTTCGCAGTAGTTTGTAAGGTCGGTTAAAATAACCAGTACGTGCATTCCTTTTTCATACGCCATGTATTCGGCGGTTGTTAAGGCAAGACGCGGAGTGGCTATACGTTCAACTACCGGATCGGCAGCCGTATTGATAAATAGAATTGAACGGTTGATGGATCCGGTTTTTTTAAATTCGTTGATAAAGTATTCGGCTTCTTCAAAGGTTACACCCATTGCTCCGAAGATTACGGAGAATTCGGCTCCTTCGTCGCCTCCCACTTTGGCCTGACGGGCGATTTGCGCCGCAACTTGTGAGTGAGGTAGACCGGCGCCGGAGAATACGGGGAGTTTTTGTCCGCGTACCAGTGTGTTTAACGCGTCTATTGTGGAAATTCCGGTTTGGATAAAGTCGTTTGGAAAGTCTCTTGAATAGGGGTTGATGGGGGCTCCGTTAATGTTGAGTCTTTTTTCCGGGATGATTTCCGGGCCTTCGTCGATCGGTTTCCCTGATCCGGAAAATACTCTTCCGAGCATGTCTTCGGATACGCCGATTTCCAGCGGTTTGCCAAGGAATTTGGCTTTTGTCCCTTCTGTGGTAATGCCCTGCGTGGTTTCGAACATCTGTACGAGAGCTTTGTCTTCGTTAACTTCCAGTACGCGACCCATTCTTTTCATGCCGTCGGGAGTGGTCATTTCTACCAGCTCTTCGTATTTTACTCCTTCCACGTTTTCCACCAGAATCAGCGGACCCGCGATCTCGGTTAATGTTTTATATTCTTTCTGCATGATGATTTGTGGTGATTATTATATTTAATTATTTGAGTATTCGCGCTTTTTTATGCTCCGTGGACGGCGGCGTCGGCAAGGACTTCGTGTCCCTCTCTTTTTTCTGTCGGTTCAGCATTATCTTCTTTAGTTGTCTTGTTGGCGAAAGCGGCGATTTCTTCTTTGATTTTCTTTTCAAGTTCTTCGTATTTGTTCAGTTCTTCATGGGAGTATTCTTTACATCTGACCACTTCCTGCAGTACGGGAAGTTTCAGGAATTCTTCGAATTCGAATCCTTCTTTGTCCACGTATTTGATCGCTTCTTTGTAAATTGTCATGATGGTGCGAAGCATCCAGTATTGTTTCTTTAAAGGAGTGTAAGCGTCTATATAGTCGAAAGCGTTTTGGAACAGGAAGTCTTCACGTATGGATTTTGATGTTTCAAGTACCAGTCTTTCTCTTGGTGAAAGCGCGTCCATACCCACAAGTCTTACGATTTCTTCAAGTTTGGCTTCCTGTTGTAAAAGGGTTGTTGCTTCTGTTCTGATTTTGCCGTAGTCGTCGGCAA
Organism: uncultured Candidatus Peribacteria bacterium; assembly: GCA_964346765.1. Classification (GTDB taxonomy): domain Bacteria; phylum Patescibacteriota; class Gracilibacteria; order UBA1369; family UBA1369; genus JBGSPQ01. Next base: position 125,331 of record CAYFWB010000004.1, read on the forward strand.
CGTTTTCTTTCCAGTATTCGGCGATGTTATCAAGATAAAGTGAGTAACTTGTCAGCCAGTTGATAGCCGGGAAGTGTCTCTTGTAAGCCAGTTTAGCATCTAGGCCCCAGAACACTTTGGTAACGCGAAGCGTGTTTTGCGTTACAGGTTCTGAAAGGTCACCACCGGGAGGGGAAACGGCCCCGATTACTGTGACGGAACCTTTTCTGTCGTCTCCGCCAATGGTTCTAACGTAACCCGCTCTTTCGTAGAATTCGGCAGTTTTGGAACCAAGATAAGCGGGGTATCCTTCTTCACCCGGCATTTCTTCCAAACGTCCGGACATTTCACGCATGGCTTCGGCCCAACGTGATGTCGAGTCGGCCATAAGCGCGACGTTGTATCCCATATCTCTGTAGTATTCGGCGATTGTAATTCCCGTGTAAACGGAAGCTTCACGAGCCGCTACCGGCATGTTTGAAGTGTTTGCGATCATGATTGTTCGTTTCATCAAAGGTTCTCCGGTGTTGGGATCTTCAAGGTGAGGGAATTCTAAAAGTACGTCGGTCATTTCGTTTCCGCGTTCTCCGCATCCAATGTAAACCACCACTTCGGCGTTTGAGAATTTGGCTAGAGATTGCTGTGTCACGGTTTTACCGGCCCCGAAAGGTCCGGGGATGCAAGCGGCTCCTCCTCTTACAACCGGGAACAGTGTGTCGATTGTTCTTGATCCGGTAACCATGGGTTCGTTTGGAACCAGTTTTTTGCTGAACGGTCTCGGGTTTCTGATCGACCATCTTTGTAACATGGAAATCTGGTGTGTTTCGCCTTCTTCGTCTTTGACAGTGGCTACCGTTTCTTTGATATTAAATGATCCGCTTTCGATTGATTCGATTGTTGCTTTTTTGATTGTTGGGGGGATCATTACTTTATGAGTGATCAGGGTTGTTTCTTCTACTTCACCGATGATGTCTCCGGCCATAACGCCGTCTCCCGTGGATTTTAGGGGTTTGAATTCCCATTTTTTTTCATGATCAAGTCCGGGTACGTTGATTCCTCTTGTAATATATGCTCCCGCCTCTTTTTCGATCAAAGCCAGCGGTCTTTGGATTCCGTCGTAAATTGATTCCAAAAGTCCGGGACCTAGCTCAACCGACATGGTTGTACCTGTAAGGTAGACAGGTTCGCCCGGTCCGATTCCCGTTGTGTCTTCGTATACTTGGATCGAAGCGCGGTCGCCGTCAAGTTCGATGATTTCACCCATCAGTTTTTCTTCCGATACGCGTACTACTTCGTACATCTTGGCGTTTTTTACACCTTCGGCAATTACGAGCGGTCCTGATACTTTTACTATTGTTCCTTTTTCCATGGTTATTATTGTTAGATTTTGATTGTTATGATGCTTCGCGTTTATTCTTTAAAAATGTCAGAGCCGACAGCCTGTTCAACCATTTTTCCGATTCTCTTGATGCCGTAGCCGGTTGTTCCTTTGGTTCCGGGAACTGGGATGATGGCCGGCAGGGCGTTTTGACTCAGTTTTTTGTAGTCGTCTTTGTTGATGTCCATGGCTAGGTCTTCCGTGATGAAGATGATGGCGTAGGAGTTTTTTTTGTCTCCTTTTTCGGATTCTTGCTGTGTCTGACTTTTTAAATGATATAGAGTTTTTACAGCTTCTTCGGTTGAGTTGGAGTCATATGTTTCCAGACCTAGAGCTTTGAATCCTAGTATCGCGTCTTTGTTTCCCACAATGGCTATTTTATATTTTTCCGACATAATGTTTATGAGTATAGTTTTCTTAAACGTGCCCTGATTTCTTCAGGGTCGATATTATTGAGTTTGTTGATTAAAATCATGCGCAGAATCAGCGCGTTGTTCTTTTTGGCAAGGAAGTACGCAATTAGCGGTTCCGGGCCGAACGGGGTAAGTTTTGCTTCTCTGATGTAAAGCGTTAAATGGTTTTCCATCGCTTTTTCCAGGTAGATAAGAGTTTTTTCTTCGGCGTAGTGTTTGTATCCTTCGGCGATGATTGACCCGTAGGCTGTTGCTTTCATGAGTTCGGGGAATTCGCTTAAATCTTTGGTGAATCCTTCTTTGAATCTTGAAAAGGGGACTTTGCCGTTCCAAAGGAAAGCTAGATCGTATAGATCTATGTCTTTGCCCTGGGTTTTCATGCGGAAGAATAGTTTGATATTGCTAAGATCTACCAGTTTTTGTACATACTTGATAAGGAATTCGTTTTTGCTGTCTACGGCAATGTTGTGGATCATCTTCATCATCTTTTGGTCGAAGTAGAGATCTATTACCAAAGGATTCTTTTTTTCTTTTTCAAACAGCGTGTACACTTTTTTGATTTTGTTCTTGATGTATTTTTCGGCCTGTTCTTCAATGTGAAAAGGAGCGTCCGAGTCCATGTAAATAAAGGTCTTCAGTGACTCAACCGGAATGGCCCCCATGATGTTTAGCAGGTGCTCCACTTCTTCGAACGGCTTTTCACTGAGTTTCGCTTTAATAAGGACTTTGATGTTATGGAAATCGTACCAATACCAGAGAATTTGGAGAATTTTTCTGTCCGGGGTTATTTCGTCCAACCTTTCTTTGATGTCAATAAGACCTTCTTCCAACACTTTTTGGAATTCAGCCGGATTGTCTATGCCGGTTTTGTTGTCGGCGTAGTCGAATTCGTTAAGGATTCTGAAGGCGTCAGGGGCGTTCATGGCAAGTACCATGCGTTCAACTTCGTTTTCATTGAGAAGCATGGTCTCAAGAACGCGGATGACTCCTACGGAGTACGCGAAATCGTATTTTCCGGCTATTTTACTCATGCGAATAACGTTTTATTAAGTTCGATTTCCAGATTTTGGCGGAGTTGTTGATTGATAACGGTTTCGAAAGAGTTATCAACCTCCACTTTGTCTGATTTGAGGATAAATCCTCCTTTAATGTTTGCCGAGTCCGCAGCCGGAGTAAAATTTTTACCGGCTTTCTGAATAGCCTTTTTTGTAACGTCCTCTTTGCCTTTGGAGGGGATAACTTCACCCGCTTCAAAGTCCGCTTTTTTCATCATTTCGGCCAAAAGGTCTTCGTATCTTTCCGCTGAGGCAAGCGCGTTTACGGCTTGTTCCAGCGTTTCATCGATCAATTCTCTTTTGGCTTTTAGAAGCGCGTTTTTTGCTTCCATTTCAGCTTCCATTTGGGCTTTAAGTTTCATCTTGCCGCTGATTTCTTCTGTGGCGGCGATGTTTTCTTCTTCCATGGTTTTTAAGAGCTGAACATTTTGAGATTGAAGGTCTTTCATTTTTTCTTCATATTCGGCCTTCAGCTCCGCGGCTTTAACCTCGGCTTCGGACTGTATTTTTGCGATTATATCTGATAATGCCATGACTTAGAGCTTGATAAAGAATACTAATAGTGCGCTTACTAAGAATCCAAGTACAGCGTATGTTTCAACCATAGCTGAAAGTACCATAGCTTTACCCATTTGAGAGTCGTCTTTCGCTACCATGTTCATACCCGCAGCCGTTACTTTACCCTGATGCATACCTGAAAGAAGACAAGCGATACCGCAAGGAATACAAGCAAAGAATAACTGCCATCCTTGGGCAAGTGTCAGATCAAGAGGTGAACCTGTAAGGATACCGGTCTGCAGGAGGATCAAGAATCCAACCAAAAATCCGTAAATACCCTGCGTACCGGGAAGAGCTTCAAGTACAAGCACTTTACCGAACTTGTCAGGTTGTTCAGTTACGACTCCGGCACCTGATTGACCGGCAAGACCTACTCCGATTGATGAGCCGATACCTCCGAATATTACGGCGATACCCGCTCCGGCGATTGCTAGTGCTAGGCCACCCATCTGTGTAAAAAATTCTGGCATGATTTATAAGTTAAAGGTTAAATTAAATAAGTGTTTATAAATTAATTGTTGTTTTTTACATATACATACTTGTTCTTTTTTCCGAAAGCCCGGAACTCTTTGCCGCCTCCTTCCATGAATTTACTGAAGAATTCAACGAACTGAAGACGACCGGAGTGTATAAAAGAACCTAAAGTATTAATAACAAGATTAAAGACGTGTCCTCCAATGAAGATGATAATTGCCAGCAGCCAGCCGATATAAGGCATGCCCGCGGCAAGATCTACAATTACGTTTACGGCCAGGGCGATAATGGTTGTAGCCAGACCCAAGGCCAGCAGACGAGAATAAGACAGTATGTCGCTCATGTAGCTGACTAGACCGTAGAGGCTCAAGACACCGGAAAGCAGTTTTGTGATCGGATTTTTTTTGTCTCTTCCTTGGGTAAGGATTAGCGCGACCGCGCCCAAAATTACCCACCATTGACCGATTGTTTGAGCGGGAGCGGGTAAAACGCCGGCGGCGGAAATGATAAAGAATCCGATACCTGTGAGCATGAATGCCCATGAACCGGTACCCAGTATGGCATCTTTTTTATCACCGTGTATGTAGGCGTGGAAAAATTTCAGATAAACTCCGAATAATATTTGTACAAAACCCAGTCCCAGCGCCAGGATCAGGACGATCAGCGGATTGGTTACCGAGTTGATTTGTTGGAACAGGAACATTTTTTCTCCTTCGGCGTTAACATAAGTAAGGAATTCGGGCATTTTTGCGGCTTCGAATCCGAACCAGCCTCCAAACAGCGCACCAACTACAAAAGTAACCAGGCCGCCGTACATAAGTAGTTTTGCCAGTCTTTTGACGCCTTCGCCCAGTTTCATGTATTTGAGCGCCAGCGCCATAATCGTAAACATGATGATTCCGTAGGCGGCGTCGGTAAGACAAAGAGCGAAGAAAAGTATGAAAAACGCGGAGAGGTATGGTGTCGGGTCCAGTTCGTCGTGGCGGGGGAGTCCGTACATTCTGGTTAGAGTTTCAAACGGCCAGACGGTGGCGTTGTTTTCTATTATCACAGGCGGAGTTTCGCCTTCTTCAAGTTCAAGTTCCGAAATGGTATATTCTTTGGTGTACTTTTCAAGGGTATCGGAGAGTTCTTCCATTCTTTTTGCCGGAATCCAGGCGTTGACCACAAAGCTGTATTCTGTTGATCCCAGTTTTCTTTTGGCTTCGGATTTGTCCTTTTGCCAGCCAACGTAGTCGTGGGCGATTTTTAGATTATCCAGCTCTTTGGCAAGATGTTTGAGTTTTTTTTCTTCTTCTTTAATAAGGTGCTCGTTGGTTTGTATTTTTTCTTTTATTTCATGTAGATAGTCTTTTAAGAGTCCTGTTTTGGCGGGGAGTTCAACTTCCGCGAATTTGTATTCGGAAAGTATCTGTCTGACTTGTTTTTCAGGCGTTATGTCGAAAATTATAACAACGTGCGCAAATTTTTCGTCTTTGTGGATTGATTCAATGCTTACAAGGCTGTCGATGTTTTTTATAGCTTGTTCGGCTTCTTCGTAGGTGGCCGCGCGCAATGTCCCGATTGCCGTTTTAACGCGGGTAGTTCCTTTGGCGTTTTCCAGAGCGAGTGGGAGGTTTTTCCAGGGTGTGTATGTGTTTTGTTCGTTTTTTAAAAAGTTCAGTTCGTTTTTGGTTTTGCTGATTTTGTCTTCGATTTCGTTACATTCATTTACTACTTTATTAAAGTCGTATTCTTTAGCTTTATTAATCAGTTCTTCTTCACTTAATGTAATTGGGCCTTCCAGCAATCCTTTTTTTTCACTATAAGGTGAAAGTACTTTGATGGCATATTCAATGTTGGCGTAGTTTAGTTCAATTTTTTGGATATCTTTATAATCCTGCTTGTTTTCAATAGTCAAAGGGCTGTTTTCAGTGATATCCGATATATGCATCCATCCAAAGTTTTGCAGTACGTCTAAAATTTTGTCCTTATGGGATGATACGGCGGCCAGTTGAATTTTTTTAACGGGGGTTATCGGCATTTTTATGCTTTTATGTGTTCAACAAATTTGGTGATGATGTAATCCACAGCTGCACCTTGCTTTGACTTTGCGTTTGAAATTAACTGGTTTTTGGCTCCTTCGGCTTCGGCTTTTTTGGTTGTTTTAATATGTTCAGCTTCTTGCTCCACAATTTCTAGTTTTTGTTCTCTTCTTTCTTGTAGTTCTTTTTTTCTACTTTCGATTTCTTGCGTCAGTTTGTTTTGTAAAGCTTCTTTTTCCGTTCTCAGGTTTTCCACTATTTCTTCAAGGTATTTTTTTGCTTTTTTTTCGGCTTTTTTAATTTCTTCTATTTGGTCTGAATGTGTTGTCATGTTTTTCAATATTAAGCTAATTGTAGGCAAAAAATCATGATTCATAAATCATGATCGGAAAGAGTTTAAAGACGATCTTAAAAAAAGTCAATGGTGAAAAAATTAGTATTATCAAGGGTTGAGTTGCGTTAATAAATTAATATTTTGTAATCCGTAACTTGCTCGAATATTTATAATTTTTGTTAGAAGATTGAAGCTGTAAGTGCGCTTGATGCGTGCTTGCTTTTTGTCGGCGCCATTGTTTTATATACA
>CAYFWB010000005.1:0-37257 GCA_964346765.1 uncultured Candidatus Peribacteria bacterium
AGTATAAGCACTTGTATCTTAACACGGTGTCCTATTTGTCTGTGTACTATATAATTGCCAATTAAAAGTTGATTGCATAATCCAGGGATTGTGGTATAAAGGAGTTGATGAATAACAGTTCAGAGAACAAAACGGATCAGCAAAGCGCACCGGACATCTTATCAGGGACATGCCGGACAATAGATAAGACCGCATACGCGGCGGCTGTTTTGGGAATAATTGCCGCAGTCAGTCAAAAAGTGGATCAAAATATAGACATCAACCTCAAAAATGAAGATGAAATTTTTGTACTGGCGGATGAGAGAGATCCCAGGTGCGAAGACGACACTTTGTTTTATGTCAAAACCGAGGTTGATAAAATGGCAGACGCCATTATGGAAATGGATCCCAATCCTTCCACTGTAGAAACACCTAGAGCCAGAAAAAAAACTTATGATTTGGATTTTAATATCCGGAGCAGTTCATATTCCGCGACTTTGGTTGATGTGGATTGCAGGAAAGAACACGCGGATAAATGTTACACCGGAGGGCATCCTTTTCATGAGTATGCTGAATATCTGCGTTTTCATAATAAAACCAATAATAAAGCTTTAAGGTACATGCTTTTTGCAAACGGAATTGGCATTTGGCTGGAAAATAAAGTCCAAGCAGAACCCTGGGCTTTTGCTTCGGAGCTTGATTACCGGGAGGTACATCGCTGCGCATTTAATGGGAAGCCTAATATTATTCCGCCACTACCTCTTAGTGTTCTGTTGGGGTTCGATTTTGACCCTGAACCGCGATACATGCAACCGGTCAGCAAAGATTATTATCTCTATTCCGATTCGGGCTTTAATAGTTTTACAAGGTATCCTTTGTCACCTCGCTGTTCAATTGACGTTGATAAAAATAAAGATTATCTTCCGCAGACAACTGAAAAATTTTTCAAAGGTGTCGGACATGCTTATCTTGCTTGGAAAAAGCGCAAAGCGGAAGAAAAGACAAGAATCGAACAGCAAAACAAAGAATACGCAGAAGATATCTGATTGTTAACAAGCAATCACTCCACACTCATCATCGGTATATTTAAATGTTTTCTTTTTGATTCACCTTTTAAGCGATTCATTTTGCGCACGGGAACGTCACCCCGCTTATAAACATGTTGCGGCGTGGTTTGCGCCAACGCCCCCGCGCCCGTATGCACAGAATGTTTGCCGAATCTTAGCGCAAGTCTATCCACTGCCGCGTAAATTTTTTTCATATCATCAACTTTAAGCGGCGGTTCAAACAAAGACATCTGCACTCCGTCGTCCAGAATCAGTCCCGTTAAAACCAGGCCCGTCGCCCTGTACAAAATTTTAGCGCGAAACAATTTATCAAAAACCGCCCGCAAAATCTTCACCATATCCTGAGGGAAAGCCGTCGGGCGACTGAATTTCACCTCCACCCCGTTAGTTTTATAGTCCTGCTTGCGCAAAAAAATAACAATTCCTTTCGCCGCAAGATGATGCCGTCTGGCCTTGATACAAGCGTTTTCCATGTTCTTGCACAATTGGGCGAAAACATAAGCTTTATCGTTGGAAGCCGGCGTAAAAGTTTTGGTTTTGCTGATGCTCTGATAGTCGGTTTTGTCCTCCGTGGCGACCTCATAAACCTGCTCGCCGTTCAGTTCCCGCCAGATTTCATAGTGCGGTTTTGTGAAATGTTTTCGTATAAATCCCTCATCCTTCCGCGCGAAATCAAGCGCCGTTTCAATCCCCATCGACCTGCAGTAGGCCGAAGTACTCGGTCCCACACCCCAAATTTTATCAATCTCCGTAACCGCCAGATATTTATGAATCTCTTTGCCGGGAATCGGCGTAAAACCCGCCGGTTTGCGGTATTTAGAACCAAGTTTAGCCAGCACCTTGCTTAAACTCAACCCCACCGAAACCGTAATTCCCAAATCCGATTCAACAGCCTCCTTCACGCGCAATGCGATCGTAATGTAAGAAGCATGGTAAGGGCGTTGGTAGCCCGTAATGTCGGCAAACGCCTCATCAATGGAATATTCTTCAATTGTTGGAGTAAAACGTCTGATAACCGCGAAAAGACGCTTGGAAAACAAACTGTAAGTCTCATAATCCGAAGGCAGAATTATTGCGTCCGGACAAAGTTTTTTCACTTCCCATAAAGGCACCCCGCGCTTAACGCCGCGCGCCTTGGCTTCATAACTGGCCGCCGCCACAATCCCTCGCTCCTTACCGGTAACCACAGGCTTCCCGCGCAGCGCCGGATTCACTGCCTGCTCGCAAGAGGCGAAAAAGGCGTCGCAATCAATATGCATAATTGCCCGCGGCCACGACCGCAGTGTAATAAATTGCATGTAGTTCACCTGGTGAATTTATTTAATACTTCCTAACAACACTCGTAACCACCCCCGCCACTCTAAGCTCGTCTTTAGCGAAGATAGGTTTAAATTTTTTGTTTGCCGGCTTCAAAATTGCCGGCTGACCCGTACCGGCACGCATAAAAAATTTGATCGTCCATTTGCCGTCCACTTCAGCAATCACAATGTCGCCGCTTTTAGGCTGTTTACCGCGGTTGATAATCACCATGTCTCCGGGCATGATGCCCGCTTCAATCATACTGTCACCGGTCACTTTCAGCATAAAACTGGATTCCTTGTTTTCAATCAGCCAGTCGTCCAGACTGATTGTCTCAACATTTTCCTCTTCCGCGGGAGAAGGGAATCCGGCCTGAATCGTTCCTAAAACTTTTACGGGATAAAACAATTTACCCGGCAACAGTTTACCGGCTGAATCTCTTTGAATAATACCCGCTTCCAACCACTTTCTGGCCCAATAAGTAACCGCGTTTTTCGACTTTGCGCCAATTAAAGTCATTAGTTCGCCGTAGCTTGGCATCCTTTTATTTTCAAAATAAAAGTTCTTAAGTTTTTCTAAATGTTGATTATTATTTTTGTTCATACGAAATATTTAATCCGTTACTATTTTATTATACAAAAGTATAATAAGCAATCAAAAATAAATATGTTATCATTTAAGAAATCAAATGGACATATGGACGGCTATGCTTTTGGCTCAACATTCAAACAATAAATTTTAACCAACGAGGGTGCAATCAGAGCTCAAATGTTCAAGCATAAAGTTTGACATAGTGAACCCAAATAGCTTAAATATCTTCCAAAAGTAAATAATCAAAATCTACTCATGGAAACCGAACGAACTGTTGAATCAACCAATCCCATACAAAAATCATTCAATAAAGACCTGCAGGTGCTTCACAGGTTCTACTATTTTTTTAAAAATTTCTACAGTGAACGGATGGATGAACTGGTTGAAGCCCTGGAAGCTGATGAAACGGAAGATGAGGATTTTGCAATTAAATATGAAGTCGATTTTGGTTACGACATAGGATTTACTATCACCAAAGAAAAATTTAACGATCAAGACGCCATAGTTTTGGCAGTTGCGCTTCAGAGTGAGTTTGAAGAAATGAACATTTTGAAAGGGCTGGAGGATCAATTGATGGAATGGGCTGATTACGAAGATCAGTATGAATCTGTTCTTGAAACATTCAAAATGTACGGCGCCGAAAAACTGGCTATGAGAATGATTTTTAAAGGTGAAAACCTGAACAGAATTTTTGATCAACCCATGGCTGTTGATATAATCATGACTGCGGACGAGGAAGATGAAACCATGTTCAGCTTTCGGGTCGACCAAACTACCAATCCCGATGAAACGGTTCTTGAGGTTGAAAAAAGAGTGGCGAAGTTGCTCGAAAGCATCATTTACATTGTCGAAAAAATGCATTTTCAACGAATACTGCATATAGCAATCAATACCGACGAACAGATTCAAGCGGCTACCAGACTTGAAGATGAAACAAAACCTATTTAACCTGCTTCATCACTTTCCAGTCGGTTGTCAGCACCGCGCCCATGCTGTAAAGGAAGAAAACCCCTCCCAGAATAAAGCCCGCGACCGGAACCAGTGTAAGTAATGTCAAAACAGCTATACCGGAAAGTCCCCATACCCAGTCCAGTTGGATTTTTTTCGCTCTCATAATCCATTTCTGCATCAGACTGCCGAACAAAACACCCGCCAGAACGAGATTCACCATTATATAAATAATATACATAAACAAAACAACAACTCCCAGCATCGCGCCTATTCCAGTAAACATCGCGATAATAGCGAAAATCGGAGCCGTTACCAAGACAAGAAGTCCCACGCCCAGGTGTTTCCAGAAAGAACCTTTCTTGGTAGCGTTGGTAAGATATCTGTTAACAACATTTGGGAATAATTTCATTAATACGGACGCCAGAACAATATAACCCAGAATTGTGAATACAAGGCCGAACCACGTACCGGCGCTGGCAAATTTTTGCCACTCGGCTTTTTTTTCGGCAATACCTTCAGACTGTTCCGTATAAATTTTTTGCGTGCCGAATATTTTCGCATTTTCATTAACATCCACTGTCCCACCGCCTGCCACAAGATCTTTTCTAACACTGGCGTTCGGACCAAGCTTTACATCACCGCCAAAGGCAATAACTTCACCGTTCACTTTACCGTCCAGATAAATTTGCCCGCCAAAAACACGTACATCATCATCAATCTGACCTGTAATGGATACGTTACCCCCGGCCACAACCAGATCTTTCAGCACTCTTCCCGTAATAGTCACATTACCCCCACTCATATACAGATCTCCCTGCACGTCGCCGTCCATAATCGGATTGCCGCCCGCAAGATAAAGGTTGCCCATAATAACATCTCCTTTTGGCACATTTTCATCCGCCATAAAATAAGCGGCCATTGCCACAGTTGGGATCATAAGAAGCATTACAGCAATTAATACTGAAAGTTTTTTCATTTTGAGTTGATTAAAAATCATTACATTAATTAATAACATATCTGCGGTCCGGTCTCAAGATCTCCAGACAAATAGAATATAAAAACCTGATAATTAACATAACTAAAAAAATATGTTAGAATATATATATAATAATAGTAAGAATGACTAAAGAAAAAATTACAATCAAGCCCACACAAATAAGTAATAAAGACCAAATTGAGAATCTCGATAACAGTAATCCAAGAAATGACGAAACTGCATTAAACCAAACTAATATATGCAACATTCGGAGTGCGGTCGCGTCAAAATACAAGGGACAGTATCAGGGAGCCGACAATAAAAGTAAACAAGCTGAATTGAACCCGGAGCTGCTACCATACAAAGAGCAAATGCAACAGTGGGTGGAAACGCACATGGATTTTCTTAAATTTTTCTTTAACGTTAGGGGCACCGATTTTAATGTTGTTTACGGCGAATGGTTTTATTACTCACCGAAAACCAATCAAATCTGTCTTGGTGTAAGAACTTTTAAAGAAGCTGTTGAAAAAGACAAAGATGATTTGGATTCCGGAGCTATGACTCTTGACCAGATATTCTTTGCACTTCTGCACGAAATATCACATTTTAAAACCACGCTTGAAATGGATAAAGCTGGAAAGTTGAATCTTCTGGCGCATTTTCAATATGAAGCTAAAAAGAAGATTCGGTCGGCGGACAATCCCGATAAATTTGTCAGCCTGGCTAGACCTTATGGTCATTTTTATAACATCTTGGAAGACGCGATCGTAAATTATATGGTGTCAAACACCGTTCAATTCTCTTCACCGCAAGCAAGGAAACAAATTGTGGATTTATACACGGAAAAATTCTTTCAGCTATATCGTAAAGTCAATCCCGGTGAAGGAGATCATATTCTTGATGTCAACCTCAAGACAGGCCAAAAAAAATATCAAAAAGTAGAACCCGGTAACGGCGACTATCAATTATTGAGAAGGGACGACTATGAGAAAGGATTTGATGTCTCGCAACTGGAAAATATGTCTCAACTAAGTTCACAGTTTTTAACATTCTTCATCAAAGCCCATATGGGGGTAATCAACCCTGATGATATTTATGATGGAGTGGAATTCAAAGCCGGAAAAATTAAAGTGGAGGCGGAAATAGCCGCTATATTTAAAGAACCAATCCACAGATTATACAAAAGACTGATTAAAAAGGTTGAACACAAATACGCCGCTGATCCCGCAAAGCTTAAAAGATATAAAGATTTTATGTGCGATTCCGTATCGGTGCCGGTTTACGGCAAACAGAAAAATGGAATTACACAGATCGGCCAGCAAATTGTTTCAAATGTAGCACCCTCAAATGTGAGGGATGCGGACAATTTTGGAGGTGAAGCCTGGAACTCATTCCTTTTCAATATGAAAAAGCTCAGCATTAAGAACGCTGACAAATTGAGTTTATGGGAACTATTTAATAAATTTAAAGAACTGGATTTCAGACAAACGAATCAACTGGCAATACCCTTCAAGTTGACATATGCCCAAAGAACGGCAGTAATTAGACAGGCCATCGAGCCGATTTTTTCACTGATGTGTCTACTGGATGATTCTTTCGACTTAAAATTACCGCCGGAAAACATGGAGCACGGACAGGGTGGAGGAGAAGTCTCGGATCAGCAGCAAGGCGATAGTGAATCTGACAAGGAAAGACTAAATGAAGACCCCAACGCATATTGGAAAAAAGGCGTCGAGGTAAGAGAAGTTAAAACCGGCAGATCCGGAATAATCAAAAATGTATATAAGGACGGAGACGGTAATGTTATATCCGTTGATATTACTTATTTTGAAGATCCCAAAACCAAAATGGCCACCTCTATAAACGGCCGCAAGGTGGAATTTACCGGTGAAGAAGCAAATATTAAAGATCCGGCAAACAATCTGGTAATTATTCAGAAAAAACCGTTGAAGCAGGGTCAGTATTCAAAAAAAGCAGCCGGTGTAATGATGGATTATCTGGAAAAGCCTGAAGAAAAAAATGCAGATCGGGAGCCGGCAGATAATGATCGACCTGTTCCCGCTGAGGGAAAAGATGTAGATGATATAAATGATATCTTTGGCGGATTGATCGATGCCATAAAAGAGGGCATCGAAGATGATGAAAGAAAAGAAAATTATGAAGAATTTCAAAAAACTGAAGAAAGCCCCGAATATCAAAATAGAAAAGCAAGACACAAGCGAGATAAAAAGCTGATCAGGGAGCTGGGGCAACTTAATCAAAATGAGCCCGAAGAAGAAGAGGATATATACAAATTACCAGAAATGGGGAACGCCAAAGTGGTTGCCAAGTATAATGAACTTGAATCAATTATCCGTCCATACGTTGAAAAAATGGCTCACAGCTGGCGAGAGGTGATAGACAATATCGCCCAGGTTATTAGTATAGAAAAAGATAAATACTATACACAGGGCAAAATCGACATAAAAAAAGCACAGCGTTACCTGCCCGAAGTCGAATTTGGAGGTAGTTTGGATGACAAAAAAATTAAAGAGCTCTGGGTCGAAAAAATCAAAACCGAGCTTCGCCCCAAAATGCTCCGACTTCACCTGGTGATAGACAATTCCGGTAGTATGACCGGAAAAATCGATCAGCTCAGAATGGCGATCATGCTTTTAAATAGTTCATTAAGGTCACTCCGATCTATCTTTAGAAGCGAACTGGAATCCGTCTTGGGAGGAGACTATACTGAAGACATGGATCTGGTTTGCGACGTAAAAATTACAAAATTCGGAAGCAAATCAAAAACGGTTAAACCTTATGAAATAAATGATTTTTCATTTCTAAACGCCGATCCCCGTGAAATCCACATATTGCCGACAGTGGATCCGGATTTGGAGCAGGTCGCAACAATGGCCGCCTTCCAAAAGCTAAACTGTTCAGAAGGAACTGATGATTCGGACTTCTGGCCGGTATTGATTGATCGCTACCAAAAAGAACCGGAACTGTTGAAAGCCATTCATGAAGGCAAATTGACCGATGTCGTTCTGCAAATTTCAGACGGGGCGATAGATGGAACAGACATTGCAGTCGCGTCACTTGAAAAATTGAGAAAACTGGGTATAAAGCACGGTGGATTTGCTATCGGCGGTACGCCGGCTGAAGATGCCCTTGCAAAAAGACACGGACCGAATAAAGTTACCAAGGCCGATTCAGCCGAAGAAATAATGGATGAGTTTTCTAAATTTCTTTCCGCTACGGTAAAAGATGAAGTGGAAAAACCAATGATAAAAAGCATTGAGTATACAAATCAAAGCTGAAATCTGCTATACTTATATGAAAATAAACAAACAATATGCACGAAATTAATAAACCTCCTCTTCTGCGCGATGCTCAGATTAAATCGGAAAATTTATTTTCTCTTCAGGCCGAAGGGGTGGATCCTTCAAAAATAGAAGATGCCGTTGAACTGGAATCCGATGTATTGATGCTCAAGTTTATGAGAGAAGAAATGTTAAGCATGCTGGATGAAATAAGGTCTTACACGGAATATGAGACGATTTTGGATTCACCTTTTTTCGACGAAGAAAACATGCCTTTACCGTTAAAGGAATGCGAAAGAATGGCTAAAAATGATGAAATAAGCGTTCCCGAAGACATGGACCCTAGAATTGTTCAAAAGTTAAAAAATCGCATACTGGTTTTGAAGCACAAGAAAATGTTGGAAGATATAAAACAGAAAAAGCAAAACGTTTCAACGGTTCTGCAATTTGAAGATGATTTAAATCTGATGAAAGAAGATTGGAAACTGTATGCCAAAATGTTGATCCAAAATTTGTATCGCCAAAACCGGGAGATGTTTTTGTCGAACAAGGAAATGGATCAAGCACAGGTGGATGAAGCCGCCATAAGCAGGACAAAAGGTCAGACAAGATTAGTGTTAATACTAGTAAAGAAAATTATTCATCTGAATCAAAGAATTGGTCAGATTTTGGAAGAAGGAGGCGAGCAAAAAGTGCTGGTGTTTATTAAATCTATAGCCGGTAAAATCAAAGAGGCCTTAAGAAATTTAAAAAATATACAACAAGGCGTTAAGTCGGCTAAAGCCGCTAAATTGGTGACCGGCCTTTATACTGCTTCGGAAACTGCCGGTATGGCGGGTTTGGAAGAAAGCGAAATTAGAGAAATTGAGGAACTGGAAATTAAAATGGATGAAGAACTTTTTGGAGAGAAAGGGAAAACATCCGATCAGGAAAAACCGCGCGCCGGAGCCCGCGAATTACATGACGATCTGGGCAACCTGGTTAATACCGATACCTTAACCGCTTACGTAAATTACTCACGCGAACTGCGCCACCTTCACACAATGCTGACCGAAGGCCGTGTTGTTGAAACGGATTACGTTAAAGATATCATAGAACAGGCCATGCCGAATTTAACCAAGAACCCGCCCACCGTGGTCTATTTTCATGGAGACTACGGGACGGGTAAAACGGCCATTGCGGTGCATATTTCCAGAACCAGATTTAAAAAAGATCCTATCATAGTGGCCGGTAACAAATTTCTTGAACCCGACAGATTCACCGAAGAGCTAAAAATCGAAAAAATGGAACCCAACGAATTTTTAAATGAACAATTAAGACAATTTGGCAAAGAAGGAAAATTTGAAGAAGGCGAAAACATGGGCGATATGATTACAGCTTTAATTGGCGATAAAGAAACCATAGTAAAAAAGATCGAAGAACGCAGAAAACAAGAACAAAAATTAAAAAAACTTACCAAAGCACAAACCGACGAAATCAAACAGATGGTCGATTCAACATTTGAAAACCAGGTTCAGGGCAGATATGTAATAGGTGCCATGTACCGGGCAATGAAAGAGGGGATACCCCTGATTGTAGACGAAGCAAACGCCATAACGCCCGAAGTCATGATCGCTTTTAATGATTTGATGACAAAAAAAGTTGGCGATAAAGTACAGGTTCGTTCGGCAGAAAAAGAGATCGAGGTTAAAAAAGGGTATTGCGTTATCTGGACCGGTAATACCGGTGGCAGATATAAAAGCGCCAGATATAACGACGTTGATCCGGCCGCGTTTTCAAGGATTGCCCCCATAAGAGTTACCTATTTGCCGCAGTCCAGATATAAGAGCGACTTGAGCGCTACTTTTGAAGAAAGACTTGAACTGGATAAACTTGCAGAAAAGTTCATGGAAGAAAACGGTGACATTGAAGGATTCAGGCTGGGTTCGTATAAAAAAATGAAAGAAGTCGCCAAGACCGATCAGATTTTTCAGGTATTGATGCTTAAACTATTAAATAACCGGCTCGGTGCCAGGTTATTAGTTAAGAAAGATGATCCATATTCTGTCTTTAAAGAATTATATCGATTAAGCACCGCAGCCAGGGCAATCATGGATGTTTTTGAAGAAACGGTTGAAGACTTTCCACAGTCACCGGAACTTGTGCGCTGGATCGGAAGTGATACAGCGGCAACAGTTAAAAGCAAGTTAAGAAAAACCAATCTGACTATGCGTGGATTACTGGACAAAATTGTAGCCGCATATCTTGAAGACGGTATGGCTATGGATCTTGAATACTATGTCTTCAAATTTGTCAAAGAACTGGCCCAAATGCCCGAAGAAATGGCCATTGTTTATACAGTGATGAAACAGCATGGGTTTTTTATGGGTGATGGTTGGAATTCTGTAAATTCCGCAGGCAACTTAAAGGAATTTCATGACAAGCTGGGGAATTTTGATGTTTTAACTATGCCCAAATACGAAAAAGTAGATATCAACGGAGATTATGTGTCTTTGCTTAAACCTGCGGGACAGGAAAGGGATTATGTGTTAAAATACTTCCCGTCAATGGAAACAATGCAATTGGTATTCGGCTATCTGCCACCCCGAAAGCTACAAGAATATCAGGAACTGGCGGATATTAACGAAGCCGAACAAAAAAAATCCTTAAACCTAGATACAATGAACGAAAAAGAAAATCAAATCAGAGAGGCTCTTGAAAGAATCAAAGAGGCCTTTGATCCCAAAAAACTGTATGCCGGTCAAGAACTCGGTACCAGCGAAGACTTGAATGAAGAAGGTGAAAGAGTCGAAAAAGAATTGGAAATTATTAATAATATGAGAGAATTCAATCGGCAAGCCGGGGAATTAAAAATTGATGACATGGATTACATGACGTCATTGTCTTATGAAGAATATCTTGAAGTTGCCGGCAAGTTCTGCGATATGATACTAAACATTATGGAAGGCGCGCACGTGATAAATCAAGAAGAGGCGACCGAAGCCAGGAATGCCTCTATAGAAGATAGAATGAACATGACGGCCGAGCTGGTCGATAAGGTACAAAACAAATTATAAATTTTTTACCCAATAAACATAATGAAACCAGAAAAAAAAGAATCTCAACAAGATCTTGTACAAGAAGGAGCCGAAGTGGCGGCAAAAGTAATGGAATCCAACAATGCCGAAATAGTCGAGTTAGAGACAGATGCTTACGGACGTTTCGGCAAACTTGCTGATCGACAAATAGCGGAACTGGAAGAAGACATTATGGAAGAATGTGGGCCCGAAGATCAATTGCAATAACCGGTAAAAATGCTCAACAGATCCATACTATACGGACTAACGTTGATCGTATTATTATGTGTTGGAGTGATAATATGGATTTCAACTCTGGCCGAAAATGATAACATAAAAAGGCAACCGTCGATGATTACGCCGTCTTTGACAGAAACGGCCGACGGTGAAGTATCCATAACCTCAACAAAAATGAAAATAACTAGTAATGTTTTTGAAAATAACCAAAAAATACCTTCCAAATATACCTGTGACGGTGAAAACGTTAATCCTCCGTTGGCATTTTCCGAAGTACCGGAAGATGCCAGGTCGTTGGCTTTAATAGTAGACGACCCAGACGCGCCAAACGGTGATTGGGTACATTGGGTTTTATTTAACATACCGGCGGGCACAACCCATATAGGCGAAAATTCGGTACCGGCGGGCACGCGGGGCACAACAGACTTTGGCAATGCGGGCTGGGGCGGACCGTGTCCCCCTTCAGGCACGCACCGCTATTACTTCAAACTATTTGCATTAGACACAGAATTGGATTTAGATTCAAGTACCACAAAGGCCGAACTGGAAACAGCCATGACAGGTCATATTATAGACAGAACCGAAATAATCGGACTTTATCAGCGCCAATAACAATGTTGCGGTACTGTAAACCATGTAACCGGTTCGTCATTTGCAATTTTTTTACAGTTTCAACTATTTCGGCCCTATCCATTTACCTTTTACATCAAATTTCCCGTAATAGGGGCACAAATCTTTCAAAACACATTTGTCGCAAAGCGGTTTTTGCGACTTGCAAACAGCGCGTCCATGATTGATCAACCAATAGGCCACATCGCCCCAATCTTTCTTTGGTATAATTTTCATCAAATCCTTTTCAACCTTAACCGCGTCTTTATTTTTGCTCAATCCAAGCCTCCTGGAAAGCCTGCCTACGTGCGTGTCAACCACAATTCCCTCAACAATCCCATAAGCGTTATGCAAGACAACATTGGCCGTCTTTCTGGCAACGCCCGGCAGGCTCAGCAACGCTTCCATTTCTTTCGGCACCTCACCCCCGAATTTATCAACAATCATTTTACTGGCCGCTCTAATATTTTTAGCTTTATTCCTAAAAAAACCTGTCGACTTGATATCCCTTTCAAGCTCTTCCTGTGAAACATCGGCAAAATCCTCAGGCGTAGTGTATTTATTAAACAGCTCCGCCGTAACTTTGTTAACCCTTTCATCCGTACACTGAGCCGAAAGAATCGTTGCCACCAACATTTCATGGGGAGTAGCGAAATTCAGCGCAGTTTCAGCGCTCCCCTCCGTTTCTCTGAGTCTCTTTAATAACTGCGCAATGATTTTTTTAGGCATCACTAAGGTAGTTCAATTGACTGGCAAAGTATAAATCTTTAATCTTGGTTCGGCAAACAGCAACCCCATCAACGCCCGCATGATCCAATCCAAACTGCAAAAATTCGCCGCTTTCATGCATAGATTAAAGTACAGTAAAAGAGTTCTGGTGGTGTTGATAGCGTTGGATATTTTCATGGCCATAGGATCCAATATTGTTGATTGGCCCATTCTTACATATGTGGATTGGTATTTAATTCCATTTGCCCCTATATGCTCCCTTTACCCACTTACTCTGGCCATCTGGTTTTTCCTTTATTACAAAGGTTGGAAAATACCCGCTTGGTACACAACATTTATATTTGTAGGCATCGTTGCCTATGGCGTCATGGCGCAAATATATTATCCCGTTTTTATATATTTTGAAGGCTTACACTGGAATTTGGTTGGTAACATGGTTTGGGTGGCTCTTTACGCCATTCAGGCCCTGATAATTAAGTCGGAACTAAGACCGCTCAAATATTGGCAGTACGCCATAATAATTTCATATTTCCTGTTTAAAGATTTTTCGGACAGGTATATGGGCACTTTTACGGACGTGATATTCTTTGATTTCACTGAATTTTCCAAAGACTCTCTTTTTGTTTTGATACTACTCCTACACACATTTTCAATGTCACTGGCCCTAAATCTGGCCTTCAAACACTATAAATACAGAAATCTTAAACCTGTGCCTCATGAACAGGGCGCGGACTTTATTAATTGACCGGAGTAAAAGACACCGCTTTGCCCTTCGGCGGCTCGTGGCTAACAAAGTCCGTGTATTTTTCAGGTAATGTAAACGGCAGGTTATCCAAAGGTAAATATAGAATCGGATCAACGTACGAACTGCCCTTCATCACTTCAAAATGCAGATGAGGACCTGTGGTCATCAGTCCGGCTCCTTTTGTACCCGGAGTCCCCCCGCTCAAAGCAATAGATTGCCCCTTATAAACCTTCTCACCGGGTTCAACCAGGAAAGTCGGTATATGACCGTAGACAGTCATGTATCCGCCTTCATGAGCCAGTATCAAATAACTGTACCCGTAACCGTTGTCTTTGGCTTTATAAACCACACCATCCGCCGGTGCCTTAATTAATGTTTCCTGCGGCACGCGTATATCGATGGCATTATGCCTTACGCCGAACACAGCAGAATAAGAAGGATCCCTAAAATAAGCGCTTATCCCACCTCTGTTACTGACCGGCCAGTCAAAATCAACATAAGCAACATCCTTTGTCGCATTTATAAATTCATAAACCGAAATCTTTTCTCCCGTAAATAGATCCTCAAAATCCTCGGGATCAAAATCATCACCAAGTTCCTCCATCTTTTTCTGAATCAATGCCATAGCTTCCCGCAACGCCCGTATGTCCTTTTGAATTTCCGATTGCTGTTCACGCGATTCAGACAGCATTTCTGTATATATATTCTCTTGGCCCCTTGTTTGCTGTAGCAGATTTTTCTTGGCCTGCTTTTGTATCTTCAGATTTTTTCGTTCCTTTTCAAGCTGTCGATTGAGCCCTTCCAGTTTCAGTCTTTGCTCATCCGCGTATGCTTGCTCAAATTCAAGTTTTGTTACCATTTCTTCAAGTTTATCAAAAAGTTCATGCCCGGTTTGTTCAAGAATATTCAAATATTTGATTTCTTGCAGTTGCTCAGAAACCGCTTTGTCCGAGAGTAAAAGTTTGGCAATGTTGATTTCCTGTCCGCCTGAAAGAGTGTCGGTAATGGCATTTTCGTGGACATATAAAGTTTCCAGATACTCCATCAACATTGTTTTCTGGTGCAAAATTTCCACTTCTTTCATTTTAATATCACTGTATAACAGTTTAATTCTGTTCTCTTTTTCGTTAATTTGAACCTTAACATTTTTAATCATATTCTCGGTATCTCTCATTTGTGATGACAGATTGGCAAGTTGGCCGCTTAAAGAGGTAATAACCTCATGCACGTCGGTAAGCTTCCTTTCGGTATCTACAGTATTCGCTTTTACGTCATAGAGTTCCTTTTGTGTGGCCCTTAATTCAGCCTTGATATTTCTCAAAAACTTTTCTCTTTCCTCTTCCTTTGGATTTTTGACTTCCATCGGCAAATCAAGAGCATAATTATTCGTTTTTATGACATCATCTGAAAATCCATCCGAAATTTGCGCGTGCATAACAGCCGCGTCTGTTATAAATGAAGAAATCAACACCATCAGCATCAGTATTACCCCACCGCCCACAACCTTCCCGGTTGGCCGACGGGGAAGGTTGGCCAACCGGGAAGGTTGGCCAACCCTGGGGATAATTTTTCGTTTAAGTTTCATGTAATAATCTTTACAAATCTCTAAATTATACCAAAAATTAGACGTTTTCTCAATTATTATCATTAATTGACTTGCGCAGTATGGCGTTTTTCAGTAATATGCCTTTGCTCTAAACAGAAAATTGTTAATTGAACAAATATGGCACATAAAAAAGCAGCAGGATCAACTCAAAACGGCCGCGATTCACAATCCAAAAGACTGGGTATTAAAATTTATGGTGGACAAATGGCTGTTGCCGGCAATATTATTGTAAGGCAAAGAGGAACTAAGTTCAGACCCGGTAAGAATGTTGGCATGGGCAACGATCACACACTGTTCGCACGCTCTAACGGCAAAGTTAAATTTCAGCAAAAAAAGATTAAAAAATATGACGGACGCGTTTTTAAAGAAAAACTCGTAAACGTTGTAGGATAAACATAAATGGGGGATTTAGAATTTTTTGGTGGGCTCGATACGGGCGGTGAATCATTTGATCCCGCCGCTTTTGAGCGTTTCAAAGCACGTATGAAAAAGGCGGCCGCACAGCTTAAGGCACTGCAGAAAACCGAACAAAAGCAGAAGAAAACAGAAGACGAACTTATTAAAATTTTGATCAAATTCATTAAGTCGGGCAAAAAGAAAGACCAGCTGATTTTGGTAACGCGCCTTCTTGAAATGAACGTTTCGGCCGGACTCATCGTCGCCCTTTTATTGATTTCAAATGCTGAAATCAGAGAAGAGCTAAAAATTAATCTGCTGCCGCCCGCGATAAAAGAGATACAACAGGGTGTTGTGGAAGAAACTTTTTCCGGTGATACAAGCCTTCCCGATGTCTACATCGGGGACGAAGTACTGCCATTAAAAATAAAAATCACGATAGCCAACTGGATTAATGAAATCACAAAGAAAGTAAACGACCATCCGCACAAAGTGATAAAAACCCTTTTGGATGATGAAGAAGTAATTCAGTTGTCCGCTGTCCAACTGGGTGCTTTTTGTTTAAGAGATTTTCTTGAACAAAACCGGATTCCTTTTAAATATGATCAGATAAAGGATTTTGTAAGTTTTTTCTTATCCGACATTATAAAAAAAACCGCAAAAGACCTGGAAAATAGAAAGGAACTCAAAGAAGGAGAATAGAAATACGATCCAAGAATTCTTGAATTGACTCTTAGTCGATCCTACTTTAACTTTAAAATCGCAAATTGACTGCAGTACGCAATGTTAAGTTATGAACATAACTGTTACAGGGGCGACAATAATAACAATTTTTAATTTGATTCACTGCATGGGAGCTAATACCTGTGAAGACAATTATAGCGCGCGTGGAAGACAATCTTGGCTGATGGCATCGACGATTTTGCAAACAAGCGATACCGCAAATCCATTTCAGACAGTTTCCGCCGAAAAAGATAGATCTTTTGACCCATTGGCTCATATAATCGGCCGTGCCATCCCCAAAGAAACACGATTAAATATACCTTTCACAGCCCAAGCACCGCGTCAAAACTGGAATCCACCATATAATGAAGCATGCGAAGAAGCATCTTTAATAATGGCCGAATACTACTTAAGAGGACAAACGCTAACACCGCAGACGGCCGACCGGGCCATTCAATACCTGATAAGTAAAGAGACGGAAAAAGGATGGGGGATAGATATTTCGGCTTTGCAGACAGGAATGCTAGCAAAAAGCCTTTTTAACAGAAACTACAAAATATATCAGGGGCCCACGGTTACCAAAAATAACATCAAATTACTGCTTTCGGCCGATTATCCGGTAATAGTACCGGTCGCGGGCAGGGAACTTAATAACCCCAATTTCCGGGGTAATGGTCCTCCGTACCACATGATCGTTTTAACAGGTTACGATAAAGATAATTTCTACGCGCACGATCCGGGAACTAAGTTTGGCATGCACTATAAATATCCGCAACAAACTCTTTTGGATGCCATCCATGAATGGACTGGCAGTAAAAGCACTGTAAAAGAAGGACAAAAAACCATCCTGATTATTCAGGATGGCCAGATTAACAACTACGTAGCCGCGTACGGTTTCTAAAAAAAATGGGGTGGCCTATGGGGGTCGAACCCACGACCTTCGGAGCCACAATCCGACGCTCTAACCAACTGAGCTAAGGCCACCACAAAGAGCCCATACATTATAAAGGCGAAGCTGATTTTATCAAGGGCTTGTTATGTATAATAATAATAATAAACAAGTTCCACTCTCTAAAAGAACTTGTTACACCTTACAAAAAGTCATTAATAAAAAATCCGCATACTCCAAGCCACCCCCCGGCTTGCAGGGGATGACTACGGATCTTAGGAGTACTAACGCCCTAGAAAAGCCTCAATATCCTAAAGTTTTAAATAATGAAAAATTTGTCCAGACTATACGGTAGAACCGTAACATCATAATTTCTCAAATTCACGTTCATTCTCGCTATTTGCTGCGTTCCATTTTGGAACTCCTTTCCATCGAACACCTCGTTTTTTAAATAATTATATTTTTGTTTTAAGACGTCGTTGTATAACGCCAATTTTTTAAATTCAGTACCGTGTAATATATAGTAAGCATAACTCTCTGCAAAATCTTCAAATGGATCAGTCATAGCGTACCCGGATACAAAATCCATCTTTTCCGCATTCTTTTTCATCTTATCTTCTCTGAGCCAGCTGATGTTGTAAAATTCTATACTTTTGTCATCCAGATAAACTCTGTTGTCGCCATCATTATAAGCACTTGCTCCCGCCTCATAATTGCCGTCCATGACTCCCGTATCCATAACATGTCCCATTTCATGAACCAGTACGGCTACCAATTCTTCATCCGTTACATTCTGACATCTTAGAATAACAGTGTTGCCTCCTCCCAGACCCCGTCTTCCCGAGTCGGAAAAGTATAACGTAAGATGTTCAAGGTGTTGAACAGGTTCGTCTGGCAGACTTTTCAAGCTCTTATACACAAGTGACTTGCAGTGATTCAAAGATCGTGGGTTACCATCGCTCCCCGGTAAATACTCACTTCCTGGATGAAGTTCTACTCCTAACTGGTTAAACTTCGTTATTGAATCTTCTCCTTCCAGTCCAGCAAACTGATTATACTCAAATCCGGCTCGCTTTTCAAGATAATCCTGATTAAAGTATTGATTAAGGTATGAGTCTGTGTTCAAATTTATCCCAATGATAAAAGAGAACAAAAGGCTAAAATTAAAAAAGGTGATAGTTGATTTCTTCATTTCTATGTAAATGGTCGCCTTGACCGTTATTAAGAAATACCTTTTTTATTTTTGGTTTTTATTTTAAAGATCAGAATGAAGGAGCGAATAATAGCAGAAATAAATAATATGTCAATAGTTATATTTAGGGTAATGTAAAGCAGATGGAATTTTATGTATGGCAAAGAGGGGATACCGAGTCGTTAGTGGGTATACGTTTTGCGCATCCCAACTAAGAAACTCATAAGATATCCCCGATACCCCTCTCTGCTCAAGAGGACGAGACAGCATTAAAACTAAGCCGTTCGCCTTCCAAGCCTGCTGGCCGCGCCGATCAACACGGCCGCCACCACCAGGATAAGAATAAAAGTGACAAAGGCACTGCCGGCAGCACCCAGGACCAGCATGCGGTACATTTGGGCAAACAGATACACTCCAAACACTACAACCGGCCCGGTCACGAGGGCGAACTTTCCCGACTCGTTGTCTGTGAAAAGGCCCCAAAGAAAGAGAAGAGCACCGGGGACAATCAGCACGCCCCAGACCCAGGGGGTAAGGGCGTTAATATCCGCGTCGCTGACCAGGTTGAGCATAAAAACGCCCCATCCTGTCAAAGCGATACCCTCAATCAACTTCTCACTGCGCCCGGTGATCACACCGGGGATCAGAAATATGGCCATGGGCCCGGGGAGCATTATGCCCAAGGCCAAAAGGACCCACGCTGTCCCGTAGCGGACAGTAGCGGACGCTTTCCTTGCGACCTGCTCCACCGCGTTCAAGGGAGAGGTCTCCGTAACCTCAGCCTCTTCGCGCAGTTTCATTTGGCCCAGGCCATTCTCGCCCGTTCTAATCGGGCGAACTTCACCGTCCTCGCTAACCACCAAAGGCTGGGCGAGGGTGGTGGCCGGCCCCATACGCGTTTTGGCCGCCACGGCACCTGTCGCCGTCGGTCGCGCCGCGCCGGCGTCCACCGCGGGCCTATACTCCGGCGGATCGCCCTTTTGAAAGGGCTGACCACGGGGCGGTTCGCTACCGCAACCGGAAAGCGTCACCACCAAAAAGAAAGTCAACACAAACCCCATACAAAAACTAACGCACATGCCTACCTTTTTCATTTCGTCCTCCGTTGTTCGCTGTCAAACCGCGCTTTGCGCGGGAAAGTCCTTGTTTATGACGCGAAAGCGCCATTTGTTCACTTTGAACCGCTCTTCTTCCGGCTTAACGCCTTCCCAAAAGCGGATAATTTCGTCTGAGCAGAGAGTACACCTGCCCGCGAGCGCTCGACGAACCGATGTCAACGCTTAAATTAGCGCGCACCGGCATAATAGCCTCACAGGCAAATGACTCTCTGTTCCTAATGTCAAAGATCATCAACCAGGCATTCTATTTCTATAATCATAAGTGCATGTAAAAATAACATAATTGACAATATAAGTCAACCATAAAACATTGTTGCGTCTATGTCAAATTTGCACTCTAAGTACCACCATTTAGCCCACCTGAATCGCTCACCCCACCCGAACGATTAAATTTAATGCGTCTCACATGACTCATTCAGTTCACCCAGCACGCTCCGCACTTTTCGCTGACCTAAACATCCCCCTTCTTGAACCTTTCCACAAAATCTTCACACATATCTTCATAATCTTCAATCATGTTGTCAAGCCAGTCACTTCCCCTGCCCGGATCGTATCTGTCCGGATTTTTAGCGATGATTTCGCGTAGGGCCACCGAATCACCCATAATCGCCAGCCTGATTTTATAACCCATTTTGCGCTTCATTTCTTCTGCCAGCTGATCATAGGGGTTCCCCGCATCCTCAAGCCATAAGTCCGGCAAAATCAACTTCCCGATCGACTTTAACACAGTCGTATCAACCTCACTCGCCGCATCCCTTTCAATCTCACTTAATCGATCATCATACTTTTTCATCAGATTAAATTTGGCCGTCAAATCCTGTGTGATTCCCAGCTCCTTCAACGTCTGATCCCTTTCCTCATTGTCTTCAAAAAGTCTTTTCATAACTTCCTCCCGCGGTATACTTCTGTTTTTATATTCATCCGTAAACCTTTTACAAATGCGTTCCAGATCCGCGTTATTGCTTCCGTCGATCATAAAATGCAGACGCAGTTTTTCCGCCTGCCACTCGGGCATCGCCGAATAAGAAATAACATCAGTGGGTTTAAAAAGTTCAACATCTTTTCCGTCTTCTCTTTGTTCCGGAGTCATTACACTCCTTCTGCTAAATTCCGGACTACCCGGCACAGGCATCCTTACAAACAATTTAAACGTTGGATTATCATCTACAACTCTGCATCCTCCCTTAATATCTCTATATTTGGAAATATTTTGGGCAATTTGCGGATACCTGGCCTTCAAAAATTTATCACTGTCTTCAATTGAATTTTGTAGCATGTGCGCCACCATTCTTTCATTTTTCCGATCCACATTCATATCTACCGTAGTTACAAGGTAGATCGCATCTCCGGGAACTTCATGAAATTTAACATTTTGATACGCGGTTTCAGTAACTCCGTTTTTCAGACATTCCTTGAACCCCGGATAATCCGGAAACTTTCTTTCGGAATAATTCACAAGTTCGCTTTCCATTCCAACGGCATTATCAAGATGAGGTTGAAGCTCCTGCTCCATCCAATCCTTAACTTCGGCGTCAGTGCCTTCTTCACCCCTCACTTTTAAATACAACCATCTCCCGCTTTCCAGTCCCGCGCCTGTAACAAGCCAGTTCCAACCGCGGGTTCTCCAGTCATCTATCGTCTGCACAGTTCTTTCATATACATTGCCTTCATATTCAAGCCGACCGTCTTCCGCCAGCATTGTTGTAACCACATTCATAAATTCGGGGGAAGTTTCAGATTTTCTATACCTGAGCTCCAGTTTTTCAACAGGGTATTTGCTAAAGAAAGTTTCAAGAGCCGTATAAACCTCTTCCGGAGTCATGTCGGACTTATCCACGGTAACCAGATTAATTCTTGTTTCGCCTTTTCTCTTTGCGTCCTTATACTTTTTGGCAAGAGTCAAAAAATCCATGTCACCAAGATAAACAATCCCTTTCCTCAAAGTCTCAGCTTTTTCGGCATCGGTTTGAAAAGT
Organism: uncultured Candidatus Peribacteria bacterium; assembly: GCA_964346765.1. GTDB lineage: Bacteria > Patescibacteriota > Gracilibacteria > UBA1369 > UBA1369 > JBGSPQ01. The sequence continues at coordinate 21,441 of CAYFWB010000005.1, forward strand.
TTTTTCCCAGAATTCAGCGTTGCCCGCCGTTGATTCGGTCCATTCATCAAAAGCTGTCAGTGCTGTTTTTCCCGTAAACAGTTTCCATAAATAATTAAAACCCACAGCACCGGCTCCTGCGCCGCCCGCCAATTTAAGACCCGACCATAATGTCTCTTTAATTTCCTTTACATGCTCATTATCTGACATCACAAACCACCCGCCGCTAATAACCAGCGCCCCAACTGTAACCAACTTTTCAGTACTGCTCATTCCATTAAAATTTTTCTTCACTTCTTTATAAATACCTGTAAAAGTCTCTTTCATACTTTCACCGATCCCTTCTTTTTCATCCTCCCTTTGTTCCGTAAACTGCTCGTGCATAACCAGCCTGTTTCGCATTACGTCCCGTACTGTTGCAAAAGCTTCGTAGGATTTTAACAAATCAGCCTCTTCATCCAACTGATTTCTTCTTAAAAGCTCCTTACTGATTGTAGACACGAAAGCAGCTCGAGTGGGGGATTCCAGCATCAGTTTTTCTCTGCCGATCGATTCCAGAAACGACTGCGCCGATTTGATAATGGACATCATTTCCTTTTCTCCACGCGTATTGCCAAGTGACAAAACATCATAAACCGTCTGCATGGAAAAACGTTCGTCAAAGTTTTCCACAGAATGAAAACCGTTATTTTTCATATAATCATTTATTCGTTCCCCGTTCAAGGTTTCGTTTTCCGGCAGGAGCTCACCTTGCGGGGTCTTTTCGTCTTTCTGCCGGTATTGTTCAAGTACGTTAGACATGATTTTTATTTATTTTTTTTGAGTCGACATCCTTACCCACCCCGGGCAAAAAGGATTACCGGATCATCGGGCCCATTTATGCTGTCAATTTCACCTACAGCGTCCGCCAGTATCTGGTCAAAATTTTGCTTTTGGTGGGGCGTTGCCGGAGCGCCTGGTCTGACTTGAGTGAATCTTCTTGAACTGCGTGATTTTAGTGTAGCCATATTATTTGTTTACTCTATTTTTTAAAGTTTGATCGATTTTATCAGCGTCGTAAACAAGTTCAGCATAAAGCGCGTTTACTTCTTTAATCAGCTTATCTTTTAATCCGTCAATTTCATGCGCGGTCAACCACAGACAATCCAGTTCGGTTAATTCGGGATGATCATTCAGCATATTTTCAAACATCCTAAGTTCCCTTTCAGTGAAACTGTTAACAACAGTGAATAAAATTCTATCTCCCAGTTTTTGAGCAATGGCGTTTTGCAGTTCCAGTAAAACCGGAGCCGGAGTATCCCCAAGCTTCATAGCCGTAATTACATCTTCCACAAACTTATCTACCTGGAAGTACTGAATTTTCTTTTTGTTCGATTTATTTTTATTGTATGACATTGGTTTTATTGATTGATTTATGTAGGATTACCGGCTTTTTTACCTGTGGCCCAGTTCCAGGATCCCGCCCCGATACTTCCCGCTAAAGCAAAAGGAAAAGCAATAGTTTTACCGGCAGTGGTAACAGTCCATTTCGCAGGTTTCCAAAATAGATACTCAAACGGTTTACCTACACCGTACTTTAATACGGGTTTACCTGTTTTATTCCACAGTTTGTCGAGTCCTGTAGCCCCGCTTGAAGCTGTCCACCTTGCCGCCTGCTTACCTGTACTGGTCCACTCTTTAACAGTATACGCGGTACCAAGCGCGCTTGCCGCCGAAGCCAGACCTTGCATTGATAAATAATCGCTGGCTTCTTGTTTGTTCATACCTTGCTCCTTAATGAAGTTGCGAGCATCTTCGTATTTACCACCAAACTCCTTACCCAACACTTTTTTTGAAAACCACTGCTTCCAGCCGGCCGCTTTATCCGCCACTTGCTCTAGGATACCTTTTTCTTCCTGATCCTGTGCTTCTTCATCTTCACGAATTTTTTTTAAGATAATTTCCGCTTTATTCCCCTCCATCCCCCTTACCTCTTCAAAGAACTTGCGTGATCTGAGTTCAGACCGAACTATCAATAAATTATTAATTAAAGTTTCCATATCCACAGCTTCATCATCGAAAAATTCCACCTTACCTTCCTGTCCCATCATCTCAAAAGACATAAACACTTCTCTAAGCTTGGTGGCAAATTCAAAGAGTTTAGCGCTGCTGATCCCCCCATGATGATCAATATGATCCCTCAGCTCCTCTAAGGTAATATCCTTACTCATTCCCTTAAACATGGCAAAATCTTTGTCGAATCCAGATATATAATCTATCAGGTCTCTTGTTTTAAAAATTCTTCTACCCATAAAATTATCCATCGCTCCACCGGTTAAATTAGCGATTAGTTGCTTTCTCATCCGATCCAGTCTATTTGATCCCCATGTAGCACCGGCTTTAAGTTCCATTAATTCCTGATTTGTTTGCCGAAACATTTGCTCACTTTCAACTTCGATGATCATTAGATTGGTGGAAAGCAACGCGTGGCTTGATCTCTGTTCTTCGTTGGTAATGCCCCGTCTGGCCAGATCAACTTCTTTCAAAAGGAAAAGAAGCTGTTTGCAATCAACCTTCACTCTTGGTGCAAGACCCTGTTCAGCCTGCGCCTTGATTTCTCCTTCAAGTCCCGACATTTGAGCCGCAGAAATATTATTAATTGTTGTCATAAAACCCGACGGACTCGTGGCGGCTCCTCTTGCGGGACGCGCTTGGGGCGCCACCGGAACAGCTCCTCCACCGGGCGGATAATCCGTGGGACCGAATAGTTGATAACTGCTGGAAAGCCCCGGTAACGGCGGCGCCCCCCCACCGGGAGCACCTCCGCCCGGATTCAAACCGAATGGTGACGTATTTAACGCCGTTAAATTGGGAGCGTCTGCAGGATTGGTTGGTATCGCGTTAGCACCGTTTAACATATTCAGCATTTCCCGCACAGTCTGCCCAAATTTTCTTTCCAGTTTATTAATCTCTGAAACCATTGAGCCGGCCTGGTCTTCATATTTTGTTACTGTTTCTCTAGTTCGTCTGTATCCCGTTTCAACAGGAGCAGTTCCTCTTCCCGCAGCAGCGGTTGGCGGTGCGGTATGAGCCGCCGTACTTCTTGCCGCGTATAACTTCGCCCCCTGCGCGTCCGCATCAATATATTTATTGGCCAGCTGTTCATGCATGAGTGCTATATTCCGTGAAAGTTCCTGCGCTCTTTCAATTTGTTTTTGTTCTTCGGTCTCTTCCTGCCCTTCCGTCTGCGTGCCGGACTGTCTTGGCAGATTATTTCTAATATTTTCAAGTTCAGCTTGCAAATTACCTACTGTAGTGCCATCAAGCCTCCATTCCAAATAAGCTATCAGTGACTTGGCGGCGGGATTATTTTCGATGTTATAAAAAGCGTCGGCTTCCAGGATTTCATCAACAAGCAATCTATAAACGGCGGGATCATCCACTTCCAGCCTGTCGATTCTGGCCTGTAGTCTCTGCGTATCGTAAATCGTTGTAACCAGCGCTTTCTTTCTTTCCGTTCCCTGTATCGAAACAAACTCCTCCAGCGCCTGAAAATGATTGGCCGGCGTAATATCTCTCCTTGATGGAAATAAAGGTCCCGGCATAGGTACATCAAGAAAAGTCAGGGCATTTCTAAGTTCCTCAAGTTGAGATTGATCCAAATTTGCCAGTCTCATAATATTTGGAGCTACACCCGCCGGAACCGCGCCCGGAACCGGCACCGCCATAGCATTTAACTGAGCATTAACCAAAACTTGCTCAGCGGCATTTAAATTATTCCAAACCTGTGCCGCCAGATGTTGTTTCCTAGCAGGAATATTTTCGACATCACCATATCTTTCCGCCCGCTCCTGTTCAATAAGCCCTCCGGATGTCCTGAATAAATTTCTAACATTTCTTAAAAAGCCTCTTCCCGCTCTCCACCGTGTTGCCCAAAAACCCTCTCTCCTTTGTCTTTCACTGACAATTTCAGCCAACCGACTTCTTAAAGCAAAATTAATTCTTTCATTCACCGGCAAATCCTGCGCTTCAACATCCGGAAACCACCTTCGATATCGATCAAGCAAATCTTCTCTCACTCCCAGCCGTGGCGCCTCCACCGCCTGATCATCCGTAATATGTAGTCCCTGATAAACATCAGCTCCAAGTCTATCAACCCGTGATGCTTCCGTCCTTCTGGCCTCTCTTTCTTCATCAGCGTTCATTAAAGGCTCAACATAATCCGTGCGGTCAAGGTAAACCAAACGTTTTTCATTAATTGTGAATTTTTTTTCATCTATAAATTTTTTTGGTCGATCAAACAACATTTGCTTTTTTATGACTCGTTATATTTTAACACAAAAGCGGGTTGAAAAAAAGGCTAAACAAAGTTAAGCTGGCCAAAGATTGCCAAAAAGTATCCATAAACATGAGTTATGCAAATCAAAGTAGAAAAACTGCCAAAATCAGAGATTAAATTAACCGTTGAAGTTTCAGAGGAAAAAACCAAAAAACTATTTGAAAAAGCCGCCAAACAAGTATCCGAAATGGTCAAAGTCCCAGGATTCAGACCAGGACACGTACCTTTGGATGTCTTGAAACAGCATGTAAAACCCGATGCTCTGGAAGCCAATATGCTTGATGTGGCTTTGCCCGAAACATACGCCGAAGCCGTGAAACAGGAAAAACTTCAAGTTGTGACCCAGCCCAAAGTCAAAGTTATTCAGACCGAACCTTTGAAATATGAAGCAACTGTAGCGGTCTATCCCGAAGTGGAAATTTCCGGTTACGACAAAATAAAAGTCGAAAAAGAAGATCCCAAGGTCGAAGACAAAGATGTGGATGCCGTTTTGGAAGATGTAAAAAAGCGGCAGGCCAAATATAAAGAAGTTGATCGAACTTCAAAGAAAGCGGACAAAGTCGAAGTCGATTTTGAAGGTTTTGATGAAGGTGGCGCACCGCTGGAAAACACAAAAAGCCAAAATCATCCTCTTATTTTGGGGGAAAATAGTATGGTACCCGGATTCGAGGAAGAACTTGAAGGCCTTAAAAAAGGTGACTCCAAAGAATTCATCGTAACCTTCCCAAAGGACTATTTCCACAAACCTTTACAGGACAAAAAAGTGAAATTCAAAGTAAAGATGAACAGCGTTCAAGAAGTGGAAATGCCCGAAATGACGCCTGAATTCCTTAAAGAATTGACTGGCCAGGACAAAACTCTTGATGATGTTAAAAAAGACGTAAAAGACAACCTTCAACACGAAAAAGAGCACGCCGCCAAGGTTAAACAGGAAGACGAATTCCTGGATAAAGTTGCCGATCTTGTGAAAGTCGAGGTGCCGGAAGCACTGGTAGAGGAAGAAATCGACGGCATGATGCAGGAATTTCAAAGCCAGATGGAAAATAAAGGAATTACTATGCAACAATACCTTGAGCAAACAAAGAAAGAGCTCAAAGATTTAAGAGAACAACGCAGAAAAGAAGCGGAAAAACGACTAAAACTAAGATTCGCCCTGCACAAAATATTCGAACAGGAAAAAATAGAAGCAACCGAAGATGACCTGAAAAAAGAGCTCGAGCACATTATTTCGCTTTATCCCGAGAACGAAAGAGACAAAATCAGACAGGAATACAAAGAAGGTTCATATTTAATGCGCCGCCTGGAAAACAAAATCAAAATCGACAAACTATTTGATGAGTATCTGCGCAAGTGATACAATCAAACGCGATTAATTGGCCGTACAGTCGTTAAATATGGCTAGGCCAAAGCCTGCGTGAATCATTACTCTAAAAAAACATGAAAGCATTTTTTCTTACAGGATCCATAATATTTCTGATTCTCACGCTGATTTTGGCGTTTGAAAACATGGCCGCTCAATGCAGCGGCATGCTATTCATATTTTTCCCGATGACATCACCCTTTTTGATGATACTTATGACAGTTGGAGTCGGATTTGCGCTTGGTGCTTTTTTTACGGGATTCCTTGTGGCTGCAATCAACAAAAGACCGGAAGACGAAGAAGCACCCGGAGGGGATTGGTAAGATTGATTATAACCTGATTTATCTGCTTTGTTATCAGCCTAACGCAATCAAACATAGATAACTAATCACCATAATTTACATTTTGGCAATTTTTGCTTGACAGTGTGTTCAAAAAAAATATACATTTGCACTGTCTTTGTATAAAAAAAATGCTCAAGCGTTTATTCACTTCAAATACGCGGATCAAGCTGTTAACTCTGTTCCTCCTGAACCCCGACGGTGAATTTTTTATTCGCGAACTAACGCGCAAACTTGACGAACAAATTAATTCAATCCGCCGCGAGCTGGATAATCTAAAAAAAATGGGTCTGCTCAAAACCAAGACCAAGAATCGAAAAAAATACTATATTGTGAATAAGAACTTCGTCGTTTATAACGAACTCAGAAATATTGTCCTAAAAGCTTTAAGCGAAAAAGACAGCATCGTAAAAAGCCTACAACAACTTGGAGAACTTGAACTCATAGTACTATCCGGATTATTCGTTGAAAAAGATTCACCCATAGATCTGCTTTTGGTTGGAAAAATCGACAGAAATAAACTGGACAGATATTTTACCCAGGAACTTGAAACAAAGCACCCCGTACGTTTCAGTCTGATGTCAAAAGAAGAATATCAATACAGGCGCAAATGCAATGATAAATTTCTTGATGATATTCTTGAAGACAAGAACAATATCATCGCATTTAACAAAATCGACTAAACTATAGTTTCGGCTTGATTTTTAGCACATTAATACGTAGACTTTTCTCGCTAATTTACCTCTTTTACAATGACACACACATTAATACAGGGAATAGAGAAACAATTCATCAACAAGAAAGCCCCTATTTTAAGGTCCGGATATCAAGTACGCGTGCACCAGAAAATTACCGAAGGTAATAAAGAAAGGATTCAGATTTTTGAGGGACTGGTGATTTCAATGAACGCCGGACACGGTGCCAGCAAGACTTTTACCGTAAGAAAAGTGGTGCAGGGGATAGGTGTAGAGAAAATTTTTCCTGTCTACTCGCCAAGAATAGCCAAAATTGAGATAAAAAAAACATTTAAAGTCAGACAAAGCAAACTTTCTTATCTCAAAAAAGCTGGCGGTCTTTCCAAGAGACTTAGCGCCAAATTGGGTTTGATAGAAAAAGATCAAATTTTAAAACAAAAAAAGGGACTTATGGAACAGCAGGAAGCCACAATGGATGAAGCTGTAAAGAAAGCCGAAGAAGAAGCGAAGGTAGAAGATGAAAACGCGGAAAGCGGTGCAGATACTACTGAAGCCACAACAGAAATACCAGCGGAAAAAGGTAAGTCTGAAGCACCAGCAAAAGAGGCCAAGTCAGAGACGTCCTCAGAGGAATCTACCTCAGCTGATGAATCTGCCACAGAACAGGCCGCTAAAGAAAAAGCGGAAACAGAGGTAGAATTGCAAAAGAAGGAAAATGAAGAAATTGCAGAGCAAGCGGTACCGGCCAAGCAAGCTAAAGAAGAGGAGTCCAAAGAGGAAGCCGCGCCCGCTGAAGAAGCCAAGAAAGAAGAGTAATTTACAAATGCGCGCATGATAATAATGAAAATCAGTTATCATGCACACTGCAGTGCAAGAAAAGCTAAATACATAAGATTTTCCCTAAAGATCAATCTGGAAACCCAACCCCAAAACCCTTAGATTACCACTATGGGTTTTATTTCGCCAAAAAAAATGCTGGACGGGCGCATCAATACGCTCTTTGGCCCTTTACACGGGGAAAACGTACTTTGTTGCGGTATGGACGAAGCCGGCCGTGGCCCCTGGGCCGGTCCTGTAGTTGCCTGCGCTTTAGTTTTTAAAAAAGGTTCAATCAGATTACCGGGAATAAAGGACTCCAAAAAATTGTCCGCCATAAAGCGGAACCAGATGTATCAAAAAATTGCGCGACAAAGTTATTTTGGCATTGGCCGTGCCGAAGCCGCAGAGATTGATGAGAAGGGATTGATCAAAGCGACAAAAGTAGCTTATGAAAGGGCGCTCAGCGGATTAGTTGAGAAAATAAAATGTGATTCAAAGCATGAACAAAATTCTCACTCAGGTCAGAAATCAAATCATTCTCTTCCAAACCGCACGAATCCATATAGGGAAAACCACCCAGCCTTAGATGCAAATGCCATACAAATTTTTAATAATTGTCCACTAAACGAACTCTATTCACTGCAACTATTCATAGACGGTCGCGACAAATTTAACCTTCCTTATCCCGCAATCAGCATTATCAAAGGTGATGAAAAAGTGAAGTTAATTGCCTGTGCTTCAATTATGGCCAAAGTTGAGCGTGACAAAATCATGCGCGAGCTTGCGCAAAAACATAGCAACTATGGATTCGAAAAGCACATGGGCTACGGCACCGCGTTGCACCAAAAAATGTTGGCAAAGTGGGGGATTTGCGACCAGCACAGAAAAAGCTACGCGCCTATACAAAAATTCACCGGGTGAAAGTAATGTCATCCCGGATGGATAAGAATTTGCAGGCGGGGCGGGAGTTCTTTCGAACCCCGCCCCGCCGTAGCAAGACTGTTCGAATTAGCAGAAACCGCATGCGGCCATAACAATAAGCAAGTTCCCACATGCGGTACCCACCTGTGACGCTCCTATTCGCGCACTTCCAACGTCAGGGGTAACTCCCCTGCGCCGGAGCGAACGCGAATTTCGTAACGTCCAGGGCGCGTGTCCGGGGCCAGCTCCAGAACGGTAAAACCGCCCTGGTTTGCCAGCCGCAGAGGGCCGTTGAACGTCAAGTTACTTGCGTTCTCGGGCTGCGGATAGAGGTGCAACCTCATCCGCGTCCCCGCCGGAAGCGCGACGATCGCCCCGGGGGCAATGTCCCGGAGTCCGTCGTCGTCCGTCCAGACACGTATCTGTAGCGCGGACCACTCCTCGCGCGTCGCGGGGACGGCACTGTCAGTCACGGGATCAGGCCGCGGTGCCGTGGCGGCAGGCGCCGGAGGCGCCGCCTCCGCCTCCGCCCTCGCCGGCGTTGCCGGCTCGGGCTTGTCCTTGGAACAAGCCGCAAGCAAGAAAGAAAAGCACACGCACGAAACCACAAAATTACTCTTTTTCATCGTTTCCTCCCGCCGCTCTTCACGGCTTCCGTTTTTACCACTCGCAGGCAACGCCCGAATCATATCGGTAGGATTCATGCCTACAAAGTAGTTGTCTAGCTGCTCTCGCAACGTTAGTTTACTTGATCCCTCCCGCAAATAGTGGAAAGATCTTTAGCCAGAAGTACCGTATTTGAATTAAAATTATCCACCGGGATGACAAATATCATGCCAACCCGGTGCAAACGGCTCGAAATGCTAAATAGGCCTTTCAGCCGCATTCGACCATAAACAACACAGATTGACGGATTGCAGACTATGATTAAAAAATTCCAAAAAGTCAAATAAATAAATTTATTTTGGGCTAATATAAAGAAGGGCGTGGTAAGGAAATTCTTCTGGTAAGATACCAGAGCCAAAAACCCTTAACCACACTCAACATGAGCAAAATACCAAACAAGTTCGCAATAATCAAAAACAATAAAATGTCAGTAAAAATAATAAGAAAAGTAAGATGGAAAGGGCAAATCACGTGTCCCGGATGTGGATGTATAAATGGTATTACAACACATTCAAACCAAAAAAATGCGGTAAGAAGATATAATTGTCCAAGAACATTTACGGATTTAACCGGCACTATATTCGAAAAAACCAAGGTTCCACTTTAAAAAATTCACCAGGTGAACTTTATGCGTACAATGGCTTTTTTGCAAATGCCGCAAGCGTATTTTGCCCCTGTCAGTAATTTTTAACATAAAGATTCCATTATATCGGATAAAATTCTTACATGATCCTTGGCTTTCGCCCTTAATTCAATCGATTTTTGCTTCATTTCCGCCCGGATTTCATTTCTTTCTTTGCTGATTTTTTCGTATTTCTCCGTTAACAGTGGCAGTGAAATGGTCTTCAAATCTATCACAAAGCCATCCATACCCAGTTTTTTTGCCGACTCGCGCACTTTGGAACTATAAGAAATGCCAATAAACGGGCAACCCGCCAGCGCCGAGAAAATCAAACTGTGCAGTCGCATTCCGCAAACAAAATCCGCCCGCGACATTAATTCAATTACTTTGTTGTGATCGGAGCTGTATTCATAAATCTCCGCGAATTCATCCCCAACCGAAGTCCTGTTTGGCTGATTTTGATTTCCTTTCCCCCCATTCTTAAGGGATTTCAGTCTTCCTATCCGATCCAAGATTGTGTTCAAGCAGGTTACGTCGTTGTCCTTTAAAATCTGAAAAGGCATAAGTACTGATTTTACGCCGTGTTTGCGCCAAAGCCATATGATAAAAGCCGCCAAAGTCTCATAAAAAGTATCCGCCTCTGCATTTTTCCACGGCCTCACCGAAAAGACCGCCAGCTTCTCCGGAGAATCAGTCCCACTGTTTTTCAAATACTCATCTCCCAATGCAAAAACCGGATCCGCCAACTCCGTCACCTTCTTAACTCCCAGTTCCGCCAGCAATTCCACCGATTTCTTGTCCCGTACAGTTGCTCCACGCGCATTCAAATAAACATTCCGGGTCATATCCCTGCCAAAAGAAGTCCTTAAAGGTCCCACGCTCTGCCCCATGCAAAAAACAGGAACACCAAACATCCGGGCAATCCGCGCCTGCAGAGACCAGATCAAAATCGCCATTTTTTTTTCATCGGTAAAAAGTCCTCCACCTCCCAAAATAAACAAATCCGCCCCGCGAATCGCATCTATCGTGCGGCCGATGGTTCCGCCGAAAATCCCTCTAAAAAAAGACCTTACGCCCGCCGGAAACAAAAATTCAACATGCACCTTGTGCAACATGGCCGTGGACTCGGGGTTAGCGCTCAAAACCGTTACAATGAGCTCTTTTTTTGACTTAGAGTTGATAAAAGCCTCATTAACAATGCTCAAAATCGCATCCAAAATAGCCTCATCGCCCAAATTGGTGGCGCCGTAGTTGCCACAAATAACAACGTTAAACGTGTTCTTGCGCGATATGTTATCACCTGACTTCATAATTTGTTTTTAAACCCATCATCTTTGTGGATGTGTCCCTTTAATTATCCATATTATTGTCCAGATTGGAAAGAAATAATCGCCTGTAACCCTATTCAGCGCTACATCCAAACCAAAACTCACTACCGTAATGAAAAGGGGGAACATGTATTAAACCTAATGGTCGGATAGTATCCGGCACTTAATAATAAATCTATAACCTTAAACCAATTCCAAATGCATGAAAAACACCAGCGGCAAGCCGGAACGGAAAGTGCTTTAAAAGCGCCCTCCGTTATGGATGAATCCCGCAAAACAACAGAAACAAAAGCTGACCCGACCGCGCCAAGGTCACTTGCGAACAAATATGCAAAAAAAATAGGGGCATGCCTGGTTCCCGTAATTGCACTTTATGGACCGGACGCGCGCGCCCACCTTCCCGAAACCACTCCCAGCAACATTGAAACGCGCGTCTACGTAACGGACGGTCCGCGTGCCGATCTTGTACGCGAGTCTTCAGAAAACCTTGCCGTTAAAGTCAATCCCGAAGAAAGTGTTTCCGTAGTCTGGATGTCAAAAGGACTAAAATGCGATGGAAGAGAACCTGACAATCCCGAAAGATACCTTGTTCCCCCTTCAACGGAACTTTCGTGCACAACAGAAACCGAAGATAACATCATGAACGGAGTTACTTCGGTAACCGCGCGCATTCCCGCGCCTCTTACAGCGGGCTCATACTCATTTGATGTTACCGACTGTGATACCTGCAGACGAGATATCGCGGTTACGCCATTGGCACCGGTTATTACAGAGGAAAGCGGTTACACCCGTCCGCAAATAGACGAAAACATAAGCAAAATAGATGGCGGAGAAAACTGCTGTGATCTTTCAGCGGGATTAATTATCAAACCCGATATGGGAAGTTCAACCGCCACCGAAGGCTATGGCGCCAACATAGAATTTCAGGCCAGACCCCATCAAAATTTTGGAATCGGCATGCAATACAGCTACTCGGTTGCGGATGTCTGGCTTAACCCGGAATTACAACGTGGCATCTCTACAGATAACACCCACCCGGAACATTTGCATCAGCTTCACACCAAAGGTGTGTTTACTGCCCCCGTCATAACCGGCGACCATGACTGGCTAAGGCTGGAAGTTGGGGGACTGCTGGGCGGATCAATCTGGCATTATGAAAACATGCCTTACGATCAATATCAGGGCGATGTCGGCGCCGACAATTACAGCTGGCAGGTAAAAAGCTCTCAAAATCAAACCAGAATGACATTTGACGTTGGCGCGACCGCCGGAGCAAGGTTTTATCCTCACGAAAACGTCATGTTGCAGGTGGGAGTGGACGCTATCACAAACGTCAACGGTCACGACCGGATTCGCAGTGAAAACACGCAGACATACGCCGAACCCGAAAACAGCGATCATGACTTAAGATTGGATGTAAAAGCCAATCTTGGCGTGTCGTTTTAAACGAAATTATCAATATCCATAACCATTTTCAAGATGACGGAAAATTTTTTTACACGAGAAGTAATTCAGGCTCCCAAAGCGGTAGCTCAGAGGGAAGGATCAGTTAAATGGAGAATCGGCTTAATTGCCGCGCTGGTCGCAGCCGGTTGCGGTGATACCGTAAATCCACCACAGGGTGCGGATTTTTGTTTAGGCGGACCGTGCCCCGGAAGCGCCGGTAATCTCGATGGTGGAATTGACGGAACAAGCGGAACCGGTGGAGTTGACGGAGCCGCGGGCGGAAAAGGCGGATACGCGGGAAAAGGCGGATACGCGGGAGAAGGCGGATATTCGGGAGAAGGCGGATATTCGGGAGAAGGCGGATATTCGGGAGAAGGCGGATACGCGGGAGAAGGTGGATACGCGGGAGAAGGTGGATACGCGGGAGAAGGTGGATACGCGGGGGAAGGCGGATACGCGGGAGAAGGCGGATATGCGGGGGAAGGCGGATACGCGGGGGAAGGCGGATACGCGGGAGAAGGCGGATATGCGGGAGAAGGCGGATATGCGGGAGAAGCGGGAACCGGCGGACTGGATGGCGGCGCGGGAACCGGCGGACTGGATGGCGGCGCGGGAACCGGCGGACTGGACGGCGGCGCGGGAACCGGCGGACTGGATGGCGGCGCGGGAACCGGCGGACTGGACGGCGGCGCAGGAACCGGCGGACTGGACGGCGGAGACTCGGGACCAATCACCTGCCTGCCTCACGAAACCGTATGCAACGGAGTATGCGTGAATACCCTTACCGACAGAGAAAATTGTGGCAATTGCAACGTTTCCTGCGATGATCAAATCTATAATTCCATCTGTATAGACGGACATTGCGGATGCTACCCAAACGTCGGTTTACTCAATTGCGAGGGAGAATGTGTTTCATTTTTGGAAGATGAAGAAAACTGTGGTGGATGTAACGTACAGTGTTCCTCTACTCAAACATGCATCAACGGAAATTGCATAAATTGAGATAAAATAATTAAGGACGATAAATAATTCATAAAGCGGAATATCAAATAGTATTCCGCTTTTTTGCTAATAATATAGTCACGCAACTATTATTGACAAAACGTCAATAATAATGTACAGTTTTTGCCAATTCGTTTACCCTTGTTCAAGTGGTGCAAATTTGCTTAAAACAAGCAAAAAAAACGACGCTCGCTACGGCGGGCGGTCAGGCATGTGCGTATGTAAAAACTCGCAAAGTTGGCTCCCGAAAGGTTGAGTCCGCCACTTAGAAACGGGTCGAATTGGCGATCTTTAACAATTTGGCCTATCTTCATAATTATTTTTGCTTTGGGGAATTCGCCTCATGTTTGCTTGCAGGATTTACAGGCAGGCATGAGGTGAACATCCCCGAAGCAGGGTGAAAAGTTTTGGCGACCCACAGTGGCGCGCTTTTACCCAAACCGTAATGGCGGACTCCCTTTGTGGATGATCCGTCAAAACGAAAAAGAAAGGAAGGTGGACACGAAAAGTCCTTTTCTGGTGGAGACACCAAACCATTCGGAAAGAAAGGAAGGTGAGCACGCAAAACCCGTTTACGGCGCTTTTGCGACAAAACCCAAACCCAAGAAAGGAGGTGAACTTATAGGAACCGATTGCTTTGCTTGACTTAGTTGACATGTACGAACGAAACCGCCGGCCCAACCCCCGCGGGGTGACCGGCACAAACCAGATTTTAGGAGGACAAAATGCGCTATAACGCGCTTGCGGTCTTGACCGCACTGTGTCTCTTCCTGGTCGCTCTGACGGCTTCGGCCCAAGAGCGACGCCTGGCTTCCATGCAACATGGCAGTCAGGACAAGGCGGCGCCGTCCGGCGTCGCCACCCGTGTCTTCGTGACCGCGGGTGAACAGGTCACCGGTCAGGTGAACGGCCCCGCCGTCCACCTGACCTCAAGCGAAAACCTCTCCGTCGTCTGGATGGCCCCGTCTCTTCGCTGCGCCGGTGGCCGTCCGGAAAATGCAGACAGCTTTTCGGTGCCCTCGGGGGCCGAGCTTACTTGCATGACGGATAACTCGGGCGTGACGAGCGGCATTACCGCCGTCACCGCCCGGCTCGCAGCTCCCGTCTCCAGCGGGAATTATCGTTTCGGTGTAAACGGCTGCGCCTCGTGCGCCCGGAACATCACCGTCACGACCAATTCGCCATTCCTCACCACCGACACGGGTTACACCCGCGACCAGGTGAACGAGGAAGTGAGTAAAGTCAGCCACCGCGGCGATAACTGTTGCGACCTCGCGGGCGGGTACTTGCTTATGCCTGACACGGCCGACTCGACGGCGAGCGAGGGACACGGGTTCAACCTAATGTTCCAAACCCGCCCGCTCGAAATGTTGGGCGTTGGACTGCAGTACACGTACTCAGTCCAGAACGTATGGCTGAATCAGTATGAGCGTGACGCTTGGACTGACGATGACCAGCCCGAACACCTTCACCAGCTCCATGGCAGGGTCGTCTTCTCGGCCCCGGTCGCTGACTGGTGCAGGCTGGAAGTCGGCGGCCTCGTTGGCGCCGGCATCTGGCACTACGAAAGCTTCGCGTACGACCAGTATCAGGGCTCCCAGCCCGACGGCTCGTACACGTGGCAAACGGAGAACGTCAACAATCAGACGCAAACCACGTTTGATGTTGGCGGCACCGGTGGGGTGAATTTCTACCCCACTGACCACTTTCTTATTCAGCTCGGTATTGACGCCGTCACTAACGTGAATGGCATCAACCGGGTTCGCGCCAACACAGAAACCCCCAACCGGATGTTGCCGGATGGCGAGGACGGGCACGACCTGCGCCTCGCTCTGAAGCTCAACCTCGGCGTGGCCTTTTAAGGAGGGCGACATGTACAAAATACTCGTTTTGGCGATCCTCGCTCTCCTCCTCGGAGGATGCGGGGAAAGCGTTTACCCCGCCGAGGGTGAACGCTTTTGCGGCGGGGGGCCCTGCCCGGGCTCTCCAGACTACGACGGCGGCACGGGCGGAACCGGCGGCACAGCTGGCACGGCCGGCACCGGCGGAACAGCTGGCGAAGCTGGAACCGGCGGCACGGCTGGCACGGCCGGCACCGGCGGAACAGCTGGCGAAGCTGGAACCGGCGCAACTGGCGGCACGGGCGGAACCGGCGCAACTGGCGGCACGGGCGGAACCGGCGCAACTGGCGGCACGGGCGGAACCGGCGCAACTGGCGGCACGGGCGGAACCGGCGCAACTGGCGGCACGGGCGGAACCGGCGCAACTGGCGGCACGGGCGGAACCGGCGCAACTGGCGGCACGGGCGGAACCGGCGCAA
>CAYFWB010000005.1:37357-112045 GCA_964346765.1 uncultured Candidatus Peribacteria bacterium
CAACTGGCGGCACGGGCGGAACCGGCGCAACTGGCGGCACGGGCGGAACCGGCGCGACTGGCGGCACGGGCGGAACCGGCGCAACTGGCGGCACGGGCGGAACCGGCGCAACTGGCGGCACGGGCGGAACCGGCGCGACTGGCGGCACGGGCGGAACCGGCGCAACTGGCGGCACGGGCGGAACCGGCGGCACGGAATGCCTGCCAGGGGAAACCATGTGCAGCGGCGTCTGTGTCGATACCGACACTGATGCCGACAACTGTGGGACATGTGGCCTGGACTGCGACACGCAGATCCTGAATTCATTGTGCGTGGAAGGCAACTGCGGTTGTTTTCCCGACGCAGGAATGCTCAACTGCGGTGGCACCTGCGTGCCATTCCTCGTAGACCCGCAAAACTGCGGTGGTTGCGGTGTTAAGTGTGCGTCTAACCAGACGTGCACGAACGGGAACTGCGTCAGCATGTCGTCGTGCATTGAAGGGCAGACTCTCTCCTGCGGGCTTTCCGAGGGGGAGTGTGTTGCCGGTACGATGACCTGTGTTGGTGGAGTATGGGGTGCCTGCGAAGGCTACACCGGCCCCACCGACGAGACGTGCGACGGCTTGGACAACGACTGCAACGGCGCGACGGACGATGGTCTGCTCTGCGCCTGCACGGTCGGAGACACCCAGGCGTGCGGTACCGACGTGGGCGAGTGTGTGTCTGGTCTCCAGACTTGCACCACCTACCAGGGCGGTACAACCTGGGGCTCCTGCGTTGGGTCGGTCGGCCCGACGCAGGAGGTCTTCGACGGCCTCGACAACAACTGCGACGGGAATGTGGACGAAGGTCTGCAGTGTGTTGACGGAAGCGTCAGCACCTGCGGGTCCAACGTGGGTGCGTGTAGCTTCGGCACTCGCTCCTGCGTCAACGGCGTTTGGAACTCCTGTTCCGGCGCCGTCGGTCCCACGCCCGAAACGTGTGACGGAATCGACAACGACTGCAACGGGTCTGCCGACGATGGCTTGACCTGTCAGTGCGTGGTCGATTCCACTCGCCCCTGCGGCTCCGCCGTTGGGGCCTGCGCGCAGGGACTGCAAACCTGCGAACTGCAGGGATCAAACACGGTTTGGGGGGCTTGCGTTGGCTCCATCCAGCCGGTGGGCGAGACTTGCAACAATGTCGACGACGACTGCAACGGTCTAGTCGATGACGGAGTTGGGTGCCAGTGCGTGCCTAACTCAACCCGCGTCTGCGGAAGCGACGTAGGGGAGTGCTCCTTCGGAGTACAAACCTGCGGCGCCGACGGCACGTGGGGAGTCGTCTGTGCGGGAGAAGTCGGTCCCAGCACGGAAACGTGCGACGGGCTCGACAACGACTGCAACGGCGCCGTCGACGACGGTGCGGGCTGTCAGTGCGTCCCGGGTTCAACCCGGACGTGCGGCACCGGC
This sequence comes from uncultured Candidatus Peribacteria bacterium, assembly GCA_964346765.1. Lineage (GTDB taxonomy): Bacteria > Patescibacteriota > Gracilibacteria > UBA1369 > UBA1369 > JBGSPQ01. Next base: position 38,788 of record CAYFWB010000005.1, read on the forward strand.
ATCGGAGAGTGCAAAACAGGCACACAGACCTGTGGCCCCACGGGAACGTGGGAGCCACTCTGCGCCGGGGCAATCGGCCCCAGCGCAGAGGTCTGCGACTACCTGGACAACGATTGCAACGGGGTTGCGGACGACGGTGCGAACTGTCAATGCAACCCCGGGGAAGAGCGCCCCTGCGGTTCAACCGTAGGGGAATGCGAGCAGGGCATTCAGTCCTGCATCTCCGACGGAGCAGGCGGCTACATCTGGTCGCCAAACTGCGTTGGTGCTGTGAACCCTTCGGCCGAGATCTGCGACGGGTACGACAACGACTGCAATGGCGTCAACGACGACGCCATCATCTGTACGTGCCAGCCCGGATCAACGCAGGCGTGCGGCTCCAACGAGGGGCAGTGCGCCGGAGGAACTCAGACCTGCCAGCCCGACGGGACATGGGGTACCTGCGACGGTGCCACTTGGCCCGCAGACGAGGTCTGCGACAATCTCGACAACGACTGCGACGGCGACACGGACGAAGACATCGTCTGCGCCTGCCAGCCGGGAAGCGTTCGCACCTGTGGTACCAACGCAGGGGAATGCGAGACCGGCACGCAGGAATGCCTGGCCGACTATACCTGGAGCACCTGCTCCGGGGCGGTTGGCCCGGCGGATGAGATCTGCGATGGGTACGACAACGACTGCAACGGTGCCGTCGACGACGGCATCGCCTGTCAGTGTGTCGAAGGTTCGACCCGCTCCTGCGGGCTCGCCACCGGCACATGCCAAACAGGATTGCAAGAGTGCGTCCTTGACCCCGGTACCGGCCTCACGGCTTGGGACCCGGTGTGCGTGGGCGCTGTCGGCCCCAGCGCGGAAACGTGCAACGGCCTCGACGACGACTGCAACGGTGCGGTCGACGACGGGATCTTGTGCGCTTGCGTGGTCGGCGAAAACCGCCTCTGCGGCAACGCAGTTGGCGAGTGCGAGCCCGGAACGCAGACCTGCGAGCAGGTCGGCCCCGACACACAGTGGGGGGCCTGCGTCGGCGGCGTTCTGCCTGCCGACGAGGTCTGCAACAATCTCGACGACGACTGCAATGGAGTCGCCGATGACGGGCCGCTCTGCCAGTGCAATGCTGGCGAGCAACGCCCCTGCGGGTCGAATGAGGGAGAGTGTTCCTACGGCATCCAGGACTGCGTGTCCGACGGTGCCGGAGGATTCATCTGGGAACCGGTCTGCAACGGATCGATTCCCCCCGCTCCCGAAATCTGCAACGGTCTCGACGACGACTGCAACGGCGCGGTCGACGACGCGATCGACTGCCAGTGTAACCCCGGAGACGAACGACTCTGCGGGCTAAGCACCGGCGAGTGTGTGCCGGGAATCCAGACCTGCGACAGCAGTGGAACCTGGGACCCGGCATGCGTCGGGTACGTACCGCCTTCTTCGGAAGTGTGTGACGGACTCGACAACGACTGTAACGGAGTCGCGGACGACGGTATTGGGTGCCAATGCATTCCGGGAGAATCCCGTGTTTGCGGTACCAACACCGGCCAGTGTGAGCAGGGGATTCAGACCTGCTTGCCAAGCGGCTTGGGCTGGGGCGCCTGCAACGGCGCCGTCCTGCCAACCGTGGAAGTCTGCGACGGATACGACAACGACTGCAACGGCCTGATCGACGAGGGAGTGCTCTGCGAGTGCTTCCCCGGCGAGGAGAGACCGTGCGGTAGTAACGTTGGCGAGTGTTCCCTCGGTCTTCAGGACTGCGTGTCCGACGGACAAGGGGGATACGTATGGGGTGGAACCTGTGTCGGGGAAGTCGGCCCCTCTTCGGAGGTGTGCGACGGACTTGACAACGACTGCAACGGCCTGGCCGATGATTCTATCGGCTGCCAATGCACAAGCGGTTCCACCCGCCCCTGCGGCAGTAACGTGGGTGAGTGCTCCTACGGAGTGCAGACCTGCGTCAACGGTCTGTGGGGATCGACCTGCACCGGCAAAGTCGGCCCCAGCGCGGAAACGTGCAACGGCCTCGACGACGACTGCAACGGTGCGGTCGACGACGGGATCCTGTGCGCTTGCGTACAGGGTTCCATCAGGTCCTGCGGATCCAACACGGGTGAGTGCTCCCAAGGCACTCAGACCTGCTTGTTGGACGGAGTTTCGGGAGAAACCTACTGGGATCCGGTTTGCGCCGGTTCAGTGGGTCCATCTCCCGAAACCTGCAACGGCTTGGATGATGACTGCAACGGCACCGCCGACGAGGGCTGCCAGTGCGCGCCGGGTTCAACCCGCGTGTGCGGCACGTCCGAAGGCCAGTGCTCTTACGGCAGTCAGACCTGCCAGGCCAACGGCACCTGGTCTGCCACTTGTGCCGGAGCAATCCTGCCCTCTCCCGAGCTTTGCGACGGAGTGGACAACGATTGCAACGGTGCTGTTGATGAAACCTGCTCGTGCCTGAACGGAAGCGTCCAGCCCTGCGGGTCTAACACCGGGACCTGCAGCCAGGGGACCAGCACCTGCTCCGGCGGCGTCTGGGGAGCCTGCACGGGCTTCACCGGACCCACCGCCGAAACCTGCGACGGCCTGGATAACAACTGCAACGGTATCATCGACGATACCTGCAGTTGCATTGACGGGTCCACTCAGCCTTGTGGGCAATCCACCGGCGAGTGCGAGCAGGGTGTCTCCACCTGCACGGGTGGAGTCTGGGGACAATGCGTGGGCTACGTCGGGCCGACCACGGAGATCTGTGGCAACGGCCTGGACGAGAACTGCAATGGCGTGTCGGACGACCCGGCCGTCTGCGCGGTCAGCCCGGCCTGCACTCCCGGCACCTCGTGTGCCACGGGTTTGTGCGGGATCTGCGCCACCGGTACGTGCAACGCGGCCGGTGACGCCTGCATCGCACCCAGCCCCGGCAACGAGGCCGCCGCCTGCGGCGACAACCTCGACAACGACTGCGACTGCTTGGTCGACGCCGCCGACCCCGACTGCGGGGGAAGTGGCGGAGGCAACGTCACCACGGTGTACACCGGGGTGGCGTACGAGCAGCTCGTTTTGCCCGACGCAAGCACGAACACGCCCCTCCCCGGTTCCACCGGCGACGGGACGTGTGAAGCCGTGAGCACCAGTTTCACGGCGGCGAGCGGGAATTGCCTCATCGTTTGGGTGAACGATGGGGCAAACACGCTGGACCTTCTTGCCTCTTCCGCTCCTGTGACGGTAGAGGCTGATTGTTCAATCACCCTCGCCTGCCCGACCAACACTGAGTTGTGGCAGGAGAACGTTAACTTTTCCGCTACTTACACGGTAAGCACAGTTAGTAGCGGAAACCAGTTTGAGTTTACACACACCGGCCCCTGCGGCCGTCACTTGTGGCGACTCTGCTGGTAGATTTATGGGCGTGCGGGACAAACCCCCGTGCAAGGCCATGGCAAACGCGTACAAATCGCTAAAGCCCAAGGTTAAAACACGCGGCTACTGCCCGCGCGCCCACATTAGATCTAGCGAAGATAGGCCAACAAGCGGAGACACCTCCTAAAGGCCGTCTTCGCGAAAAGATGGAATGGCGCCCGTTGAGGCTTAAGAGCGCAAGCTTTCAAGACCTTGACGGGCCATAGTCTTTAAGGAGCCCTTTGCTTAACAGCGAGGGCTTCTTGACTTTGCGCAAACACGGCCCACCGGGGTCAATACAGATCATCAAAAAAATAAATACAAAGATAAATCAACAATTAGAAGTAATTTTTATCTAATTTATTCGTTATAACTAACGCAAACAACTATTTTATGTCTTGACAATTCAAGGATAAAGTAATAATTAATACACCTTAAACATAATTAACTATATGCTCAACAAACATGAATTGTTGAAAGAGACCACGGAATACCCGAATTTAAGAATAGAATTACCAATTTTAAATAAACGCAAAAAGTCAATTAGACAATCAATCATAAAAGCGCTTCCAGTCCTGTTGGCGCTGGGCTCACAACAGGGATGCACTCTGGACAGAGAAGGAGAAAATCTCTTCGCCTCAAATCAAGGAGGCACCGGCGGTGAAGCCGGAATAGAGGGCGGAGCAGGAACAGGAGTCAACTCCGATGCCGGTACCGGTGGTACAGCTGGATCGGCAGGCGAAAGCGGATCAGCAGGTGAAACAGGTGTCGGTGGCGAAGCGGGATCCGCAGGATGCACACCGCAAGAAGAAATTTGCGACGGCCTGGACAATGACTGCGATAACCAAATCGACGAAGATCTTACTCCTCCCGCTTGTAAGAAGACCGAAGGAGTTTGCGCTACTCCCGTATCCCAACCGGTATGTGAGGGTGCTCAAGGATGGAGCGACTGCGAATTCGATCAAGATTACGAAGATGGCACAGAAACAAAATGCGACGCCCTTGATAACGACTGTGACGGCGAAACCGATGAAATGAGCGATCTTATAAACTACATTCCCTCCTGCGGCGAACCCGACAGAGGAGTTTGCGCGAATGCAACACTCAACAGAACCTGCGAAAACGGACAGTGGACAGAGTGTGATTACGGCCCCGATTACGAACAGGGTGAAGAACAAACCTGCGACGGGCTTGATAATAACTGCAATGATATAACAGATGATTCCTGTGTAACCACAATTCACGGCGGAAACAACTATGAACAATTGGTTACGGAAACCGGAAACTACAATCCATTGGACGGCAGTACCGGCGATGAACAGTGCGAAACACAAAATACAACATTCAATACACACGCAGGTATAACACAGATGATTTATCTACAAGATTCAGTAAACAGTGTTACAATCGAAACTCTGCTTTCACCTGCTTCAGTTGAGACGGGATGCAGTACCACCTTAAATTGCCCGGACAACCAAAAAATTTGGGATGATGGTCAAAACATTACAAAAGATACAAACGTAACCATGTCAGTTAGCGGTAACGAAATAACACTAACGCACACATCGCCCTGCGGCAGACATCTGTTTTTCGTTAACTGGTAAATTTCAGACCCCCGTAATACCCACCCCCCGATCGGATTAAACTATTCTGTCGGGGTTTTTTGAAAAGTCGAATCAGTTATTGATCTGCACAACTTGACATATCATAAAACTCTTGACAGATTATATAAATTATGTATAATTGACATCCTGTTTACTCTCACTATGGAAAATGGGCAATAAATATTGATCTATAGGAGTACGCCACCTGGCGAGGCTTCATAATCAATTTGCTTTCTTTTCGAGCGGTAGACGGAAGACCTTTGAAAACTCGCTTACGATAATAATGTTTGAACCTTTCGTTCGGTCCGCCCTGTTTGCAAGGAGTCAGCGTTAAATCAAATCGGTAATTTTTTTTGATCCGATTCGATGCGACGCGACAACAAATAACCTTGCAGACACAGCGGGCCGAATGGATTCGGCCGATCCAACGGCCCACGGGATCCCATGGTGGGGCCCCGCGACCTGGTTCGAACCACAGGAGATAGTAATGAAGCGTACGCACAAAAACTTTTCGCACGTAAACATCAATTTTTTTCCCATCGCCCTCGTGGTGATGGCGGCCTTGTCTGGGCTTATGACGACCGGCTGTGGCGACGACCGCGCCGGCTGCGGGTGGGAACTGGACAACGGCAAGGAGTACTACACTTGCAGGGACGACGACGGCGATATTGACCGTCGCTCGCCGGCAGGTGAAAACACCTGCGTGTTGTCCCACACCTACCTCGATGACGACGGCACCAGAATCTTCGTTTGCCTTGACGGTGAAGAATTCACCATGGAGGGACAAGACGGAGAGGATGGCTCCGACGGCGTCAACGGGGTCAACGGGGTCAACGGAAGTGACGGGATCGACGGTCAGGGGTGCGTGTTGTCGCAGGTGGGGGACACCTGCACCCTCACGTGTCCCAACGGAAGCACCACATTCTGGTGCGGATCCGCTCCTCCAGGGACGTGCACTCCCAGCACGGAAGTCTGCAACGGCCGCGACGACGACTGCGACAAGCAGATCGACGAAGGTGGGGTCTGCGAAGGAACGGGCTGCACGCCCACCGCCGAGATCTGCGACGGCGTTGACAACGACTGCGACGGTCAGATCGACGAGGGATTGAATTGCGGGGGAACGACCACCGGCAGTTGGCAGGTACTGGCAATGGAGGTCAGGCCGTCCGACCAGACCCTCACATGCGACGGCACTCCAATCGTCCCATCGACCAACTGCAACGGAACAGTCGGCTTCAACCGGGAGTGGATCGAGGAGCGTACAATCGCCGTGTACAACGGCACGTTCACAACGCTGTCTTTGCTGGGCGGCAATGGCCACCAAGAGTCCTACCAGGGGCTGTTGGGCGGCTACTGCGCTGTTAGCAACTCGGAGAGCCTGGGTCAACAGGTGAACGTCGGCGGAGCTCCGGTCGGCGCTGCCATTAGAATCGCTAATGGATCCGCCTACTCGGAGCATGGGTCTACCGTTACCTTCGGTTTCGAAGCCGGAGACACCGGACCCGCTGTGGTCTGTTGGCTGGCAATTGACCAGACAAGCTTTCAAGCTTACTAAAGCTTACTAGTCGAACGCCGCATTGCCTCAGACACGCGCCGCCCCTGACACGCACCAGCCGCCCGCCCCGCTCCCGCGGAGGAGGTCGGCTCGGCGCCACCTCCTCCGCGGCCTGCGCCGCATCTCCAAACCAGGGTTGAGCTTTCTTTGCTCCCCTTAACTCACATCGTAAGCGAGTTTTTCCTTTTCAATTCAAAATCATTAACGCCTTACAAAGGCTGTTTTTTTATGAAGTTAAAAAAATCGTAACTAAATTAATACCGATCCACCTCCACTTCGTGATGATTCATTCGATAATAATTTTCCAACACGACACCAAATAAACACTAATCAAACCAAAAATTAAACCCCCCGGCAAACTGGCATTTTTGTAAGACCTCCATATTGTCAACCTAATACTTCATAAATTCGATCAAACTCCGCCAACGCTTTATCCCCAAAACTCTTTTTCTGATTGACACAGTGTCCGCAGGAATAAGAACCGAACATTCGCGCCCCGCGCGCCTCCGCACAAAGCAACAGCGCCAATCCCGTATCACCATCACTTACAACCATAGGATTATCTGGATTTGTTATACTTGAAGACTCTGAATCCGTACTTTGCACCGTACCAACCCTATCACTAGTAGACTTCGGCTGAACCTCGGTTGTAAAAAAATCACATCCTCCACGGCCACAACTAAAACGGTCGTAACAAACGCCGGCAATGTCTTAAAAGCTTTCTCTGAATAATGAAACCTCTTACCATCATTTTTTTTAAAAGACATTTTAAAACACATTGTTGATACAAGTCCTAAATACATTAGAAATCTATCTGGATAAAACGTTATGGCCATGCCCTTGTTCGATCTTTTTATTAAGTGGAGCCCCCTCCTTTTTTCCCTGTAAATTTTATCGTTAAAAGCATCATCACCATAATAATAAAAATCAAAATTTGTTGGGCGATACAGAAAACACACCACGCCTGCAAAACAAAAGCCTCTATATAAGTCAGATACAGACTGAATAAAAAACCAACAACCGCTAGCCACCTCAACAGCATAATCACCACATTCCTATTTAAACCTTTCCAAACGTTTTCAAATTTCCAGCTCCGCAAAAGCCCTATACCGACCACGAAAAAGATCAAATAAGTCACAAAACCCATGATCGCAACTGGCACATCCACAAATCCCAAATCGATATATGACCACTGGCTCTTGTTCACAATATCGCAGTTCAATGTGTCGTTGATCTCACAAAAATCCGAAGCTTCCGGCGCGTAGTGCATGTAAATTAAATAACCAGTAACCGGCAAAGCCAAAAGAGCACTTATCACAACAATCCAAAGCTGTTTGTTTAGACATTTTTGCAATTTGCCGCCGTCCTTGTGCGTAACGTCGTTCTCATCCGCCCGATTATTTACGTTAGTTTCATTCATGTTGTTTTGATAAATATTACATTTTTAAGAATTTGCATAATTATTTTTTTTCATCATGAGCTTATTATTTACGACTCACATAAACCGCTCTTTCTACCAAATACCCGCAACAATAAAGTCCGGCTATTTATAAACCTTTCAGCTTTTTTTTACAAAATCCAGTTTCTCACCAAACTGCTTTTCAAACCGTTCAGCAAATTTTTTCATCTCAAAACTGTGAGCCTGCGTTCCGAACTGTTCAATACTGTATGTTGCTGTTAAAGCTCCCATTTTTGCAGCTTTATCAATTTTATATCCTCTTCTTAAACCGGCCAAAATACCTGCCCTGAAAGCGTCGCCGCACCCTGTCGGGTCGATAAGATGGTCAGGTTTTACCGGCATTATTGAGAAATCATTATAACCGTCTTTAATAAAAAACGCCTTTTCACCGCGCGTCTCAATATATGTAGGGCTTAGACTCATTAACTCATCTCTATCAATGCCAAGTTTTTTAACCATTAGTTTTGATTCGTATTCATTGACAATTAAAACCTCGGCGCTTTTGGCCGCGTTTAATAAATCCGCGTTTTCAAACATACCTATCTGTTGTGAAGGATCAAAAATATAGGGGATGTTTAGAGATCTGCATTCATCGGCACATTTAATCATACGGTCCGGGGTATCCGGCGAAATCAGCGCGGCGGTAACATCCCGCACAATTTTTTTATCCAGCTTATGTTCCTTTATAACCGAGCTCATTGCCCCCGGATCAAAAATTGTCAGCTGATCCTGCTCTTTATCAGTCATTATAAAAGCCGAAGCAGTTAGCATCCTCTCCGATCTGTAAACCAAAGAAATATCAATATTATGGTCGATCAACCACTTTTCATATTCATCAAAATCATATCCCACGACAGTCATAATCATGGGGTTTTCACCCAAAAGTTTAAGACTATAAGCGATATTCCCTGCACAACCGCCGTGACAAAGCACTCTGTTTGAAGCCGTAAAAGCCATGTTAAAATTACCCTGCACTATTACGTCTTCGAATTTCCCATCAAACTGCATCACGTGGTCGTAAGCTAAAGAGCCCACCACCAAAATTTTCCCTTTATTCATTATATATTTTTTAAAACTAAATTTCTTGCCAATGTCCCGGCACGGTATAAACTTTCAAACGTTCCCGCGTCCGTCCATTCACCGTTAATAATAGAAGCTTTCATCCGTCCCGCTTCTATAAATAAATTGTTCACGTCTGTAATTTCCAGTTCGCCGCGCTCTGATGGTTTCAGATTTTTAATCATCCCGAAAACTTCATTGTCATACATGTAAAGCCCTGTCACCGCCAGATTCGACTTGGGTTCCGCGGGTTTTTCCTTAATACCCAAAACTTTGTTTCCATCCAGTTCAGCGACCCCAAACCTTTTCGCGTCCTCAACTTCACGCAAAAAAATATGCGCGCCGCCTTCAGTTTCAAATTTCTTAACGTTATCGGAAAAATTATCCTCAAAAATATTATCACCCAATATTACCATAATTTTTTCTCCGTCCGCAAAATCCTCGGCAAGTCCCAATGCCTGAGCGATCCCACCGGCTTCATCCTGTACTTCATAGGAAAAACAAGCTCCAAAATCCTTGCCGGACCCCAGCAGTTTTAAAAAACCACCGGCATGATCCTTCCCCGAAACTATCAGTATATCTTTAACATTAGCGTCCAGCATAGTCCGCAGAGGATAATAAACCATCGGTTTGTCATAAACCGGCAATAAGTGCTTATTTGTAACGTTTGTAAGCGGTTCAAGCCTTCTGCCATTACCGCCGGCCAGTATTATTCCTTTCATTTTTTTGATTTTAAAAAGTCATCAAGCGCCTCCTGCCATGGTCTCAACTTAGGCAGTAGATTATTAACAAGTGTCGAATAGGCGGGTCTTTTTGCCGGTCGAGGGTTTTCATCAGTGGAGCAGGGGGTAACATCAACATTCATCCCTGCCAGTTTAAATATTTCCCTTGCGAATTGATACCAAGTAGTTTCGTTTTCATTTGTAATATGATAAACGCCCGTCGGATATTCCTGGCTTTTGATTAGCCATTTAACCTGTTTTGCCAGATCAAGCGAATAAGTCGGTTTTCCAAACTGATCGTCCACAACTTTAAGTTCTTTTTTAAACCGACCCAGATCGAGCATCGTGTAGACAAAGTTTCTGCCATGTTCACCAAAAAGCCACGATGTTCGTATCAAAAAGTATTTACCCTCAACCGGCATTAGTTCATCAAGACTGTCCATTTCATCAAAAATTAAATTTTCACCCAGATTTTTGGAATGACCGTAAGCGTTTACAGGGTTTGTAGCGTCGGATTCATGATAACCGGTTTTTCTAAGTCCATTAAAAACATAATCCGTACTGAAATGCACAAGAGTCACGTCAATTTCACGGCAGGCTTCTGCCAACACACCTACGCTGTAGCCATTGATTTCGTTGGCTTTTTCCTTTTCTTCCTCGGCTTTATCAACGTCGGTGTATCCTGTGCAATTGATCACATAATCGGGCTGAATCGACATTAAAGTTTCAAAAACCGAATTTCTATCTGTTATATCCAGATCGATCAAATCCATTGCAATATAGTCTTCATCATGAAAAACCTTTTCCATGTCGTGTCCCAGCATTCCGTTTTTTCCCAGAATCAAATATCTCACAAAAAAAAAAGTTATTTATTAAGCCATTTAAGTACTTCATCAACGGTTTTATCCAGATCAACACGCTTACCTTCGGACATAGCTCTTTCTTTCCATTCGACTTTACCGTCTTTCAGATTCCTTGAACTGACAACCAGTCTCAAAGGAATGCCTATCAAATCGGCGTCGTTAAATTTAACGCCGGCGCTATATTCACGGTCGTCATATAAGACATCGACACCTTTTGTGGAGAGTTCATCATATAGCTTGTCCGCCACCTTAACCGCCTCTTCGTCCGGCCCAAGACGAACAATATGAACTGCAAAAGGAGCCACAGATTTTGGCCAAATTATGCCATTTTCATCATGCATCGCTTCAACAATCGTTCCCAAAAGTCGCGTATTGCCGATTCCATAACAACCCATAATAACCGGCTTTCGCGTTCCGTCCTCATCAGTGAACTTCAAATCAAAATCTACCGCGAATTTTGTCCCCAGTTTAAATATATTTCCCGCCTCCACCGCCCTAATCTCTTGTAACGCGCCCCCGCATTTTTTACATTCAAACCCTTCATTAACCGCTACAAGATCAGTAAAGTCCTCAATAAAAAAATCTTTTCCCGGATTAACGTTCACAAGATCAACCCCGGCTTTGTTAGCCCCGGTAACGTAATTTTTCACACCTTTAATAGAATGGTCAGCAATAAAAGGAATATCCAATTTCTTACCATCAGCCTTAATCTCGGCTCCATGTTTTACCCCTCCTTCCACTTTAGACAGACCCACTGGTGATATAAAACCCTGCACCAGCCCCAGTTTTTTCAATTCGTCTGGTGATGCCGCTTTAACATGTTTGCCCAGATACCTTACCAGTTTATCTTCATTGATCTGCAGATCACCCCTTATTATTACACCAAGATAACCGCTTTCATATGCATAAACCACGGTTTTTAGAATCTTTGATTCTGCGACGTTATGCGCATTCGCATTATCCTTAACCGAAACACCTCTGTCAACTTCAACCTCACGCATTACTTTTTCCTTTTCTTCCGGATCCTCGGGAGCTTTGATTTTCCCTTCCGCCACCTCCAAATTTTGAGCGATATCACATTTAGGACAGTAAATTATCGTGTCTTCACCCGCTTCGGTTTCTATCGAAAATTCATGGGAAAACTTATCTGTAAAAGCTCCACCCGAAGCCTCCACCACATAAGCTTTAAGTCCACATCTTTCATAGACCCTCAAATAAGCATCTTTCACTTCTTCATAATATTCATCCAGATTTTCCTCATTTGCGTGAAAACTGTACATATCTTTCATGCCGAATTCACGACCCCTAAGCAATCCCGACTTGGCTCGCGGTTCATCCCTAAACTTAGTCTGTATCTGATACACTACTTTGGGCAAATCCTTATAAGAATTAACAAATTTTGCCGCCAGGGGAGTAACCGTCTCTTCATGACTGGGGCCGAAAACAAAATCTTTGTCTCCGGCTCCTTTTGTACGATACAAAACATCGTCCATAGTCCTGTTTCTGCCCGTTTTTTCCCAAATATCGATCGGATGTAGTGCCGGCATCAAAATTTCCTGTCCTCCCGCACCGTTCATCTCTTCTCTTATAATCCGATTGATTTTCTGAAGCACGCGCAATCCCAGCGGCAAAAAGTTATAAATACCCGCCGCCTGTTTATCGATAAAACCCGCCCGCGTCAGAAGTTTAGCATTAACAGAATTGGCGTCATGAGGAGCCGTCTTTGAAGTCTTGCTGAATGATTTTGAGTAACGCATCAAAATAGGTTGATCAAATAAAACAGCAAAATCTTAACATGATACGCCGCGATCATAAAGCGAATCTAACCTATCTTGAACTGCCTTTGGGGTCATTGCCCTGTGCCTAATATTCCGGTACTTCAAGATTTTTTCCCCAAGCCTGATTGGCTTTATACCAGTCAAACGTCTTCGCGATTCCTTGATCGAAAGTCACCGAAGGCTTCCACCCAAGCTCTCTTTCAATTTTAGAAGGATCCATCGCGTATCTTCTGTCATGAGCTTTTCTGTCTTCCACAAAAGTGATTAAATCCTCATCCTTACCAAGAAAATTCAATATATGTTTGGTTATTTCAAGGTTGGTATACTCATTATGCCCGCCTATATTATAAACTTCTCCGTATTTATCACACTGAACAATCATATCTATTGCCCTGCAGTGATCAATCACATAAAGCCAATCCCGAACATTTTGTCCGTCTCCGTAAACCGGAAGTGGTTTAGCTTCAGTAGCCAGTTTGAAAAAATAGGGGATCAGTTTTTCCGGAAACTGGTAAGGCCCATAATTATTTGAACATCTGCTGATCGTAATCGGCATACCGTAAGTTTCAAAATAAGAAAGAACAAGCAAATCGGCCGCCGCCTTAGAAGCCGCGTAAGGACAGTTGGGGTTAATCGGTGTTTGCTCTGTAAAATAATCTTTCGATCCACTGCCCAGATCACCGTAAACCTCATCCGTTGAAATTTGATGATACCTTGCTATCTTATTCTCCCGTGAAGATAGAAGCAGATTATGAGTCCCCATAACATTTGTTTCTACAAAAATATGAGGATCGATAATACTTCTGTCCACATGCGTTTCCGCCGCGAAGTTGATTACTTTATCGAATTTCTCCGACTCAAATAGTTTTGCTATAAACTGTTGATCGGCTATATCACCTTCAACAAACTTTACCTTCCCTGAATCCTGTAAATCCTTAATATTATCCAGATTCCCGGCGTACGTCAGTTTGTCCAGGACAACAATATCATCATCCGCATATTTATCAGCATGATAACGAACATAATTCGATCCAATAAATCCGGCGCCGCCTGTAATTAGTATTTTAGACATAAATATTCGTTAGTTTTGTGATTTCTTATGTGAGTTTTTAAAGGCTACAAATTTATCAAAATCATAAATATATTTACTTTTATCATAATTCATATTCGAAATAGAAAGTAAAACAGCCCCCGACGAGAAATCTTTAAATTCCCTGTAGCACACTTCTTCCATAATAAGCGCGTCATCCGGCCCAATCAGTTTAAAATCTTCCCATGATTTACCGTCATGGATTCTGGCAGTTATCTCTCCTTGAACACATATATAAATTTTTTTTTCATCAATTACCGCGTGCCCGCCTCTGTCTTTTTTAACATCAGTAACATAATAAATTCTCTCCGGTACCCAATCTATATAATCCTTAAGTTCGGCCGCGCTTAAGCTTCCTCTTTCATCCGTAAATGTGGGGATCTTAATTTTTTTTACACTGCTCATTCATAAAAAATTACAAAGTTCGGATGCGTTTTTCATTTCTGTATGCTTCCAGTACATCGCCTTCCATGAGAGGCATGAAACCTGAATACAGAATTCCGCACTCCTGCCCTTCCGGCACCTCATGTATTTTTGAATCACCCTTTCTTAAAGTGTTAATTCTACCTTCACCCACAAGTTCCTCATCTCTAAAAACTCTTACTCTTTCTTTCAAAATTTTACCGCTTACAACCTTACATCCCACGATCATCTCTTTTTTCTTGGTCATAAAAATCTGTTTTACCAAAGCCCGACCCAAAACAACTTCCACAATTTCCGGTTCTAAAAGACCATTAAGTATCTTCTTAATATCATCCAGTAATTTATAGATGATTGTATATTGCAAAATTTCAACATTTTCTCTTTCCGCTATCTCTTTAACGTTTTTCCCCAGCCCGGCATGAAATCCCATAACAACACCGCCGGCCGCCGCAGCCATCATTACATCAGATTCCGTTACATTGCCGACGCCCGATAAAATAACTTTAACCCCAACGTCTTCATTTTTTATTTCGGACAGTGACTGTTTTATTGCTTCAAGAGACCCTTTTGTGTCCGCTTTCAATACCAGTTTCAGTTGCTTTAATTGCCCCGATCCGATCTGACTTATGATCTCTCCAACACCCCTTCTGGCAAGCCTTTCCACTTCCTGCAAAGTCTGTACATTCTGTGACTGCATTCTGGCCGCCTTTTCATCTGTCACAACCTGAAAAACATCCCCGCTTTGCGGCGGTTTGGCCAAACCCGCAATCAAAACCGGCGTTGACGGCCCCGCTTTTTTAATATTTTTACCCGTATGATCCTTCATTACTTTCACTCTTCCATATGTGCTACCTACAACAATACTGTCCATCAAATGCAATCTGCCACTGTTAACAATCACACTCGCGATCGGGCCCAGACTTTTATCAAGATTGGCTTCAATTACAGTGCCAACAGCTCTTCTGTTTGGATTCCCCTTAAGATTCTCCATGTCGGCCACTAGTAAAATCATATCCAAAAGTTGATCCATACCCTGACCATTTTTTGCTGAAACCGGTACCATAATAGTGGATCCTCCCAAATCTTCCGGAATCAAGTTAAACTCTCCAAGTTCTCCTTTTACTCTGGCCGGATCAGCACCCGGCTTATCGATTTTATTTATTGCTACTATAATCGGCACTCCCGCTTCCTGCGCGTGTTGAATAGCTTCAACCGTCTGGGGTTTAACTCCTTCATCAGCGGCGACAACCAGGATCGCGATATCTGTTACTTTGGCACCGCGGGCCCTCATGGCTGTAAACGCTTCGTGACCTGGAGTATCCAGAAAAGTGATTTTCTTTCCGTTTTGTTCTACCTGATACGCACCAATATGTTGTGTAATTCCCCCCGATTCGCCACCCACCACGTTCTCTTTTCTGATATAATCTAATACAGAAGTTTTCCCATGATCCACATGACCCATAACCACAATAATCGGTGGTCTTTCAGATAGTTCCCCCGGGTCATCCTCTTTTAGCAGAGCCTCAAGATCTCCCTTGAAAACATCCTCGGCAGACGCTTCTTGCAGTTTTTTCTTGATTTTTACATTCAGGTCTTCCGCAATAATCTGGGCCGTGTCATAATCGATCATCTGATTAATATTTGCTAAAATACCGTTTTTCATCAATTCACCGATCACCTTGGCCGCGCCGATTCCAGTCTTTTCCGAAAATTCCTTTACCGAAATGACAGCCGGTAATTCAACCACTCTGTCTACCACTTGAACATATGCAGGTGTGTCCTTTTCTTTAGTATCCCTTTTCTTGCCCGAATCACGGCCCGCCATTTTTTTTCTTTGACTCTTAACAATTTCGCGCTCCATTTCCTGCGCGATCAATTCATCATAAAGTTCCGCCTTGTCTTTTGGAGCTTCTTCCAGACTGCCAAAAAGTTCTTCTTCCGAACTCATTTCTTCCGGTCGTTCTTTTACCGCTTTTTTTGATGCTGTAGCAGTAGATTTCTTTACTTCGCTTTTAACCTTTGAATCTTTTAATGTAGATTTATTCGTGGTAGTTTTTTGGCTCGCATTTTTTTTCGGCTTTGCAGCTTTAGTCGACTTTGCTTTCGCTGAAGCGGTCTTCTTTGTTGCTGTTTTTTTTGTGGTTTTTGTAGGCACTCTAAAATCGGCTATTTGTAGCGCCCAAAGTTTATTTAATTATTGCATGAAAGTCAACCTGGACTATGCGATTACATCTCTTCCGAAGGCTTTTCTACCAAAAGCATCTGCTCAATTTTGCCCCCCTCTTCGCCGTCGGTAATTTTATAAACATCCTTATCAATCTTCTTAAATTCTTTGGCAGCCTGATTATACATATTAACCGTTGTCCCCAGATTATTTCCCACCTTATTCATGAAATTCTCATAACTGTTTAAATGTCTTCCAAGCTGATTGACTTTCTTAATAATATCTTTAACCGAGTCTTCCATTTTAAGAGCATTGAGCCCTTGCAGGACCGTCTCCAGGTAAGCGAAAAATGAAGTGGGCGAAACAATAATCACATGTTTTTTAAAAGCGTATTCAACCAGATCCTGCGTGTTCACTTCCACGGTACCGACATTATAAACCAGCAGATTATAATAAACACCCTCCGCCGGGATAAACATAAACGCGAAGTCGGTAGTATCCTCGTTTGGACGAATATATTTTGCTGTCTCATCAATTCTTCCCTTCAGATCCATCTTAAATTCCTTTTCAAGTTGTTCGCGTCTGGTTTTGTCGTTTTCCTGCATCAAATTATTATATTTTTCAAGCGAAAACTTGGCGTCAATGGGGATAATTTTGTCCCTAAAAAAGATCACGGCATCAACGATTTCACCGTCATCAAACTTGAACTGCATTTTATATTGATCAGGTGCCAACACGTTCCCAAGCAATGATTCCAAAAAATATTCACCCAAGATACCTCTCTGCTTTGGATTCTTTAATATATTTTCAAGACTCTTCATCTGTTCGGCAAACCCCACAACCTGTTTATTAGTTTCATCCAGTTTTGTAAGTTTTTTTGTAACCTCTTCAATAATTTTCGCGCTTTGCCCGAACTGTTTCTGCATGGTTTCAAGCGACCTGTGTTGATGGTCGGTTAATTGCTTCGCGATGTTATCAAATTTGGTTTGCAGTTCATTTTTGTTTTTGGTGTCGCTTTCCTGAATCGATTTACGTAGATTTTCAATAACGTCCAACATCAGCTTCTGCGAAGCATCGTCTTTTGGCGTTTTCGCGGACTGCGTTTTAAAAATCAAATAAAACACCGCTCCAAGTAAAGTCAGACCCAATATCAAAATAAAAATTTCCATTATTTTATTGTTAATTAATCAGAAAAATTATAGGTGAGTACTTACTCACCGTCAAGCGTTAAACCGCCTTGTTACAAAGAACTTTATATTCGCAGAAACCGCATGGAAAACCCGGAGAGGCCGTAAAATCGGACGCTTTAATCGCGTTGGCGGCTTCAACAAGTTCCGCTCTGATCGTATCCATATCTCCCTCGCTTCTGGTAGTCGATGCCTTACTGCAATCTTCAAGATAAAAAAGGCTCAGCTTTGAAACCCTTATACCAAAAATCTCTTTGCAAGCGAGAGCGTATAAAGAAAGCTGTAAGTCCTTGTCCAGCTTAATATTTTTTTTACTGGATCCCGTTTTATAATCAACAACCTCATAAGATCCGTCTTCCAGCTTGTCTATTCTGTCTATTCTGCCCGAAAAAGCAACTTCTCCCATTTTTAATCTGAAATTTCTCTCCATAAACGCCGGTACCTTGAAATTTCTGTTCGATTCAAATTGATAAAATTTTTCCATCATTTCCCAGCCCTTTTCCTTCCTGGTATTTTCATGCGCCTTGTTCATGTAGCCGGTCCCGATCCAACATTTGTCATATACATCGCGCAAAAGATCTAGAGAAGGACTTTCACCCTCTTTGATCCTATTATAAAAAATGTTTACAGTGTTGTGAACACTTGAACCAAAATTGGCGGCGTGCGGCGTAGGTGTTGGAATCTGAAAAATATACCTGAATTTATACTTTAAAGGACAGGTTTTAAAAGCCTCAATTTTACTGTATGAAAGCTGATTTACGTTTATATCAGGGACATAGGCCATTTTTTCATCCATTTCGGTTTCAACGTTTACAACAATTAATCCGCGATGATAATGTTCATAATCAACCTTTTCAATAGCGGGAGTTTCACTCACTTCAGCAATGCCGCTTTCAAGCACTTCTTTTAAAAAAGGGGATATCTTCCATTTTTTATTGCCTTCGTATTTATCGCTATATGAAAAAAACAAACCCTTTCTCGCCCTGGTGCAGGCCACGTAAAAAAGCCTGCGTTCTTCCGCTAAATTACTTGTTTCTTCACCAATATCCTCTTCAATAAGATCAGACGGTATTTCAATTGGTTCTTTTCTTGATGTTGCCGGAAACCTCTGAGCCACAAGTGAGGGCATAAACACATAATCAAACTCCAACCCTTTCGCTGAATGAACAGTCAATATCGAAACCGCATTCGCGTCGTGTAATTCCGCCCGACTGATCAGCCCGCCCGCCTGTTCCATCGAATCAAGATATTCCAGAAAGACATCAACTCTATTATCGTTGTTTTCCAGTTCAAACTCATAAGCTATTTCAATCAACTGGGCTATTCTTTGTATCTTTTCCGCGTTCTTATTTTCATCCAACTTAAGATCTTTATAGTATCCCGATTTATCAAGAAATTCGCCAATCATCCTGCTAACCGGATGTCTTTTTGAAAAATTCAGCATATCCGTCAACAAATTATATACCGACTCGACTCGGTCGGTGGAATCGCCTAGAGGTATAGTGCCTTGCTTGAACTTGTCTCTCAGATAATAATAGATTGGTTTGTAATCATCGCGTTTTGCTTCGTTAGATATATCCAGTATTTCCTCCATTGGAATACCGAACAGCGGTATTTCCAAAAGTCTTACAGCTGCAACATTGTTGTGCGGTCTTGCAAGAAAATTTAATAATGCTATCAGATCCTTTATCTCTTCAAACCTGCCAAGACTCTGCGTGTCTCGAACTGAATAGGGGATATTGAGCCTTTTCAACTCATCAATATAAGCGTGACCGTGTTGATTTGCCCTTACAAGGATTGCAATATCACCATATTCAACTCCTTTATTTGAAAGAGTTAATATTTGAGAAGTAACTGATTCAAGTTCCTCGAAATAATGATTGAAATGGCTCAACATAATATGAGAAGAATCGCTTTCACCTTTAAAAACCAATTTTTTATCAATCGACTCCCTGGCTTCCAGCCTGTCAGGATTATTATTCTGAATCAAATTATAACTCAAGTCAAGTATCTTCTGACCCGACCGGTAATTTTCATTAAGAATAACTTTTTTACACCTAGGAAAATTTTTTTCAAAACTGACTAGGTTACTTAAAGATGCTCCTCTCCACTTATAAATCGACTGATCATCATCTCCCACCACTGTCAAATTTTTATGTTCCAAAGCCAGCATAGTCACAATTTTATTTTGAGCGTAATTAGTGTCCTGATATTCATCAACAAGAATATACTTAAAACGTTTTCTGTAGGACGATAAAATCGCTGGGGATTGCTCAAATAGTCTCAGTACATAATATTGCAAATCACCAAAATCAAGCAGATTTTGCTTAAGCTTAATCTTTTGATAGGCATCATAAGCATTAGCCAGCTCTGTCAACTTTGCCGCTTCTTCTTTTTCATCGTCTCCAAAAGCGGCTGCACTTTTTTCGTTCGCAAAATTTATAAACTTTTCAGTTGTGACATCTTCATCTTTAAGTCGGCTGAAAAAATTGATCAGAACATGAATGAATTTAGCTGGATTGCCAAGCGGTCTGAATCTGTCCAAGCCCAGTTCAAACAGATTCTTATTGATAAGTAACCACTGCTTTGCCTGATTCATAATCTTAAAACTCGGATCTATCCCTATATGAAAGGCGGACTCACGCAAAACTACATCGCAAAATGAGTGAAAAGTACTGATTTGCGCTCCTTCATATGATAAAGGCATGATTTTATCAACTCTTTCAGTCATTTCATCAGCCGCTTTTTCAGTAAAAGTCAGAGCCAAAATTGATTCCGGCTTAACTTCTACACTGTTAATAAGATGTGCTATACGAGTAGTAATGACTTTAGTTTTTCCTGTCCCCGCACCCGCAATTATCATCATCGGGCCTTCACAATTTGTAACAGCTTCCGTTTGTGCCTGATTAAGTTCTTCGATCTGGTTCATAAAAAAATGATATCGGAGTTTCACTTTAATTCAAATAATTCGGTCACTCAATCTATGTTTAGCTTATCGGCTATAAAAAATGACAATTTTATGCTAAAATAATCAGATAAAACTGTGTCATGGAATTAATAAAAAGAACAATTTGCAGTCGATTGGATAAAAACCAAACTGATCACGGTATATTTATTTATAAATACAATGAATCACCGTCAGGAGGAAAAAATTCCATATCCGAAAAACCCGTTGAAGAAGCTAAAGAAGACAAAAAAACACCCGAGGTCAAAAATAAAACCCCGAAGGGGATACCCATAACAAATGATAACGAAGTAAAAACTGGAAAAAACAAAAAAGAAGATAGGGAAACCGCTGATCAAGAACAAGAAAAAAATCCGGTCGAGTTTATTCCCGAAAGAAATCCCGAAGCCTTAAGCGGAACGAAATTTGCCGAACGGTTGCAAGATCTTGAGAGACGAACGGTTAAAAGACTAAAAGCTGAAGGCAAAAAAAGTCCCTCCCAGATCAGAAGCGAACAAATCAGAGTCAGAGAACAAGCCATATACGAACAAATAGTCAAAGGCAATATTCCTGACAAAATGCGTGAGTTCAAAGAAGTGCCGGTCAGCGCATCAGTAGAGGGTCAGCAAGTGGAAGGTACAATCAAGGTCATGCCTGATTATTTAATGATAGGTTCCAATGAAGATGCTGTCAGGGTTCCGATGACAGCTATGACAGCTCAATTAATAGCAAGGCAAATGAATTGTACTTTGCCGACAGATGACATGGTGGACGCGATAGCTCACGAAGCCAAAGCGCACGGAAAAATGCTTAATCCTAAACCGCAAGGGGATTCAAACAAATTTATGGATACTGAATACTTTCTACGTCACGACAAAACTGTTCGAAGCCAGTTAAGCGATATAGATGGAAATCCGCTAATTGTCGGTAACAAAAAAGATATCATTTTGCCATATGACGATCATGGCGCCAATAATGTTGTAATTTACGGATGGCATAAACCGAACGGAGATCCAATACAAAATTACAGCGGCCCGCATCATGCATGGTTTTATCTGGATTATAGTCATGGTGTAAGGCTTGTAAGCCAACAAATGACGTTAAAAATGCCCAATGGTAAAACTATCAATGCCAGAGTTTCAGACGTACTTCAAGACAAGCTCCCCGATGGAACCCACAAAAAAAACTTACACAAGTTATTGGCACGGGCCAAAATACCAGAAAGCCAATCAGCCTATAAACATCCGGGGTTAGTAAACAAAATAGACATCCGTGAATTACAAAAATCAAGTCCGCCCACTGAAGTCGCGGATACAACAAATAAAAATACCGAACCGCAACCGGCGGAAACAGAACAATTCAGTCAGACACCCGAAGAAACCGTTCCGGCGTCATCCAGCAGTGGAGCATTCGCGAACGGTGGCGGTAGTTCATACGGCGGACAATCCTCCGGTGGTGGAGTCGGTTATGGTAGAGGATCGTCATATTCGACGCCCCAGCCCGCTCCCGGACAGAGCGGAGCCGTTTCAGAGTCCGCTCCTGCTTACGGTACAGCGGCTTCTTCCGTGGAAAGTACAGCATCCAATGTCGGTCATTTACCTGGTATCACCAGAGCCGAAAATCCGCACGAATTTGCAAAATTGAATAATGTGCCGCCGTTAGAAGGAAAAACAGGCTTTTTTGGAGATTCGATTAACACTCTTATTACCAATGCAGAGTATCTTTCAGGCCAGGGACATGAATATTTTGCGAAAAGCGGCAAACGGACTCCATGGTTGCTTGAAAAAGTAAAATCTAACCGTGAACAAATTAAAAAATTAAAACGTGCCGTAGTATTGATCGGGACCAACGATATCGGTATGGGGGGGAGCGAAACACCCAATAAAATATTTTCCAGAATTGAAGCTATATGGGAGCTAATCTTACATATTAATCCCGATATAAAACTATATGCCTGCACCATACCTCCGTTCGGCAATTACAAAGGTTACAGAAGCAAGAAGCCAATAATCGACAATAGGCGCGCTGAAATTAACAAAAAAATACGAGACTACGCAAAAGCTAATCCCTCAATTAATCTAATAGACATTTGCCTGCCTGTTGAAGAAGGGGGACTGGCAGTAGCCGGAAATCCGCCGGATGGAGAAGCTATGGATAAATCAGTTTGCCGGGAGCCTCTGCATCCCGATAAAAACGCTTTGGCTATGGTCTACGGAAGGGCTGTCCACAATGTTGAAGGAACAAACAAAGCAATCCCACAGGGTACATCACAAGTTGAAAAAAACTCCTCGAATCAGCCGCCTGAAGTATCCGGAAATTTTGAAAAAAGCGACGAGTTCAACGAATATGTACAAACATACAACTATCCGGAAACAGCAAAAAACGGCTTAAAAGTTCACATAAATAAACCCGAAAACTTCGATAACGCCAAGCCTACCAGAGTAATAATTTACGCCTTGCCAGCCGGCAATACCATTCCACAGACCGTTGGTAAGACAAAAAGTCCCGGAGAAGATTGGCATTTTGATATCCAACATATTGGTGCTCAAACAAGAAAATTAAGACAAATCAAACCCAATGAAAACATCGTGGTCGCGTATGTTCAGGGACCGCAAAAAAGTATGAGCAACTGGCTGAAACACAATAATAACGGCAATGAAGTGCTAAATCCGATGTTGGAAGACATCAAAAAACGTACTGGCGCGCCGAATGCTACAATAAATTTATCAAGCCACAGCGCGGGCGGAAGCATGATTCGCGCAATAGTGGAAAATAATCAAGAAATTCCCGATTCAATTAACAGGCTTAGCTTTTTGGACAGTATAAATCAATTTAGCGCGCTAAAATACGGTGCCAAAGTGTTATCATGGTTAAAAAGGTCTGCACAGCATCATCTTTCGCTAGTTTCTTATGATGACAGGACCGCGCTATTAAAAGGCGAACCGTTCCCGGGGCGGGGAAGTTCACACACCCGGACCATGGAAATGATTCAATTTCTCAAAGATAATGGCGTAGCTCTTAAAACGAAAAATAAAAACGGCTACACTTTATACACAGGGTTAAACGGCCAAATCAATATCGCTCTCCTAAAAAATCCGCAATCCAGAATATTACACACCGAAACGGTCTTAAGAAACGGTTTTATTTTCGCAGAAACGGCGGGGTCCACTTTCGAGGACGCCGCGCCGTTTAACGGACCGATTGCTTATAAAAAACTGATTCAACATAATCAAGCTGCAGCCTGATTTATTATTCTTCATCTTTGGTGTTTTTTTTCTTTACAACCTTCTTTTTAGCCTTTTCTTTGTCTTCATCGGCCTTTTTGGTTGTGGCTTTCTTTTTGATTTTTTTCTTTGGAGTTTCTTCCGCGACATCATCCATTATCTCTTCCGACTCATTTTCGGAATTTTCTTCCTCATTTTCTTCAATTGTTTCTTCTTGCGATGGTTTTTCCTTTAGCGCTTTAATCGAAAGACCAACTCTATGTTCATCAGGTTCCACGGCTATCACCTTTGAAGACAAAGTATCTCCGATTTTTAATACTTCACCCGGATCTTTCGCAGGCGGATCTATTTCGGTAACATGAATCAAGCCGTTTATTTCATCATTAAGCTTAACAAAAGCCCCAAATGGAGTGATTCTGTTAACCTCTCCCTGGACGATCGTGCCGATTTTATACTTCTTGGCCGCTTCTAGCCACGGATCTGGCACAAGTCTTTTCATGGATAGCGAAATTTTATCTCCGTCCACGCCGATAACTTCAACGTCAACCTTGTCACCGATTTTTCCAAAGTCTGATGGATTTTTAACGTGCCCCCAAGCTATTTCAGAAATATGCACAAGACCTTCTAGACCATCAAACGCAACAAATATACCAAACTTAACAATTCCACTGACGGTACCCTTTACTTTTTGTCCAACCTCTAAAGTTTCAAGCGATTTTTGTCTCTGTGCCTCCATCGCAGCTCTTTCTGAAAGAATCAATTTACCATTGTCTTTATCTATATTGATAATTTTAACATTAAAGTCTTCGCCAACCAGTTTCTGAAGCCTTGTTAATATTTGATTGGCATCGGCATCGTTTACACGGGGATAATGCATCGGCGCCAGCTGAGAAACCGGAATGAACCCTTTAATACCTGCTATATCCAAGAGCAGACCACCCTTGTTGGCCTCATTAGCCTTAACAGTTATCACGTCGGAATTTTCGTATGCGTCAAGAAATTTTTTCCATGTTTTTTCCTGAGTAGCTTTTCTTAAGGAAAGAACAATATACCCTTCCTCGTTTTCCGGCTCAATCACATAAGACGAAATCTTATCACCGACCTTGACGGTCTTTATGGTATCTTCTGCATCTTTGGCTTCGCGTCCGCTGATAATACCTGTTGTAACGCCCCCGATATCAACAAGAATTTTGTTCTTGTGCACGGCGATAACTTCACCCTCTACCAGTCTTCCCGGTTCGGGCATATGAAAATCACCCATTTTTTGGAGCAATTGCTCCATAGGATGTACGGCAGTGGTCATATTGAATACACCTGCCAAAGTCGCTTAAGAATAAATGTTTACAGAAGCGATCGACTCTGGAGGATTTTAATTTATCACTTCTGTAAAGTAGTTTGTGCCTGCAAATATTAAGGACCCTAAGCGCCGATGTCAACAAAAAGATAAAATCTATTTTTTCACACCCTTTTTTTTCTTAACCGCTATTTTTTTTGAACTCGTTTTTTTTGCCGAATCATCTTGAGAAAATTTGGATTTAGTCGGTTTAACCAGTTTCACAGAATCAGCAACTTTTTTAATTCGGACAGTATCGCCTTCTTTAAACTGAGCATCCAGAAATTTTTCCGTAAGCTGATCTTCAACTTGCTCTTGAATAGCTCTTCTAACAGGTCGCGCACCGTATTTTGGATCGTACCCGAGCTTGGCCAGTACTTCCAGGCCACCATCAGTCAGATCAAGCAAAATATTTTTTTTATGTAACCTGTTTTGCAAGTAACCGACATGCATTTTAACAATCTCTTTTATATCAGCATGCTTTAACGGTCGGAAGACAACAACCTTGTCGATTCTATTAAGGAACTCCGGCCTAAAGTGGTTTTTTAGCTCACCCAGAACATCCTCTTTCTGTTTTTCATAATCCTGCTCGGCTCTTTCAAGTTCATCTGTACTTATATTAAAACCAATAGGCGCCGCTTGCTCCGTTAGCTTTTTGGCACCGATATTTGATGTAAGCACGATTATAGTATTTTTAAAATCAACTTTTCTTCCTTTACTGTCTGTAAGTTCTCCGTCTTCAAGTATCTGTAATAATAGGTTAAATACGTCAGGGTGTGCCTTTTCAATCTCATCAAAAAGTATCACGGAATATGGTTTTCTTCTGACAGCTTCTGTTAATTGACCACCATCCTCATACCCCACATAACCGGCCGTCGCGCCAATCAAACGAGAAGTGTTATGACGCTCCATAAACTCACTCATGTCTATCTTGATTAAAGCATCCTTATCATGAAATATCTCTTCCGCAAGGGCCTTTACCAGCTCGGTTTTACCGACTCCGGTGGGTCCCAAGAAAATAAAAGAACCGATCGGCCTTCTATAGTCCGAAATGCCGGCCCTGGAACGCTGAATGGCTTTTGTAACAGCTGTGATAGCCTCATCCTGACCGACAATACGTTTTTCTAAAAACTCTCTCAGATTTCTAAGTTTAACAATATCTTCTTTTACAAGTTTAGTTAAAGGAATTCCTGTCGCGGTTGAAACTACTCTCGCTATATCCTCCTCTCCAATGGATTCTCTCTTTTCCCGCGGTATTTTTATCGTTTTTGTGGCTTCAATTTCTTTCAGAATTTCCAATTCGCGATTTCTAAGCTCAGCGGCATGCTCATAATCCTGGTTCGATACTGATTCTTCTTTCGATTTAATTATCTTGCTCAATTCCTTTTGTAGTTTCCTGACTTTACCGGTATTACCCTTTGTTGATATTTTTTTATTGGCACATGCTTCGTCGATTAGATCGATAGCCTTATCAGGCAAAAAACGGTCATGAATATATCTTTTGGAAAGTAAAATTGACGATTCCAACGCATCACCCGAAATAACCAAATTATGATGATCCTCAAAGCTCTCTCTAAGCCCATGAAGCATTTTCATGGTCTCTTCTTCACTCGGCTCTGCGACAAGAATATGCTGGAATCTGCGTTCCAACGCGGGATCGTTTTCAATATGTTTTCTGTATTCACTTGTTGTTGTTGCCCCAATTACCTGAATTTTACCTCTGGATAAAGCAGGTTTAAGTATGTTAGCGGCATCCAGACTACCTTCGGCTGAACCGGCACCTATTACACTATGCAATTCATCAATAAAAAGGATCACATTGGGCAGAGAAGCCGCTTCATCTATAATCTGCTTAATCCTTTCTTCAAATTCACCCCTGTACTTTGTTCCCGCAACAACTGATGTCATTGATAATGAAAGTATTCTCTTATCCATCATCACATCAGGCACTTGTTCAGTAGTAATCGCATAAGCGAGACCTTCAACAATGGCCGTCTTACCGACCCCCGGTTCTCCGATGATAACTGGATTATTTTTAGTCTTTCTGCACAAAATACTGACACATCTTTCAATTTCCTTTCTCCTGCCGACCACTGGCCCCAGTTTTCCCTTTCTGGCTTCATCGGTCAGGTCGGATGTGAAATAGTTTAAAGCGGGTGTTTTTGAATTTTTTTCGCTACCTTCCTTTTGCTTCTCATTTGGTTTGAATTGATCCTTTTGAGCATTCATTTGTCCCGATAACGCACCCTGAAGTCCGCTTAAAAAAAATTCTATCGGATTCATTGTGGCTGTCATGGGTTCGGCCATCTGTTGTTTGACATTGTCTTTACCCTTCTCAAATGTTTGTATGATTTGTTCTTTGATATCCAAAGGGTTTACCTTCATATTTTCAAGTATCACCGTGGCCGCCGTATTATCCTGATTGACCAATGCATAGAGCAGATGTTCCGTACCTACAAAATTGTGATTGAACTGATGCGCCGATAGCACCGCCCCTTCAATTACTTTCTTGGCAAACCCGCTCAGCCCGCCCCATCCCTTTTGTGGTGCCGCCGTAGCTTGGCTCATCCTCCCAACTGTCTTTAGGACTAACTGTACATTATCCAAAGACACCCCGAAATTCATCAGGATAGCGGATCCCAATGAATCTTGTTGTGAAAGAATGCCGATTAGAATATGCTCCGTTCCGACGTAGTTAAGATTGGCTTCACGAGCCTTTTCCTGAGCAACAACCAATGACTGTTTTGCTTCCTTTGTAAATTTTTCGAATCTAGGATCTGACATTTGTTTTAAATTAATATTTCTTCACATTCTAGCACATTTTTGCCTATATTTATTAATACTTAACCTTTACTTGCTACTTCTTTATTATTAAATATTAGCACTTAATATATTAGAGTGCTAAGCCCTTAAAGTCAAGTTGCAAATACTCTCTATTCAAGCGATTTAGCCATTTGAATCAAAGTAGATTCAATATTGGCCGGACCCGATAGACGGTAGCTGTCATCTTCGGTCTCAATAAATATCTCTACCAAGTTTCCGGAGCCGGTTTTAACGATTGAATTTATATCCGATGAAACAGTAGTTGTGCCGCTTGGAATATTGCCATTATAGACATCAAGGTAAACATTGCCCGGCTGTTCATCTGTCGGCTCATCACCAAATTCATATCTCCTCGCTACACCGTTATCATTGCTGTCTCCACCCGAATAGTACCAATTTTTGGGGTACTGAATACTGAATTCAAACGTCTCATTTTCAAAAACATTAAAGCCGTCCGCAACTTCAGTATCGTCATTTTCCACAATAGCTTCTGTTTCACCTTCATCATCTTCCTCATCGTTTATATCCGCGTTATTGACAGTGTCATCTTCATTATCGGAATCCGTTACGTTATCTTCTTCCTCATTTGTCGCGTCTTTATCCGCCGGACCAATGTGACTGTCAATCTTGAAAGTTCCCAGCATCTCATAAAACATGTTTTGAGCCTCTCTGAAAGCGGCATCACTTCCCGCTTCAAAACTGATAGTATATATATAGTCATCATTGGCCACATAAAAATACAGACCGGCACCATCCATAGCTTCCGATTTATAAGCATCCAGGTCATTTGCCCCTACTTTGCTTTTTGTCAAACCGGCCGCGAGCAAATCGTCATTGCCGTCAGTTTCAGCATCTAGATAGTTGAGAAGCCCGTTTTCATTATTTACCAACTCGACAGCGATCAAATGACGACTTGTCGGCTCGACGTAATTATCTTCGCCTTCCCGGCCGGCTACCACAACATTTTTTGGATCCTTCTCATCTGAATCATCCATTTCTTCCATAATTTCAAAAATAACTCCATCAAGACTCTCTTTTACTTCAAAATCGTCTCTGTATTTAATTGAAAACTCATATTCATCGTTATTGTAAGTAACCCACTTTGCTTTGGCGGCTTCATCGGCTTCATATTGTTCCAAAATATCTATATTCATCACCTCCATAAGAGGTTTTGAATCTTTGTTGTAAGTTAAAACTCCTCTGACTTCGACCGTTTCACCTGAATACTTGTCGTCATCAAGATTTATAGCCAGGCTCTTTAGTAAAATGGTATCTCCGTTGTCCAGTTGCAATAAATGAGTCCCCCGACTTTCGGTTCGTACCCCGCCCAGAGATCTAATTTCCCCGATCCGACGATCCAGGGGAGGGTCATCATTAAAATCACCGCTATCCTGAGGTTGCGACGACTGGCATCCGGAAACTAAGACAGCACCAATAGTAAATGCTGTAAAAGCGATCGAAAATAATAAAAGTTTAGCTGTTCTGCTCATGATATAAATTATTAATTATATTTAAATGACTATATGCCGACTTTGTGACCAATCTTCCCCTGCTGGTCCGTTCAAGCAAGCCCTGTTTTATTAGATAAGGTTCATAGATATCTTCAACCGTGCTTTCTTCTTCTGAAATAGACGCAGCTATAGTGTTCAGGCCGACCGGACCACCTTCAAACTTCATAATAATTGTCTCAAGTATCCTCCTGTCAACACCATCCAAACCGATATCGTCAATACCAAGCGCTTTCAGAGCTTTATTCACAATATCAATATCAATAGCCTTAAGATCTTCAACTTCGGCAAAATCTCTCACCCTTCTTAATAAACGGTTCGCTATACGCGGCGTGTTGCGTGCTGATTTTGAAAGTCTTTTACAAGCATCTTCATTAATGTCGCATTTAAATATTCGCGCGGATCTTCTAATTATTGCCTCAATACTTTTTTCGTCATAAAAATGCAGATGAAACAAAGAACC
The DNA here is from genome assembly GCA_964346765.1 of uncultured Candidatus Peribacteria bacterium. GTDB lineage: Bacteria > Patescibacteriota > Gracilibacteria > UBA1369 > UBA1369 > JBGSPQ01. Next base: position 68,362 of record CAYFWB010000005.1, read on the forward strand.
GAACCTGTCCCTGAGAGGGGAGGAAAGCATACTGATTTTTGTGGTTGCACCGATCAGAGTGAATTTTGGCAAATTCAGTCTCATTGTTCTGGCCGAGGGACCTTTACCAATAATAAGATCGATCCCAAAATCCTCCATTGCAGTGTACATAACCTCTTCAACTGCCGGTCTCAGCCGATGAATTTCATCAATAAACAGCACATCTTTGTCCTTTAAACTGGATATAATAGACGCCAAATCTCCTTGTTTTTCCAATGCCGGTCCGGAAGTTATTTTTATATTTACCCCCATTTCCGCCGCGATAATATTCGCGAGCGTGGTTTTGCCAAGCCCGGGAGGCCCATGGATCAATATATGTTCAAGTGATTCACCCCTGCTTTTTGCCGCCTTGATGAAAACACCAAGATTATTTTTAATTTCCGTTTGCCCGATATACTCATCCAAAGTTGTCGGGCGTAGACTTTGTTCATGTTTAACTGTTTCACCGTTACTGACTTCTGTTGACAGCAGCCGCTTCTTCAACTGATTGTCTCGCTTTATCATCTGCGACGTGTGATGAAGATACTGGTCTCATTCTATTAGGTTTTACACTTAAATGGTAGATGAAATGTTTTATCCCTTCAGGATCGGGAGCCTCGTTGAATTTGATAATTGTGTGAGCAGAGGCCGTTTCCATTGTGAAATCTCCATAGTCGAAAATCGGCAAAATTGATAATATACCGGATTCCGTTGTTTCTATATCCTGAATATCCATTAATTCAGCTTCATGTTCACTTCTACTGAACGGATTTTTCCAGTCTATGTAAAGTATTCTCATATTCGTAATAACAAGACGGTCAAGCCAATACAAGATACCATCATAAAGAACGATCGACAAAAAAAACACCGTGACTGCGAAATATAGCCAAAATATCTGCCAAACTGAGTTAAACAAGCCGACTACAAAATAAAAGGGGACACTCAGTAACGCTACCTTGAACTCCCTAAAAAAAATTGCCGTGTAATGATGATGCAAAGTTTTTATGACTTCTTCATTTTCCTTTAGTTTCATTTTTTAATAAAAAAGTGAACATAAGTAAAACACATCTTTTTGTGAAAAGCAAGTTATTTTCGTTTTTCTTTATGGTACGCCCGGGGGGATTCGAACCTCCGACCTTCGCCTTAGAAGGGCGCTGCTCTATCCAGCTGAGCTACGGGCGCATACCTAAAAGTCGGCTTCGCCGATTATACATAAAATTCAAAAAAATCTCAAACCTAAACAAAAATAATTAGCCAAAGTATGCTCCGACAGAAGAATCTGAGACTCTGATGCCGGAAGAATATTTAGGTGCTCCGCTGATTTTAAGAAGGATCGTTCTGTACATCAATTCAGCCACCTCTCTTCTTGTCATGCCATCTTCGGGTCTAAATTTTCTATCTTTTATGATCAACAAGTTTTTATCTTTTCCGTACTGCACGTACGGAGCGTACCATTCATCCGACGAAACATCTTCATAGACATCAGTTCTCACATTCTCATTGATATCAATATTCATTGCGATCAAAAGCATTTTTAAAAACTCAACTTTGTTAACTGTACTTGCCGGCTTAAAAGTGCTGTCCGGATAACCTTCCACTATCATACGATTGTAACCCGTTGCCACATAAGAGGAGTACCATTCTCTGGCTGAAGTATCCGGGAATGGTAATTCTCTAGCCGTAATCAAATCGGAATTTGTGCCGTTCAGTATGAATTTAAGCGATTCAACCCTGCTCACCACATTTTCTGGTTTGAAAGAACCATCCGGATATCCAGCTATTATTTCGTGTTCCTTTAAGAAACTAATAGCGTCATACGACTTCGATTCACTGTTAACATCGCTAAACACTTCGCTCAGCATAACCTTGCTTTGAGCGGATGTCGTACCGTCACTAACTTCAAGCTGAATCGCATTTGAAGCTCTGGCATTAATAGTAAAGACCGCTTCTCCTTCTTTAAAATCGTCTTTATCCAAATTATCGGGCGCGTCCACCGAGCCCAGCAGCACATTTAGATAAATATCATTTTCAGGATGATAATTTTTAATCACTTCTCCACGCTCGTCAACTGCTCTGACTATTATGGATTCATCCACGCCCACCATAAAATTTCCGTCATTTAAAATTTCAAACGAATCTGCCTGTACATAAACTTCTGTTTGTTCTTCATTAGATGAGGCGACGTCATCAGCGACATCAGCACTATTGTCGGATTCGGCTCTATCGTCTTCCACCGCGTCTGCATCGTTAGAGCCTATTGGAGGCAGATCAAAATTGTCGGTATCTGAATCATCACTTATGGAATTAGAATCATCACTTGAAGAATTAGAATCATTATCGTCTGGCGGCAAATCATTGGAAGAAGTATACGTGGTCGTATTTGAAAAGCCGTTCATATATTTTTGAACGTAAAGCATTGGATTGATAGTAGTCTCCAAAGCTTTTTCTTTGCCAAGACCGGTGTTAATCGCCTCGGTAAAACTTAAATCGGCGGCACTGGATTCCTGGTATGTAAATGGCCAATATGGATGCCAGGGAGCATTTGTATTATCTATTTGAAAGTGAAGATGCGGGGTAGTGGCCGTGCCCGTATCACCGCTTTTACCGATATACTGACCCTTTGTAACAACCTGGTTTTCAACAACATTCACCGAACCAAGATGAGAATAAGACGAATAATATGTTTCCTTAGCCTCGGCATCGTTTAAAGCAGGAAAGTTGTAGTGACTGATTACAATATGTTTACCAAAGCCGCTTGATTGCTTTGAAACTTTCACGACCTTACCGTTACCAATAGAATATATAGGAGTATTATTCGGAAGCTTAATATCCACGGCCAGATGACTACCCGCGTACTCCACTCCATCCAGCTTATAATTACCCATATAGGGAACACTGTAAGTAATTTTAGCGTTCCTTATATTTAAATCGCTTTCCGATGACCATCCGAGACTTTCAGTCGACTTCTTTAAAATTGAAGGATCATAAGTGGGGAGCGGTATCAATTTCCCGACGTCGGCCAGTTGATCGTAACTGGCGTCCCATTCTTCGGAAGTCAGTGCCGTCCAATTCGCAACTTTCAAAACCGGTAATGTTGTTCCATCAAATGAAGTCGGACTGGTCGTGGGGATTACACTTGTTCTGAAATACCACGCTCCCTGATCAACCAAAAAAGTTGCGGCGAAAAGTAATACCATCAATATTACCCAGTGATATTTTCTAAAGGGTCTATGTTTCACGATACCCGTATCATTCATTTTTTCCTCCATTTTTTTGTTTTTGTTATTGTTTGATGGTATTTAATGTATCTGTTAATTATACTAAAATATTTATCAAAAATCAATTACCCATGAGGAAATTAACCTCAAAATCGCCCCAAAATACCGGCCGAATCGCGCTGGAAATGGCAAAAGACGAACCGAAAGGTGGTTTTTATTGTCTGCATGGCAATTTAGGGGCGGGAAAAACGGTTTTCGTGAAAGGATTTGCCAAGGGATTGGGGATTGATCCAAAAAAAATCAAAAGCCCGACATATACATATTTACGCAGTTATAGAGTCAATAATGACTGGCTACATCATTTTGACTTCTACAGAATAAACGGTGCCGACGACCTTATGAAGCAGGATCTTGCAGAAATCTTTAATCAACACCGTGCATGGATCCTTGTCGAATGGCCAGAAAATATAGCTGAGATATTACCCAAAGACCGTACTGACATATTTTTTAAGTATCTTTCCGATCTTGAACGTAGATTAACAATAAAAAAATGACCCATAAAAAAATAGCCCAATTATACAAAAAGTATGCCGTACCTGATAATATCATCGATCACATGAAAATGGTGGCCATGGTATCTGAGTTCATAGGCAAAAAAATTAACCAAAATCAAAAAAGAATACGCGTCGATCTTAATACCATTGTCTACGCCGCGCTGCTTCATGATTTACTCAAAGTATGTGATTTTTCAGTGGATGATAAAATTTTTTCCGATCAAAAATATTCCGAGTATCAAAAAAAAATCTGGATTGATTTAATCACGAACTACAAAAGTAAAGGTCACATCAAAGCGGCCGTCGATCTACTAAGGGAAATGGGAGAAAAGAAAATAGCAGGTCTTATAGAAAAACATGATTACATTTCAGTCATTGCAAAAGAACCCTCCAAAAGACCAAATAGTATTGAAGAAAAAATTATTTATTATGCCGACAAAAGGGTTTTACATAATAAGGTGGTAAACATGCGCTCAAGATTCAATGATGGCAAAAAACGTTATCCCGATACAGGATTGTCAGAACATACGGGGACGAGAATAGAAAAAAAAGCTTTTGAAATAGAAAAAGAGCTATGCGGACTCGCCGACATAGATCCAACTGATTTAGAAAAACTAACTTTTTACAGCTAAAAGTTCCCCCATTTTCAACCTTGCCGCCACAATCTCATTCATTCTTGACCTCGTTAAAGGACCAAACACACCGGCTCCCGTTGAAGTCTTGTTGCCGGCAAGCTTGTTTATTTGTTGAAATTTATAAACCGCGTGTTCTGTGACTTCTCCGTAATAACCGGTCGATTCAGTGCCGAACAAATTTACCTTTCTTAGCTCTTCCTGCAATTTTTTCACTTCTTCACCGCTGTCTCCGGGTTTTAAATTATATACAAAACTGCCTTCCGCGCTTATCTGATCAGACTTGGCGTGTGCCGTTTGTCCGACCACGCTTGCCAGCATCGTTGAAGTTTTCGGCCCTACGTATCCCGCTCCGTAAGATTTCTCAGTATCAATAATACTTTTATTTAACTGAAATTTTGTTACGGCTTGATGTGTTTGATTATCAAAAATGGATGTTATCTCACCGTCATAGTAATTAAGACGTTTCAATAAATCCTGTAATTTTGCCACGTCATTGCCGGTCGTACCAAGTGTTAACTGTCTTGAAAATAAATTACTCTTCACGGTTTTTGCGATAACCGGTTGATTAGTGGTTTTTTTGTCAGAAGCTGCATTTACTATGACATGTTTTTCACTCTCATCATAATTTTTTAACTCTATAGATTCTTTAATATCAGGATCAACACCGTAAACTTTAACTTTCAAAATCCTTTTCCCCCAACTTAACGCTCTTTGCAAACCCATGTCTCCATAACCCATCCATACATCGAGCCTGTTACCCTTAATCGCGCCGCCTCTGTCATGCACTGCAACAGTGCCTATACCCGGTATTTGCATCTTGGTCCCAAAAGGATAATTCGGCGGTGCCGCAATCATACCCGGAAAAACCGGCGTGCCGTCCGCTCCGTTAACACCGCTTCCATTAAGCCTTATATCACCCGCGTATGAACCGGTCGCATATCTGTTTTGCCCTTCTACAGGTGAATAGTAAGCTGAAATAGCAAAAATAACGGTTTCGTATTCAGGTTCTGCTTCAACCACAACGGGCGCCGATTCAGCTTCAAGAGCAAAAGCCTTAACTTCGGCTTCGGCTTTAACCGGGTTTTCATTAAGCCATTTTGCCGCATTGCTTTTTTCAGTCCATGCATTTGCTTTCTCCATTGTAGATGCAAAGGCAACTTCGATATTTGATATGTATATTATCAAAAAAAGTACCGCCACACACGCAAAGTAGTGCCACCATTTATTAAATGACAGATCTTTTTGATCATCAATACCATAATATTGATTATTATCTACTTTCATTTTGTTTTTATTTAGGTTTTTATTTTTTAAATCTTTACATTATATCATGATCAACAAGCCTTTAACTCTAAATAGCCTTGATAAATAGCAAGGTTGTTTTTTAATTATTTTGTCTAAAACACCTCAAATTTTAAAATACAGCCCCTATTCTTCTAAGAATCTCCCTTTCGACAAACTCTCTGTCTCTTCCGTATTTAAGTCTGGACAATTGTTTGAATGCTTCCGCCGCCTCAAAGTCTCCTTTCTCAAGATATGGATTTACCGGAGTAATACTGAAAGGACGACTCGGCTGTGTGTCAATTGAAAGTTTCATGACAGCCTTATATTTATCAAGATTAATCAAATCCTGTTCAGCAAAAACCGGTGCCATTTCCTTTGCCATATATTCAGCGTCCTGTGCTCCAATTTTATAGGACATCATGGTTCCCACGTTACCAAATACTGCATCTTTAACCTTTGATTTACCATCTGGCCCTTCAAGCTGGGCTATATATTGGTGAGCCATATTCAAACTCAAACGGTATTTTCTGGCTTCGGAAAGTATAACTTCAATACTATCAGTAATATAATTTTGAAACTCATCAATATACAAAAAGAAATCTTTTCTTTGATCTTTGGGCATGTTTTGCCTGGCCAACGCGCCCATTTGTATCTTGGCGACAATAATTAGACCTAACAATTTAGAATTGATCTCACCGACGGTTCCCTTGGAAAGATTAATTAATAAAATCTTATTGGTGTTCATAACCTCCGTAAAATCGAAAGCCGATTTTGCCTGGCCGATAATATTTCTCATCATCGAATTTGTAACAAACTGTCCGAACTTGGCAGCGAAGTAGGGGATAATTTCCTGCTTCTCCCTTGCTCCTGTTTTAGCCATCTGGTGATCCCAAAAAGATTTAACAACAGGGTTTGTTACATGTTCAACCTTCATTTTTTGAAAATCGTCGTCCGTAAACAATCTGACAATATCAGTAATTGCCCCTCCTTCCGGATCAGACATTAATGTCAAAACTCCGTTCCTGAAATAATCTTGGAGTCTGGGCCCAAAAATCTCTTCATTAAATAATTTAAGCATAATATTCATAGCTTCTAGTGCAACATATTCTTTTTCTTCCCATGTTTTACCTTCAAGCAAATTTAACCCCAGCGGCCTTTCAATATCACCAGGATTAAAATAAATAACATCATCTGCTCTCTCTCTAGGAACAAACGGTAAAATATCTTCAATCAAAGAACCGTGAGGATCTACCACCGCTACCCCGTCTCCATTTTTCAAATCCTGTCTGATCATAACCTGCATAATGGAAGATTTACCTGTACCTGTCTGTCCGATAACATAAAAATGTCTGAATCTGTCTTCTCTTTTCATACGGACATCTAAAGTTTCACCCCTGTAATTATTATGTCCAAGCAACAAACCTTCCTTCGGCAAATTATGAGGAGCGGGCGCGATCTTATAATTTTGCCAACCTATAGTGGGCGCCTTGTTATATCTGATGTTGGGCAGATGAAATATACTTGCTATTTCATCCGCTGAAAGGACGTCACGTTTATTTGTAACTGCTCGTTTAAGTGGTTTTCTGAGATTCCGCATTATAAAATTTTTAATAATGGCAGTCTCAGATCTGTATTTTGGAGACATAAAACCATTGGCATTAGATGAATTGTACTGCACAAAGGCGCTCTTGATATTGTTCAGATGACTCTTTGCCTCTCGCTCACTAAAAGCAGATGTAATTATTCTGATTATAGTTTCATAACCAACTTTTGAATTTTTTTGTTCCATGGCTTTAACTTCCTCATCTGTTAAAGGCGTTGTCCTTCCTCCCTCATCCGGTTTATTATCTCCGCTAATTTCTCCTTTAAAAAAGAAATCAAATAAAGCCCCAAGCCACATTAATGGATTAAGACTTCCCCCCGATTTCTTTTTTTGTGTAAAAATATTTTTGGCTTCTTCTCTGCCTCTTTTCTGCCAACCATCTTTAATCGGCTTTAGCATAACTTGAATCACTGCCCCATCATCATATCCAAGCTTCGAAAGCACGTTGGTAATATTATTCAGCGGATCCGAATTAAGCTGTTCGTACGTTTTAATGGGATAGATATAGTCTTTTACAAGCTGGATATTGCAAGCCGCGACTTTGGATTTTTCTTTAAAGATATTATAATCGTTTTCCTGTTCAACATAACAATCTGGATAAAAAGACGTAATTTGTTTTTCGATCAACGACCTTAAATTTCGCGGAACTACAAAATAAAAATTAATCTGATTATCCATAACCGCGTATTCAACTGAAAAATAGTCTTGTCCTTTAAAATAAGTTGAAAAATCACTTGAATAAATACTGTTTAGTGATTCAAACAGATGACTCGCAACCCCCACAATTTCTTTAAAATCCCTCTGTCCCGATAGACCAGCCTGTTCTTCTTCTCTGTCCTCTTTCGATTCTTTTTTCGGAACCATCACTCTCAAAAAGACCATATTAAACTGACGTTTTTTATTGCTGATAAAGCGCGTCAGATATTTTATGCAAATAATTGCTATATATAAAAGAATAGCAATTCCGACCGCCATTAATAGATTATAAAATGTTTGCATATTAATCCGAAACTATACTCTAATTATAGCCTAAAACAAACCAAAAATCCATCCCGCCACTTACAGTTTCGACTCGATTACGCTAATATGTGCTTCCGCGATTTGCTCCGCCGACAATTCAGATGGAGCGTTAAGAAGTAGATCACGAGCTTTTTGATCTTTTGGGAATGCTATAACCTCTCTAATATTCGGTTCGTCTCTGAAAATCATTACCACTCTGTCCAGACCCCACGCAACACCACCATGAGGCGGTGCTCCATATTCAAAAGCCTTGAGAAGATGTCCGAAACGCCTCTCGGCATCCTCTTTACTGATCGAAAGTATATCGAATATCTTACTTTGCAGCGCGCTGTCATGAATTCTGATACTGCCCCCTCCGATCTCCGAACCGTTAAGTACGATATCAAAAGCCTTGGCTCGCACGGATTCGGGATTGGTATTCAGCAATTCGATATCTTTATCGAAAGGAGCCGTAAAAGGGTGATGTTCGGCGTTTAACTTTTGTTCCTCTTCATTCCATGAAAAAAGAGGCCATTCCGTGACCCAACAAAAAGCAAAAACATCATTCTTTATTAAATCAAATTTATCTCCGCAAACCAATCTGATCTGACCCAGTACGGCACACACCGTCTTAAAAGTGTCAGCCGCAAAAAACAAAATGTCACCGCTACTTGCTTTCGTTTTTTCTTCTATTTTTTTAACCTCATCATTCGTCAAAAATTTCAAAATAGGGGATTTAATACCTTCTTCTGTGAACTGCATATATGCAAGCCCCTTTCCACCGTAAGCCTTAGCCACCTCTGTCATATCGTCAATATCCTTTCTGGTAAACTTCGCTCCTCCCTCTACCTTTAAAGCGCGAACAACCCCCCCCGAAGCAACAACATCTCTAAAAACTTTAAACTCAGAATCCTTCAACTCATCGGTCAGATCCGAAATAAACATTTCAAAACGCATGTCGGGCTTATCAACGCCGTATTTATCCATGGCTTCCTGCCATGTGATTTGAGTAAATGGTTTCGTTTGAATCTTTTTATCAGGGGCCAATTGTTCGACCAGCTTTATCATAATTTCCTCGTTTATGCGCATCACATCCTGTGAATCAACAAAAGACATTTCCATATCCAGTTGGGTAAATTCGGGCTGTCTGTCCCCCCTCTGATCTTCGTCTCTAAAACACCTCGCTATTTGGAAATACCTGTCAACTCCCGCTACCATGAGTAACTGTTTCAACTGTTGCGGAGACTGCGGCAAAACATAAAAATTGCCCGGATACAAACGGGACGGAACCAGATATTCACGACTTCCTTCCGGAGTTCCTTTAATCATTATCGGTGTTTCAACCTCTATAAAGTCTTCATCGTCCATTAAATCACGAAGCAATTTAATCAATTTATGACGCAGTACAATATTTTCTTTCATTCTATCCCTTCTCAAATCCAGATAACGGTATTTTAGTCTGATTTCCTCCGCTACATCTTTATCCTGATCAATTTCGAACGGCGGCACCGCTGATTTATTCAAAACATCAATATCGGTACATAGCACTTCAATTTCTCCCGTTTGCATACTTGTATTCCTCATACCTTCCGGCCTGACTCTTACCCGTCCTTTAATTTTAATGACATATTCGGGTCTAAGCTTATCAAACTTTTCGTGTAATTGCGGGGATTCAGTCGGATCCGAAACAATTTGCGTGAGTCCGTATCGATCCCTTAAGTCTATGAATATTAGTTGTCCATGGTCTCGTCTTCTGTTCACCCAACCGCACAAAACAACCTCTTCACCCACATCGAAGGAATCAAGCTCATTACATCTATGAGATCTCATCATAAAAAAATTTAAATGTTCCCACTCATAATAAGGACGAACATTTAATAAATCAACTATTGCATAATCTGTTTAATACTTTTCTCCAGTTCAGAGGTCAAGTGTATACCGAAAGGTAATTTGATCCTTCTCATTGATGTTTTACCCTCCAAATGAATTTCAACCGACCTGTCTCCGCGGTTTTCTACCAATATTTTTTTTAGTTTTTGAAGCTTGTCTTCATTAACTGAACCCGGTAAATATACTATATAAGGATTTTCTTTCCATTCTCCGGAATCGGCATTAACTGAATCGGATAAAGTATCCGCTTCCTGAATCTTTTCATTAACTTTTTTATCCACAGCCCGTTCAATTATCTTTTGTTTTCTGGTCATTTTTTCATTGGCGTCGTATAAATTGTTGGCTTTGGCGTTTTCAATCATACTATCTAAAGAAACAGCTTTAATACTTTGACAGGAAAATTGCAGACTTCCTCTTCTGGCATCCGGTCTTCCCTCAATTATAAGAATTTTATCTTCCTGAAATAAATGCCCGAATTGAGCAAAAACCTGTGGAAAAGCAATTATCTCAATGCGCCCGGTCGGATCCTCAAGCTCTCCATACATCATATACTGACCGCTTTTGGTAAAAACTTTTTTAACTCTAGTTAAAAGGCCGCCTATAGTTATTCTCTTGCCAATGTCTCTTTTAGAAATGTTCTCGATCAATGTAACTTTCCTGCCCAGGTATTTGCACAGTCCCTTTAACGGATGACCTGAAACATAAAGTCCCATGTATTCCTTTTCCCATGTCAATTTTTCCATATCGGTTGCCGGTTTTACCTTTTTCAATGAAAATGAATTCACATCAGCCGCGCCATCGTCCATAGCTCCAAAAATGTTTGTTTGACCCTGTAAACTGATTTCTTGCGCTGTCTTGGCAAAAACTGTTATTTCCTCATAACTCATCGCTATCGCTTTTCTTTCTCCGAAGTCGTCCAAAGCTCCAGTGTACCCCAGTGCTTCAATAGTTTTTTTATTAAGAAGCTTATATGGAACCCTTTGCAAAAAATCCTGCAGTGATTTAAAAACACCACCTTTTCTTCTAACATCTATAATCGATTCAACCGTACCGATTCCCAAGCCCTTGATGGCGCTCAAACCAAAACGAATTCTACCATCATCAACAACAGTAAAATCTGAAAAAGATTCATTAATAGAGGGCGGAAGGACAGAAATTCCCATCTCTTCACATTCCATCATTTCAAGGACCACTCTGTCTGTATTTTCAGCGTCGGACGATAGCAATGCAGCCATAAATTCAGCAGGATGGTGAGCCTTAAGGTAGGCAGTTCTATAAGATATCATTGCGTAGCACGCGGCATGGGCTTTATTAAATCCGTAACCGGCAAAAGGCTCTACCACTTTTTCAAAAACATCCTCCGCAAACTTTTTTTCATGCCTATTATTTACCGATCCTTCAATAAACTTTTTCTTTTGCTCCTGCAAAAGTACGGGATTTTTCTTACCTACCGCTTTCCTTAATATATCAGCCTCTCCCAATGTGAATCCGGCAAAGTCTCTGGCGATTTGAAGAATCTGTTCCTGATAAATCGCAACTCCGTTTGTCTCTTTTAAAATGGGTTCAAAAGATGAATGGAAATACCTGATTGTTTCCGGATTATGTTTTGCCTTTATATAACCTGGTATCCATTCCATAGGCCCAGGCCTGTATAAAGAAATCATCGCGATTATATCTTTAAAAGCCGTCGGTTTAAGTTCTTTTATATACCGTTTCATCCCGGCGGACTCCAACTGAAACACACCGGTTGTCTCCCCATTTTGAAGGAGCTCAAAACTTTTTTCATCGTCCATCGGGATATTCTGGAGATCAATATGGATATCTCTTCCTTTTTTCAGAATTTCCAGCGTCTTTTGGATGATTGTAAGGTTACGAAGTCCCAAAAAGTCCATCTTTAAAAGACCCAGTTCTTCAGTGGGTTTCATCGAGTATTGTGTAATTATTTCCTCGCCTCCCCCGGTTGCACGTTGAAGCGGTGTATATTTAACAAGAGGCTCTTCAGACATCACAACCGCAGAAGCATGTGTTCCCGCATGACGCACTGTACCTTCAAGCTTCATCGCGTTATCAAGCAAATCTTTTGATCTGGGTTCGGTTTCATATACTTTTTTAAGTTCCGGATCCTGTGCCACGGCCTCCTTTAAAGGCACGTGTCTACCTTGTACAGGCGGAGGTACAAGCTTGGCGATTCTATCAACCTCGGCGTAAGGATAACCCATAGCGCGCCCGACATCTCGCACGGCGGCTCTGGCGGCCATCGTGCCAAAAGTAATAATCTGCGCTACATTTTCTTTACCGTATTTTTCCCGTACATAATCAAGAATTTCATCTCTTCGATTATCTGCGAAATCCACATCAATATCTGGCATGGAAATGCGTTCTGGGTTTAAGAAGCGCTCAAAAATCAATCCGTGCTTTAACGGATCAAGTTCTGTAATATCAAGACAGTACGTAATCAGTGATCCTGCCGCGGACCCTCTCCCCGGACCCACAGTAATACCGTTGTCTTTAGCTTTTTTAACAAAATCCCATACTATTAAAAAATAATCGTTAAATCCCATACTATCTACGATTGAAAGCTCATATTCCAGACGTTCAACAGCTTCTTTGGACGCCCTATTGTCAAACCGTCTATCCAACCCCTCAAAACATAGTTGTCTAAGATAATCTCCGGCCTGCTCGGCATTCGGAGTATGAAAATGAGGAATAAGATCCTGATTGAATGGAATCTCCATATCCACTTTTTCCGCAATTTTCAAGGAATTTTCAATCGCCTCAGGATGGTCCTTAAAATGCTCCTTCATTTCATCAGGAGACTTCATCGAAAAATCTCCGTCAAATTTCATTCTGTCCTCTTCTTCCAACGTTGACTGAGTCTGTATGCAAATCAAAATGTCCTGAGCCTTGGCGTCTTCCCTGCAAACGTAATGTGAATCCGTTGAAGCTACCAATTGCAGTCCGTATTCTGAAGCCAGTTCAACCAATCTGTCATTAACGATTTTTTGATCATCAATTCCCGGATGATATTGCATTTCAAGGTAATAATCATCTTTACCGAAAATATCAAGATAAGATTCAATTATTTTCTTTTGTTTATTTCTATCATCATCCACTATTGCTCTGGAAAGTTCACCGGCCAAACAGCCGCTTAAAGCAATTATCCCCTCACTATGCGCTTTTAAAAGTCCATGATCTACCCGCGGTTTATAATAAAAGCCCTCAATGTTGGCCTTGGTAACAAGTAGCATTAAATTTTGATAGCCAACGTAATTTTTTGCCAATAATGTTATATGAAAAGGTTTTTTATCAACTCTCGCGTTTTTATCAAACCTGGAATTCGGTGCTACATAAGCCTCTAATCCGATTATAGGCTTTATATCATTTTCTTTCGCCGCCTTATAGAACTCAATAGCACCATACATAACACCGTGATCGGTAAGCGCGACCGCCGGACTGCCTTGTTCTTTAGCCTTTTTAACAATGTCCTTGGGTTTACCAAAACCATCTAGCAGGCTGTAATGTGAATGAACATGCAAGTGAACAAATGACATAATTTTGATTTAATCTGCTCTAAACCTTTGGTACCGGGGAGAGGACTCGAACCTCCACGCCTATACGGGCACTAGCTCCTAAGGCTAGCGTGTCTACCAATTCCACCACCCCGGCAAGACATTTCAATAATGATGTTTCGAATGCCAAATTATACTAGCAAAAATAAATTAAAATAAAAGCTGAATTTAACCTTTAATGATATACTTTAAAACAGTATTGACAAAAAGGCATTATTAGGATTACAATTCAAACCTTTATGGGATTAGCGCTTAAGAATAAGTTTGCAGAAAAATCAACTTTCTTGCTTGACATAAATATCGAATCTTAATAATCTCTATTGCGCAAGTTCCCACAAAATTACATTTTATTACAAGGCTGACTATGGATACTAATCAAACATCTCAATCCCGTATTACAACTGATTCCATAGTGGAAAAAATCAATCTATCAGAAATAATGGAGGACATATTCATGGTCCTGACTCCCAAAGAAAAAGAGGTTATAATTAAAAGATTCAGCCTTGATAACAAACCGAGACAGACTCTCGAAAAAATCGGACAGTCATTTTCGGTTACTCGTGAAAGAATAAGACAAATCGAAAAAATCGCATTGGGCAAATTAAGAAGAACCGTAGATAACTCAAAATTAAGTAATATTAATCAAATTGCCAAAGATGTTTTAGAGCAAAACGGAGGTGTCTTACTTGAAAGTAAGCTTGTCTCGGCAATTTTAACAGAAATTTTAAGCTCTGATACTGTTGACGCCAACATTATAAAGCTTGCCCTGAATATCAATCCGGATCTGGTTAAAATGGATAAAACCAACTTATTCAAACCTTTTTGGAGATTACAAACTATTAAACTTGACACAATAAAAACTGTAATAAGCAGCGGCATTTCTAATTTAACCAAGACCAATGATGTAATTGCCGACGATGAAATGGCATCCAAAGTTGTTTCAACTTTTAAGGAAAAAAACATAGAGGTCGAAGAGAAAATGGTACTATCGGCTCTGGAAGTCGATAAACGGATCAAAAGAATCAAAGAAGGATATGGACTTATTTCCTGGAGACACATTAACCCAAGGAGCATCAGAGATAAAGCTTACATAATTCTTAAAAAGACAACATCTCCTCTCCATTTCGTTGAAATAGCAAACAAAATAGCTGGCGCCGGTTTTGATAAAAAAATTGTTACAACCCAAGCCGTCCATAATGAGCTGATCAGATACGATCAGTTTGTTTTAGTGGGCAGGGGATTATATGCGCTTAAAGAATGGGGCTTTAAAAAAGGAACCGTGGCCGACGTAATAGAAGAACTTTTAAAGAAAAAGAACCCTTTAACCAAACAGGAAATAATTGAAGGAGTTCTTAAACAAAGAAAAGTCAAAAAAGGAACAATCTCACTGAACTTGCAAAAAAATCCTAAATTTGTCAGAGTTGGACGCGCGGTATACAAACTGCAAGCCAATTAAACAAATATTAACTATGGATCCAAATTGCGTATTTTGCAAAATCGTTAATAAAGAAATTCCGGCAAAAATTGAATACGAAGACGAATTGTGTCTTTGTTTTCATGATATAAATCCACGGGCCAAGACCCACCTCTTAATCATACCCAAAAAACATGTAGCCACAGTTAAAGATATTACCAAAGAAGATGAAGCAATCATGGGCAGATTAATAACAGTTGCTTCAAAAATGGCAAAAAAAAATGACCTCCCTGATTATAAATTATTAATCAGTGTTGGAGAAAAAGCGGGACAAGAAGTGTTCCATATCCACCTTCACCTAATGAGCGCTCCCAGTTAGGACTTTTCAATTTTCATGGAAATATCCACTGCGCGGGCTGAGTGCGTAAGTTCCCCCATCGAGACGATATCTACTCCCGATTTTGCATAATTAACAATATTTTTCATTGTTATGCCGCCGGAAGCTTCAATTAGTAAATCATTGTAAAAACCTTCCCGCTTTAACTCTCCTAAACATTTCTTAATCCGTATTGGCGACATATTATCAAACATTAAAACCCCCTTAATATTTGGATATTCCTTCATAAGCTCAACTAAAAATTCGCCGTATTTCAAGACTTCTTTTGAATTATTCACTTCGATTTCAAAAAATGACACATCCGGCAATCTTGATTTTAAAAGATTTTCTAATTGAATTCCATCAATTAACTTAATATGATTATCTTTTACCAACACGGCATCACTAAGATTAATCCTGTGAGTTCCGGCACCGCCCATCATGCAAGCTTTTTTATCCAGCGAACCCCAAAAAGTTTTTCTGGTCGGGCAAACCAAAACCAGACCACTTACCTTGCTTGCGGCTCTATTTGCGACAGTGGCAATGCCGCTCATCCTTTGAAGAAAGTTTAAAATTGTTCTTTCAAGCATAAGCAGGTTTTTAATCGGGCCATTCAGGCTCAAAATTATCCGCCCTTCATTGACAAAATCTCCGTCCAGAAAAGGATTTGCCACTGTATCCGGCCTTACTCTCCACTCAACTATTGATTCGCCCAGAAAAACCAACAACTCGTCTATTCCGGCAATAATAAAATTTTCTTTTGCTAATATAAGCGCTCTTGCTTCGTAATTATCCGGGAAAATTATGTTGGAAGTTATATCTCCATTTTCTCCCAAATCATCTTTAATAAAATTATTCAGATATTTCAAATATTCCACTCTGTACGCGTCGGTTTTAAAATATTCTTTGTTTAAATGTGATTCTTTTGCCCTATTAAGTCTATTCATTTAATTATCTTTTTTTTGGGTTTGAACAAACCTTTTCCAAAGATCTTTTATATTATCCGCGGTCGACGTTGCCAAATCAGCCAAGATATCACCCAGTTCCCTAATTCTCGACATTATTTCATTGAGTTTGGAAGGATTAAACCGTCCCAGTTTCATATACCTTTTCCTCTCTTTATCCAGTGCGGTTAACTCTTTCTTGATTCTAGTACTGATCTGGATAACCATCACATCAAGCTCTGGAAAATCAGCCGTAGTAGAAAATTTCGTATCACTTACCGTACTATTACTCCTTCCCGAATATTTTGATCTAGATTCACCTACTTTTTCCGATATATGCTCACCGGCAACTTCCGCTGTTTCGGCACCCTCAACGACCTCACCGACCCCTTCGACAAATTCCTGCGAAGTCTCCTTTAAATCCTTATCATTTTCTTGTCCTTTCTCTTCTGACTTTGATTCCCGCTTTTCAAGACCGCCTAATCTGTTTGGATAATTTTTAAAATTATTCGCCATTTGAAAATTACTAGTATATCTAATTTAGCCCAAAACAGCAATTTTGTCAACCATGCCTATTTATGCACTGTTACTTTATCATGTATTATGATATAACTTTTAAAAGAAAAAATCAGCATTAAATATGAAAGAAATAGAAAAAGCATATGAATCCGCCAGATATGAAGATAAAATCTACCGCACTTGGGAAAAAAGCGGAGCTTTCCACGCCAAAAGACATAAAAACAAAGAGCCCTTTGTAATATCCATGCCACCTCCCAACGCGACCGGCACACTACATTTGGGGCACGCCACAATGTTGGCAATAGAAGACATTATGATCAGACATAAAAGGATGCAGGGGTACTCTTCGCTTTGGCTTCCGGGTACCGATCACGCCGCCATAGCAACCCAGAGCGTCGTGGAGAAAAAACTGCAGATGCAGGGTATTCAAAATCCCAGAGCCGAGCTTGGAAGAAAAAAACTGCTAGCTGAAATAAAAAAATTCGTTAAAGAATCTAAGGGAACAATAAGAGGGCAAATCAGAAAGATGGGGGCCAGTTGTGACTGGGAAAGGGAAAAATACACTCTTGATGATGATTTGAATTTAGCAGTTAACACATTCTTTAAAAGATTGTACAACGACGGACTGATATACCAGGGTGACCGCATCGTAAATTGGGACCCCGATATGCAAACCACGGTTGCTGATGACGAACTAGAATATAAAGAAGAAAAAACCAAATTCTACTATTTTCAATATGGACCGGTTGTTATCGGAACCGCAAGACCTGAAACCAAATTCGCCGATAAGGTGATAGTTGTTAATCCAAAAGATAAGAGATATAAACATCTTCATGGAAAAGAACTTACAGTTGAGTGGATTAACGGACCGATCAAAGCCAAGGTGATTGCCGACCCAAGCGTTGATACGGAGATGGGAACGGGAGCCATGACCATTACACCCGCGCATTCCCTTGTAGACTTTGAACTTGCGGAAAAATATAAACTGGAAAGAGAGCAAATCATAGATTTTCAAGGTAACTTATTGCCTGTAGCGGGGGAATTTGCGGGCATGCACATCAATGATGGCAGAGAAAAAATTGTGGCAAAATTGAAGAAAAAAGGTTTATTGGTAAAAATTGATGAAAACTACATGCACAATATTGCCGTCAATTATCGCGGCAAAGGTGTTGTGGAACCGCAAATTATGAAACAGTGGTTTATTGACGTGAATAAAAAAGTTATTCAATGGAAAGGTAAAAAAAGAAGCATCAAAGAAGTCATGCAGGATGTTATTAAGTCCGGAATGATTAAAATCATCCCCGAGAAATTTGAAAAAATATACTTCAACTACATTGATAACCTGAAAGATTGGTGCTTAAGCAGACAAATCTGGTGGGGACATCAGATACCCATATGGTACCGGATCAGTGAAGAAGACAAAAAACGCTGGAAGAACCATTCCGAATCATCCAGCTACTTATTACAAAGTCTGGACATAAAAATTTTTGAAACCAGATTCGGTGAAGATGAGCCGAAAAGCGGTACATGGATCAGAGATCCCGATACTCTCGACACATGGTTTTCATCTGCTCTCTGGACTTTTTCAACGCTGGGATGGCCGAAAACGACTGCCGACTTCAAATATTTCCATCCCACAAACGTACTTGAGACCGGATATGACATCATTTTCTTCTGGGTGGCAAAAATGATTCTGGCAAGCACATATTGTTTAAGAAGCGACGGCCTACCCGAAGAAAAATGCATACCCTTTAAAAATGTTTATCTGCATGGTCTCATTAGAGACATAGACGGGCAAAAAATGTCCAAATCAAGACCAAAAACCTGTATCAATCCGCTGGATATGATTCAAAAATACGGTACGGACGCTGTCAGGTTAAGTCTTATAGTGGGAAACACTCCCGGCAATGACATGAGACTTTACGAAGAAAAAATTGCCGGCTACAGAAACTTCGTGAATAAAATCTGGAATGCTTCAAGGTTTGCGCTTTTAAACGTAGATAATCCTTCAATCAATACAGATAAAATTAACAAGAAAGTTAAAAGTAGAGCGGACAAATGGATACTTACAAAATTAAACATACTGATCAAAGAGGTGGACACAGACATCGGTAACTATCGATTTTCGGATGCCGCGAATAAAATATACGACTTTACATGGCTCAAGTACTGTGATTGGTACCTTGAAATAACCAAAGGGGAGCATTTGAACCAAGAAGTACTTTTATATGTATTGAAAAATTTGTTAAAACTTCTCCACCCCTTCACACCGTTTGTTACGGAAGCAATTTGGAGTCACCTGGATCAGAAACAATTATTAATTAATGAAAATTGGCCGTATCCAAACACCAAGAATAATTTCAGCAAAGAAGCGAGCGAAATGGAACTTGTACATGAAATTATTACTGCTATCAGAAGTATTCGCGCTGAAAAAAACGTGGCACCGTCTCAAAAAATAGATGCCATTATTTATGGTAACATCTGGACAAAGGTACTCGAAAACAAAAAAGAACCGATAATAAGATTGGGCAGACTTAAGTCATTAAGAATTCAAACAGAGGGACCAAAGATCAAAAATTCTATATGGAAATACGTTAATGGTATTGATATCTATCTTCCAATTGCTAATTTATTTGATCTTGAAAAAGAAAAAGCACGTCTGATAAAAAGTCTAACCGAAACAGAAACAAGAATTTCTGGTATAAAGAAAAAACTTGCCAATAAATCTTTTTTACAAAAAGCACCGCAGACTGTTGTTGAAAATGAAAAAATGATTTTTGCTGATCTTGAAAATGAACTTAAAACAATTAAACAAAAAATAAAGGAAATTAATAATTTATCTGCCTAAATAATGAAAAAACAAGAGACAAAGACGGTTTTAAAAGACGCGATTAAAAAAATCAAGCAACTGATCGCGGAAGAAAAATGGTTGGATGCTCATCGCGCCTGCATAGAAATTCTACGTTTCGATCCTGACAATATTAAAATAATCAGACTTAAAAATGTAATCGAAAAAAATGTAAAAAAAAATAATGTAAAAGCGATAAAAGAAGATTTAAAAAAATTGCATCCTCTGTGGGAACAAAAAAAATATGAAAAATTACTTGAACATCTAAAAGACCTTGAACCGTATATACCTGATTATCCACCATTAAAAAAATATATTTTAAAAGTACGGGATGCTTACAAAAAAACAATCGAAATAAAACAAAAAAAATACGTGGAGCGTGAACTTGAACAAATAAAAAAGCTGATCGAACAAAAAAAATATCAGGAAGCAATAAGGAATGCCGAAAAACTGCGTATCCAGAAATTTAGCGAAGAAGAAATAAAAAATTGGATAAAAAAAATCAGATTATTCTGGGTAGAAAATGAACTTAAAAAACATGAAACATTGCTCGGCAGTGATAAATACGAAGACATTCAGCTATTTCTGCAAAAACTTAAAAAAGTTGACCCGTCAAATGAAAAACTGGATCGCTTAATGAAGGATGCAAAAAAGAAAGCAAGAAGTTATCAGATAGAACAAAAAAGGGATTTTATTTTTATAGGTTTAGAAAAAACACGAACCATGATCCAGTTAAAAAAATTCGGCAAAGCCGTTAAAGCCGCGAGAGAGGTTTTAAATATAGATCCAAACAACATCCAAGCAAAGCGACTATTCGCAAAAGCTTCAAGAAAAGAGAGTAAACAAATCGACAAAGCCGTTATATCTTTAATGAAAATAAACAATAAAGAAATAAAAAAACTCTACAGAGAAAATAAAAAAGATTTTATCCGAGTATAATCATTTTTTTAAATCATATTGTTTTCTACCCACACGCGTGAAGCGAGTATTGTTTTTCAAATTCAGAATAATTGTAATTTTTTTAACATTTCTTGATTTTAAAACCTCCAAAATAATATTCTCTTCACTTAGGGATCCCTTTTTCTTTAAAATATTTTCTATCACGTCAGCCACCGTTCCGGGCCGATAACCCCATTCATCCAACGCATAAAGCCCTCTGCCGATTAAAACAAAACCTTCATACCTGATCAATTCATTATGGACAGCCTGCAGGTTGACATTTTTATTATCGAAACCCTTTTCAACTATAATGTTGGCAATATCAACAAAATGCATCGGCTTGTTTCTTTCCCGAAGAACAAAAAATATTTTATCGCGCAAAGTTCTTGGATGAATATGCTTCCATGTGATAAGGCCGACACAGTTATCAACAACCTTAAATGATTTATGAATTTCAAAAAGTGACTTAAGTGAATTTGTTTCAAAAATTTCCTTTTCTCCCGGTTCTTTCAATAAAGTTGTTTTCATATCTTCTATCTTAACCAAATTCTTATTCGTATTTAAAAACTCGTAAGCTTTTGCGCACAAGGTGTCCACCACCTTGTCTGTATATAATGTCAAGCGGAAATGCGGCATGTAATGTATAGTATTCGTTTTTCGCGTAAATCTACCGTCAAGACTAAGAACAAACAGTATGGCGGACACAGAAAAACCGGACTTTTCTTTAATTAATTTTGAGACCAAAACATCTTCCCTGATAATTCCCCCCTCATTTTTTATCTCTAAAACCGCCGTCTCATTAATATCCGATAAGACTGAATTATTAATATTTCGTCTAAGCTTTTGCAGCGCGTTATTTTCTATCTGCCTAATCCTTTCCCTGGTCACATTATAATGATGACCTATCTCTTCAAGTGTAGCCTTATCCGTTTTATCAAGCGCGAAACGGCGCTGAATAACATACCTTTCCCTTTCGGAAAGCAATCTTAAAAGCTGTTCAATCTCATCCCTTAACTGGGAATAAATATCGTTGAGTTGAACATTATTCTCTGTAAAAGCAGTCATAGAAATTAAAAATTGATATGTATTTACAACATAGAATTATACTTAAAAATTTGAGAATGAAAAGAAAATTATTCAAGAGAATAAATATCCCGCACAGGGTATTGTATAAATATACTGCTGCTGTGCTTTTTTCTCAAGTTTTTTTCTCAGAAGACTTATATGCACATCAACGGTATTCGTAACAATACTGGCGTTACGGTCCCAAACATTTTCCAAAATTATTGACCTGGTCAGTACCTTTCCTTGATTCATCATTAAAAAATGCAGTAAAGCAAATTCTTTATTTCTCAATAATATCTCATCATTCTTCAATCGTACAGTATGCTTTGATAAATCAAGTTCCAAATCCCTTAGAACCAGTTTGGATTTTGATTCATCTTCAAGCTTGCGGAAAACAGCAAACCTGATTTCTGAAGAAATTGTTCTGAAAGAAAAGGGTCGGATAAAAAGCATATCTATTAAATTCGATTTTTTAATTTCAACCAATTCAGGATTAAGCCTGTTTGCCAACAAAAAAGTCGGCTGATTTTTTAGACTGCTTCTTAACTCACCGATTAAATCATAAAAATCAAAATTACCGTCATACAGAATCAAAATCCCGTCATAGAAAATGGTATAACTCTTAATTAAGTCTCTATTGAAGGTAGACATAACATCGCAAGACAAATTTTCGTATTTGAATCCTTTCTGAAGGAATTCAGCTTGTTTAACATTGTTGGCGATAATTAAAATTTGCATTGCAATCAATAAGATAAAAATAAGGACATTTTAATACAGTTTATTTTGCACGAGTGTCAAATAACAAAAATAGCAAAACATTGAATTTTTGCTATACAAAGGCAAAAAATAAATTTAATATACTGTTGTCCTGAATATAACAACAGCGATGATTATATTAAAAAAACTGGTGACGTTTCTGGTACAACAAGATTTCAAACAATTTAGAGCCAAACAAGTGGTCGAAGCTGTATATAAACGGGGAATAAATGATTTCAATCAGATCAACAATATTCCCAAAAAACTGCAAAAATTATTATCGGAAAATTACAGCATTAAAACTTTACGATTATTGAAGACGGCTTCATCACAAAGCGGAGACGCGATAAAATACTTATATCAAACGACAGATTTTAAAAAAATAGAGACCGTCTTAATGAACTTCAAAGACGGTCGGCATACGATCTGTGTTTCAAGCCAAGTAGGATGCAAACTTGGTTGCAAATTTTGTGCCACGGGTAAGATGGGTTTCAGCAGGGATTTGCATTATTCTGAAATATGCGATCAAATATTAAATCCTCATCAAGAATTGCTTAAAAAAAAACAAAGAATTAGCAATGTTGTCTATATGGGGATGGGAGAGCCACTACTAAACTACGAAAATGTAATTGAATCAATTAAATACCTAAATGACAAAAGTTATTACAATATAGGAGCCAGAAGCATAACCATTTCGACATCCGGGATAACACAGGGCATCGACAAACTGGCAGATGAGAAAATGCAATGTAATCTTGCCATAAGTCTCCACGCTCCCAACCAGCTAATCAGGGAAAAAATTATGCCCGTTGCCAAGATGTATCCGCTTGAACAGCTTATGCAGTCAGTAGATAACTACATAAAAAAAACAAATAGACGGATCACGTATGAATATATAATGCTTAAAAACATCAATGACAGCCCCCAAAACGCACTCGAGCTTGCTGATTTAATTAAAGATCAGCTTTGCCACGTAAACTTAATACCCTATAATGCGACAGACGTTCAAAATATAGAAGGCAGTGAGAAACGAGAAATTAGTAGGTTTAAAGAGATTTTAGAAAAACACAACATAGCGGCTACCATAAGAGTTTCACTCGGACAAGAAATAGAAGCCGCGTGCGGACAACTGGCGAATAAATCATAATAAACTAATCATTAACCCATTTAAACTATGGCTGAAGATCAAAAAAATAAACAAAATATTCAAGTTAAAATGGATCCCGCTATGGAAGGAGGTCTGTATTCAAACGCGGTTTCGGTTCATGTAAACCAAAACGAAGTAATTTTAGACTTCGGTTACATTGTCCCCAATGTAAAACCCACAACAATCAAGATTATGAGCAGAGTTAATGTTAGTCATAATACTGCGGAATCTTTCATGAAAGTATTGAGTAATGCCATGCTTGATTGGAGAAACAAACAAAAAGATCAGGAGAAGCAATAATATGAAATTCTTAATCCAAAGAGTAGAAAGCGCGTCGGTTAGTGTTGATAGTGTTATAATATCTGAAATTGACAAAGGTTTACTGATTTTGGTTGGATTTGAAAAAGATGACACTATAGAAAATTTAGAATATTTAGTGAATAAATCACTAAATTTAAGAATTTTTGAATCAATCCGGGGAAAACTCGACCACAGCGTCAAAGACATAAATGGCCAGATATTGTTTGTTTCTCAATTCACTCTATGCGCGGATTGTACAAAAGGAAGAAAACCGGACTTTGGTAATGCGGCCAAGCCTGAATATGCGAAAGAACTATATAAAAAAGGACTTAATGCATTTAAAAAAAATGGTATAGTAGTCAAACCTGGGAAATATCAAAACCACATGAAGGTAAGGCTAATCAATGACGGGCCGGTAACAATTATGCTTGAATCAAATAAACACTATGAGTAATTCAAACGGAGTCACAATGGAAAAGATCGTATCCCTTTGTAAAAGAAGAGGGTTTGTTTTCCAGGGATCGGAAATATACGGAGGTTTGGCTAACACTTGGGATTATGGACCCCTGGGGGTTGAACTGAAAAATAATATACAACAGGCTTGGTGGAAATTTTTTGTCAAAGACAGACCCGATATTGTTGGTATAGATGCCGCCGTTTTAATGAATCCTAAAGTATGGCAAGCAAGCGGACATGTGGAAAATTTCAACGACGCGCAGGTGGATTGCAAAAAATGCAAAAGCAGATTTCGCGCGGATCATCTTATTGAAGACCAACTGGATAATGTCAAAGTTGAAGGTCTAACCTTGAATGACCTGGATAAATTAATTACTGAAAATAAAATTAAGTGTCCAAAGTGCGGATCTTCCGATTTTACCTCCACCCGTGTTTTCAATCTTCTTTTTAAAACAAATATAGGTGCGGTCGCTTCAGATTCTGAAGACATATATTTAAGAGGTGAACTTGCGCAATCCATGTTTACCAATTTTAAAAATGTTTTAAACACTACAAGAAAGAAACTGCCATTCGGTATCGCCCAGATCGGAAAAGCATATAGAAATGAAATAACGCCGGGTAATTTCATATTCCGAACGCTGGAATTTGACCTGATGGAATTTGAATATTTCATAAAAGAAAACAAATGGGAAAAACATTTTGATTATTGGCTGGATGAAATGAAAAAGTGGATTAATTTTGTTGGGATAGATCAAAATCGCACAAGAGTCAGACAACACACCGAAGACGAATTATCTCATTATTCAAAAAAAACTGTGGATATTGAATTTGAAACCCCGTTCGGCTGGAAAGAGCTTTATGGACTCGCGTATCGAACAGATTTTGACCTTAAGAACCATATGGAACAAAGCGGAGTGGACCTGACTTATCTGGATCCTTATACCAATACAAAATTTATACCCCACGCCGTTGAGCCCACGTTCGGGCTTTCACGCTCGGTCTTGATGGTTCTTTTAAGCGCTTACCACGAAGAAGAGGTGGATGGAGAAAAAAGAGTCGTGATGAAATTCAAACCTAATATGGCACCATATAATATCGCCGTATTACCCTTAGTAAACAAGCTAAATGATGGAGCATTGAAAGTTTGGGAGTCACTCCGAAAAACTTTTTCGGCTGACTTTGACACATCCGGATCAATAGGAAAAAGATATAGACGTCATGATGAAATAGGAACACCTTACTGTCTGACAATAGATTATGACACCATAGAAAAAGATCAGGGGGTTACGGTACGTGATCGCGACACCATGAAACAGGAAAGAATCAAAATCAAAGATCTGGAAAAATATTTAATTGCAAAAATTTTCGAATAGTTTAGAAAATTTTAATCTGTTTCTGCTAAAAATGGTTGCGACTTTGCCATATATTTATGTTGCAACCCAGAGAAAAAATTGCTAAATACGGACCTAAAAGCCTGGATGACCATGAACTCTTGGCTTTACTACTAGGTCGAGGCAATAAAAATGAAAATATTTTTACTCTATCAAGAAGAATTTTTGGTAATTTCGACAGGGAAGAAATTCTACATCAGCAATCATTACAAACTTTACAAAGTAGCCTGAAAATAGGTCCCGTGCAAACTGCTCAAATAATGGCTTGCGTAGAACTGGGCAAACGTTTTTTTGGTCAAAAAACGTCCTTTAAACAAATAAGAAGTACGGAAGATGTGTATGAGATAGTCAAAAACATGAAATACCTTAAAAAAGAATACCTTCGTGGCCTATACCTAAACACTCGATATAAAATAATACATGATGAGATTATTTCCATCGGTAGCCTGGATGCAAATATTTTACACCCCAGAGATATATTCCGGCCGGCTATTGAATATAACGCATATGCCATTATAATTGCTCATAACCACCCCTCTGGCGACGCTTTACCCAGTCAATCCGATATCAGTACAACCAAAATACTCCGGCAGGTCGGCGATCTGTTGCAAATACCGTTATTAGATCATTTAATAGTCGGCTCCGACAGCTACTACAGCTTTAATAAATTTAATAAACTGATTTGAGCCGAAAGTGATTTCAAATTGCGCTTTATTCATTGATTGAGAAAATAGCCTTTTTTTGTTATAATTAGTAGATTATTTAACTATCGATGGAAGAATTTTTAAAACACATCTGGGAAACAATCATTGCGTATCCTATAGAAACAGCTCTAACAGTTATAGTTTTTGTTTTAACTTTGCGCATTACTGTTAAAATATTACGATTCTTACACCAAATTTACGGTATTGCTCCAAATATGGTACATATGAAAATAACCTTACCACGTGAGGAATCATCCAAGGATAAAGAAAAATCGGAAATCAAAGATTTCAAAGAAATGATAGGGGTAATGGAACAGTTTTACAGAAATATACATGAATTGGGCGAACTTAATCTGCAAAACATCATCCACACAAAGATCTACAACGATGATTTTGTGTCATTCGAGATTGTCGCGAGAAATAAACTGGTTGATTTTATGGTAGTTGTGCCAAAGAGATACGCAAAACTGCTGGACAAACAAATAACATCATATTATCCCAACGCCGACATACAAATAGATGAAAAATTCGAAGTAAAACCAAAAGGTAATAAATTAAAATGCTATTACGCGTATCAAAAAAAATCATTCTTTTATCCTATAAAAACTTACAAGGATCTAGGTAATGATCCGCTTAACGACCTCACTAACATATTTTCAAAATTCGAAGAGTCGGATGCTGGTTCCATTCAAGTTGTAATCAAACCGAATAACGAAAAAAAATGGAAGAAGAAAACCGAAAAAGCGGGCTCCAATATGTTCGCGGGGAAAAAACCCGGGGGATTTAAAATCCCCGGACTCGGCTTTTTGATGACATTTGTTAACGCCATTGTATTTGGCAAAATCGAAGAAACTTCTCAAAAGAAATCATCAGGACCATACGGTGGAGGAGGCTATGTACGCCTACTTCAAACAAGAGAAGAAATAGCCAAAAAAATAGGTGAAAAAGCAGGAAGAGTTGCGTTTTACACCGTTATAAGAGTAATGGGTTCGGCAAAGACCTCTGCTCACGCGCAAGAAATTACTAATAACATAGCACTGGGGCTGAATCTATTTAAAGACGCTCAGATGAACTGGTTTCAGACCAGGAGAATACTGCCTTTTGACATACTGAATAATAAATTTATGCAGTTCAATTTCGAACATAGATTAATGGCAACCAATTTTTTCTTTATTGGTGAAAAAGATTCCTTATTAGATTCCGCGGAAATGGCTTCTTTATTCCATTTCCCCTCCAGTAGATTTAACTACACCCACATAATCAACTGGCTCAAATATAAAGTTCTGCCAGCTCCGAGTAACACACCCACCAAAGGAATTTTACTAGGGCACAATAGCTATAGAGGGGTAAAAAAAGAAATACACATGTTACCAAAAGATAGAACCAGACATCATTATGTAATAGGTAAATCCGGCGCCGGTAAATCCGCATTCTTAAGTTTCATGGCAAGACAAGACATACGGAACGGAGACGGGGTATGTGTCGTTGATCCACACGGCGATTTAATAGAAGAATTAACTACTTTTATACCAAAAGAGCGGGCCAAAGATGTAATAATATTTAATCCCGCAGACACAGAAAGACCAATGGGTCTTAATATTTTGGAAGCCAGAACCCCCGCAGAGATGGATATGGCTTCCAGCCAAGCAACAGAAATATTCATCAAAATATTCGGCGATGAAATCTTTGGTCCCCGTATCCAGCATTACTTTAGAAACGGATGCCTAACTCTCATGGAAGACACTGAAGAGGGCGCAACCTTGATCGATGTACCTCGAATATTTGTAGATGAAGAATTTATGAAATACAAAGTTTCCAAAGTTAAGAATCCCATAGTCAAATCATTCTGGGAACACGAGTACGCGCATACCGGGCAACGTGAAAGACAAGAAATGATCCCTTATTTCTCTTCCAAATTCGGACCCTTCATAACAAATTCAATCATGAGGAACACGATCGGTCAGACCAAGTCCGCCTTTAATTTCAGAAAGGCCATGGACGAACAAAAAATTCTACTGATCAATCTTTCAAAAGGTAAAATGGGCGACTTAAACACTCAGCTGTTGGGCTTGATAGTGGTGGCCAGACTGCAAATGGCCGCCATGAGCAGAGTCGATATACCTGAAAAAGAACGCACTGATTTTTATCTATACGTAGACGAATTCCAAAATTTCGCCACGGACAGTTTCTGCTCAATACTTTCTGAAGCGCGTAAATATCACTTGGCCCTGATAATGGCCCATCAATACATTAAGCAGCTTGAAAAAAAAGGAGACACATCAATACGCGACGCCGTCTTTGGTAACGTTGGGACAATGATGTCTTTTAAAGTCGGGGCCGACGATGCGGAATACATGGCTAAGGAATACGCGCCTGTTTTAACAGAACAAGACGTACTTGGAATTGCCAACTACAAAGCATACATAAAATTGAATATCAAAAATAGCACTTCTCGACCTTTTTCTTTGGAAACAATTTACGACATGAGTAAGTCGAATCCAAAAATTGGAAATATAATAAAGCAATATTCCAGAATGAAGTACGGCAGAAAACGTGAATTCGTTGATCAAGAAATAACCGCAAGAATAGGCATCGATATTATATAAATGAAAAAAACAAACAAACAAAACAAGAAACATAATATTAAAAACATAATTCAAGCAATATATGCTCTTTTAACGGCACTCATTTTAGTTTCAGTTGCTTTCGCCATATTACTAAAAATTAATCAGGACGATTTAAAACAAAAAGATCTTAAAATCAGCATGCTGATCAGCGAAATGGGAGAAGTAAAACAAGATCTTAACGATTCGGCATTGGTAGTTTCAGGTTTATACGATCAAATAGAAGACACCAGGTCGACACTGATCAATTTAAATAACGATGTCATTAAATCCATAGTGGAAAAAGAAACCAACTGGACCGCTACCCGAACAGAGCTTCACGAGGCTCAAGATTCCTTAAGTAATATGCTAGCGGAAAAAGAAACCAAAATTAATGAACTAGCTCAAAAAAATGAAGTTCTCAAACAAGAGTTAAATATAATAGAAGAAAACCCGGATGTGCTCGATGTTTTAATACTGGGAAAAAACAATAACCTGGTTGACACTATTATGCTGGCCAGCGCCAATCCCAAAACTGAAAAAATTTCTCTCATTAGCATCCCACGAGATTTGTACCATAAGGGAAGAAAAATCAACGAACTATACCATGCCTACGGCGTACAAGAACTGGAAAAGAGTATATGGGAAATTACCGGTGTTTACCCGGACAAATACATCCTTTTTGATTTCGATGCATTCGTCGACTTCATAGACTTAATAGACGGTATCCAGTTAAGTGTGAAAAAAGCGTTAACCGACTATTCCTATCCGGGATCAGCCAATAGTTATCAAACAGTAAGCTTTCAAGCCGGGACACAACAAATGGACGGAGAAACAGCTTTAAAGTACGCAAGAAGTCGAAAATCAACATCGGATTTTGACAGGGCCAAAAGACAGCAGCAAATCGTCATTGCCGTTAAAAATAAAGCCATTGCACTCGATCTTTTATCAAAGTTAAATCTAGCGACTAAAATTTATGGGAAAATCAGTGAAAATATTTCTTCTGACATTAGCCTGTTCGATGCGTTGAATTACCTGCAGTTTTATAAAAATTTTCAGATTAAAGGAGGCAATGTTTTGAATAGTAAAAACCACCTATACTCTACCAAAAATGCAAAAGGTCAATATATTCTGCTCCCCGCTGAAAAAAACTATATAGAAATAAAAAAATATATAAAAAATTTGATCAATAATTGATTCACCACCAGACATCCTTCCAGCCGATTCTGTAAGCGACAATATTGGCCGTCAACGGTATTAACGGTGAAACTATTATAATTACCGACGCATGCCAAATTCCGGGACCATAATATAAATAGGATAATAACAGCGCCAATAAAAAGCCGGATTGATCCAATGGAATAGCGGGCGCGGAACTGCGGATTTTCAATCTTCTTTTAAAAAAACTCTTAATTAGATCACCCAAACCTTCTCCGATGCCAAGTAAAAAACCCAATAGCAATATAGAAGGTAATTCATACGAAAACAGAAAAACGAAATGCCAATCCGGATAAAAATTATAGAATAAAGTCTGCAAATAAATGGTAATTATGCCCCCCAAAGTGCCCCCAATAATACCTCTATAAGTTTTTGTCTTTCCAAAAAGACTGTACTCATCCGGCTTATAACCAAAATCAACCCGCACATTTAGAAATTTGAACCAATCACCCTTGGCAAGAAAAAGAGGAACTGCATTAGAAATATATGCAGGTAAGAAAAAAAACAGAGCCTGAATTACGACAAGGAGCATTTAATTTTATTGAAAATAAAAAATAATGAAATTGTAAGATAAATAATCATCAAAACAACAAACTCATTCATATAGTTTAATCCCGTGATCAGATAAATCAAAAAGAACATATAGACCAGCAATTTTGGACGCAATATGTAAAAAAGCTTAATTCTCTTAATAATTCCCAACGATACAAAACCCTGCAGAGCCATGTAAACTATTGTGAATATCAATCCATAAAACCCGTTCACAAAACCGTAATAAACAAACGTAACAAAAGATATGTAAAAAAAAGAATAATCACACACCATATCTATAAAAGCGCCGCTCTCTCCATCTTGTTTTTGAATTCGTGCTACTGAACCATCCAGTCCGTCCAAAAGAACATGTATCAAAAGGAAAAAAAAAGAAATCCACGGATTAAAATGGAAAAAGAAAACAAAAGGAGCAACCATTAATAACCCCAAATAACTAAGGTGTTCTGGTTTAACAGCATTGTCGGCCAGCCAATCTGCAATCGGGGAGAATAAGAATTCCTTTACATCACGAACTATATTATAAATAGCCTTTTCCTCCTCCGCATGAACAGCAAATTTACGATCCCACACCATATCTGAATTATTAATTGGTAGCAGGGGAGGGGATCGAACCCACGACCTCGGGCTTATGAGTCCCGCGCTCTAACCAACTGAGCTACCCTGCCATTATATAAAAAAGAGCATTTACTTTGGTTGCGGGGGGAGGATTCGAACCTCCGACCTCCGGGTTATGAGCCCGACGAGCTGCCTCTGCTCTACCCCGCGTCAAGTTAAAGACCTGTACAAACATAATGATTTTAGCCCTCCATGTCAAAGAAAAACTTCCACCACTTTTGATTGTTACTTAACCCCACATAGTCGTAATCGGCATCATTTTGAGTGTGCAAACCGCCGACTATTCCCGAAGCATCAATACTTTCATTGGGTATAATAATCACCTCTTCTCCGGGATTTACCAAGCCTAAGTTTTGCTTTGCGATTTTTTCTATGTAAGCATCTGAACTATAATATTCATAATCTTCGCTTTTTATCCTGTTTTCCTCTGCAATTCTGGCATTTTCTTTTTCATAATTTTTAATATGAAGTTCAATTTGATAAGCCTTATACACAGAAGCCGTCAGGCTGTATAAAAGAAATGATACTAGCAAAAAAAGCGCTATTATTACAAGTTTTGCCGTATGCGATGTGCGCTGTAATTTTATCTGCATATCAAATTCTAAGCAGTCAAAATATAATACCTGACACAAATTTTATCAATAAATAGAGCAAAAAGCAGTATGGATTTTAATGTCTTCTATTGCTAGACTATGTTGCAAATACACCATTTATTATGTTGGAAGCAAAAAAAATATTTTGTGTCGGAATCGGAGGATCCGGTGTAAGCGCGTTGGCGTCAATCCTGCATAAGTACGGAAAAAATGTTTCGGGCTCGGATAAAATCCATTCAGAAATAACCAAAAAATTAGGTAAGTCCGGAATAAAAATAAATATCGGCCACAAAGAAGCAAATTTACCCCCAGACACAGACCTATTAATCTATTCATTTGCTATCAAACAGGATAATCCGGAAAGAATCGAAGCTAAAAATAAAGGAATACCAGAAATGTCATATTCTAAGGCCATAGGTGAGTTGTCTAAAGACAAAAACACAATTGCCGTTTCCGGGACTCACGGAAAAACCACGGTTACTTCGATGCTTTCGACCATATTTATTGCAGAAAATAAAGACCCTTCGGTGATAGTGGGATCTCAGATCAAAGAAATGAAAAATAGAAATCATCGTCTTGGCAAAAGTAATTATTTAATACTGGAAGCCTGTGAATATTGCAGAAATTTCTTAAATTACCATCCTGACATCATTATCATAAACAATATCGAAGCCGATCATTTAGACTATTTTAAAGATGAACATGATTACTTCCATGCCTTTGAGCAGTTCGCGAGAAAGTTATCTGATAGGGGACTATTGATAATTAACGGAGAGGATAAGAACTGTATAACTCTTCTCAAAAATATCAAAAAAGACAGAAAAGACATTCAAATAATTACTTTCGGCTCTCAAGCAGCGGATTTTCGTCTTATTAACAACACTGTTTATCAGAATAAAAAAATAATAGGAAGACTGACTTTGCAAATACCGGGCCGTCACAATCAATTAAACGCACTGGCGGCATTTAGCGCCGCTTATTCATTGGGACTCGATCCGACAGTCTCAATAAACGCACTTAATCACTACTCCGGCGCTAAAAGAAGATTTGAGTTGCTTGGCAAAGTAAATAAAACGCTAATCTATGACGACTATGCACATCATCCCTCCGAAATAAAAGCAACACTGCTTGCCGCAAGACAAAAATTTGGTAAAAAAGCCAAGATTATGTGCATATTTCAGCCGCATCAGCACAGCAGAACCAACAAGCTTAAAGATCTCTTCGCGGAATCATTTAAAGAGGCTGATCTTGCGGTAATATCAGACATTTTTTTTACCCGTGACAGCCAAAAGGATATCGCGAGCATAGACAGCGCCATACTAACCGACATGATAAAAACAAACAGCGAAGCTATTTACGGAGGTGATCCGGACAACACCATTCGTACCGTCGCCAGATTGATACAAAACTTTGATGTTTTGATAACCATGGGAGCCGGGGATATTAACAAAACAGCGCATAAATTATTGACAAGAAAAGGATAACAGTGTCAAGTATTTAGATGTATTTTAAAACTTCTATATCTATAAAAAATATTTGAACTTCAAGCCGCGGACTTTTTCTAATGAATTCTTTTCCAAATAGTACCTTCAGGGGTATCCTCAAGCTGGACACCTTTTTTTTGTAATTCATTTCTAATCTCATCGGATTTTGAAAAATCCTTATTTCTTCTAGCTTTTTCTCTTTCATTAATCAATGACTGGACATCATCATTAACTTCTTCTTTTACATCTCTTTTAAAAATACCCAAAACAGCATCGGTTTCCTGAATAAAATTAAGAGCTTTTTTATGCGTTGCCTTGTCTAGAGATCCTGAGTCCATATATTTGTTTAATTCCTTAATAAACTCAAAACAGGCCGCAAGAGCACTCGGCGTTTCAAAATCATCATCCATCGATTCAATAAATTTTTGCATGCATTCATCTATAAATTGAACGCCGTGTCCGGTCTCATCAGCTTCATCAAATGAAGAAAAGGATCCTAATCTGCGGAAAAAATCATGCACCCTTTGCAAACTGTTTTCCGCCTGTTCAAGTAAATCTTTTGAAAAATCAATAGGCGACCTGTAATGAGTTTGTAGAAACAAATATCTAACCGCCTGAGGCTTATATTCTTTAAAAATATCTCTTAGTGTAAAAAAATTATTTAGTGACTTGGACATTTTATCATTATTAACTCTGATAAAACCATTATGCATCCAGTATTTAACAAATGGCACATTGAAAGCACATTCGCTCTGGGCTATTTCGCATTCATGATGAGGAAAAGTTAAATCAGCTCCGCCACCGTGAATGTCCAATGTTTGACCCAAAATCGCATGACTCATAGCACTGCACTCAATATGCCAACCCGGTCGTCCTTCACCCCACGGACTATCCCATTTAGGTTCATCCGGCTTTGCGAATTTCCATAAAACAAAATCCTGCGGATTACGTTTTTCTGTTTTTAATTCAACCCTTGAACCGCTTTTTAGTTCCTCAATGTCCTGTTTCGACAATTTTCCATATTCATCAAATCGTTTAATATCAAAATAGACTCCGTCTGATATTACATACACATATCCCTCTTCCTCCAATCTCTTAATAATATCGATAATCTCAGCCATATAATTCGTAGCTTTTGGATTATAATCAGCCTTTAATATTCCCAAAGCCGCATAATCACGCTCATATTCCGGAATAATCTTATCGGCAAGCTCCTTCACGGATATATTCATTATTTGGGCGCGATTAATCATTTTATCGTCAATATCAGTATAATTCGTTACATAAGTAACGTTGAATCCCTTCATAATAAAATACTTCCTTATTACATCAAAACTAACCGCCGATCTACCATGCCCGAGATGGCCATAATCATAAACTGTGGGACCGCAAACATACATTCTAACTTTACCTTCACGTACAGGTTTAAATATCTCTTTACGTCCTATCAATGTATTAAAAATATGCATATCTATATTCCTGATGAAACAAGTAATGAAATAACAATAACTTTTAGCAGATCCAATGCCAATAATGCGATTATTGGCGATATATCAATCATACCCAGTCTAGGTACGACCTTTCTAAAAGGACCCAGTATAGGTTCCGTAATATCATATAAAACCAAACGTATTTTCCCGCCTCCACCACCGCCTCCAGCGGTAAACCACGAAAGTATTATCCTTGCCAAAATAGCGAAACTGACAAGATCAAAAAGTATCTGAATAAACTTTACAATAAAATCTAATGCCATAAGTAAACTTAAACTGATTCAAAAATCTATCCAATAATATCAGTCATGGCTTAAAAATCCACCCATTATCCTTTTTTTCTGTTTTGAAACCTTCTGGCTACACCTGAAAGAACACCGGTACCCGCCAACAATAATAAAATCTCAGGACCATTATCGACCATTTCAGGTGGTATAGCTTCAATTGCCGCACCCCTTAAAAGTGCCTCTTGCCCGCCTTCGTTTAAAGGTTCAGCGGGTCTGTCCGTAACCTCGGCCTGAACTTCCAAAGTAAATGGAATTGCGCTCACAAGTTCACTTGTAAACAAACTTTCTATATCCATCTCATCAACCGCCGAAACCGCGAAAAAGTATTCCTTACCATTTTCAAGATTTGGAATATACCATGTCGTAGCGGCATCTTTAGTATCGATCACATTATCAAGATTCAAAGGATCGGTTCCGTAATAAATTCGATAATGATCAACAATTCCATCATCAGTTGCCGCCTCCCACACAAGAGTTACTCTTTTATCCGAGCCATATCCTATTACACCAAACACCTGTGATGGTGGTTCATTATCAGGCTCATCCACTTCTTCCTTTTGATCATCAGTCCGTTCTTCCGTAGCCTCAGGAACAGTCTCTTCCTGATCGCTTACACTACCCTCACCATTTTCTGTAATCATAAGACTGACCACGCTTTGATATGTTGCTTCATTACCCAAATCATCAACCAATAGGACATCAACAGGATATTCACCTGCCGTCTCCGGTGCCTGAAAAGATGCTATATATAAACCAGCCGTGTCTGTACTGGGACTTAATTGATAAATATCCAGATTAAAAATTAAAGCAGCCTCAGTAAGATTCTCTTCCGAATAAACTTCAACATTCACGACATCACCGGATTTTATGCCAGTTGAAGAATCTACCACAATATCATCAACTACCGGCGCTGTAGTGTCGATACTAATCATAACGGTGTCAGAAGTACCCTGTACTTCATTTGAATCATCCAGCCACACAACATAAATTTCATGATTTCCGTCCGCCAAAGGAGTTGTTTCAAATGAATAATTACCGCTCGAATCGGATTGAATCATACCGATTTCTTGATCGTTATCAAAAATTTTCACAGTAGAAAGAGCGGCGGCCTTTCCCGATATTTCCTGTACATTTTGACTGTAAGTACCTTCAAGCGGTGATGTAATTGTGGGTTTTTCACCCGAGCCTAAAGACCCAGACCCTGAGCTACCGCTATCACCGGCCGAACCGACTGCCACATTAAATTCGCCTTTTACGGACATATTATTGATATCGGTAGCCACAAGCTTATATGTACCGTCTTCCGGAAATTTCAGCCCCAA
This sequence comes from uncultured Candidatus Peribacteria bacterium, assembly GCA_964346765.1. Classification (GTDB taxonomy): domain Bacteria; phylum Patescibacteriota; class Gracilibacteria; order UBA1369; family UBA1369; genus JBGSPQ01. The sequence continues at coordinate 105,155 of CAYFWB010000005.1, forward strand.
ACTAAATTCATGAGCCCCAAGGTCCTCCGCTTTAAAAGTATAATCTTCAGGTAATGTCACATTTGTACTGTTTATTCCTTCAACAGAAAAATGAACGGTACCGGTGTAATTTTGAACAGTTAGCTCATCTTGATCTTGAGCCGTAACTGTGAAGCTAATATCAGTATTCGGATCGACAGTTTCAGGAATACCTGATATTAAAAATTTATTTAAAGGTCCCGCGGGTTGTGCCGACGCCACCGGTATAAAGCTATTCAAATACCCGCCCGCATCATCCAGATATGAAGCACTGTTTAAATAGGTTACTTCCGCCCTGTCAGACAGAACACCGCCGTTTGTAACATCCACTAACGAATAAATAGACACACCTGCTTTATCCGAGGAAATAGCGAAAGAAACGCTACCATTGACATCCGTCATATTGCCGGGAGCGACGGATCTTATACTATCCTCACTACGACTAGAAATTACTCTCAATACATGACCGCTCAATGGATTATTATACTTATCCACAATCTGAGCACTAAGATAACACGTATCCTCATCATCGGCCTTTAATATTGTTTTATTAACTTCAATGTTTGACTTATCAGCAGACATATTATCCGGATAAACTTTAAACGTACTTGTTTGTCCGCCAGGGTCTCCTTTCAAATGAGCGGACACCTCATAAACACCGGCTTTTCGTGTATGATAATCATACAAATCTAATCTTGCCTTACCTTCCGTGTTCGTTATTACGGGAACAGAGATAACAGCTCCATCCGGTTTTTTAACATCAACAAAAATTTTTGTATTAGGATACGTTTTTGATGTTGTGATTAAGGCGCTATATCCCGCAATCGTATCAACCCCGTACGCCATTACATCAGTCATATTACTGGCCGACGCCACTGCATTGGCAAACATCAAAGATATCATCGTTGCCAACACTGTAATTCTTATTAACCTCATGTTTATTACATTAAATCCACTAATTATAGCTCAAAAAACCAAAAAAGTAAATGCCCGCCCTCATACTTCAGGTTTTACTTGGTATCTGTTAAAATAATTTTGATTTAAAACAACTAATGCAAAAAGTTTCCAAAATATGGATGGATGGCAAGCTTGTCTCATGGGATAAAGCCAATATTCACATTCTAACACACACGCTTCACTACGGTGGTGGCGCTTTCGAAGGAATACGCTTCTATAAAACACCAAAAGGACCATCCATATTCAGACTGGAAGAGCATGTAGATAGATTGTTCTATTCAGCCGGCGTACTGAAAATAAAATCACCTTTTACTAAAAAACAAATTATTGAGGCCATAAAGACGGTAATCAAATCCAATAAAATGGAAGAGGGGTACATAAGACCGATAATCTACTACGGGTACGGTAAGATGGGCCTTAATCCGGCAGGTGCCCCTATAAATATAGCTATAGCGGTATGGCCTTGGGGAGCATACCTTGGTGACAAACCGATAAAAGCGACGGTTAGTAAATTTATCCGTATTCATCCAAAATCCACATACACCCAAGCCAAACTTTGCGGTCACTATGTAAATTCAATTCTTGCTAGCATCGACGCACATGGAAAAAAGTGTAACGAAGCGATACTACTTGATTACAAAGGAAATGTTGCCGAAGGCCCCGGCGAAAATATTTTTATAGTTAAAAAAGGCACTCTAATAACACCCAAAAAAGGTAGCATATTGGCGGGAATAACAAGAGATTCACTAATCAAACTGGCTCATGATAAAAAAATACCTGTAAAGCGGGAAATAATATCCAAAAATAAACTTTACAAAGCGGATGAAGCATTTTTTAGTGGTACGGCCGCAGAAATCTCAGTTATAGGATCGATTGATGGGAAAAAAATTGGCAATGGCAAAGCCGGCCCAATTACAAATAAGCTAAAAGAAGAATTTCTAAGAATAGTGGCAGGTGAGCTCCCAAGATATGAAAAATGGCTTACCTACGTAAAATAATCACAAAATCAACATAGAATCCCCAAAACTGAAAAACCTATATTTTTCTTTTACAGCTACTTTATAGGCCTTCATTATAAATTCATGACCGGCAAAAGAAGAAACCAGCATCAGCAAGGTGCTTTTTGGCAGATGAAAGTTGGTAAGCAATCCTTGCACACACTTCCATTGATAGCCGGGATAAATAAATATATCCGTATCACCTTGATCGTTCTTAAAACCATTTTCAAATGTTGACTCAAGCACCCTGACACTTGTAGTCCCCACCGCTATTAACCTTTTGCCCAAATCATATGAATGATTCAAAGAATCTGCTGTTTTTTGATTGATTTCGTAAAATTCACTATGCATTTTATGATCTTTGATATTGGCAGTTTTTACTGGTAAAAAAGTGCCCGGCCCCACATGTAAAGTAAGATATTCCAATTTTGCGCCGGATTTAACCAATTCCTGATTCAGATCAGCAGTAAAATGTAAACCGGCTGTCGGAGCTGCCACACTACCCTCGGTTTCGGCGTAAACGGTTTGATAATCCTCAAGTAATGCTTTGGAATTTTTAATATAAGGAGGGAGTGGTGTTACACCATTCGAATATATAAATTTCATTAATTCCTCTCCGCCGACTGAAAACTTCAACACTCTAAATCCATTGTCATCAACATCAATAATCGAACACTTAACTCCGTCTCTTAAATTAATTTTATCGTTCTTTTTAAAAAATTTTCCTGGTCTTACCATTGCTAACCATACGTTATTCATAAGCCGTCTGATTAACAATATCTCACTATCTTTGTGATTGATCTTAAAATGGATTCTCGCTGGTATAACTTTGGATTTATTAAATATTAACACAACATCCGAACCTAACAGAGATGGCAATTCATTAAAGACATGATGACTGATGGATTGTTTTTCCCTATTAAGAACCATTAACCGACTTGAATCTCTGGGATAAACTGGATTTTGAGCTATCAAATCCGCCGGCAAATAATAATTAAAATCTTCGGTTTTCATCGGTTATTTTTCCGTGGTTTTAGCCTCCATTGGATTCCACTTTGTGGAAATCAAACTTTCAGTTCTTTTTTCTTTGGCGGTACTACCCGTGTACCTTACAGCAATTAAAGTTACATCATCATCCTGCACATGATCCTGTACAAAACGTGAATAATCCAATGCCACATGATTAACAATACCATCGGGACCGTATTCAGCAGCGTATCTTTCAACCGCAGCAATCAATCTATCCAACGAGTACATCTCTCCTGACATATTTCTTCCTTCAGTCAGTCCGTCAGAATAGAGAATAATCACATCGCCCAGTTCAAGTTCAAGATCCTGCTCTTTAATTAGCTTGCTATTATCAGGCACCATGCCCAGAGCGATACCGCCCGCTTTTTTACTTTCACACTTACCCATATTTATACGATAAATCAATAAATGTTCATGACCGCAACCTACATAAGTCATTTTTTGATTCACAAAATCCCATCGTAGCATCAACATGGTCATGAACATTGTCGATTTAATCCTCGTCTTAAGTTGTTTATTAGTATTAACGACGACATCATACGCATTATCATATATATCAACAAAAGTATGAATTAAAGAATTAGCCATAGTCATAACCAGTGCCGCGGGCACACCATGTCCGGTTACGTCACCTCCATAAATAAACAAGTTATTTCCGCTTCTGATAAAATCAAAATTGTCTCCTCCCAATTCAACCGCGGGTCTGTTTTTCGCTACTATCTCTATCCCCGGAAAATCCGGACTTTCTTTTGGCAAGATTTCCTGTTGCAAAGAACTGGCAATCTCAAGCTCGTTAAGCATCCTTTTACCTTCTTTAATCTCCTTTGATACTTGCTCCATACTCTTTGTGACCTCATTAAAAAAATGAGCCATTACACCTATTTCATCAAGCCTGCGGGTATATATTTTCTTATATTTGCGACCTGTCAAAAGTGCTTTCATCTCTTTCAAAATAATCTGAACCGGTCTTACAAATTCATACAAATAAACCAATAAAAAATATATAAGAAAAACAAATAAAGCCCCAACAAAAGCCCAGAAGGGGACTTGCGTTTCATTGTTTATAAACAAGTAAAATGCAGCTGCGCAAATTAATAACGCAAAGAAAATAAAATATATAAATACCCTTCTAAGAATACTTTTTTTTAAAGACGTCAGCATCGGGAATTAGGATATACTTTCATTAAATTCTTCCAATGTATCAAAATGCTTAATCACTTTAAGCAATCCTATCACAATTAATACATCAAAAACGTGTTCTGCCGCACCAACAACAACAAGCTCCTTATCCTTTTTCGTCAATCTGTACTGCATGGTCATCAAAAAACCGATCCCCTCACTGTTTATGAAGTTCAGGTCGCTAAAATCCAACACCAGATATTTCCCCTCAATGGATTCTGTAAGCATATTCAGATTTTCTTTAATAACGTCCAGTCCTGCCTTATCAAGCTCTCCGCTAAATTTCACGACAACGAATCCCTTTGGGTCAAGCTCGGATATTTGCATATCTATAGATGGTTTGTAGTCCTTCATATTAAATTCTGACTTTAGAATAAATTGGTATTAACTGTTCAATATTATAATGCATATAATCAATTTCGTCACTAGCATCGCAAGTTTTATATAATCTTATCATCCTTTCAATTACTTTATTCGCTTCTGTTGTATCAGGCATTTCTTCCATGACTCCGTAAGGTACCAATGCTTTGGCAATCCTTCGTTTAATCTTTTCATCAAGGTGCTCCAGCACCTCAACAGCCTTTTCAAAGACTATAGCATTTCCAAATAAAAGTAAATTATTTAGCTGATTGACAACATTATAGTTATTATTACGCAAAGCACATATTAGTGCAATGATCCTAATTTCTTGATTTTTTGAGTCAATATTTTTATCTATAAAATTACTAATATATTTAACCGGTATATGACCTGCAAGATATATCAAAACCCATTTGTCTTCAACCTGACCGGATGCAATAATTTTAGAAATAACACTTTTTACCTTATTTCGATATTTTTTCCTCCTATACAAAGCAATTGCAGCCTGTGATACAACTATTGAAGATTGAGAGTTCAAATACTTATAGACAAACGCTGAATTAATATGGCCAAGAACAGATACGGCATAAGCTTTGTCGAAATCACTGGGAGACCCTTTAATATATTCTTCAATAAGGGCGGAAACCTGATTTTTTAGGTGATATTTCTTAATTTCCGGAAACATGTTTCTTAGACTCCTTACAACGTATTTAGATAGATCATGATCTTTATTGTGAAAAATATGAATTAAAGCTTTAACCGCCTCCTTTGACCTTAAAAAAGGTAATCTTTGAATAATCCTAATTTTTAAATCCTTATCTTCAGCATGCTTATATTTATTTAAAAGAAATTGCACGGAACCAGAATGTCCCCCTTGCGTAAGAATATCGACTGCCATAAACTCCATTTTTGGATCGCTACCGGAAAGATTATTAAGATTCAATTTAGTGTATTTGGATTTCAATTGAATCGTGAAAAAAAACATTCCAATTATCAAGAATGTAAGAGTAAGATTAATAAAATGATTATAATGTTCCTCCAAAAACAAAAACTGCAGCCCTATCAAAAATAATGTCCCCATAATTGTTGCCAAAGGATAAATTATCCCCTCAATAAATTCTCTGATAGACTTTCTACTTTCTGCTTCATAAGCATAATAGGTGTTCTCATAAGCATTTTTTTGAATTATACTTGAAAGCTCAAAATTGGTTTTAAACAATACGGATGTAAAAAAACCATTTGCAAAAATTAGAGCAAAAGCTCCAAAAAAAGTCATTAAACCATGCAGTAAAAACGCACTGAATGTCCCTATTTTGGTCAATATTTTATTTGCCACCAATAATTCCACGATTAGTGCCAATCCATGTATTATAACGTGAAGACTGCCCAATCCGTGAACCAGCATTTGTTCATGTTCTGCCAGGCTCGAGTCATGCGCGACTGTGGAGTCGATAGCCTTGGTAAATTGAAATTCCACAAAAATCGCAATAATCCAATTCAAAAGTAGGACAACAATCAAAATTTGAAGAAAAGGAATTTTGTTAATAATTCCCAGACTTTGTCCCAACGAATTTAAATTAAACGATATTGTTTTCTTCTTATAAACTTTTTTTTCCATATTTTCCAAAAAGAAGGGGAGTTCTGGTTTATGAAAAATCAGTAATAACAAAAAAATCGACAACAAAAATGTCCAGAATAAAAAAATAGTACCATTCAAAAAAAATCTTCCTAAAAAAGCAAGAAAAAGACCCGCGAAAATCCCACCTATGGTTTCTGCAGATTCAATGACCGGGAAAGCTCGCTCAGCTTCAGAAGGAGTAAATAAATCTTCTATATACGATGACAAAAATAGACCCACCTGTGATAAAAAAATACCATTTGCAATTAAAGCCAGTATCAAAAATAAATAATTATTATCATAATTCAGTGACGCGATAATCAATGTTGTAATTGCAAAAAAAGTACTTATTGTAATTAATTTTTTAATATCAAACCTTTCAGCCATAAGAGAAAAAAACATCATCCCAACTACGGTAAAGATAGCCTGAAATAAAAAAAGAACCGGCAAAAAATTAATACCCATCCTTGCCACAACCGACGCCGTTACAACTGTCCAGCCAATCACAACACTACCTACAAAAACAACCTTAATTAACCAGCTGTGTACAATCCTGGAAATCTCAGCAGGCGAAATATTGATTATCATTTCTATTATCCGCGCCATCATATTGATTTATTACTCATATTATTATAGCACAAAAAAGCATTTACGGCAACTCGGTCTATTATTAACTCTATATAGTACACAGACAAATAGGACACCGTGTTAAGATACAAGTGCTTATACTTA
>CAYFWB010000006.1:0-325 GCA_964346765.1 uncultured Candidatus Peribacteria bacterium
AATGAAATGGTTGTTTGTTCAGCGACAAACAAATAAAAAATATGGAATGGGTATTCGCCAAGGTTATGTATTTCGCAGTGCTCCCAAAAAGAAGGCATTTCAAATGTTGACTCGGTGCTTTGCAGATTTTCCATGTTATTTGTTTAAGTTTGCTTTTTAGCTGATGATTGGCGGTGATATTACAGATTTGTTCATGTTCTATCAACTCTTTTTGACTTTTAAGGATTGACTTTGGAAGGATGATAGCTTTAAATTGCAGAGGTATTTTGAGGTGTGGCGCAGTTGGAGCGCCCGCGGCCTACAAAAAGTGCGCAAATGCGCGCGG
>CAYFWB010000006.1:425-89620 GCA_964346765.1 uncultured Candidatus Peribacteria bacterium
GATGAAGGTCGCTTATATTTTGAAAACTGAAAAAAACGGGGTGTGGCGCAGTTGGAGCGCCCGCGGCCTACAAAAAGTGCGCAAATGCGCGCGGGTAAGAAACGGAGTCAGATGAAGGTCGCTTATATTTTGAAAACTGAAAAAAACGGGGTGTGGCGCAGTTGGCTAGCGCGCATGGTTTGGGACCATGAGGTCGGAGGTTCGAGCCCTCTCACCCCGACCAGGTTTTTGCCGAAAAGTGGCTACATTAGAATCAATGAGGCCACTGAAAAATAAATGAGCAGGCTTAGAATGTCCTGAATTACCGTCGCGAAGGGGCCGCCCGCGATTGCCGGGTCTTTTTTTGCCGATACTAAAGCCCAGGTTATTCCAACGGCAACAAATGTTGCCATTGTAATAGTTAAAATGAGTGAGATGCCTATTGTAAGAGCTATTCTTATGGAACTGAACCATAAATAAACTATTCCCGTCATGGTTGAGCCGATAATGCCGCCGATCAGGAGGCCGGCGGCCATTTCGCGGAGGGCGTAGGGGATCATGTTGATTTGTTCAACCGCCAGAGAGCGAATGAGGATTGTTTGTGATTGCTGGCCGACGGCCGCGCTTAAATAAACAATAACGGGTATGAAAAAAGCCAAAATCAATTCTTGTTCAAGTGACGAGTGAAAATGGCTGACAACTCTGGTTGTTAATAGTCCGCCCAAGAGTCCAATCAAAAGTGACGGCAGTCTGACCGCGGACATTTTTAAAAAGCTAGATTTAAGGAGTTTTTTGAAGTGTCGGCCTTTTCCCTGGATACCCGTCATTTTTAACATGTCTTCAACGTGTTCCCAGTGAAGGATATCCAAAATTACGTCTGAAGGTATTACTCCCAAAAGAATATGATTTTTATCCACAACGGGTACGGCTTTGATATTTGTTTTTATCGCAAGGTAGGCGGCTCTTTCCTGATCTGTCGACGGATGAACAACGGACAGTTTTTTCGTCATTAATGACGAAACTTTTTTATCCGGTTTCGTATTTAATAATTCCTTTATTGAAACCGCCCCTTTTAATCTTCCTTTGGCATCCACAACATATGTGTAATCCACTGTTTCGTAACTTCTTTTAGGATCCTTAAGTCGTGTTAATACATCGGATATTTTTTCTGTTCCGCGGGCTTTGGCAATTTCCTTTACCATGTTAAATTTTGCCGATTCTTCATGAGTCCGGGCTTTTGTTCCACCTATAGAATTGTTGGTCGGGTTTTTCATTTAATAGAATTCTCTATATTATAGCTTATTTAGAAGCAAAAACAAAAGCCCCGCTCAGATGAGCGGGGCTTTAACTGTTAAAATATGTGTTTCTAGACATCTCCACCGGCACCAAGTCCTCCAAGGACAGTGCTGACGATAGCGAATGCCAATAGAATGATCACGATACCAACGATAGCGTACATGATGATCTTTTTACCTTTATCAACTTTTTCCTGTTCACCGGCGGCAGTAACATATAGAACTCCACCGTAAATAATCATGATTACGGATATTAATCCCAAAAATCCAAGAAAGAAGTTCAGGAATGTCAAAACAAGTTGTCTTAAACTGTCTTGTCCACCGGTAGCTTCTGCAAGCCTTCCGGGTTGATCAGTAGGGCTGATTAATCCGCCCTGCGCAAATGCAGGTATGAATTGGAAAAGTACCAATCCGACAGCCATTAGTGTAAAAACCAACAGTGTCTGTTTAACGATTTTTTTAGTTTTATTTGACATATTGTTGATGGTAAAGAGTTATTTTGTTTTATTCATCAGTAAATTGTAGCAGAAAAAACTGTGAAAGACAAGTTAAATAAGACAATATTTCAAATTATATCAAGATAACCGGTGACGGATACAAATTGAACTTCGGGCTCAAGCCTAATATCGAATTTATCTCCTACTCGCTCGCGCATGATATGCGCCAGCTCTATAACGTCTTCTTGAGTGGCGTTTCCAAGGTTTATAAGCCAATTGGCGTGTTGATGCGATACCTGTATTTGCCCCACTTGCAACCCCTTGCATCCGCACTGATCCAATAAATAACCGGCGGCGAGTTCGGGGTTGGGGTTTTTGAAAAAACTGCCTGTTGTTTTACCGGTCGGCTGTTTTCCCGATCTTGATTTTAGTATTTTGACTATTTCATCTTGAGCTTTTTGAGTTTCATGATCCTGACTTGGCTTTAATGTCATTGTCACCTGAAGAATTATATCTCCGCCTTTGTTTTGTTTGATTTTTGATGATCTGTAATCGAAACTGAAATAATTTTTATTTACTTCATGGATGCCTTTTTCTTCGTTATATATTTTTGCGGATGTCAGTAAGTCCTTGATTTCAGTTCCAAAGGCGCCCGCGTTACCTCTGGCGGCGCCTCCTATAGTTCCGGGTAAACCGGTTAGTTTTTCAAGGCCGGTGAGGTTGTTTTTGATAGCTGTCTGGATCACCTGAGAAAGCAGTGCACCGGCGTCCGCTGTGATTTGATTATCGTTTACAGTTATTTGGTCGGACGTTATTTTTATTACTAATCCTCTAAATCCCTCTTCATTAAAAATCAGGTTACTGCCTCCACCGAAAATGAATACCGGGATTTGCAGTTGGTTCGCGTCGTTAAGCAGTTTTGGTAATTGTTCGATGTCATTAAGTTCATAAAACAGGTCGGCCGTGCCACCGATTTTGATTGTAGTGAAGTCGGAAAGTGAAATATTTTGTTGCGTCTCCGAGTGTTTTTCTGTGAATTCTTGGTAGATTTTGTGCATTTTTGTGGGAAAAGTTGTCTGATTTGACACCGACACATTATTTTAATATCATCCTTTTTGCTGTTTTAACAGTTTTTCTTGAAAAATGGGCCACCTTAGCTCAGCCGGTAGAGCGGCCGCCTTGTAAGCGGTAGGTCGTCGGTTCGAACCCGACAGGTGGCTCCAGTAAGGGTCGGTACTCAAGCGGTCAACGAGGATGGACTGTAAATCCATTGGCTTATGCCTTCGAAGGTTCGAATCCTTCCCGGCCCACCAAAAAAGCGTTTTTATAGCGCTTTTTTTTGTTATCACTGTTTTCACCTTAAAGGTAACCTTTAAGGTGAAATTGGGTTGGCCGAACCCACCTTAAAGGTAACCTTTAAGGTGGGTTGGAATTTGACCTTGAGCGCGCCCGCGGAAGGTGGGGGCTTTTGGGTACGGGCGCGCTTGTCTCTAACTACGGGGACGGGGAGCGGATGAGGTGGACGCTTACCCGCTTGTTTTGCGGGTAGCCGGCCATCACTTTCGAATCCGTCCACGTCTTCCCGTCTTCGCAGGTGACGCGAAGTCGAGGTGGGGCGTTGGCGTAACTGGTGGTGCAACCCCGCGGGAGGGTGCAGTCCACCAGCCGCCAAAGGTTGGTGCACTGGATGTCCAGCGCCGGCCTGTAGATAGCCGGGCGCGTAGCGCCCGGCGTGACGGCGTTCGGCGGGTAAGGTTGCTGGCCAGTGGGGGGCTGGAGAACCTCGCCTGTTGCGGGCGGTGGGGCCGGCGTTGGTGCCGGCTGAGCCACCACCGTTGGGGCGGGCGGGGCCGTCTGTGCCGGAGGTGAAGTGGTTTCAGCGACTTCTGTGGGCCGATTCTTCCACCACTCAAACCCCTTATTCCCTACAAAAAGCAGAAGCAAAAAGACTCCCACTCCTACAAGGACTACCGCAATCGGTTGCCACCTCCTGCCGAGGACTCGACCGATGGAGCCGAGCCCGTGGGCGATGTGCCCTAAGGCTCGCCAAAGGCCGCCCGCGAGGGCGGCCAAAGCCCTGAGAATCCAGAAGATTCCGGCCTCGATGAGCCCGAGAAGCCATCCGAAGAATGACTTCTTGGGCGGTTCTGGGGGCGGCGGGTCGGCCGCATACCGCTGCGCCGCGGCGGATAAGTCCTGTCGCAACGACTCAATCGTCACGATTGCAGGGTCGAACCCCTGCACCCCCTCTGTTTTCATCCAGTTCAACGTTTTTTTTAGTTGACGGTCACCAATGCACCCCTCTAGGGACATGACATGTCCCCGAAGCGGCTCTTGATTGATTTGCTCGGGTGTGAGCCCTTGCAGACTCAACCAAGCAACGACCTCTTTGGAGGTGAGTGGCTCGGGGTCGCTCGGCGGCGGGGAGCCGCCTGCTCCGGAGGACGGGGCGGGGTTCGGGTCAGAGGTGGGGGGATTCGAATTCGAGCTCATGGTAGTTCTCCTTGCCCTTTTCGGGCTGTTAGTGTTCTCCGGCTCTGTGCCGGTTTGAGTTGTGCGTAAACCGATGCGAAGCGCACCGGCGTTTATTCGTTCACCATATGAATCCCGTGAATTAATCACAAATAGTTATAAAGACAAGCGAGCCTAAAATCGTCCTTCCAATTTCTACCGCGTATTAAAGGACGGTTTCAGGCCCGCTACTTGTTTAGGCCGTTTTGTAAAAGATCAAATTCTTCGGCGGATAAATTTTTTACGGCTTCCACCTCCTTTGAAGCGACTTCTTTTGCCAATTCATGAAAGTAAAACGCGCGATCACCGTTACGCACATGCTCCAAGCATTTACCAAGCTTTTGTGCGGTGATTTTCCCGCGAAGTTCATATAGTTTTTCTTTCAGGCCTGAATGAGTCTCTTCTTCAAAAAACGGCGGCTCATCCAAATAGTCAAAATCGTCATCTTCACCGGCCAAAATTTCATCCTTCCATTTGTTCATCCTTTCCAAAAGAGCTTCCCATCTTTCGTTCAACTTCCGCATTTTGGCTTCTTCTATCGTTTTTCGTTTTGTTTCCAATGCATTTTGAACGCCCAACTCCAACATCTGAGGTTCAAAACCCAGATCGCGGTAGGCCAAATATCCGTTTGAAACTGCTTCCTGCAATAGTCCATTGAAATAAAAAGAGTTTTCATGCCCTTCAATGACAAGCTCGGCAATGTACCGGGCGGTTTTAACGTATTGTCTCCACCAGCTTGTCTTTACATCCGCCCAACTTTCGGTGAAGGGATAAGAAACAACATCGGCTATGGCCGCTTCTCCTTCTTTGTTCTTACCCGCGAAGGCGGTATTTTTTACTTTGGAACGAATATTTATGAGTGTCCCCTGTACTTCCACGTTGAACTTATCCGCCATCCGTTCTATTCTTTTATCTGCGACTATATGACATAGATCGCTCATGGCTTCGAATGATTCGACCGATTGATCGGCTTCAAAAAGGGTTCTTCTTACTTTGGCCGCGTTTTCTATAAGCCGCATGTTTTGCTCATGACAGGCGCGCAAGTACTCTCTGCTTAATTGGTCAGCGCGGGCATCTTCCGCCTTCTCTTTTTCTATTCTGAAATTGGCGTGATCGACAAGAGAGTGCAATTCTTTGATTTTTTCTTTTATTTCAGCCTCTTCTTTGATCGCGGTGATGTCATCGTTGAGCTTACTAACCGGGAATAGGTTCATCCACAGCAGTTTATTCAGAATTTTTAATTGTTTTTCCAATTCAGACGGATTGTCGGTGTCGGGGTTGAAATCTTGCGCGGCGGAAACAGCACAACTGAATGCTTTTCTAGCTACAAACAGCGCTTTTTGAACTATATACGATCTTTCTATTGATTGTTCGGGGCTTAGGTGTAATTCAATATTTTGATCTTTTATGGCTATTTCTTCTACCGTAAAGACTTCGCGCAGTTTTTTGCCGCCGCAAAGCGCGCGGAGCTCGCCTATGGTTTCCAACGGATCGCCTTGTTCATGCTCAAGCTGTTCAAACAGCTTTCTGATTGTTAATACTATGTCGATTTTTTCGGCGTATTTATCAGTAGTAGACAAAGTGATTTCTTCTTCGCTGAAAAAATCCATCTCTTGGATAAACTTGGCGATTTCTATAGAGCCCAGGTCGGCGATTGCCTTTTCACGACGTTCAGCCGCCTGTAGTTCGCGGTTGACTCCCACTTTCAGCAATTTGCCGATTCTTTTGAAGCCGTTAAGCAAATGGTATTGGTAATCGGGATACGTGGCTTCGCCAGCTTTTAGATAACGGGCAATACGTCTTTGCGCCTGTTCTTTGAGCTCTTTTTCAGTGACCCCGAATTTGGGAACAAAAGTGGCTGTTTCTTCGCTTAGATCCAGCAGCATATCTAACGTGGGGAAAAATTTTGCGTCAAAAACCGGATTATTTGGATCCCAATTTTCTATATCCTTCCATAATTGTTTGAATTCGGTGGAGTACCATCTGCCGGCATATTCGGCGAGCGTTTCTCCTTCGCTTTTATGTGATGAGGGGAGTGTGGGTAAATCCAATTCTGTCAGTCGACAAATATTTTCATGATCCACCAGGTCTTGTTCAGCAGTGGTTCTGTCCGCTTCTATAATTCTTTCCAATGCTTCATCCACCATATTTTTTGCATAGGGTAGAAGTGCTTCGGGAGTGAAAGCGTGATCTTTTCCAAGGATGTGCAGGTCATATCTGCCAATTCTGACAGTGTCCCCTTCTCTGACTTCAATGGGATTGGTTGTGGGGGAGCCGTAAATGCCGTTTTCATTTTTTATCTGCACCTGCCCACCTATCCAGTTCACAAGCAAGGTTTCGGGATCGTCGCGGTTTTTCATTATTTCCGCCATAAATTCTTCCACATAGTACTTGGGCTTAATTGTTTCTCTGGACGGGTTGATTAGTTCATCGGTGCAGGCCAGGTGTGAGCCGAAAGTTCTTGAAGGCACCAACATAGGACGCAGGTTGGCTTTGTGGCGTTCTTCAAAGTCGACCAGTTTTACGACCCAACCCCGCCACGCTATTTTGGCGGTTTCGGGGTTTTCGTTGGACCTTATATGTAAGGTCTGACATCCTTCTTTTTGTTTTCTAGCTTCTATTTTGGCCTCTCTTCTTCTTGCGATTATTTCCGCGTGCTTCGCCTCCTGCTCTTTCATAATGTCTTCAATGGTTTTTTCCTGTCGCATTTTGGCCAATCTGGAGCGTTGCTGTTCTTCGAATTGTTTTCTGGGCTCTTCGCTTCTGGCTCTTAATTGTCTGTATTCTTCAGGGGGCTTGCATCCAATGTGAAAGTCGGAGTCCAGCTTTTCGATTTCGTTTAGTATGTCTTCCAGTTCGCGCATTTGATCCGTGTCATCCATAAAATCTTTAATTAGCCTTCTTCTGGTTTGTTCCAAAATATTCAGTCTCTGACCCATATGCATGGCAAGTTCGTCTTTGCTGATTTCACCCGGTGTTTCCAAGGTTATTTCAACGGTGGCTTCACCGGAGCCAAGCTCAAATTCCTGGCCGGATTTTAGCGGAGTCCAATCTTTGATCGTGGATTTTTGATCTTTCAATTTGGTTATTCCGGTTTTTGAATTAATCTCAACCGAATTCTGGCGAATCCTGATATAACAATGAATGTCTTCAAAACTTCCGGCTTCCTCAGCCGGGATCTGAATATCACAAAGTTCATGTTTCCCAACCGAGAAAATATGGTAGCCTTCGGAGTCTTGTTCGGCTGTGCTGTAAAGAGGCACATAAAAGGTTTTGTCAGCGATTTTCACATGGGCCAGGGGCGTTAAAAGATGGTCCGGTTTTTCGGGGTGCTCAATTACGGGATGTATCGGTTCGCGTTTTTCGGGTTTGGATTGAATCGCGTTTGGAGGGGGCGCGTTTGGTTCGGATTGGACTTCTGGTACCTGCCCAGGCGCCGGCATCATAATGGCTTTTCTGGTTTTGTCGCTATCGGACTCGGGTTGATCTGGTTCCTCTTCTTCCGGACTCGACGGTTTTTGACCGGATATTTTTTGAGTATCGGCACTTCCAAGTTTTTCCCTTGTCTCGTCACTGATTTTGTCCGGACTTCCAGGGGGGGGCGAGGGCATCCCGGTAAATGTGGGATTTATTGAATCTTGCTCTATTTTTTTGACGCTGTCAGGCTTGGCTTCCTTAATATATTCTTTTAATATTTCATTCATGGAGGCATGGATTGTTTCCGGCGAGACCAAACCGCTTCGCATTATTTTTTTAATAATTTCAATAAATCCGGCTGACGCTTCTTGATCCCCATTCATTTCTGCGGTTTTTGCCCTCAAGGCCATTTTATTGAGTCTTTCTGCCAGCATCGTGCCGATGAATAGCACCTCTATGTTTGAGGGATCGTTAAACAGGGCATCTTTCTCGTAATTTAAAAGCATCTCATCAACCTTAAGCGTTTTATGTTTAAGTAATTCGACAAGCCTTGTAAGCGCCACCAAAAAATCGTCACCTTCTTGAACATATATAAGGAGTTCTTTGTTCGTTTTTATTCTTAAAACTTTCGATTGATTGAATTCCTTTTTGGCAGGCAATTTCCCGCCGGTAATTATTTCTCCAGCCTTTTCAAGCTTGGCAATTAATATTTTCCTGACGGTTTCTTCTTTATTTTTCAGAGCTTCTCTTACAGATATTAACAGGGATTCATTGTTGGCCATGGACTCGATTTCTTGACGTGTTACCAGCCCGCTTTTGACCAGGTCACGAATCGTGGCTTGAAGGCTGTCTTTATCGGGATAGAAAAAAGTGTTCTTAATGCTGTTAAAACCTCTTTCTCCCGCAAAACCGGCTGCGTTATTGAGTCTTCTGACCAGTACCTTTTTCACCATACTCCGTGCCGTGTTCAAACTGAGTTCGGCTGTTTTACCGTCCGGCATTAATTCCATTAAGGGCTCGGGACCGATTTGGTCTGTCTCGATGCGGTGAATCAGTTCATTAATAGGGTACGCGCTACAATCTCCCTGGACGATGTCTCTGACCAATGTCCGATTGTCTTTATTAACATACTGTAATTCGACTTCATTATTTTGAGGGTTTTCGGGATCGGTCAAAGCAAAATGTTCACTAACCTTAAGAAGTCTGGACCATATTTCGTCCATGAATTCTTCACGACTTAGTAAATCACTGTTTTCCCCGTATTCAGGTTCTTTGCTCTGAGGTTTTTCTGCCATAAATAAATACAAAAAGGGCTGCATAATATCACCCCTTTTTGTTTTGTCAACTGATTTTGGTGCTTATTTTTCGATGATTACGGGAAGAATAAGTGGGTATCTTTCCAGTTTCTTATGGACGAACTTGTTCACTGAATCGCGAACGAATTTTTTAAGTTCGGCGCGTTTTGCGTCAGACCTTTTGTTGATAATTTTTCTATAGGAATCTTCCGCTATTTTTGCCATTTCTTTAACTAGTTCTTCGGATTCTTTCATGTAGATAAATCCACGGGAAATGACTTCTACTTCACCTTTAATTTTCATGCTTTTGGCGTGCACCGGAATCATTAAAATCAGTACTCCGTTTTCTGCCAGGGTCTGACGATCCATTATCACTTGAGCGCCGATATCTCCCACTCCAATTCCGTCGATGAGTATATAGTTTGATGAAACTTTTTCTTCCGTTTTTTTGACTTCACCGTTTTCAATATGCAGTATATCGCCATTTTCGATCATGATCGCCTGTTCATCCGTGTAGCCGATATTTTCAGCTATTTGTTTGTTGGCTGCTCGCATGTAATATTCACCGTGAATAGGCACAACGGCTTTCGGTTTTACCAGCGTCATCATCAATTTCAGATCTTCTTCCCTGCCATGCCCGGAAGCGTGAACGTCCATAATTTTGTTGTCTATCACGCGTGCTCCCAGTCTTGTTAGGTTGTTGATTACCCGAAAAACGGATCTTTCATTACCGGGGATCGGAGTTGATGAGAGAATCACGGTGTCTCCTTTTTTGATTTTGACCATTGAATGCTCCCCCATGGATATGCGGGTAAGCGCGGAAACGTCTTCTCCTTGAGAACCAGTGGTAAGAATAAGCGCTTCGTGGTCGTGTATTTTTTTTACTTTGTGGATAGGCGCTATCAGATTTGGTGAATACCTTAGGTAGCCCATTTTACCGGCCATTTCAAAGTTGTCTTCAAGACTTCTGCCGGACAGCAGGATTTTTCTATTATGTTTTTGAGCGATATTCACTATCTGCTGGATTCTGCCAATTTGTGAAGCGAAAGAAGCTATTAATATTCGGCCTTCGGTGTTTTTTACAATGTCATCCAACGATTCACCTATTTTTTGCTCGGTTATTGTGTGTCCGGGTTTTCCGGCGTTCGTTGAGTCGATAAAAAGAGCCGATATATCCCGGTGAGAAAACGCGCTTATTTTGTCAAAGTCAGCCATTTTTTGGCCGGAGGTAGGTGTTAAGTCGAACTTGAAATCACCGGTATGGACAATGTCTCCGGCCGGGGTTTTAACATGAAGCCCTACCGAGTCGGGGATACTATGAGTCACGTTGAAGAAATCAACCTCGAACGGGCCCAGTTTTAATTTGTCTTCGGCCGTGATCACGTTTATTTTCGATTTTCCGGTAAGGCCGAACTCTTTGAGACGTTTTTCAGCGAGCCCCATTGTAAGCTGGGTGCCGTACATGTCGGGGAAGTTGAGCTTGGGGATAATGTAGGGTATGCCACCTATGTGGTCCAGATGGCCGTGCGTGAATACAATGGCGCGAATGCGGTCTTTCTTTTCTTCAAGGTAGGTCGTGTCGGGAATGATGTAGTCGACACCAAGGAAATCGGCTTCGGGGAACTGAAAGCCCATGTCTATAATGATGATGTCACTTTTGGTGTTTGAGGGGGTCGCGTGGCGGGCGTCTTGGGTCGCGTGGCGGGCGTCTTGGGCCGCGTGGCGGGCGTCCGGGAAATATTCCAATGCCATGCAGTTTCTGCCCACCTCATTGAGTCCGCTTAAAGCAATAACCTTTAAGACTCCTCTGTGACGGGCATTTTTGAAAAAAGTCTCGCGATGAAAAAGTTTGCCCTTTGATTTCTTTTTATTGAATCGATTTGATCCTTTTTGTTTATTGTTATTAAAGCGTTCGCCCCACTGCAAGTGCTTATTGTTTGTTGAGGGTTGACCCGCTTGCCCTGATTTGCCGGTTGGTGCCGGCTGATTGGGTGCCGACTGATTGGGTGCCGGCTGATTTGGTGCCGACTGATTTGGTGCCGGCTGATTGGGTGCCGACTGATTGGGTGCCGGCTGATTTGGTGCCGGCTGATTGGGTGCCGGCTGATTTGGTGCCGGCTGATTTGGTGCCGGCTGATTTGGTGCCGGCTGATTTGGTGCCGGCTGATTTGGTGCCGACTGATGAATGATTTTTTGACCGGCAGGTTCATTGTGGCTGCCCTTCTGAATTGTTTGTTTTAACCACAAATCAAGTTTGCTCTCGGTACCGGATTTTTGTCCGGTTGAGCGGTCATCCGAATTGTTCGTCATATAAGTTCTCTTTTTAAGTAATATTTTTGCCGTTCGGTCTGATTGTCCGCCGATTGGCTGTGTATCGTCCCATCTTGTGACGCCGCACCAAGATGAGTTAATTCATTTAATTATAGCTTATTTTTTCTTATTTTTCTACAGTGATTTTTTTACTTGCTGTGCGTGTACTATATGTAATATTTTCTTTTTATTGCTATATGGTGTGTATAGGATTCGTTTATTTATGATTTTATACGCACAGTTTTTTTTTATGCGGAGATAGTATAACATTTTTGGCGTATAATCATTAACAAATGGATAAAAAAAGTAAAATTGCAATTTTGGGGGCCGGAGTGGAAGGAGTGGCGGCGGCAGAGTATCTGGTGCGAAACGGTTATGAAAAATTGACGGTCTTTGACTCTAAAAATGTGATTGAAGGAGTGATTCCGGCAGGGGTGAATGTCAGTCTGGGGCTTGATTTTTTAGGGTCGCCGGATAGTCCAATTTATGACTATGATGTACTTTTTCGCAGTCCGGGTATTCATACCAGCCGTCTTGATAAAGCAAGGAAAATGGGGCTGAAAGTTACAAATACAACTGAGTTCTTTTTTGAAAATTGTCCCGGTTTGATTGTGGGAGTGACGGGTACAAAGGGCAAGGGCACTACCTCTACTCTGATTTATAATATTTTCAAAAAGGACGGACGGGATGTTTATCTTGGTGGAAATATCGGTGAATCTCCATTGAAGTTTTTGGATGAATTAAGTTCAGATTCTATTACGGTTTTGGAACTTTCCAGTTTCCAATTGCAGGATTTAACTTTGAGTCCACAGGCGGCGGTTGTGTTAATGACGACTTCCGAGCATCTTGATTATCATGCGGATAAAAAAGAATACTGGGAGGCTAAAAAGCCTATTTTAATGCTTCAGGGGGAGAATGATTTTGCCGTTTTAAATTGTGATTACGCGTACTGTAGTCAGTTTATTAAATTGGGCCGTGGTGAAAAGTTTTTAGTTAGCAAGTACGATGGCCGAAGCCGATGTGGAATTTTTAGGGATAAAAGATACGGCTTTGAATCGGTTGAAAAATCACATAGCAATGTCGGTGTGGCGAACGCTGCTGGAACGAAAGATGTCGTTGAGAGTGTTTCAAATGAAAAGTTGGAGATTAATAAAGGAGCTTTTGTTTTTGACGGTCGGCTGATTTTTACAGAAAACGGGGTTGAGGCTGATGTGTGCGGTGCAGATGAAGTGGGACTTTTGGGTGAGCATAATTTGGAAAATGTGCTCGCCGCGATTACGGTTGCAGTTAAATTGAATGTTTCGTTAGAGACGGTGCGCGAAGCGGTGCGCGAATTCAAGGGGCTTGAACACAGGTTGGAATTTGTTGAAAATGTGAACGGAGTTCACTTTTTTAACGATTCTTTTTCTACAACTCCGGAAACTTCTATTGCGGCGGTCTATGCTTTTAAGGAGCCGGTGATGTTGATTGCCGGTGGGTCGGATAAGGGGGCGGATTATAGTGGATGGGGGTTAATGTTGCAGAAAAATCCTAATTTAAAAGCGGTATTTCTGATCGGCCTGATGGCCGATCGGATGGAACGGGAGCTCAGAGCGGCCGCGGTGGAATTGAATGCGCGGCCTGATGGGGATATGACTGGAGTAAGGGAGTTTCCGGTGAAGATTTATCGATGTGATAGTCTGGATGCGGCGGTGGAGACGGCTTATGAGATTGGGGTAGACGGGGACAGCGTTGTGATGTCGCCCGCGGCCGCTAGCTTCGATATGTTTAAAAACTACAAATACCGGGGTGCCGCATTCAAAAAAATTGTCCACCACCTTAAAGGTGTCCTTTAAGGTTATTTATAAAAAATTTTAATTTTTCTTAATATCAACGGTGTATAAGAGACATACTTAACTTTAATTATGTCTTCTTTAAATCGAAATCTAACCTTCAATTCTTATCATCATATTTATAATCGGGGAGTAATGAAGAAAATCATTTTTCATGAAGATCAGGATTATAAAATTTTTATAGGTAAAATTATCAAATATATTAACAAATATCCCACAGACCTACTTGCTTTTACAATTTTGCCCAATCATTTTCATTTTGTTATTCGTGAAACCGGTGAATCAAAGCCCTTGACTCCATTCTTTATGCAACAACTGCAAAACTCTTATGCAAAGTATTATTCAAAAAAATATGATCATCCGGGGAAACTTTTTCAGGGCACATATAAAAGTAAATTAATCTCATCAGATAAACATTTAAACGACACTCTTTCTTATGTTCTTGAAAATCCGGTAAAACATGGGCTTGTACAGAAAATGTCTCTATGGAAGTGGAACTACCTTAAAGGTAACCTTTAAGGTGGGTTATTCTTCGGGGATTTTTTCAATCTTTTTTTCCAGTTTTTCCAGCTCTTTTTCTTCTTTCTTATTTTCAGCCTCTTCCCAGGTATGGAATAAATCCGTCAGCTCTTTTCTGGTAAATTCATTCGCCTTTTCCAAATGCTTTTTTTTGACCTCTGCTGTTTTGGAGGAATGATCTTTTTCCACTTGTTCATATCTGGCACGCGCATTCAAAAAAACTTCAATCAATTTTTCCGCCTGCTGTTCATCAGTATGCTCGATAGCTTTTAGAACAGTTTCTTTACGTTCAGGCTTGAGTGTTTGAGAAGTATTAATGAGTTCAACTAATTGTTTTCGTTGGTCTGACTTCATCAGCTATATAATAGCATTTTTGTGCAAAACTGTCACCCCCACCTTAAAGGTAACCTTTAAGGTGATTTTTTGAGCATGCGAATCATCTCGGGTGTGATGACGCGCATTACAAATAGAAGGCCGATGTAGATTACGGCGCCAAACGGTATTAAAAATATGATGTTTTTGTTTTGTAATTCAAATAAGTGGTATGTGGGATCTTTTAAGTAGTAAACCGACAGCCCCATTATGATTCCGGCAACAATAATTTTTAAGGCATTGCGGATATCGATTTTGAATTCCAGATATTTTTTTGCAAAGATAAAAGCGGCGGTCGCCACAAACAATTCTACCAATATATCGGTGATGGCCGCGCCTCTGGCTCCCAGATGAGGTATTAAAAAGAGATTCAATGCTATAGCTAAAATCGCGCCGCTTCCGTTTACGTAAAGCAGTTTGGATTGTTTGTTAATCGCCACCAATATGAATCCAAATAAAGTATTAATGAATGAAAACGCCAAGGCAAAGATGACTATCTGAAGCGCTATATCGGACCCATAGAATCCCTCTTCCACTCTGCTCAAAAAGTCTTCGCTGGATAACAGGTAAATGACCTGATATGAAATCGCCGACATACCTATGGCCATGGCTATACCCGCCATGACAAGAGCGTCAAACGATATCTGTATGATTTTTTTGTAGTAATCCGTTTTCTCTTTCAAGGCCAGGGTAAGTGTCGGCAAAACCGCATTCATAAAATATAATGGCATGATCGCTATGGCTTCCAATATCCTTAACGGTAAGCCGTATAAAGCTGTCTGTTCGGGGCCGGCTATTCTGATCAGCATGATGGATCCGATTCTAAAATATAAATTGTTTAAGATCAGCGCGATACCATAAGGCAAAGATTTTATAACAACGTCTTTGATAAAATCCCAATCAAATCTATATCTGATTTTGGCATATTTTTTGGCATACCAATAAGTGATCGCGAAAAGCGCGAAATTACCGCATATACCAGCGACGAAGAGATGATAAAAACCTTCGTTTGGTGAATCGGGCTTCCATAGGAAAATGACGTATAACATGTATGAAAGCGCCACGACTTTGCCTACAACAGAGGCAAAAGCGTTGAACTGCATTTTGTAATTTACCTGAAGAACCGTGGAAATTGTACCTGTCAATAATGCCAAAACTGTGGCCGATGCCGCAATGGCAACGGCAAAGGGAATCATGATGTTTTCCGAATTCGGCAGGTAAAAATAGGCGCTCACAAACGCCAGAGTCATGGTTGTGAACACTAAAATGGTCCTTATACTGAGAATATTTCCAATGATTTTTTCTATGTTTTCTTCATCGCGTGACATTTCGCGAACCGCTATCGTATAGAGTCCCAAGTCCGAAGCTATTCCGAAAAAAGCAATGAAATCGTAAACCGCCGTATAGTTACCGTAACCTTCCAAAGCCAGATAATTGGTAATTGCTTTAACGGTAATAAAGCCAATAATAGCCAAAACAGCTTTCGCCATTATCTGCGAACCTGTGTTAATTATAATTTTTCTGGCTGTGGACATATGTTTCTGATCGCTATTATCTGATCTCTTTTCAGTTTAATGCTTTTGAAATTTTTTTTAGAATTTTTGGACAGATGATCTGCTGGAACAAGTTAGCTCAATAGCCAGAAAAAAGCCAGTGTAAACGTTTCTATCACGGTCTATATTAACTTCTGTTTCTGATTGACTGCAGAGTTCGCCCGGCTACCATGCGAGCGGTAAGTATGTCATCGTAATCGACGTTTTTGTATCCACTTAATTTGGGGTGACCTTTTTCCAGAAAAACACTTATCTCTTCGGTAGATTGTATTGTAGTTCAGATCAAAATATTGAATTGCTGTTTTAACAAATCACGATTGTTCCGAAAAGAGAGATTGAATGTCCTTTAAAAAACGTTGTGTTTGTATGATGCGGGAAATTAAGTTAGGCATATATTATGAATGATTTATTTTTTGTCAAATGATATAATTGTTTATAGTACGTTCAGTGTAATCGTTTACTGAAAAGTTGATCAGTTGTGCCATAAATTTTAATTGCTGATAGTGACTTTATACCGCTCTTGATCATAATCGACAAAAAATATGCATGAAACAAAGGAAAAGCTGGATAACATCCGCAACGAAGTTGACGTGGCTTTGGGAAAAATCGACCTGCGGGGTTTGAAGTTAAAAATCAAGAAGTTGAATGATTTGAGTCAACAGTCTGATTTTTGGGATGATCGGGAACGGGCGCAGAGTGTTTCGAAAGAGCTGGCTGATCTGCAAAAAGAGGTGAATGAATGGGAGAAAATGGCATCGGACTGTAAAGAGTTGACCGAACTTTTTCCTTCGATTGATATTGAGAGTGATCCGGAGGGGGGCGAGGAGTTTAAAAAAATGGTGGCTGATCTGGAAACGGATTGGCGGAAGCTTGAGGTAAGGACTTTTCTGGGGGGTAAATATGATAAATACGGGGTGATTATGTCGATTCATGCGGGGACGGGCGGAAAAGACGCTATGGATTGGGCGGGGATTTTGCTTCGAATGTATATGCGATGGTGTGAAAAAAGGGGCTATGATTTTGAAATTTTTGATAAAAGTGATGGAGAGGAGGTGGGCGTTAAGTCGGCCACAATGCATATTAAAGGTTTGTATGCTTATGGCTATTTAAAGGGGGAAAGGGGGGTGCATCGTTTGGTGAGGCTTTCGCCTTTTAATACAAAGCATACACGGGAGACTTCTTTCGCTTTTGTTGATGTGTTGCCGGATCTGCCCGATGAAGAGGTGCCGGAAATTCAGAAGGATGATTTGAAAACGGATACTTTCAGGGCTTCCGGGGCCGGCGGGCAGAATGTTAATAAAGTGTCTTCGGCTGTGCGAATTACTCACGTGCCGACAGGGCTTGTTGTGGCTTGCCAAAGTGAGCGGAGTCAACATCAGAATAAAGAGCGGGCGATGAAAATTTTGCAGGCGAAGCTTGTGGATATGGTTGAACAACAGAAGGTTTCGGAGATTAACGAACTGCGGGGCGAGCGGGTGGAAATGTCGTGGGGAAATCAAATTCGATCGTATGTGATGCAGCCTTATACGATGGTTAAAGATCACAGGAACGGGTATGAGGAGCATAATGTGGACGCGGTTTTTGATGGGGATATTGATGGATTTTTGGAGTCCCACCTTAAAGGTAACCTTTAAGGTGGGGTTGAGTGTTTTGAACATTTGTTGTATATTGGGCTATCCTTAGACATTAAGTTTAAAAAAATGGCAAAATTAAAAATTGAGGAAGGGGCTGATAATCCGACTCTGCGCGAGGTGTCTGAAAAAATCTTGTTATCCGGTAAAAAAGATTTTAAGAAATTTAAGAAATTATTTGAGGACATGCGGGAGACGATGGATGATTCGAAGGGCGTTGGATTGGCTGCTCCGCAGGTTGGAATTAATGTTCGCGCTATTGTTTGCCTTTTTAATCAGGGCAGTTCTAATGAACTTTATGTGGATATGATTAATCCGGTAATTATTTCCCGATCTGATGAAATGGAAGTGGGTGAAGAGGGGTGCTTGAGTCTGCCGGGGAAATTTGCAAAAGTGGCGCGGCATGCCAGCGTTACCGTTAAATATATTGATATGAAAGGTGGAGAGAACACGCTTCAATTAAAGGGTCTGAACTCTGTGATTGTGCAACATGAAATCGATCATCTTGATGGAAAGTTGTTTATAGACAGGGTTGAAGAACAGGCTATTAAAGGTCAACATATTTTGTAGAAATTTTGTTTAAATGTGCATAAACCCACCAACTCACCTTAAAGGTTACCTTTAAGGTGAGTTGGTGGGTGAGTTGGTGGTGGTGGGGGGTTGTGTTATAATAGAGAGATTATTATGTAAACAGCCGGGATTTGAAGCTCGATATTATAAAAAAAATTCTACTAAATTCGACCGCTTTTATTTTGTATGCCATGGTGATGGCAAATTATATTCACGCGGCGAGTTTGTTTTTGACCGACCTGGGTCCGGAAGTTTTGCCTTATGCTCTTGTTTCTTCAGCTCTTTTTATCCTTCTTTTTTCGCTGTTCAGTTCAGTAGTCGCGGCTCGTTTCGCGGCGCATCAAATATTTTTCGGCGTTCTGTTTTTTATTTTAATAAATTTTTTGATTCTTATATTTGTTACACGGGGCACAACAGTACATGTTTTCTATTTCATGGTTTTGTCGGGCATTTTAATTAACATTGAAGAAATTGTGCTGACCAATTTCGCGAATTCTATGCTCACCCCACTACAGGCGAAAAGTTTTTTGCCCAAAATGTTCGGTTATATGAGCATAGGCGCGATTGTGGGAGCTCTGTTCGCGCTTCCTTACCAAAAACTTCATGAATCTGCGGGTATCGGTTATATTCCCATGATTGTTCTTTTAATCCTTTTATTACTTATCGCAATAACGTCGCGTACTTTTAAAAGAGATATTTATTCCAATTTTTCTCCTCAGAGTCTCAAAACTGTAAAGAAAGATTTTGGTAGCAGTCTCAAAATAATTTTTGATGAAACTAATCTATATAAGCTGGTCGGAATCATAGTAATTCTGGCGGCGGGTATTCACGTAATGATGGAATTTAAACTAAAAACAGTTCTGGCTCAAAACTATGGACATGTAACTTTAACTGAAATTTTGGGATTGATAGCGATGATCAGCAGAGCAATTGTCTGGTTTGTGAGCGCCATACTGGCAAAGAAATTATTGTTCAGATTCGGTGTATCCAATATGCTCTTGATGTACCCGGTTACATTAGTAGGCATTCTGGCTTTGGCATCGATATTTCAGCTAAATCTGATCGCGGTTGTTATCGCCTATTTTGTTTACAATATTTTTCATTTGGTTTTTTTCGGTATTGGCACGACTCAAATGCTTTCGATCGTTCCGAAAAAAAATCAGCAATCAGTGTTTTATCTGATCAAGGGGCTTTTGCTTGCCGCGTCGACGGTTGTATTTTCATTAGTGTTGCTGATTTATTCATACGACATTTCTCTTGAGGCAACCATAAACACAGGCATGGCGATGGCGGTTTGCGCGATACTATTTTTTGTTATTTTGAAAGCGAAGGCACAGTATGAAAATCGTCTTAAAGAAAACTTATATAAGGATGATGAATACTTGAAATTGAAATCGATTGATCTGCTTGCCGAAAAAGTTTCGATGGATCGTGGCGAAAAAGATCTGAGGCGACTTTTAAATATTCCCTCGATTTCAAGAGATGTTAGAGCAAGGGTGATGAACAGTATAGGCATTATCGGTAACTATCAGACGATTGTCGATTTGACGCAGGTTATGCTGAATCACGATAATCCAAAAGTTAAACTTGAAGCGATTCACGCAATAAACAATATTATCAAAAAACAGGATGATTTTAATAATTATCCGGTTTCCAAACATTATTTGTTAACCGCCTATGAAAGAATTCTTTTGAGTGATCAACCGCAGTATGTGAAAATGGAGGTGATTAGCGGTCTGAAGTATTTTGACCTTGAGGACGTGATTGAATACCTTGAGGATCATCTGATGTCGGATAATCCAAGCATTCAGGCGAACAGTATTAAAACATTGGCTTCTTTTGGGGATAGAGGGATTATTCCTTTTATTGAGCCTTATTTGGGTGCGAGGAATTTGAGCGTGAGGGCGGCCGCGATTGTGAGTCTGTGGAAATACGATGAAATGCAAATTACTTTGAAAACGAAACTTGCGCATTTGATCCAACTGAAAAGCGATTCGGCAATTAGGAATTCGCTGTTTATTATTGGGGCAATTAAAGCCAAATGGGAAAAAGATTATGTGATCCGTCAGCTGGAAAATGATAACGCGCATGTTAGGACATTTGCCACTTTGACTTTGATTAAACTTGGTGAAACTGATCGTATCAAAGACCTTGTGAACAAGATGCTGACTCTCGCGAAAGACGATAACAGAAGTGAAATTGAATTTATTTTTTCTCATTATCGGTCGTTCAGTGAGAGTGTTAAAAAGGCAATAATTAGTAAAATTCAACAGATGAAAGAGAATGAAGCACAATATTTTTACAATGCATTTAAGGATTCAAAGTATGTGTTCAGCTGGGAAGAAAGCCAGTTGTGCCGTTCACCTTAAAGGTAACCTTTAAGGTGGGATTGAAAAAAGTTGCTAAATGGTGTAATATGTTAAGAATTATGTTTAAAAGTTATTCAGAAAAAATTTATGGATAAAAAACAAGCGGAACAATTTAAAGCTTATCAGAAACTTCTGGAAACGATGGATGATTCGAAGTTGATTTCCAGTATGCCGGTTAAAGATAAAAATTTTATTAAAACTAAATATATTCATTCACCGGCGGAAGAGATCAATTTTGCGATTGATGAAATTAAAACTCAGGAATCGAATTTCATTGAAGAAAAAGAAAAAGCGGTTAATCGCCTTAATGAATCGCATAAGAAACTTGAAGAAGCGGTAAATGAAGCGGAGCAATATTTACAAAAAAAATAAAATATCCATTTATTCAATCAAAAATGAAAAAGATAAAACTAAATAAATATTGGATCGGTCTGTTTGAAAATAGATTGGTTTATATGGGAAGTGCGGAAGCACCTATCTCTGCCGGTGATTCGGAAGATGTGAAGGGGAGACCTGAAAAAGACACTGCCGAAAGCGCAGATACAGAGTCCGCGGAGAAAAAAGAATCTGTTCAATCCGGCCCCACTCCAACGGCTGAACAGGCAAAAAGGAATATGACCAGGACACACGCAAAAAGAGTGAGTGATAGACTTAAGACGATAGAGGATAAAGAAGCGAAAGAGATTGCGGCGAAAATTGATGCCGCATATTCCAAATCTGTAACGGCGGAAGTTAGCCACGATAAAACCGGCATAGCGGAGGCAATGAAGGCATTAAGATCAAGACTTTTGACCGGTGAAGCCATTTTGAATAAAAAGGGCGAGGAAAGAAGCAGTGCCGAAAAATACGCGCAACGTGAACTTGGACTGGAGGAAGACATGAAAGCCAAGAAAAAAGCCATAGATGCCAACAAAAAAGTTGTTGACGAGGCTAGAGCACTAAAGGAAAAATATGAGTACAACCTGACAGCTGCTGAAATAAAAGAAATTAGCAATAAAACTTCTACTTTCTATCAAGCCGGTGTTAATCTGTTTGATGATGGAGATTATGAAGGGGCTACCGCGGCATTTAATACTTACTTAAAAGATTTGGAAAGTAAATTGGAAAAAAAAGTTAAAGAAGTTGAAGAAGAAAAGCAGACGCCGGAAGCGATAGCACTAAAGGCAAGAAACAAGGCTGAAAAAGCTCTTCAAGATAAATCTAAGTCCGATGAAATTTGGCAAGTTCTTCTTAATGGAGATGCGCAATTTAGATCTGGTAATTATGTAAAAGCACAAGATATATATAAATCTATTATCAGTAAACTTGATTCGTCTAGGCTAGACAGTGCTGCTGTAATGTCGAAACCTGCTTTAGGTGAAATAACCTCAATACCGGAAACTGTTAATCATTCTGACTTATTAAATGAATTAGACAAAGAATTGAATCTTATTCTATCTGGCGCTAAATTTGAAGATATGCCTTTAGATGAAATGTCCCAAACTATAGCTTCACAAATGCAAGCGGCATTTGATCAAATTGCAGATACAACTGCGAAAAAACTCGTATTAGCAAAAAATTCTCTTAATTATTACAAAAAAATTGATGATGATTTAATAAAAATTTCTATATCATTTTCTAGAGGAGGAAAAGTGTTCGCTAATTCAGAGATAAGTAATGATCGATCATTTAAAGATGGCAATCTTACGCAGACTGTTGATAATGATATCCAACCGGAAAAGGCACCGAATACAATTAATAATGAATTAGCAGACATCATTAATAAGAAAATAGAAAAATTTAAGAGAGAATATTTTGTGACATCGGGTAACTTGGAAGAAAATTTGAAAAAAGCATTAAATGATTATTTGCTTGTAGAACTCACTCCGGGAGAAAGGGAAAAAGTTACCTATAATTATAATAATAATTTTGAAGACCTAACAGACATAATACAGAATTATGAATGCACTGTTGATATATATAAGGGGAAACTAGAACGTGTTACTGTTAAATAATAGTTAATAAATAATCAGTTTAATTATTGACTATTGTAACTATACAATAACATATTTGACATTTTTATATTTATATGCTTCACTATACTTTCTTTATAGTTTAGAGTAGAGAATTTTAGCTCTTTATTTTTTTTTATAGAATGCGAAAAATTGATCAATCATTAAGATTTTTGGCTGATAATAAGGATATGTCTGCCTTTCTGGGAGCGGCTGTAATAGCTGGTGGAGCGCTTTGTTGCTCAAACAATTTTGAGAATGATCAGATTACGGAAGATGCCGTGAGTATGATTCAGCATGCCGTGAATAAGGTTGAGCCGAATGATGATAATGCGGATGGACACAAATCTGAAAATCCAAATCAGCGGGATATGACTGTAAGTGTTAGTGAAAACGAAGATGTAGAAAGAGCTCAAATTAATAATTCGAAAGCCCCATTTGAAAATGAAGCTATTGGGCAAAAAAAGACGGATGGCAATAATAACAAGGAAAGCGCGTTTCGGTTTTCAACTTTCAAAGTTCCTGCTGATGGTGTTTTGATAGAGCTCAATGAGACTGGTGATGATAAAGAATCTGTAATTTATATCCTTGATTATCATACAAATAGTAGGGTTGTTAGCGATTATCAGCGTGCCGTGCAAACGGAGATTTTTGAAATTGTGAAGGACTTGGTGAAAAAGTATAAGTCTGTGCCGGTAGCGATGGAGACTTGGCATATTGGCGATACAGCTTCAAATTATAGTCGGAGATCGACCGATAGTTTGAATATTGGACGCTTATTAAGCACTTCTACGTTGGATAAGCGAATGGCGCTGGTGCCTTCTTTGATGCGCGATACTAAAATTGCTGGACCAGTTATTGTCGGTACTTTTCGGGACTCGGTTGATCCGATTGGGACTGTGAGCGAGAAAGAGCAGCGCAGAGCGAATGAACTGGTAAGGATGGATAGAAAATTAACAAGAGCTACATCGGACCGCAATTTTTGTAAAGGGACGGACGGCAAGACCTATAGTATTTATGACTCAAAAGATGCCTTTCGGGATGGAGGTTCCAGTGTTACAGATCACTGTTATTGTGCAGTTCATGAGTTTGAGCAGGAATTTGTAAACAGATTTTCCGCGCGTCTTGAAAATGAACCCAAGAAAGAAGTGCGATTGGCGCTTGGACATGAGGGTAATTATTCGGTTGTTATCGCGGGATATAAACATTGGCAGTCCGCGCGAGAGGAACTGGTTAGGAAGGGCACCAACTATGCCGCTATTGCTCCGCGTACATTATCACCCGGGCTGGATGAAAAGCTTAATGAGAATTATGTGAAAGTGTATTTTCCGGACAGCGATGAGGGTAGGTGTGACGCTTTGCGGCGTGAAAACTCACAACTTTTGAATACCACCCTCTCCCACCTTAAAGGTAACCTTTAAGGTGGTTTTGTTTTAGCGGGGATTTGTGTTATAATATGTAGATATTTTATAACACATTTAGTATGGCTTTTGACTTGAAAACTACCGGTGTATCCGGCAAAAAATCAGCGCCGGAGATTACAGCGGAAACTCCTTATAGCAGGGAAAATTTTAAGTGGCTTTTTGATCATTCATCCGCAAAGAATGTTCTTGGTAAGGAGACTGTGAGTAGTTTAATTGAAGCGCTTAAACAAGGTAATGATGAGTTGATGAAAAAGTATTATGAAAGAATGAGGGATATGTTTTTGAAAGAGCGTGATACCGACCTGAAGCAGGCTTTAAGGGAAGAAAAAATTATGGCTGATTTTGAAACGTCTACGGCTGAAGCAGGTAAAAAGGTGAAAGCCAAAAAGGAAGAGTACAAGCATAATGTTGAAGAAATGGATGCCAAGTATGCGGATTCGATTTTGGATAATTTAAATAACAATTAATAAAACAAAATGGACATTCAAAAACAAAAATATTTTTTCCTTGCAAAGAGGTTAATTTTTATGGGAGGGGAGGCACCAAAGGGTCCACAAGCATTAACAGAAGAACAACTGACTGCCGAAACACAAGCGGAAAGGGCGGAGGCGTTGACTTTGGATGACAAAGATACCCCAGAGGAAGCTAACGCGAATCATTCAGAAGTTGTTAAGTATTTGGAGAGAGCAGAAAACAAGCTGGAGGATATTAGAAAACAACACAATATCGGAGAAATTTCAGAACTTCAAACTAGGTTGGATAGTCAAAATGATAGATTGACGACTTTAACTAATATCTTTACTCAAAATTTTTCCAATTTGAATAATGATACGCTGTTTCAAGACAAAGACACTTTGCGCGGTTTGGTTCAAGCCTATCCTTCAATCCGAAGCGTGCTGGAAGGATCACAACCTAAGATACAAGCCATTAACGCCGCATTTAGCAGTGAAGAGACCAGAATAACTGCCGAAATTGATCAAATTCAAGCTGAACTAACTCCCGCCACCCAAACTAAAAATGCTTCGAATAATGTTTTGAATGCACTCAGTGAATTGGCCGTCGATACTATCAAAGAAAAACAGGAAGCAAGGTTTGAAGATGCGAAGATAGATTATGCATCCGACAAAATAGCCACTCTTTTTGAAAATAAAAAAGATCCTGCTTATCAACAAAAGTGTACTCTTGCAGGAGAGTTTTTGAGTGGATTAATGTCGAATGCCGAATTTACGCATGATTCGGATAAATATGAGGAGGCGTTTGATGCATGTCTGGCTAAAACCAATGACGAGGCAATCAAACAATATGTTGATAATTTAATATCCGGTGGGGAAACCCCAGAATCACCAGTAAAGAAAGAAGAAGAAGCAATTTTTGGTGAGGATGAGGCTTCAGACATACGGCCAGAAGTTCGGGCTTATGTGCATGGTTTGATTGCCAGCTTGCGAACAGTAAACACTGATGGTCATGCTAGTCCACCTGATAACTTAACAGATTGGAATCAATGGATTAATGGAAGGTTAAATGGCATTAATCCTATGACCGTAGAAAATGTACAATTGGCACTGGCAGATTTCCATCAAGAAGATAATGTTAGAAAATTAGAAAATTTCGTGAATAATAGTCAAACAGATTTATTAGCACAAGTCAAAAATAATCCCACAGTACAGCGCATTTATCAACAAAGGATGGCGGAGGCGATGAGAGAAATAAGTGATGACGGTAAAAGGACTGAATACCGTACCTATTTTTTGGCGCAGGTGAATAGATTAGGAGTGGAAAATATTAATGCCATTCGATCTATCGCGAGTCCTGATTTATGGAATTATGGAGCCGATTCGTTAAGCGCTTTGCCGGAGGGCGCGCGTGCGGCAAATAATGCGCCGCGCGCGGCTGTACAAATGGCTGAAAGATTGGCGGCAAGATGTCAGCAAAGTGGTGCGAAAGAAGGTCAGGTTTTTGCTTTTACTCAGGATGGTCAAATCTATTACGCAAGATATTCCGGCGGAAGAGATGCTCAATTATATAGAGTGCCCGATGGCGCGGATTTGTCTTCCGAGATGTCAAAAGTTGGAGAGGAAAGGTCCGGAGGCAGGTCAATACAAACTCCGAATGCAACTGTTGAGAGTACTCATATGTCAGAGGAAAGATCTGAAAAAGAAAAACAAGCCAGCAAGAAGGCCATTTCGGCTGTTAGAACAACTTTGGCTTCATACATCAATAAAGGACATGAAAAATTAAAAGAAGAGGGACTGAATGATTGGGTGCCTTTAAGTACAGAGGTACTGTCCGCTATTAATAATAAGTTAAATGAACTGAAAGTCGATGATTCTGTAAATACTGTGGTATCGACCGGAGGTTTTAAAATTAAGTTGAAAAATGGTAAAGCAATACTAACGAACCCCCAATATGGTAATGAATGGGCAAAAACTGTACTTAACAATTTGGAAGAAAATTCCGATCAATCTTAAGGTCCGCCGGCAAGTTTGATTGCTGGTATTGAAGCGAGCATTAGTGAGGGAAAGAAAAAAAATAAAAAAACTTAAAACAACATAATTACCCCCCATGTCCCCGGAAATACAAAGTCCGCTTGAGCGTTTGCACCGCAGAATAGCGGCGAGGGACGCGGCGCTGACGGAAGCGGATGTTAATAAGGCGGTGGACGATGAGATTGCGGCGCTGAAGGAGAAGTTTAAGGACGATCCGGCTACGCTTTCCAATCGCGAGGCGCGCGTGCGCGAGTTTCATGAACAGCTTAAGGCGGAGAACGCCGATTTATATAAAGCTTATCAAAAGGGCAAACTGGACTTTTTTACGGAGTCCAGAATGCTTTGGGAAGGAACTCCTTCTTTGGAGGCTTTGCGGGAAAGGCCGCGGCAGTTTGACGCGGCATCGGCGGAGGCCCAGAGATTAACCGACCCTGAAAGGGACGACGCAAACGCTATTGATGATTATGAAGGCTGGGGGCCGGGATGGATTAGCGAAGGCTCTAACAAAAACAATGAAACCCGTTGGACTCTTTCGGGTTATATGACGGCGATGGGGCTGGATGGTCCGCAAACAAGAGAAAAGGCTTATTCCGCTTCTTATGATGTTTATGATTCATGGACGGGGTCGGTTTTGAAATATGATGAGCTTAGGGAGGATTTGCAGATGGGTAAATTTCTTGATGAGCTTAATAAATATCCGGATATGGAAGATGAGCCGCGTGGTTATTTGGCGGGGTGTCTTGCGCTTTCGGAGACGTATTATCCGCAAATAGATAATGTTTACAGGAAGTATTTGTTTGAGACGGTTGATAAACTGGCGGCGGAGGGGAAATTTAAGGTTTCGGAAGGTAAGAATAAGTGGGAGCGAGGCCACGATCAGATGGCTGTTTTGAAAGCGGTTTATACTCCGCGCGAGTGGAATGAGACGCATCTGGAGGCACGGGCGGCGTTTAGACGACTGAATGATAATGCTTTGGCTCTGGCGGATTCGCTTGGGATTGTGATCCCCGAAGATGTGAAGCAATTTTTAGATACGGATGTTACGTCGATACTTAATGAGGATGTGAAAAAAATCACCGATTACTCGGAAATGTTGGCGGCGATGGCGAAGGGTGTGATTGTAGAAAAGAAAGAGGAAATTGGAAAGAAAGTTGATGAGGTGGAGAAAAAGTTAAATGAGGTTATTGCTAAAAATAAATCGAAAAAAAAGTATACGGAAGAGAGTATGAAAAGTATGAGGGAGAGATTTAATAAAGCTAAAGCCGCTGTGGCGGGGGCGGCCGCCGGCGCGGCGGCAACTCTGCAATCGGTGATGGAAGATAACGCGGCTCTTGAAGGCGCCGGCAATGAACTTAACTCCGTTTCCAGCGCAATTAACTCTATGTTAGCGGGGTTTGAAGTGGCGGCGAGCGGCGGTGGTGGAGGTGCCGGCGCGGGCAATACGGGCGGTAGCGGTTCAGGCGGCGCCGGCGGCGGATCTTTGGAAGGTCCCCCAACGGGTATTGATGAATATGAAAATAAGTGGAGTTCGGCCGAGATGGTGGATGGGAGATGGTCCGTCCCTGACGTTAAAGTGGCTTCTTCTTTGACGGATACTCCCTATAGAGGGTCTAATGGTAAGATTGAGGGGAAAATTCCCGGAGGCACCAAACTTAGAATTGTTGACGTGACTGCCAAATGCAGAAAGGTGGAGGGCGTTACTTTTGTGCAGGTTGATTACAACGGCAAAAGCGTTTGGATGGACGAATCGGTTTTGGTTTTGGGAGAGGAAAGCCTTGAATCAACGGAGGCCCGCGAAAGGGCGGCGTTTATTCAGCAGAAGGATTTTAATGAGGTGAAAAAAGGCGATAAATACCGATATAACTTGAATACATATCCTCAATCAACAAAAAACAATAAGCCGTATCAGAAGTTTAAAAATCCCGATGTGGATAGAATTTTCGGTAAAAAATACAATGAAAATCTGACCGATCCGATTAATAAAAAGATACTATATTTAGCCAACAAAGCTTGGAAAGATTCGGGAATGGAATTTGACGGACAGCCGAAAATCGCCGATCTGAAAAAATCATATAATGAAAAATTTATTCCCGTCTGGGAAAAAGCAGCCAAGGAGCTGGACAAAATTACCGGAGGGAAAAAAGAGAATAAGGAATCCTCTCCGGAAGGTACGCGCTTTGCCACAAAAATCGATCCTGAAATTTTAAAAATTCTGGGCGGTATTGAAGCTATTGGTCGATACGCGGACGTTTCGCACCGAATTCTTATGTATATGAAGAATCCGAAAAAATATCCCCGCGGAATTAACGTCCATCTGCCTTTCAATAATACTCTGGAACCGGTCAAGATTTACTACGCGAACGGTGTGAAAAACGCTCCGGCTTATGTAGTTTTTAATTCAAATCCGGCATTGAGATATCGCTACGGATCCATGGAAAATCTGGTAAGAAGACTGCACCAGGGGCATGTTCTTTCACGCAGGCAATATAATATTTTGGGGTATGAAGGCTCTTACAAGCAATGGGAGGGATACATTGGGCAACTGGACGTGCTGGATAAAGAAGCCACTTACGGCGAGAGCGCCCGCAAATGGACACACAAGCTGGAATTTGACTGGCCCGGCAGGGATCCGGATATCTGGGTACGGCCCGATAAGCACGGAAGAATTGTTTACGTGATTGATCGAAACAACGCGGCCCCGGACGGTTCGGACGTGCGAAAGGGCTACTGTGAAAACTTTAACGCGTTTTTGGTTGTGATGAAGAGATATTTAAGCTGGACCGAGCGCTATGATGATCTTCCGGATAGTCAAAAATCGCTTGAAGCACGCAAAGAGAGGCTTTATGACAAGATTGTTCATCCCAGAGTTTTCAGGCAATTTTCAAATAAAATCGGGCGAGTGGTTCAGTTGAAGACCCGATTAACCGGCGTGGACATGATTTTGGACTGGGGCGGCGGCAATGATTTGAACAGCAGAAAAAACGCCAAATTAAGAGTGTGGGTCAATTCATCGGGTGAATATTCTTACAGCGTTAACAGAGAAGACATTAAAAACGGTTCCGTAAGAGGCACTTCACCTAATATCCGCGGAATTGTGAACGCGGTTTCCAAAATCAAGCGCAACCTTTGAGGTTAATTTGGATGTTTATGCGAAATTGACCTTTGAGGTTAATTTAGTTTTTTTTAAGATTTCCATAATGTTGGCATGCTATTTTTTATTCATGCCATCAATAAAAAGGGGTTACACACACAATTCAATTCACCATATCTATAATCGTGGAGTGTTGAAAAAAAATATTTTTCATTCCAATTCCGATTATAATAAATTCATTGCGCGTATGGATGAGTACAAAGCCAAATATCCCATTGATTTGCAGGCTTTTTGTCTTATGCCCAACCATTTTCATTTTATTATCCGAGAAACTGGCCAATTTAAGCCAATTATCTCTAAATTTATGCAGCAACTTCAGAATGCCTATGCACGATACTATGCTGTTAAATATGGGCATTCAGGAAGGCTTTTTCAGGGTGTTTATAAGAATAAAAGGATCAGAGATGAAGTCTATTACGATGTTGTAAAGCAGTATATCAAATACAATCCCGTTAAAGATGGGCTTGTGGATGCACCCAAAAAGTGGAAATATCTTGGTGGCGCCGCACTGGACCTTTGAGGTTAAATTGTTTTTTTTAGCGAAATTGACCTCTGAGGTGTTTGGCCAGTTTGAGCAGAGCGTACCAAAATGGCTTGAATATGAGCTCTCGGGCGGGCAGGTAGTCTACTATTTTTCCCCCAAATTTTAGCTTGAATTCGCTTACGGAAGCCCACGGATGGCATTTATCCGGTTGACCTCTGAGGTTGGGAGCGATGCCGAAGAGGTTGTATGTTTTGTAGCCGTGCTTTTTGGCGTCGCGCATGATTTCCCAGTGGAGCAGGTATGGGGCCATGACGTTTCTGTCTTGACTTGAGGAAGCGCCAAAATAATATGTAGCCGTGTCTTTAAAATATATAACAATAGCCGTTGCCAAAGGTTTATCTTTGTAATAAGCGATCCATAACTTGCAGTTTTGGGGACCCAAAATATCGAGCATGTTTTTGTAATATTCTTTTGGATGGCCGTTGAATTTGTCTCTTGCCGCGGTTTCATAGAAAAGTTTAAAGAAAGTGTCGATTTCTCTGGCGCACTTTAAATGCACCTGTACACCATGTTTTTGAGCAACTTTAATGTTGTAGCGCCCTTTTTGCTTCATTTTTTTTAGGATTTCTTCTTCCGTTTGCTTCAAATTGATTACCAGCGTGTGTTCGGGCATGTACTGGGCGTGCGCTTCTTTCATTTTCAGCCAGTTGTAACAATTTTTCGCTTTTACCGCGTTGTCTACGTCAAAGGTTGGGATCGGAGGGTCGACACGCAAAAAAACGGCTTTTTCTTGTTTGGCTATTTTATGTATTTTTTCACATAAAAGGCCGTGGCATTTAACGTCTGTCGCGTCCATTAACGGGCCGCGCGGACAATACAGCCAGGAAAGCCCGAATGGCAGTTTTTGCCTTATCATAAGCGCTGTTCCGAGTATTTTCTTGCCGGTAACGGTGCGGTCTTCCAAAACAAGCATCCAATATTTGTCTCTTTTAAATGATTTAGCCTGAAAATCGCCCCATTCGTAGGTCTGATGGACGGTCCCCAAAGGATGAGCGTGAACAAAGTCGTTAAACTGCTCTTTTTCCGGCAGATTGTATTCCTGGATATCCATGGAAATTTTGTTGCTTTTTGATTATAACACATGTAATTTCAGGCTCTACCTTGTTTTATTCTTAATTTATTGTATAATTAATATATGGACTATCTGACTCCCGACATTGACGGCAAACAAATGGAACTTGCTCCCGGTATTCCGGAGGATTTTGTTCTGGATGATGATTCGCCACTTGAAATATTTACTCGTAAGGGCAAAAAGATCGCCACCATAAGGCCTTTCGGGCAAGGTATTATGATTGCAAACGGGGTAAACCGCCATGCGGTTTCGGGTCTAAATATTTTTTCTGTTGGTATTAATTCTCTGGGCGAGAATTTTTTTGGCGATACCGGACGGTATGTTTCGGGTAATCATGTGGAAATTGCAATTACTAAAATTTCTAAAACCAGTGTGGCTGTTAGATTAACGGATTTAAACTCCAGTAACGGCACGTTTTGCTTTCAATCACGTGATTCTTTTTCCGCCAATGAAAATGACGCAACTTTGCCTGTTAATATAGAAATTGCGGAATCCAGAGAGCGTATCCGTGGTGCTGTAAGTCCGGAATATTCACCACGGAAAGCTATAATTGTCGCAGGAGGCAACGAAGGCGAATCGGTCAGCGAAAATGGCAAAAATAAGGCCATTACTGTGGCCGGAAGCCGCGATAATAATGAAGACGGGTCTTTGGTTATGGATAAAGCCATTGCCGTCGCCGACGGAATGGGGGGCTATGAAGCCGGGGAAGAAGCTTCTCGTATTGCCCTTGAAACAGGAGGCAAATTTATCAATAATGACCGCCATAACCTGAAAGAAATTTTTTATGCCGCCTGCAAAGGAATTGCCAACGCCGGACTTGGCAATCATAGTGGCACAACTTTGGCAATTGCCAGAAAAAACGTTTCCCAAGACGGTATGACTCGTTTTGAAGTTGCCCATGTCGGTGATACTAAAATTTTGGCTTTTTCCCGTAAGTACGGGAAATTACTTTATGAATCCCGCGATCAATCGCAAGTCCAGAAGATGATTGAAAAAACAATTCTGCATCCGATAGACAGGTACACAAATCCAGGAAACTCAATAATTACTAATTCAATTGAGGCCAAAGGGCTTACCCAGCCTCCTTCTTTTCATACGATTGAAGGAGAAACCGACGATGTGGTTGTTGTGATTTTAAGTGATGGAGTGTCCGACTATGTGACTCCGGAAGAGGTGGTGGAGCTGTATTTGAATTTGCACGACAAATCGCCCGCGGAAGCCAAAGCTCATTTTCATAAAAAACTGGTGGACTTGGCTGTTGACAGGCAAAAACGCGAAGACGGCTTTGAAATAAAGCTGGATGGAAATAAACAACATATCATAATAGAGGGTGACGGAGGGGATAATATCACAGTCGCTGTGATGGAATAGGTGATTTATCAGTATATTTATTTGATATATGGGCTGTTTTGTTATATACTGTTATGATTGATTAAATATATTAAATTTCATAACGTTAATTCAAATGAAAATATCTTTTATTAAACCGGCAAGATTAATCTACGTGGATCGTCCGCCGTCCGCTGTACCTCCTCTAGATAATAATAATTTTGAATCTGTTGGTAAAGGGCCGGCGGCAGATGCGGAACAAGTTAAAAAAGTTATATCAGACGCAAAAAATGAAGTTGTGCAATTTGTTAAGGAAAACGGTCTAAATTTTTCAAAGGAATACTTTGATGATATGGGGGCTGAATTGGATGTCGATGAAATTTATAATCAGCTTGTGGAAAGTCACCAATTTGGCGTTGAAAAAGATGTGGGAGAGGTGGCTGAGGCATTTGTTAATTATGTAAATACATTGCGCACATATCATCAGCATTTTAAAGCCGGGAATCAGTTTTCGGTTGCTATGCTTAATGCCTTGAAGACACCTGCTGATGCACTTTCCAAAGAGGAAGCGGATTTGCATGACCCTCTGGCGGGGCTGGGATTGGTACAGAATAAAACAACGGGCAGTTGGATTGAAAGAGGCCCTGTAAGCACACTTTTGGCAAAGAGAGAAACAGCTGGGGATGCTGACCTTCCATCACGGCAGACTACTGATGAACAGACTGTTGCAAGAAACGAACAACCTGTTGTTTCGGCGGAGGAACAAGAAAAAAGTAAAAAGAATAATTACGTATCCAGGATGGCATTTAGAATATGTGATAACGCTCCTCTTTCAGCCGAAGAAGCTTCAAATACCATTAAGTATCTCGCTGATCTGGGAGGGAATGTGGAAGCGTATGATTTAAAATATAACGCAAAAATGGTAATCAAAAATGTAAATGGGCGTATTTTAGTTGAATATTATCCGGAAATCGATCAAGGGCAAGGTATTACGAAGAGAAAATACTATGCCCGAGTTGAATCAACCGGTGAAGAAAAAACCGCTTAATTATGACCAACCAAATGGATAAACAATTAAAAGATTTATTTGATAAATCCCCGGCAATAGCCACTCTGAGGCCAGCGGAAAGAAAGAGTTTGTTTGAGCAAATAATCGAATCATCGGATGAGAGTAAAAAAAAGTATATTGAAATGTTTTTAACAGAAAGGCAAAGAGAAGAAAAATATGAACAAGAAATGGAAAATTTGCTTATTCAATTAAAAAATTCGCTGAATAAATTAAAAAGCGCCGAAAACAAATTGGCGGAAGCTGAAAACAATCAAAATGAAAAAAAGGAACTGGACAAATTAACTAATGAATTGGAAGACATTTAATTACTTGAGTTATGAAAAATTCTTTGATGTTTTCAACACGATATATTTGTATTAACGGCCACGAAAAGTTGGGTGGTGGAGGCGAAGCGCCCGAAGAGCGCGAGCCGACTTTGCAGGACGCGCAGACAGAAGAAGGCAGAAAACGGATTATTAAGACCGCGGAGGACTTTGTTGCAAAACTGGAAAAGGAATCGGGGCATGGGGACACGGATGCCGAAACAAAAGCGCAGGAATTGCGCGACATTATGGAAAAATACAGGTTGGAAGGGTACGATCCGATTCATGACTTTAGTCCGGATTCAAAAGCAAAAGCGCTGGCTAATCACGCAAAAGAGCTTTTTAACACTATGAATACCATTAAAAAAGACGTGGAACGGGAAAAAAGGAAAAACAGGGGCATTCCGATCGCCGCCCCGCCCAAATGGCTTAGAAAAGCAGTTCTGGAAACGCCGGTTAATGAGTTTAAAACGACGCTTGATGAAGCTATTAAAAGATTGAATGATTTTAGGGAAAATCCCTATACAAATATGATTGTTGACCGTTCCGGTTCTGGGAAATATAGGAATCCTTATTTGCTGGATATTTATAACAGACTGGCGGAATTGGACATAATGGTTAATACCGCTAAAACACCAGCGGAAGTTGAGAAAGCTACCCGTGAGGTTCTGAGAATTGCTTCGCCAAGGGCGATTAATGAAACCATGCAATCGGACTGGGCGTACGCCTTGGTGGCCAATGAAGTGGGGGACGTGATTAAAAGCGGAAACAATATGGCTCCGAAAGACCTTTTGCGTAAGATAAATGCAAGAGTGGCGAGACTGGCGGAAAGGGACCCTTTAAAATCCCAACCAGCGAATGCCGTTTACAGAATGCAATACAGAGGAATCGACTTGAGTGTGGCCAAAACCGGTGAGGAAAAATACACGGCTTCTATTGACGGTATTGATGAATACTATGAACACCTGCATCCGAAAATCGCCCAATATGTGCATGATAGAGAGGAGGAATCTGGCAACAGGAGGGCATAATGCTTAATTATTTATTCTTAAACGGAAAACATGAAAAAATTATACAATTTACACAGCCAACGTTTTATATTTTTTTCTCCACCTAAGGGGGGGCCGGAGGGTCTTTCTTCGGGAGATGAGAAGGTTGGCGAAACAATTGCCAAAATAGACTCCGCATTGCAAAAAGCGGATGAATTGCTGGCCACAGACTCGGATAAAACGGATAGAATGGTTGTGGAAGACTCTAAACGAACGCTCTCCGAGCTTAGGAATAGAATCAGAACGGGTTCACTTACCGAAGAGCAAAATGATCAACTTGAATACGCTCTTGATAAAATTAAAGAGGTCGCGGACGGTGGAGTCGAAAAGGAAACCAATCCGGGTGAAATGGCAGAAATAACCAAAGATAAAGCTAAGGAATCGGTAAACGAGGCCAATTCTGCAACAGATAATTTTCTTGCTGAAATTATGAAGCAACTTCAAGAAAGCGACGATGACTACAACGAAAGTGTCTACAAAGAACTGTTCGGAGCTAAAGGGAGTACGGGTGAGGGAAAGGGAGAGCCCAGCGCTTAACAGGTTAGCTATTCAGCGCCTCGGCCGGACGTTTTAGTTCATCTTCTTTCTGATGAAGGCCGGGATGTCCAGTTCGCTTTCTTGGTATTTGCCCTGCTGACCGTTATTGCCGTTGTTTCCGCCTCCAAAGCCCTGTTGGGTGGGGGTGGCGGAAGAGTTGGCGTTTTTTTGGTTCTGAGAAGGTAATGCTGATCCGTATCCTTGCGGAGTGGTGGATTGTCCGCCCAATGAAATGTGCTGTCTTACGATTGATGGAGAGTCTTTCATAGTTTCATCGAAACCCGTGGCGACAACGGTGATTTTTACTTCTCCGGTGTATGAATCGTTGATAACCGCTCCAAAAATGACGTGTGCTTCGGGGTCGGCGGCTTCTGTAATGATTCTGGCGGCTTCGTCGACTTCGAACATGGCAAGATCGTTGCCACCGGTTATATTGAACAGAACACCCTTGGCTCCGTCGATTGATAGTTCAAGAAGCGGTGATTCAATCGCGGCTTTGGCGGCTTCAACAGCTCTGTTTTCTCCCGTACCGTAACCGATACCCATAAGGGCGGATCCGGCGTTTTCCATTACTGTCTTAACGTCCGCGAAGTCCACGTTGATCATGCCGTGTACGGTGATCAGGTCCGCGATGCCTTGCACACCCTGCCTTAAAACGTCATCAACAACTGTAAACGCTTCCGTTAAAGGTGTCTTTTTGTCGATAATTGAAAGGATTTTGTCGTTCGGAATTGTGATAAGTGTATCAACTTTGTTCTTGACGTTTTCGATTCCTTCTTCCGCTTGTGTTCTTCTTCTGTGCCCTTCAAACGAGAAAGGTCTTGTTACAACTCCAACCGTTAAAACACCCATTTCTTTGGCGATGTCGGCAATCACGGGAGCGGCTCCCGTACCTGTACCACCACCCATACCGCATGTAATGAAAACCATGTCCGCTCCATCCAATACTTCTTTGATTTCTTCCGTTGATTCTTCGGCGGCTTGTCTACCGATATCAGGGTTTGATCCCGCTCCAAGTCCTCTTGTCGTGGCCTTTCCAATGTTGATTTTGGTCGGCGCGTCGGAATGATAAAGAGCCTGCGCGTCTGTATTAACGGCAATGAACTCCATACCTCTAAGGTTGGCCTTGATCATTCTGTTAAGCGCGTTGCATCCACCCCCACCTACGCCGAGTACTTTGATTAAAGCCACAGGGCTGATTTCCGGAACAACTTCCTGCGAGCGCTTGCTCTGAGGAGATCCGGAAAATAAATTTCTGAGTGAATCTTTTTGTTGGTTGGTAGCCATAATGGTTGGTGTAAGTTGTAGGTTAGACAGTGTCTTAAATAGTTGAGTCTATGCGGGCAAAAAGGTATATATTGCAACTTTTTTTACCACCTGCAAACACTGGACTCCTATTCTTACCTGTAAGTTGCTTATTTGTCAATAAGTTATTATGGAAATAAATTCTTGAACCAATTTTTAGCTCCACCAAAAGTTTTTTTAAAGTTAAAACCTTTGAATGAGAAGCCGTATGTTCTGTGTTCAAGCCTGGTTCCCCATAAGATAAGACCGATCGCCGTGGCATAAGCCGGATCGTCAATCTTATCAACGACACCGTCAAAGTTTTGAGGGAATCCTATTTGGACAGGTAGATTTAGGGTTTCTCTTGCTAGGTCTATTGTTCCGGGCATTTTTACGGCGGCTCCGGTTAAAACCACGCCGGCGGGGAGCATGCCGTCTCTGTGTATTTTTGCTAATTCGTCTTTAACAAGAATGAATATTTCGTGATATCTGGCCTGAATGATTTCGGCCATCAGTTTTTTGGATACTTTCTGCGTGTCTATTTTGCTAACTAGTGATAAGTCGATTATTTCACGGTCGTTAACATCAGCCGGGTTGCAAGTTCCGTACTCGATTTTGATTTTTTCCGCGGTATCAATTGATGTTCTTAGACCGATCGCAATATCATTGGTTACATTCTCACCACCGACTCCAAGGACGGCCGTGTGCAATGTAGTCCCCTCTTCAAAAACGCTGATTGATGTTGATCCGCAGCCGATATCCACAACTACAACACCCAATTCTTTTTGTCTTTTTGATAGAACTGCTTCGGCTGAAGCAAGACACGAAGGAATAATATCATCAATGTCGACTCCGGCTTGAAGAACACATTTTTCA
This sequence comes from uncultured Candidatus Peribacteria bacterium, assembly GCA_964346765.1. Classification (GTDB taxonomy): domain Bacteria; phylum Patescibacteriota; class Gracilibacteria; order UBA1369; family UBA1369; genus JBGSPQ01. Next base: position 37,630 of record CAYFWB010000006.1, read on the forward strand.
ATATTTTTTACGCTTGGCACAAGTCCGGTAATAATGTGCGCGTCAACTTCCAGCCTGATTCCGGTCATTCCAACGGGATATTTGATTCCTTTTTGTTCATCAACCGTAAATGATTTGGGGATGATTCTAAGAATTCTTCTGTTTGAGGGGATGTTCACCGCTTGCGCGGCTTCTAAAACACGATCAACGTCGTCTTCGGAAATTTCGTTTCCGGCACTGCCGACAGCGATAACTCCTTTAGAGTTAATTGATTCAATGTGTGATCCGCCGATACCAAGAAAAATATGGTTAATCGGCTCGCCTGCCATGCGTTCGGCGTCTTCAAGAGAAGATGAAATACTGTTAATTGTTTCTTCCACGTCTATAACGGCACCCTTTCTGAGTCCGGTTGAAGGAGCGATTCCTACACCGATAATATTCGGGGCGGGGGATTTTTCTTCCAAAGTGCCAACTACCGTTCGTATCTTGGAGCTACCAACATCAAGACTTGCGATAACGCGTGGTTTTGCCATAAAAATCGATCTTTAAGTAACAGAGAGACTGTTAGGAATATAGTATAATAGACTGTTTTTAGCAATGTTTTTACCCGTGTCTTATTATTTAAAACAAGGCTTGCTGATTTGGGTCGGGCGGAGTTAGCTTCTTCTTTATTTCTTCCAGTTTTCCGGAGAGTGATTTGAACTCTAATTCTTCGAAAAATTTTTCCACTTTGGGATAATCCATGGTGTGCGCATGGAACTGTTCAAGATCCAGAGTGAAAGGCGCGTCCAGAGCAAGCTTGCAAAGTCTTTGGCTTAAATAAGCACTGTCTTTACCTTCGGCAAGTTTTTTTTGCCGGCCGGGTGAAAGCTCTTCAAGATGGCTATAAATTCCGTCCAGCTTATTATATTTTTTTAACAGTTCGACCGCCTGCCTGGGGCCGATTCCGGGGACACCGGGAATGTTGTCCGAACTGTCACCGCTTAACGCCTTGAAATCTATGACCTGATCGGGCCGTATACCCATTTTTGCAATCACTTGAGCTGTGTCGTAAACAGTCATATTGGATATTCCTTTTACGGGGGCCAATACTTTTACATGATCATTAACAAGCTGAAAAGTGTCTTTGTCGCCGGTGAGAATGTATGTCTCCAGCTCTTCCAAATCTTTGGCCTGGTTCGAAATTGTACCCAAAATGTCGTCTGCTTCATAGCCGTCTTTTTCAAGCATGGCTATGTCCATGGCGGCAAGAATCTCTTTTAACCTTGGGAGCTGAGGGTAAAGGTCGTCGGGGGGCGCGGCTCTTTGCGCTTTGTATTCTTTATATTCTTCATGGCGGTAGGTGGGGGCTTTTCTGTCCCAGGCAATACCGATGTAATCCGGATTTTCTTTTAACATAATGTCGAAAAGCATCCTTATAAAACCGTAAATTGCATTGGTTACTTCTCCGTAACCGGTTTTGAAAGGTGGAAGAGAATGATATGCACGGTGCAAAATCGCGTTTCCGTCTATCAGAATTAACTTTTTCATAATTTTTTATGCTTTAGCGGGTGGAATAAACCGGCTTTTTTTGCTATAATTGTAGGATAAATACGACTAAAGTTATACGCAACTTATGACCAAAAGTGAACACAAAAAAGTGCTCGAGGTGAAGAAAGCTACCAAACAAGCGCTATATGAAAAATCTTATCCGGACGCGTCAACAGAGATTCCGTTACTTTTGATTATGGGACCTTCAAAACAAAAAGAAGATAAGATGCTTTTGAATCTATTGGACGGAATCAGGGTTTTGCCTATAAAAGTGATTATTGTTGATGACAATATTCCGGCCGATACAACCGCGCATCCTACCGGGCAAATTTTTTGGGTGAACAGGGCGGAGGGCAGAAATAAAATCGATATTGAAAAATACTTGGAGGCGGCGGACATGGTGCTTTGCTTTGATGAAGACCATGAAGATTTGAATAAATACATGCAAAGCGGCGCAGTTATTATCGGTCATGAAATTTCACCGATGCTGGATAATTATCATCCGAACGATGAAACGGGTAACGCTTTTACATTTGGCGCGTATAATCCCTGGGAAATTTTCCGCGCGATTGTGAGGGCTATTGAGACTTATAGATTTCCTTTTGATTGGGAAAATATTGTCAGGGGAGTATTCAAGAAATAAATCCCTTTGGAGTTGTTAATCCAGCGAGACTGAACTTCCGGTGTCGCCTATTGACTGTATGTTGGCGATGATGTCACTGAGGTTGATATATTTGATGATATCCAGACCGAGCGCTCTGCCCACGGTCGCCACGATTACAACGGCAAACACGGTAATGATCAAACCTATGATCGCGTATCTGATTGTTGAAACGGCGGTTTTTATTTTATCTTCCTGTCCACCGGAGAGGATAAAAGAGATGCCACCTATAAAAATAAATATCACTGAAAGCATACCGGCAACGATAATGGCGTAAGCCAGCCCTTTGTTGATTATTTCAACTATGTCGTAGCGCTGAGCGGCATCTATGATTGAGTCTTCCATAGGTTAGAGTTTTTATTTGATTTATACCGTTAATTTTAAGGTGAATCTGTTTATTAGTCCAGTTTTACTTCACCCCCGTCGGGTTCCACAATCTTCAGATTGACGCGGGCGTTGTTTTTGGAGCCGATAACACGGAGCAAAATGCGAAGTGATTTCGCGGTTTGGCCGCTTTTACCGATAATCTTACCCATGTCGTCTTTGTGAACTTTAAGGGTAATTAAGACACCCATTTCGTCAACAGATCTTTCAACAACAACATCGTCGGGGTGTTCAACGATTTGTTTTACTATAAATTCGACAAAGTCCCTATCGGGGCCGGTCGCGAACTCTTGTGATTCGTCCATAATGGATTTCGTTAGGAATTAGGAGTAGGGTTTTCCCGTTGAATTTCAGTTGGGCGTTCCGGCCGGAGTCGCTTCTTCCGCCGGTTCTTTCTTACCTCTTCTTTTTTTGTTTCTTGGTTCTAAAAATTTATCCATGTCCGCGAATCCTTCTTTCTTTAAAAGAGCGGCAACAGTGTCCGACGGCCGCGCTCCAACACTTAGCCAATGGTTAATGCGTTCTTTATTAAGAGTCAAAATTTTGGGTTGAGTGGAAGGTACGTATTGTCCCAAAATTTCCATAAATTTTCTTTGTACGGCTCTTGAATGCTCACCAACCACAATACGAAAACTGGGTTGAGCTTTTTTGCCGGTTCTTGTTAATCTAATCCTAAGCAAGTCGATTTTTATTAATGAATAATTGAAAACAGCGGTACAAGTGTAGCGCAACGGGCAATGTTGTCAAGTTGAAATATCATCTTGCGGTAGGTGTGTAATGCGAATACGCCCGACCGATTGTTCGCCAAATTTATCTTTTAATCCGCGGTGGATTCGGTGACTGACCATTTGTACTCGGTTGGCCCAGGCGGAATTGGGCACTCCTATTGTTAATACCTGGTCTTTGTATGATCTGGGTGTGACTTTTTCAGCGGCTTCTTTGGGGAGGTGCTGTTCGATCAGTTCGCGGCAGGCGTTACAGACTTCAATGGCCTTTAAAGTTTGCGTGAAGTTATATTTGCCTGCGGCGCGCGGTATGTATTTTTGGAAGTTGTGCCACATAGTTATTTTGACAAGATTTGATTATACAACTTGTGAGTTTGATCCGCCATTTTTTCCCAGGAAAATGTTTTTACGTGTTTAAGACTGTTCGCGATCAACTTTTCACGTAGTGTTTTTTCGCTGGTAATTTGGAAGATTTTTTCGGCCATGTCGCGCGGGTCTTTGGGGTTGAAAAATAAAACATTGTTTTGACCGCATACTTCCGGAATGCAGGATGAATCGCTGGCGGCAACCGGGGTACCGCATTGCATGGCTTCTAGAGGGGAAAGTCCGAATCCTTCATATAATGAAGGAAATACATAGACTTGAGCGTTGCAGTAAAGTTGAATCAGTTTTTCTTCGCTGACCATACCGGTGAACATAACATCGTTGTCCAGCTTGAGGCTGATGGTTTCGCCTAGGATTTCTTTGGCGTAAACGGGATCATGGCGGCCTGACATGACAAGGTATCCGGGATAATTGTATTCGGTTTTTAATATATGGAAGGCCCTGATAAGGTTGGGGAGATTTTTGTGACTGCGCCAGACTCCGGTGTATAAAAGGTAAGGTTTATTATATGGAGATTTTGATTTTGATTGTTTGAAATTTTGGTCCACTCCTTCATATATGACTTCGATTTTTTGTTCGGGTGTCCCCAGTAATCTGTTTAGATCATTTTTGGTGTTGTTTGATACCGCTATGACTTTTGCCGCTTTTTTTACAGAATTTTTGATTGTGAGGTGATAACCAAGGCGATGCGGGAGAGATGTCATTTTTTTGCCCGGGAAAAATGAGAGAGTAAGGTCGTGAATGGTTACGATTGAAGGGCGGTTATAAAGGAGGGGGGCGTTAAAATGTGTGAAATGCATTAGATCGAGCTTGTGGCTGTTCAGAATTCGCAAGAATTTTGTCTGCTCTTTTAAAGAATAATGTGGCGCATCGACTAAGATTTTATGCACCCTGTTATTAGGAGGATTGAATTTTGAATATTCGGATTTGTTGAAAAAAAGATAGTATTCGTTTTTTTTGTCGATTTTGAAAAGGTTGCGGGTCAATTCAAAAACATAGCGGCCAATGCCGGTAAAATGAGTGGAATACATTCTGCAATCGATGCCAATTTTCATTTTTTGTAATAAGTACTATTATGTGCCAGGCGTATCTTTAATCTTGCCTGAGAATACTATTATCATTATTGCATGAAGGAATCCAAATTCAAAAAATACCTGATTTATTTTAGCGGAGCGGTGCTTTTGGTTGTTATTCTGGCAACTTTTTATCTGCAGTCGCTGGAAAATGTCTATGCACCGCCGGAAACGGATGCAAATTATTCGCAGGATTACGTGCACGGCGAGATAGTTAAAATGGAAGAGCCGGATGTTGAAGGGAACAGAGACTTAAAGGTGAGGATGTTGAGCGGTGAGGAAAAAGGGAAAGTGAGAGACGTGAAATTTGAATCTTTTAATAATTATAATGATTACGCGGAGGGTGATATTGTGACGATTTACGCCAGCATTAATAAGGATTTAGGGGACACTACTTATGCCGTAGCAGATTATTATCACATGGACGGGATTACGTGGATGTTTGTTATTTTTGTGGTTATTGCGCTGGTGATCGCTGGTAAAAAAGGCTTTAGAGCGATTTTAAGCGTTGTCGCGTCTTTGGCGTTTTTCTATTTTTTCTTTATTAAATTGATAGGAGTGGGGGTGAGTCCGGTTTTGGCGGCGCTGATTTTTGTGTTTATTGTTTCTTTGATTTCGATTCCTTTGATCCACGGGCTGAATCGTAAATCTTTGGCTTCCATTATCGCTATTATGATAGGGTACGCGGCTTCCTTTGGGATTGTTTATGTTTTCAGCTATCTTGCCAGACTGGGGGCCGCGCCCGGGGAGGAGTTCAGAACTTTGGGTGTAATGTTCGCTGATATTAATCTGTTCGATGTTTTGATCGCTTCTTTGTTTTTGGGAGCTGTGGGTGCCTTGATCGATACGGCTATTTCCATTTCATCGGCAATTTTTGAAACTTTGCAGGAGTCGCCGCGGGCTAATTTTAAGAAGGTTTACAAGGCGGGGATGAATGTAGGTAAGGATATTTTGGGTTCGATGATAAATACTCTGCTTTTTGCTTATATTGCAAGTTCTCTGCCGTTTTTTGTGATGCTGACTCTGGTGCAGGAAAGTGGAGACGGGATTTTTTATGATCTGATGAATATGGATTTTATAGCGCTGGAGCTGACAAGAACGTTTGTGGGAGCGGTTTCTTTGGTTTTGATTATTCCGCTGGTTTCGGCCACTTCTGCTTACTATTTGGTGAAGGGTAAGAACTAAAACGGAGGTGGTTTGTCTACGATATTGCACGCTGGCCGAAATGTGCTTGCAAAAATCGCCGGCTCTTATTATCATTGCCAGGCGTTAATTCGTTTAACGCTTTTCCAGTCTTATGGCGGACATGTGGAGCGGTAGTTCAGCTGGTTAGAACGCCACACTGTCACTGTGGAGGTCGCGGGTTCGAATCCCGTCCGTTCCGCCATGCATCACGAAAGAAAACCTTGTCGGTTTTCTTTTATGGACTCTCTTTCCCTTCAAGGTATTCGCAAAAACAGGCTTATTTAACGGTTTCGCCATGATTGTTCCCAAAATGCTTAGTGGTCGATTTTATTATTTGTAGATGTCAGGTTTTGTTCAAGAATCTTTTTTTACTGGACTATTAGGTGTTCAATTACAGCTAGCATTTGTTTATCTTCTTTTTGCAATCGAGCAAGTTTTTCCATAAATGTCTGACGCAATGACTCGAGTGATTCAGGTGGGATGATTTTTGCCGCTTTTTCATCCGGAAAGTAAAATATTAAAGATCGTGATCAGTAGTGTTAAAGCAAGTGTGATTCCTCCTCCAATCAAAAAACCAAACATTTTATGCCACCACTCAAATATGGAGTAAATATATTATACTGTAATAGGTTTACAAATAGATTCAAAACAGATTGATGCTTTGAAGCATATCGGGGTTATTTTTTAAAAGTCTTATTTTTATATTTTACTTTATTTATAGATTGTCATATGTAAAGTATAGTGCTAAACTTTACATATAAATATTCGTATATAAAGTTACATGGATTTTGTTTCAGGGACATATATACAACAAACTGAATACAAAAGTTTTTCACCTCTATTAATAAATAGGGAGTTTAAGTTTAAAGATCCTGAAATTCCGGTTTTACTGGAAGATGCGACCAGACTGCTTGGGGAACTTAATGCTTTTTCACTGTTGGTACCTGATGTGAATTATTTTATTAAAATGCATGTTTATAAGGAAGCTACAACTTCCAGCCATATTGAGGGGACCAGAACAAAAATGGATGAGGCTTTGCTTCCGAAAGAAGAGGTTGATCCCGAAAGAAAAGATGATTGGATTGAGGTTCATAATTATATTAAGGCGATGAATTTTGCGATTGAAGAACTTAAAACGCTTCCTCTTTCAATGAGATTGCTAAAAGAAACACATAAAAAACTGTTGAGCGGAGTAAGGGGCAAGCATAAGAATCCGGGTGAGATTAGAAAAAGTCAGAATTGGATCGGGGGCGCCACTTTAAAAGATGCACTTTTTATTCCTCCACATGCTAATGAGCTGTCTAAACTTTTAAGTGATCTTGAAAAATTTTTACATAATGAAGCGCTTAAAATTCCTCACTTGATCAGAATCGCCCTTAGCCATTATCAATTTGAGATAATACATCCATTTTTGGATGGTAATGGGCGCCTGGGGAGACTTTTGATCACTTTGTATCTTGTCAGTGAAGGATTATTAAACAAACCTACTTTATATTTATCGGATTTTTTGGATAAAAACAGAATGGAATATTTTGATGCTTTATCGCGGGTACGAACTAATGGTGATGTTGAGCACTGGATTAAGTTTTTTTTGGTGGGAGTGAGTGAAACCGCAAAAAGTAGCAAGGAGACTTTTGAAAATATCTTAAAGATGAGACAAAAAATTGAGAAAAAATTGCAAAAATTGGGGAAAAGGTCAGAAAAAGGCAATGAATTGTTGATGCATCTCTTTTCCAATCCGATCTTGAATGTGAACCAGGTTATGAAATTTCTGAATGTTACGCATCCTACAGCCAATTCGCTTGTAAAGGAGTTTCAAAAGATGGGATTAATTAAAGAGACTACTCAATATAAGAGAAACCGGTTATTTGAGTTTAGCGAATATTTAAATTTGTTTAAGAAATAGGTAACTTGTTACGGATCCAATGCTTAAACAGATCTGTGAGAGATTCTGACGGAAGTAAATGGGCAAAGTACTAAGGTATTGGGTGGGGCATTGGTGTTATTACTTTAAATTGTGGATTCTAAAAAAATGTTTTGATCTTGGATTTAATGTTTATCCGATGGGTAAACCGGCATTACATCATTTTGGGGAATTATAGAGGATCTGAGCTTGTCTGATAACTATTTTGTCATCCTGATAAGATCTTCTTTTTGATTGAACCCAAATCTTTGCGCAATATCTTTTCGAAAAATATCAGTGCTTTTTATTATATTTAGTTTGAACCCTGCATTTTGAAGGTCTTTCAGAAAATGTTTTTTGCTAAAAATTCTTACATGGTCTTCCTGTCCAAAGAAGAATTTTCTCTCATCTTCCTTCGTAAATGAAGTTTCTTCGAAATGTTTATTTAATACTTCAGAATAGGGTATTTGAATGATTGCGGTCCCTCCAGGTTTAATTATTCTGTATAATTCAGTTATCGCTGACGTATAATCCGGAACGTGCTCAAGTACATGATTGCAAAGCAAAATATCAAATGTGTTTTCAGCATATGGTATTTTTGTAATATCAATTTTTTCCATATTGTCTTCGTAAACATCCAGATCCGCAGTAATGTATTTTTTGGGAGAGATAGTTCTAATTTTTTCCGATAGATTTTTTTCCGGTGCGAAGTGGATTACTTCGGCTTCTTTAAATAATTCCCACATCTTAAGGGCATCAAAGAACAAAAATAGGTGTCTTTCCCTGTCGAATGAATCACAATACATACAATAAAAATTGTCGAAATCACTGTCTATCATTGCCAATTTTTTAACAAATGCAGACACATGTTTTTCTTTACCTCCGTCATATTTTGAAAATTGATAAAAAGTATTTTTGCAAATATTGCATTTCTTATCTCTTCCCAGTTTGTTTAATGCTAATTTCATTCCATATCCAAATTTTTGAGGTACTTTTTTGATGAACATATGTGGTTTTAATTATTGAATGAGTGCCATTTGCGGTTTTTTATTCGGTTTAGATAAGCGGCAAAATGAGTTGGTAAAAATGAGAATCCATATCTAATCAGACCATAAGCACTAGGGCTTAAGCTTACAGATTTTCTTAGTGTTTTGCTCCATGATTTTTCCCCAGATTCCAGCTGGTTAAAAGCGCGCTCCAGAGTTAGATATGAATATCTTTTTTTGTTAATTTTTTCAGGTAGTCCGTATGAAAGAAAATATTCATAATAGTGTTTTAAGTCCCTTTGTATCATTTGTGCCTTGTTCCCCGAAATTGATGGTAATCCTGTCCTGTAATAAGCTAAATATTCATTTAGAAAATAGCACGGGTATTTTAGGAATATTCTGCTAAATAGATCATAATCTTCGCTTGCCCTCATCGCAGGGCTTTCGTTGTGTCCTCCAATCTGATCTAATATATTTTTTTTAATAAGGACTGTGGAGTTTATCATTGCATTTTTCGGAAAGCATGTTGAGTTTGTGAGGTATCCACTCTTGATTTTACTGATCGCAGAGATGCTTGTTTTTTTATCTACAATGATATACCAGCAATTCGTGGAGACAAGCGCGGTATTTGGATTTTCTTCCATTATTTTCATCTGTCTTGCTATTTTTTGGGGAAGCCAAATGTCATCACTATCAAGAAACGCCAGATATTCTCCTTTTGCAAGTTTGGCCCCTTTATTTCTGCCGCAAGCTGGTAACCCAGTGTTTTCTTGGTAGTGATATGTGATACGCGGATCCTTTATGGACTTGACAACTTCTGCCGTGTCATCGGTTGAACCATCATCTACTACAATAATCTCGATGTTCGGATAAGTTTGATTTAGGGCTGATTCAATGGTTTCTTTGATCAATTTCTCCGCATTCCATGCCGGGATGATGACGCTTACTAATGGATTCATGTAAAATAATAAACTGTTAAATGCCCTAATTATTTTATCAATATATTTTTATAGGAAATACATAAATATATTAAATATGTTAAGATTATAAGGAAATAGACGATTTTTTTTCATGGTTTCTATTTATAGATAAGTATAAATAAGGCTTTTAAGTCCCTTAAGTACGGCTTGATATATTTAATGTTTTTTAAATTATCCTTGATGCGACCTAATATTTTTCTTGAGTAAATATTGAATATTTTGTTTTTTTCCATAAAGGTCAGCCTTTTTTTAATGGATCCGTAGTGTTTGTACAAAACGTTGAAGTCGGCTTTGTAGAGAGTTGGGCCTTGTGTTAATGCTTTTGAAAGATTATTGCCGTGCCAGCGCATTTTAACAAATACAGAGTCCGCATAGTATATATCTGTAAATTGAGCCATCCTCAACCACATATCCACATCGACGGGGCAACCAATATTTTCGTCGAATAGTCCGGTCTTTGAGAGTAGGGATTTTTTAAATAAGACTGCTGTCGGAAGACCAATTAGTCTTTTGCCCATGAAGTAGTTTTTTATCAGATCGAAACCGTTTTCGATCTGATCATGGTCGAATAATCTGTATGTGTTAATATTGTGACGAGTGTTGTTGATTAACCTCCCTTTTTGATCGATAGTTATATAATTGGAAAATAATAAGTCTATATTGGGACTTTTTTGCATGATGCCAAGTTCTTTTTTGAGACATTCTTTGAGCAGAATATCGTCATCTCCCACAATTTTAATGTATTCACCTTTCGATTTCTTGATGCAGAAATTCCAGTTTTTTATAAAACCCAGGTTGTTTTTTTGTCTATAAAAACTAATTCTTTTATCTTTGAAGTTTTTAACTACATTTGTAAGATTAACTGGAGATTTATCATCAGAAATAATTAATTCAAAATTGGAATAGGATTGTTGAAGGATACTGCTTATGGTTTTTTTTAAGTATTCAGGGCGATTATATGCCGGTAGCAGAATGGATATTTTATTTTTCATTACAATGGGGTTTTCTTTATTATTGCGGTTATATCTTTTGGGGTTTTGTTTTAATGATATTGGAAACATAAGAAATAATGAAATATGTTCCAAAATAGGTCGTTGCGCCGATTGTTATTGTTAATGCCAAACTTTCAAGATTGATGAAAGAGACTATTATTGACATGGCAAATGTTGCTATCGCGGGATTCACAATATGCTTTAGAATTTTGAATTTAAGACTTTTACGAGCCAGAATGTAAATACCGATTAAGACAATTATTTCAGTGATGATTGTCGTGCCGGCTGCCCCTACAATGCCATATAAGGGTATTATATATATATTGGAAACAGTGTTGAGTAAAGCTCCAAGAAAAAATATTTTTACCGTCTTTTTTTGCTGTTTCAATGCAAATAAAAGACTTACCAATGCTGAACTCAGAAAATATAATATGCATGTCCAAATTAGTATATTGAAAACTGGAATACTGCCGATGTATTTGTCGCCAAAAACAAATAGGATAATTTTGTCACTGAGTAAAAATGCGCCAAATGTTATGGGTAAACTCCAAAATAACATATATTGGACGGCTTTTTCAAAAACATGCGATAGATGTTTTTCGTCTTGTGCCTTGGTTATAATAAGTGAGGGGAAATAGGCTTGGTTGATTAGTGCGGAAATAATGAATAACGTGCCGGTTATTTTGTATGGAGCTTGATAAATTCCAACCAGCTCCTCTCCTCTCATTATTGAGATGATTATTGTATCCAGATAATTGTAAACGAGGATAAACGCTCCTGCAGCCGTTATCGGCCAGCCTTCCGAGATGATCTTCCTCCACTCTTTGAAGTCAAAATTAAAATGAATCCCTGATATTTTGTGGTTAATTACCAGGTATGTAGTTATGGTGGTAACTATTACAGCCAAAATATATGCATAAAATATGTATTGAATCGGCTGTGCAAAGTAAATCATTAATGACCCGCTAATAAATAAAATTGCGAATTCAAAAATTTTAAAAAACGCGGAATATTTCATCTCCAGCCGGGCATCAAAAATTGACCAAAGAAATGTACAAATGGAATTAATGCTGATGTAAACAGTTCCAAGTATTATCGCCATTGAAACATCCTCATTTTTATTTAGTAATACGACAACCAGAAATGAGCTTATTAAGGTGAGTAAACTTAAAATAATTTTTAGTGGAAGAAAAATTCTGATTTGTTTTAGCGTTTCTTCCTTGTTCGCGGCAACTCTTTGAACATAGACCAAACTTATTCCCATCTGAAAAATGATATCCAGTAGACCGGCAACTACAAGGGCTAATGCATATATACCAAAGCCTTTTGGTCCGTAACTTTGTGCAATGTATACGGTAAGTAAAAAAGTCAAAAACCGGATTAAAACCTCTGCCGATAAGATATAATAGAAATTTTTTTTGGTTATATGCAGTATTTGCTTTATTTCACTCATTGTTTGGATTTAGAATTAAGCACACTTCTGTAAAAATTTTCTTGATCAGTCGCTATATTATCCCAACGGTGAGTTGCGGCCCATTTGTATGCGTTTTTACTTAAGTTTGCATAAGTTTTTTCAGAGGATATTAGTTTGATAATGGCGTCGGCAAATTTATTACTATTAAACTTTTCGACCTGAAGGCCAATAGTTTTGTTGCTTACATATTCGAAATTATCAATATAATAGCAAACACATGGTTTCCCGTATGCGGCCGCTTCCAGTATGGTAAGTCCAAATGTTTCAAGTCTTGAAGGTTGAATCAGTAAAAAACATTCAGATAGTGTTTTTTCTTTTAAAGAGCCATTAATTTTACCTATATATTCGACGTTATCGAGCTTTTCTTTTTTTAACAAATTAACTAAGAATTCACGATCTTTGCCGTCACCTGCTATTTTTAGTTTTAAACCAGGTAATTGGTTTTTTATAATTTTCATTGAATTAACAAGGAGATCCAGCCCTTTCTCGTAATAATCAATTCTTCCTAAATATAGTAGGTAGTTTTTGTGTGTTCTGGAAAAGGAAGGAACGCCGTTTATCCCGTTTGGAATAACGGCAATTTTTGCTTTTTTATTCAATTTAGCCAATTTATTTTTCATATTATCCGTAAGTACTATGAAATTTTTATATGTTTTTGCTCCATATTTCTCAAGAATCCAAAAAGGGAAATGATGCACTTTGGAGGCATATGAAGCATGGAAACTTTGTACAGAAGCTATGACCGGGATCTTTGTGTATATTTGGCTAAAACCAAATGTAAATGGGGGGATTGTATCTTCAATAATAAGATCGGGCCGATGTTTAAAAATGAGATATGGGATTATTAAAAAATACGAAATATATCTTAAAGGCCCATTGGAAAAACCCACTCTAACGTATTTAATTCCATTTTTAGTAAGATTTCTTGATCCTTTGTATTTGGAAGTTATTACAGTGATATCATGGCCTTTCTTGGCTAAGCGTCGATTAATTTCATATGTTCGTACGCATTGTCCGCCGGCGAGTGGATTTTCTAAATCATCTAGGTCAAAGTGCAAAATGTGCATTAAAAAATTTTATATTTTATTCCGCCAAGTATTCCACGGAAGTATTCTTTTAGTTCGGGATATTTTTTTTGCGATAAAAGATAGAGAATGAAATAGGGGTATTTAATAAGAAAGATTGATATTGTTGCAGTTAATCGAGGGACGCCTTTTAGGTTTTTTTTGATGAATATCATATCACTTCTGGACCAATAGTAGGCTTTTGTTTTTGAAAATTGATGGGGGTCGCAGGTAGTGTTTTTTTGGTCGGATGAGCTGGCCGATATTTTGTGGCGGATTTCGCTTTTGGGGTTGATGAGCATTATATATCCCTCTTGAGCCGTTTTATAGCAAAAGTCCAAATCTTCGTTGTAGAGAAAATAGGACTTGTCAAAGAGGCCGATTTTTTTTAATAAATCCGTTTTTATCAGCATACAGCAACCGGAAATGAATTTCGTTTCGAATGGTGTAGTGTTTGCATACTTTTGTTTGTCTTTATTCATGTCCTTGTGGCGGGTAAGAGTTGTGTATTTGTTAAATAATCCGCCAGCAAACCAAATTAACCCAGGGTTGCTGTAATAGGTAATTAGCGGTCCGACGATCCCGATGGAAGAGTTCTGAGAAGCCGTATTAACCAGCTCAGTAAGAAAGTTTTTTTCTACTATTGTGTCATTGTTTAGGAGTAGAATATGGTCAGTATTAGTTGAGAGAATACTTCTTATGCCCAAATTGATTCCTCCGGCGTAACCAAGATTGGTTTTTGATTTAATTATCTGAATATTGGTGGAGATTTTGTTTATTTTTTTTTCATCAAAGTTATTGGAACCGTTGTCGATAATCGTGAGTTGATATGGTGTTTTAATTTCGTTTTTGATTATTGATTTTACACATTCAATAGTGTCATTGAAACTGTTGTAGTTTAGGATGATTATTTGGACCGGTGGATTTTTGGCTGGCACCATTAATTTTTCTTTAAAGTTGTGGATTCTTACTTGTTTCGATTCTTTGCCAGACTCTGTGGTCGTGTTTTTTTATGTAGTAGTCGTAACGGCCGAGGATCTTGGCGTAGATTTCCATCATCATCATGCCGATAAGTTGGAGGTTGTTTTTTGGGTTCCAGGTGAATCGTTGGAGTGTGTAGCGCAATGCTGTACGCTTGCTGGCGGTTGATGGTTTGTGGGTGTGGTTCTTTCGAAGCCAAAAGTGGGCGGCGCTGATGCGGCGGCGTTGGGAGATGAATTCTTTGATGGTTTCGGGACCTTTGTTATAAACAATGGCATCGTTTACGTAGACTATTTTTAAATTATGTTTGCGTATTTCGGCTTCAATACTTGCTTCATCTACCGCGCTCTTATCGGGAATTCCTGTAATTATTGTTCTGAGATTATTGGCTGAGTCGGAAAAATCTTTCCTGAAAGCTATCAGCTCTCCACATTTGGGTTTTTGCATGGCGATTTGGTGGTGGATGTCCCACATGGTTTTGACGCAGAATCCGATGAAATTCATGTGATCATTGGTGGGGACGGGGTGAGCGCCGGTAAGCCCCACTGCCTGGTGACCGTCTGAGAATGATGAATCGATGAATGGCAGGCAAAGCGCCTCGATCGTTTCCGGTGCCGGAATGGTGTCTGCGCTTTCCAATACCAAAATATCCTCTTTGGCTGCATTGATGAATAGGTTAACCGCCGTTGATTTCCCGGAACGTTCTTTTTCTGTTATCAGCCGGACAGGTGATTTAAATTTGTTAACAATTTTGACTGTGTTGTCCGTGCAACCGGAGGCGATGACAATAATTTCCGTTATTTGGACTTTGTTTAGTTTTTGGTTTTTAAGTGCGTTTAGAAGATGTTCTATGTTTGCCTCTTCATTGTAGGCGGGGATACCGATACTGATTTTGAGAATATTAGAATTCATTGATCGAATATCTGATAATCATAACTTTTTTAGTATAAAGGTTTGAGGAAAAATCCAAAAGAAATAAGTGATATAAGTAAAACTGCAAATGATTAACTCTATTGGAATTTTGTGCAGTTTTGATGTTTTGATGGCCCTGGTGTCAGTACCGGTTCCGGATTATTTAAAGGTAGATAAGTTTGATTTGGGAATTTTGTTCGACTGTTTTTTGAACTGCCGCGCTAATTGCTGCTGTATTTCTTGAAGCGAAGCCAGATGGCGTTCAAAAAAAATTCTCTTATGTCTTTGCGGCCCAGTTTGGAAATTCCTTTTGTGCGATTTGGAAAGAGTATGGGAATTTCTATAATCTTGATTTTTCTCTTGCTCGCGGCATGCAATAGGCTCATTTGAAACGCATAACCATCGGCTTTAAGCGATTTAAGCCTAAAACTTCTTAAAAACTCAGCGGAAATACATCTGAATCCGCTTGTGCAATCATTAATATTGTAGATACCGGCTATGTATCTTGCGATCAAGTTTGCGCCCCATGAATAAAGTTTTCTTTTAAAACTCCAGTCGGGATAGTCTCCACCTGCCACATAGCGCGAACCAATAATGAATTCATAACCCTGTTTCGTTTTTTCCAGAAAACGGGGTATGTCGTCAGGATTATGCTGTAAATCAGCATCCATTTGAAAAATAAAGTCAGGTTTATGGTTTTTCAGAATATATTCAAATCCGCGGGTATATGCGGTTCCTATCCCTTTTTTTGTCCCACTTATTAGATAAAGATTTGGGTTAGTTGTTTGCAACTTCCTAATAATATCAGCTGTTTTATCTGGTGACTCATCATCAACAATAACAATGCTAAAGTTCCAGTCGGGTGATGTTATGAAAACTTTTTCCAACTTTTTAATTAGAATCTTCACGTTTTGAGCTTCATTGTAGGTTGGAATGGCAATAACCGCCGAATAGTTTTTCAAT
Organism: uncultured Candidatus Peribacteria bacterium; assembly: GCA_964346765.1. Classification (GTDB taxonomy): domain Bacteria; phylum Patescibacteriota; class Gracilibacteria; order UBA1369; family UBA1369; genus JBGSPQ01. The sequence goes on from CAYFWB010000006.1 coordinate 53,806, forward strand.
TATTGGTAAGTTAGTTTGCTATTTTATTTTGGTAATCGTGGTAATCACGAATAAATTCCACAAGCGCATCATGTTCGATGATTTCATTTTCTATTTTGGCATACCATTCATTTGCTTTTTGTTTATCTTCTTCTTTCATAGCCATTTTAAAATAATAAAGGCATTTTACTTCTTCATTCATCCAATCCATATTGTCTCTTAAACCTCGCATTTTAAACTCTCCCGCAGGATCCGGTGGAGGGGTGGAATCTTGACTGTACATTAAGACAAAGTTATAGGGTGTCAGATTCATGTCTCGAAAATTGTTAGGGACAAGATCAATGAACAGCATTTTGCGATTTTCTTTTTTCAATTTATTTTCGATATATTGTTGGTTTATGTCCGGTCCGCGAGGATCTTGTTTAAGTTCAATATCAGGTCGGATATTTTCAACTTTTCGGAGGTAATAAAGCGTGAATGTAATATTATCTTGCCCTTTACTTATAAGGTATCCATTTTTAGGAACACTTTCGAGCAGATTGCGGCTAAAATCATACGCCAGGTAGTTCCCGCTTTCATTATTGGAATAATAGTTGAGAGAAAATGTTAATATGGGTAAAAGAGTTAACAATATGTAAACAACTATTTTTATGGCTCTATGTTTGATTTTTTCATAAATTAACTTAATTCCCGCGGCACTAAAAATTAAAAGTAAGAGCGTAGCCGGTATGAGAAATGGTCGTGCACTAAAAGCAAATATTGGAATCATTTCCGAATGAAAGGGTATGATAATAAGCTGGATTGTTGAAAAGAATGCAAAAAGTCCAAGAAGCAGATAGTTTATTTTTTTGTAATTCTTAAACAAATAGTAGACGCCAAGTAAAAAGAGAATTATAGGAAGATACAACAATTGTTGACATAGCTTGTGCATGTAAATTATCAGTCCGTTTTGGTTATTAACCGCCCATTTTTGCGCGTAGTTTCCGATCGTGTCTTTAATGCTGATTAACCATGGGGGCATTATGCCTTGATCGGTTTCCGATGGTTTCGAACGGCTGATATTAATTGTTCCTCCAAATGATTTTCTGTTGATAAAGTTGATAAACTTTGCCGGAGTATTAAGGGCTTCGCGATTTGATATCGCGGGATTATAATAAGGGCCAAGTGATGACCGGATTGGCAAATAAAGATTTACTGATAGGCCAATAATGAGGAGGAGGGTGCAAATTGCCAGTATTTTGGGGCTGATGATGGCTCGCCAGTTCCTCAAAATTATGAATAAAAAGATTGGCGGTGCGGCCAGAAAAATTTGATGGCTGTTTGATAAACTCAAGCCAAAGACAAGTGCTGTCAGGTAAAGATATTTATTGCGTTGTTCCTTGTCCCAAAGTACTAATAAAAATATTATTAAAATTAGAAAAAAGGAGTTCAGTGTGTAAATTTCCGTACGGATGGACTGCGACCAGAAAATGTCTGAAAAGGCGAAAAAAAGGCTTGTAGAAATCGCTATAGCATCATTTTTTAAGATTTTTTTTAATACCAAATATAAAACCATTACTGTAGCGGCCGCGAAAAAGGCGGACATCAGGTTAACCCTCCACCCAATATTCCCGAATGGAATGATTATTGTAAAAAGTTTTCCCAAAAGCGTATGCAAGGGGTATCCGGAGGGATGGGCGATATCGAGCGTTGCCGCCGCAGTAATTAGTTCACCTGAATCTTCGGTACCTACGGTAGGGTAAAGAGTCAGAATATAAACGATGAAGGACGAAATAAATACTACCAGGGATTTGTGCAGATCGGTGATGTTCCACTTGCTTATTGCCTTGATGATAGATGTTTTATTGAGTATCAATTTTATTTATTATTGTGTTTATTTTAGTGTATTTGTTTGTGTTTTTGAACACTAAAGATTATCACCTTCCTGAGACCCATATGATGTTTAGGATGTGGATTTCGGAAATAATTTAGAGTATGGTTCAATCGGTAGTTGATGATTTTTCAGGTTGTTTTATGAAAAAGAAAGTTTTAGTTACGGGTGGCGCGGGGTTTTTGGGTTCACATCTTTGCGAGAAATTGTTGAGTAAGGGTTGTAAAGTGGTTTGTCTAGATAATTTTTATACCGGGAGTAAGGCGAATGTTGCTCATTTGTTTCTGAATTCTGATTTTGAGATGTTGGAACATGATGTAATTATTCCAATTTTTGTTGAAGTGGATGAGATATATAATTTGGCGTGCCCAGCTTCTCCAATTCATTATCAGTCTGATCCTGTTCGTACAATCAAAACCAGTTTTACGGGTGCTGTGAATATGTTGGATTTGGCGAAAAAAACCGGCGCCAAAATTCTTCAAGCTTCAACCTCTGAAGTCTATGGTGATCCGGAAGTACATCCGCAAACAGAGGACTACTGGGGAAAGGTTAATCCGATTGGTGTTCGAAGCTGTTATGATGAGGGGAAAAGGGCGGCTGAATGTTTGATGATGGACTATAGACGTCAAAACAAAGTCAATTCCAAAATAGTTCGTATTTTCAATACGTATGGTCCGAGAATGGCTGTTGATGATGGACGCGTTGTCAGTAATTTTATCGTTAAGGCTCTTCGAAATGAGGATATTACCGTTTTTGGGGATGGTTCTCAGACGAGATCTTTTTGTTTTGTTTCGGATTTGATTGAAGGGATGGTGAAAATGATGGATGGGCCTGATGAGTTTTTTGGTCCTGTCAATTTGGGGAATACAAGTGAATTTTCCATTTTGGATTTGGCGAGTTTGATAATAAAATTAACTCGGAGTTATTCCAAAGTTGTTTATCTGCATTTACCTGAAGATGATCCCGTTCAACGCAAACCGGATATTTCTTTGGCTGAAAATATGCTTAAATGGAAGCCTGAAATTGAGCCGGAACAGGGGCTGAATCTTACTATTAATTACTTTAAGGATTTAGTTAAATAGCGTATAAGTTTAATATTTTTTAATATGGAAGGGGTTAGAACCAAAAAAATTCTTTGTATCGGTGCCGGCTATGTTGGTGGCCCCACTATGGCGATGATTGCTTATAAATGTCCCGACCATATTATAACTGTGACTGATATTAATGGAGATAGAATTGCGGCCTGGAATAGCGATAATCTTCCTATTTATGAACCCGGTCTTGATGAAATTGTTAAGGAAACCCGGGGTAGAAATCTTTTTTTTGATACTGATATTCCAAGGCTGATAGAGGAAAATGATATTATTTTTGTCAGTGTTAATACTCCGACTAAAACGTTTGGGGTTGGTGCGGGCATGGCTTCCGATCTGCAAAATGTGGAGAAAACCGCGAGAACTATTCTTAAATACGCAAAAACATCCAAAATTGTTATTGAAAAGAGTACTTTGCCGGTCAGGACGGCTCTGGCCATGCAAAGAATATTCAGTACTTCGAAAAGTGATATTAAGTTTGAGGTTTTATCAAATCCTGAATTCTTGGCAGAAGGCACGGCTATTAATGATCTGGAATTCCCCGACAGGGTGCTTATTGGTTGCGATAATTCTGAAAAAGGATTGGAGGCCTGTGCTCTCCTAAAAGATCTTTATGCCAGATGGATACCTTTTGAAAAAATTATTGTTTCAAATCTTTGGAGCAGTGAATTATCAAAACTGGTAGCAAATGCTTTTCTGGCGCAACGCGTGTCTTCGATTAACTCAATCTCTGCATTATGCGAAAACACCGGCGCGGATATTGAAGAGGTCGCAAGAGCCGTTGGTGCCGACAGCCGTATTGGAAGCCGTTTTTTGAATGCGGGTGTGGGTTTTGGCGGATCTTGTTTTACAAAAGATATATTGAATTTGGTTTATTTGTGTCGTCATTATGGGCTGAATGAGGTCGCGGATTATTGGGAAGGTGTCATTAAAATAAATACTTTCCAACAGCACAGGTTTGTGACGAACATTTTGAATGCGATGTTCAATACGCTGGCGGGCAAAAAAATATGTTTACTGGGGTTTGCTTTTAAGGCAAATACCGGTGATACTCGTGAAAGCCCCGCTTATTATATTGCAAAAAGGTTGCTTGAGGAAAATGTTGAGTTAGTTATTTCCGATCCGAAAGCGCTGGAAAATGCGAAACGTGATCTTTCTGATTATGGTGAAAAAGTGAAATTTATTTTGGATCCTTACGAAGCGGCGGAGGGTTGCCATGCGATTGCCGTATTAACAGAATGGGAGCTTTATAAAGATTTGGATTATCAAAAAATATTTGATTCAATGATAAAACCTGCTTTTTTGTTTGATGGTAGGAATATTGTGGATAGCGAAAAATGTTTTAATATTGGATTTAATGTTTATCCGATGGGCAAAGAGGCTCTTCATAATTTTGGGTAAATTTAGTGCTTTCAAAAATGCGACCGTCATATCACTTTTGGATTTTTCCTTATGTATTTTTGTACCTTAGAGGGTCGAAGAAAAAAAATTGTTGCAGGATTTGTACGTAATATTCTTTTCTTGTAGCTCCATGTAGCCTTGATGCCGTTTTAATTTACTATACTTTCCGCCCGTCCTTCACTGGATATAGTGCTTCCTCACATTCAAGTTTTTTTGGGCCTTTTTAGTAGCCGGCGTGAAAGTTTTTCTTTTTGCAATCTGTCTTGATTTCTTTGTTTAACAAGAGTAAAGTTAGGCGGACTTAACTTAAGTTCATGAACTCAATAAGCAGGGAAGATTATTTGCGTGCGGTTTTTTGTTTGAATGAGACGGATAATACAAATGTTAAATCTGTCGATATTGCCAAATATCTTGGTGTTTCCAAACCGGCTGTTTCTGAAATGCTAAAGAAACTAAAAAAACAAAAATTAATAATAATGTCGCCCTATTCTAAAATTTCCTTGAGCCTGAAAGGATTTAAAGAGGCCAGAAAACTAACTTATAAGCACAGGGTAATCGAGCTGTTTCTGAAAGAAGTTTTGCATTACGATGAAAACCAGCTCCATCAGGAAGCCCACAAACTTGAACACGCCGTTTCCGACGAACTGGCGGTCAAAATATCGGCGCTACTTAATAAGCCGCAGTATTGTCCATGTGGCCACAAAATTCCTAATATCAATTAGATGGTAAAAGAAGTGTTATCCCAATTTAAGCAAAACGACCTGGTAGTTATTAAAGGCATTAATTGCGGAAGAAATTTTTCCAGAAGACTGTGCGACCTGGGTCTTTTTGAAGGTAGTGAAGTCCGAATTATCAAAAATGACAATTTCGGCCCAATTGTCATACAGGTGTTACATTCTAAAATCGCTCTGGGTCGCGGCGAAGCTGAAAAAATTTATGCGGAAAAAAAATGAACTAGTTATCGGATTGACGGGTAATCCCAATACGGGGAAATCTACTTTATTTAATGCTTTAACCGGCGCAAGGCAACACACCGGTAACTGGCCGGGAAAAACGGTGGAAAAAAAAGAGGGTGAATTTTCTCATAATAGTAAAATAATTAAGCTTGTTGATCTGCCGGGGTCTTACAGCCTAACCGCCTTTACGGAAGAAGAATTGATTACCACGGAATTTATTTTGGGGGTTAAACCGGATGTTGTGGTTCAGATTCTTGATTCCCAGAATCTGGAAAGAAACTTATTTATGACTTTGCAATTGATTGAACTTCATGTGCCACTGGTGCTGGCTTTGAACATGGTTGATTTGGCGGATAAAAAGAAAGTCAAAATTTACGTTGAAAAATTATCGGTACTTTTGAATATTCCGGTAGTGATGATTGACGCCAAGCATAAGAAAGGAATAGGAAAACTGTTGGATGTGATCGCCGAACAGTCCGCAAAAAAAACTGTTTCCAAAGTTAAGATGACCTACGGGAAAGAGGTTGAAGATGAACTTGCAAAAATCAAGGATTTTATTCAATCAAAAGAGAAAAGTATTAAACATAATGAATTAAACTGGGTTTCTTTGAAGATGCTGGAAGGTGATTTGCGAGTGGAACAAAATTTTACGCAAAAAGCTTTTTATCCTGATTTAAAAATGGAAGTGGCGAAGAGCAGGGCTCACCTGGAACAGATTTATAACAAAGATATTCATAATATTCTGGCCAATGTGCGCTACGGGTTTATTAAGGGTTTATGCAAAGAAACCGTTGAATACAGCGAAAAGGATTGCACGGAAAAAAGTGTCTCGGATAAAGCGGACCGTGTTTTGACAAATAAATTTTTGGGGATCCCGGTTTTTTTGGCGGTTAGCTGGCTGATGTTCCAGGCTACTTTCAGTTTGTCGGAGCCTTTGATGGGGTGGATTGAATCTTTTTTTGAATATGTGGGGGGGCGCGGGGTTTCTCTGTTAGCGGGATTAAATATGCCCGAATGGTTTGTTTCTTTGGTGGTTGACGGGATTATCGGCGGAGTTGGCGGCATTCTTGTTTTTGTTCCTATTATCGGAATTTTATTTTTGATTATCGCGGTGCTGGAAGATTCCGGATACATGGCCAGGGTGGCTTATGTGATGGATAAGTTGATGCACAAGATAGGTCTGCACGGGAAAGCTTTTTTACCTTTGGTGTTGGGTTTTGGTTGTAACGTGCCGGGAATTATGGCGACACGGACTCTTGAAACTAAAAAAGACAGGTTGCTTACAATCCTTATCAACCCATTTATGTCCTGTGGGGCTCGCTTGCCCGTTTATGCCTTATTCGCGGGTGCTTTTTTTTCCGCACACCGAGGATGGGTGATTTTTTCCCTTTATTTTGGAGGAGTGATAATAGCCATTATTATGGGGCTGATTTTTAAAAAGATTTTTTCACAACGTTTGTCTTCGCCTTTTGTTATTGAACTCCCGCCTTATCGCTGGCCTTCTTTGAGCGGTACTTTAATTCATGTATGGGAAAAAATTTGGATTTTTATCAAAAAAGCCGGGAGCATTATTCTTGTTTTTTCCATTATTATCTGGGCGCTGGCAAGCTTCCCTTACGGGGTTGATTATGGATCGGCTGATAGTTACGCGGGACAAATGGGGCAGGCTGTGTCACCGGTGTTTGAGCCGCTCGGTTTTGGTAACTGGCAGTCTTCGGTTGCTTTAATTTTTGGATTTGTGGCCAAAGAAGTGGTAGTGGGGTCTTTTGGCACGCTTTATGGAGTGGATGAAATTGAAAGTGATGAAGGTATCCACTCTTTGAGTAATGCTTTGCAGAATGACTTTACACCACTTTCAGCTTATGCATTTATGGTTTTTGTTTTGTTGTATGTTCCTTGCATGGCAGTTTTGGCAGTGGTGAAAAGAGAACTAAATTCATGGAAATGGCCGCTTATTATGGTTGTATACACAACGTGTATCGCCTGGTTGATGGCTTTTATTGTTTACCAGGGAGGACTTTTATTAGGATTTAGTTAGTTCTCATATGAATTTTATCGATTTAATTATAATCTCTTTAATATTGGCGATCTGCATTGTTTTTGCTGTTTTTCATATTAGAAGATTTTTCAAAAATGATGATCCGTGCACCGGTTGCCCATATGCCGGAGGGTGTGGCAGAAAAAAATGACCATTAACTAAACCCCGCTTTAAAGCGGGGTTTAGTATGAATAAAAATAGTATCTAATTTTATTAATTCCAAAGATTGAACGACGGCATCCAAGGTACCGGGCCGGGTTTTAAGGTGCTTGGAATGCTGTTTTCAACAGGGGTATATAATATATTAGATTTCAGATCGTTTGCGCCCAGACCATGCATGTAAATTAAGGCGGCCAGAGCACCGGTCAAAACTCCCAGCCAGAAGAGCATAAAGAGTGACAGGTTTCTGTAACTGTTATCCTTTTTGTCATTACTATTTTTCATGTTTATTTTTGTTAAATTGTAAAATGACATCTGTATATACTAACACTTATTAGCTATACTGTCAATATATGAAGTAGTATTTTTCTTGGATTTGACGGGTATTTAAGTTAAAAAGACAGCTGATCTATCATAAACATTAAGAGAATGAGTAAATTAACTCCCGGTGAAGACACAGGGGCTCCGGAGATCGAAAATTCTGATGATAGAGATATTTTAGAGAAACTGCCTGTTGATGAGCCTTTGAACGCAGTATCAGATCCAAGAGAAGCTACAAGCGTTTCAGTGATACGCGCTTTGGCCCCCCATAAAAAACGGGAGAAAAGTATAAACATGTTGCCGGAAATCACCACATTGCCGGGGCAGGCTCGTATTTTGCGTGTGGAATATCCGCTTGTTCAGCATGACCAGGTAATCGATACACTAAAATATAATGAATCAGTTAAAAGAATTAGTACTTTACCTCCATTACGCAGTCTTCAGGATAGATTCGGAATGACGCAGGTTATGGTGACCGACCCTTCTGTATTCAGGGCTCTGGCTTGCGTAACCAGCAAACTGATGAATCTGAAAATATCGCTTTCGCATAAAAATACTCCGATCATAATTGTGAATGGAAACGCTTATCCTTTGTATCTGGATTTTGTTGATGATCCTCAAAATGTACCTATTTCCCTTAGAGATCCTCAAGATAGCGGTAATGAATCAAAAGATAATATCGATAATAATTTAATACCGGATTTGGATGAACATTCGGCTGATAAATTGCGAGAAGATATGAGATTGGGGCCGTGTTCATATCTGACAATAAATACCAATGTATTTGCAAATAAAGAAGTGGCTAAAGAGGTATTAGCCCATCTGGCAGTAATTTCTCAGTCTAAAGATTTTGTGGTCGATTTTGATCAAATGGGTAATATGGTAATTTTTGCGCTCCAGGAAAGATCGGCGGGCAGACTGCTGATTTGGGCTTCATCTCTTAAAAAACTGACCGGTTCGAAAGCGCATATGCTTTTTGGTAAGGGGAATGTTGTTAATGTTGACGAGCATGATCTGGTTATGGACAACTACCTGACATTACGGGGCAACTCATATTTTCAATTATTGGGAAAAGAAATGCCCGACTTGTACTCAACCGATTACTATCTTGATAATATGAGGGGAACTAGAGATCAAACTCTTGTCCGGCTTGAGTCCGGCGAAAATCAAAGAGGTTTTATACCTATTAATGTAGTTAAAAGAGTCGAGTTTGCTTCCGGCAACGGTCCGGAAAAAATTATAGGTTATAAGGATGAGTGTAATGCTATTAAATCGGCTTTGAATCCCACTAACAGCTGTAGATTGGTTTTTATTGAAGGGAGCGCGGGTACGGGAAAATCCAGAATAATTCATGAAACAACATCTGATTTGCCAAACGCGGTTAAAATATCCATAGATCCGGCGGGAAGAAATATTACGGGATTCACAATGGTAGATTTTGCCGCACAGTTGGGAGAGGATATAAAAACGCGATATGAAGCAGATAAAGTAATTCCCCAAGGTATGCGCCTTTTACTTGATTTTAACGATCGATCCGAAAATGATAAACTTTCAAAAGCCAATAGATCACCTGAAACCGTATGTGTTTTCTGTCAGGAAGCTTTGGCGTGCCTGGAAGAAGAATTTGGTCCCTTTACTATTATTGTTGATGATATCCACCATATTGATCGTTTATCCGACGGTCACATAATGGATTTATTGGAGAATGTAGCAACTAACAAGGATTTCTATTCCAAAGCCGCAGTACTAAGAAGACCCGGAGCCAGCTATGAGTCTACCGCTCAGGAAAATTTGAAGATTTCCGTTGGTAATGTTACTACAGTAAGCCTTGAGGAGGAGGATGGAAACCCCAAGCTTGATTTTTCCGATAGAGAGATAGCTGATGAATATATTCTGTATTCCCCTTTGATGAAAAGAATACGGAATAATCCCGAAACCGGAGAACACCGCATCATTGGTGAATGGGGAGCGGAACTTAGCAACAAATGTCGAACCCCGTTTGAAATGACTTCTTATTTGCAGGGATTACAGGACTCACCGGAACATCTAATTGCGGATAAAGGAACAATCGAGCTTACGCCCAAAGGTCGCGAAAAAATGCACAAATCACTGGCTCAGGAAATTATTATTTATCACCTTGAAAGAATGCGAGTGGGAAAAATGAAACTTTCAGCCGAAAGTATGACAGTTTTGCAAACTTTCGCACTGGTGGGTTTTCGGTATTCATTTAAAGAATATCTTGAACAATTTATGGAGCTGGCGTTTGGTTATCCGGCTGAAAAAACGAGGAGTATTTTGCAAGAACTGCATATGAAGGGATACCTTGTCACTGAAAAAAAAGTTATTTATTCGGGGGAAAGTGATGACGAAATGGAACCGTTAACATCATACAGAATCTGGCATGAGAATCTTAGGGATATAGTGCTTAAACATACCATGGATGACAAAGGCAGGGAACATATTGCCACCAGAGTATATAAAGCCGCCGCCAAATTAAAACTTGTTTCGAATGATCAGATATTCAGCTTAATGCATTATGCCGCGCGTAATAAATATATGAACGAGAGCGATTTTTGGAGCGACTATATGAATTACGGCAACAAAACACTAAAGGACGCGAAGGAAAACAACCTTTATGCCCAAGGGTACAATGTGGCAACAATGATCCTTGATGAACTGGAGCCAGAGGAAAACACCAGTCCCGAAGAGCCGAGTACAATGGTAATTGCTCTTACTAATTTAACTTACGGTGAAAAACTGCCCGATGGTTTTAAAGAGTTTATTATAAGCACACTAAAGGCTGTGGCTTATCATGGCTATTATGTGGGCGAAATGGAAAAAGTGCACGAAGCGATTTCCGTAATGGGAAGAATTCAGGAACAATTTCCGGACGAAGATTTTGGCATGAACGAATTATATGAAACCGGTTTTGACGCGGCGTATTTTCAGTATGACAGGGCGGCGCTTGTGAAATACTTTAAGAAAATACAGGACGCGGGTGTTGATGGAGGTAAATTAAAAATATACGCGCTTAGGTCCGCGTATATTCATAGACAAACAGATGAATGTCTTAGTATTATTGATTCTTACGGTGATGGTGAATTGCCGCTGGAAGTGGAACGTTTAAAATACCGTATTGAACTGCAGGATATTTATGATGATTTGGTAGATGACGGGATTGACGGCGACGCGGCTTACTCGGGACTTGATCTTACTCCGGATCAGACCAGACGCGTTTGGACGGTGAGGACAGCAATGGATAAATTCAGGCAAAAGTTCACCGCCGCGAGCAAGGAAAAGCAAACCAAGAATAAAAGAAACCACCCGATTATGGAATTAAGCCTGCTGGATATAGAAGGGGACGCGGCGGCTTTTCTTGGTATATACAGCCCCGCTATTAAATCTTTTTCAGAAATCTGGAGACTGGCTATGCAAATGGAAATTCCGCGGCAAGCTCTTTTCGCCGCTAAAAGGAAAGGTGATCTTGAAATAATGCAGGCTGTGGTTTTAGAGCACGCGGGTAAAATCGCCGAAAGCCAAAAATTTCTTAAATCTGCAATTTATACATACACGGAAGAAGGCTATAGCGTGGCCAAAAAAATGACTGATACAATGTGGCTCGATCTTTTTCATATTCAAAGGTTGCGGGCGATTAGTATGTATCTTGAATCAATTGTAAAAGAACGATCAGCCGACTCTGACTCCTCTGATAATCAAAATCTGAAAAATCTGATTGAAATGGCTCTGGATGACATTAAGGCCATAGAAAATTCGGATAGCGCAAAAAATCTGCCCGGAGATTTTTTTGATAAGCCGGACGGTGATGAATATGAAGACTGCTACTATATTACTCCCTATATTAGTTCGTTAAGGAAATGTCTGAAAACACTTGGATATGAATCCTTAATGCAGTCAGATTTTTATAAATTTGAATCCGCGGGTTGTGTAAAGGCGGGCCGCTATTACGCCAAGCAGTTCAAAGAAGATAAAATGGGTGAATATAAAAGGAAAATGCAAGGGCTGAAGGCATCTCAAAACTACTTTTGGACTGAAGATATTTAAAAATACTTATTATGCCAGTCATTCCCTGCTGTCAGGATTAGAGCTCCAATTAAACTAAAGTACATGTTTTCATTAAAGGAAAGCGGGCTTGATTGACTTCATAAATAATGTCTATTGCGGGGCTTTTATTATTCTTTGGAGTGTTTCGGTTATGATGTTGAAGCTGTACGGTTTTTGGATAATTGTTTCTTGGCCGTGATCCAATGCGTGGTCGTCATAGGCATAGCCGGTCATGAAAATGACGGCTATATCAGGGTATAGCGCGCGTATTTTTTCAACCAGTACGGGGCCGTTCATGTCCGGCATTTTGATATCGCAAAGAATCGCGTCAATATTGTCCGGCGATATTTCTTTTTTTTCTGAATCCCCCTGAAAAAACTTAAGTGCTTCCAAGGGACTGCCAAATGCGTAAACAGTGTAGCCGCTACGCTCCAGTACTCTGTTTGTTGCTTTTAATACAGCAGGTTCATCCTCAATTAAAACTATGCTTCCAGAGTGGTTTCTTTCAATTTTATTTTCGCTTTTTTGCCCCTTATGTATTTCCACTTCGGGTACAAGAGGGTAGAGCATTGTGAACTTGGTTCCTTTGCCAGGTGTGCTGGTGACATTGATGCTCCCGCCGCTTTGTTTGACCGTGCCGTAAACGGACGCAAGACCGAGTCCAGTACCTTTTCCTCTTGCTTTGGTTGTAAAGAAAGGTTCGAATATTTTATCTAAAATATGTGGCTCCATGCCGGGGCCATTGTCTGCTACAGATATTTGAGCGTATTGCCCCGGTGGCAAGGACGGGTTATAAGGATCTATAGCAGTTTTTGAGATCTGAATGGTGACATTGCCGCCATCGGGCATAGCATCGCTGGCATTTTTCACCAGATTGATCAAAATTCTTTCCAGCTGATTACTGTCGATCCAAATATAATAATCTTCTTTGGGAACGACAATATTGATATTAACGTCTTCCGGGATCAACCTGCGAAGCATCTCACGGTTGAGTCGCATAATTTTTTCACCAACGTCTATCAGCTCGGTTTCTAACGTCTGCTGTCTGCCAAACGCCAACAATTGAGATGTAAGTTCTGCGGCGCTTTTACCGGCCTGCATAATATCTTGGGCATCGGTGTGTACACTATCAGCTTCTGCGGTCTCTTCCAAAATAAATTGCGCGGCGCTTTGAATGACAGTGAGCAGATTATTGAAATCGTGGGCTACTCCTCCGGCGAGCCGTCCCATCGTTTCCAGCCTTTCAGCCTGTCTAAGTCTTTCCTGCAGATCTTTTTCTCTTTGCTGAGCCTGTTCGCGCTCGGATATATCGCGGGTGCTTCCGGTGACACCTGTAATGTTACCCTCTTCATCACGACTGAATCTGCATGTTACTTCCACAGGTATTGTGTTGCCGTCATTTTTTAAGAGTTCTAGTTTTAGGATCCTGTGTCTTTCCGGATCTACTCCGGGTCTATTATCCCTTTCCAGTTCCTCCTGGAGAGTTTTTTTAATTAGTCTTACGGATTCGGGAGGATAAAGATCTTCAAAACTCGTACCTCCCTCCACTATTTCGCTTGAATAAATGCCCCTAAGCTTCTGAATCGAGGGACTTAAATATTTAAACTTTAATTCGTCACCGGTAAAATCAATAAACCAGACAGGGTCGGGTGAATTTTCTTCAATCAGTTTTAATAAATCGTTGGATTTAGCTAATTTGTCTTCAACTAGTTTTCTTCCTATATAGTCGGATACGGTGGCAAGAATGTTTCTTTGGCCCGCCGACCATTGATGTTCTTGTTCGCAATTGTCGAAACCCAGGAAACCCCATAATTTATCCCTCATAAACACGGGGTGTATGAGTACCGAACGGATTTGTTGTGCTTCAAGTAGTATTGATCTTTCGTTTTCATCCATTGTAGAGGCTGTCCGGGAATATGGCTCTCTTCTTTGCAAAGTTTCAAGGAGATTGGCAAATTTTTCCCCGTAGGGTAGACCCTGTAATGATTCATTGCTTATCTGAGGCTGAATCCCCGCCTCAACGTTTTCGAGAATTTGTTGCATACAGGTGCCGGCTTCCGGATCCTGATAATTTTTAAAGAAATAAACCCTTTGAACATCTTTCAACTTGATAAGTAGTTCAAGTACATTTTTCATTATCGCAGTTATGTCCTTTAATTCAAGAAAAATAGACTTGCATTCGGATAGTATTCTTTGGTCCTGTTCTCTGTCTTTTTGCTCGGTAATGTCGCGGGCACTTTCAACTTTTAATGTTCTGCCTCCGGGCCAGGTAATGTGTTTATCAGTAAGTAAGAAGTCTTTCCCGACTACGGGATTATGAAACTCCCATCGCGTGCATGACTCACTCTCCGGCGACCGCGCGGCTTGATCGTAGGTACAGTATTCGCAGGGAGCATTGTAACCTCTTAATATTGTGTAGCATTTTTTTCCGGTCGTGTCGTGGCCGAAAATTGTTTGCGCCTCCTCATTAGCTAATATGATCGTATACGTTTCAAGATCGATTACAAAAATCGCATCGTTAATACTGTCCAAAATTTTTTCCTGAACCAGACTGAGCTCTGTGGTTTGAGAATGTTCACCTGCCGCCTCCCCCACGGTGGTTAATTGTTCATGGGCTGGGGTCCCTGCTTCTCTATTATCTTTGTCTGACATTGATTAGAATAAAAGGAGTTTAGCTTATGGTAGTTTTTTTTAAAATACAAGTAAAAACATGTTATAATAATAAAATTATATTTAATGCAAAAAAAAGAAAGATCTGAACGGATGCTTACTAACAAAGCCAGGCGCACTTTGCGGGAAAATGTAGATGAGGGGATAGAAGCTGCCAGGCTTGAACAGAGGGGCAAAATTCTGCAAAAATTGCAGGCAAAAATAGATAGAGGTTGATACTCCACAAAAAGCTTTGACAGGAAGAAAAGGAATATAACGATCTAGCTAACCAGATTCGTTATAGAGCCCTCTATTAAAATAAAAAGTATTGTTTTTTTCATGATTGCGTATTTAAATCTGTTGGTATCTTAACATATTGTGCGGACATTGAAGGGTTGACGTTTGTTATTTTTATGCAATTATAGGGTATCAGAAAAAAATTTATGAATTCACGAAATATTCCCAATTACGACACTTTTTGCGCCTGCAATCAGATCGACAAGATCTTAAGTCCGTATGAAATGCCGGATTTGCCGGACATGCCAAAATATTTTAAACCCGCGGAAAATGGCGATTATGATGATATTTTAATGAGACAGATTGAATCCGGCGCCGGCGTGAGAAAAATTCTGGATATGCCACTTGGATCCGCGGACGCGGAATTAAGTTATTTTAGCGCATATTTAATTCCCCGAATTTTAATGAATCTTCAGAAGCTGGAAAAAAGAGGGGACCCCGTAGCTGGCATGAGAATACTTGTTGGTAACAGAATTGATGAAGCAATGCATTCTTTGGGATTGGAAAAGGATATTTCAACTGCCACCAGCGGATTGCCCGCCTCCATAAAAACCACGGAAGATCTTTGGAAAATGTATAAAGTTTTTTTTGCCGAGGGAAAAAATCTTAGAAAAGGTATTGAATCGAAAGGCATAAAATCCATTGCCAGAAGTGAAAAGCGTAATGAGGATGCGAAGAGAGTAAAAGTTTATTCAGCTGAATTTATGGATACGATGGCAAGATCGGCCGAAAGCGCGGGGGTGGATTTAAAGTCCTTGATCAATAAATTAAGCGGACATATTTTGGATTCTTACGGTGAATATGAAGACAACGCGCAATTGATTATGGATAAAAGCGGTTATTTTTTGTCGATGATGCGTGATTTTTTTGAACATGAAAATTATCTGGAAAAATTCAAAGAAAACGATAATGAATTTTTTGAAAAATTTGACGGACTAAAGCAAAAACTACAGAGTTTGATTAATGTGCTGGCTACCGAAAGCGTGGATGATCATAAAGAAATGATTCGCGACGTTATTAAAGAGACTTTAAAAATCATTCAGTTTTTGACTCACTTTTATACCAAACACTCTATTCACAGCGGTGTGGTGATGCAAAGTGATTATTCGCTTTCCGATGAAGCGGTGAGCGGGGGAGTGGCTTCGATTAAATGGCACCTGATGCTGGCGCATTTTATTTTAACTCAAAGAAAACTCTTAAGACCGATGTAACTTTATAAGTCGAAGTCGGGGAGATCGTCTTTTAGAACCTTATTCATCTTATCGCGAACCGCTTTTATTCTTTCTGACGGGGGAAGATCAAAAATTGCGGAAGTTTTGACGTGGTCTGCCTTGCCTTCGCTTTGGGGGATAACCTCTTGCACAATCCGATAGACTTTTGAATCGGGTGCTTTGTTACCTATTGCAACATCCCTTTCAAAGACATCGCTGTCTTCATCATGAGTTTCCGAGTTTTCACTTGAATCCGGTGCTGTTGAGGGGAAAGACATAAGAAAATATTAAAGGAGTAATTATATTAAACTTTTTAGAGTGGTAATGTCAACCACGCTATTGTTTACATTACCCAAGCCGAACCATTGGCACTCATCAGTACAGTCTTTTTCCCTTCAGATAAAAGTGCAGAATGTATTCGTTAAACGCCGCGCCTTCAATAATCCGCGCCGCCGCTTCTTCCATATTATTGGATAAATGGATTATTTGACCCATAATCAACTATAGCAAACAATTATTTTCTTTTGAATATGGATTACATTTTTCTGACCGGGTTGATTGGATCACTGGTAACGGTATTGGGCGCCGCATGGCCGGAAAAACTAAAAATCAAAGGATTTTTGCACCTAAAAAAATGATAATGTTCACACAAAAATACGACCCGCTCAAAAAACAAATGGTCCAAATATTGGACGCCGACGGCAACCACAAAGAAGACCTTGTCCCCGCCGAACTCACGCCCCCGGTTGTCAAAAGTCTGTACGAACAAATGTTTTTTTACCGCGCAGTGGACGCGCGCATGCTCAAAATGCAGTGCTCTGGACGTATGGTGATCTTTGCTTCCATAGAAGGGCAGGAGGCCGCGCAAGTCGGCTCCGAATTCGCCATTCAAAAAACCGACTGGATAGTCCCGGCTTGGATAATTTCAAGAACGTGATCTTCTTTATAGGTACCCCAGCCAGATTCCGATAAGCATGCCTATACCGAGAAGCAAGATTATGATTCCCGCAATCAGGTGAAGAATTTTGAGTTTGCCCTGTCTCCATTTTTCCGCTTTTTCGGTGGTGGTGATTCCAAAGTAAATTGCTCCGGTTATGATCAGCATCGGCAGGATGAAAATGAAGTTATACAGTAACAATAATGCCATTGCATAACTCCACTCCGTGGCATGGGCAAGAAGTCCCAAAATTACTATATATGGTCCGGAAGTGCATGGGAGTAAAAACAGACTTACCGCGAATCCGATAAGAAACGCGCCGGGAGCCGAAGTAACGCCCCTGATCAGTGATTTAAGTTTGGGGCGCCAAGACATCGGCACTTCCATGACAAACCATTTGCCGTACCAAAAGTAATCTTTCAGGTTAAACAGTCCGACTATTATGGCTAGTATCGCGACAACTATATAAAAAATCCTGCTGACGGCGGCGGCCTGGATGGCGGAGAAAAGGCCCACGCCCATTAACAAATATGAAATATAGATAGAAACGGTAAAGGCCAATCCGGCCCATAGCGCGCGCTTTCTGTCTTTTGTCGCCAGAATGGTTGTCATTAAAATGATTAAAACCGCGAAAGCGCATGGATTGATGGCATCCACGGCTGCCGCTCCAATTACGGCGGGAATTGTCAACTGTTCAGCCAGTTCTTGTTTTTTCGGGTCTTTGGATGGTGAAGAATTACCTATTATCTGCATCACTTCATTTTCCGATCCGTTATCAAGTTTTGACATGGGATCGGCGCACCCTTGTTCAGCACATCTTTGTATTTCCGACTCCAAACTTGAGGCAATGCTATCACTGAAACCCACTATAACTCTGTCATCAATAAAAATTGTAGGGACGCCGCTAACCTGTGTATCAAACGCTTTAGCAATGTCCAAAAACAACTTGTTGTTTTGTCGGTCTCCGTATACTTCGTATTCGGTAATGTTCAAAGTGGGATATTTGGTCTTTATTTCATCCAAAAACAGTTTCGCTCTGGCGCAGTGCGGACAGCCGTTTCCGTAGAAAAAGTGCATTTCCACGTTTTTCAGTTCGGCTTCGGGATTAACCGCTTCCTGCGCGCCGACAATATTACCCCCAAAAGGGATCGATAGAAAAATTAAACATGCGAACACAGAAAGCTTGTGAAGAAGTTTGATTTTCATATTTCTATAAATGTTATTGTTGAGACTTGTCGAGTTTATCCAGACGGTTTTTGGCATCTTTGAGCATGGCTTCCATATTTTTTACATCACCTTCAAGAATTTGCCTTTCTTCCCGAGGTGTGTACTCAACCTGTTGCCATCTGCAAATACCCGCGCGTCTGCCATAGCCGCGTCCAAATCCGTTACCGCGACCGTAAACCGCTGTGTTTTGACCACGACCACAAGGACCGAAGCCTCTGCCTGACTGAGGACCGGCACCATCCGGTCCCATTCCGTTAAATCCTGGCATAATAATTTAAGTTAAAGAATATTGATTGTTTTATGAATTTTTATAGACTTTCCGTTAACAATGCCGCCGATGATTTTTTGTAGAGCCGAAGATATAAGTCTTTGAAAAGTCGAAGAAGAAACTTTCATTACTTTGGACGCCTGTTCGTTATTTATTTTTTCCACGTACTTTAAACGAACGGCCTCCAGTTCATCCAGACTGATATCCACTTCTTTCAGCGCGCTTAAAGGAATGCCGCGCGGTTTGAAGTATGTTACCGTTGGGTCGAATGCTATTTTTCTTAATCGTTTCGGTCTCGGCATGCTTTTTCTTAATTATGGGTATATACCCATAACCATGGTATGCTTGTTAGTTTAATTTTGCAAGAATTTATTATAATTTTACCGGAATTTCGAATTTTTTGGCATTTTCGGGTATGCCGGAAGGGTTGTCGTTTTTGATGATTATTACAGCGGTTTCGTTATTTCCCAAATCAAAATCTAACTGTGCCTCGAATTCGACAAAATCTTCGGTCATCCAGTCGTCGAGCGCTCTGGCGGGGGCGGCGGAGAGCAGATTACCATCGGCATCTTCCATGCTAACCGGTAATACTCCTTCAAAAAACCAGGTGCCGAGCGCCTTGCCCTTTACCATTACCGGACTTGAAACCGTCTGGTCCGGTGCGGGACTTTCAACTATGATTTCTTGATTTTCCGTCTGGTTGACTTGAATTGTGCTTTCGGCCGATTTATAACCGTTTTCCGTTACTTGTTTGTTTTGCCCTTTCCGCTCTTGAGTTTGTTCATTTTCATTCTGTTGAATTCCCTGTGTACACGAAGATAAAAAAACTGCCGAAAAGAACAGAATCGCTAAATACTTTTTCATAATTATTGAATTTAGGAGATTACGTCGGCATCATACTATCCTTTAGACGTTGATGCCAATTTTTCACATTACAAACTTTGCATTTATTAATCAAAGAATATAATCTTAAGTTAGAATTTATTCTTAACATATATTTATGGGTACTAAAGGTTTGCAAATTGTCGGCGTTGACGTAAACGAATTGCTGACTCTTTTGAATAAAGCGTTGGCCGACGAATGGCTTGCTTATTATCAATATTGGGTCGGTTCCAAGGTAGTTTCCGGTCTTGAAAGGGATGAAGCCGTTAAGGAATTAACCGAACACGCGGCCGACGAACTTAGGCACGCGGACATGCTGGCGGATAGAATTTTACAACTTGGAGGAACACCTGTTTTGAATCCGGTTGATTGGCCGAGCTTAAAAAACTGCGAATATGAAGAGCCATCCGACTTTGCCGTAAGGAAAATTGTCGAGCAAAATATTAAGGGTGAACAGTGCGCCATTGGTGTTTATAAAAGGCTTGTGGATATGACCAGAGAGAAAGATGATATTACTTATGGCATTGTGCTGGAAATTATGAAAGATGAGGTTGAACATGAAGACGATCTGGAACAATTGCTTGAAGATCTGGGTTAATCGCTTCAATGAATTCGCCATAACATCATCCTAATATGATCAGAGAATCTTATGATCATGGGCTTACACTGATTTTGGCCCAAAAGTTTTATGTGAGGTGGACGGAACAGGGGGGAATATTGATTAAAAACGGGCGCCCCGTTTACGGGGCGCCCTTATAGAAAACCAGTAAGTATGATCATAGTTAAAAGATTATGGATTAATCTTCAACTTTGATTTTTAGAGTTTTCTTTTCTTTTTCACCGGTCTTTGGAACCGTGATTGTTAATGTTCCGTTTTTTACTTTTGCTTCGGCTTTTTCACCGTCCACATCGGGAGGCAGAGGAATTTCACGGTAGAATTCTCCAGTTGACCTTTCTCTGCGGAAAAAGTGTTCATCTTCTTCCATGTTTTCTTGTTGAGTTTTACCCTTTAATACAACACTGCCTTCATTTAGTTCAATTTCAACGTCATCGGGTTTGTATCCGGGTATGTCGGCAACGATTTTAAGTTCTTTGGAGTCTTCCGATACATCGATTTTGGGAACATTAACACCTCTGCCTTCAATAAGCGGATTTGAATCGAAAAAATCCATAAAAGGATCTTCAAAGAAATTTTGCATTTGGTCGCGGAGTTTTTTGGGATGTCTGCCTCCCTCGCCATATCTGATGATTTTCATAGTAATTGGGGTTAAATTATATTTTCACCTTTAAGGTGTTCTGGCACTCTCTATTATAGAGTGCCAGGATAACCCTTGTCAACCTTTTTGGTCGGCTAACGGGGAAGGTTGGGGAACCCTGGGGTTGTGTAAGCATCGACTTTTGCTTATATTCAAAATATCCTTAATCAATACTAATATGACGACCTCCGACAATGTTAATGTTCCAATGGATGTGCCGAAAGAAACGCGCAATGAATATGTGAAAAACTATCTGGAAGCCACTAAAGAATCCGGCAGGTTAATGCTTTTTGCGGGGGATCAAAAAGTTGAGCATTTGAATGATGATTTTTTTGGATCCGATAATCATATTGATGATGCTGACCCGGAGCATCTTTTTAAAGTTGCTTCAAAGGCTAATATCGGTGTTTTCGCGACTCAGTTGGGACTGATTTCTTTGTACGGAAATGATTATAAAGAGGTTCCTTATCTGGTTAAAGTTAACTCAAAAACTCACCTGGTAAAAACCGACCGGCAAGATCCGCTCAGTCAAAGTTTGTGGGACATTGAGCAAATTATGGAATTCAAGCAAAACAGTGGATTGAAAATTCCGGGCGTAGGGTACACAATTTATCTGGGGAGTGAATTTGAAGCCGAAATGTTGAGTGAGGCGGCAAGATTGATCTATGAAGCTCATCAATACGGATTGATTACTGTTTTATGGATTTATCCGCGCGGTAAATCTGTAATGGACGAAAAAGATCCCCACTTGATAGCCGGCGCGACGGGCACGGCCGCTTGTATTGGAAGTGATTTTGTTAAAGTTAATTATCCGAAATCGACCGCTGCTAATGATTCGGAAGCGTTTAAAGAGGCTATTATGGCGGCGGGAAGAACCAAGGTCGTATGCGCCGGCGGTTCATCCACAGACAATGAAAAATTTTTAAAAACTCTATATGAACAAATTCATGTAAGCGGAGCAATGGGAAACGCCACGGGCAGAAATATTCATCAAAAATCCCTGGAAGAAGCCATAAAAATGACAAATGCCATTTATGCTATTACTGTAGAGAATAAAACGGTGGATGAAGCACTGGATATGCTGAAATAATGACCATTAAAGTGCGTTATAAGTATATGAAAGCGGCGATTCCAAAGAAGGGGCTTACGTTTTGACAATTAAAGATCAAAAATAAACTTGACAATTTGTAAATATTCTGTATAAATTGTTGGCTTACGAGTGTTTCCCATTTTATGATTAATTTACTGGGAATTTAGAAATTGTTAATAAATAAAGTGTAAAAAAAAATCATGAATACGCCCGACAACAACTTCGCGTTAGATATCACAAGTGTTGCCAATGACAGACAAAGGCACAACCCCCTGACTCCGGATATGGTTGACAGTCTTTTTGGTATGGCCTTGAGAAGCGGTATTTTTAAAAAAATAGATGACGGTACTTATGCGACCGCGCTTTTTGAAGAAATGGAAGCTCCTCTTGATCATTTGAAATTGCTACTTGAAGACGAGGGTTCTCTTGATGACGCAACAATTGTTCAGACTTTGACTGAAGCATTTATTAACGCGCAACAATTTGTTACTTCCGGTCGTACAGCCGATTATCTTGAATCTATTGGCGCGTCAAAACAAGAAAATATCAACGATCTGATATTGGATGATGTTCAAGCAGTACTTACTCATTTAGCTTTAAGATTCGGTGTTGAACATATTTTTCTTGAGAATATAAAAGCGAAAGGCGCTACAGGAGAGAACAACAGACAAAAAACGATGCCTTATGGTCAAATTGCTTATGATAAAAATGGTCAGAAAAAACCGCGTATACCGCTAGTATCATTTAAAGAATCCGCGGAAACTGAAGATGCCCACATGTCCGGGGACACACATGAATACCCCGCGGTTAATATTGAAGACGCTATCAAAAGAGCAGAACGAAAACAGACTCAACAAGGTATGCCGCCAGTTCAAATGCCGGAAATAAAGCATTCAAGTTCCAACCCACCTCAAAGAGCGACACTGCCACCTCCTCCAATGGCCACAGGTCCGGTTGATGTAAATGTTGAAGCTCTTGATACTGAAAAACAAGCATTAAGATTTTTCAAAACGATTTTTTTAGACTATGCACAATTGCAATATTTGAAGAAATTACGTGATCTGAAAAAATCTTATGAAGAAGCTGGCAAAACCAGCCGTGAACTTAATCTTTTCAAGGACGCATTCAGTGCAATTTGTAAAAAAGCTTATAGCATGGTGGGAGTGGATGAGAAGAAAAGAGCTGAAGAAATCGCGTTTCATAAATATGTGGATAGCAGTACAGAAAGTGGTGAAAGCTGGGAAAAAATTATTGAAAAACTTGCTGAAAAAATCATGGCGGAAAAAGCAATGGAAGTTATGAGCCACTATCTTCCATTGGTGACAAGAGCGTTTTTTTCAACTGAATCTTTGAAAAAAAACATTGCAGAGCTGGACAGTTCCGATACGGAAAAATACGAGAAAGAAGTCAACGACGCCGCATTAAAAGTTTGCCTATTTATTAAAGACCAGCTGTTTAAGCCCAACACGGGAGAAAAACTAAGGGATGTAGCGTTTTTGGGTTTTTATTTTATTGAGGATAGAGAAGACTTAAACCTTGTACTATATAACGAAGCAAAAAAATGTGTTGAACAGGTATTTACTGAAATCAGAAGTAAAAGTTTTAGTATCCCACCCGAATCTTCTGAGCAGAGTGTTTATTATGATCCTACCGCATCAGGTGAAATTGAGCCGATACCTGCCACAATAAGAGGCCTTGATTCGGAACCGCATCAATTGGAACGTAGTATGAATACGCAAATTAAAGCTACAGAGGCGGATGAAGGTGAAGCCAAGAAATTATTAAATATATATGATGAAGAGGACACCTCGGGTCAAAGTCTAGCCAGCACACCGGCTCCGGATGTTGAGGAAAATAACGAGGATGATACGGATACGGATGTTTTTGTAGTCGGGGGCATGAGAAGAATTATGCCCGCGGCGGGGAGGCCGACAATTAAACAGGTTAATAGGAGACTGGAATTTGAATCAGACGGAAAGTCACTGCACACTTTGTCCTCCGTGCCTAAAGTTAAACCATTCAATATTGCTATAAGCGATGAAGATTCTGTTTCCGAAGAAAAACCTTCCACTCTGTTGCCTAAAACAGAAAGTGAAAATGTTACGGAAAAGGAGGAAAAAAGCTGGTGGAACAGAGTCAAAAAATCGAAAGCCGCCAAAATAGCGGCGGGCGTTGCTTTCGCGGCTACAACGGCGCTGGCTTCATATGGCGTACTTACTTACGCGAGTGCGGATAGGAGTAATGACGCAACGGAACCCACAGCGGCAAGCAGTGTATCAAATCAAAATAATGACTCAAAGCCTCCTATAAAAATCGCGTCAAATGAAAAAACAGAGGACATGAATGAAGTTAAGATCAATAAACAAACATCTGTAAATAAAACTCCGGCCACTGAAGCTGAAAAACTTTATACAGTTCATCCGGAAAGAATCGCAGGCGATGACCCGAAACTTAAAAAACTGGTTGAAGAAGAATCGTTTGTAAGACACCCGGGAAACAGGGGTGATTTTGAGCAATTACACAATATTATTGCCCAGAGCGGAGCGTTGACTAGTCAACAAATCAAAAACATACAGGAAAATTTGAATGAAAAGTTTAACAGAGGAGAATACGGCGCCGCGACAAAAAGATTCAGACCTCTGCTTGAAAACGGGACCCTGTTTGAAGTTTTAAGGACTCCAACCCATCCCGAGCATCAGGCTCTTAAGGCGGCTATTGAAAAATTCGGAAATCCTTCGCGCTGGACATGGACCAGTAAAAAACCGGTTAATGTTAATGGCAAAATTAAACTCAAGAGCATGCCGTATGAAGAAATGTACGCGCAAGATGTTGAGTTTTTTGACAAGTGCCAGCAAGAATTCGCGCAGGCGGGAATCGGTAAAAACGGCAATATTCATATTAACGGGGGCAAGGCCGGCGAAAGAATTCCTTTGAAAATAAACGGCAGATGGCTGACATTTGTGGAAACCGCGCTTCAGATCCGCGGAATTGTGGAAAAAACAGGGGCGGGCAGTGATGTTCCAGCGCCTCCCACTGATTTGTTGGATAGTCAACCCGATCAGCCAAACAGACCGGCGCATGATGTTCCGACTAACTTTTCGCCTAATAACAGTGGGGCAGATGGCGGTACTTATGGTTTCTTTGAGGCTCCAACCATCGAAATGGGCGAACCTGTTTTGATGAGAAAGGCAGATCTTGAGGATGATCCGGAAATTAAATTCGGTGAGGCTACAGACGGTGAATTGGATGAGATTGAAATGGCAGAAATTGATGCCGGATGGGATCTGGATGTAGGTGTGAATGTTGGCGCGGACGCGGGCGTGGGCGCGGGCGCGGATACGTGTCAAAATTCCGCTACCGATAATGAGTTGGCGGAAATCGACAATGAATGGGGGAACATTGTAAAAGCGATTGATAAGCGTATTGAGCAAGTAAAAAGAGCGGCTTAATCGTCTGATTAAGTGGGATAAATGTTTATCCGTACTTGCTTTTTCTGGCACTTTTCATAAATACGTTTTATAATTGATTAGTTTATTAACTAATTAATTTTGATATGGCTAAAAAAACATCTAAAACATCGGAGGAACAGAAAGGCGGAGGCGGCGCGTTGTTACTTTCGATGGCGTTGGGGGCGGCACTGGCCGCCGGAGCCGGTTATTATGCCACTCATAAAGAGGATGTCGATAAAGAAGCTAAAAAAAGAATCGATGAGCTGGCAAAAACTTATAAAGAAACCCGTGCGCAAATTGAACCTAAAGTTCGTGAAGTCTGGGGGACCGTTTCCAAGGAATCGGTGGAAAGATACATGGATTTAAGAGGAACAATTCTTCACGCGATAGAAGATGAAAAGGTCCAAAACGCGGGTGTTTTGTTTAGGGAAAATTATGAATCGATTGTGGAAAATGTTGTACAGCAGGCAAAAAAATCGGGCATATTAGATGCAAAAATGCAAAAGAAGCTGGAAAAACTTTTTAAGATGGATTGGGAGAAAGTAAGAGAGACAGTAATGAACGGTGCCGAAGTAGCATCGAGTATGGCAAAAAAGGGGATGAAAAAGGCCACTAAAGAAGTAAAGAAAACAAGTAAACAGGTAAAAGCGAAAAGATCTGTTAAGAAGGCGGCCAGCAAAGTCAAACCGGTGGCAAAAAAAGCCACTTCAAAGGCAAAGAAGACTGCTTCAAAAGATCGCAAAACAGCCGGTTCGGCCAAAAAAACTGTCAAAAAATCGACAAAGAAAAAATAGTCAATTGATGGTGGGGCGTTGGCGGTTATATAAGCGCTGTTTATGAAGCCAGCGCCTGTTGTATGATTTCCGTTAGATCTGAAGGGATGATGCCTACAAAAGCACCGTTATTTTTAGCCAGCGCCGCTTCTATTCTGGCGGTTATTTCACCGGAAGAGGTTTGTTTGTGAAGGCTTTTTAAATTGTGTTCAATGTGCGTGATGGCTTCTTCGGGATGCAGGAAAAAGTCGCCGCTGATCTGGATGTCACTGATGTATTCGTCGGCCAAAATTTTGACGCGCACAAGCTTGCCTCCCTGTACTTTTTTTGACGCCTGATAAATCATGAACCGAGTATATATGATATTGCTTTAGTCGGCAAAAAATGGTTTTCTTGGGTGGAAGTTAAGTTTTATTAATGTCTATTTGGAGGGTCGTTGGGCTGGAAACGCGTGACGCTTATGAAAACATGGCTATTGATGAAGCGGTGAGTGAAATGATGGCGAGCAAGGAAGCTCCGCCCACCATCCGCCTTTACAGGTGGAGCCCCAGCGCTGTTTCCGTGGGTTATTTTCAGAGTCTGCATGACGAGGTTAGTGTGGAAGCTTGTGAAAAAGCGGGGGTTGATTTTGTGCGCAGGAGGACGGGAGGTGGCGCTGTCTTTCACGATTATGAAGGTGAACTTACTTATAGCGTAATTGCTCCGGAATCAATGTTTTCAAAAGGAATTATTGATTCTTATCATGTTATTTGCGGGTGGATTATGAATGGACTGGGGAAGATTGGTATTGAAACTGAATTTAAACCGATTAACGATATTGTGATGGCCGAAAACGCGGCAACAAATGACGGTGAATTTGTAGGCGGTAAAAAAATTTCGGGTAACGCGCAGACTAGAAGAGGCGGTGTTTTACTGCAACACGGGACTATTTTGTATAAAGTGGATGTAAAAAAAATGTTCAATTTATTAACTGTGGGTCGGGATAAGGTTTCGGACAAAATGATAGCGGCAATGGAAGACAGGGTGACCTCTATCAGTAAGCTGAGGCCGGAAATTGGCTTTCAGGAAATGTATGAAGCTGTGGCTGAGGGGCTCACAGATAATAAAAAATGGGAACCGGGGGAATGGACTTTACAGGAAATGATGCGCGCGCAGGAACTGGCCGAAAAAAAATATTCAACAAAGGATTGGAAGGAAATGAGATAAATCTTCCCACCTTAAAGGTAACCTTTAAGGTGGGGTTGAGGGTTTTGCACTTTTGTGTTCTTTGATGTGCATAAACTTCATGCCTAATTTCCCACCTTAAAGGTAACCTTTAAGGTGGGGGTATTTTATTTTTCTTCAACCAAAAGTAATCCGGGATATTCCAGGTGTTCTTTTAATGTGACTGTGAAGCGGGCGGCCTCTGCGCCGTCCAGAATGCGATGATCAAACGCAACGGAAAGCGGGAGCATCTTACGGACTACCACTTTGCCGTCTTTTGCCACGGGCATGTCCTGAATCATGCCGGTGCCCAAAATCGCGGCTTCGGGATAACGGATTACGGGGGTTGCAAACCAGCCGCTACCTGCTGACCCGATGTTGGTGATCGTGAATGATCCGCCCTTCATGTCCATTGGGTTGATTTTTTTTTCACGTGCTTTTTCTGCCAGGGTGACAATTTCTTTGGCTAAATCGATTACCGACTTTTTGTCGGCGCCTTTGATCACCGGCACCATTAAGCCGTCTTCGGTATCAACTGCGATTCCAATGTTGTAGTATTTCTTCAAAATAATAACTCCTTCTTCTTCGTTTAGTTCCGCGTTCAAATATGGGTGTTTCGTTAGGGCGGCTGTCACAGCTTTAACGAAGAACGGGAGAAAGGTAAGTTTTGTTCCCGCTTTTTTTGCCGCGGCTTTTTCTTTTTCCCGCAGTTCCCAGAGTTCAGTTACATCGGCCATGTCGGTGTGGGTAACATGTGGAATTGTATACATCGATTTAACCATGTGTTCACCCACAGATTTTCTGATTCCGGAATATGGCGCACGGTCGATATATCCAAAAAAATCGAATTTTTTAACCTGTTTAAGTCCGGATTTGACCACTCCAATTCCTTTGGTTTTTTGGGAGGAGGCGGTTTGGGACTCTTCCGATACTTTTTCTGGTTTTGTTTCAGCGGGTGTTTTTTCTGTTTCAGCCTTAGCTTCCGGAGATGCTGGATTTTCCCCCGTGTCTGCCGGAGCCGGCTCGCTTTTTTGCTCTTGCTGCTTGGCAAATACAGCTCCGGACGCGTTCATGCCGGGTGCTTTCATCACTTCGGGTGCTGTTGTTTCCAGTGATCCGACCACACCTGTACTTTCCCGCTTTTCTTCAGTTTTTTCTTGTTTTTGCGATTCATCTTTTTGGGCGGATTCGGCAGTGGGCTTTTCTTCTCCGCCCTGCTCTTCGGATTCGATTTCCAGTATAGCCAAGACTTCACCGACTTTGATGACGTCTCCTTCTTGATGGGTAATCTTTACAACTTTGCCTGATTTGGGGGAGGGTATTTCAACTATGGCTTTGTCGGTCTCAACTTCGGTCAGCGGATGGTCGGCTTTTACTTCGTCTCCTTCCTGAACCAGCCATTTTACGATTTTACCTTCGTGAATGCCTTCTCCAACGTCCGGAAATGTAAACTCGTATGCCATTTTATTATTGTTAGGTCTAAACTTACGCGGTTATGATAGCATCCGGTCTGCATAATTGCACGTTGGGTTGATTGATAGTAATATTTCCCCAAATATAAATTGTTCATATGAAGGATCTGAAAAAGCACATTAAAAAATTTTTGCTTTATTATTTTTTATTGTCTATCGCCACGGTGATTATTTTGGGCATGATAATCGCAATTCCCTTTTTGGAGGCGGGGCAGCCGGTACAAAAAGCGCACGATTTTATGGATCAAATAGAGAAAGGGAATTTTGAAGAAGCGTATTATTTGACTTCATATCTGTTTAGAGACAATGTGACTCTGGCTGAAATGGAAGAATATTTGAGAGAAAACCCTGCTATGATGAACGAAGGTAAATTGTCTTTTTATACCAAACAGGTCAAAGACGGATTTGCTAAACTGGGCGGACATAAAGTTACGGATGCCGAGATAGAGCAGGTGAATGTTCAGCTTATTTTCAAAGAAAATCAGTGGGAAGTTTTGGGTTTTGACAATGAAGATCCGTTAATTATTGATGACAGGACAAAATCGGATATTATTTATTATCATTTTAAATAAACGCATGCCGAATTTAAATTACACGGAACCGATTAAACCTTTGCCGGAAACCAGGGACAAGGGAAATGTATTGGGGGCGACGATGGCAAAACCACTGAACTTTTTCAAAAAAGATTGCCGCGCTTGCGGCGTGGATTAAGGATTTAAAATGATTACTGACGAGGAAGCGTTTGAAATGTTTTTGGATCGATTTCTGATTTTAACAAAAGTAAGTGGTGTAAGTTTTAATTCGGTTAGGATTAGCGGTGATTACGGTACGACGCGGGGCACGATCAGGACGCGCGATGGATCGAGAATGCCGATTATGCTCCAATATGTGAAAGAAGGTGATGAGTGGAAGGTGATTAATATTAAATTGAATCCACCGGTGGAGAAAGAGGCTGGCGATTAACTCGAGCGGAAATGGAAAAGGGTATTTTAGGGCGATCAGGTTTGAGTTATATTCAAGATGGCCGAAAACAAGTCTCAAGGCATATTTCGAAGAAGCGGTCAGATTGATTGTGAAGATTCGCAAACGTACAGGCAGGGGCGCGGAGCATATTTGGTTTATTTTACGTGATAAATATGGGATTTATGTATCCGTTACGGGTGTGTACAAGGTGTTGAAGAGGGAGGGATTGATCAAGCGACGGAAAGGTCGGAAAAACCTTTAATGCATTATGAAGCACCTAAACACATCCGTTTACGCTTCAATGCAAGCTCTATGGTTATCAGCACCGGATGATTCCTCCCGCTTATCACCGAGCCAATTTTTATGTTGAACAAACACCGGATCGATCAAGAAGAAGTATATCAACAAAAACGGTTTGAATCGCTCATTGAATTGAATAAACTAAACTTGAAGACACTGAAATATTTTAACGAAAAAAGGGTGCAAAAAAAACAAACATTTTATGCCTCCACTCAAAACATTTACGCAATCCTGAAATACCAGTTAACAAAACAAAAACTTAACTACAGTGTGCTAAATGTCTGAAACTACTACAATAATTGGAAAAGATGTCTGTGAAATCGAGTGGCAACGGGAAAGGATATTCAAAAGCAGAATGATACTGTGCCGATTAATTGACCTTAAAGGAGCTTCGCGCCAATCTCATACCTTAAAGGAGCTGCGCGCCTTTAAGGTGAGGGGGCTTTATTGAAGTGTTTCCTTTATTGCTAAGTGGACGCGGTTTTCGTTTGGCATGTAGAGGTCTTCTCTGCGGAGGAGCGGCATGATGATGTCGAAGCCGGTGACGCGTTTTACGGGAGCTTTTAACGTTTGGAAGAGGTTTTCCGATATGAAGGCGGAGATTTCGCCGCCGGGGCCGAAGGATCCGGCGGCTTCATGTGCGATTATGGCGCGTCCGGTCTTTTTGACCGCGTTTATCACAGCTTCTCTGTCGTACGGGGAAATGGTTCTTAGATCTAATATTTCACATGAGATGCCGTCTTTTTGGGCTAACTGAGATGCCTCCCAGCATTCTCTTACCATTGCCCCCCAGGCTATTAAAGTTACGTCTTTGCCTTCTTGTATTGTGGCGGCTTTACCGATTGGTATGAAATATTCTTCTTCGGGTACTTCTTGTTTGATGGCTCTGTATAAGCGTTTTGGTTCCATGAAAATTACGGGATCAGGGTCGCGGATGGCGGCTGTTAAAAGTCCCTTTGCATCAAAAGGTGATGAGGGTATGATGACTTTTAATCCTTGGATGTGTGAATAGATTGCCTCTAAAGATTCGGAATGATGTTCGAGCGCTTTAATGCCGCCTCCGTATGGCATCCTTACTACCATGGGAACCGTAAATCTTCCACGTGAACGGTTTCTTAATCTGGCCGCGTGGCATACCATTTGTGAAAATCCTTCAAAGAAAAATCCGGAAAACTGCATTTCCACAACCGGTTTCATGCCGTTTACCGCTAATCCAATGGCCGTTCCGGAAATGCCGGCTTCTGAAAGTGGTGAGTCGAAACATCTATCTTCACCAAATTCTTTTTGCAGTCCTTCGGTGACACGGAATACACCGCCTTCGTAACCCACGTCTTCGCCGTATAGAATGACGGAGGGGTCGCGTTGCATTTCTTGTTTGAGGGCCATATTGACGGCCCGGACCATGGTTAGTACTTGATTCGACATCTAGGTTAGGTATTGTTTTAGTTGTTGTTTTTGTTGTTTGAGATGTTCGGTATTTTCCGCGTATTGGTAATCGAAAATGTCGTCGGCGGTTTGTTCGGGGGCGGATTCAACTTCTTCAGTTATTTTGTCCACTTTCGCTAACAGCTCTTCCTGCAATTTTTCTTCGTATTTTTTGTCCCAGAGTTCTTTTTTCTCTAAATACTTTTGCAGTCTTAAAAAGGGTTCTTTGGTTCTCCATTCTTCTACTTCTTCTTTTGTTCTGTATTTGGTGGCGTCGTCGGAAGTTGTATGGTCGGAAAGTCTGTAAGTATATGCTTCAATTAAGGTCGGCCCTTTACCGGCGCGGGCTCTTTCAACCGCTTCTTTGGTTACGGCATACATTGCAAAGAGGTCGTTGCCGTCTACAAGGACGCCGGGGAAATCGTAGGCAATGGCTTTTTGGGCTATTGTTTCGGCGGCGGTTTGTTTTTTTCTGGGTGTGGATATTGCGTATTGGTTATTCTGGCAGATGAAAACCGTTGGGGTTTTAAAAACACCCGCAAAGTTCATGGCTTCGTGAAAGTCTCCTTCCGATGTGGCACCGTCACCAAAATAGGTTAAGGCAACTGTTTGTTCCTTGCGCATTTTAGCGGCCCATGAAATTCCGACAGCATGGAGCATCTGGCTTCCAACAGGAATTGACGGAGGAAGCACGTTTACATCTTTTGGCGGTGATCCGCCGCTTTCGTTGCCTTTCCAATAGAGGAAAAATTTTTCCACCGGGTAGCCGTGCGCGCACATGGCGGCGATTTCACGAAAAGCCGGCACTATCCAGTCGGTTTTTTCTATGGCGAACTCGGAACCGATTTGAGCGGCTTCCTGCCCTTCTATGCTGGCAAATGTTCCCATACGGCCGGACCGTTGCATCTTTAACATTCTTCTGTCGCACATGCGGTAAAAAACCATTTGCTCATATAGCTTTTTGACCACTTCGGGAGCGATCTCTTTTGGTATCAGGTCTTCTTTGTGATTGCCCGCCGGGTCCAAAATCTGAACCATTTGTTTTTTGAGCGGGTCGTATTTGTCTAGGTACATAGTTTTGCAGTTGCGATGTCTTGTGTCTTCTGAACACAACCGGGGCTACGGGTTCCCTGCTTGTGTGAAGGGGACACAAGCCATCGCACTCAGTATCAAATAAGTTTTACTTGATTGTCAAATTGACTTTACATTACAGAATATAGGCATAATTGGCTAACTATTTTTTGAATTGCATGTCGAACAGCCCGGTCGTCTCACAAATGAAGACGAAACGACCAGGCTTATGATGATGCGAGCACGCGAATCGGTACCGGCATACATCCCCCCGCAGGACAGTGGCGACGCGGCGCAGACGGCGTAGAGATAACCGCCGTTGGTGCGAACCGAGGTGGCACCGTCGCAGTCGCTCAGCACTTCCACGACTTCCTGCGTATAGGGATTGGCCCACTGCACCTTGTCGTCGGCCGGGGCGGCGACGAAGGTGTCTTTACGTGTGAGGCCGCACGTACCCTGATTGAGTCCATCCGGATAGTTCGCCAAGCTGTACATGACGGAGGGCGTTCCGGCGGAACCATCCGCGTTGAGCGGAACTTCCAGCACCTGCTTGGTAGTGACGTTGGTCACGGCGAACGACTGAAGGCAGGGGAGCAAGCGGCCGCTGGGGCGCAAACCGTTGACTCCCATGGGCGGTGGGTCACAGCTGTTGGGCCGGGGCATGTAGCCGGGCTCGGGCGCGAGCGCCGTATCCTGCAACCAGACTTCAGCCGGGCCTCCCATGGTGGATCCGCGCAGGATAACACCGTTGGGATTAAGTGTGTCCGCGCCGTACCAATAGCCGTTATGGACGAGCAAACCATTGACGCCGATGCCGGCGCCGCCGCCGATCTCGAACATCTGGCCTAGCGCGGGGACGTACTTGTAGATAGACGTTCCGAGCGCGAAGAGACCGGACTGGTCGAGGAAGCTGAGCGCGAAGACGAGTGATCCATCGCTTTCGTCAACGTCGATGCCGCTCATGAAACCGCCGAAAGCCGGCGGATGTTATGGGCTGAATAAAAAAAATCAAGACCCTGAATTTATAAATCTATTGTGAAAAAACATGTCTGTTATATAAAGACTTACCTTATTATTCCCCTAATTTTCCTTTCACAAACAGCTCACCGGCCTTGTATGAGCTTCTTACAAGCGGGCCGGAGGCGCAGTACATGAATCCCATTTCCTGTGCTTTTTGTTCGTAGTGTTTGAACTCTTTCGGCTCGTAGTATTTGATTACGGGTTGATGACATGAACTAGGCTGAAGGTATTGGCCGAACGTGATAATATCCACACCTATGGCGCGGAGGTCTTTCATGGTTTGTATAATTTCTTGTTCTGTTTCGCCAAGGCCAAGCATAAGTGATGTTTTGGTGAATATTTTGTGCTTAATGGAGGTTGAATTTACTTTATCTGAAGACAAGTTTTCACTTATCTTCTTTGTTTCTCCAAGAATTGTCATAGTTCTTTTATAACTTGCGCGGGGGTCGCGCACCTGAAACTGGAGTCTTTCCACGGTTTCAACGTTGTAGGCCAGTACGTCGGGGGCGGCGTTTAAAACTGTTTGCAGTGCTTTTAAATTACCTCCTAAATCTGAGATCAAGACTTCCACAAGTATTTTAGGATTGTATTCTTTGATCGCTTTAATGCAATTTGCAAAGTGCTGAGCTCCTCCGTCTTCGAGGTCGTCACGGGTAACGCAGGTAATGACCACGTAATTGAGCTTCATGATTTTTACCGCTTCTACTATGTTTTCAGGCTCTTTGGGGTCGATTACACCCTTTGGATTGCCGCATTTTACGTTGCAGAATTTGCAGGCGCGAGTGCAGGTGTCGCCCAGAATCATAAAAGTGGCGGTGCCGGAAGACCAGCACTCCGATGCGTTGGGGCAGTTTGCTTCTGTGCAAACGGTATTGAGTTTTTTTTGTGCCAACAGTGTCCGGATCCCCAAGTATTTTTTTCTTTCTTCAGTGTTTTTGGGTGGACGAATTTTTAACCAAGACGGTTTGGGCAGTTTTTGTATCTCTTTTTCCCCGGCTGGCTGTTTACTAAAATTTGTCTGAATCCTCATTCTAAATTTATTATTCTCCCTGAGCCCAGGTTTTTAATGTTTCGTAGTCGCAATTTCCGCAAATGAATTGTTCGGTTTTGGTGTTGTACATGAACGGTACACCACCGCATAGACCGTTATCCAGTTTGGCAAGCAGGTTAGCGTTTTCTTCGTTGTGCCAGGATTCAAGTTTTTCCACGTGCAGTCCCGTTTCTTTTTTCAGTTGTTCAAGCAGTGGATCCATTTCATGACAGTGGGTGCATTCTGTTCCGTAAAAAAAGAGTAGGTTTGATGTTGGTTCGGGCATGTATTAATTTTCATGATTGAAATATGGATTAATATTGTAACAGGAAATGCGGCGGATCGGAAAGGATAAAAACTGATCTATTCGGGTTTAAGGGCCATGTGTTATAATGCTTTTAAATTGATAAATAACTTTGGGATAAACCAAATGCCCCAGATAATTACTATACAGGAGGCTGCTGAAATGGTGCCCAACTGGGGGATGATTTTTGTTGGAGGATTCGCGCACGTGCGTTCATGCATGGCTTTTAGCAGGGAAATGATTCGGCAGGAAAAGCATGATTTGCATTTTATTTCTTCGGGGCCGACTTTGCATGTGGATTTGCTGGCGGCGGGACGGGTTATTAAGCGGATGGAGGTTGGATATAGCGGGATAGAAACAATCGGGCCGGGGCCGAACGTGCGCAGGCGGATTGAAGAAAGGTTTTTGAAGGTGGAGGATTATACTAATTTTTCTATGGCGATGCGACTTTACGGAGGGGCTCTTGGGGTTCCTTTTATGCCGGTTAAGAGTATTTTGGGTTCTGACATTGAAAAGAAATCATCTTTTATGGATATCAGGAGCAAGTTAGCGGTGGTGGAATGCCCGTTTACGGGAGAGATTACGTGTATAGTGCCTTCGGTGAATCCGGACTTTGGCGTAATTCAGGCGCAAAGGTGTGATGAAGAGGGGAACGTGCAGATTGACGATGTTACTACAACAGACGTGGACGGACTGAAAGCTTCGGATGTGAAGATTGTAATAGCGGAAAAGATTGTACCTACTTCGCGGATTCGTAAGGATCCTAAGCGGACTTGCGTGCCGGGGCTGATGGTGGATTTTATTGTGGAAGCGCCGTGGGGAGCATGGCCTACCGGTATGTATAATTTTTATGATTATGATCAGGAGCATATTGAATACTACGCGGATTTGTGTCGAACTGAAGAGGGCTGGGAACAGTACAAAGAAGAGTGGGTTCTGCCGAGCGAAGAAGAGATTATGAAGAAATTGGGAGCGAAGGGAATGGAGAAGTTGAAGGCGAAAAAGGGGTTGGGGTATTAAACACAGACCTTAAAGGAACTTCGTACCTAATCGCACACCTTAAAGGAACTTCGTACCTAATCGCACACCTTAAAGGAACTTCGTACCTAAT
>CAYFWB010000006.1:89720-96762 GCA_964346765.1 uncultured Candidatus Peribacteria bacterium
CGCACACCTTAAAGGAACTTCGTACCTTTAAGGTGGGGGGGGGGTAAAATACAGACCTCGTAAACAATAATGCTTAAATATGGCGCTGAAATATACAAATTTGGAGTTGATGGCGATTTGCGGGGCGCGCTTGATTTGGGACGACGCCGTGGTTCTGGCGGGAACGGGGATGCCCGTTTTGTGCACTATGTTGGCGCAAAAGACGCGCGCCCCAAACGCAAAAATCGTTTACGAAGGGGGAAACATTGATACGCACAACAAAGATTTGCCCTTGTCGGTGAGCGATCCCCGGCTGATGCACGAAGCCGCCGCCGCGCTGGATATGCGGGCGTCTTTGGGCGAACTTCTGCAGGGCGGATACATTGATATCGGCTTTTTGGGCGGGGCGCAGGTGGACAAGTACGGGAATATAAACTCCACGGCGATAGGGCGTTATAAGAAACCCAAGGTGCGTCTGGTGGGCAGTGGCGGTGCGAACGACATCGCTTCTTTGGCCAACCACACTTTTATTATTACCAGACACGAACCGCGCAAACTCCACTCCTGCGATTATTTGACTTCGCCCGGGCATTTACACGGTGGCGATTCCCGCGCGAAAGCCGGTCTGCTGGGAGAGGGACCGAAATACATTATTACCGATCTTTGTATTTTTGACTTTCATCCCAAATCTAAAAAAGCGCGAATTATGTCCATTCATCCGGGTATGAAGAAAAAAGACGTTTTACGCCACATGAGCTGGCGGCCTATTGTGCCGCGCCGAATCCCCGAAACCAAAAAACCGACGGCGCGGGAATTGAAAATTCTCCGCACGCAGGTGGATCCGAAGGGGATGTATTTGGGGTAGAAAGTTATCACAACCATTATGACGCGAGAGGCAGGAACATCCAATGCGGAACAAATCAACCGACCAAAAACCCTTCTCTATCCTCAGTATTTGGATGCCGTCCGCGTATCCTCAACCGAGCCTTTGGATCAACAAGTTGAGCGAGCGACGGAGACGGTTTTGACCAATAATAATTCTTTGCTGTTGAGCACGGGCCCCGATGCTTTCAGAAGTCTTGGTGAGCAAATAAGCGGCGCTCAAAAAAGCATCCAGATAAATATTTTCAGCTGGGCGGCGGATTCATCGGGTATGAGAATCGCAAAAAAAATAGCCGAGGCAAAAAAGCACAATCCAAATCTGAAAGTGGATATTCGGCTGGATAAGCTGGGCTGTATTTTTGTGGGAAGCAAGGATGAACTTAAGGCCAGAGCAATAGGACTTCTTGCTCCTCATCTGGCAAAATTCATTTTCAAATATAGAAATTTAAGCGTGCAAAAACTGACGGGGCTGATGGATGATCCGAATAGTATTTATAATTTTTCCCCCGATGAAAAAGCCGAACTGGAAAGTTTTGTGCGTGAGGTTTTGACGGATGAAACATTAATGCAAATCAATCCCGCCCTCGCAATTTTAAAAAATACGGCCGGGATTAATCTGATGATTGAGGATAACGGGCTTGGCGGGATGGATCATTCCAAAGTATTTATTTTTGACTACACTACAACCATCAGCGGAGGAATGAATATTGGAGATGAATATTCGGGCGGTTATGAGGAAGGCAAGGGCTGGACGGGCAAAATAGATCCGAATTACTGGAAGGATTATATGGTAAAGACAACCGGGCCGGCGTCCAACATTAACCGTAATAAATTTTTCAGCCAGAATGAATTTGCGCCCGATCGGATTAACGCCGGCAATAATCTTGGTCCTTTAAGAGTTCTTAGGAACAGTCCGGGCGATGTCGCTCCCGATGCAAGCCCCGAATCCATTGCCAAAACGAAACAGATTACTTATGCGACGATGCATTTGATTGATAACGCCCAAAGTTCGATTGTGATTGAACATGCTTATATTATGGATCAGCAGGTTGTGGATAAGTTGAAGGCGGCGGCGGGACGCGGTGTGAAAATTACTATTTTACGAAGTCAGCCCGAAAGTGAAGGATTGGAAAACGCGAATAACAGTTTTTTTCGGCAACTGGACGGAGTTGCAAACGTAGACGTGATAAGGTTTCCCAGAGTTTCGCACACAAAACTGATTAGTGCGGATGGCAGGTACAGCATTATCGGTTCGGCGAATTTGTCGCGTGCTTCTCTGCGGCATCATGAGGAGGTTTCTTATATGGTGAGTGGTGACAATCCTTTGCAGAGACAGATTCAAAGAGAGTTGGCGGCCGCGGTTGAATATGCTCAAAAGAGAAGCGATGCGCAAACGCAAACTTCCGCATCATTAGCGCACTTAGGGGGTGATGTGGGAGGGGATTCACCGGCCTAAACCGGAAACACCTTGTCTTTTAGTTTTTTGTTGTGGAGGCGGTGGTCGGGGGAATATTTTTCCACCAGGTCGTAGAAGCGCCGGCTGTGGTTTAGGTGGACCAGATGCGCCAGTTCGTGAACGATGATGGAGTCCATTGTGGCGGGATCAGCCAGGATGAGGCGCCAGTTGAAGTTGAGATTTTTGTCGCGCGAGCAGCTGCCCCAGCGGGTTTTTTGCGCTTTGACGGTGACTCGTTTGTAAGTAAGCCCCATTGTTTCGGCGATTTCGGCGGTGCGCTTCTTAAACAGGAGTTTTGCTTTTGTACGAAGGTGATTCTCTAATGTTTTTTTGATTTCACCCGGTGAATTGGTAAAGATGATGATTTCCTCGTTGTCGTAGTAGGCGGTGTTTGCATCGTATTTAAGGGCGCGCGCTTCTTTTACAAACGCTTTATGTTGGCGCGTTGAAAGGACGCGGATGGTTTTGGGGTGTCCCAAAATGTGGATTACCGAGCCGTCTTTGATTTGATGCTCGGCGGCTTTTTGTTTTTTGAGTGATCTTTTTTTTAGGTTTTTGATTATCCAATCCGCGTGTCCATCCATGAAAGGCCTGATTTTTCTTTGGTCGAATTTTTCCGGGACGATAACTTCCAGTCCTTTTTCCATGCTTATTCGCATGCTTAGGCGACGGGCGCGCGGGCTGACTTTTATTGTGTATGGAATTGATCGATCTATATTTTTCATTTATGGCGATGCATGTATAGGTTCCCATTTTACTATACCCTCGGATATGTTAAAGTTTTTGTTGTTGATTTGATTAATAATTTACATATATGGCGCTTAAACAACAAATCCAATCCGAACTGGCGGAGGCGATGAAGGCCGGTGATGAAACAAAAGTGAGCACGCTTCGCATGTTAAAGTCGGCTATTTTGAAATACGAGGTGTCGGGTAAGGAAAAAACCGATGCCACGGATGAGCTGATTCTTGATCTTATTACCAAAGAAATCAAACAGAGGCGCGACTCCATTGAGCAGTTTAAGTCCGGCAACCGTCCGGAGATGGCGGAAAAAGAGGAAAAAGAATTGGAAATATTGATTGCTTATATGCCTCCGCAAATGTCTGATGAAGAGTTGAAAAAAGTGGTGATTGAAACGATTGAAGAAACCGGGGCGCAAACGGAACAGGGGACGGGCAGGGTGATAGGCGCTGTAATGGCCAAAGTGAAGGGTCAGGCGGACGGAGGGAGGGTGCGAGAGGTGGTAAACGCGATGCTGGTTTAAGTGCAGACCTTAAAGGAGCTGCGCGCCTTTAAGGTCGTAGGGGTAATGACTTGGGTTTAATCGTTGACCTTAAAGGAGCCTCGCGCCTACTTATTAGCGCTTAATGTCTTATCGGTTTAATCGTTGACCTTAAAGGAGCCTCGCGCCTTTAAGGTTGTAATAATAATGACTTTCTATGGCTAAATTGTATACAAAAACGGGGGATGACGGGTCTACCGGACTGGTGGGGGGAGCGCGCGTGAGCAAGGATTCTCTGCGGATTGAGGCGATCGGCGAGGTTGATGAGCTGAACGCGATGATGGGGCTTTGCAGAAATCAAAACTGGGGGATCGGGATAGGTGCCATTTTGAATGATTTGCAGAGGGAACTTTTTGTGCTGGGCGCGGATTTGTCCACTCCCTCAAACAAAAAATATCCGGTGGAACGGGTTTCGGCGGAGATGGTGAACAGTCTGGAAAAACTTGTGGATGAATACTCGGAAAAAGCAACTCCTTTGGAAAATTTTATTCTGCCCGGGGGAACGGACGCGGCGGCAAGTTTGCACATGGCGCGGGCGATTTGCAGAAGAACCGAAAGGACTGTGGCCGCTTTAAAGAAAAAAGAGGATATTGGTGAATTTGTTTTGCCTTATTTGAACCGCATGTCCGACCTGCTTTTTGTTCTGGCAAGACATGAAAACGAAAAACACTCGGTGGCGGAAGAAAAGTGGGAGGGGTAGAATGCCGGTGCTTGCCATTTTAATGTTGCAACGCTTTTCTTAAAACGTCTTTTGCCTTGTTATAAGCATCCATATACTGCTGTTTGATTCTTTCCCTGTCATTTTGAGTTATCTCGTATAGAGCGTCTGAATCATATTTTTCCACAAGGAATCCGCAATCATCAAATTCGGCGGGGAGAATTTTATGGACATAGGTTTTCATTGGAGAAAAGCCTTTTGTAGTCATGCCTCCGGGGCGGTTTTCTATAGTCAGCGTACTAATATGCCGACCTTCAATAATTTCGTTTTCATCGTAAATAGTGC
This sequence comes from uncultured Candidatus Peribacteria bacterium, assembly GCA_964346765.1. Classification (GTDB taxonomy): domain Bacteria; phylum Patescibacteriota; class Gracilibacteria; order UBA1369; family UBA1369; genus JBGSPQ01. The sequence continues at coordinate 94,323 of CAYFWB010000006.1, forward strand.
CAAAAGACGTGCACGGAATCGGCACTACTCTGCAGATATATCCTTCAATAAAATGAGTTTTTAAGTGGCTCTCTTGATCTATTTCGGCCAAACGCTCTTTTAAAACACTCTCCGGCATAATCTCCTCCACCATATTGTCAATGGAAATGTCCTGCAACTGCAGGTATTCTCTTGTTAATTTCATGTAGTCGGGCAAAGAAATCCTATCTATGCTATCAGGTGCTTTTTGCATGGAGGGATCGGGTATGACACTAACCATATTGCGGAAGCGACCCGCAAGTTTGATACTCTCTTTGCTTGGTTCCATAAATGGTTCTTTATATGCAAGGTTATCCATATTGTGTTTTGATTATATATTATTAATGTTATTTTTTTATTGGTAATTAAACAGTTTCTTCCATATTGTGTTTTTATTATATATTATTATTATTGATTTTACATTGGTAATTAAACAGTTTCTTTCGATTCCGTCGGTTTCGCTTTGCGGGTTTTTCTTTTGTTGGTAACTGTTTTTTTCGAAGTAACTCCTGGACCGGTCGGCTTTTTAATGTTAGCAGACCGGGTACTTGCGGATGTGTTCCTTTGAACCGCGCTGTCTAAAGGACCGGGTTGGTTAAGTCCCAACTCTTTTGTTAGCTCCTCAAGACTTACGGTCATTCTTTCCAAATATCCGGCTTCGCCGGCGACTGCCGGATCTTTTGTGCCTTCCAAAAGGTCCTGAAATTGCCTATATCGTCTTTTTGTTGCTGGATTATTTGTCATAACGGGATCAATTTTTCGTTTTATAAAAGCTTCCAGCATTGCACCATGAGCTTTGACATCTTGTGCTCGTCCCATCCAAACATTCATCCCATCCAATGAAGCGGTCTTTCTCATAACTTCTCTTACAGCATCGGCAATTTCGTAACGTTCAAAGCAATAATCAAGGGTACGCGGCCAATCAACGCGAGTCGCACTGCTAAAGGGTATAGGATTATTGTCAAGAATTTTTGTTGTACGTGTCGCTCGCCCACCTTCGTTTACCGTGTATGTAATAATGTTCCCCGGTTTTATATCCGCATGAAAATAACCTCTATTCCAATACTCCAACGTACCCGCTACCGATTCTCTATAGATTTGCATCCATTCATCCACTTTCATTTCATTCATAGCATGACGCAGATTTTTTGAATTGTTACCCGTTTCGTAAAGAATGTAGCTATCCCCCACTTCCAACTGCTTTATAATGCTGGGATGATCCCAGTCGGTGACCATTGACGCGCCGATTCTTTCATCTTCAAATACTCTCAAAGAGGTGGGGTCTTGATGCGGTGTTTTATATGCTGCCTTGATTGCTTTGCCATTCTGTTCATATACAACATATGTTGCTACTCCCATTCCGCCTCTGCCCGCTTCTTCACCCAGGTATAATCTTCTGATTGAGCCGTCGGGCGCTTCCACCTTGATAGATCTTCCATCTAACAATGATTCTATTAGACGGTTTGACATTATGTCCTCCAGCTGGGAATTTTTTATAATACTGAATGCTTCGGGATCTCTTTTTGAAAGACGACTCAGCACCTGAGCCAGGTCATCATCAGCAGGGATTTCCTTACCCTGAACGACTCTAGTAAGTGATTTTTCTATATTCGAAATTAAATCTTCACGGCGCGTGGTCTTGCGCATTGCCATGTAAGTACCAAAATCATTTTCAACCATTTTATGAAACGCCCTGGCTTCCTCTATTTTTTTTGCTAGATTAACCGAACGAATGCCGGATTCTATTTGTACTTTGCCACTGCTGTTTTGAATAATTTCCTCAAGTTTATCCAGTCCGTGTTTTGTAGTGAGCATTTCGTCAACCATGGCCGAGGTTAAAGGGGCGTGGCCATCTTTGGCGTTTTCAACAGCTTCGAGCAAACCTTCCGTAGTGCGTATTTTTTGATTTACAGAGTTAATACTTTCCGCCATTTCGGGAGTGGTTTTATTTAAACTGTTAAAGCTGTCTTCGAATTGCTTGGCCGCCTCCAAGAGACCGGGATTTTCGTCTTCAATTATTGTTTTTAGAGCATCGTCCGTGATGCCGGGATTTTCAGCTTTTACTTTTGCCTCAATAGTTTTATAGCTGTTATAGGAGTCTATGCTTTTTGCCATTTCATCAGTAGAGGCGGTGGCACTTGTTACTTTTGCCGTTTCCGGCGGTTTGTTGGGATTGGGAATTTTTTCTCCGGGGGATGGATCATGTTTCACCGTGTCAGCTCTTTCCAAGGGTACTTGTTCGTTTTTTGCCGCTATTGTGTGCGCTTCTCCAATGTCATCAGCTTTGGGGGTAGCCGCGCCGGTGGCTTCGTCTGCTGTCGGGCTTTTCTTTGCTTTGGGGGTAGCCGCGCCGGTGGCTTCGTCTGTTGTCGGGCTTTTCTTTGCTTTGGGGGTAGCCGCGCCGGTGGCTTCGTCTGTTGTC
>CAYFWB010000006.1:96862-109416 GCA_964346765.1 uncultured Candidatus Peribacteria bacterium
GGGCTTTTCTTTGCTTTGGGGGTAGCCGCGCCGGTGGCTTCGCCGGCGTCGTCAAGGTGAGAGACGGCCTTTTTGCCTTTTGTGCGCGCCGCCGCCTTGCGGGCTGCGTCTGTTGTTTTGCGGGCGATATTGCCCGGCAATGCTACGGCTCCTTTTGCTCCGCTTTTTACGGCGGCGCCCGTGTATATGGCGGCCCCTTTGGTTCCCGCGACGCCGGCCTTGGCCATGGATCTGGTGACCCCCGCGCCGGCGGCCCTTGCCGCCGTGTAGGCGGTGGCTCCGGCTTTTCCGCCCGCTCCCAGCGCGCCCGCACCGGTAACAGTGGTGGCCACATTGGCAAACAGTTTGCCAATACCCACGCCTATTCGTCCTTTTTTAAAATCCTCATATGAGATCAATGCTTTACCCATACCCTCCCAGGCTTCACCGGCACTTACATTTGGATTTAATCCAACCAATGACCCGAGCCCCTTTGCCGTATCTATAGGATGTGCTGCCAGAGTAACTATCCCACCAGCCATTTCAAAAAGTCCGCCGGCAACACCTATGGTTGCCCCAACAATTTCCGTACGAGCACGGGCCAATACATATACACCCGTATTCATTTCGGGCCTGGCTCTTTCAAGTGTGTCGGAAAGCCAAGTAGCCTGATCCAATAAACCTTCGCCGGCCATATTGATGGCACCGCCAGCCATGGAAAGAGGTACGCCAATAGTAGCCTCGAAAGCACCCGTAACACCACTGGGCGGAGCTAAATTCACATTATTCAAAGCCGCCTGCTGACTTTTTAAGGAAGCAAGCACTCTGTCATTAGCCAGATTGTTTCTAAGCACGGCACTATCCACCTCTTCATCTATTGCATCATAATTATTAAACGCCTGCTCATAATATGATTTGATCTGTTCCTTGGTGGTGGCGAATTCTAGTTTTTCGGTTTCAAGATTTGCTATTGAAGCATCAAGCCCTGCTATAGCCGGTTCAACCTGTTGACTTAGATGAGTGCCCAAATTCAGACTTTTTTCCGCGGCTTCTTTTTCCGCTCCTTCAAGCTGAACTACGGTTTCAGCATTGCCTTTCACTATTGTATTGGCGGCGTTCAAACCCGTACTCGCTTCGTTTCTCTTGCTCAATAATTGTTCCCTGGTTTGTTCCAGATCGCTTCTGGCCCGATCAGACAAGTTTCTGTTTTGAAGAGCTCTCTCTACTTTAGTAATTGCAGAATCAAGCGCCCCGCTAAATTCCGTCAATTGTTCTTGTTTGTTCTTTGCCACTTCCGCTCTGCTTGTAAATGATTCTCTGTTTTCGCTGATGTTTTCTCTGTATGTATTCAAGTTATTCCTTGCGGTTTGCATTTCGCGCTGTCTGGCTTCCAATAATTGATATTGTGATCTTTTTTGTTCGCGCTCATCTTCAGTTTGATCGGACATGCTTGCAAACCTACGCATTCTTTCGTCTCTTTCCGCCATTTTTTTCTGCTTGAGCCGGTTGCTTACCTTACCCAATTCTTTACCATATTTGCTGATTTTATCTTTGGTGGCTTCGTATTTTTTTATCGCCGCCGCGACTTTGGCTTTGGATTCATTCAGCTTTCTTTGCATTTCAATTCTTTCCTGATCTTTTTCCGGATAAAGGTACGCCATGAACTGTTTGTGCGCGCGGACCCCTTTTCTAGCTGTGGCGTAACGGGCGTATTCCTTTTGAAAAGATTGAGACGTTTGCATTACGTTCGCGGCTTCTTGTTGTAAAGAAGCGTTCCAGCCGTTGTAGACGGAAAATTTTTGGTTCAGCCCCGGCAGATTATTGATATGTCCGGGATCTTCGGTTACTTCTTTTACCTCCAGCGGTTTTACATTTTTGGATGCTTTTTCTGCCGATTCGGCGCCTTCTCTGGCTTCTTTTACGGCGCGAATGTCTTCTTCTGTCGGAGCATTTTCACGCATTATTGTTCGTACCTTTGAAACCATGTCCACCCTGTACGCATTGAATTCCGCGGTGCTTAATCCTTTTTTTGCATCTTGTTCAAACCTGCCGGGTGACGCCAAAAAATAATCTACGATTTCATCATGCAGTCTTTGGTTATATTCCGCCGGCAACTCTTCCAATTGCGCTGCGTGTCCGTCTATAATGCTGTTTGACTGTGATACAAGTCCATTGATGTCCAGATCCGACCCTTCTTTTTCTTTTTTGGCTTTTACAGGTACTAATTCGCCTTCGTTCAGGCGCGGCATTCCCGCGAAGAATATGAGTCTTTTTGGTTGGAATTCGCTTTTTGTTTTTATTTTTGGTTTTCGCATTTATAATTGTTCGATGATTTTTTTGGCTACTGCTTTTTCTTTGCGTTCGTAGTCATCTTTGATTTTTTTTGATGTTTTCTTTAAATATCGATTTAATTTTTTGTTAAACTTTTTGTCTTTTTGGAGATTGTCTTTGAGTAAATCGTCCTGTTTTTGTTTGCCTTGTTCAAGGGTATGCAAAAGCTTGTCCAGCCCTTTGCCCGGGAAATAATCAAGCTTTTTTATATATGCTTCAATTTCTTCTGATTTAAAGCAATATAGCTTATAGAAAAGTCCTTTTATTTTTTCGATTTTTTGTTTTCGATCCATACTTAAAATTTACGGATATAATTTTATCCATATATTTTAGCACGTTTTGGTAGATTTTTCACTTTAATTCTTTGGTCTCTCTTTTTACATAAAAGATAAACGCGGTGAGCATAATCATACTGATAATAAATATGGATCCGGCAACACCATGAATCGCAAAAACTATATACTTTTCTTTTGCTTCAACGGTTGTGTTTAAAATGTCTACCCCCACGGCCCCTACTATTTCACCTTGTGAGTTTCTGATGGGGGCATAACCGGAAATATATGTTCCCCATTTGTCAGAAACAAAATCTTGTTCGGCGGTGGGATAAAAAACAAAAGATTCCAACATTAGAGGCGTGGTGCTTTTATAAACTTGTCCTATTTTCGCGGCGTCTTCTTCGTGCCCGTATGAACCATCCACAACAAATTCCACCAGATTTTCATCATGTTTTTTGTATGAATATACGTAAATAATGTCGGGACTTGCGTTTTGTACTTTGTAAAAAAAATCTCTGATTTCTTTAAAATCTTCACTGTCTTCATCGCCGGGCTTGAGAAGATTGTGCCCGTCCCCATCAACATTTTGCGCCACCGCCGCCGCCAGATTCTTTGCCTCGTCCTGTATCAGCGATTTTAACGCGTCAACTGTAGCGAATCGCATTATAAAAATGCTTGTGACTAAAACCACAAACAAAAGTATCGTTGTGGCAACGATTATCTTGATCTGAAAACGTTTTTCTTTATTCATTTGAACTTGACTTCAACTTAGTTAATATAGTTTTTTTTATTAGTTTTGGCAATTTTTTATTGATGATAACCGGATGGTGGGGGTGCGTATATTTGCTTGAGCCTTATGTTTATGATATAATTATTGGATTAAAAAACAGAAACAAATATGGATCCTAAAGCTAAAGACCAGGCTTATCTGGCAATGCAGAATCAGATTAAATCCACTCTGGTGCAAGCATTCAAAATTAAGGCGATAGAGGTGGATGATTTATTGGCGATTTTGTTCATTCTTGGACAAACGGAAAATTCTTTTCAGTTGGAAACTTTTATTGAAATTTTCAGCGACTCTTTTCCTGTTTTGAAAGATTACGCGGTTTCGAAAAAATCGGATGCGAAGAGTGATCTGGATGAAAGAGTGAGAAAAATAGTGTCTAAAATAGTGGCCACAGAACCTTTGAAAGCCACCGAAATCGCGAAAGCCGCCCTGAAAGCCGGCACTACCTGGGAAGAGTTAAAAAAACAGTTCCCGGAAATTGAAAACTACGAATAAAACAATTTATCAAAAACAAAAATCAAAAATGGCAGATCCAAATAAAAAAGTTGCCACTGACCTGACACCGGAAGAAGAGGCTAAGATTGAGACCGCGGTTCTGGGGCGGGAAAAGTTGAATAGGTTACGAAACCCGGATGTGATTGAACAAATAGTGAGTATTCTTAATGATGCGGATGCTTCTTTTGTTGATTCATTTAGCCGGATTAAAGTAATGGAAAGGATGAATTTGGATGCCGGGAATAAAAAACAATTGGATAAAAAAGTCACCGTGTTGATTAATAGCGCGCTTGAAAAAAAACGTGACAGTATTGAAGAAAAAATCGAAAAGCATAAGAGGAATATTGAAAAGAAGCGGGAAAAATTTTTACGAAGCTATGAATATAACGATAAAAAGGAGGAGTTAGACGATGAAGTAAAGCAAAATACTAAAACAAAAAAGGAGGCGAAAAAGGCTTTAAAAGAATTTTTGGATGCAAATATTAACTACGATTGCGCGGATGATTTTGAAATGGTCGAAAAGCTAGAAGACCTTTTATCGTTTATTGATAATCCACCGGAGCATATTTTTGATTTTGAAGAAGACGTAGCGGAACATGAAAAAACGAAAAAGGCCGAGGCTGAAAAAGAGGAAGAAGATAAGCAAAAACAAGAGGAGGAGGAACGGCAAAAGAAATTAAAAGAGGAAGAAGAATCGGCAAAACCAAAGACACCGCAGGAAATGGATGTAAAAAATCCCGATGACTTTAAAATACCGGCTGATATTGAAAATGCTGTTATGAAATGGTCGGCTGTTATTAATGACTTGGGAAGAAACCCTAAAGAGGGAGATAAGCTGTTTTGGAAACCTGTTAAGGAGGAGGCGGAACCCGTTGAACTTTCTGAGGATGATATTAAAAAATATCAAGCATTTCAGGAATATTTTAAGAAAAGACCTTATGTTGAAAAGAAAATTATTGATTGGTTAAGTCTTGTAAATATCCAATTGCAAAAAATCGTATCAGACGAAAAAAAACCAATAGGTCCCGATGAGTTAAATAATAAAATTTCTGAAGCTGCAGAAGTTCTTATTCGTAAATTGGAAGATGAAGGTGGTGAAAACAATGCACAACTATCTTCATCCGAAAGAGCGTTGCTTTACTATGTGCTTAAGGTTAAAAACAAATCGAAAGCGTTTGAAAAATTGCAGAATATTATTTATTTTAGGACCACCGTTGATATTCCGGGAAGGAAAGGTGTGTATGAAATTGCAAGAGATGAGGAAGGGAAAATGGCTATGGTTGGTTTGGATGACTTTTTAAATGATCATAAAACATATGGTGAGAAGATGATTTCTGATGCTCATGAGGTTTTGGGAAAATTGTATGAAAAATATGGAGAAGCATATGGTGATAAAGAAGCGATGCGGAATGTTTTAATAGATGTTATTAAAACGCGCGGCGGCAAAGATCTGGATGTGGACGGCAAAAAAATCCCAAAGGGGTTAGCAAAGAAAATCTATACGGATATTTTGCTGGCTAAGGATCCGCATACCGGTGAAAAAGAGTTGATAGCTCTTTTGATAGCTTTCAAGGCTCAACCACCGGCTGTTTATGATATTTACGATGACACCAAGGGCTGGGTTCTGGGTCCGAAAAAAACAGGCATGTATGTGCTTAAGGACTTTGCAGTGGACGGGTCTATTTATTCGGAAGTTAAAATGAAACTGGGTCTGAGTACTAAAAATATTAATGAATTTTTAATAAAAGTTTCTCCCTGGTTTGGAAAAATAAGAAGTATTATTGAATCGACTGCGGACGGTGAATCCGTAAATATTGATGAAATAAAATTATTTTTGCCGGAATTTACGGAAGAAGATTTGTCCCTATTTAAAAAATTGATGGCTATTCCTTTATGGCCGGATAAAGTCGGTCACGCTTATAAATACGCCAAATATCTGGATGAACTGGAAATTTATGTACCAGTTATTAAAGAAACCCAGGGGCCGGAGACGAAAGAGGTCAATGTTGCCTTTGTGAACGTGGATGAAAAATTGAAGAGGGTATCTGAAAGGCTAGCCGATGAAAGGCTGGATCAGGAACTTAAAGAGATTGGCCCGCAGGGCTGGAAAGAGCTTTATAAAGTGCATAAAATTGCCGGAAAATGGTGGAAGAGGAATGCGGCGGAGGGTTACAGAGATAAATATAAACGTGAATATTTAGAAAGGATCAAAACCGATCCGGAGTATAGAGCTGATTTGATGAGACTTAACCGTGACGAGGTTAAGCCGGGGGGTCTGGGTGAAAAATTGACAGAAGATACTCCTAAGGATGGTGATCAGCAAAGTTTAGAAAGGGATCTGGACGCGATCGCGGAGAGATTTGGCATTGCCTGGGAAACGGGTGAGGCCGGATCTTATCTGACTGAAAATGAAAGGTCTGTGGAAAATGTTGAGAATATTGAGATTCAAAACAGAATCAAACAAATTTGCAAAGATTATGAAAACAATTTAATTGATGACGCGGGGTTCAGGCAAAGGATGAAGGCGGATGTGATTCCTTTGGTCAGGGCTCTACACGATCCGCCCGACGCGGCGATCGCGGCGTTTTTGGAGGAAACGGGGAATGAGAGAGATGACGTAGAGAAGTTTGGTCTGCTGGATAAGATGAAAGCGCATAAGGCGGGTTTGCTGGCGCTTGATATTGATAATATGATGATTAATATTCGCGTGGGTAAAGCGCAAAATGTTGATGTTAAAACTCAGGTGAAAGATCTGGGGTTGATTGATCAGATGTCGCGCGGGTTTGTGGAAAGAATTCAACGCAACCGTTTTTTGGGCAGATTTTTGAGCCCGGGGACGGCGGCGGTGATGGGTTACGGCCTTGCAAATATGGCAGGGCAGGTTGCCACAAGCAGTGTGGCCAGATATGGAACTTTGGCTACGGTTGGTATTTTGGCTCCTTCGCTTTGGCCCGCGGTGACGGGCATTGGAGCGGCTTGTCTGGTTGGGGGCGCGTTTAACTCGTTCAGGCAAAGGAAAGAGGTTTTGCGTTTGAAGGCGTTGAAGGAAAGAAGAGAAGCGGCCGGGTACAGGCCGGATGATGATACTAAAGGTATGATGGATCCAAAATTTGAAAGAGATATGGAAGCCGCGGGCGCTTTGTATGAAAAAGCTGACGTGGATGATCTGATGTCTGATATTGAAAGTAATGATGCTTATAATGAAAAAATGGCGGCTGTTGCCAGAGCGATTGCTTTGAACGATATTTCCGAACTCGGACTTAGGCCGGGCGAACTGAACAACAGTATATTTTTTAGAGAAAAATCCACACGCATTGATTTGATCAAGTTTAAACATACAGCCAGAAACGCCGAAGAAGAAAGGACTTTCAGCCTTGAAGGCCAAAGACTTGATCTGGTTAAAACGATTTCGCGGGGACAAATTGCTTTAAGAGCAATGGGCGGTACCGATGCCGACAGGCAACTGGCGGATGCGGTGGCGAACGCAAGAGCGACAGTGATTGAAAACATGCGATTGAAGGAAAAAGCTTTCATGAAATTGAAACTGAAAGAGACCGCCAAGGCGGCGGGCGTTGGAGCCGCGATTGCCGGTGTTATTTCGGGTTCGGGGTTGCTGCTTACCGAACTTACGGATGCTTTTTCAACTACTACGGCACATACAGTTAACCTGACACCGCAGGGCGCGACCAATCCGGCGGCTTTTGAAGAAGCGCTGATGGCATCGGGCATTTCCAAAACAGACGCGCACAGCATCGTGGGCATGGTTAAATTTGATCCCACGGGCAAGATTGACCCGGCATCGGTTGCGGCAATCAAATCAAAATACGGGATTGATGTTACCGGGATGATGACACCGGATACTTTGAACGTTGTTCCGGTTGCTTTACATGGAGGTCTAAACATGGATCAGGCTGATTTTGTGAAAGAGGTTTACGCGATTGATCCGACTGTGGCTAATCAACTTAAATTTGATTCGGCGGGCAAACTGACACCGGCAAGTCTGACTCTTTTAAAGAACAGTGATTTTAATGTTTCACAGCATGTATCAACTATTCCGGAGGGGCCCGGCGCAAGCTTTAACGCAAGTCCGGAATGGGAAACTTTGAGCAAAGTGCATTTTGTTGATAATCAACCGCATACACCGGGTAGACATATTTTGGATGAACTTAGAATGTGGTGGAGTGGCAAACCGTCTTTGGGTGCTGATGGTAATTATCATTTTACGATTAAAGGAATGTTTGATCCGAGTCTTAAACATTCCAATTTACCGCCGGGTGTTTCGATGCCGGGGTCTCCCGCTGACATGAAGATCGGCATGCAGATGACTGAGAACGGGATTAATTACTGGAAATTTTTCAGCCCAGACGCGAACGGCAATATTTCGATTTCTCCCGAATATTTTGATCCGATGAAAGTGGGTGTTGTACCAAGAGGCGGATCGCATTTACCGGGTCTTAAGACAACGGCGATGGCTGTGATGTTTGAAGATAAAAATGGAACAAATCAGATTTTGGCTTCTGTTAGAGGAGATGGTTCTTTTAATCCTCCTTCGACAAAAGTTGAATTCAGCGCTGAATTTTTGGAAAAACACGATGTTCCGGGTGAAGAAGTTTTGGGTGCTACAAAGACCGAGCTTGAAACTGTTACTTACGGCGCGGCCGTGCCCCCACTATCCGGATCGCCGATGAGACATCTGGAATATGGAAAGGGGCAGAGAAGAGAAGAGGAGAGTGAAAGCGGTGAGACACAACTTGAAGAGACTGCAGAAGGCGGTCAATCTGTCGCTCCGGATCAGCAAGTACCGGATCAACCCGAACCTACAGCTCCGGATCAACCGGCTCCGACGGGTCCGGTTACGGAAGAAGAAAATGAGCCGGATCAGATCGCAACAGCTGAACCTGAACAGACAGCTACAATCTTATCTACACCAGTTAGCGCGGAGACCAGCGAAGAAAGTGAAGAAGAACCTTTGCCGGAACCTGCACCGGCGGTGATTCCTCCTCCACCAAGCGCGATACCGGATCCAACAACACCGCAGGCTCCCGAAACCGCGGAAACAGCGGGTGAAGCTGAAGAACCAATAGCGGAACCAGTGGCCGGATTACCCGAACATGAAAATGAACCTGTGGGTACGGATCTGGCATTAACTGAAGATATTCCGCGTGAAATAGTCAATCATGAAATCCCCACTTTTGAATCTTTAAACGCCAGACTGGAAAATTTTGACACGTTGAAAGTCGACAAAAAAGAAAGAGATTTGATTTATAATAAGTTGTCGCAGGAAGCGGATAGAGTGCGCATGAACAGAAGTCCCTTACCCGCGGATATTGAAGGCTATAAAAAGGATATGGCGGTTTTGGCCGGGCTAAAACCACAGCAAATTACGGCGGACAATGAATCTAAAGTAAAGAGAACAATGTTTATGAAAACCGTTAAGTTTCATCCCGACAGAAGTGAAAATCCGGCTTATGTTGAACCCATATTTAAGGGCATTCAGGAATGGACGAATGAGATTTGGGGGAAACTGGAAAATTTTGGAGAAGAAACAGGGGGCGCGGTGGATCAGGGTACAACCGGTGAATCGGCCGGGCAGTTGCCTTCATAGGCTTAATACTAATGCAAACTTTACTGAATCGGTATTATTAAATATAATTATTATAAATATTAAAAATTCACATGAACCAAGATATTAAAGCATTTTTAAAAAAACTTCTTGAAGACGCGGGGCAAACGGATTTGAGCCCGGAGCTGGAAGAGCAAATGATTCTGGATCTGAATTCAAGACTGGAAGACAGGTTGATTATGGCGGCGATGGAAAATCTTTCCGATGAGAATCAGGATAAACTGGGGCAGATGGCAGAAGAAAAAGCATCTTCAAAAGATATGGAGGAGTTTGTGAAAACCCATGTTGATAACTGGGAAGAGGTTTTCTCCAAAGCTATGAGCGATTTTAGGGATACTTATCTGGGGGCGCAGTAAAGGTGTGTTGCGAGAAGGTTTATTCAAAAATGATAAATTGTGGTATGCGAGGAGGATTTTTATCAAGTACGGTAAAAATTTTTCGGCCATGACTGTCGACATAATGGAATTTACCTTTATGCTGAAGCTGTATAATGCCATCGTAGCTTTCAAATGCTACGTCCACACCGCTTGCGAATTCGCCTTTTAGAATATTATTACCTTTTTTATCTACACAAAAATATTTATCCCCAAATTTCACAACCCCACTACCAAAACGGAAATCAAACATAGAATCCACTCCGTTTTCAAATTTTCCGCGCAACAGTGAATTACCTTTACGGTCCAAATAAAACCATCGACCATTAAAATATGTATTTAAAAATTTGTTTTTGGAAGACTCGATTGTTTCCACTCCATCTTTAAATATGCCTTTAAGAACTATATCGCCTTTTTTATTAATAAGATATTCCTTATCAGACATTTTTACGGTGGCGACGCCCTGACAAAAAACAGATGCGTCGTCCACACCATTCGCAAATTTGCCTTTTAGGATGGTTCTGCGGCAATGTGAATCAATAAAATAATACTTTTCGTTAACTAACACTAAGGCTACTTCCTCACTAAATTCACTGCAATAATCAACACCATCAGCGAAATCATCTTTCATAATGCTTCTGCCTGTTTTGTCTAAATAAAACCACTTGCCACCTATTTGAACTCGCGCGTATCCGTTTTGAAACGGTATGGCTCTGTCAAAAGTACCGGGTGACATTCCCATGGCATCTATTGGGCGGTAACTTTCATCTATAATATGATGTTTTTTTGCTATTGTGATTACCGCGGTTCCTTCCTGAAACTCCCCGCACCAGTTGAAGCCTTCGGGGCAGGTTTTACTATGTTGGATTTCACCATTTTTATTGACATAAAACCACTTGCCTTGATATTGGACCCTACCTATGCCGTTTTTAAAATTTAATATATCACTTACCCCATCAGCCAATTTTCCCTTTAGTAATTTGTGGCCTTCCCGGTCAATCCAAAACCATTTTTCCTCTTTTTTTACCATACCGACCCCTTCACTGAAAGGACGACATTTGTCTGCCCCTCCCTCAAATTCGTCTTTTAAAAGAAATCTGCCGTTTTGGTTAACGTAGTGTTGTTTTCCTTTATATTGAATGATACCGATTCCTTCTTTAAAGCGGGCGCATTTATCAACTCCGTCTGTGTATTTGCCGCTCAAAAGTTTTTGGCCGGCTTTGTTTATGTAATGAACTTTGTCTTGTCCTTTATTATCTCTGGTTAACATAAGGGCAATGCCGTCATTGAAGTCGGTTATGTAGATGGCGTTTAATTTTGATGCCAACTGTCTTCTGAGTATTGTTTCATATGGATTCAGGGTTTTTTGCAGATCCTGTAGTTTTTGTTGAAGGTTGGATTTGAGGGGTTTAAGCGGGGTGAAATCTTTGGCTTGTAGGCAGTCTGTGTATGCTTGTTGATACTGCGTGTGGAGGGATTTGATTTCTTGCAGGGCGGTGTACCAGCGTGGGCAGTCGCGGGTGAAGGTGGGCTGGTTTTGAGTGTGCTGTTGAGGCATTTAATTAGGGGGTGTTGTATTTGAAACTTGTTCTATCCTCCCAGTGGATCATTTTCTTAGGAAGGAGTGAAAAGTATGTTGCCTTTACGGTCGATGTAAAACCACTTACTTCCGACCTTAACGCGACCAATGCCGTCTGAAAATTTCATGGTATCATCTACTCCGTTGGACATTGCTCCTTTTAAAACTACCTTATTACCTGATTTGTCTATGTAAAACCACTTACTTCCGACCTTAACGCGACCAATGCCGTCTGAAAACATATAAGTCCTATTTACTCCGTTGGACATTGATCCTTTCAGAATGCTGTTACCTGATTTGTCGATTAAAAACCACTTTCTTCCGACCTTAACGTAACCAATGCCGTCTGAAAACTCATAAGCCCTATCTACTCCGTTGGACATTGCTCCTTTTAAAACTACCTTATTACCTGATTTATCTATGAAAAAATACTTATATCCGACCCTAACGCAACCAATGCCGTCTGAAAACCCATAATCCCTATCTACTCCGTTGGACATTGATCCTTTCAAAACTACCTTATTACCATCTTTGTCGATGTAAAAATACTTATTATCTACTTCAACCATAGCAATCCCGTCTGAAAACCCATAAGCCCTATCTACTCCGTTGGACATTGATCCTTTCAAAACTACCTTATTACCATCTTTGTCGATGTAAAAATACTTATTATCTACTTCAACCATAGCAATCCCGTCTGAAAACTCATAAGCATAATCTACTCCGTTGGACATTGATCCTTTTAAAACTACCTTATTACCTGATTTTTCTATGAAAAACCACTTACTTCCGACCCTAACGCGACCAATGCCGTCTGAAAAGTCCTCGACATAATCTACTCCGTTGGACATTGATCCTTTCAGAATGCTGTTACCTGATTTGTCTATGTAAAACCACTTACTACCAACTGGAGCGCAACCAATACCGTCTGAAAATTTCATGGCATCATCTACTCCGTTGGACATTGATCCTTTCAGAATGCTGTTACCTGATTTGTCTATGAAAAACCACTTATTATCTACTTTAACCATAGCAATGCCGTCTGAAAATTTCATGGCATCATCTACTCCGTTGGACATTGATCCTTTCAAAACTACCTTATTACCATCTT
>CAYFWB010000007.1:0-53110 GCA_964346765.1 uncultured Candidatus Peribacteria bacterium
TACCGAAGCTCGATCATCAACATCTACAAGCAGTGCTTGTGAGTGCTTCCTTATCCTCAATGTTAGTTAACTTTGCTTACCGCAACCCGCGGCTCGCGCTTACGCGGACACGCCGTTCATTTACGGCGCGGCGGTGCTTTCGGGCACCGCCGACCCGCGCCGGCGCTAACCGACCCGCGGGGCGGCGGACAGCTAACAACTTAAGAGACCCTTGCACCAAAAGTTCACCCGGTGAACCGACACGCACAGGGTCTCTTCGCACATCAAATAAGGACGACGTAACGTTCGTTCAAAAACCCCCGGGGCCGACAAGGCTTTATTTATTGAGTTCACCCGGTGAATTACGGGCAAACATCCTCACCCAGATAGCTCTTCACTTCGCTGTACGCTCTTGAAGAAATTGTCGATTGCAAAGTGATGGTTGGAAGCTCACCCGAAAAGTCGGTAAGTTCCGATTCCGAAGGCTGTAAGGTCATCACCACCGTTACATGGGGTTGTTGCAAAATACCCCAGTCCGGATTGGTCTCCGCGAAAGCTTTTCTTGGATCCTCCAGCGGCGCCACAAAAAATTTTAACGATGTCACATTTGTTCGTAAAGGAGTCAGCGGTACAAAGCCTTTAAACGCCTGTGTCTCAACATCCAAAGAATCCTCAAGATGTTTTCCCGAATCTGTTGGATCAAATGCCGAACAATCGTATCCAACCGCGCAATTATACGATTTAGCCGCTGTATCAACCCAGCCCTCATTAATCCCGTCCGCGTCCGCGTCCGCGCCGTTTAACCTTAGCATCGCCACCGAATATTCATCCAGTGTAGTGTCAACTTTTTGTAATGCCATAAACGTTTTTTGAGTCCCCGCAGGATCGATCAAAAACAACTGCTCTTGTTCATGTAATGAGTCGTCATTACAAGGACTGCCACCATTAGCACTCGGTCTGTTACTTTCATCACAAACCGCATTGGCTTCCAGAGGATCAGAAGCATTATCCGTGTAAGGATTCTCCCCGGTGTTTATATCCAAAGTGTTCTTATTAATGATACAAGTTGGAGTCGCATCAGTATTATCATTGCATTTAGCTCCAAGCGACACATCACTCCCCGGATTATAAAACTGCTGAGCGTAGCATCCAAATGATTCTCCGTAGGTCAGTTCGGCGCAATTACCGGAAATACCGTTTTCATCCCTACAATTCTTCCTGTAATACTCTTCATAATCAATATTGTTCTGCCGAATTTCTCTGGCGATTCTTTCCATCATAAAACGGCCGTCTTCATAAATCTGATTTTCCAGCATGATCCTGTTTTGGATCCGCACCACGTTCACAAAAATCGTCACACCGATCACACTCACAAAAGTAAATATGGAAGCCGCCACAATCACTTCCACCAGTGTAAAACCCCTCTTTTTAGCAAAATGTTTTTTCATTAATTTACTTTGATTCGATTAAAATTGGTCAAAGAAGATGTCAGCTTTATCTGATGCACTATCGCCCCGGCTTTCCATTGCACCAGTGACTCCACGTTCATAGTGTCTGCATTCGGATAAGTAACCGAAACCATGCGGTAAAATTTACTCTCGCCGGTATTGCTGGTACCCCCTATATCATCCGACACAAAAAGATCATGATCATCTGAAGCTGTCCCTTGATTATCCGAATTATAACTATCGTCCAAATCTATAAAATATAATTTATAAGGGTCATTAGTAGTCGCTGTGGCTCCTTCAAGATCAAGTGAGTTACTAATTCCTTCATCCGTCAGCCCCCAGGTATAATTTGATGTATCCAAATCGACCGTATAATTAGACTTATCAATCAGATTCAATGCACTTGTACAATCATCACCGGAAGCCTTTTCCGGCAACATATTCCAACAATTCTCTTTGTCATAACTGAATTTGACCCAGTTGGTGTCGCGAATGTTACGAATCGCCTCTATCCCTTCCACCGCCAGGTTAAGCCCCACCAGACTGTCTTTGCTGAAAGTGTTCGCCTGCAGAGAGCTCACAATCAAAACCGTGGCCGCCCCCGAACCAATCACCAGCACAAAAAGCGCTATAATAACCTCTATCAGCGTGTCCGCCGTTTTTTTCCCATACCTGTTTTTTGTCGATTTAATCATTTTAATTAAGGACACGTTACGCCAGCTTTGTCGGCGTCTTCGGGAATCCCCGAAACTTTATGCACGGCCATACAGCGGTTTCTGTTACCGGATGGTTCTTTCACTCCGAACACAAAGAAGTCGGTAACCGGGGCATTAAAACTAGTATCCGCAAAAATCGGGGAGTACATGATTGTATCTACATTATTCGGATTAAATGCAAAAGCATATTCACTAGGGAGTTCATATTCCGCTATTCGCATATCTTTTCCGTGGTCGTAAGTCATAAACCCGGCCGGTGGCGCGTCATAACCGCCCTCTGTTGCAGACCCGTGCAAATCAGCAAACAGAGTCATTTTATTACCGCTAAAATGTATTCCGTAATTGGTAGGAGTCACGTAGTCGGGCGTTCCGGCAGTACAGCTCGCACCAGTATGCGGCTCAATAGCACCACCCTCCTTACACCCATCCCCGTCATAATCCGTATAATCAATTACAGCTTTACCCGTCACCGCGTAGCTTCTGGCTTCACGCATTAAAGAACTCACATTCTGAAAAGCGGCATTAAACTGAAAAAGAGCTTGCGAACGAATAATTCCGTTAATCGCTGTCCCGGCCAGAATCAGTGTAACAATAATTACCAGCAAAAGTTCCAGCAGAGTAAAGCCCGATTTCATACCTCTAAACCTTGGTTTTTCACCTCTTCCGCGCATCGAAAAAAATAATATTAAAATTTAATCTTTACATTATAGCAAAAATCATTTAAAAAATCTAACTCTAACAAACTCTAAAACTGTAAATCTCATCCGCCTGTCAATAAAAATTGGACCTAAAACTTGTAATTCCTTTAAAACCATTTATTATGAAAACGCCTAACCAACTTAATATGACCTCGGAATATCCAAAGGCGGAGGCAAGCAACCTGGTCGAACTCGCTCAGCGCAGACATCTGCATGAAAAAGCCGATACAAAGAGTGAAGCACAAAGTGAAGCACCGAATGTTGAATCGAATACCAGAGAAGTAGGCGAAAGAGCCAAAGCTCTTTGCCGCAAGGCGCTTCAAAGACATTCACTTGAGAAGCTTGCCAGCTAAGCAGAAATGACAATAATATGAAAAGAGAAATACCCGGATCGAACGATCCAGAAATAAAAGATGAACACGATTACGAAAACCTGGTCGGAGAACTGCTGGACAAGCACGTTTCACCCGTGGTAGGGGATTTCATGAATGACATAATGGTTCGGCGTAACCGTAAATCCAGAGCCGAAGAGGTTTTTACCGACGGTGAACAGCTCCAGAATATTATAATGGAAACGGTCCAGGCTTTTATTGACGTTATAGAGCGCCATTTTCCCACGCCGGAAAGCTTAAGAGGCCTTATGGAAAGGGGAGACGTGGATTTGGTTTTTCTTAGAGACGACGTTTCCTGCCGCGTTCAACAGGCCTTGAGCAGAGAAGAAGAAATGCTGGAGGCGGGGTATGATTCGTTGATGGAAGGCTTTATCAGTCTCAAAAGTAAAGTCGGAGAACAGGTTCTAAACAGGGTCACTGAGAATTTAATAAGAAGATCGGTAGAGCGTGAAAAAGACATGTCCATGATTTTTTTGGACCTTGATAATTTTAAGGGAGTAAACGGATACGGACAATTGGTCGGGGATATCGTATTGAAGCACGTTGCAGGTATGATTAAGGAGGAAATCAGGAACGGCATTTGCGTGCGGCTGGGAGGAGAGGAAATAGCAGTTATCTTGGAAGATATATCCGAAGATGACGCGGCGCGTGTAGCCCTGCGTTTAAACAAAAAATTACAGACAAATCCCGCGCATTTGATCGCCGAAACACCCAATCTGGAAGAACAACATGTTATGAACGCAACGCAGATCGCGTCTGACAGATTTATGCAGCTAGCCAGGCAAACGGGCGAAATCACTTTGGGAAAAAGGGCTCTTGAAAAGGTAATCCTTGATCCGCGCGGCCGAAACGGCCACACCCACATCAAGCTTCTGGAAGTGCCCCTTTCAGCCAGCATGGGCGTTGTAGAGATCAATTCCGCGCATAATGACCCTTTAAAAGACGCCATAGAAAGAGCCAATCAGCAAGAAACGCTGGCCAAGGAAAACGGCCGCGCTCAGGTTTGGTCTAAAGGTAGTGTGGTCCCGCAGGTCACCGAAAACGATGATTTCAGACTAATCCTTGACTACAAAACTCACTAGCTTACCCGGCACGTAGATCTCTTTCACAATTTGTTTGCCTTCAATGAACTTTTTCACATTTTCAACATCTTTGGCTTGTGCCAGAATTTCATTTTTTGCCGTGTCTTTGATAGCTTCAAGCTGTCCGCGCAATTTGCCATTTACCTGAACCGCAAGCATAAGTTTGTCTTCTTCCAGATATTTTTCATCATATTTAGGCCAGCTTGAGTCAAAAATGCTGTATTGTTGTCCCAAAACCTCCCACAGTTCTTCGGCCAGGTGGGGAGCTAGCGGCGCGATCAATTGCGCGGCGACGGCTTTGTCTTCCTTGCTTAAGCCGGTTTTGGAGGCTTCGTTTAAAAATTCCATTAAAGCCGCGAGCGCCGTATTGAAATGTAAAATTTCAATATCCGCTGTAACCTTCTTAATTGCTTTATGTAAGGCCATTTTTGATCTCGATTCATTCTGAACTGCCCCCTCTGAACCGATCAGTTGATAAAACCTTTCCACAAACCTCATAATTCCCGTTATTCCCGCGTCGTTCCAGTCACCGCCTTCCGTGAATGGTCCCATAAACATCAAATACATGCGGAAAACATCACTTCCGTATTTTTCCACGAACTCATCCGGACTCACCACGTTTCCTTTACTTTTACTCATTTTGGCACCGTCCTTGGTAATCATCCCCTGATGCACCAATCGTTTAAACGGCTCTTTAAAGTCAACAAAACCTAGATCATGCAAAACCATGTTGATAAATCTGGCATATAAAAGATGCATGCAGGCATGCTCCGGACCGCCGATATACATATCAACCGGCAGCCATTTCTTGGTCAATTTTTTGTCAAAAGGCTGATCCTGCATTTTGGCCGATGGATAGCGCAAAAAATACCAGCTCGAATCCACAAAGGTGTCCATGGTATCAACTTCTCTGGTTGCTTTCCCCTTACACTTTGGGCAAACCGTGTTAATAAAAACTTCGGATGTATTTAAAGGGCTTTTTCCATCGCCTTTTGGCGTAAAATCAACGTCTTCTGGCAGTAAAACCGGCAATTGATCTTCTGAAACCGGCACTTCCCCGCATTTTTCACAGTAAATAATCGGAATCGGCGCCCCCCAGTACCTTTGGCGCGAAACCAACCAGTCACGAAGTTTATAATTAACAACCAGCTTACCCGTACCGTTTTTTTCCAGTTTAGACGTAATTTCTTTGCGGGCCTTGGCCGAAGGCATTCGACCAAACTCTTCGCTGTTTTCAAGCCAGCCATCATCGCAAAACGCTTCTTTTAAATCATCGGCCCGCTCAAACCCCTTTTCCAAAGAAGGTTGAATAACCATACGCAGGGGCAATTCATACATCTTGGCAAACTCAAAATCACGCTGATCGTGCGCCGGAACCGCCATCACGGCGCCCGTTCCATAATGCGTCAGCACATAATCGGCTATCCATACCGGAATAACCTCTCCGTTAACCGGATTAACCGCGTAAGCACCTGTGAAAACCCCTGTTTTTTCCCTGCCCTCCGCGGAGCGGGCAATATCCGTCTCACGCTGGGCTTTTTTAATATAATCTTCAACATTTTCCATCTGTTCTTGCGTGGAAATATCTTTAACAAGTGGGTGTTCCGGCGCCAAAACCATATAGGTGACTCCGTAAAGCGTATCCGCTCGGGTCGTGAAAACCGGTACTTTATGCCCCAGTCTTTTGCCCTCCTTGTCGCAAAGTTCAAACACAATTTCACTCCCCTCGCTCCTCCCGATCCAGTTTTGTTGCATCAATTTAGTCTTTTCCGGCCAATCCAGCCCTTCATAATCAAGCAACTTCTCCGCGTACTCCCTGATCTTAAAAAACCACTGTGTTAAATCCTTTTTGATAACCTCATGTTTACAGCGCTCGCATTGCCCTTCCACCACCTGTTCATTCGCCAAGACCGTCTGGCAAGAAGGACACCAGTTTACGGGCGCGTTTTTTCTGTACGCCAGACCCTTTTTATACAATTGCAAAAACACCCATTGCGTCCATTTATAATATTCAAACGAAGATGTCACCACCTCTTTGCTGTAGTCATACATCGGTCCCATTTCCCTAAGCTGTTTTCGCATGTAATCAATGTTTTCCGCGATACTGACCGTTGGGTGAACCCCCCTTTTAATAGCGTAATTTTCAGCCGGCAGACCAAAAGAGTCATATCCCATCGGTTCAAATACATTAAAACCGTTCATCCTCTTATATCTGCCCCAGGAATCCGCGGGCGCGAAGTTATACCAGTGCCCTATATGAAGTTTGTCCCCTGAAGGATACGGAAACATCACCAGATTGTAATACTTGGGCTTTTCGGCATCATTAAGGTCGGTTTCATACAATTTGCTTTGCTGCCATTTTTCCCGCCATTTCTTTTCGGTTTGAGTTGGATTGTACTTGGTCATAATCAAATTCTTATTAGCCTACAATTGTGGTCGCGATCGAATATACCCCCAAAACCAGAAATAGAATATAAATTACGCTCCATATCAGCAAATTCTTAAACATTCTTCCACGATTAGGTCTAAATACACCGCTAAGTTTTTTTGATCTGTCATATTGATACAAAAACAGTTCATAGCCGTAGGTCACTAAAATCAACACAATCAATCCAGTAACGACAAACGGATTCAGATACCAATCCGCCACGACTCCAAGACCGGCAAACCATGCTTGAACACCCTCCGCCCTAAGGAAGTATCCCACTGATATAATCATTAAAAGGTGAGCCGCCTGATCCACCAGAAACAGTTTTACAAATTTACTTGCGCTTTTTTCAAAAAACAATTTAGCCGAATCGATAAAAAAATGAGCGAAAATAATAATGAAAATTGCCGCGAATACTGTTAAATCTGGCAAAAAAGGTGCCAGCAGAACCAAAGAAGCTACCGAATGAATCAAAACGTGGATGGCGTTACCTTTCCAGCTTTCGTGTTTCATCTGTACGATTCTTTCCGGTTGAAGCACAAAATCTGCAATAAAATGAGCCAATAGCAGGTAGAGAGTCTGTATCATTTCTGTAAATTATTGATTATCGGCTTCTTCCCTAACGTTTATTTTAAATCTGCGCAGAAATTCACTGCTGATCCTGCTTGCCATACCGTGGTTTGTGGAAACTAGATTAATAAAATCGTCTTTGTTCAGTTTAAAAGCTTCTGTTTCTTCCACAGCCTGGGTTGTCGCGTTTCTTGGTTTTTCTTTGATCAGAGCCATTTCTCCAAAAAAGTCGTTATCTCCCAGCATTGCTATCTCTTTCACTTCGGTCTGATCCTCCGCGTCATGAAAAACCCTGACCATGCCTCTTTTAATAATAAAAAAAGAATCTCCGGGCATGCCTTCTTTAAAAATAATATGCCCCTTGGGGAAATACTCCATTGTGATTCTTGAAATAATCTCTTTGTGATCATCTTCGTTAAGCTCTTCCAGTAAAGGTGTTTTTTTCAAGATTGATAATATGGTTTGGGTATCTTTATGGCTAATATCCGGCATTGAAATTTATGTTAAAAAATAATTCACCTAATTTTACCCTGAAAATGGCTAAAACACAATCATCCCCGGCTAAAAAGCACTCATGGGGCATTGACATTAACACGAAAAAGTTATATAATTTAATGTCAAAGTGGAAAAAATAAACAATTCGGCTTTTATACACTCTTGAAACAAAAAAATGTACCAATTCTGGAAAAACAATAAAAACGTCTTAATGGTGGCGGTAGGTATGTTCGTGGCATCGATAACCACATTAATCATCCTACTGAATAATGAAAATCTTAACGGAGAAATGCAGGCGAATGTAGTCCATGGTGAAGAAGATCATGCTCACAGGGAAGAAACTCTTGATTACGAAAGTTTTGCGCCCCAAACGTCGGGTCCGGCTATAATAGTGGGGATGGACGGCCTAATTGATTATGTTAACGAAGAGTATAAAAAAGAAACCCGCTATATTGAATCCGAAATTCAAGACCAGCTCTTTTTCTCATACATTCATCCGCAGGATCTAGCTGAAATACTGGCCGCCTACGGTCAGGTGCTTTCTTCGCAGAAGCCGGATGTTTTGGTCGGACCGTTCAGGATGAAAAACGCCGCCGGCGAATATCTACTTCAAATGGCCGCCATGCAACCGATTTTTCAGGACGACCACATGGTTGGAGTCACAATCGAAACAGAGGACATAAGCGACAAACTACAGGTAGGTTCTTCAACAACGGAGTACGAAATAGAAGAATTGGATGAAGGTACTAATGTTGAAACCGAATCCGGCTCATTGGATCAGGAGGCTGAATTCAAATACAGAAATTTTGAAAGTGAGTATTTGCCCCCTTTGGAGACGGAAAATGAACAGATGCAGGGGAATGAGCAAATTACAGACGAACAACCCGACACAAATGATACGGCGGATGAAAATAATAATGAAGACCTGGGAATTCATTACGGTCAATTAAAAAACGAACTAAATGGAGAAGAAGATATTGATGATGTAAAAGCGGATGTACGGAATAAGGAAAGCCGGAATCCGCAAAACGAAGAAATGCGACAAGATGAAGGCGAAGAAACAACAAAACAGGATAAAAAAATCCGCGATAAAACAAACGATGATAAAAAGCTGGTCGTTGATAATTTGGCCCGGGTTGTGAATAAAGTATACCGTGATCCGGATGTTTTGGTCTTACTTTTTTGATTCAAAGTCCACATCTCCGTCAAAATCGTCTTTTGGTTTTTCTCTGGCGCTTACATAATCTTCGTGGGTCAGTTCAAGAAACGTATAAGTCCAGACGGAGGCGGCAAAAACGTGAATTACGCTATTTAAATAAGCCGCCAGGTAAAGCAAAAGTGCTCCGATGATTCCACCAGCAATAAAAGCAAGCAATGGCACCGCCGCCGACGTAACATAATAAATAATTACGGCCACCACGGCGGGAATCAAAAGAACAAATATAATCTGAATTATAATTCTTACCGAAATAATCAACATCAGAATAGAAAGGAGCAGGGTTTCTTCAAGATGGGTCACCACAAGAACCGAGCTTTTACTTATAGCTTCAATTACGCCGCAGCCGTCAATCACAATGAAAAATTCCGAATAAGTAAAAATTACCGTAAGGATCGCGCCCACAATGGCCATGAATATGGCCAAAGGTAAAAAGGCCTCAAGTACGTTCCATCCAAGGTTCCTGCCCACAAAAGATGTCCACGAAATCATCGAAACCAGACTGAAAGTCCTGATGACCCATGAATACTCAAACAAAGGAAGAAAACTTAACATTCCATATTTAATGCCGTCTCTTGTCCTTACTTCCTGTTTGTTTCGTTTGCGTGCGATCTGCTGAATGATCGCGCCTTCACAAAAAGAAGGTATGATCAGGTAAGCGATTATTATAACAATAACTGCTACAATTATCGGCCAGCTCCACGAAAGACTGTCCCGCAAAACCTGCAAAACATTGGATACAAACATAATAGTAAAACTGCTCTCCCAGTTTTCAACAAGCGGCGAGCTGATAATAGCGTAATACTGATAAATAAGGTACAAAATACCCGCCAATGTACCAAGAAGTGCCGGTATAAAAGCGTACACCATGATCAACTTTTTGTTGTTTTGCGTAAAACTCCACGCGTCCCGGATAATTTCTCTGTATGATATGCGCATAAAATCAAATCATCTGATTGAAAATCACTCGATATCTTAATCTATTCATATATACTTGCCAAGGCGGAGTATATTTGCTACAGTATCATCTGATCTTTTTACCCCAACTGTAAAATGCAAAGAGATAACAAAAAGAAGCTTATACAGAAGTTCGCGGCTCACCCAAAAGACACGGGATCGCCGCAGGTTCAAATAGCAATTTTAACAGAGCGGATTAACCAGTTGTCCAAACATCTGGAAGAACACGCCAAAGACAACCATTCAAGAAGAGGTCTTCTTATGATGGTGGGCAAGAGAAGAAAACTGTTAAACTATTTGAGACTGAATGAAAAGGAATCCTATGAAGAACTTTTGGGCAAGCTGAAGCTTAGAAAATAATCATTGAAATATTAAATCCCCTCAAATCCCGAAGGTGCAAGTTGCAGATTTGAGCGTGCAAATAACGCGTTATCTGCGCTTTCAAACTTGTTACTTGTTCCGATCGAAATTTAAGGGGAAAAATAAAAAATAACCCCTTTTTTTTATGGAAAAACATAATGTAACTATGGAAGTGGCCGGTCGCGAAATGAAAATCGAAACCGGAACTTTAGCGAATCAGGCTCATGGAGCTGTAACCGTCACGGTTGGCGAAACTGTTGTTTTTGCCAGTGCCATGATGGGGGAAGTGCGTGAAGGCACGGACTTCTTTCCTTTAACAGTCGATTACGAAGAAAATTTCTATGCTTCCGGAAAGATCAAAGGAAGCAGATTCGTAAAAAGAGAAGGCCGACCTTCTGAAAACGCCATTCTGACATCACGTCTGATCGACCGACCTGTTCGTCCCCTTTTCCCGAAAGGAATGGTTAACGACGTACAGGTGATATGTTCCGTTTTATCAGCAGACATGGAAGTGGAACCCGGAGTTGTCGCTTTAATAGCGGCTTCAGCGGCCATTACAATTTCAGGCATGCCTTTTGAAGGACCGGTTGGATCCGTAAGAATCGGAATGGTTAACGACGAACTGGTAATGAATCCCACATATGGGCAGATTGATGAAGGAAAGCTGGATCTGGTTGTGGCGGGTACAAAAGACGCCATCACCATGGTCGAAGCCGCCTGTGATGAGGTCGGCGAAGAGACAATTTTAAAAGCTCTTGAAATGGCGCATACAGAGATTAAGAAGATTTGCGAATTTCAGGAAAAATTTGCTTCCGGTGTAACAATCAGTCCAAAAGAACCTACCATTAAGGCTGATCCCGAAGCCGCAAAAAACGCGGTAGCCGAAGCATTGACCAGAGAAATGATGGATAATGTGCATGGAGTGACTAAAAAAGAAGTCAAAGAAAAAGTAAAAGAAATCGAACATCAACTCATGGAAAAATTTGCCTCTCAAATTGAAGCCGGAGAGTTTAACGAAAGACAGTTGAAAAACACGATTAGCGAGGCATTGGAAAAGAACATGCGTGAAAATATCCTTACCAGCGAAAAAAGAATAGACGGCAGAAAAATTGATGAAATCAGGCCGTTAACTTCAGCTGTCGGCGTTTTACCGAGACCTCACGGTTCGGCTCTATTCCAGAGAGGTGAAACACAGGCGCTTTCAATAACCACGCTTGGCGGTCCCGGAGACGCTCAATTAATAGACACCATGGATGAAGACGAAAGCAAAAGGTACTTTCATCATTACATATTCCCGCCTTTTTCAACCGGTGAAACCAAACCTTTAAGAGGACCTTCCAGAAGAGAAATCGGCCACGGAGATCTTGCCGAAAGATCGTTAATCCCCGAATTGCCTCCAAAAGAAAAATTCGCCTACACAATCTGGGTGGTTTCAAACATCATGAGTTGTAACGGATCCAGCTCTATGGCTTCCGTCTGCGGTTCCACCTTATCATTGATGCACGCCGGCGTACCCATTAGAAAGCCCGTTGCCGGTATCGCCATGGGGCTTGTATCAAGAGACAAAGATATTGACAAAGGTTACAAAATCCTTACAGACATTCAGGGAATGGAAGATTTTGCCGGAGACATGGACTTTAAGGTAGCCGGTTCAAAAGATGGAATCAACGCCCTGCAGATGGATATCAAAGTTAAAGGCCTTTCCATTGAAGTCATGAAAGAAGCTCTTGAAAAAGCCAAAACAGGGAGAAACGCCATTCTGGAAAACATGATGGCAACCATTTCCGAACCCAGACAAGAGCTGTCTAAGTACGCGCCCATGATCATGAACATGCATATTGATCCTGAACTGATCAAAGTTGTGATCGGAAAAGGCGGCGAAACAATTCAGAAAATCACCACCGAATGCGACGTTGAGATAGACATTGAACAAGACGGCCTGGTCACAATCACCGCCTCCGACCAGGAAAGCGGCAATAAAGCAATAGATTGGATCGAAAAGCTTACATACGTTCCCAAAGTCGGCGACGTTTTTGAAGGCAAGGTTGTCAAACTTATGGACTTTGGCGCCTTTGTTGAATTCATGCCCGGAAAAGACGGACTTGTGCATATTTCCCATTTGGCCAATGAACGGGTTAACAAAGTTGAAGATGTAGTTAAAGAAGGGGACACGCTCAGAGTCAAACTTATGGAAATTGATTCCCAGGGCAGATACAACCTTTCTCACAAAGCTACATTGAACGAATAAGGTCATCAAATCGGAAAGATTTGATCACGTTTTTAATTACCTGACAGATACGCTATTGATCCTTAACCGGTTCATCAGCCCTGTCATATAAAAAAATAAATCAGATTAATTCAAGAGAAGTCTTTATGGCCGCCATAAAGTCTTCCGATCGCGGATCCTGCGCCGCATAAATGCGATCCCCTTTCGAGTCAAAAACCAGCACCGTCGATTGAGTGGTTACGCCGTATTCGGATTTCAATTCATTCTCGGTGTCATAGTCGGCTTTAAGAATAATAGTGCCCTTTGGAAATTCATCCAGCTGTTCGGTATAAGTTTTTTCCATCTGTCTGCAAATCGGACACCACTCCGCGTGGAAGAAGAGAACAAACGGCTTTGAAGTTTTTAAAGAAGTATATTCTTCTTCCGAGTATTCCTTGTATTGAGGAGCCGAATCCTCAACCACTTCATCCGCCGGTTCAATAGATTCATTAATCTTCGCTTGAGCTGTTGATCCTTCTTCGTCGGTAACGTTGATAGATACTTTGGTGTTTTGCTCTGCCTGTTGGGATTCTTTTTCAATGGGCGGTTGTTTTTCGCGATTCTCTGTCTGACAACCGGCCAGCGTTAAACCGAGCACGCAAAGAGATGTTAATGTTAATAAGTATTTTTTCATATGAAATAGAAATAATAGGTTGATCGACACTTGATAGTAAAGCAAAAAGTCGGCAAATGCAACTTTTGCATCGAATCGAAATCACAGTATTACTGAAATAGATGCTGATATTCAAGAGGTATCAAAGGCTCGGCCAACATAAGAACAACATAGAACGCTTTCTGCCCCTTATATTGCCCGGCCGCCACACCTAGACCAAATTCGCTGTATTTTTCCGACAATAAACTTTTTTTATGGGATGATGAATTCATCCAGGCTTTTACTATACTGTCAGAATTTATAAAGTTAACCGCCAGATTTTCAGCCGCGTATGAATAATCATAGCCTGTGTTTTTAAGCCAATAAGTGAATTTACGACCTCGCGGATCGGTATGAGAAAAATAACCGTTTGAAGCCATATTATCGGCTTTCATTTGAGCGGCGCGCGTTAATTGAGCGTTCAAATCCAAAGTGGATCCGTGCCGTTGCGACCTTTCTTCATTGGTCAGTTCATGAATCTCTTCTTTAAAAATGTGAGTTTGAATGTCACGCGTAATTGGTATGTTTGCAGTAACGAAAAAAAGAGTAACCCGGACGGATACGAAAATGCCAAAAGTCAGGAGGAATAAAAATAAGTACTTATTATTGTTTTTTTTCATTTTTACTAAAAACATTCATACTATTATACCATATTATAAGAATAGAAATAAATAAAAGGGCGCCGCCGGCCGGCGGCGCCCGACTTTGCGGTGTGCCAGAATGCGCATTTAGCTAAACATTGTCATGAATATTCGTGTCCGCTGCCAGCCAGTCGGGCATTGGTAAATCCAGTTCGGGACATTTAATATTATTGATTCTGCGTTGTGTCGTAATATAGACATAACCGGTCGGCTCATCAATTCCCCAGGGTTCCAAAACCTCTTCCTTCTCTTTGACTTGAAACTCTTTAACCGTGTCAAAAGTCACCGTATCGTAAACACCGTTTATTTCCAGCCCCTTTTGCATGTAATCGTTCAAAAATAACTGCAACTTTGTTACTTCTTCGGGATTGTTTTCTTTTTGGATATGGATATATTCATACAAATATTGGCCGCAGGCTTCTTCACTTAAAACCTCTCCTCCGTTATCGCTTTCAACCGGTGCGTCCGCGGGTGTTTCATCCACGGGACTAATTGAAGGGGCCGGTTCGGAGGTTGATTCGGGAGTAGTGTTAGCTTCCGATTCACCAGAAGAAGATTCGCCGCTGTCGCCATCATCAGGTCTACTGTCATTCCATCTGATCGCGCTTCCGCCCGCGGGACCTCTGGAAGACTCCGAAGACTCTTGTTCATAACCGCTTTGTTTTTTATAGTAACCGTTGCCACTCTCCTGAGCCAGCGCCACGCCGCTGGTCGCTATCAATAAAGCGAGCACTGTAAACAAATATAGAAATTTATTCATATTAAAGCAAATTAATTGTAAAACCGGCGGAATTATATGCAGGCGAAGTAAAGCGGTCAATCCATAGCTTCAGATAATAAATGGACAAAAAAACAAAAGAGACCTCCGATCATCGAAGGTCTCTTTCTGAGTATTTTTGTTTGCCGACTAATTATTCAGCAGTGTTTCAACGAACATCTTGGTAAATTCAGCTCTAGTAACAGGTTTTTCAGGTCCGTAATCATAACCCTCGATGATCGAAAGCTTATAACCGACCATTACAACATTGTAAAACCAGTCGGTAGAGCTAACGTCCGAGAACGGGTTCATAATATCCGCTATATCTGTATACTCAAACTATTTCTATATGATAATCCTGGAGCGGGTAAGGGGATTCGAACCCCTGACCTTCTGCATGGCAAGCAGACGCTCTAGCCAACTGAGCTACACCCGCAAACGAAAACCAATTGTCAATCAAGCAAGTACAGAATTTATATTAATTCGAACAAATTATCAATATTTATTTTTGAACCGACTCTTAAAAAAAAAACAAAAAAATGCTATAATTAATAGATACAATTTATTCATAAAGAATTACCATGCCAAACAAACTGCATAAACATCTACAAAAAATCACTCGTTTTATCTTCCAAAACGGCGGTCCAGACATGCCGGGCTCATCGGAAAAACCAGATGAAAGGCCAACCAGCCCCGAAGACGCCAAACCATTACCAACTCACCCGAATCAACAACCTTCAGAGTCGGCCGCAAGAGCGGCAAACATGGTAAATGCGGGCAAACAAGAAGCAATGGCGCTGGGTGAAGGCGTGGAAACAAAAAAGGCAAAGGCAGAAAAATACTGTTCGCAGTTTAAATCTAAAATGGATGAACATCTATCAAAACTCTTTTCAGTTGAAAACGCACGTGTCTCTGCATCACCCGATCCCAAAGAGATGCAAAAAAAAACGGATGAAACACAGGCTGAATTCCAAGCCAGGTGGGATGAAGCTAACGCTAAGTATAATGAAAAGTCATCTGAATATAAGGGAAAAATTAAGGCTCTATTGCCGCAATTTATTAGAAATTTAAAAGCGGCGGACCCAAAAAGCTCTAAACTTTTGAATATGACACTCGGCCTCGAAGCTAATGCCGATGTGGCCGGTCAAGAAATAACACGTTACCCCTCGGATGTAATAAAGATTTTCTACCGTAACTATAAAACCGCAGGTGAACCCGATGGTGGTTGGGCGGTCAGTGAAGATTTAAGTGACTTGCCGCCGCTGGTTGAGAATGGAGATATTCAACTCGCAAATTTTCAAAGAAGATCAAATGCGATTGAGAGGACTGTTAGCGATATAGCTAAACAGGCGGAGAAGTTAAAAGTTCAATATTGCGGATAAATCACTGGAGCTTCTTTCTAAGCTTTGCCATTGACAAAATAACCATCAACGATTCGCCCGCAATGGCGGATAGAATTATTATGAGTATTTGAATGGCAATACTTGGGATAAAAGCGGCAAATGATAATACCGCTCCCGCCAACCCCAGCGCCAAAACCTCTCTCTTTAAAAACCACACTTCCTCTTCAAACGCGAACAGAGTAATCAAAACCAGATCGTATCCGTAAGATATCGCGGCCAAAAGTAACATCAAAGGCAACACAAACCAAAATTCGGGTAGAAAATATTTTTTATGAGTCAGAAGTTCCAGCATAAAAGGCCCGAGCAGCGATCCGAAAACCACCATTGCTACCCCCGCCGCCAACAGCAGTTTCCAGATTTTACCAAACAGCAAACGGGCTTTTTCCAAATCCCCGTTTGCCAGATATTGCTTGAATCCCGGCAACACCGAAAACATCAAAAAAGTAGAAAAAAGGCTCAAAACCTGCGCGATTTTAAAAGAAATATTGAAAGTCGCAAATTGCTCGTCCGTTAATGCCCCCCGCGCGAACAGATCCGGCAAAAATCGAAAATACAGATTGTTCAAAATGTTGATAATTCCAAACGGCAGACTGATCAAAAAAATCCTGCGGATAAAATCGCCGTCCAACACAAAACTCCACTTAACTTTTCTGTACACAAACAACAGACTTAAGCCGGCCGTTACCAGACTGCCGGTTAAAACAGCCATAAAAACAATGGGAATATGCCCGCCGTTCATTCCGGTCTCCATATTATTCACAATCCAGAAAATCACTCCCAGATTAACAAACCTTCCCGCCACCAGCGCGATCATGGCACGTCCCATCATATAATTCGCCTGCAACATCCCATCGCAGACCGAAGTCACATAATCAAAAAACAGCGACCCCAGAAAAATCAACGCCCCCGTTATAAAAACGGAATCAAAACCGTTTAGTACCAGATAAAAAATCGCGCTCAAAAAAAACAACCCCGCGCTCACCATTCTTAAAACCAAAACATTAAAAAAAATCTTCCCGTCTGTCGGCGCCTTACTCATTTCCCTTACCGTGTTTCCGAAAATCCCAAGATTCGCCACCACGCTAAAAAACAGCGCGTATTCGGAAATAGAAGCGTAAACACCATAATCCCCACGCGTCAGATAATTTGAAATCAATTTAAGACTAACCGCAGCAATCACAATCTGCGCGACTTTTCCAAAAACCTGCACACCCGTTGAAAACGCGATTTTTCCGCTTAAAATCCTTAAAGCAAATTTTATGATCATGTGGCTCGTTTAATTTAAAGTAGCTACTTTTTTTATAAATTATCCGGCGGCAGAACCTCTATCATCCTTTTCGTACCGCTTTCAATCGGCTCGGCGTAGTCATGCAGTGCGTTTTCCATCACGGACCAGGAATAAACATAATTTTCCCCGTTACGCGTACCCACGTCATGAACGATAACTCTACCATCCTTCTTATACCCCTTCACCAAAACCGCGTGATAAACCGGACCGCCATTTGTAAAAAAAGGATTTCCAAGCTCTTTACCCGCCAGAGTCATGATTATAAAATGTCCGTCCGCGAGCACTTCTTTAACATCATCCAAAGTGGGGTTTTCACGAATAATGGTCTCCAGCCCCAGATAATTTCCCAAAATTTTTGCTGTCTGATCCACGCTTGTATGTTCATAATCGCCAAATTGATCCATTTCCCATTCAACAAGCTCCAGAATCTCGTTTTTAAACTCTTCTCTGCTCCAGTTGTATTCAAAATATTCATTCGCCGCCAGTAAAACCGCAGCTTCCTCGCAAGCTTCCTGCCAGGGATAATCCCAGTCGGCAAACGGAGCCTGCGGATAAAAAGCGGCCTTCAGATTAAGTTGATCGGGCGGGGAGGCTTCTAACTCAACGCTCCGCTCATTTTTATTTTGATCCGCCGGCACTTTCAAATCCCTAGTGACCCTATCATTTTTTACATCTCTCCCTCCGTCCGCCGAATCTTCATTAATTGTTCGTATATCAACCGCAGTAGGCACGGATTCTTTCATGTACCTGTTCTGTCGATAATACATGTATCCCTCTCCCGCTATCACCAGGATCAAGATTATCAGTAAAATGAGTTGTGATTTCCTTTTCATCATCCTGATTATTATTGTGGTCTCTTGTAAAAATGGCAATGTATAATGTCTCTTATTGATGCGTTGACGCAGGCATCATAACCTTGTAGATTATCATTCCACCTTAACACCTAATCCCAATCATGAGAGACCCGATGGACACAATTCCCGATCCCGCCACACCCGGAGAAAAGTTTGACGATTTTTGGAATGAAATTGCTGAAAAATGGGGGATGGATCAAATAAAGTTAAATTCATTAAGAAATGATATTCGTCAAAAACAAAGGCATAATGAATCTCTTGATGACAATGAAAGACCGACACTCCCTGAAATGGTGCTCAATGATGAAGGTGAAATTATTGATACGGTAATAATGACGCGGGATCAAATGAAAAGAGAGCTAATGTTTCTGTTGATAGAGGAAAGCGTCTTTAAACTTCGTACGTTTGATTTCAATGAAATTACCGTGACTGCGGAAAAACCATACATTGCGGATGCGATTTCCAGATCGTTCGGCACAATTTGTGAAAAATACAACCTTTTATTAAGAATTTCTCTGGAAAAAAATAGTTTTACGATTTTAAAAAAAAAAGGATTCGATTATACTGGGCTGGTGATGGATACGGAAGACGGTTTTGTCTTTCATTCTCTACTTAATAACTACCCTAACCGAGTAACGATTAAATAAAACAAAACAAATGACACTCGAAGGAGGATATAACGAAAAAGTTCCGGAAGCGCCGATGCAATATCAAAAACCTATTGAAGATTTTAATGATCCTTTGTTAAGAACACCTTTTCAAGTCAGGGATTTAATCATTGGAACAATATCTCATCCTCCCGTTATTGTTGAAGCAAGTCGCGCAAAAAAACATAAAAAACCTATCACCATTGAAATCAAAGACTGCCCGGAGCAAAGAGAAGATTCAAATAAACCCACGGATTTAACAATTTTTATACCGCTAAATGAAAACAAACTCGATTGTCTTTTAACCAAGACCGGTTGTACGCGTCTGGATCAAATAATCGGACGGCTTCAGGACATAGCTATAGATTGCGGTTTGGGTTTTCTCTGCGCGGTCGATCAAGAAGAACAACAAATTGTTGTTAACATGCATAAGCTCCAAAGCGCCACATACAAAAAAATTATGAATAGCGAGCAGGTCGCGTTTATCAACTGTCTTTATTATGTATTGGCCTAGTATTATTTTTTTCTAATAAAACCGCTTATCACCAGAGTTCTGAGTCATGGTGAAAAACTTTAAATGGTGCCGAGGGGCGGAATTGAACCACCGACGCAGGGATTTTCAGTCCCTCGCTCTACCACTGAGCTACCCCGGCATATTTTTTCATACAAAAACAGCAGGAAAAACTTACATTAATTGGCTACAAATTTCAATTAATAATTATAAGTAAAAAAAACATACAATAGTATTGACACGGATAAAACTATTTGATATCATTTAATAATCACACGGATTAAGAAAAGAAATAAAGCAAAGACATTTTGTTCATTGAAAAGTAGATAAAGCCTTTTTCGGCGCCCGTTAGATAGGGAGGCAGCTGTTAAAAACCATCGATATTGCGGATTATATCTTCGTATCTATGATTTTTGGCAGCTTCCTCTCTAAGCTAAAGGGGTTGGATTGGAAGTATATTTTCCCCCAGACAATATACAACCACCTAAAAACTAATTTTCTGATGGGCTAGGAAATCAGGAAAAAAAGAATAGGATCAAGTCTATTATTTCAAATAGAATTAAAAATTATAAAGAAGAAATTCAATTTAATGGATGATTCAAAAAGAAATAATCAAGAATGAAAGTCTAATCAATACAATTAAAAAAATTGAATAGAAACTGTTCTACATCAAATTACAAATAAAATAGTAAACTGATGGATAAGATATCCAATCCCACTTAGGGAGATATGAACATTGAAAATGAGTTTTCATCCAAAGATAGGGAGAAAGCTGTTAGAAACCATCGATATTGCGGATTATATCTTCGTATCTATGATTTTTGGCAGCTTCCTCCCTAAGCTTTAGGGATTGAATTAAAAGTAAACATCTCCCCAGAGGTTTACTAATACTTATGGCTTATTATTAACGGGGTTAGTAAGTTAATAATTAAAGAGTAAGGCCAATCAAGTATTTCAAATTACTAGGTTTTATATAACTGCGGCTTTAAGCTTCGGCAATTAAAATCTGCTACATTGGAATGCTTATGAACAACTGTTCCCCTCAACGAAAGTTGTCGAGAATATAGTTCTACATCATATTTGTAATCTTACCAGTTTGATGGATTTGGCATCCAATCCCTACTTAGGGAACTATGTTCTTTGAATTTTCAGTCCTCACTGACACAGCGAAGATAGGGAGAAAGCTGTTAATGATTTATATGATGACCCACCTCCTCATATTGTCATTGGCAGCTTCCTCCCTAAACTTCATTACTTAGTGAGCATTCCGCGATCAAGAGTCCCCCAGGTTCTTGACGTGTCTTTCTTCTTCGCTTAGTGGGCTTGTAGGCTTAGCTGCAGGAAGTTAGAGATAGACTTCGTTTATCGTCTGTGATGTTTTGAATTTCGACTTCGGTTAAAAATCGGACATTACAAATCGGTGAGCGAGAGAGGTTCTGCTTTATATCAGTGATGGTATAAATAAAGAGACTGCCCTGGAAAAATCATATTTTTTGGAGCGTTTATCGTTTACTTCATTAATATTGAGTTTAGGGAGGACTTGAAAACATTGTAAGAGCTCGGTGGGAAGGTTGCCTTCTGTCTGCGCTGGTCAGATGATTTGACCCTCAGGCATCAAGACAGCCTTCTCTCCGGGTTCTTTGTTATTCGCAGTTTTTCCACAGTCCTTCTTCTTTTTCTTTGGCTGATTTCTGTGCCGATTCAAAGTCGGCTTTTTTTGCATATTCATTTTTACCGTCAAAATATACCCGAGCCAGCCCATTTTTAATAAGCTCTTCATTTAAAAGAGATCCATCTTCAAGGTACACATATCTGAGTTCTCTTCCAAAATTATCTTTATTGCCCGCCTTTAAGTCTGATTCAAGTTTAACTTCACGGCTATCGGAAAAAAACAGATGCGCGACTAATTGTTTGGCTTCGGCCGAGTAGCATTGTTTAACGTTTTTTCCGTTAACTTTTGTTTTTTCCGGCGCGTCCGCACCAATAAGCTGAATATTTTTCAGTTCACCGTTTAACATGACAACATATGAATCAGGATCGATCATATGAACAATTTTCGCTTTATTTTCATAGAAAAACGGTAACAAAACAAATTGATAAAACAAAAAAATGGTCAGGGCAAGAATCGCGACGCTCAAAAGCGATCTGATAATTTTCATAATTACGTACTTTAATAAGGTTGGGATCCTAGCATACGGGGAAGCCGCTTACCAGAACTAAGAAGTTGGAATAAAGGCTAAAGTGTTGTATAATATTATAATTAAATAACACACTATGCTATCGCGCAAAAAAGAAAAACAAAATCTGGAATATGGGGCAAAAACCTCACTGATCGCAATTGTCAGGATCCTTGGTTTGGCTTTGTTAAAAGCGGCGGTTGGTGCATACACCGGTATGGTCGTTTTAATTGCCGACGCGCTGGCCAGTTTTGCGGATGTTTTGGGACTTATCGCCACTTATATCGGCTTGAAAATCAGCGAAAAAAGCGCGGATCAAGGATTCAGATACGGTTATTACAAAGTTGAAACAATCACATCTCTGGTTGTTTCATTTATTATACTGTATTTCGGAGTGGTGATTTTCATGGACAGCCTTGAAACATTCTATAAACCGGCCGATTCAGCAAATCAGATACTGGGTGTGATTGTTGTTGTGGTGGCAACTGTTCAATCTATTTATCTCGCCAAAAGACTAAAAAAAGCCGGTAGAAAAATCAACTCCACCTCTCTCATAAATTGCGGTAAAGATAAATTAATAGATGTTTATGTGCAGTTTGCGGTTTTGATCGGTGTGGGAGCTAACTATTTCCAAATACCATACTTGGAAGGTGCCGTCGGAATGGCAATATCAATAATGACTCTTAAGGTGGGTTACGATTCAACAAAAGAATCACTGTTTTTTTTATTGGATTACTTTGACAATCAAGAGCTTATTGAAAAAATTAGACAGACCATAACCAAAGATTCAAAAATCATTAAATCAATTTCGGAAATCAGGATGCGCCGCGCCGGCACTTTTATTTTCGGCGAGGCGGTGGTTGATATAAATCCCTACAGCGAAACCAAAGAAATAAGGACCGCGCTTAAGAATTTGAACGATAAAATCATTAATATGGATGAGTACATAAAACACTTTTCTTTATTGATTTCGATTCCAAAACCGCGACGTATAAGAGTGGCCGTACCATTGAAAAAGTATCAAGGGCTTAAGTCGGAAATAGCGGAAAATATGGAAGAAACAAAGGCATATGTTTTTGTGGATATCAGAAAAAGGAAAATAATTGAACATTCAACAAGCAAATTCGCGTTCAAAGACGCGAATTTTAACGACATGACCAATTATTTTGTGAAACACAAAGCTGATATTATTATCAATAACAATATGCACAGTCTGCTTTTCTACAACCTTAGACATTTAAACCACATCATGGTTTATCCCAATTTTGAAAACGTTAAAGACGTTAAAAGCACGATCAAACTATTGATCATCGACACCTGATCCGACCCCCGGGGTTGCCCGACCGGGAAGGTCGGGCAACCCCGGGGGTTATTGAACTAACGCTTTTTTTATAATCAAAGCATGATCAAACCCCAGTTGCGGTAGTGTATAAACCGAAAACCATGCCACTTCCGCCGCGTCGTCACCGGCATTTATAATAGCCTTTGTGTGATCAGCGCGTCCGATATAAGCGACCGAAACAATCGATCCCCTGGGGTCCCGCCCCGGTTCTGAAAAAACGCCGAGCAGTTTAAGATTAATGTCTTCCAGTTCAGTCTCTTCCTTTAATTCCCTCGCAGCGCACTGTTCACAGGATTCATCCCACTCCATGAAACCGCCCGGTAACGCCCATTTACCGTTAAACGGCTCTTTTCCACGCTTCACCAAAAGCACAAAACGATCAGTATCACCCGAAAGCACAACAATATCACACGCCACCGTCGGCCTTTTACCCGTTCTACCGAAAATATCAGCCATAAAATATTTTATTTCCGACCCTATTATACAGCTTTATTTATCTTGAGGAACCGGGATTTTCACCACTTTTATATGAGCTTGCTTCTTTTTAACGTTGGGTAGTTTTGTTGTTTTAGCTTCTTTTTTCATTTTACCTTTTTTCTTTCCTTTCGCTGGTTTTAACGCCCATTTCAACACATCATCCAAATTACTCGCGAACTTTAATTTAACTCCCTTAAGAATGACTTTTGGAATTTCTTTAATATCCTTCTTATTCTTTTCAGGGATAATAATCGTTTTAATATTGGCCCGCTTGGCCGCAAGAATTTTTTCTTTCAGGCCCCCTATCGGCAGAATCCGCCCGGTAAGAGTGACCTCACCCGTCATAGCCACTTCTCTTCTAATCTTTCCATTGGTTAGCAGTGAAATCAGTGCCGTGCAAATTGTAATACCGGCGGAAGGGCCGTCTTTGGGAACCGCACCTTCCGGCACATGAATATGAATATCGGATTTTTTCAAAACATCATCGTCAATATGATATTTATGAGAATTACTTCTAACATAGCTTAAAGCCGCGCGTGCCGATTCTTGCATCACATCTCCAAGGTTTCCCGTCATAATCAGATTTTTATCTCCCGGCATACTGGTAGCTTCAATAAACATGATATCTCCGCCATAAGCCGTCCAGGCCAGGCCGGTAGCCACGCCCACCATATCTTTTTCCTGGGCTTTTTCGAATTCGTATTTTTCCACTCCCAGATAATCTTCAACTTTTTTTCCATCAATTTTGGGAGTCTTTTTTACTTTCTTTTCAATCAGATCCTTGGCAACTTTTCTGCATAAAG
This sequence comes from uncultured Candidatus Peribacteria bacterium, assembly GCA_964346765.1. Classification (GTDB taxonomy): domain Bacteria; phylum Patescibacteriota; class Gracilibacteria; order UBA1369; family UBA1369; genus JBGSPQ01. The sequence goes on from CAYFWB010000007.1 coordinate 24,160, forward strand.
ACGCGATCTGCCTTTCAAGTTCTCGCAGACCTGCTTCATTGGTGTAACTCCTCACAAGTTTTAGAATAGCGACATCCGTAAAAAGCAGTTTACGTTTTTTTAATCCGTTGGCCAGTTTTTGTTTGGGGATTAAATATTTTTTGGCGATTTGAAGTTTTTCTTCCTCCGTGTAACCTGGGAGTTCAATAATTTCCATTCTGTCCAAAAGCGCAGGCGGAATGGGGTCAAGAAAATTGGCGGTTGTAATAAAGAATACCTTTGAAAGATCAAAAGGCACATCAAGATAATGATCGGTAAAAGCAAAGTTTTGCTCGGGATCAAGCGCTTCCAAAAGAGCGGAAGCGGGGTCGCCCTGAAAATCTTTACCCACTTTATCGATTTCATCAAGCATGAATACGGGATCGTTACACCCGGCACGCTTTAAACTCTGAATAATTCTGCCCGGCAACGCGCCAACGTAAGTCCTTCTATGACCTCTTATATCCGCTTCATCGCGGATTCCTCCCAATGAGGTATGCACAAACGACCTTTTAAGAGCTCTGGCTATTGATTGTCCCAAAGACGTTTTCCCCACACCGGGGGGGCCAACAAAACACAAAATTGTCGCTCCGCATTTTTTATTCATCTGACAAACCGCCAGAAACTCCAAAATTCTTTCTTTTACTTTATTCAGACCATAGTGATCTTCATCCAATATTTTCCTGGCTTTTTTAACATCGGCTTTGGCCGGACAACTCTTATCCCAGGGCATTTCACATAGCCACTCAATATATGTTCTTGCCACGGTATATTCCGGCGATATCGGTATAATCTTTTTTAATCGATCCAGTTCTTTTTTGGCGATCTTTTCCACATTTTCAGGCATATCAGCCTTTTTAACCGCTTCTGTCAGCTCTTTAATATCCTCTTTATCAGTCATTTCCGAAAGACCAGTTAACTCTTCTTCATCTTCACCAAGCTCTTTTTTAATCGCTTTCATTTCTTGTCTGAGCAAATAATCACGTTCATTTTTATGCAATTCCTGTGAGATATCGGTGTGAATTTTCTTTCTAATCTTTAGCAGTTGAACCTCCTTATTTAGATGATCCAAAACCAGATCCAGCCTTTTTTGAAGATCTACTGTACTTAATAATTTCTGTTTTTCAGGAATATCCAGTGACAAAAAAGAACAAGCCAGATCAATAATATCGTCCACGTTATGAATCTTCTGAAGTCCGGTTAAAACCTCCGGTGGAAGATTTTTACCCTCCATTGCCAGCTTGGAAATCAAATCTTTTATTTCCGATGCCGCGGCTCGAAGTTCAATATCAGCCTCTGCACTCCTTACAATCGGTGAGAGTTTAGCTGTCACATAAGGATCTTCTTGCGTGTACTCTTTGACTTTGAATCTGCTAATTCCTTCAACCAGGACCATGGCGTCTTTTTCTGTCTTGCCCTTAATAACCTGCAAAATTGAACCGCTGGTCCCCACGTCAAATAGATTTTCAACCGGCGGGACCTGTTTATTTATATTTTTTTGGGTAACCAGTCCAATCAATTCATTATTGGCGGAAGCATCATTTACAGCCTCAAGAATCTTTTTATCACTAACATATACGGTAACGATCATTGAAGGAAAAACGACCAGATCCTTCAATGGGATAACCAGTATTTCAAGAGGCAGTTTATAATCTTTCTCCTCTGGCAGATCTGAAATATTGTTTTTATCATTTTGGTCCGGCATATTGATTTTTATTTATATTATCCCGTTATTATATCATAATCAGCAAAAATCTTCTAACCTCAGGAAAAAGATCGAGTTTACTTTACAAACTCTTGACGCATAAAATATTTTAAATACATGTCTAGCAATAATGGCTTACGCAAGTCTTCTGTCGATTGAGAGCATATGTGAATTTTGCTATACTAATAAGATTTAAATATAAAAATTAAAACAAAATCGCCATGGATCCACTAAAACTATTTAAAAAACAGCAGGAAGATGCTGTCACAGAAGAAACCGTAATGGATGAAGACGAAATCAATGTAGCTACAAAGGTAAAGATAATAGCCGCCATGCTCGTAGTGGCAATGGCTACTTATGTGGCGCTTTGGGTACAGGAGCCGACAGATATCAAGACTGACGTGCTTCAGGGGTCAAATGAAAGTGGAGCTCAGACGGATATGGTTGAAGAAAGTAAGTTGTTGGCCGCCGACGACGATGAAAAATACCCCACACTTGTCGAAGTTTCCATAGTCGATTTTACTTTTACTCCGGCAAATATGAGTATCACACAGGGCACAACCGTGGTCTGGAACAATATGGACGATGTGGATCATACAGTAACATCGGACAGTTTTAGCAGTAGTGCTTTGGAGCCTGGAGATTCTTTCAGTTATAACTTTGAAGAAGAAGGGGAATATTCTTATGAATGCTCTTTTCATCCGCAAATGACGGGGAAAATCACGGTTGAAGCAGATATCGGAGAAGAAACATCGGGTTCCGCGGACTCCGACTTGGATGCACATTCTGAATCAGCCTTGATGGAGGATGATTTATCGGATGATACATTAATGGATGATGATTTGATGCCTGACATGGGAGCTGATGAAACTGATCTGGGAACAGATCTGTTGACGGTTGAAGAAGCACCGCTCAGTCTTAATGACGTGGAAGACGATGATCTGCCCGAGGCCAAAATAGTGACTTTAAGCGCCGACAATATTATGGACGGGCGGGAAGATTTACACGACGTGGCGACGGTTAGTGTTGTAGAAAGCGATAAGCTGACTAAATCCGGCCCCGAAGACGCATTATATTTTGTGCTTTTCGCCGCCATACTTTATTTCGGCAGAAAAAAAGTTTTCGGCACTGACGTATAGCGCATAACTTGTGAAATAAGGCTTTAGAGGGTACACTCCACGTGTACTCTCTTTTTTAAATCCATGGATTTTATCAGTCAGCTGATAGCCGATTCTATACTTTTTATTGGAGAACAGACAGGAATCTTCTGGGAAAACCTGGTGTTACTGAATTTTTCCTGGCCACAAATCACTCTGGATATATTGGCTGTGGCGGTGATTTTTTATTTCATTTTTTCATTGATTAAGGGGAGCAGGGCGGTTCATGTGTTGATCGGTCTGGCAATAATCATGATCGTCTACTTCATCAGCAAAGCCCTTCAGCTGGTGGCTCTGGGCTGGCTGTTGGACCGATTCATGACCATAGTGCTGGTTGCGATACCAATCATTTTTCAGAAAGAATTGCGCATGGGGCTGGAGAGATTGGGACACACTAAGCTTTTCCTTTCACAAAAAGCGCGCAAAATAGACAGAATGATCCTCAGCATAGTAAATGCTTCGGAAAAAATGGCCTCCAATAAAGTCGGAGCTTTGATCGTTTTGCAAAGATCCGTGCCGTTAAAAGAATATATTGATACCGGTGTATTATTGAGCGCGTCTGTTTCCGAAGAATTGATCTTGAGTATCTTCCACCCGAAAGGAGCATTGCATGACGGAGCTGTAATAATAGCCCATGAGAAAATTGAAGCGGCATCATGCGTACTACCGCACTCCTTTGAGAAAAGTGATTCCGGCCTGGGGACAAGACATAAAGCGGCATTGGGCCTTTCGGAAAACAGTGACGCGATTGTTGTGGTCGTTTCAGAGGAAAAAGGTACTATCTCATTTGCCAGTGAAGGGAAAATTGAAAGGGGGATTACTTCCGTAAGACTCCATTTATTACTGACAAAAGCTTTACAACCAAAAAAATGATAAAACCGTTTTACCAGATTCATCTGAAACTATTGGCGCTGATTGCGGCGGTTTGCTTATGGTTTGTTGTAATTACCGTTGAAAACACTGTTTATAAATACCCGGATCAACTGGACATAGAGTTTATGAACCTGGGTAATAATATCACTTTGGAAAACCGTCTTCCCAGAGTTGATGTCTATTTAAGGGTGGACAAAGAAGATCTAAAGAAAGTGACCAAAAACGATCTGGATATTTATATGGATTTTGAAGATCTTGAATCGGGTGAATATACTTTACCGGTAAAGGCATCCTCCCAAAACGCATTGGCTCAGATCTTAAAAATCGAACCCGCAACAGTTACGGTTAATCTTGCGCCGGAAATAGAAAAAGAAGTTCAGATCAATACCAAAGTCGATGGCAAACCGGCGCAGGGGTACATTGTTGAAAACACTCGACCGGAAGCCCAAACCGTAACCGTCACCGGCGCGCAAAGTGTGATGGACCGTATAGGATCTATAGACGCTAAAGTGATTTTGGACGGAACCCAGACCGAGAATTTTAAACAAAGCGTTCAGTTGGCCGTTCCCGAGTCACTGGATATTTCTCCTCAACTAATAACTTTTAGTCCCTCTGAAGTACTGGTGGATGTAGCCATCAGTTCGGAAATTGAAGAAAAAGAATTTTCAATCATTCCCAAGTTTATCAATGAAAGCGAAAAAGCGTCATACAAAAACAGAATTCGTATTTTGCCTGAAACGGTTATTGTAAGAGGTGAAAAAAATGTTCTGGAAAATACCGATTCAATAGAGACGAATACAATTGAAACCAGTCTGTTGTTTAGAAACAAATCATTGACGGTGGGATTAAACGTTCCCACCGGAATAGAATTGCGGAATCCGGAGCAGAACATCACGGTTAAGCTGATCGAAAGAAATATTAGCGACGGACCAACCATTTAATATGTCCTACGTTTGCGTGCCCGTTGGGGCCAAATCATACAGTGAACTAAGTAAAAAAGCCCGGGCCGCTTCAAAGAGCGCTGATATGGTTGAAATCTGGGTGGACAGATTGCCTTTAAGCCTATCAGCGGATCAGATAATGTCCGTTTGTAGGGATCCATTGATAATCGTCAATAAGGGCAAAAAAGAAAAGGGGGGATGGAATAAGGGGGAAACCGAAAGAATCGAAAGACTTAAAGAGTTTATCAGAGCGGGGGCGGATTTTGTGGATATTGATCAAAGTACATCTCCGGAATTAATTAAACAACTTCTTAAAGCAAAAAAATCATTAAAATCAAAAACATTAATAATAATTTCCTGGCACAATTTCAAAAGTACGCCTTCGGAAACAGTTTTGATGCAAAAATACAAAAAAGCTGTTTCATTGGGGGCGGATATAGTGAAAATCGCCACGTTCGCGCGGCAAAAGGAAGATAATATCAATCTTTTTGAACTCAATAAAAAAGTTCAGAAACTAAAGAAACAAAAACCGTTGGCATTCATGGCCATGGGGCGTAAAGGCATACTAAGCCGTATGGCCGCGCCGCTTCTGGGTTCTTACTTTTGTTTTGCCGCGCTTAACAAAAGTGCAAAGTCAGCTCCCGGCCAATTGACCATAGATGATTATAAAAAGATTGCCCAAATTATTAACAATCAGTAAGCTTTGAATTTGAATTAACGAAACACTATGAAAATCGGAATTGTTGGATTGCCCAACGTCGGAAAATCAACACTGTTTAACGCTTTAACCGGATCCGGCGGCGCTAAAGCAGAAAACTTTCCGTTCTGCACCATAGATCCAAACGTGGGCGTAGTGGAAGTACCGGACGAGCGCATTGATCAATTAAAAGAAACCGTAAAAACCGAAGTGGTTATACCCGCGATAGTAGAATTCGTGGACATCGCCGGGCTCGTTAAAGGAGCCAGTGAAGGCGAAGGACTGGGGAACCAGTTTTTATCTCATGTCCGTGAATGCGATGCCATCGCCCAGGTGATAAGAGTTTTTGAAAATAAAAATATAACGCATGTTCACGAATCAATACATCCCAAAAGGGACAAAGAAATTATCGAAACGGAACTGCTTTTGGCGGACATGCAGACTCTACAAAAAAGACTGCAGAAGGCGGAAGGTGAAGCCAAGTCCAATCAAAAAGACAAAGTAGCTTACGCTACGCTTTTAAAAAAAGTTGAAAAAATTATTTCCCAAGGGCAAAAAATCATCGAAGCTGATTTAAGCGTTGAAGAACTGGAGGCATTGCGTGATCTGCATTTTCTTACAGCTAAGCCTATTCTTTATATCGCCAACGTTCATGAGGACGAAATCGGACTGGTTGATATAAAAGGACTTTCCGAAAAAATGGGGTTAAGCGAACATCAGAGACTCGTTCCCATATCAGCCAGGATAGAAGAAGAATTGGGAGCGATTTCCGAACAGGAAATGGAAATATTTCTTAAAGAACTCGGTTTGCGGGAGACAGGATTGAACGCCTTGATCAAAGCCGCTTATGACACACTGGGGCTGATAACATATTTCACCGCCGGACCCAAAGAAGTACATGCCTGGACTATCGAAAAAGGGGACACCGCGCCCCGCGCCGCCGGCAGAATCCACACCGATTTTGAAAAAGGGTTTATCAGAGCGGATGTTGTATTTTGGAAGGACCTTGTGGATTGCGGCGGCGAAGCCGCCGCCCGTGACAAAGGACTTGTCCGCGCCGAAGGAAAGGATTACGTTGTAAAAGATGGAGACGTAATGCATTTTCACTTCTCTAAATAAATCATGGAAATTATACCGGTTATTTATATCTTTGATGGCAAAGTGGTGGCCCTTTATAAGGGTGATTTTAACCAAAAAAAAACTTACTCCGGCAGGCCCCTAAATTATGCCCGCCGGTTTGAAAAAGACGGTGCGGATAAAATAATTATAAGCGACCTCAACGCAAAAAAAGAAAATATTTTCAAGCAAAAGGAAATTGTACGCGCGATTATAGAGCGGTTAAAAGTCCCTGTTATGGTGGAAGCAACTTTCAGAACACTTGACTCCATTGATGAAGTACTGAAAATGGGAGCCGCACAGGCTGTAGTCAGTTCCCCCACTTTCGAGTTCGCGAAACAGGTTATTGATAAATTCGGAACCGAAAAAATTGTCATCCAGATTTTCGCCAACAGGAGCGAATTGATTGAAGACAAAAAAAGAAAAAGCGCCAACGACTTTACCGAAGTGGTTGATTATGCCGAAAAACTTGTTTCACTGGGCGTAAAATATGTCCTTTATAAAGACAAAAGATCCGAAGGAATACTTACAAATCCAAATTATGACGAGATCGACCGTCTTTACCTTACATGCGGCAAAGATCTCAAAATCTATTCCTCCGGAGGAATATCCGAGCTGCATCACATCAAACTGTTAAAAAAAATCGGCGCCTCCGGCGCCGTCATAGGCAAAGCTCTGTATGAAAGAATGTTGAGTATTTATGAGATAAAAAATGCTCTGAAAGAAAATCAGTAACCGGTCGGATAATCTTTATCAACATAACCCGAAAAGAATATCAGGTCATAAATTTCAGGAAAAAGCACAAGATCACAATCCTGGAATACGAATCTCGGTACAATATCGGCTTCCGGGTATTCAACATCAAACAGATTAGCAAGAATCTGCATATGCTCGTTAGCGAGGGTACCATCATTGTTCCTCAAACGTCTTTCCAGCTCTTCCCGACCGATCGTTCTTAACTTGTCGGCAAAATCAACCATACATTCGGGATTCAAGGAAGCGTACGGTTGCATACTCAACCTGTCCACAATCAATCCGTTCATTCTGAAGTCCAAAAACATGTAGAATATGGCATCGGCTTCATCGGGACTCATCCATAAAGAACGCTTATCATGACCGAGATCCCAGTGGGTGATAGTTTCTCCAACCGTATTAATATTTGTTATATGAACCGGCAAAGCAAATTGGAAACGCGCCCCCGGTTTGGCCATTTTTTTGATATTCCTGTAAACGGCATAATGATCTTGAACGCGGTCAAGCACGTTATACGCTATAATCTGGTCAATACTACCTTCGGTCAGATCTAAAGTTCTTTTCGGTTTATCCACTCTCTGTTCAGGTCTTTTTTTCCCGACTTTATGCGTGCCGATAAAATCGGGATCAGCGGCATCCGCGCTGACCGCCTGAATATTTCTTTCACACCATAATATTTCCGGAAAAGCTGTCGTAATATCAATACTGATCAAATCCCGGTCCGTGTAAAAATCTGTTGTTGATATTTGCCGATCCTGGACTTTTGCCATGGCTTCACGTGCGTTTCGTTTAAGTATGCGAGATGGCGTGTCTATCAAGTGTTGAAACTCAGACAGTGATTTCAATGTTCTTCTAACCTTATGTATCCCTCTGACCGCGTCACCATCCGCCGGACCGATACACATAATGCGGCTTGGATTATTATCTTTATCGAAAAGAAAATCTTTAACAGTCGAATAACCAGCATTCAGCGCCATAGTTTCCATTACTATCCTTCCCGACAAAAATGTTTTAAATAAAGCGCTGGTGTCATAGTATGATTTAGTATCTGTTATTGGTTCACGTAAAATTCCTTGATCCAGAAAGAATTGTTGCTGTCGCATCATACTCTGAACCAGTTTGATCCTAACCGCAGTAGCTGTATTCAAGTGCTTATACAAAAATCTGCGTAAGCCGACTTCCATTTTATCCGAAAGAGGTTGCACGTCCAAATAGGTGTGCCCCGCACGGTAAATTTTCTCATGAGCGCGTTCCAATAATCCAGGTAATTCCTGAGAAGGCTCAATCTTTTCTTTAAAACGATTAGGATCATCAGTCGGATCATTTGAAACAGGTATGGCCGTGCTCCTTTCAACCTCACGCAATATCTGAGGAGAATCGGACTCTGCCGGTTCTAATTGAGAAGGTGTTTGCGTTCCGCCTAAAGGTGTCATTCTTCTTGGTGTTCTACCCCGTAATATTGTACCTTTCTTTGTTTTTTTTCTTTTCCTCACAATAGCATCCTGATCGATAGCTCTGTGAACTCCATTATATGTTGCTTCGGTAACCATTAAATCTTCGCAGTTGTCTTCGTCCGGCACTACAGCGGCTTTGGTCAACAATGATCCCGTGGATTCACCATTATCAGGAGCATCTTCACGATCATCTGGGGCATTTTTGGATGACTTTTCTGAATTGCTCATAGATAGAGGGTAACTACAGCTGGTAATATAAGGTGTAAAATGTAAATAAAAAACGTATTTATGTCAAGAAATGTCTGACTAGGTTCGTTTTTTATAATCAAGATATTCAGAAGTAAGGTATGCCAGAATTAACAAAATCAATCCGAGTATCAGTACCCAATTAAATGAAAGCTCGAAAAAATAAATTTCCGCGAATAAAGTGATAATTGCGAATGTACTTAATAAGAAAGTCATGGCCCAAAAAACACTGGTCTCTCTTAATTCGGGAAAACTTCTTTGGGTGAGCCTTTTAAGTAAAAAGACCATCATGAATAACATAAAAATTCCTGAATAAAGAATAAACCCGGCTAAAATTGGATTTATTTCCGGTGCCAGATCAGTTGTTATAAAGTGCAAAATATATGGATGTGCCGCCCAAATAATAAAAGTCAGCGCTATTCCCAGGATAAAATACAATTTCTTTTTTAAAAACTGTCTCGAAACTCTTTTAACACCGTCAATATGCTCCATCGCTTCACAGATCTGAGAGATTCGAGAATAGTTTTCAACGCAAATCGTCGTTTTACAAATAAAATCTCCCGTCCAAGATGAAATATAAGCTCTGGTGGATAGTGCGTTCAGCTTTTGCTCCGCCAATTCATACAAGATTTTTTTTAACTGACCAACCGCGTCGCGACTGACTATTTTTAATGTCACGAGTGTGTAATCTTTCCTGTCGGAGTTAAACAGCTTTCTCTTCAAAAACCGCAAAGCCCTGCTTTTTGGTACATCACGCTGAGGATAAAGTTCATTAATGAAATTCAACGGACTCACTGAACCCTCGCCTATTTTCAGCAAAAGATCATTAATTGATTTGCAATCTTTTTTATTATGACAATAGGCGCGGATTTTTTTTTGTGAAATATCCTGAACCATCCCAAGTCCGGCCCAATCCAACTCTTTTTGCAACAGTCGCCTTCCAGTATTCAAATTTTTTTCTTTGGATACTTTTTTGAAATATTCAAGAATTTTATTCCTTGCGGAATGCGTCTTCACAAAAGCCAACCATGACCTGCTCGGCCCTTTTGCAATATCCGACGTAACAATATTAACGGTATCATTGTCTTTTAGTTTTGTGGTCACAGGAACAATCTGGTTGTTCACTTCGGCTTTTATAGCTCTGTGGCCGACTTCCGTATGAATTTCATAGGCGAAATCAATACAGGTCGCGTCTTTCGGCAGGTCGATCGATTCACCTTTCGGCGTAAAAACAAAAATTCTATCGTGTAAAATGTCGTCTTTTAGATTTTCCAAAAAATTCGTTTCCATACCCTGTTGCTGTTCCACTTTTTGCGTCTGCAGGATTTTTGCCGCCCAGTTTGCCCTCACATCTTCTTCAAGATGAGGTGTCTTTTGAGCTTTCTCAAAGTATTGAGCCGCTATGCCATATTTGGCTTCAAGGTGCATTTGATGCGTCCTTATCTGAATTTCCGACGTAACGCCTTCAAGTCCGAACACTGTTGTGTGCAGACTTTGGTAACCGTTTTTCTTGGGTAAAGAAATATAATCTCTGAACTTTCCGGGTTTCGGTTTAAAAAAAGTGTGAACAATCCCGAGAGTCTGATAACACTCCTCTTTACTACCGACAATGATTCTAAGCGCTATCATATTGTCATATTCCTGAAAGCTGTTCATTTCTCCTTCTGTTCTTTTGTAAATATGATAAAGATTTTTCATCCGCCCATAAACGGAGTAGTTTATTAAGTGAGATGTCAGTTCTTTATTTAGAGTCTTAATCGTCCGATCAAGAATTTTTTCATTCTTGTAACGACTGGCTTTTATCCTTTCGGAAAGAAGTTCATAATCTTCGGGATACAAATATTTGAAACACAAATCTTCCAGTTCTGCTTTCAGTTCTTCAATACCCAGCAAATTGGCTATCGGTACAAAAATTTCCAGTGTTTCTTTGGCTATCCTGGATTTTTTTTCGGGTTTGCTGATACTGTTCAGGGTACGCATGTTATGTAGTCGATCAGCCAGCTTAATAATAATAATTCTGGGGTCTTTCGCTGTATGAATAAACAGCTTTTTCAAAGATTCAACCTGCCTCGTTTGCATATCATGTTTATAATGAACCTTTGAAAGTTTGGTGATCCCCTGAACCAGAAAGGCGATTTTTTTACCGAATTTTGCCTCCACGTCTTCAATTGTCTTTTCCGTGTCTTCGGGTACATCATGAAGCAACGCCGCGATCAGGGTATCTTCATCAACATGTAGAGATTTAAGAATTTTTACAGTTTCAAAAGGATGAATAATATATGGATGTCCGCTTTTCCTAAGCTGCCCCTCATGCGCCCTGGCAGCGAATAACAATGCTTTTCTGAACTTCTGTTCATGAAATATAGGTAGATATCTTTTAATCTCACCAATCAAAGACTCAATATCCACATTGTATTCATTCTCTAATTTTTGAAGAAGAATACTGTTGCCCATAAGACTTGATTATGGAACTGCCAGAAAACCAAGTATGGCATAAACAAATCTTAAGGTCAAATTAAGTATTAAATTCACGATCTTGGTAATAATACAAATAATGACTTAAGCAAGCCATTTCATTGATTTAATGGCAAAAAACCTCTATAATAATATTCAAATTTATCATTCAAATGCCACATGGCATCCCCCAAGAAAAACAACAAGAAAAACCGTAGGATTAAACAGATACCTATTTCAGACGATGAAAAACACGATTTAACAGAAGAACCTCTTCAAAGAGTGGTACATCCCGAACAAAACAGACACTACGAGCTTCATATAGAAGCCGGCGGAGAGCCTACCAAGGCCGCTTCCGTCAATAAAGAATACGGCGCGCAACCTCGGGAGCAAAATGATACAAAAAGCAATGAGCAATTTAAAAAAAGTAGATTGCCCGTGGACAACCGTTTACCAAAGCGGTCGCGTCCCAAAAAAAAGGCGGGGTTTAAACTGCCGCGTAAAGTTTGGAATTTTTTAGAATGGCTGGCGGTTTCGGCGTTAATTTTCGCCGTTCTTTTTTTTGCGATTAATTTTTCTTCCTATTCCCAGTTACTGAAAAACAAACTGGAAAAAGTTACGGGCGGTTTCAAACTTGATCCCTATATTGAAAAAATTGTTGGGGAAGAAGGACAAACCGTCTCACAGGACCCTTTGCCGCTGGTTACTGATGATGACACGTTTAAACAGCAAATTCCGCCCCTTGCTTTGGAGGTGGCTCCGCCCGATGATCGCATCATAATACCGCGTATTAATAAAAACGTGCCCGTTGTAGGAGTCAGTTCCGAAAACTTGATCAAGCGAGACTGGGGCGCGCTGGAGTCTGACATCCAGTCCGCATTAAGAGAGGGTGTTGTGCATTATCCCGGAACTGCGCAACCCGGTGATCAGGGCAATGTTGTTATTACCGGACACAGCTCATATTTCCCATGGGATGCCGGACGCTTTAAAGACGTTTTCGCGTTACTGCATGAAATTATTATTGGAGATCAGGTAATAGTTTTCCATGATCAGGAAAAATACACCTATGAAGTGTACGACACGGAAGTCGTCATGCCCGATAAAGTTGAAGTATTGACTCAGCAGGGTGAAGACAGACTTACATTGATTACATGTACGCCCGTTGGAACAAACCTTAAACGCTTGATCGTGTACGCAAAGCCTGTCTAAAAGATTTTTAATTCAAATATTATAGTTCGGCCAGTCTTTTTAAAAGTTTAGCTTCTTTCAGGTTTTCAGCTGCTTCGGCTTTAGCTTCCGCGCTCTCAATCTCTTTTCTTCTTTCCTTGGATTCAAATTCCTTCCATTCAATCATATGTTTTTCATTCAACTTATCCAGTTCCTCTTCATACTTTTTATCAAGTTTCTGAAGCTGATTTTTTTCATTTAATAAAATCTTTCTGAACTTACTGATCTGATCATCAGTCATAATAGGCAAAATCTGAAACCAGTACTCTCTTTCATCATCATTCATCGATTCGGTTTCTTCAATCAACTGGGCAAGATCGGGAAACTTTTTACTAACATTTTTAGGCATGGAGTACTTTTTTTTGGGATTCGATCCCTTAGCACTGCTTATCGCGACCTCGTCCGCCAGCGAAATACGACCGGTCTGCTGTTTCCCCGCGTTGGAAAACCGCACGGGGTTATCACCCGTTTGATTCTGACCTGATTGTTGATTATTGTCGGCCTTCTGATCTGATTGTTGATTATTGTCTGCCATCTGATCTGATTGTTGATTATTGTCTGCCATATATTTTTATATCAAATAATTATACACAAAAAATGATGTTTTGTAAATTACGCTGTAGTTTTTGCATTATTTGGCATTCGCACATATCCCCGCCAATTATTGAAAAACGATGACTGTTCTATTTTAATTTCCTCAACGTTTTCACCTTGATGAACGAGTTTCATTTTGGCGGGCGGTTCCGCATCACTGACAATCGCCGTTACGCTTGCTTTTTCTTTTTCTTGCCCGTCATGAAAAAATAAAACATCACCCGCTTTCAATTTTGAAATTTGCTTTTCAGTTTCAAAAACGCAGTTCGGGGACTGTTTAAGAGCCGTCAAAAATTGCTCAGCGTTAGGTTTAGAAGGCAAGTTTAATACTCTGGCCACATATTCAACGCTTTTATTGTCGGATGAAATTGGTTCAGCTTCATTTACTTTGGAAAAATCAGGTACGGAGTTTTTGATCTGATTTGCGCTATAAGCCGCAGCCGAAGTCCCACCCGTCAGTCTTTCGGAAAAATCTTCTAACAAGTCGGGTAAAGTTTTTGCCAACTCTATGAACTTTTTAAAAAGATCTCCCATACTCATATGCTTGGCTGTATTCTTAACATCCGACAAATTTTTAGGAATTTCGGCCTCTTTTGTCTGGTTTGCTTCCGTTGCTTTCGCTGCAGAATCCGTATCTTTTGCTTTCGTTGCAGGATCCGTATCTTTTGGATCGGGATTCTCTGCGGGTACTTCGCGTACTACAGTCGGCTGTTCTTCGTTATTCTCAGGAGTATTGTCGTGCGGTAAAGCATTCGTTCCTTCCGATGGTGCCGATATTGGTATCCCGGATCCGGATTGCGCGGTTTCCACCGACTCTGCTTTTTTAAAATTTTTTTCTCCGTTAAGATATCTAAGAAGTTCAGCAACCAGTCTTTTCAGGTCGGGATCCACGCCCTCTTTATCCGGCAAATCGCGCAGTCTTTGTGTTTTTTCCGGCGCGTTTTTTAAACCCTCTATATAGTTTTTCACCCGATCAAATTCTTCTGAATTGAGTTTATCTTTTGTATTATCCGGCTTATCCAGAAATTTCAGAGTATTTTTTATTATTGTTAAGATTGCCGGATTTTCAGTTTCAGCAAGTATGTCTGCCAGTTTTCCGGCCAGTGATTCAAAGTCCGGCAAACGTTCGCTTAATCCTGGTTGTATTTCCGGTCCGACCATAAATTCTAAATAATGAAAATATCACCGCCAACTTCTTCAAGCTTTTCTTTGTGCATTCTTACTTTATGAACAAGATACTGAATCTGATAGCTGCAAGTATCTCCGTTTTGCCACAATTTATAAATATCCCTGATAGTCGCCAACATATTGAAAGCCTCTAAATCAGCTTTCCCCTGTGCCTGTGCATCAAGCCGGTCATAGACCGGATGATTGATTAAACTTTCGGGTCTCAAAGGATCAATTTCTTTATGTTCGATTTTTTTTACAATCATATCCAAAAAAGCCTTATCATCCGGATCCACGCCACTGTCGTCGGTAAGCGGTTTATTCAGTATTTCCTGTTCGGCGGAAGAGATTTCCAAATTCTGATAATCCACTACTGTTTTCTTTTTATCATCCTCCATGCTTGGTTTGTGTTAAATATCTATATATTTTAGCATAAAATGGGCGATAATTCAAAAATTAATATGCTTTTACATAATTGCTAAAAAAGAAAAAATGTATTAAATTAAACCAAAATAAATAACGCCCTCAAATGGATAAAAAAGAAGCAAAAGAACGCATAGAAAAACTGAAAGAAAAAATTAAAGAGCTTAATTACCAATATTTTGTACTGGATAAATCCGAAGTGTCGGAAGCTGTAAGGGATTCTTTAAAAGAAGAACTTAAAACGTTGGAAAGTAAATTCCCCGAATTCATTACGGAAGATTCTCCAACACAAAGGGTCGGTTCGGTACTGTCGGGTAAATTCGCCAAAGTAAAGCATCTGACACAAAAAAAAAGCCTTTCGGACGCGTTTTCTTCAGAGGAAGTACGCGGTTGGAGTGAAAGAATAGCTAGACTGGTTAACGAAGAACATATTCAGTATGTCTGTGAGTTAAAGATTGACGGATTAAACATAACTGTCAGATACAAAGACGGTAAGTATGAAAAAGCGTTGACAAGAGGGGACGGAATTCAGGGGGAAGATGTTACGCATACAATAAAGACTATCGAAAGTGTACCCCTAGAGCTTAAGCAAAAAATTGATATCGAAGTGGCCGGGGAAGTATATATTTCAAAAGCCGATTTTCAGAAAATTAATGAAGATCAAAAGCGAAACGGATTAGAAGAGTTTGCCAACTCACGTAACGCGGCCGCCGGTACAGTAAGACAGCTTGATCCAGCCGTTGCCGCCTCACGTAATTTATCCGCCTTTTTCTATGAGATGGGTAAAAATAATATGGAGCATCTGCCAAAAACCCAGATAGCCACTCTTGAAAAATTTAAGGAAATGGGATTGCCGGTGAACAGGGAATATCAAGAGTGGGGAAACATAGATGATGTTATCAATTATCTGGAATCGTGGCATCAAAAAAGAGACCGGTTACCTTTTGAAGTCGATGGAATAGTCATAAAGGTGAACCGCAAGGATCAACAAAAGCGAATGGGATTCACAGCAAAAGCTCCAAGATTTGCGATCGCCTATAAATTTCCGGCTGAACAGGCGACCACCAAAGTTTTGGATATTCATGTTCAGGTCGGCAGAACCGGAATATTAACGCCGGTGGCCATTTTGAGTCCGGTTAAAGTTGCCGGATCGACAATTTCCAGAGCCACGCTTCACAATGAAGATGAAATGAAAAGAAAGGACATTCGGATAGGGGACACCGTGATCATTCAAAAAGCCGGAGACGTAATACCGGAAGTGGTCTCAGTTTTAAGTGATTTAAGAAACGGGCATGAACAGAAATATGAATTTCCCAAGAAATGTCCCGTCTGCGACAGCAAAGTGATGCGAGAAGAAGGAGAGGCGGCTCACCGGTGCGTAAACCTGGAATGTCCCGCGCAGGACAAGGAACGCTACATACATTTTGTGGAAGCTTTTAATATTGACGGATTGGGGGTGAAAGTGATTGAAAAATTGATCGAATTTCAGCTTGTTGAAGACCCGGCCGATATTTTTACATTAACCAAAGAGGATTTTTTGGAGTTGCCGCTGTTTAAAGACAAACGAGCCGAAAATATTGTTAACGCCATTTTACAGTCCAGGATAATAAGCCTTGAAAATTTGATTTATGGACTTGGGATCAGGCACATAGGTTCTGAAAACGCAGTTACTCTGGCCCACTACATAGAAAGTGAAAAAAAGCATGACCCGCTTACATTCGCGGAATTGATTCAGATCGGAAGCGCCATGACGGTTGAAAAACTGGTTGAGGTGGAAGGTTTTGGTGAAAAAATGGCCAAAGCTACCTGTGATTGGTTTTCTAACCTGAAAAATCAGGAATTTATAGAAAAATTGGAGGCCGTTGGAGTGGAGCTCAAGGAAAAGGAGCAGAAGCCGGCCGCCAACCTTAAAGGCATGGTTTTCGTGTTGACCGGTTCATTAAGCGTGATGCCAAGGGACGAAGCCAAGAAGAAAATCCGGACGGCCGGCGGCAAAGTATCCGGCATGGTCGGCTCAAAAACCGCGTATGTAGTTGCCGGTGAAAATCCAGGCAGTAAATACAAAAAAGCACAAAAGCTGAACGTCCCTATAATCACAGAGCAGCAGTTTAGTGATATATTAAAAGGCAAGCAAATAGACTAAAATGTGCGCCCCAAAAACGCGCACGACACGGGCACTCCATGGCTTCGGCAAAATTCAAAATAACCGTGACTAAACGGATTATATCTTTCGTACTAAACCACTTCCCCCTCAAAAATATCCAGGACTTTTTCTTCAAGAATTTTATCTTCTTTATTTATTTCACCTGCAACTTTTTGTATTTCACCGCTCAATTTCACTTTTACACCCAAAATCTCTTCAATCGCGTACTCCGCTTCGCTCCGATTTTGGATTTCCATCATTTTATCCAGATTAAACTGGTTGCAAAATACCAATACCAGCTTATTGCCCTCGACTCTGGAAGGTGAAGACTGATGAAAACTACGCTTCACGACCGGCGTTGTGATTCTCTTTTCAAAATCCTGCCAGTGCTTTTTCACAAGATCCATAGAAATTTCTGCCGTTACACTTCCGACCGCCACGTTTTGAAACTCCACCGTTCTTTCGGCAACCCCCTCGGGATAGACCTCTTTGTTTTGAGCACTCACTTCATCCAATTCAGGGCTTTTTTTTTCAGCTGCTGACTCTTCGTTTTGTTCCTCGACCGCTTTATCTTTCTTTAAACCTCCTTCCGGTGTTCTTTGTTCTGAAAATTCAACTTTTGTTGTATCCAATTTTGCCGCAATCGACTGATGTGGTCTTTCCGCCGTTCTTTTGGTAGGCGCGCCACCTTTGGCTACAGCCGCTGTTTCGTTAGCTCCGGCATTTACCTTGGCAACAGCTCCACTATAAGCGCCCGGTACCCTGCCGTTACCCGCGTCGATTGTGGATTTAACAATCGCGACCTCCAACGGCAATTGCGGAATAGTCGTGTATCTGGACTGGTCATGCGCGATTTGAAAATTAGCTATCATCGCAAGTATCCGCTCCGTGTCCGCCGACCTGTTTTCATCCACCGACAATAAAAGTTGTTTCCTCAAAAACTCAAGAAATCGTTTATTAAAAAACACCAGATCCACACCCTGCTCGTACATTTCTGAAATCTCTTTAAGAGCGACTGTAGCCGCCCCTTCATTCAAATATTCATAAAGCTTTTCAATACTGGCGATCCCGCTCACTCCCAAGACCGAACGCACATGATCCATGCCCAGTTTATTTTCAACAGTTAGCTGTTCCAAAAGACCGATGGCATCCCTAAGCCCCCCTTCCGCGTGATGCGAGATCAATTTAATAGCTTCCTCTTCCGCTTCAATCCCTTCTTCCGCGGCAATATATTTTAACCTATCAATCAATGTTTTATCGTCGATTCGCTTAAAATCAAACCTCTGACAACGTGAAAGAATCGTTTCTGGAATTTT
This sequence comes from uncultured Candidatus Peribacteria bacterium, assembly GCA_964346765.1. Lineage (GTDB taxonomy): Bacteria > Patescibacteriota > Gracilibacteria > UBA1369 > UBA1369 > JBGSPQ01. The sequence goes on from CAYFWB010000007.1 coordinate 42,444, forward strand.
ATGAACTTCCGTGGTCGCAAGAACAAAATAAACATGATTTGGCGGTTCTTCCAGCGTTTTTAAAAGGGCGTTAAAAGCCTCTTTGGTAAGCATATGCACTTCATCGATAATATAAATCTTCGACTTTGCCCTGCTCGGCGCGAAGTTGATTTTTTCCCTTAACTCTCTAATTTCATCAATACCCCTGTTTGAAGCGGCGTCAATTTCAATCAAGTCGATCAAACGTCCGTCCGTAATTTCGGTACAAATTTCGCATTCGTTACACGGTTCGTTTTCTTTTGGATTAAGACAATTTATAGCTTTTGCCATCAACCTGGCCGTGGAAGTTTTACCTGTTCCCCTTGGTCCGGTAAATAAATAAGCATGACTAACCCTTTCTGTTTTAAGACCGTTTAAAAGTGTCTGATTAATATGATTCTGACCCACAAGGTGAGCAAACGTTTGTGGCCTGTATTTGCGGTAAAATGACATATTTAAAAAGGTTTTGGAGTGTCCATATTAGCAAATATACCAAAAATACCCAATCCAAATTCAGACGGTTTTACTGACAATTTTCTTAAAATCTTTCACAAAACTATCCCTGCCGAATTTAAGCGCGTGTTTTCTGATTGTTCGCGGATGATAATCGGGCTCGTTCACAATCAATCGCCCCAGTCCGTCCTCCATCGATTCTATTGTGCTGTCATAAAAAAACTCACCGGTCTTACCGGGAATAACATACTCCAACGCACCCCCCTTGCCGAAAGCCAAAACCGGCTTACCGCATGCCATCGCTTCAACCGGGGATATCCCAAAATCCTCTTCCGCCGGTAAAATATAAGCTCTGCAACTTTCAAGATATGCCTTTACAGTCTCATCATCCTTTCTGCCCAAAATATCCACAGTCGGACCGGCGATACTCTTTAAATATTCGTATTGATTACCCCCTCCGATCACAACCAGCCTCTTGCCCGTCTTGTTAAAAAGCTGAACCGCCAGATCGATTTTTTTATAAGGAGTTAAAGTCGAAACAATCAAAAAATAATTCTCATGTTTACCCTTGGTCTTAAACCGTTCAACCTCCACCGGCGGATACAAAAGCTCCGATTCTTGCCGATAATACTTTAAAATCCGCTTCCTAATATGTTGTGAATTTGCAAGATACTTATCTGGTCTGTCCCCCGCCACCTGATCCCAGAAACGCACGCCGTGCATCAGCTTGTTGATAAAAAACTTCTTAACCATGCCCGATTTTTGCTCGTCCGCGTATTTATGAGTGTAATCCCAGGCATAACGCATTGGGGAATGACAATAACAAATATGAGTACTGTCCGAAGGAGTCAAAATCCCGTGAGCGTAGGCGTTGGACGAACTGATAATCAAATCAAACTCCGAAAAATCAAAAGACTCGATCGCGCGCGGCATCAAAGGAAAAAGATACTTATGCCTTTTTCTAATAAAACCCGGCAGTTTCTGAAGCCATGAAGTATTCACTTTATCTTTCGGGAACATATGACCGCAGGTTTTTTCATCATAAAGCAGGGTATAAATCGGCGAATCCGGATACATCTTTGAAAAAACCTTAAGAACATTTTCAGCGCCCCCAAGTTTTGTCAGAAAGTCGTGCACCAGCGCGACCCTTTTCTTTTTCATAGTCAAATTATTAGCCCCACAAGTTTAGCTTATGGACGCCACGCTGTAAACTTCACTCGGTGAACTACCCATTAAACCACCTCTTATGCACGCCCATTTTGCTCGATTCAGTTCCAAGCCCCATTCTTAAAGTTTCCGTCAAAATACCAACAGCTTCTGTATCACCGTTCATACGCGCGTTCAAAATACCCAGCAAAACCATGCGGAATTTATTTTTCATCGTAATTATTTGTTCCATTTCGTCTTCGGAAAGCTGACCTTCGGCCAGAATTTTTCTAAGCCCTTCATCACTGAATAAGTTGCTCGATTCATCCCCTTTTCTTTCAGAGATATTATAACTGTCTACGTTAGTATTTCCCAGTGAGCTTTTCATAAAAAAATGTTAAATTAAATGGGCGAAAAATTAACTTATTACAAACTCGCAGTCAATGTTTATTTTCGGGGCCCATGTATCAATTTCAAAAGGATTTAGCGAAGCGGCGCGTAAAACAGTCCATGAATATCACGCCAACGCCATGCAGATATTCACAAAGAATCCCCGCGGCAGATCACATAAAGAGATTGATCCAAACGACCTTAAAAAGTATTTGGATTACCGCGAAAAACTCAAATATGTAGTGGCTCACAGTTCTTACCTTTTGAATTTTGGCAAACCGTTAAAAGATATTGAGTGGGCAAAGAAAGATTTGCTTATTGATTTTCAGAGGATGGATAAGCTTCAGGGTGATGCAATAGTCGTTCATGTGGGGAAAGCCATGGAGGGAGACAAAAAAAAGGCTCTTAAAAACGTTGTAGAAAACGCTAAAATAATTATAGGTGAAACTTCCGATAGCAAAGTTGATTATTTAATAGAAAACACCGCAGGCCAGGGGAACGAAGTGGGCTGGAATTTTGACGATCTATCCACAATCTGGAAAAAACTTAAAGGGGAAAGCCCAAGGATTAAGTTCTGTCTTGATACGGCGCACATGTGGGCGGCCGGCTATGATATTTCAGGCTCCGAAAAAGCCGGGCAAGTATTAAAAAATTTTGACCAATCTATAGGCAAAAAACAGATCGGATGTTTCCATTTTAACGATTCAAAAAAAGAATGTGGCAGTAAAGTGGACAGGCACGACAATCTGGGAAACGGCAAAATCAATTTAAAAGGGCTTGGCCTAGTACTAAAATTTGCGATTAAAAACAACATCCCCGTAATTCTTGAAACACCGGACAAAAACCCCGGTGACCGCTCAAAAGACTTTGAAATTTTAAACAAACTGGCAGTTTAAATCCGCTAGACCAAATGCCGGCTGTTCCGCCACAAAAACACCCATCTTACCTTAAACGCCCCCAGCCTAAACCACCAATTTTCACTTTCTTAAAACTTTCAGCAATTTCTCAAGAGGCAGAGTATTCAAAACATCCTTTTTCTCCAGCCAACCTCTCTTCGCCACCGCGATCCCGTAATTCAAAAATTTAATTTGCGTTTCATGATGCGAATCCGAATTAATCGTAAACTTGGCCCCCATTTCTTTCGCCATTTTGCAGTAATAATCAAAAAGATCCAGCCGCAGCGGTTGGGAATTGATCTCCAGCGCCACTCCTTCCTGAATGGCCGCTTTAATTACCTTGTGCATGTCAATTTCATATGGTTCCCGCTGATTAATAAGCCTCCCCGAAGGATGACCCCAAATCTTAACATACGGATTTTTTAAAGCCTTAATCACCCTTTCCGTCATCTCTTTTTCAGATCTCTTAAAGCCCGAATGCACCGAAGCCACCATAATATCAAATTTCTTCAAAACCGAATCCGGAAGATCAAGCTTCCCGTCAGCCAAAATATCGCATTCCGTGCCTTTCAAAATTTTAAAAGCCGGTTTACCGTACGCCGCCTCTTTTTCCAGAATTTCGTTAACCTCGTCAATTTCATCCCATTGCGTTTTATATCGGTCCGGGGTCAGGCCGTGTGCGATTCTTGCATTTTGTGAATGATCCGTCAGCGCTATATATTCAAAGCCCGCGGCTCTGTACGCCTTGGCCAAATCTTCAATTTCATGCGAGCCGTCGCTCCATTCGCTGTGGCAATGCAGATCACCTTTAAGGTCGTCAAATTCAACGGTTTTGGGCAGTGTGCCCTTTTCGGCCGCCTCGATTTCACCCCGGTTTTCGCGCAATAAAGGCTCAATGTAAGGCAGTTTAACAGCCTTAAAAACGTCTCCTTCCGTTTTCCCCGCCATCAGATCTTCTTTGCCGCTCTTAACCTTGAACACACCGTATTCACTAACCTTCATGCCCATTTTCTTGGCGCGGTCACGGATCGCCACATTATGTTCTTTGGAACCCGTAAAATAATGCATCGCCGCCCCGAAAATCTCTTCATCAATCACCCGTAAATCGGTCTGGATTCCGTTTTTCATAATTATTGATGTTTTGGTCTTACCCTTCGCGATCACACTCTCCGTTTCCGGGTATTTAATAAAGTGATCCATAATTTTTTCAGATTTTTTGCCGTTACCCTTTTCCGCCACCAGAATATCAAGATCACCCACGGTTTCTTTCATCCTCCTTAAACTGCCGGCGTATTCAATCTTCTTAACATCCGAAGATTTTTTCATATATTCAATGATATCCTGGGCAAGACTCATCGCCTGCATTAAAGTCATTCTCTGCGTATGTTTGTCGTATTCATCCAGCGCTTTCAAAATCTCTTTTTCACTTTTTTCACCCATTCCGGGCAGTTCGCTTATTTTGCCGTCCTCCGCCGCTCTTCTAAGTTTTTCTATCGTGTCGATCTGAAGCTCGCCGAAAAACAATTTAACTTTTTTGGGTCCGACCCCGCGTACGCGCAACATATCCAAAAGCCCCGGACTGAACTTTTGCATCAGCTCTTCATGATATTTGCATTTTCCGGTTTCAATCAGTTCAACAATTTTCGATGCCAGATCTTTGCCGATCCCCGAAATCTGTTCAAGCTCTTTGGGCTTTTTATTGTAAATATCCAACACTTCCGTTCCCAGGTCGGAAATCGTTATAGCCGCTTTCTGATAAGCCAAAACCCGAAAACGATTTTCACCCTGAATTTCCAGCATATCGCCGATTTCCTGAAAGATTTGAGCGATTTTTTGATTGTCCATATTTTTCTTTTTTACGTTTGAATTATAACAGATTATAATCGTTGTGAAAGCCGTTAAACAATTGACCATGCCCAAAAAAAATGATCCGGAAACATTAAAGATTCCGGCCTACATACGCAATAAAGCCATAGTCAAACGCGACAGGCAGAAACTTTTATTGACGGCATGGGACAGAAAAGAGGCGGGAGTAAAACCAGGATCCAAAAAGTCGGTTGGGGTGATTAGAAGAAATCCCCCGAGAATGATAGAAGACAATTCACCCGCGGAAATTTTAAAATCGCCAAACAGAATAGGGAAAACAGCCACAAGACCATCGGCTGTTACCCAAACAAAAACCAGAAAGCCTGCCGCTTCTAAAGAAAACACACCGGTAATTTCAGACGGCGCCAAAATACCGTACGCCGGGGAAGTTACGCACTATCTAAACAAAATCAATGTTGCTATCATCAAAACAACATTACCCCTTAAGCAGGAAGATTTAATTCTGATAGAAGGGAACGAATGCATCTTCACTCAGGTCATAAACGGCATGCAAATCGATAGAAAAGATATCAAAAGGGCTAAAAAAAACTCTCATATCGGAATGAAAGTAAATTGTCCGGCAAAAGTCGGCGGCAAAATATTCAAAATTGGTTAGAACATAAATCAACCGACCAATACCAAACCAATCTCGGTTGGTTGTAATACTTTATAGATCCAAATTTTTTTGAGAGTAAAAAATATGGTAAAATATAATAATGTGAAAATAACAAATCCATATGAAAAAAATCATCGTTAAAAATTACATCAACGGAAAATGGGTAAATGCTGTCTTTGGCAAAAGATTTGAAAGAGAAAATCCCGCTTTTAAAGACAAAATAGTCAGCACAAGTCCGCTTTCCGACTCGCGCGATGTGGACGCGGCGGTTAAAGCCGCTAAAAAGGCTTACAAAGTTTGGAGAGACACTCCGGCTCCAAAAAGAGGTGAAATCTTGTTTAAGGCCGCGCAGTTACTGGAAAAAAACAAAGACAGACTCGGCGATCTGGCGGCCAATGAAATGGGTAAGGTAAAAAAAGAAGCATACGGAGACGTACAGGAAGCTATCGACATGGGATATTACATTGCCGGAGAGGGACGGAGACTGTTTGGAGAAACCGTGCCGTCCGAACTGCCCAATAAATCTATCAAAACAATCAGACAGTCTCTTGGCGTTTTTGCGGTAATAACACCCTGGAACTTTCCGGTAGCGATTCCAGCGTGGAAAATATTTCCGGCTTTAATAAGCGGTAACTCCGTTGTCTTTAAGCCTTCACAATATTCCACGGCCTGTGCCTATGAGTTCGTAAAAATTTTTGAACAAGCCGGATTGCCTGCCGGAGTTTTAAACCTTGTTTGCGGTCAGGGAGGCGAAGTGGGAACTCCGCTGGTGGAACATCCCGGTATTAGCGGTGTCACTTTCACCGGGTCATCTAACGTGGGCATGAAATTGGGTGAATATTGCGGTAAAAACCTGATCAAACATTCATTGGAAATGGGTGGTAAAAACGTGATCATCGTTATGGACGACGCGGATATTGATCTGGCTGTTGATGGCGCGGTTTGGGCCGCGTTTGGTACCACGGGTCAGCGTTGCACGGCCGCTTCAAGAGTCATTGTGCATCAAAAAGTTTATGATCGATTCAAAACCAAATTCTTAAAAGAAGTAAAAAAGATGAAACTTGGATACGCGCTAGATAAAGAAGTGGATATGGGGCCTTTAGTTAATGAAGATGCGGTAAAAAAGACTTTACGTTATATGGAAGTCGCTCAAAAGGAAGATAAAGCCAAATTGGTTTTAGGCGGGGAAGTTGCAAAAGGAAAGGGAGTAAAAAATATAAACCTTGCCAACGGTTATTTCTTTAAGCCAACGGTTTTTGAAGAAGTTGCGCCAAAAATGAGAATCTTTCAAGAAGAAATCTTTGGACCGGTTACGGCATTAACAAAAGTAAAAGACTTTAATCAAGCACTGGAATATGCCAATAAAGTAAAATACGGTTTAAGTTCATCCATATTTACAAAGAACGTTAATTTAGCGGAAAAAGCCGCGGAAAAACTGGAAACAGGCCTTGTTTACGTAAACACATCCACAATCGGAGCCGAAATCCAGACACCTTTCGGTGGTGTTAAAAACACCGGAAACGGCCATCGCGACGCCGGGGGCAGAGGCGGCGCCATAGAAACATTTACCGAAATAAAAGTGATTTCGGTGGACTATTCCGGAGAACTGCAAAAAGCGCAGGGGATTGAATAAAGTCCCATTTCCCCCACCTGGGGGATGATAACAAATCAACATTAAATAAAAATAAAAAATTGGATAGAAAAAAACAAACACCAAAAGTAAAAAACCGTCTACCCGGACCAAACACCAAAAAATGGGTCGACTTTCATCTAAAAAATGCCGCCAAAGCAACCTATGAAAAACACTTTGTTTGGGACAGAAACGCTCCCGCCGCCGGCCCTTTCTGCACCGACCCCGACGGTAATATTTTCCTGGATTTTGCTTCTCACGTTTCATCGAACCCGCTCGGATACAATCATCCAGCATTAACGGGAGTAACTGAAAAACTGGCTAAAATCAATCCCGATCGTTACGCCGGCACCGATTTTATTTCCGCTAACGGCAAAACCCCCTCACTTTCAAAATTACCAACGCCGTCGCATCTTCATCAAAAACTGATAGAAATCACCAAACCTTTCGGCTTCAAAAAAGCTTTTCTTTCAAATTCAGGATCCGAAGCCGTGGAAAACGCCATCAAATTTTGCTATCAGTACAGGAAAAATTACGGATACGGATTTACTTTCGACGGAGCTTTTCATGGCAGAACGCTAGGCGCTTTAAGTCTCAATCGATCAAAAAATCTACATAAAAGTTGGTATCCTCAAATCCCCTATATTTTAAGCTTTCCTTACAATTTTAACAGTGCTGAAAACTGTAACTGTTCCGGCAAGACCAAATACGCTTATGAAGCCATAGATTCAATGTTGGACACGGAAAAAGGGTTGATTACGGCGGAAGAAGTCGCCTTCATTATTATTGAACCGATTCAAGGTGAAGGGGGGTACAACATCGCCGACAAAATGTTTATCCAAAAAGTGGCGGCAACCGCCAAAAAAAATAAAATTCCTTTAATCTGCGATGAAATTCAGTCCGGAATGGGCAGAACCGGCAAATGGTGGGCAAGTGAGCACTTTGGCATCAAGCCAGATATCATAACCGCGGGAAAAGCGCTCAGAGTCGCGGCCACAATCGGCAAGGAAAAACTATTTCCCCAAAAAGCATACAGAATCGGATCCACCTGGGGCGAGGGTAACGCTATCGCTTCCGCCATAGGTTATATGACCATTGAAGTGATCCAGAAAGAAAAATTGCTTCAAAATGCCATAAAAAAGGGGAATTACCTTTTAAAAGAGCTACAAAAGCTTAAACAGCAATATCCACAAATATATCAAGCGAGAGGAATCGGCCTAATGGATGCTATAGATTTTCAGAACAAAGAACAGAGGGATAAATTCCAACGCCTAGCCCTCCAAAAAGGCCTGATCCTGCTTAACTGCGGTTATAAAGTTGTTAGGATTCTACCGCCGCTGGATGTTACCGAACGTGAAATCGATCTGGCGTTGGCAATTATCAAAGATGTCCTCAAACAAATTAAATAACAATCCGCGCGAACTTTGCCTGCAGGGAGTTCTTACAGCGATGTTAATGTCCCGAAAGAGTGCTTCATAACCGCCAAACCGGCTTTTGGTCTGATAACATCATTACATCATTGGCAAAGATTCGCACGGCTAACTGAAAAGAACTTCATATGTATCTCTCGCGGTTTTCTCCCAGTCAAATTTACTTACCTGTTTTTCACCTTTATTGATCAATTGATTAACATAGAATCCATCAGAGGCCAGCCGTTTCAAACCCACACCAATCTCTTCCACTTTTTCGGGGTCGACCAAATATGCCGCGTCACCGGCCACTTCCGGCAGAGAAGAATTCTTTGATGTCAGAACCGGCCGGCGCAAAGAAAATCCCTCCAAAACAGGCAGACCGAACCCCTCATATAAAGAGGGGAACGCCAATATCCGGCAGGCATGCATTAAAAAAATTTTTTCTCTCTCCGTAACATAACCCGGCATGATTACATTTTTTTCAAGTCCCAAACGCGAAACCGTGGACCAGATCTCTTCGAATCCGACGCCTCTTTTACCCGCCATGACAAGTTTCCAGTCGGGGAATTCCTTTAAGAACCTGGCAAAACCCTCAATCAGCCTGGCTAAATTTTTCTTGGCTTCAAGTCTTCCCACATAAAAAATAAAAAGATCGTCCTGATACAACTTAAACTGCTTTAGAAGCTTTTCCTTTTCCATCCCGTTGAAGTTTAAAATCTTCGGATAGTCCGGTGCTCCGTGCGGGATCACAATAACTTTGTCCGGATGGCACGCGTAAAACTTGATCAGATCCTTTTTTGTCGCTTCACTTGGAACTATTATCCGCCACGCTTTTTTAACGGCTCTTCTGGTGCTCAGTTCAAGCAACCTGTACTGAAACAGGGAATAACACTTCTTAAAATGCTTGAACGCAACGTCATGAATGGTAATCACAGATTTTGCCGGCAACACCAAAGGCAGAGTATGTGAAGGTACGAATAATAAATCCACGGGGTGTCTTAATAACTCAAAACCGAGCCTTAACGCCGTCCAAAATCTTTTCGCGGGGATAAGCTTTTTCTTAACATTGAAAGGTAGATCCGTGTCAATTTCAAAGTCACGCGGACTATACAAATACACTTTTGATTTATGCTCCCTGCCAAGTAGCGGAATCAGTTCATTCAGAAGATGATAACTATACCATTCCACTCCCGTGGCCTGACTGTGCCCGTACCGTGATGCGTCGATTCCGATCCTCATAATTATAAACAAGTTGAGTTAGCATTATACATTTTTAAATAACACGCGCCAGTACAATCGCCGAAACATGTTTGAAACCGCTCTGTTTAAGTATTTTTGCACATTCATTTAATGTTGAAAGAGTGGTTGCCACATCGTCAACCAACATGATTTGCGTATTTTTATCAACTTTTACCGATGTTTTGGACAATGCGAAAGCATTTAATACATTTCTTTCTCGGTCTTCTTTTTTCAATTCCATTTGCGGTTTTTTGTAGTGCCGTCTTTCTAAAAGATTAAAAGTGATATATCCCGATCCTGTCGAAATTTCCCGGCACAGAAACTCCGATTGATTATATCCCCTCCATTTTTGTCTGGTTTTATGCAGTGGTACGGGTACTAAAACCATTTCTCGCAAGTCTTCAGTTTTAAGTCGATCCAAAATTAGATGCCCCAGCGGTACTGATAATTCTTTAATAAATTCATACTTAAAATTATGAATAAGCGTTGCCAGCAAAGAATCATTTTTATAATTTGAAACAGCACAAACATTATCCACAAAAAGTCCGTCCGGAAGAGGAATATTTGCTTTCTGAATTGTTTTAATCGATTCAAAGCACGATTTACAGCAATAAGATCCTTCCCTGCCGCACCCAAAACAAAAGGCGGGGAAGAATATATCGAGCAACCATTTTCTGAAGTTATCTTTTACAATAATTTAGACCTTTACTCAAATAAAACATCTGCTAAAATAACTTATGCCTTTTGAATTAAGGTTTATTAAAAATAAATTAATAAATTCTTTAAAACTTTAAAAGGTAATTAACCATGGAGTTATAGCTCAGTTGGTTAGAGCGCAGCATTGACATTGCTGAGGCCGGAGGTTCGAATCCCCCTAACTCCACCAGTTTATAAAAACAATTCTTTATGCCAGACGACCAAAACCAACAGGGACAACAAAACCAGCAGGGCGGGCAGCCGATGCCACCTCCACCGCCGGGAGGAATGCAACCACCGGGCGG
>CAYFWB010000007.1:53210-95465 GCA_964346765.1 uncultured Candidatus Peribacteria bacterium
TGCCCAACCACCGGGCGGTGCCCAACCACCGGGCGGTGCCCAACCACCGGGCGGTGCCCAACCACCGGGCGGTATGTTCGGAGGATTCCCACCACCGCCTCCCCCAAAAGAAGAGGATAAAACACCGGCGAACTACCAGATCGGACAGCATTTGCCGAAAGTAATCAACGTAGAAGTTCCGCCGCACGAATTAAAGATCGACGAACAATACTTTTTACATCTGTTGGCCGGTTCCATATCTTTGACTAAAGATGAAAAGAAAAGAATCATCCAGTCCATTTCAAAGCTCCGTCAGGAACAGGTAGATGAACTGATCAGAATTTTTGAAGAAGAAAAACGAAAATTCGCTGAACTTTCCGCTAAACATGTGGATCAATTAAAGAAACTGGAGAAACAGCACTTGGCTGATTGGCAGGATATAGAGTTGGAGCAAAAAGCATCTGAAAAGAAACAACAGGACGAAGGAGAGGCCGAAAAAATCAGAAAGCAACTGGGTTTATAAGGTACTGCAAAGCGACAATACACAAAAATAAACTCCTCAACCACAGGGGTTTATTTTTAGAAAAAATATACTTGACAAATGATTAAATGTATAGTAAAAAGGTATCTTGTAATCAATCTTTAAAAACTACATTACATAGAACTAGCTAATAAACTTCAATATGAATATCAGATCAAACTCACAATTAGGAATCAACACTGCATCGCGAGACATTGAATCCGTGCAGTCGCCCCAATCCGCCGAAAACCCATCAGTTTTAAACCGCATATGTAATATAGGTTCCGGCATTTACAAAAAAGTGGCCAATGTGCTGTCTTCTTCAAAAGATACGGCACTGCCTGCCAAAGTTAATCAGCCGGAGACCGCTTCCGTTCCAACGTACACGCAGGTTTCATCCGGTGATTATACTAAAAGGAGTTTAGAGTATGCCGACACTCTTTTGGATTTGTCAGCGCCCGGACAACAAAGGCATGCAGCAGTTTTAAATCCGGGACTGAATAGAGAAAGAAAAGATCTGTTCGCGCATTTATCAGAAAAACCGCAGGAAGAAAGTGTAAGTGACTATAGCCAGTCTGAAAATGACTGGTTTAAAGGGGTTGATAGAGAAGATGTTAGAACTTACGTTCAGGAACAGGACACCAGGTATTATACCGAAAAAGCGGCTAGAAAATCACGGGGTCTATTCACAAATTTACAACTTTGGGCTTCTGAACTGAAAGACAGATTTAAACAAGCGGTAGTTCCCAATTATTATTTGAAAAAAGAAGCGGAAAAATTGGAAGCACAGGCGAATATGTCCGATTCCACCAGAGACGCCAACGCTTACGTTAAGGAGCTTGATGATCAATATTATGCCGACATTGCTCAAAGAAAAGCCAGAGGCAGATGGAATAATTTAAAAGCCTGGGTTAAATACTATATGCCAAACAAACCGGCATCAGGGCCCGCTCAGCCTCAACCCGAACCGCCAAAACGCCCCGGATTCTTCCAAAAGAATCTAAGAACAGCGGCGGCCGCCTTGGGAATAGCCACGGCAATGGGATCATGCGAAGGTAATTGCGGGGGATGCGACGCGACTCCCGGGGCATACAATACGCCTGTTGCATCATCCGGCGCACAAAGAAAGGCAGACGCGAGTAATCAAAGAACAGAAAATCGTCCCGCACCCCACACCGCGCCTGCGGACAGTTTACCCAAAGTAAGCTCTGATCCGGAAAAAGATAAAAGTGGAATCAAATCCGCGCCCGATTCAACAGGAACAGCCCCAAAATCAGCCAAAGTAAGCAAAGTGGAGGAAAAAAGATATCAACCTAATCCAATAGTTACCAAAAAGGAACCGGCAAGAACTAAAAGACCGGTACAACCTGTAAAACCGGCACCGCGTGCGGAAGCTGAACAGCCAAAACCCGCACCCGCACCCGCGGCCGTAAGTGTCGCTGAAACCCCGGAACAGAAGAAGAATCAGCCGGAGTTAACACAGGCAGAAGCATTGTTACTGGACGGCATAGTAAGCAACATGAAAAGACGCGTTGCCGAAATGAAAGCTGTAGTGCCGGAGGTTTACGGACCTATAGTTTTAAACAAGAGCAATAAGAGCAATATGGGCGACAGTGACGTCGTTGTTACTGTTGATTCACCGGTGGCGGAAAATGAAACAGCTGTTAGAGAATGGATACGCCAAGCCGAAGTAATGCTAAAAAGACTGGAAGGCCCCGGCACAGTAGAAAAACTGGATCTCGCGGACGCGACAGAAAAATACATCTTAAGACCGACCGGTAAAAAGATAGCGGAAGATACGGAATCCAAAATCGCCTTCGTAAAAGATCTAAGTACAAGTGAAACACGCGCGGCGGTGTCAACTGCCCGTCAAAGCACTGATGATATGACCGACTCATCAAAACGAACAGCATATAAATCATATTTAGATTCGGTCGACAAGACTGTTGATCAATATTCTCATGATCCCTATACCGACAATCTGGAGAAAATCAGATTAATGAAGAGTCTTAAAAACAATGCCAACGTTGCCGGTGCCGGTTTCTAAATTGCCAAAACCGCAACAAAAAACCCGCCTTCCAATGAGGCGGGTTTTTTAAAATTCTCAAACGATTTTAAACTCCAAAATTATCTTACCCAGAAACATAATCAAAAGGGAATTATTGAATAATCATAATTATTGGACCTCTACTTCAACTTCTTCCGCCTCCGTAATCTCCAATGCCGCCTCCTGCTCTGTAGCCGAATCCGCCGCAACCTCTTCTTCCACCTCAGCCTCCTCCACAACCGGTTCAGCCACAGGTTCCTCAACCGGTGTTACTTCCACCCCAAAAAACATCTTACATTCATTTTGGCGGTTAACGTCCGTAAACTCATCGCATCTTTCCACGTCTCCTGAGTTTACGATATCTTCAAATTTAATCTGATCCCTTCTCTGTTCGATCATCTGCACGCAAAAAGCCGATAGTCCTTCGGTTTTCAGCTCCTCGCATTTCTTTTCATCAAAAGATACACTTTCAACCGGACTCGCGGCGGGATCATCAGAAGGCGTGCCTCTCATAATTTCGTTAAACAAAGCCAGCTCATCTGCCGAAACCGGACCTTTTACGCCCGTCTCGGCCAATCTTGTCTTGCAAATTTCGGCCATCTGACCGCCAAGTTCATCACATCTGGAAGCGTCAAAAGTGGAATAAATTTCCGATTCCAGCATAGAACCAATCACTTCATTCAACTGCCTTTCGCAGTCTTGCTTGTTGTTTGCGTCTTTCATCATATCGCAGTTCAGATTCGCGCCGTAGCGAGAAGCCATGGGATCCACGGCCTGTTCCTGTTCCTGCTCTTGAGTTTGCGTTTGCTGATCCGGGGTAACACCTTCACCCGTCTGATCGACCGGCTGTGCGCAAGCGCCAAGCACAAACAAAGAAACCAAAGCGACCGGCAGAAATTTAAATAAGTTCTTCATAAGAAAAAAAGTTAAAAGATATGATAAAAAATATAAAAAACAACGTAACAAATTATACACACCAAAATTTAATTCGCAAAGAGTTAAAGTCAAACAAAAGATTTAAAGTCAAACAACGGATATCTATATATTTTTAAAACACTTTTCTTGAGAAAAATTTCTCATTCATCTAAAATCACAAAGTCATACCAATTATTTCCACAACATAAACCTATTTTCCATGACTTATAAAATATTTGCCGCCACACTCTTAATAACTGCGATATTCATTTTTTCAGCGTGCGACACCGCTCCGACCGAAACGGAACAATCTCAACCCCAACAGACTCAACAAACTCAAACCGAAGTACCCGCTCAACAACCGGCACCCCAAGTAAGCAAAGCTGACAGCGCCGCCTACAGCGGAGCAATGCAACTGATGGACGAAACCTATTGCGATAAAATTTCCGACGCGGAATACAAAGCCACCTGCAAAACCGAATTGGCGGACACAAAAAGCCTAAACGAAGCGCTTGCCGCTGTAGATTCCGGCCTCTGCGACAAACTTTCAACGGACGATAAGAAAGAAGCCTGCAAAATCAGCGTCCAGGCACTGAAAGACGAACAAAAACAAGAAGAAGAAAGACTTAAAAATGATGCCGAACAACAAGAACTGGCACAATCCATCGTGGAATCCAAAGACCACACAAGGTGCAAAGAGTTGGACGACTCCAATCAACGGGAAGCCTGCGAAATGAATATTATCCTCAACCGCGCATTTGCAGAAAATGATATCGCTATCTGCGACCTCATGAGTACTGAGGAGGGCAAATCTTCATGTGTCGCTAATTTTGAAGAAGCAAATGAATAACAGCTATCCGTTTGGATTAAAACAGAACGCATAGGCGGATATGGTTGTATCATTATCTCCATCATATGCATAACACCTATTGGTATAATAAAAGCTTGGGAAAACACCATATTTATCATGCCTGATGGTTTTAATACCCGCGTTAGACGAGCCTTCACAGGAAACCGCTATTTCATCCGAATTACACGCTACCGTAACACTAGAAGCTTTATTATAATTGTGACGCGTTGTATATGTGCCTATTGATAATGCCTTAATTTTACCCGTCGCATTGATATTTCCCGTCGTAGTCAAAGTGCCGGTAACATTCAGGGAATCGGCAATTCGTACTCTACCCGCGTTACTTATGCCCGGATTGGAGACATTCCCGTTATTGTCTACACGGAAATTACGGTTGCCGGATGGATCGCTCCCTGATTCTATACCACCTCTGGAATAAATCCATCCATCACCTGCGATTTCCAGTTTGGTATCTCCATTAAGTCTTTTTGTTACGGTTAATATATTATCAAGTCCATTCCCAATAATGCTAAGACCTTGATCATCATCGATTGTAACTGAACCGCTATTATCTAATATGTCACCATTGGATTTTATCAACAAGCCCACATTCCCGCCATTATCACTTATACCAAGACCATTGCTATCAATTATTTTTAGAGGATTACTGGTAGAATTCCATAGGCCCCATTGGTTTATCCCGACGGTATGTGATCCGACTCCATCAGAAAAGAATATGGAGCCATTACCTGAATTCAAATTCATGACAACATTTCCGCCCGTACTGAAATTTAATGAATTAGTAGTAGAAATTTCTTGTCTACCCCATGAAAGCGGATTAATAATGACACCGCTTGATTTGTCATTAGTTAATACCTGAGTACCATCATTATCATTAAGAACTACCGGATTCGCGGAAGGATCATTAATACCACCCGCTATGGAAAGTGCTGTCCCAATTGATGTTGGATCTAGATAATATCCGGTGTCATCGGCATCATAATACAGAGATGAACTTACCGTATTAAAATTCGCATCCACATTCCCACCCGTCGGCACGGCGGTAGGCACGGCACCAACTATTAATGGCAATGAAAGAAATAGCAATGTGGCGGATGCCCCGGTCGCTATCAAAATTCTTTTAAACGAAATCTGTGTTTTCATTTTTATTTTGGTTACAGGTTAACAGAAGATAAAAAAATAATTAAATCTTATTATTTTAACATGAAATTAGTAACAAGTAAATTACAAAAGTGCCAAATCCCTGCTTGAGAAATCACCGGTGTTCAATTAAAATTAAGATAAGTATTAAATATGATTAACCTTTAAATCATGATAAAAAAAATATTTGTAATTGGCACCGTTTTCGCTTCAATCATCATTCTATCCGCATGTGAGACAGCGCCAATTGATCAGCAAAATCAACAGCCCGCAACCGATAATACTCAAAATCAGGGCACGGAATCACAAGTAGAAGTAAATAATCAGCTTTTAAGCGGTAGTGAAGGTTTGCTGGATATGGCGGTTAATCTAGACGAAGAATCAATGGAGGAAGTATCAGAAGCGGATTCATCAAACTATTTGGCGGCAGTAACTGCTAAAGATGCGCAAATATGTGATCAGATAGAAAACAGTGAATACATACAGTTATGTAAAGATGCCGTAAACAACGAAATACTTATGAATAGAGCTTTAGAAGAATTGGATCCGCAATTATGTGAACAGTTAAAGGCGGTAGAGGATGAGGTTGAAGCCTGTAAAGCTAAGGTTGAAGCGGCCGGTAACGTGGCGGACGCAAAAGAAAAAGAGCTAGCCGCGTTACGAACTCAAATGAGCTTAAGCGACGAAATTGTTGAAGAAGAAGACGTAACCCGTTGCGCGGAATTGGGGGAAGAGTACGTTAAAAGCTGTGAACTGGATATTCTGTTAAATAAGGCATTCGAAGAAAATGACATCACACTTTGCCAGCAGGCTTCATCTGCGGATACAGTAACTCTGTGCGAAACCAAGTTCAGAGAGTTATTGCCGGAAGATGAACAGACGCCGGAAGCGGATTAAGCTGTCTGCTTTTTCACAAAATAGCTTGACATGCTAATATTGTCTGGAAAACATTCGTTGCCTCGGTAACGATGTACCTCTAAGCACTTAGTTTAAGGCTTATTTGTCTATATCGCAGGATTCCAGCACTCAATTTCAACTTCTCCGCAGACGGTGTATCCGCCATTATTTTTGAATAAAACGGAACAATCCCCAGCCGCTCCACCTGTATTTAGAGCGGTTTTATCAAGTGAAACGACCTGCAATGGATTATTAAGCTCTAATCCTGGCAAACAAGTATTAAGTGGGGCACCGAGACTCAAGGTGGATTTAAAATTACAGGAAACAGCAACAGAACCGGCTACAGGGCAGGTTCTTGTAATTAACCTTGTATCAGTAACAGCACGTCTTGTCATTGATGACCAAGAAAAATCTCCAATCGAAGCGGCAGTCAGGTGAGCACTCACATCAAGTCCTTCATCATCTGTGACTCTAACCGGATTCGGTACGTTGGTCCAATATCCCGGGATGGGTAGCCATTTAGACGAAACAGTGTCATTAATAATACCACCCGTCTGACTGTTCAGTTCGATACCTCCCATATCACTGTTTATCTCAAGCCCACCATTATTATTCAGCCCAGCAGTTGCATCGATTGTAATTCCACCTCCTGCATTAGTGTCAACCGTTAAACCTCCGGCGGTCGTATAAATTGTCATACCACCTGGAGTCCTTGCTCCGGGACCTCCAAGAAATGCTCCGCCTCCATACAAAGTGCCAACCAGAGTTCCCCCGAAAAAACTGCTTGAATTAAGCACAATCGGGCAAGGAAAATCGTTTTCAATAGCTGTTGTTGCCGGATTATCGCATGTGGCCGGACTGATGTTATCCAGCGCCATATAGTTTGTGCCGGCCGCCGGGGTAGCCGTGAAGATAGTCGCCGGTTTGCTTAACATCATTTCAGATGTACCGGAGGTCACTTTAACCGAATTAAAATTGGCATCCACATTACCACCCGTCGGGGTATCAGTCGGCTGTGCCCAAACGACAGCAGGTAAAATTAGCAAAACAGCTGATACAGATGCAACAATATTAATTAATATCGATTTTTTCATAACGATTTCTATTAAATTTAAAGTCATCTAATTATAACACGGTCGACTATTGATAATAAAATAAAATCTCAATAATCAATAAAAAGGGGATCTAACACTAATGAGCAGTTTGATCCCCTGGTACTTTGTTACGGAAGATTTTTTGCATCAAACAAACATACTATCTATCTAATCCACATTAAAGGTCGCGTATGCAGTGTCCACCGCGCCATCTTCATCCATTACCTGCAACCTGACGGTCTTTGCACCGCTGAAATCATAAAATCCGTTCTGTTTTGCATACGACGCCCATTGAGTGTCAAACTGGATGTCATCCGAGCCGGTATAGTTGAAATCCCAGCGGTATTTCAATTTTTGCGGAGTTTCTTTGTCGATGCTGTTCGATCCGTCAAAATAGTATTTGGTTCTGTATGTGTCCGGTTCACCGTTATAACCGGCCGCGGTTCTGATTTGTTCGGTAGAAACGGTGAAAATGGCCTGCGGCTTCGTGTTCTCAATAATTGTCACGTTCGCGCGCGCAACATCGGTGGCTCCTTCCGGATCCTTCGCCTCCATAAAAATACGGTATTGCCCGGGAGTGCCAAATTGATGCTTCCAGATAGTTTTTTGTTTATACGGAGTATCCCAGATCCCATCACCATCCCAGTCGAACCTATATTCCAGATAATAATCTTGGTATTGGCTGTCATACGATTCAGCGGTTTTGAAAGTGATTATTTCCGGAGCGGTTCCGGTTGTGGGGGAGTAGGTAAAGTGCGCGAAAGGCTCCGTGTTATTAACCACGGTTACAGTATCTTCTGCGCGGCCGATTAAGCCTCCTTCATCCATAACTTCAAGAGTTACCGTATATTCACCAGGTTTGTCGTATTGATGAGTGATTTTTTTGGTTGTGGAAAAATAACTGTCAATTTCACCGTCGCTTTCAAAATCCCATCTCACTTTTAAGTCTGCGTTTCGGTTTTGCGCGTCACTGGACGCGTACGCGTCAAAAATAAATTGAGTTTTAACTGTGCCACTATTTTTATCCGCCAGACTGTTCGGTTTGGTCCTAACATAGAATTTCGCTGTGGGGGCAGTGTTTGCCGCCCTGTCCCCGGGTGTGATTTTTTCTTCAAATTCGTGATATGGTCTGTATTTATTATTAAATGGGTCATATTTAGGTTGCTGATAATTATCGGTCGTATATTCATTCGGCGCCAATTGACTGTTTGTTGGAGTTAGTACCTTTGGGATAGCAAGGATTTCACCTTTTTTCTGCTTTTCATCCGAGTTTTCCACAGACGAGGCATCAGCGGTATTCAAAAATAAACTAATTACTCCAAACAATATTAGAGCTAAAACAGCTAATGCAAGCGATATTTTAATAGTTTTTGACATGATCGTTTGTTTAAAAAAAACGGACGCCAAAAATACCACAATTGTGCAAACCTGTCAACCCCACCTTAAAGGTTACCTTTAAGGTGGGTTAGGAGTGCCTCACCTCTATCTTGATATTGTCCGGAATGCTTGGAACTGTCGGGGACCAGGCCGGCCAGCTTTCAATATTAACTTTATCTATTTCCGGCAGATTTTGAATATACAATTCAGCTTCCTGCACTTCTTTCCCCAAAATATGCTCTTTTATTTTTTTGACCAGTCGTTGACCGTTTTCCTTGTCGGGGCTGATTTCGTATTCCTCAACTCCCCTTATAGTAGCTGTTATCTTGATTTTCTTTGCCGCTTCCTCCGTGTCCACGATTCTGTAGGACAACGATTCTTCATCAATCTTATACAACCTCTTTTGCGGATTTTTCTTTAGCTTAAGCTCCGTCTTTAAAATACTTAACAAATCGTCCCTATTATATGCGGTTCCACTTGCCACAATTTCTCCGTGAACTTCAAAAGTCTCAAGTTTCTGCCCTTCAAGCCCCGAAGTCATATCTATCACAGGATCGCTGGTTTTCACCACGTCACGTCCGGTAAGCAGTTCAAGGTTGGTTTTTTGCGATTCATTTCTTTCTTTTACATGAGATTGCAGTTCCGCCTCGGCCGACGCTTTCAGGTCGTTTTCCATTTTTGCGCGCGCCGCCTCAATATCTTTCGCTGTAATAGTTTTTATAACTACAGTTTCACCACCCGTAAATGGTTGAGTACTTTCAGCATACAATCTCTCCTGATTTTCGGCGGACAGTCCCGGCAAGAAAAATTTTGTCGGCTCAATATTGCCACGTTCACCAATTACCTGTTCAAATTCATCCAATTCATCTGCTACAACGGTCACATCAAGTTTGCCAGGTTCGTTAGTAGTCGCAGCCGGCACCTCAACCGGATTGGATATTCTAAAAACAAGCCCGTCTCCTGTTTGAAACCTGGTTTTAGCCACCAGAGGCCATTTATGATTAGCTTCATTAACAATCGTAATCGTGCCTCTGGCATTTTTGCCCTGGAATTCTTTACCCGTTGCCTGATAAGTAAAAACCTTCTGAATTTTCTTCATCATTGTATAGCTTGGGATCATATGCACCGGATGTGTGTCAAGCTCAGCTTTATTGGTTTCAATATCAGCCAGTTTAATATTCACGGAAGTTTCCACCACGTTAGACTTGGGAGTCAAAGCTATCGTTGCTCCCGGCAAGGCAATGTAAGTAATCGTAACCAGAATCAATAAGCTCACAATGATCAGTGAAACCAGCGCGTGTCTGTTTGGAGCCACAACCACAAATTTACTTTTTTCCTCTTTCTTCTTAATTTTCTTTTGTTTCGGCGCGCGGACACCGGGAGTCACATTCTTGGCAAGTGACGCGATTCCCGCCTTTTTCCTCTTTCTTAACAGTTCGGTTAAACTGTATTTTTTCTCTTTTCTCCTTGTGGGAGTATCATCTTCCAAAGCATTAATGCTTGCCTTTAGAGGAGTAATATCCTGTTGATCTTCCAGCAGTTTGCCTGAAACCAGTGAAGGATGCTCGTGCCCCTCCAATTTGTCATAAACAGGGAGACCGATCTTGCTGGCCAGATGTATGCCGTTATTATCATTGGTTACAATGTATATTTTTTTCCCCAATTCTTCGGCTTTTCTCTTTAATATTTTTAAGTTGACTATACTTTGAAAAAGCACGGCCCTTTTGGGAACTACCAGATAAAGATTCTTAAGCCTCATCTGTCTCAAACGATCATAAATCGCCGTAATTTCATCATCTATTTCTATGTATAAAACCTTCTTGGTTTTTTGAGTTTTTTCTTTGGCGATAATTTGCTCATCAACAGTTTTACCGTCGCTTAAACGTCTTGTCTTCATGACTCCTTTCGAAGCCTTTGAAGGTTTTTTTTTAGATTCGTTTTTTTTTCTTGGAGTGTGCATTAGATCTGCATTAATCTGACGACTTTTTTCAAAATTTTTGAAAGAACCTGTTCCTCACTCAGGTATTCAAGAGCAATATTGGCCAGAGCCATGGGAGTAATATCCTGAACATCCTTTAGTTGTTTTGTATCATCAATAACATTGGTTATCATTTTCGGATGCATAAAAGATATCTGCGGTTTATGCGAAAAAGGTAATTGCACCGTCCATTCCCGGCTGTCCATAACCTCTTTGATCTCAGGCAATTGCACCCCTCCCCCGCAAAGCAAGACTTTGGCGGGAATCACATCTATGTTTTCAAATTCACTTAACGTCAAAGCGACTCCGGAAAGCCAAACCTCGCAATCACTTTTCATAGCTTCTCTGACAATTCTATGCGATTGCCGTTCCAGTTTTTCACCGGCATAGGCAAGCTTGATCTCTTCCGCTTCTTCAAAAGAAATATTTAATGATTGAGCCAGTCGCTTTGTAAAAGTGCGTCCACCCAGATTAAACATTTTCGTTCCATCTACACTGCCGTAGTTCACCACCGCGAGATCGGTTGTTCCACCGCCAACATCAATAAAAATAGCGCTAAAGTTACCGCCGTCTTCAAATCCCATGCATCTTGCTACGGCATACGGTTCGCTTGTTACAGCCAAAAGTTCCATTTCCAGCTCGGCCGCGATGGTTTGAAGAGCGCCAAAATGCACTAGCGGCGCGAACGCGTTAAAAATTGAAATAGTCACGTCCTTGCCCTGAAAGCCCAAGGGGTTAGCCACCTTATATCCGTCAATTCTCACATCAACAATCGCCGCGTTTACAAGCTTAACGTCAATTTCGTTATACCCCGTTTCATATGCTAGTTCCGTCCTTACTTCGTCAAATGCCTTCCATTGGACCTTATGCACGATATTCTTAAGCTCGGCCAGATCGATCTTGGTATCCGGTTCGCGCCGCGTGTAATTAATAGTGGTAGTTGCACCTTTAACAAGCTCTCCGGCAATACCCATAATCAATTGATTTCCGGTTCCGCCGGCCATTTTTTCCGCGTCCCGAATCGCGTCCTGACAATTATTAATTACCGCCGCGATATCCGTAACCGCGCCACTTTGCATCTCACCAAGCTTCTGCCTCTTTTTCCCAACTCCCAGCACTCTGGTTTTAGTGCCTTCCGGCGAACAAACAAGAGCTTTCACAAATTCCGTACCTATATCAAGGGCTATATAATTATTCCCGCTTCCACTCACAGCTCTTTTAAAAAATGCCATAGAAAAGCCAAAAATTAGCTTCACTATTGTATGAAAATGTGTGCTTAAGGTCAAGCTAAATCAAAATTAACTCCGGTAAAAAAAAAGAAATATCATTAGATACTTAATCCCTGTCATCAATTTCTAAACCACCCTTCTTTCAATCATAGGATTGATTTGGGTAGTAACCTCATAATTAATGGTACCCTGATGATCCGCCACCTGTTCGGCCGTAATCCTTTCAAATTGAAGAACACCGCCATAGCTGTTTGAACCGTTGGGTTTAATCTGTTGGCCGATTATCACAACCTCATCTTCAATCTGAACTCCGGGAATATCTGTAACGTCCACCACCGTCATATTCATCATGATTCTTCCCAGAATCGGGGCTCTTTTCCCTCTGATCAGCACATTTCCTTTACCCGATTGATTTCTGCGAATACCGTCACTGTAACCAACCGGCAAAACCGCGATCATCGATTCCTTGTTTGTTGAATATGTACATCCGTAACCGATAGCCGAATTTTCCGGCACACGTTTAACCGATGCCACTTTGGTTTTCCAGCTTAAAACCGGTTTCAATTCAATATCGTTATTACCATCATTATTTTTCATGCTTTGATACGAAACGTATGTTTCCTTTGACGGCCACAAACCATAAGTGGCAATTCCGGGGCGCACAAAATTACTGTGCGTGTTGGGGAACAAAATAGTGGCGGCGCTGTTCGCGCAGTGTTGATATTTAGGATTTAACCCCTCTTTTTTGATTTGCGAAACCATACCAAGAAATTGCTCTGTCTGAGCCGCAGCGTAACTGTGATCACAAGTGTCCTCTATGTTCGCGAAGTGCGTGGCCACCCCTTCCATCACGATCAGACTCTCTTTATAATAATTGATGATTTTTGCCAGATCTTCATGCATCACGCCCTGTCTGTTTGTACCCGTTTCAAGCTTTAAATGAGTATGCGCGGGCATTTGAATACTACACGTCACCTCTTTCAACTTTTCAAGAGTCTCTTCATTATAAACAACAAAATGAAAACCTTCCTTTACAGCTATCTCAAGCTCATCCAAAGGTACATATCCCATAATATAAATCGGAGCGGTAATACCGTTTTCCCTTAAAGTCATTGCTTCTGCCAGATTATCAACTCCCAGCCAGTCCGCTCCGGATTCCAGAATCAAAAAAGGAATCTCTTTTATACCGTGGCCGTATGCGTTCGCTTTTACCGCAGAACAAAACAAAGTACCTTCTTTCAACCGTCCTTTTAAAGTTTTAACATTATGCTGAACATTATCTTTGGAAATCTCCACCCAAGTCCGACTGTTGATCATTTGGATTCATTAAATATCGGCAACAATAGTAATTAATTAAATTTTAAATTTCAAGACTGACGCACGGCTTTTAAAAAACCGCCTCGACGGCGATTTGACTTGTATTAAACGGTTTATTCTGGTATTTTGTGTGCTCGAAATTATCATATGAATAACTAAAGCAAAAATGCAATCAGATCAACAATCATTGGTTTATTCCACAGCTCCTTCATTCATGTCCCAGGTTTTTGCCTATTTTGGACTCGCAATCTTAACATCTGCCTCCGGAACTTTTATCGGGCTAAACTATTTTGCCGAATTTTTCCTGGCAAACCCCGCGTTAATGTATGTGCTGTTTGCAATTGAATTGATACTTATTTTCACTTCGCGCATGTGGAGCGAAAAGCGTCCGCTCAATTATTTAATGTTTGTTACTTTCGCTTTCATAACCGGCGTCACAATTGTGCCTTTAATTGCTCTCTTCGCTGTTGAATTTAACGGATTTGGCATCATACTTAAAGCGCTCCTGGCGACAACTCTTATGTTTGGAGGCACCGCGACTTTTGGATGGATAACAAAAAAGAATCTTTCCGGTTTGGGAGGATTCTTATGGGTCGCGTTAATTGGTATGATCATTGTTTCGATACTGGGCATTTTCATACCCTGGGGCAATAATTTCGAAATGTTTTTCGCCGGTTTCGGAGTTATCCTTTTTGGAGCATATACCATGTATGACATCCAGAGGATAAAGTATTCGGTTGGCATTAATCCCATGGAAGCGGCATTAAAGTTATACCTTGATATCTTCAATTTATTCATCTTTATTCTGAGACTGATGGGGTCGGTTTCCAGAGACTAAAATCATGACAAAAAAAGTTAAATCAAGTCCTATTAAATTAAATATCGGCAAGATTTGGAACAGCGGTGAAGGAACCACTCACAAGCTAGAACTGAATCTGCCTGTCGATTTCAATGATCCGGAGCTTAAGCCCACAAGCGACCTGGAAGCCGAAATCATGCTGATTAAACTGAAACATGAAATCAGCGCGATCATCGAAAAGGCAAAAATCACAGTCGAATTAAAGTGCCATAAATGTTTGAAGCATTATAATAAAACAATCATTTTCGAAAACGCCGAAAGAGAATTTTTAGCTGACAAAAAGCAGAAATCAACAGATCCAAATGAACTTTTCTATATCGATTTTTCGGACATGACAATAGACATGACCGATATGTTCAGACAGGAAATTTTCTTGCATTTTCCGCTTATTTCAGTATGCTCTAAAAGCTGTAAAGGAATATGTCCCGTTTGCGGTGTTGATCGAAACGAAAAAAGATGTATATGCAAAACACCCACAGACAACTCCAATAAGCCTTTCAAAGATCTAAAAAAATTAATGTCAAACTAACATGGCAAAACATCCGGTACCAAAGAAAAAGACTTCCAAAACCAGAACCAGAAGAAGATACAGTGCTTTTAAAAGCAAAGCTGTAAAAAAACTGGAAGGAGCGGTTAAGGCCAACAAACACAGATATGCCAAAGCCGACAGTGTCCTTAAAGAGGACAAACAAAATAAAGAAGTTGAAAAAATTACCAAGGTGAAAGCTTAATCAGACATGGCTTCATACAGACACCTAGCGCGAATAGCCGTAATGCAAACCATATTTGCATACGAATTCCGTGAAGGCGTGGATCCGGTTAATACACTTGAATACTGCACCGGTGAATTTTCCGATAAATTAAAGGAAAATGATTTTGCTTTTGACCTTTTAAGCGGCGTTCTGGAGAGTAAAGACGAACTTTTTGATGTGATGCAAAAGCGGGCTCCCGAATGGCCGGTAGAAAGAATTGCCCGTGTCGATAGAGCTATTTTGGAAATCGGAATATATGAAATATTGCATTCGAAAGATGTCCCCTCGATTGTCGCGATCAATGAAGGCGTTGAAATAGCCAAGACATACGGCGACATGAATTCGGCCAAATTTGTAAATGGTGTATTAAGTTCTGTCATGCATAAATATAAACCTGAAACAATTAAATAATAATCATGCAAGTTAATCGTTACCAGACTCTTGAGCAAACAACCGGAATTATTTTCACGGATAAAAAGCTTTTGGATACGGCGTTTGTTCATAAGTCTTATGTGAATGAACATAGAGATTTAAAAGACAAACATAATGAAAGACTGGAGTTTTTGGGGGACGCGGTTTTGGAATTGGTGGTAACAGAATTTCTATACAAAAATTTTCCATCAAAAGAAGAGGGAGTATTAACAAACTGGAGAGCCGCTCTTGTTAAAGGCAAGCACCTTGCTGAAATCGCCACACTTCTGGATTTGGGAGCATATTTATATCTGAGCCGCGGCGAAGAAAGATCGGGCGGCAGAAAGAAAAATTACATTATGGCGAATACTCTTGAATCCTTTATCGGCGCTATTTATCTGGATAAAGATTATAAAACCGCTCATGCTTTCATAGATCAATTCATCCTCAATAAATTAAGTTCCATACTTGAACAGGGGTTACATGTGGACGCCAAATCCCGTTTTCAGGAAATAAGTCAGGACAAACTCGGCATAACCCCCGAGTACAGATTATTAGACGACCAAGGGCCCGATCACGACAAATCGTTCATAATGGGAGCTTATTTTGGAGATGAGCTGATAGCGCGGGGGAGCGGCTCAAGCAAACAAAAGGCCGAACAAAAGGCCGCCGATCAAGCATTAAAAGCGAAAAAATGGGAACTTATTCAGGTAGAAGGTATTTGAATCTCTTTGCGGCTAAATAAGAAACAACGGCGGCGAAAATTAAAAAAGCCAGACCGACATACGGATGAATGTTGTCGCAAACGTAATATCCGCCAATATAAATGGTGTGAGCCGTTATCGCGTACCAAACATAAGCGCTGGAGCCCACCATCAGTCCGAAAACAACAACCATTGTCAGTAAAACATCCAGGATTAACAATGACCCCCTCTGTAATAAAGGTGCCAGCCCCATAAGTGGTGTATGATCGGCTTCTTTAACTATCAAATCTCTGAATTGAGTCAATGACTCAAGCTGTGATGAATCAGCACCGCTGAAAAATTGAGTTAAATCACCTGAATTCATAATTGACCAAAGTCCGTATGCGCCTAACAATGCCAATAACCCCAGAAGAAACGCGGAAACGCCACTCCATGCCAACCCAAAATACACCGCCTTAGTTCGTGATCTGACTTTAAAAATTTTATCCAGTACAAAGAATCTGCCTAACTCATAAAAAAGAGCCGCGAAAAGCCCCAGTGTAAAACCTTGTATCAAAATACTTTGAGAACCGAAGTCCGGCCAATAAGACAAAGCGCCATCAACAACCGCCACATGAAAAAGCGCGATTATAATGGGAATAAGTCCGACTTTTAAAAAAAAGCCTTTTTCAACTCCGAACTTTTTTCTGGCTTCGACCGCAAGGTAACGCGTACCCGCTACCAAAGTCAGCCCGGAAACAACAAATAGAATCAAATAAATCATATCTCGCCAATATCAAATGTCATCGGAAAAACAAAAACGCGTCCGGCCAATTTAAATTCCGCGAACGCGGTGTAACCGCCCGGGGTTAGATTACCCGTGCCAAAATAGATCTTGTTACTATCAGTCATAGCAACATTTGAAGGTGTAGTCGCAAAGAAATTTACATCGCCGTGCTTTAATATCGTCATCTGGCCGTAAGATTCAAGATAAGGTTCCAGAGAAAGCGCTGTACCATCTTTCGTTAAATCGAATGAAAACAATCTTCCGTTCTCAATATTATTCATCTCCATTTTTGCTGTTCTTGTCCCGTCGTAAAATTCAAGATTATTTGTCGGATTGGGTTTATTCAAATCATCGGGTGACTCTTCCCTAACAATAAGATCGTGTCTATATGCTATGGGAGCGCCGTTTAAAGGATCTATCACGATATAAGCATAGTAAGTGCCGACAGTCGGCATCCGTACTGAAACATTCCACAAATTGTTCTGGAACTGCGGTATCATATGATTAAACTCGCTCATGTTTGCGTGTACCAGATAAAAATGCACTTTTTCACCCTGTATAGATTCAAGATAGTCGGGAGTCAAAGCATTTCCGTTATCGTCAAATATTTCAAATTTCAAAGGTTGGGTGGCCAGTTTTTGAAAACGGTCTATCCTGAATTTTACATTTTCACCTGCCGGGAAAGAAGCCATGAATTTATTATCAAAGTTATTTTGATTATCAGTATTTACTTCAATCGCATTTTTAACATCTTCTGTATCGGTTATTTCAATTCTGCCGCTTGGCACATCAGCAATAACATCCGAACCATCATTATCCGCAACGCTCACGGAAATTTTTTGTTCACCGTTTCTGACATCATTAACACCTGTAGGTAAACGCTCTTGTTGCTGTTCCGGTTGTGGCATCAGCATCAGCACAAGCCATAGTGAAACAAGCATCACTAAAAAAAGAAAAACGACTATCAGTGGCTGCTGAAAATTGGTTTTGAGTTTAGGTTTCATAGGTTTTTTTAGGTTACAACGATAAATATTCTAGGACTATATTATAAAAAGTGCAAACAAAAGCCCTTAATCATACTTTATAATTAACAGATGTCCATAAGTTTGATATAATATATTGATAAAATGATATTAATGAACAAAGAAACAAAAAAACGACCGGCTGAAAAGAATAAAATTAATCAAAAAACCAAAGTGGGGATTTGGCTTAACGGCTATGAAGATTTTTATTCCAGATTCGATCCCCGCATAGCGGCTCAAAGAGCTTTATCCGCGGATTTTCTTAGACAGGTTAAGACGATAACGATGGATATGAACGCGGACTCATTTGACATAACTTTTTTAATTCCAAAAAAAGTTAGAAATCACACTACTGAAAGCGTTATCAAAGAAAGGCTGATAGTCTTTTTCAAACAGGGGAGGCAACAGCATGAAAAAGAGAAAAAACACCTTCTCACGAGAGGGGTTATAGCCGCCGCTTTGGGCATAACTTTGATGTTTTTTACGTCAATGGTCGCTTATCAAAATGACCAGCGCTATTACACCACACTCTTTTTGGTGCTTTTCGATCCCACAGGTTGGTTCGCGACATGGTACGGACTGGATAGCATCTTTTATAAGTCACAGCAAGAAAATGAAGATTTGATTTTTTATCGCAAAATGGATAAATCCAATATTAGGTTTTTCAGTTACGAATAATCTATAAATTCATGCCCTTCATTAATAGATACGGCGGTGATGTTATCACTCTGTAATTTCTACAGCTATGAATAAGTTTTTTAAAACAGCTTTTGTTTAGCCATATGTTATGTTAAAGTTTCAAAGTTTGATTCCTAACATTTCACAATGAATAAAAGACTTCTTACCATCATCAGCTCTTTGCTGTTTGTTTTATTGATTGCCGGATTTAATTTTGCTTTGGCCACGGGCGGAACTTCTTCGGCTTTTAACGAGGTTACTTTGGATAATTCAATTCAGTTTGATGCCGAATTGCAGGCCGATGGCTCTGTAAAAATTAATTGGAGCCCTTATACGCATGGGGAAGATTTCACTTACTACAAAGTGATAAGATCCCAATCCAACAACAACCCAGTTTATCCCGATGACGGCTATATCTACTATTCCTCCGATCAAAATCAGACAACATACACAGATAAAGAGGCTCTTGCCGGTACCAATTATTATAGAGTGTGCCATATAGCCGCTCCGCAAAGATATTGCTCTGAGACAGTTGTTCCAATTGAAGTCAACGGCAGTCAATCGGGTCAGGAAGATGGCATGGAAGAAAATAGCGAAAAAGAAATAGTCTCTGCGAATACAGAAAACACAGGTATCTTTAATGACCTTCCATCGGGTCACTGGGCTGAAAGTTGTGTTCAAAAACTTGTAGATGAGAAAGTAGTTTCCGGAGACCCAGAAGGAACCTTCAGACCCAACGATGAAGTCAATAGAGCCGAGTTTGTAAAAATGATAATTCTGGCGCTATATCCGGAGCTGAAAGATTACAGTGGAAAAAACTGCTACAACGATGTCGGTGAAACAGATTGGTTTGCCGGCTTCGTATGCGCCGCCGATTCAAAAAATATTGTTAGCGGATACGAAGGTGGATTTTTCTCACCCGCCCGTAATATCACCAGGGCCGAAGCCACGTCGGTATTGGTAAAAAGTTATGGACTTGAAGTAAATCAGGAAGCTACTTTGGTATTTAATGACGTAACTGTGGACTGGCAGAAACACTATGTGAATACAGCCTATAATCATGACCTTGTCAGCGGATACGAGGATAATACTTTCAGACCCAATAATAGCTTATCAAGAGCAGAAGCCGCTCAATTGACATGTAATGCGCTCGAATCGGGAATGGAAAAAAATGAAACAGAAACAGTTTCCAAAGAGACCACCGAAACTAATGAAGAATCAACTGAAAATGAAGATTCTACGACCTCTGAGGAACCATCAGAATTTGAAGAACAAGCGACAGAAGAACCGGCGACAGAAGAACCAACACAAACGCCGCCAGAACAAACCGGGGCAATTATCGTGGATCACACTACAACGGATTTAAGCCAAATACCGTCCGAATATATTGATGCCGCCAAAGACATGTATTCAATCGCTTACGGACACACTTCCCACGGTTCTCAAATAACTACGGGTATGGAGGGGTTGAAAGGCGATTCAGGGTCTCTTTATTACTTCACGAGTGGCGGTGGGGACGGCCTTCTATACAACGAAAGTCTGCTTTACGGTGATCTGGGGTCCGAGGGATCCACCGACTGGTACTCGCAAACACGCGACATGCTTGATTCAAACAGTCATATTAACATGGTTATGTGGTCATGGTGCGGGGGAGTCAGTGATATGACTTCAAATGGAATCAATCAATACTTCACATATATGAATCAACTTGAAGAAGATTATCCCGATGTTACATTCGTTTATATGACCGGTCATCTTGACGGATCCGGAGAAGAGGGAAATCTGCATCTTAGAAATGAGCAAATTAGAAATTATGTTTTGCAGAATGATAAAATCCTCTTCGATTTTGCCGATATCGAAAGCTATAACCCCGACGGCGAATACTTTCTGGATAACTATGCCACGGACGGTAACGAATACGATTCAAACGGAGACGGCAACCCTTGGGGCGATGCTAACTGGGCGACCGAGTGGTGTTCCGCCAATCCCGGTTCGGAATTGTGCGCCTCAAATTCATGTGCTCATTCAACCTCATTAAACTGCAACCTTAAAGGTAGCGCTTTCTGGTGGATGATGGCCAACCTTGCGGGTTGGGATGGAAATTAGTTGAACATAGTGTAGCTTAAACATTTCAAACTCTTCTGTTCAGGGTTCGCATTCATGTGATTATTATAATAAGGTATGAAATAGTAGTATTAAGTGCCTCATTGTCAATATTAATATGTTATTATATTTTGGCAAATTTGCTATATTAACAAGTAGTCAAAAGCAAATTAATCTTAATCCTTTTTGCTATGAGTTATTTCCAAAACTGGAACGATGCTGTTGTAGCTTCGCTCCAGAATCTCTGGGTTAAAATCGTGGCCTACGTACCTGAACTGCTAGCTGCACTGGTGGTACTTTTAATAGGTCTGATTTTATCTTCTGTATTGAGTAAACTGGCCAAAAAACTGGTCGAACTTACAAAAGTCGACAATCTGGTTCAAAAAATTGACGCCACCAAGAAACTTGAAGAGGCGGGCATGAAGTTAAGTTTTGCCGCCATTATCGCGTGGGTTGTTAAGTGGTTTTTCATCATTATCACGTTAATAGCGGTTGTTGATATTCTTAAACTGGAGCAGGTCAACCTCTTCCTGCAGGATATCGCCATGTATGTGCCCAATGTGATTGTTGCCGTGATAATTCTGGCCATAGGTTTGGTGCTTGGGCAATTCATTTTCGATGTGGTGGAAAAATCGGCAAAAGCTTCCAATGTTACAAAGCACACATCCGACGTTTTAGCCGCCGTCGCCAAATGGGCGATAACCGTTTTTGCGTTGCTGGCGGCATTGGTACAGCTGGGTGTCGCGACAAATCTTATAGAGATCCTGTTTACCGGACTGATTGCAATGCTGGCTCTGGCTTTTGGTTTAGCTTTCGGACTGGGAGGAAAAGAACAAGCTTCCAAGTGGCTGGAAAAAATATCCAAATAAAAAAATATAACAAACAAGCGGCTCATTATGGGCCGCTTTTGTTATATAAAAAGTATATTATTTATCCTGTTTTTGCTCGAAAGCCCGCCAAAACTGACTCTTGTTTTTTTTAATTCGTTTACGGTTTTTGTCATACCCCGTGCCATCCGATTCACGTCCGTACAAAACTCGCATGGCTGAGTCAATATCAACAACATCCTGCAGTGCTTCCATCATTTCCACTGGAGCAACCGCTCTAAGTTTATCCAAAAAATTTCTGTCTTTAAAGGAGTCTATAAGGCTTTCATATTTTTTGCCCGTTTTTGTTTTCCACGGCGCGACCTGCGACGGATCTAAAATTCGCTCATCTTTAACCGCTTTCACCAAATCCGCTCTTAATCTGTAAATATGTTGACGCTGTTCTTTACCGCTTGAATCAAAAAGTCCAAGCAAGACATCTCTAACTTTATCGGAATTCATAGCCTGGGATAGATTATCAATAGCATAGGACTGTCTGTCGGTGGCGCTCGTCAGGTTTCCCAAAGCTTTTGTAAGCGTTTCTTCCGTTTCAAATTTTTCAACTACCATCGGATCGGACTTTAGCTTTTGTATAAACTGCCCGATAACACCCGCACGTTTGTTGCAAAGATTCAGAGACTTATTCAAAACCCTGTCGCGTCTGTCTTCAAATGCTGTCTTTAGCAAAGCTATTTTTACTGATAATCTGGAAAGCATCCTGGATTCGGCTTCTAACAGGTCAAGCTGGCGTTGTTTAATTTTAGCCGTTGGATTCTTCATCTTTTCAAGCTTATCCAAGAGGCCTTCAATCTTTACCAACTGTTCGGATTCTTCCGGAGTCAGTAATTCAAGTCTGACCAGCTCATTTTTCAGTTCCTCCGAAAGCTCTTCAACGACGTTTAGTCCGGCATAAGGATTTTTAATTTTTTTGATTCGATCGACACGTTTAGTTCTGATGTTTTTCAAATAGTCCAGGCGGGAAATAGCGACCCTGAGTTCATTGACTTTTTCAGCGATTTCTTCACCGTTTAGCTGTTCATGCTTTACCACCATCTCTTCGGTCTGCTCGATCAGAGTAGATAGATCGGGCACACCTCTTTCAGTCGATTGTGGCGCTTCTTCAATTGTTTCGGGAGTAGTTTGATCCAATTCTTTGGGGACTGAATTTTTCATTTGAAAATATTATGAGAGTATGATTATAAATAAAAAACATAAAAAGTAAACCAAAATCATGCCTACAATAATCATTACTATAACGCTTGTTAAAGAAAATATCTTCATATAAACTGCTTCAGTATTTTTTAACCCCTTTTCACTATGCGAAAAGTTTTGGCGATTGCCTTGATGATCAGTTTTTGCGGCTTTGGTACGGCATTGGCCGATATTTTACCCGAAGGGCAAAAGTCGGTCCCCGTCAGTGCTTATTTCAACAACACGGCGGATTTTACAAATATCTTTTCCGTTTACGGTTATGAAACCGGACCGGATGGAGAACAACTGGATTTATACCAGGTTGAGGATGACAAATCTTATCACTCCAATTACAAGTTCGACACTCTTTCCTTCCATGCCGTGACAGCTGATTATGCTGAAACTCTGGATATGGAAAATTGGGATCCAAGAGCCGACGAAAATGTTATACCGTTAAGTGAGGATCTTCAAGTCGGCAATCTGCTTGTCGATGAAACTGATACATTGGAAAGCGTTACCAACGAATACGCGGTTGTAGAATTGGATGGAGAAAACAACGTTTTGAATATTGAAGCTGTATCTACAACCAAATACTTCAATGACGGATCCGACGCGGAAGTTACAGAAGGCGAAGTTACTATAGTCAATCAGGAAGAAGAAACAACCGAAGACGAATTACCCGCTGATGAAACCGAAGAAACGGAAGACATCGTTGAAGAAGATCTGTTTACCGATGTAACGACTGAAAGTGAATACTATGATGCACTCAAGTATCTCAAGGATGAAGGAATCATTGAAGGTTATCCGGATGGCAGTTACCGATCGAACACAATCATCAATAGAGCCGAATTCACAAAAATCGTAGTGGGATCCGCCGCCGATTACAATGATATTGAAGCGTGTCTTCAGACACACCTTGATACCGCCGCAGGTAACCAGGCATGGGACGGAGTTATAACACTGTTTAGTGATGTTGATTATGATTCAAATTCTGAAACAGACCCCGATTGGTATTTTAGTTTCGTTTGCGAAGCCAAGAAAATGAATGTAATTGAAGGATATCCGGACGGTAGTTTTAAGCCCGCTCGGGAAATCAACTTTGTGGAAGCCGCGAAAATCATTACCGTAGCCATGGGAGGTGAACTAAGCGCTTCCGAACCATGGTATCAAGATTACGTCACTGAATTGGCTGATAAAAATGCCATTCCTGCGACAATCGATTCATTTGATAAAATGATTACCAGAGGAGAAATGGCTGAAATTATATACAGATTGAGAGCCGAAGTAACGGATCTGGATTCATTAACATATGACGATCTGAACTAATGCTCTACGAAATAGCTTTTTTTAAAGCGCTTTCATTAACTATATTGATTGAATGTATAGTCTCCGCCGCCCTGAAGATCCTCTTCGGGCGGCGGCTCGCTTTATGCGACAAAAACGCCGATATAACCTTCCCGCGCCTGTTCCTGGCAACCGCTTTGGCATCGGCTCTAACCTTGCCTTATGCTTGGTTCCTTCTGCCCGCTTTCATCCCGTCCGGCAGCACTTACATCATCACCGCGGAAATATCCGTCACAATCATAGAAGCGCTCTGGTACGTATTTATCTTCCGGCCTCAAATCAAAAACACGGCATCGCTTATCAGAGCCGCCATCATTCTTTCAGTCACGGCAAACGCTTTCTCTTACCTAATCGGCAACGTCGTTCTATAAAAAAAATGCAACACTTGTATATAAAACGATGGTGGGCGAAAGAGGACTTGAACCTCCACGACCTTGCGGCCACTACGTCCTGAACGTAGCGCGTCTACCAATTCCGCCATTCGCCCGAACCACGCCCCTAATTGTAAAAAAATCAATAAAGATAGTCAATTTATTAAACATGAGTTAAACTCTTAATAAATTGAAGAACTTTCCTAATACAACAAAATAATGACGGAAAAAAATGTAATCAAAGCTGATCTGCCTCAGGAGCATTCGGCCGGATTTGTGATTTTCAGAGAAGGCAAAAACCATAGAGAATACTTACTTTTGCATTATCCCGGCGGGCATTTCGATTTTGCGAAAGGACACATGGAAAAGGGGGAAACAGAACAACAGGCGGCTGTAAGAGAATTGAAAGAAGAAACAAGCATAGAAGACATTCAGTGGGTGGATGGATACAGACATAAAATAAAATATAATTACAAAAGACACGGTCAGTTAAGATATAAAGATGTAGTTTTATTTCTTGCCAAAACACGGCAGAAAAAAATAAATCTTTCTTTCGAACATCAGGGGTCGCTATGGCTCCCTTTTGAAAGCGCTCATCAAAAACTTACATTTGAAAACGCTAAAGATCTTCTTAAAAAAGCTGAAGATCACCTTAACCATTTAAGCAAAAAACAATGAAAATTGCACTATCCAACCAAGTTAATCTCAAGGCGAAACTATTTATTCTACCTCTTTTTGAAGACCAAATGTCTTGCCCGTCCGAACTGAAAAAAATCATCAGCAATAGGAAAACAAACAAAGATTTTAAAGGTAAAAACGGTGAAGCCATGCGCATTATTCCCGATTCAGCGAAACTGCCCCAACAAATTTTACTTCTTGGATTGGGCAAATTAAAGAAACTGGATTCAACAAAAGTCAGAATCGCGGGCGCCAAAATTGCCAAAGAAACCAGAAATCATGAAATGAGCGAACTGGATATTTGGCTGCCGAAAGAATTAAACGACCACGCGCGGGAATTTGGTGAGGGAATTACTCTTGCCAATTATAATGTCGCAAAATTTCAGACAGGGAAAAACAAAGAGAAAAATAAGAAAAAAGAAATAAAATCCATGAAATTGCATCTGCAGAAAACCGATAAAAATGTATTGGAACACATTAAAATCGGACATATAACCGCGTTGGCCGTAAATGATACCAGAGATCTGGTTAACGGACCCAACAACTTTGTAAACTCTGAAACATTAAGTCTCGAAGCCGCAAAAATTGCCAAGTCGGTAGGTGCCAAAATCACGGTGATTAACAAAAGACAGCTTGAAAAGCTTGGAATGGGAGCACTGGTCGGAGTAAATCTGGGAAGTGACAGTGAAGCCAGACTCGTGGTCATGGAATACAAACCTAAATCCGCGCAAAAAGAAAAACCCATAATGCTGGTTGGTAAAGGTGTCACTTTTGATAGTGGCGGATACAACTTAAAACCGACTCAGGGCATCACCAACATGAAGGAAGACATGGCCGGCGCCGCTGTTGTATTAGGAGTTTTCAGGCTTTTAAAAGAGCTCAACATCAACAAACATATAATTGCTATTACACCTTTGACCGACAATCTGATCGGATCAAAAGCCCAGAAAGTTAATGACATTGTTACAACTTACAGCGGTAAAACAGTGGAAATTACGAACACGGACGCGGAAGGGCGCCTCATCCTTGCCGATGCCATCGCTTACGGCATCAAAAAATACCAACCCAAAGAAATAATAGACCTTGCCACCTTAACCGGCGCCTGCATGGTAGCCCTTGGCGACCGCTACGCCGGACTTTTCGGCAACACCAAAAGGTTAATCGACGATCTATTTAAAGCCGGCGAAGATACCGACGAACTGGTCTGGCCTCTGCCCGTCCACCCCGATTATAGAAAAAAAATGAAAAGCAAAATCGCCGACCTGCAAAACTCAGAAGGATCCGGACTTGCCGGAGCGTCAAAGGCCGCCGCTTTTCTGGAAGAATTCGTTGGTAAAACAGCCTGGGCGCATCTTGATATAGCCGGAGTGACATTTGTTAAAGATCCAAAACCGTATGACTACGAAGCCGCCACAGGTTTTGGAGTAAGGCTGTTGGCTAAATATTTATCTGAATAGATCAAATGCCATTCATCAATCGTTGGAATTAAGTCAACAAACAACTCCCTTCTCCGGCGCGGTTAAATTCATTTTATGCTATTCAAAGACAATTTCATTACCTCCCACGTACTGACTGGCAAAATAGGCGGCCGTAACAGCTTCCGCCGAACCGGTAATAGCTTGCTTAAAGACAGTGTCGGTAACATCGCCCGCCGCGTAAATACCGGGCAGGTTAGTTTCGGAATGCCTGTTGATTGTGATCTCTTTTCGATCATTCAATTCAACCCCAAGTTTTTCAGCCACCTCGGAAAACGCGTTATGGCCGATTGCCAAAAAGACACCGTCCATTTCCATTTCATCACCGCTTTTTAAAACGACTTTTTCAACTTTATCCGTACCCTTAATCTCCGCTATTTCAGTACCGAACTTAACGTCAATTTTATCGTTTTTTTTCACCCTTTCAGCGTTAACCGGCTCCGCGCGGAGCACATCTTTGCGCACAAAAATATAAACTTTGGCCGCGTGTTTTGCTAAAAATAACGCTTCTTTGGCCGCGCTGTCGCCTCCGCCCACAATACACACCGTCTTTTTTTTAAAAAACGCGCCGTCGCAAAGAGCGCAATAAGAAACTCCTTTGTTTTCAAACTCTTTTTCGCCGGGCGCACCCAGTTTCTTGTGTTCCGTACCCGTAGCTAACAAAACAGATTTGGCAAGATATTCATTATTAGCCGTTTTAACTATGTAACCGGATTTTTTGTCGTCGTCCGCGCTATCAACAGCCGCGGACACCTCATTCACTTTTTCATTAATCATCTCCGCGCCAAATGAAGTGGCGTGATCAACCAAAGACATTGCAAGATCCGGCCCGGAAATGCTTTTAATCCCCGGCCAGTTTTCCACCAGATGAGTAGAGGTGATAAGCCCCCCCGGCATTTCCG
The DNA here is from genome assembly GCA_964346765.1 of uncultured Candidatus Peribacteria bacterium. GTDB lineage: Bacteria > Patescibacteriota > Gracilibacteria > UBA1369 > UBA1369 > JBGSPQ01. The sequence goes on from CAYFWB010000007.1 coordinate 80,697, forward strand.
CTATCATAGCTGTTTTCATGTTCAGTCTGGAGGCGTACATTCCGGCGCTCGCCCCCGCGCACCCTGCTCCGATAACAATTAAGTCATAAACTTTTTTATTTTCTGACATACTGTATAAGTTAAAGATTCAAAACGGGCGGATAAAAGCCGGTAACCCAAACTAAAGTTCGCCCAATATATTAACATTTTTTAAGCCTTTCCCAAAGACTTATCACCGGGCTTCCAGCCCGCCTGGCAAAGTTCTCCGCTTTGTAATGCCTGCAAAACGCGTACAGTTTCGTCAACGCTTCTGCCCACGTTCAGATCATGAACTACCATGTATTTAAGTTCACCTTCCGGGTCGATTATATAAAGACCTCTCAGCGCCACCCCTTTATCTTCAATTAAAATTCCATAATCGGAAGCGGTCTTTCGGGTAATATCACTCAATAAGGGGTAGCTGAGTTCACCCAGCTCTTTGGTCCAGGCCAGGTGAGAATAAACGCTATCTATACTGCATCCAAGCACCTGAGCGTTAAGTTTGTCAAACTCTTCTTTAGCTTTGGAAAAATCAAGAATTTCCGTGGGGCATACAAATGTAAAATCAAGCGGATAAAAGAAAAGAACAACCCACTTGCCTTTATAGTCGTCCAGTGAAATATCCTTAAATTCCTGTCCCACCAGAGCTTCCAGCTTAAACTTTGGAGCTAGCTTCCCAACCTGAATATCTGACATATTTATATTGGTTAAAAAAAATAATTGATCTGAAACAATAACACACCGATTATTTTTTGCCCAAATATTTTTTACGCGGCCTTATTACCTGTTTGGACATCGGGATCAAAAACTTCGACTGCTCGGCTCCCAGATCGATAAATGTATCAGCTTCCTCTGCCAGGTTTAAAGAAGAAGTTTTCTTAAAAGCCATCACCTCCGCCCTGATACCTCTTGACTTAACGTACTTCAGCACCTCCAAAAAATCTCCGTCTCCGCTGACAAGCACAATAGCATCCAGTTTTTCACTTAATCTGACAATATCCATTGCAATACCTACATCCCAGTCCGCTTTTTTTTCGCCGCTGTAAAAAATCTGCAGATCCTTAACTCTAGTTTCAATACCAAGATCGGAAAGCGCTTCAAAAAACTTACTCTCTTCACCCGATTCGGACTTAATAACGTAAGCAAAAGCCCTTATCAGTTTTCTGCCCGCGACACCGTGTTTTACCAGATTGGAATAATTGACGTTGGATTTATAGTTGGCTCTGGCCGAATGATACAGATTTTGAGTATCGATAAAAATTCCCACTCTTTGAGAAGGATGATACGCCGCCGTATTTGATTGTGTCCCTGGATTCATAAATATTGATTACGATTTATGCCTTATTGTACTACATTTTTTTATCAATCCAAAACTGTATTCCGTAGGCTTAAGTTATATGTTATAATTATATGATTCAATAACTGTAAAAATGGAAGACTCTAAAAAAGTCAATATTGGCAGAGAAAGGGACACGGACGCGGACGCGATAAGATCAGCCGAAGCACCTGATCATGAAAAAGTACAGAAGGTACACGAAAACGTAGACAACGTTGAACATCTTCGAACAACAGTAGAACAAAAGATCAAGGAGGCTTCAAATCTAAAAGAAGAGGACATTCCCAATATTATTTACGATGGCATGACCCTGGCTGAAAAATACGGGATACAGCGCAAACTGAACCAAGCCGTTTTATATTTGGATAATCCCGAAAATCAAAAGACATACAAAACCATGGAAAGGCTTCGTAGGTTATGGGACAAAGTCCCCGGTCCGATTCAATGGGAATTGGTTCATAACCTTACCAGAAACAATCCCGGATATGTGTTTTTAAGGTTTTTATGTAAGACCGGTCTTCTGGAATACAAACGTGCTGAAAAAATTACAGACACAAAAACAATCAGTGAAGAAACCCGCAAAGCAATAATGGCGATTTTTAAAATAGCCAAGATATTTCTGGATGAACTGGAAGGGCTGGATGAGCAGGTTGCGAAGTGGATTATGAACGGGGCGAATTTCACCGAAGACATAGTCTTTAACGCCAAGCTTGAAGTGGAAAAAACAAGAAGAGAAAGAAAGGAAAACGCAAAAACGAAAAAACACAGATTTGCAGCATAATTATTAACAACCGACCACTATGGAAGAAGCAAATAAAAAATTGGATACTCTGGCGAAATTACCAGAAGATCAAAAAGAAAAATATAATTTACACCTGGAAGAATCCGAGAGAGTGGGGGGTGTAATCGACAGAGTGGCGACAAGAGTGGAAAACGTACTTGAAGATAAATATGTCAAAGAGGGTATTTATAAAGTTATAGATATAGTTGATGAAAACTACATGGATACCGTTAGAAAAGTTTGGGATAAAACTCCCGATGAAGTAAAATGGGCAATAATAGAGCAGGGACATATTTTCAAGGGACTGCCTTTTGTTTACACGATTCAACTTTTAGTCAAAAGCGGACTTCTTGAATACAATGAACAAGCGGTTCATGATATGGCTGAAAATGAAAAAAAAGTTTTGGAATGGGCCACGAAATACGGACCCGTAATTCAACCAGAGTTATTATTTTTAAAACCTTTGGTGGAACCGATCAAGCGCGTTATGGAGATACATGACAAAGCGTTTCTGGAAATGCGCGTCCACCTGAAAGAGAAGCAAATTGATAATAAGAGGCTACTTGCAAAAAAAAATAATTCACAACCATTGGTACCCAAAACACGGCCGGCTAAGAAAAGCGAAAAAGATTTCGAACCTACACGTTGGTCCGTTTAATCAATAATTCCCAAACAGCATTTCTTTAAGATTGTTTTTCATCATGTCAGGATTCCAGGGCGGATCCCAAACCACGTTCAATTCAACTTCTTTCCCTTTTGATAGTTTTTGAACCGCATTCTTTGCGTCATTGATTAATTCCGGGCCGGCCGGGCATCCCATAGAAGTCAATGTCATATCCAGGTGCACCTTACCGCCCTTTTCTTCTGCTTTGTAAATTAAACCCATGTCGGCGATCCCCACTCCAATGTCCGGATCGATAATTTGGTTTAGCGCTTGATAAAACTTGTTTTTTTCACTGATCGGATTTTTTTCTTTCGCCACTATACTTTTTTAAAGATTTTTTTAAAAGTTCCAGTCCCAGCAAAGCACACTTTGCCCTGCCAGCACTTACTTCAGTTCCCAAAAGTTCATATATTTTGTTCTTATCAACGGCCGCCGCGTCATGAACGGTCATACCAATCAATATGTCTGCCAGCATCGAAACAGCCGCTTTACTGATCGCGCACCCCTCGCCTTTAAAAGCAACATCCCGAATAACGCCCTCGTCATCAATTGCTAAATCCATCACATATTTATCGCCGCATAGGGGGTTGGATTCGGATTCGGAAACCGACGGATCCTTCAATTCACCAAAATGATGGGGATTTTTAAAATGTTCAAGAATATTCTCGGCGTAAAGATCCATAATTAAATCTTAAAAATATCGTAAACTTTTTTTAGCGCTTTAACAGCTATATTCACGTCTTCCTTAGTGTTGTACACATAAAAACTCATCCGAGCCGTGGCGCTTTGGCCAAGCAAATTCATTAAAGGCTGAGTGCAATGATGCCCTGCTCTGACAGCCACATTTTCAGAATCCAGAATCGAAGCCACGTCATGAGCATGCACACCTTCAATATTAAATGAAATAATACCGCAAACATCTTTTGCGTTTTCTGCGTAGATTTTCAATTTAGGAAGCTCGCGCAGTTTGGAAATCGCGTATTTTCTTAAGTTCACTCCATGCTCATGAACATTTTCAAGTCCAAGATCAAGCAAATATTCCATGGCCGGAGTAAACGCGTTGACCGCGGCAATATTGGGCGTACCTGCTTCGAATTTATAAGGAAGACTGTTCCATGTGGATTCATAAAGACCGACATCTCTAATCATATCACCCCCAAGAAAAAGCGGTTCCATTTTTTCCAGAATCTCTTTTTTCCCATAAAGCACGCCCAGGCCGCTCGGCCCCAGCATCTTATGCGCCGAAAACACAAAAAAATCACAATCAATATCCCTAACGTTTACCGGCATATGCCCCGCGGCCTGGGCTCCGTCCACCAGACTGATCGCACCCACTTCCTTTGCCCTCTTCACAATCTCTTTAACCGGACTAACTGTGCCAAGCGCGTTGGAAACCATGTTAACAGCCACTATGCGTGTTTTGTCGGTAATTATTTCGTTTAGACCACTCAAATTCATCTCGCCGTTTTTATCAATCGGAATAAACTTCAAAACAGCTTTTTTCCTTTTACAAAGCTGCTGCCACGGCACCAGATTTGAATGATGTTCCAACATCGAAACCACAATCTCGTCGCATTCCCTCACATTCGCATCACCAAAGCTGTAGGCCACCAAGTTTATTGATTCGGTCGTACCGTGAGTAAAAATAATTTCCGCGATATTTCCATCATCCGTATAAACCGGCTGGCTCTCTTTATCCACCGCGTCGATAAACCTTGCCACGCTCAGCCTGGCGGATTCATACATACCCGTCGCGAATTCCGCCAGATGATAAATTCCCCTGTGAACATTGGCATTTTCCAGACTGTAAAACTGTTCAGTCGCTTCAATTACGCACTTGGGCTTCTGACTGGTTGCCGCGTTATCCAGATAAACCAGAGCCTTCCCGTTAGTCCGGCTCTTAAAAATCGGGAACTCTTTTTTTATTTTGCTTGGATCAAACATTATAAAAGGGGAGTGATTTGATAATAGCCTGCCTTAAGCTGTCTCTAAGGTCAACACACTCGATCTTCATCAGTAAATCTTCAAAAAAACCAAGCACCAACAGCTGTTCAGCGCTCTGTTTATCTATCCCTCTGCTAAGCAAATAAAACAGATCTTCTTCATTAACCTTGCCCACCGTGGCCGCGTGCCCCGCTTTCACGTCATTGGCTAAAACTTCTAAAGAAGGCACAGTATGCGCCCTGGCACCTTTATTCATCAATAGCGAATGCGAAGCCAGATAAGTATCCGTTAATTGCGCTTCCCGCTCGATTATCAAATTACCCTTAAAGTCCAGTAAAGATTCATCATACATAACTGCATTCATATTTATTGTCGATTTACCACCCGGTTTCACATGCTCAGCCACGACAGCCAATTCAAATCTGGCTTTTTCTTTACCGCTTATAAAACCAAAAAAATTGATTTCAGCGCCCTCGCCGTTAACCATTAGTTTAAGCGAATTACCCTTCGCCCCGTTATCAAACTGATCCGAACCCAAAAAAACAATATCCAGTCTTTCACCTTTCTCCACGCGGTATTCACCGGCGTTAAAGTTATCCGTGAAAACTGTTTTAAAACCATTTCCGCAAATTGTTTCGATATTATTTAGCATAAATTAACCGATAGATCCCTCCATTTCCATTTCCACAAGTCTGTTCATTTCAACCGCGTATTCCAGCGGCAGTTTCTTAACAATCGGATCGATAAATCCGTTTACAATCATTGTCGCCGCTTCGTCCTCGCTAAGTCCGCGGCTCATCAAATAAAAAAGTTGATCTTCACCAACTTTACTCACAGTGGCTTCATGTTCAATATTTACCTCGTCATTATCAATTTTCATTACAGGATAAGTATCCGACCTTGATTCTGAGTCCAGCAATAAAGCGTCGCATTTTACTTTCGCCTTAACGTCACGCACGTCCGGCGTTACCTGCAAAAGCCCGCGATAAGTGGTTCGCCCGTTGCCTTTACTGATCGAACGGGAATTAATAACAGAAGATGTCCCCTCTGCTAAATGAACAACTTTCGCTCCAGCGTCCTGATGCCGGCCGTCTCCCGCCAAAGCGATTGACTGCACTTCAGCTTTCGCGCCTTTTCCCATTAAAAAAACAGCCGGATATTTCATCGTCATTTTTGATCCCAGATTACAATCCAGCCAAAACATTTCCGCATCTTTAAACGCCTTGGCCCTTTTAGTAACAAGATTATAAACATTATGCGACCAGTTCTGTGCGGTCGTGTATTGCACCCGCGCCCCCTCATTCACAACAATTTCCACCACCGCCGCGTGTAAAGACTGACTGGAATAGCTCGGCGCGGTGCAACCTTCAATATAATGAACCCGCGCGCCTTCATCCGCTATAATCAATGTCCTTTCAAACTGACCCATCAGCGGACCGTTGATTCTGAAATACGCCTGCAAAGGCAGATCAACACTAACTCCTTTCGGTACGTAAATAAAAGATCCTCCCGACCAAACCGCCGAATTTAGTGCCGCGAACTTATTGTCTCCGGCAGGCACAACAGAAGCAAAATATTTCTTAAAAAGCTCCGGATGATTCTTTAAGGCCGAATCAATATCTTCAAAAATCACCCCTTTTCTAGCCAGATCATCCCGCAGATTATGATAAACCATCTCTGATTCAAACTGCGCCCCTGTGCCTGCCAAAAATTCCCTTTCTGCCTGCGGCACACCCAGTCTTTCAAACGTGTCTTTGATTTCATACGGCACTTCGTCCCAGTTTCTGGTCGGTTTATCCGAAGGTTTCACGTAATAATAAATGTCGTCAAAGTCGATACCGCTCAAATCCGCTCCCCAACTCGGCATCCTCTTTTTTCTAAATAATTCAAGAGCTTTAAGTCTGAATTCAAGCATCCAGCTAGGTTCCTTTTTCATCGCGGAAATTTCCCGTACCACAGATTCATCCAAACCTTTTTTAGACTTAAAAACAGATTTGGTTTTGGTCTTGAAACCATACTGATACTCACTACCAATATCCGGATTTTTCTTCCTGATAACCTTATTCATATTCAGCGATAAATTTATTGTATCCTTCCTCTTCAATTTTATGAGCCAGATCCTGTTTCCCCGATTTAACTATCTTACCGTCCGCCATTACATGCACATAATCCGCTTTAATATATTTTAAAATCCGCGCGTAGTGAGTGATTAATAAAATCCCCGTCCCGTTTTCTTTGTGAGTTTTATTGATGCCTTCAGCAACCGCCTTTAATCCATCCACGTCCAGACCCGAATCGATTTCATCCAGAATAGCGATTGCCGGTTTCAAAAGCATCATTTGTACAATTTCGGCTCTCTTCTTTTCACCTCCTGAAAATCCTTCATTCAAACAACGACCTATAAATTTTCTGCTCATTTTTAATTCCTGCATCTTTTCCTGCACCTGTGGAAAAAACTGCACGGGCCCGATCGGTTTAAAAACTCTATTTTGCGCTTTTAAAACTGTATTAACGGCGATTCTCATGAAATTACCAAACGTCACGCCCGCAACTTCTCTCGGGTATTGAAAACCCAAAAAAAGCCCCATGTGAGCTCTCTTATTCGGACTCAAAGCGGAAATTTCCTTACCGCCCATCATAATCTCTCCACCTTCAATTTTTATAGATGGATGCCCCATTAAGGCGTTACAAAGAGTACTTTTGCCGGATCCGTTCGGCCCCATGACCACATGTATTTCACCTGGTTTAATATCCAGATTCACACCTTTAAGAATTTGCTGGCCATCGGCGCTCGCCTTCAGCCTTTTAATTTTTAACGATATTTTTGATGCCATTTTGAATTTATAAAATCTTCCAGAGTATACTTTGAAAGTGTACTAATGATTATTTCATTTAACATCCCAAAACCGCTTCTCACACTGCAATCATCTTCGCGTTCACAATTATGTCCGTAAACTCCGTGCCTTAAGCAGTGCATTAAAGCCACCTCACCTTCCAACGACTCCAATACATCTAACAGCTTAATTTCATCCGCTTTCTTTGCCAACACGTAGCCCCCGGTTTTACCTCTTAAAGATTTGATAAAACCATTTTCCCTAAGATCAAGCGCTACTTTCTGTGAATAATAGAATGAAAGGAAGTTTTCTTTGGCAATAGTTTTTAGCGACATAGGTTCACTCCCTTCATTTTTGGCCAGCTCTGTTAAAAGAAACAGTCCATAATCAACTTTTTGAGAAAAACGTAAAAAACCCCGTTTTACGGATGCGCTTTTAAAACTAGTTTTAGAGCCCGCAGCTTTTCGTCTTATTGAAATCATACCACTTAAGTATGAATTAAATATGATTTCAAAAATAACCTCGTCACAGGCTCTTTGTCAAATAACGTGAGTCAGTTTAAATGGCTTAAATACATAAAAAATGATATAATAGTATGAATAATTATATCTTTTCATGAGAGTTGTCTGGTTAAGTCCTCCAAATCAGGAAGCGATTCAGCAGAGTGAACAACCAACCACCAAGTCACTGGAAGTCCATGCCAGTTTCCAAGAGCACAAAAAAGATCTTACCGACTATCTAAAAAGACAAAAAATCGACAAGCTTTCCGCCAAAGAATCCAAAGAATATCAGGAGTTTTTACAAAACCTGGAAAATTGGGATCTGAGCGGTAATGTTGAATCACTCCGAACCGCCGGCAGAACCGAACAACAAAATTTGCAGGACGGACTAAAAAAACACGCACTTTTATCTTCGGCATTTTTAAAACAGGTTTCCGGGCAATCATTAAGATTCAAAGTCGATTTTAAGGGTAATGAATCCGCTTATTGGAAAGTGGGCGCAGGCGACATTTTGCCCCCGAAAGTCAACAAAATCAGAATTTACAAACCCGACGGGACAATCTTGGAAGGAACTAGAGGGTATCACGTTCACACACGCAGAATCGGATATTTTGATCAAAACGGTAACTATCTACCTGTTTTCAGTAGTGATGAAATCGAAGTCGTGGAAACATTGAGCAATTCCGGAGTGGCCACTAGACGCGCCATGTCCGAACACGTTGAAATCTACCAGAAAGGAGCTGCGCGGGATGAAGCATCGGTCGGATCAGAAGTACAATACGACGCCGAGACAAGAACGCTGTTCAATACACAAGAAGAAGCTCTGGAATTTCAGAGAGACAAAGTCCAGTCACAAACCGGGGAAATGCGGAGAAGCATGCGAGGGGAAGTTATCAGACCCACCGCTTCCGGAAAAATCGAAATCAACGGCAACGAGTATCCAAAATATTCTCGCAAAGAGTGGGCTGAACTTTGCGGCAATTCCAAGGAAAAAGCCGAAAGGTGGATTATCTGGAGGGATCCAATAACCGGTAAACCGATAAGTTTCTTTGAAAACAGACTATTGGGTGGCGTAAATATGGCGATTTATCCTTTCATAAAGGAAGCCGAAGCCAGAATAGAACAGGCCATATCCAGTGGAGATATGGGGCCTTACAGATTTTATCGGACGGAAAGTTGGAACTGGAGGCCGATCAGAAAAGGGAGCGTTTTAAGCTACCACTTATGGGGAGTTGCAATAGACTTAAATAGCTCTACAAATGGACAGGGAAAACAAGGAGACATGCCTCCCAAAGTAGTAGAAATATTTGAAAGTTTGGGATTTAAATGGGGAGGCAGATGGCAAGGAGCAAGAAGAGACCCGATGCATTTTGAATTCAGAGGAGACCCGATGGCATTATCCGGGTTACTGGGTGAAACAGGACAAAAATACTGGAAAGCTCTTAAACCGCAAATGCGCTCACGCATGCCAAGAAGAATGACTGCCGCGCCATCTTCCGCACCGGCAAAATCAGCACCTGCCAAATCGCTAAGTCCCCGTCAGCAACCCCGTGAAACCGCCCCGGAAGGTCAAATAGCCAATAGAAAAACCACCAAAACAAGAAAAGTGGCGCAGGATCACGCACATAATATAGAATTTATGAAACTTTCGGACAATCCTGCATATCAAGAAAAAATTAGAAAATTCAGACAAAGAGTGTTAAAGCATAAAGCAATTTATCAAAGGGTGGCAGAACGCGCCGGAGTACCATGGAAGTTGATAGCTGCAATTCACTACCGAGAGGCAAGTTTTAACTTTAAAAGTTACCTTCATAACGGTGATCCATTAGGGAAGCCTACAGAGCATGTCCCCAGAGGGATACTTTTCAATGATTGGGAAAGTGCGGCTGTTCACGCACTGGGTATTAAGGGAAACATACGCCGGGCTCTTGGAATAAATACAAATACAACCGACTTGGGCCCGCTTCTAGCATATTCTGAATTCTATAATGGTCTTGGCTATCGCCTGAGTAAACACAAAACCAGTCCTTACGTGTACGCCGGTACAAATATCTATCAGGGCGGCATGTATGTAAGGGACGGGCATTTTAACCCCAATGCCTACGACAAACGATTAGGTGCTGCCGCTTGTATATTGGCTCTTCAAGGTGCTTAAAACACTATTTCCTTTCATAGATTAGAAATCTGTATTTAATACCATTTTCAGTGTGGGGTTCAGATGCTTCACGAATCTCCCAAACATCTTCATCGATTTTTGGGAAAAAAATATCGCAATCAAATTTATCCATTACTTCTGTAAGAAAGATTTTTTCACAGTCGGGATGATTTAATGCCTGGGCAAAAACACTGCCTCCCCCAATAACAAAAATTTTATCTACAGTTTCGTCGTGCCAAAGTTGGCTTAAAGCATCTTCAAAAGAATTGCTGACCATTACCCCCAAAGGCACCTTCATATATTCCTTGCAAAGCACAATGTTAACCCTGTCTTTCAAAGGTTTGGATTTTTCCGGCAACGATTCCCAAGTTTTGCTTCCCATAATCACGGCATTAACTTTCCCCGGTTCAGCCGAAGTAGTCACATAGTGAAAATACTGCAGATCGCCTTTTAGTCTCCAGGGTAAGTCGTTCTTAGCGCCGATTCCCATGTTTTCATCCGCCGCCGCAATAATGGAAAATTTCATGATAAGTTTGTTAATTATTTAAGTGATTTTGCCCCGCGAAATATTAAAATTATAAACGTAAGAGCTCTGCGGTCGAGGCATCATGTATGCCGAGACCCGGGGCGGAGCATATATGATAGCGTAGCCCGGGGCAGAGTTAGTTATAATTTTATATTCCGCGGGGCTTACAGCTAATATAATTTATACCGCAATCTCAAATTTAATCGGAGGATGCGGATCATAATTTTTCAATTCAAAATCTTCAAACTCGTGCTCCCAAAACGGTCTCTTTTTAATATCCATAACCGGCAACGCTGTGGCTCTACGCTTCAACTGTTCCTTAATTCCGTCCAGATGATTCAGGTAAATATGCGCGTCACCCATAGTATGAATAAAATACCTTGGTGTAAGACCGCATTCCTGTGCAACCACCATTAAAAGCATCGCGTAGCTGGCAATATTAAATGGCACTCCTAAAGCAATATCCGCAGACCGCTGATATAACTGCATATCAATCATCCCGTCCACAACATAAAACTGAAACAAAGTGTGGCAAAGAGGCGGCGCCGATTTCTGCCCCTCTATAAGTTCCTGAATTTCCGCCACATTCCAACCCGAAACAATATGTCTTCTTGAATCCGGATTATTTTTTATCTGATCCAGTACATTTTGAATTTGATTAATTTCCTGCCCGTCATAATCGCGCCACCGAATCCATTGTTTACCGTAAACGGGCCCAAGTTCACCCCATTTCTGCGCAAAATCTTGCTCATTTTTAATCCTTTCAACAAATTCCTTAATCGTTTCCCCTTTAAATTCATTAGAAGCTTTATAAGTTTCGTATGGCCATTCATCCCAAATATGAACATTGCGATCAACCAGATATTTAATGTTGGTGTCACCTTTCAAAAACCACAAAAGTTCGTGCAAAATTCCCCTAAAATATACTTTTTTCGTAGTCAATAAAGGAAAACCTTCCCTTAAATCATACTTGCGCTGTGTTCCAAAAATACTCACGGTCCCAACGCCCGTCCTGTCCTTTTTTTTAATCCCGTCTTTCAAAACTTCCTCCACCAGACTTAAATATTGTTTCATAGAATTTTTACTATCTTATAATCCTTAAAAAAATATAACTCTATATTGGAGCATATAATATTCGTGTCTAATAATCTAGAGGTCGTATTGTGTTAAATAATATTGTATAATATATTAAAATACTTTAACAAAATGCCCTCAAACCAACCTGAAAAAACTAATTGTCACGGCTTATACACAAATGTAAACAAGCTGAAAGTCCCCACGATAATAATTGTCCCGAATAAATCGTTCTTTGAACTGGCAAAAGCTGTAGATAAGGCTTCTTACCCGTCAAGACGTCAAAATATAGATATAGATAGAAGAAACAAAGATAAAACCCACACCCGGCAACGTCAAAGTATGCATAATGGATATGATCGCAGAATTAGATCTGGTGTTCGGCCGATTTAATATTGCAGATCGAGCGAATTCAAGGCGTGATTTATTTGAAGATGCTATGTTTACACATGATTTCCGCCTCCCTGAACTAAGAGAATACATCACGGCTTTGTATCAAACATTAAGAACCGGTGATTACGGCAAAATAATTGATATTACAAATAAAAACGATGGAGACACCTTACTGCAAAAATTGGTACCGCGAACTGAATGAGATAAAAAGATTATTATCTGAATACACAGTTGTTTATGAAACTGCTGTACAGACTGCTGATTTTGAACAATGCAAAAAACTTAAAACACAAATGAAAACCGCTATGGAACAATTAAATAAAGAAGTAGATATAAAAAACCGTATGCTTAAAAGAATAACAAAGCTAAATGGATCTGACGAAAATCTAAGGTTTGAATTGGGGATGTTGGTGAGCGAACGTTATTATGCGGATGCCAGAAGGATCGCCAAGGCGTTGTCTCCTGACACGGTTTTACCGTCAAAAAGACAAGTTATTAGAATGTTATTCAGATTAAGCGATCAAGAGCTTCTTGCGATTGGTAAATTTAAGCGACCGAGATTAATAATTGTGCCGCCCGGATCTCTGCAAGATATGGTTGAGTGGGCTCAAAAAAAACTCCCTTTTACAATAAGCCCGCCTGAATTTTCAAAGGATTACAAATCCTCATTGCCTGATACAAAAACATCCGTATGCATTATAGAAACGGATCCGAATCCAAAAGAAGTACCGGATCAGATACCGATTTTCCAGAATAATGACATGCAGTATGACATTTGCAGAAAATATTTAGCCGGTGCGGGACTTAGATTACCAAAGGACACAGAATACCTTGCGGCGTCTTTATTATCTATTGATCAGTTTCTAAACGCTTATGAACAGGTACCCACCCAGGTTAGACCCGAGCTCATGATTCTGGATCACATCAATTCGCCGGCCCCCACTATTTCATTCATTGATAACGGTACGGAGGAAAATAGCATTTCATGCGCGGATATTACAGCCAGCCCTAATAAACTCAGTTTTACTACTATTTCAACCAGCGACAACTCCGCCTACTTGCGCGCCCGTCCGGTTTTTGAACTCAAATAAATTTGGCTATAGTCGCGGTCTCTGGTATATACTTGCCGGGCTCGTCTAACAAACAATAAAATGAAACCGGAACTTTTACTCCCCGCGGGGGACATGGAAAAACTTAAAATCGCTTTTCAGTACGGTGCCGACGCCGTGTATGCCGGCGTGCCGGTTTTTTCCCTGCGCGCGCGCGAAAACATGTTCTCCATTGAGTCGGTGAAAGAGGCGGTGGACTACGCCAAATCCCTCAACAAAAAAATCTACCTCACTCTAAACATCTACCCTAGAAATGTAAAAATACCTGCTCTGCAAAAAGCATTAAGGCCACTGGCCGATCTAAAGCCCGACGCATTTATTGTAGCCGACCCCGGAATTATTATGCTAATTAAGGAAATTTGCCCCGAAATTCCGATCCATCTTTCTGTCCAGCAGAACAACGTCAACTGGGCATCGGCGCAGTTTTGGCACAAACAGGGGATAGAACGAATCATCCTTTCGCGCGAAATTTCTTTAAAAGAAGTCAAAGAAATACATGAAAAAAATCCCGACCTGGAACTTGAATTTTTTGTTCACGGATCCATCTGCATGGCATATTCGGGCCGGTGTCTGCTTTCCAATTACATGACATATCGCGACGCCAATCAGGGAACTTGCGCCCACAGTTGTCGCTGGAAGTACAAACTGTACGCATTGGAAGAAGCAAAAAGACCCGGGGAATACATGCCAATAGAAGAAGATGAACACGGTGCTTACATTATGAGTTCAAAAGATTTGTGTTTGATCGAATATCTGAAAGCTTTAAAAGAAGCCGGAGTCTGCAGTTTTAAAGTGGAGGGGCGCAACAAAACGCCCTACTACGTGGCCACAGTTGCCAGAACCTACAGAAAAGCTCTGGACGAAATGGAACAGGGAAAACCTTTCAATCCGGATCATCTAAAAGAGCTTGCCAAAACCTCCAACAGGGGATTCATACCCGGATTCCTTGGCGACAACCCGCGCGAAAAAGCACAGGAATACGAAAAGCGAATTACCTCCCAGACCCATGAATTTGTGGGAATCATCCGTGAAACAGTAGAACAAAACGGCCGGCACTACGCCAAAATGGAAGTAAAAGGCCGTCTGGACGCCCCCGCGAAAGTGGAAGTAATGACCCCCGACGATCTTTTTGAGGTCACTTTGGAAGAATTTATAGACCCTTTTGGTCATTCGCGAAAAGTGGTGCACCCCGGCCAAAAAGACCCTGCTTTAATAGCCCTGCCAAAAGACGTTCCGGTGGGAGCAATTCTAAGAAAAGAGAAATAAATGTAGTAGTTTCAGACATTTAGGACACTGTAGTTAAGTTTTTGTTTTGTAAGCTGATATTTCAGGATTCCGTATTTGAATGGTGGCATAAAATGTTTGGTTTTTTGAGGGCGCTTTTCGTTGAAATATTTTAGTGACAGTAAATTGATTTTATTTAAGTGTGCAAGCG
>CAYFWB010000008.1:0-80503 GCA_964346765.1 uncultured Candidatus Peribacteria bacterium
CGGTTAACAAAACAAAAACTTAACTACAGTGTCCTAAATGTCTGAAACTACTACAGTCTATTATTAACTCCAATTAAAGTATTCTATTAAATCAGCTATCGAAATAAATTTTAACTCATGATGCTCGCAAAATTTTCTTAAATCATCAAATCTGGCCATCTCACCATTATCAAGAATAATTTCGCATAAAACACCGACCGGGGAAAAACCCGCAAGTTTCGCTAAATCTACAGCAGCCTCTGTATGACCTCTCCTTTCTCTAACACCCCCATCCTTTGCTATAATCGGAAATACGTGACCAGGCCTTAAAAAATCACCCGGTTTCCTGTCGGATTCGCTCAAAGCCCTAATTGTTTTTGCCCTGTCCGACATTGAAATACCGGTAGTGGTTTCTCCTTTCAAATCAACAGATACAGTGAAATTAGTTGTCATGATTTCCGTATTATTAACCACCATTGATGAAAGCCCAAATTTCCCGGCATAAGAGCTGTCCATAGGAACGCATATAAGACCCTTCCCATACGTTGCCATAAAATTAACGGCATCCGCACTAATCCTGGATGCCGCCATAATTAAATCACCCTCATTTTCTCTATCCTCATCATCCACCACAACCACAATATTGCCTTTACCAATTTCTTCAACCGCTTCTCTTACGGTGTTAAGCATATCTAAATAGAATATCTGCAAAAACGTATAATCTTAATATTTTCACCCATCTTGTTTACAAGGTCGGTTATCAATTTTTCAATAGTAACCTCTGGATTCTTAACAAAAGTTTGCTTATTCAAAGAAACCTCTTCCCTAAACTTTTTCTCTTTACCTGCAAGAATATTATCCATCATGTCCTCCTTTTTACCCTCTTTTAACAATTGTTCTTTCCAGATCTCTTTTTCTTTTTCAATCAACTCAGTGGAAACATCATCCGGATCCAATGTCAATGGATTCATAGCGGCAACATGCATCGCAATATCCTTTGCTGTCTGTACAAAATCTTCATTTTTTGCTACAAAGTCCGTCTCACATCCTAGATGTACCAATACGCCGATTTTATTATTCTGATGAATATAAGACGCTATTACACCTTGCCCGGTCGATCTCTCACTTCTTTCAATAGCCTTAGCTTCTCCTTTTTTCCTAAGCAGCTCAACTGCCTTATTAATATCTCCGTCAGCTTCTTCAAGAGCTTTTTTGCAAGCTGTCATGGATACTCCCGTAATGTCTCTCAATTCTTTCAATTTTTCTAGTGATACCGACATTTTAAAATATGTTAATAAATAATTAATAATCCTTAAAACTCTTTAATTGAAATAAACTATTTATCTTCCTCTTTTTCAGATTGCGCCTCTGTTCCCTCAATAGGTAATGACTGTTGACTTGCAGCGGATTCCACATTTTGTTCCTGCTTATTATTTACAGGTTGTTGAGGTGAATCAGACGATTGTTGCTGTATGCTATCGGCATCATTTTCACTGACTTCTGTATACTGTTGATCTATTTTTTCTGCCTTTGCTTGCTCTTCTTCAATTCCCTTCTGCTCTATTTCTTCAGAAACCTTCTCTCCCATTACCGCCTCTCTGGTAACCTTTGCGAACATATCAACAGGTATCAATTCGGCGATATCACCCAATACCGGCACCTTCCACCAATTCCCTATAAATGCCTGATACATTGAAAAAATCGCGATACCAACCATTGCAAGATGTATTATCACGCCCATCACCGGTCCGATATACGGCACAAGATAAACAAAAATACTGAAGAAAAATATCAAAAAAATCAACAATCCCTGACGGCCGTGCAATTTTAAAAAATCACTTCGAGGTTTCAAGACCAATGCCATCAAGGCAATCAAAGGTATATATGCCACCAATGCCCAAACTCTTTCTTCAGAAGTTACACTCGGTTGCCCTCCCGCTTTTTTAAGAGCTTCCGGTGCCTGTGTTGTCTTATTAGTCGTTGACTGTTGCTGTACTTGATCTTGCCCTGCATCAACCTGCGTGGAGTTATCTTGAGTCTCAGTATTAACAGGTGCTTGATTATCTTTAGAAGTATTTTGTTGTTGATCTTCCATAATAATAAGTATTATTTATTTTTCCCTGGAACAATAGCACTCTTAACCTCATTTATCAAATACGTAAGAGACTTAATAGCATCGTCATTCCCCGGAATTGGATACTTTAAATTATCCGGATCCGCGTTCGTATCTGCTATGCCCACAACTGGAATACTAAGCTTACTGGCTTCACTCACGGCTATATCATCACGCACAACGTCTGCCACAAAAACAATATCTGGTAATTTTTCCATATTCTGTACGCCACCTATGGCAACTTCCAATTTGGCCATATTTTTCTTCAACTCCGCAATTTCCTTTTTCGTATATTTACTTATTTCACCTGTTCTTTCCTCCTCCTTCAATTTTTTATAATAATGTATTCTCCTTTTGATAGTACTGAAGTTAGTCAATAGTCCCCCCATCCATTTATGTATCACATAGGGCATTCCGGTATTTTCAGCGGCTTCTTTGATTAATTCAGCCGCTTGAGGTTTGGTACTGACAAATAATACCCTTTTCCCTTCAGCTGTTTCTTTTTTTAAATAATCCTTAGCACTTTCAAGACATTCAGCTGTTTTCTGCAGATCCAAAACATGAACGCCATTCCTGACTCCGTATATATATTTACTCATTTTTGGATTCCACTTGGTGGGTTTATGTCCAAAGTGCACCGCACTTTCGAGCATTTCTAGCATTTGATCTTTAGCCATATTTCCTTGGGTTAAATTTATCTTCTTCGCCTTACACTTTGCCCCTTATGAAGGGGAGGATGGTGTAATCAAAAGATAAACTAATATAAAAACAGCAGAACCTTAATATAAGTTTTTATTGAAATCAAGCGAATTTATGAATATCTTATTTATATTTATAACCTTCAAATGAATAAAAATATTAATAAATTAAGAAATAAAATCAATAAAATTGACAACAGCATTCTTGAATTGCTCGCACAACGCGCTGAAATTAGTCAAACCATAGGTCTGGAAAAAAACAAAAAAGGCTATCCCATTTGCGACAGAAAAAGAGAATCTGCTGTTATAAAACAAAGGCAATCGATAGGCGTGAAAAACAATTTAGATAGAAAGTTCATCGCTAAGCTTTTCAAGCTAATTTTCAAATACAGTAAACATCTCCAAAAAGCACAAAAATGACCCATAACGCCCTTTGACAAAAAAAACTAAAAATGATAAACTATATGGAGTTTAAGTCTCATTTATGGCAAACAATATAGATTTATCAGATGATAATCCCTCTGCATCCCCACAGGGCTCACAGCAAAATGCGCAAGAGGACAACAAACCGATGAAAATCACAATAATTATCCCCACAAACGCATATTTTGTCTCGGGTATTAGGGATTTTACTTTGGGATTAATAAGAAATATGACTGAATTTTCCGAACAGTGGGCATTTAGATTTCAGTCGGTGGTTGACGAGCTTTGCAATAACGCAATTGAACACGGATCCATGCCGGGAGAAAACATTATAATAACTTTCATTAATAATCCTCACCAAAGTATAGAAATAATTGTCGAAGACAGTGGAACAGGCAAGAGCAAAATCACGGCAACAGAACTAGATAGGCTGGTCAAAGAAAGGACCAACCCTCAGTACGTTCACACGGGCATCAGGGGCAGAGGACTTTCCAAAATAGTTTACGAGTGGACTGACGAACTTGAATTCAAGGACTTGCCATCAAGAGGAATTCAAGTCAAAATAAAGAAGTATTTAAAAGATCCTAAGCTACAAAAAGAAATGTCTAAAGTTCTTGAAAGTCCGGCACACCTTGTGCTTCAATAATACAAAAAATTAAAATAATTATTAATCATTTAGATCATGACAGAAGCCAATATAACAATTGAAGATATACCTGTTTCAGGCGGAGAAGTTAACGCCAAACTGGTAAAATTCCAGGGACAGCTGGACGAAAGCAACGTCGATGAAAAAGCCAAAACCATTTATTCATTGATCGAACAATACCCTCAAAATCTATATTTACTGTTTGATTTTGAAGAACTGGAATACATGAACAGTAAATCCATTGGTTACCTCACGGACTGGTACGGCAAAATCAGTGAAGGAAACGGCAAAATTGTCATAGCCAAAACAAAAAGTAACATTCTGGATATTCTTCAAGTTGTTGGATTGACTCAGCTGATCAACTGCTACGCCACTCTTGATGAAGCAAAATTCGCTCTTCTTCAACAACAAAGTGGTGAAGCTTAATAACATCTAACAGGACGCGAAGAGAAAATGCCTGCAAACACTTTGACACTTTACGGGATATCAGCACTTATGGCTCTGGTACCCGCCGCCATTTGGCTAATTGTTTTATTTAAAAAAAGCAAAAGAAGAAAAGTTCAATTGATAATCTTTTTGGGCAGTATTTTCTCTGTGGTTCCCGTTTTTTTACTCCATTACTTTTTAAATTTATTTCCCCAATTCGATGTTCTCGCATTTTTACAAAACGCGATCCACGATCAAAACATTAATTTAATATTGCTGTTTGTTTCCGTAGGTATTGTTGAAGAATTGGTAAAACAAGCTTTGGTAAGATGGGCAGACAGACGGTACTTACTCATACACACCATAAATGATTCCATACGCTACAGTTTGGTGGCGGCACTTGGGTTTGCATTCGCGGAAAACATTTTCTACATATTCACCATCTATACTCAACTCGGATTACAGCAATTAATAGTAGCCTACTTATTCAGATCCATATTCACCACAACAGCGCATATGCTGTTCTCGGGAATATTCGGCTATTATTATGGAGTAGCAAAATTTGCGATCAATATTGTTGAACAACAAAAATGGACGGGGAAGACCTCAAAATATCCGGCCATTGTAGGTAGACTGCTGGGAATTTCCAAAATACAGGCCTATAAACAAATAATGATTCTTAAGGGTTTAGGGGTAGCGATAATAACACATGCCCTATTCAACCTATTATTACAATTCAATCAAATATTACCCGTAGTAGTTTACGTTGTGACAGGATTCATTTTCCTTCAATACAAGCTCAGCCAAAAAACGGGAAAATTAATACTGATCTCCGACTCTTCAAATCAAATGTCATCAATGGCAAAAAAAGACGAAGAAGTGGTGATTGAACTTTTGGGAATGTGGTTTAATAAAAAAAAATACGTTGATGTTATACATATATGTCAGAGATTATTGGAAAGAGACCCCGATAATAAAGTCATCCAACTTTTTAAGGCTAAAGCCATGGATAAAATAGACTCTAACAGCGCATACGGAAAAATATTAACGAAGATGTTTCCAAAAGAAAGCAAAAACATAAAAACCCTACAGGA
The DNA here is from genome assembly GCA_964346765.1 of uncultured Candidatus Peribacteria bacterium. GTDB lineage: Bacteria > Patescibacteriota > Gracilibacteria > UBA1369 > UBA1369 > JBGSPQ01. The sequence continues at coordinate 5,380 of CAYFWB010000008.1, forward strand.
TATGGTTAATGAAAAAGGACTTAGAAAACAAGAAATACGCCCGTTGCCAAATCAACCCAAGATTCAAATAAAAAAAACACCCGTAAAAAATAAACAAAAGCCCAAAAAAGAATTTTTCGAAATAGATCTGGATTGAGCTTTCAGAGATTGACGCATAAAAAAATTATGATTTTTATTGGAACCAAAATTTATTGTATTAAACGACAAAAAAACATATATTATCGACATTAAATCTATTTATGAATCTTAATTCTGTCAAAATTGCGATTGTCTGTGATTGGCTTACAAACTCCGGAGGTGCGGAAAAAGTAATCATGACAATGCATAAAATATTTCCCGATGCCCCTATATTTACTTCACTGTATAACAAAGAAAAAGTCGGGAACTTTAAAAATGCCCAAATTATCACATCTTATTTACAAAAAATCCCCGGGGCCTCAAAAAAACATCAACTGTTCATTAATTTAATGCCACCAGCATTTGAAAGCTTTAATCTGGATGAATATGACATCGTGCTTTCAAGCTCACATGCGTGCGCAAAAGGAATAATTACAAGTCCTTCCACAATGCACATTTGCTACTGTCATTCGCCCATGAGATATGCGTGGGAAAACAGTATCAATTATGTAAAAGAATACAAAATAAACCCTTTGATAAAAAAAATGGCACCCTGGCTGATACATAAATTAAGACTGTGGGACAGATTAAGCGCCGACAGAGTCGACCACTTTTTAACTAATTCAAATTATGTTAAAAAACGCATTAATAAATATTACAGAAGACAGGCTGATGTCATTTATCCATTTGTAAATACCGATAACTTCCAACTTTCAGAAAAAAGGGAAAACTTCTATTTAGCCGTCGGACGACTCACTCCCTACAAAAAATTTGACCTTATTATAGAATCATTCAACCAGCTTGGACTTCCTTTAAAAATCGCCGGAACGGGAGTCGCCGAAAAAGAATTAAAGAAAAAAGCTTCCGCGAATATAGAATTTCTTGGTTTTGTATCGGACAAAAAACTAAAAAAAATGTATCAAAGCGCGAAAGCATTAATTTTTCCGCAAATCGAAGATTTTGGCATCATACCCCTGGAAGCAATGGCTTGCGGCTGCCCCGTTATAGCATATGCGAAAGGGGGAGCCCTTGAAACTGTAAAAGAAGGTACAACCGGCCTTTTTTTTAACGAACAAAATAGTTCATCTCTTTCAAAAGCAGTAAAAAATTTTGAAAAACAAACATTCAACTACAAATACATCAGAAAACACGCCGAAAAATTTAGTGAATCAGTATTTGCTGAAAATCTTATTAAATATATTGAAAACAGATGGAGTCAATGGACTGATAATAAATCCATAAATCAAATCAAATGACCTTATTTGAACACTTACAATTGATAAAAAGAAATCTCGGGCAGGTTTTGCTTTTCACTGTGGTTATTATTACAGCAGGGGTCATAATTGGATCGAACAATATGAAATCCCTGAACGAAGTAACAATTTTTTTATCCATCAGCGTACAGGAAGATTCAAACAAAAATTCTCTTTCCACATCTTATGACGATGTTCAGGCCGCCGACCACTTTACAGAAACAATCCAGGGATGGTTTAAAAATCCGATTTTCAACAATAACATTAAATCAGAAGTTAAAATTGATTCTCTATCGGCGGAACGCCAAGAAAAACAAAACCTTTTCATAAATTATGCGCTTGATAATACGGCACAAATAGAACAATCCGTTGATACGATTAAAAAAAACTTAAATAACGAAATTGATAGATACAATCAGGTATCCGGAACAGACTTTCAAATCGCCCTTTTTAACCATGAATCAGGTGTGAGAGAGGCAAAAACCATATATCTGGTATTTTTCTTATTGATATTGGGCATTACAATTGGAATAGCCTACGCTTATTTATCCGAATATTTACATAAAAAAATTCAGTCGGACACACAACTAGAAAATATTTTTGGGAAATTGATAGATGAAAAATTACAAAATTCTAAACCAAAATTTAAATACATACCATTTTATCTACAAACTCAAAACTTTAAAAAAATCCATATAATCGCAGTGGGATATAAAGCGAAAGAAAGCCTTGATATACTAAAACAACAAATAAATCACGAAAACATCTCCACATTTACCTTTCCCGAAAGTATAGACGAAGACATTAAAGATCCAAATAATTTCAACATACTCGTCATAAAACTCGGTAAAACCACAGTACAGGACGTTAAAATGATCAAAAAAATTTCACATGAACAAATTGCCCTGGTAACCATTTCATAATGATCATTGCAATAGACCTCAGAGCACTTTCCAGCGGCAACCACAGTGGAGTTGAGATCTACATTGAGTATCTCCTGAAAAACATATTATCAATAGATAAGGTCAACAAATATATTCTATTTATGAGCGGTTATAAATTGAGCGAACATACTTTAATTGATTATATTAAAAAACATTACGCGAATATTTTTTTTGTTCACGCAAAATACCCTAACAAGCTATTCAATCTTACTTTTTCAAAATTCAGATACCCCAAAATCGATCTACTGATACACAAAAAGACAGGGTTACAACCTGACATTTTTTTTGTACCTGACATAAGACCGGCCCCCATAAGCAAAAAATGCAAAAAAATTATTACCATTCACGATCTTGCTTATAAGCATTTCCCCAAATTTTTCAGTCTCAAAAGCAAAATTTGGTATAAATATATAAATCCCCTTAAAGAAATAAAAGAAGCCGATCACATTATATCAATTTCCAATAACACAAAGCAGGACCTCTGCGAAACATATAAAGTTGCTCAAAATAAAAGTACCGTCATATATCAGGGGGTGGAAAAAAGTTTCGGTAATAACATGGATTCAAATTATCTGAACAAAATTAAAAACAAATACGAATTACCAGCAAAATATTTCCTTTACTTAGCGACACTAGAACCCCGCAAGAATATCTACAATCTGCTTAAAGCGTTTACTGACTTCCAACGAAATAATACCGAATATTATTTACTAATCTGCGGCAAAGAGAATAAAAAAATATTTCAATCAGTCAAGATACCATCCCACTTGAACATAATAACAACCGGTTTTATTCCCGAGGAAGATAAACCCGGTATCTTCAACCTGGCCCGGGCATTCATTTACCCCTCATTTTTTGAAGGATTCGGTTTGCCACTATTGGAATCGATGAAATGCAAAACTCCGATAATAACAAGCAATACCAGCTCCATGCCCGAAGTTGTCATAGACAGTGCTCTTTTAATAGACCCTAACAGTCCGCATTCAATAAGAGCTGCAATGGAATTAATAATCAAACCCTCCGTTAAAGAGCAACTGTTAAAAAAAATGAATCAACGAATAAAAAAGTTTTCATGGCAATATACAGCCGAAAATACTTTAAGGCTTTTTGAAACTACTTTTGACGCTGAGTATAATCCCGGACAAAAATAGCGACAGTCGTAGCAATCGGAATAGAGAACACCAAACCGATAACATCCAAATAGCGATACCCAACCATCATCGCGAAAATAATAATAATCGGACTCAAACCCACGGCCTTGTTCATTATTTTCGGCACCAAAATATTGTTTTCTACCTGCTGTATCGCCAGATAGTAAATAGACATCCATACAGATAAAGCCGGAGATTGATTAAGTACAATGGGAAAAGTTATCAACCAGGCAATGAACCTGCCAACGACAGGAATAACCATCGATATACCGGCAATTAACGATAACGTTAAAGCATAATCCACACCCATAACTGCCAACCCTACATAACTGAAGACCCCCGCCACAATGGAAACGAGTAGCTGTCCTCTTAACCACAAACCCACCTGATCCTTAACATCCTCAATTTTCTGGGAAATATATTTAGCGTGTCTGGATGGAAAAATCGATCGAAAAAAATTATCGATCGAAGCCTCTTCAACCGTCATAAAGAAAGTCAACGTTAATACGATAATAAGATTAAACAGGCCTATTGAAATATTTAACAATTGATCTCTGATAAAATCAAACGCGTGCTGTAATTGGGAAGCGGCGGACTGAACATCAAAGGTTTGAAAAAACTGATCGATATAAGGTTGTAAAGATGACGAAATGGAAATTGACATTACACCATCTTTATTTAAATCAGCCACCCACTCTCCAACGCTGTAAGCAATACCCGAAACCTGCACATAAACCAGACTTACAACGTTACTTATAAACAGTCCCAATAAGAAAAAAAGAACGATGTAAATAATTATCATACTTAACGACCTCGGAACTCGAAATTCCTGAAATTTGTCAACTACCGGATCCAACGCGGCCGCAAGCAAAAACGAAATAAAAAAAATTAGCAAAATGCCGCTAATATCCTGAATAAATGTAAAAAGTGTTAACAACAATAAAACCACAATTGTAACCCTGGCAACTTTTCCAAGAGTCATATCAATTGTAACCTCGTCCGCGCTACTTTTCGGTACAGTTTCCAAAAGCGCCCGTTTTGGTTTTTTAATATCATCATTAGAGCCTCCCAACAAAGACCTACTCAAACCTGCTGACCAATTCAGAACATGCCTCCACCATTTAGAACCAGTATTTTTAGACATAAATTAGCTTGTTACCGCTGTTAAAACTACCTGAACAATTACCCATGAAAGTATTGCCACCCACATGCCTATTAAAGCATGCATTATTGTATTTTTCCCCTTTTCTTTTTGATCCATAATGCCTCCGTAAATATAATTATACCCACCGATAACAATAAATAAAACGGCAATAATACCACTCAATCCCAATAAAAAATTAGCTATATAAGTCACAAAATAAGGAAGCAACGCAAAAGAAATTCTTCCTGTCCTAATACCGCAAGCGAGTATATTTTGTTTCCCCTGCGTGCTTAATTCGCTAAAATACTCTTCCCTGTCCTTCTTAATCTCATACACATCAAGCATTTTATTACAATCTGTGTCATTAATTCCCTCTGCTGCCTGTGGCAATATAGTAAACTGCGCGTAAGCCGTATTCACCGTTACCGCGAGCAACATAAAAATTATAAATCCTCTTAAAAAATTCCACATATTAGATCAACAAAAAGATATGCAAATTTTAGCAAAAAAAAACAGTTTCAACAATCAATTGTACTGTTAGCCCGTAGGTAGTACTATAGCCAGGCATAAAAAACCAAAGATGAACGATCAAAAGCAAACAGAGAGAAAAACACCTATAGTCGCCATAGTAGGCCGCCCGAACGTCGGAAAATCAAGCCTATTTAACAGACTCATTAACAAAAGACTGGCCATCACTTCCAATATTTCCGGAACAACCAGGGACAGAATCTATCACAGAGCCAAATTCAATAATGTGACAGTTGTATTGGTAGACACCGGCGGACTGGAATACGGGAAAAAAGAAAATATTGAAGCTAATGTTCAAATCCAAGTGGATCTTGCGATAAACGAAGCGGATATAATAATTTTTATAGTCGACGCTAAAGAAGGTTTAACAATTGAAGACTACGAAGCTGCCAAAAAACTAAGAAAATATAACAAAAAAACAATTTTCGTTGCAAATAAAACCGACACAAAAGCATCCCACGAACAATACGGAAAACTGCTAACACTGGGATTCGGCGAACCTGTTGAAATTTCAGCATATCATAATATCAATGTTTCAACGGTAGTAGATGAGGCAACTGATAAACTTACCGAATTAGGATTCCGGCAAATCCAAGGTAAAGAAAATGAACAAATGAAGGATACACTTAACATTTGTATTTTAGGAAAACCAAACGTTGGAAAATCCTCAATTGTAAATGCTCTGCTGGGCAAAGAAAAAGTGATAGTTTCAGACATACCCGGCACAACAAGAGACGCAATCGACACGGAACTTGAGTGGAATGATCAAAAATTCAATTTAATCGATACGGCAGGCCTAAGAAGAAGGGGAAAAATTGAAAGGGGACTAGAAAAACTAAGTTCTTTCAGGTCTCTGGACGCGATAGAAAGATCCGATATTGCATGCCTTATTCTGGATTACGCGGAAGGAATAAGAAAACAAGATCAACATATATCTTCATACGTTTTGGAAGCCGGCAAAGGGATGATCCTTATTGTAAACAAAACCGACCTTATGGAAGACCGTGAACATGACGAACGACGAATGATTAATATATTACGTAGGCGATTTGATTTCCTTCCATGGGCTCCCGTACTGTTTGTGTCGGCAATGAAGCGCTCCAACATCGATAAAATACTTGAACTTTCCAGACAAATTCATAAAGAAAGGTTCAAAAAAATAGATCAAGAAGATTTGATTGCCTTCATGAAAGAAGTCACATATAAACACCTACCCCCGGCAATGGGCAACAGACTGCCGAAATTTTACTCCATGATACAAGACGGAGTAAACCCGCCGTCATTTATATATTGGGTAAACAACCCGGGATCAATTCATTTTTCTTATAGAAGATATTTAGAAAATGAACTAAGAAAAAAATATGGATTTAATGGCACGTCAATTAAGCTTTATTTCAAAGAAAAAAAACAAAGAAAGCGAAAAACAAGATAGAAAGATAGATTCAACTATTTAATAAGGCAAGATAACGTTCCTTAAAAGACCTGTTGTAATGATTTTTCATATCCTTATTATGAAATTTAAGCATTCTATCATTAATCACAATTCCATGATTATCCGGTAACAAAGACAGTCTTTTTTCAAATCTTTTTTTATGCATCAAAAGAAGCCGGGACTCTATAAAATCACCTATTTTTCCCTTTAACAAATACTCTATCGGACTAACGTTATGATCCTTTTCTTTGTTACTCTCAATTTCAGTATATTTTTTTTGACCAAAAAACTTTAACAATTCCACATTTTGCTCCATCAATTTTTCGAAAAAATGCGCGCCAAAAACAGGTCTTAATGTATAAACCCAATATGAAAGATAAACGTCTATTTTTTCCGACCTGATCCCGGTCAAGTCTAATCCATCCAAACCCACAAAAAAGCTTAGACAAAACCTCCCGGCAATTTTCTTATGATGCCTTCTTAATCCTAACACATGAAATAACATGGTTGACAAGACTCGCGCTATATTTACCCTTTTTTTATCCGTTATAATAAATACATCGATATCACTTTCCTTATCAGGATTATTAAGAGCCAAAGTATTGCATACGGCAACTGCCCTAATGAAAGGGACATATTTCAATAAAGGAACATATTTCTTAACTATTACCCAATACTTATCCGCGGTCGCCTTATTGCTTTTTCTTAATTGAACAATCGATTCTCTACCTTTAATAAAATAATAACCTTTATCATTTGAAATCTTATTATTAGAACTAAAAACTTTATTTAAGTCCGAAAAACTAGTTCGTGTCGACATAGACAGCCTAAGTAATTCCTCCTTAGTTAGCGGAAAATCAAAAACGTCAAAAAAAGCTACTACCGCCTTTACTGCGTCTTCAAGATTCCTTGGAGGAAAACTGTTTTCATATATTTTAGGCATGAACATTGCAAAAAAACAGTTAAAATGTATATGATTCAATCGCAAATGCAAATTTTATGAATGAAAAAAAAACCAATTCAAAAAGCCAACTGAAAAAATATCTTGACCACATACTTAAAAATATTCCCAATAAGCCGGGGGTTTATCAATTTTCAGACCAATCAGGGAAGACAATTTATGTAGGTAAAGCGGTAAATCTAAAAAAAAGAGTCAACAGCTATTTTAAGGGTAAAAAAGAAAAGTCCACCAAAACAGCCAAAATGATATCACAAATCAAAGATATCAAATACACAGTTGTCGGCAGTGAACTTGAAGCCATAATGCTGGAAACAAATTTAATCAAAGAGCTTCACCCAAAATACAATATTTTAATGAAAGACGATAAAAATTTTGTCTATATTAAAATAACCGTTAATGAAGATTATCCCAGAATTATAATCACTCGAAAAGTAGAAAAAGATAAAGCCCGCTATTTTGGACCAAAAACAGCTCAACACAAAGTTAAAAAAATACTCAAACTGCTAAAAAAAATCTTCCCTTACAGACACTGCAATCTTAATATCGAACACAAAGGACAAAACAAGAACAACTTGGCGGTCAGTGACGTTAACGTCAGCAAAGCCAGCATAAAATATCCTTGCATAGATTACCACATTAAAAGATGCGTCGCTCCATGTATTGGACTGGTTAAACCAGAAGAATACAAAAAAATAATTAACAACATTATAGATTTCCTAGAAGGACGACATGAACGGATTATAAAAGACTTAAAACAACAAATGGAAAAAGCGGCCTCCGAAAAAAAATTTGAACTGGCCGCCTCAATCAGAGACAAGTTACTATCCATTGAAGAAATTTCAGAAAAACAACAGATAACCACACCCGACCAAACCGACATAGATGTTATTAATTATGTAATCACAGGGAACAAGGCTTTTTTCAACCTCTTTCAAATAAGGAACGGCAAACTTATCAATCAAGAGAACTTTCAATTATTTCAAAAAGAAACCGAATTTATAAATAACGAACAACGCCTGCTTCAAAATTTTATCCAGCAATATTACCAAAAAGCAACTGATCTCCCTTCTGAAATACTGCTACCGCGTCAAATTGAAGAAATCCATAATATCGAAAAATGGCTTAGTGAAGCAAAAGGAAGAAAAGTTCATTTACTTATCCCCCATAAAGGACGCAAAAAAGAATTACTTGATCTAAGTCTGCAAAACTCAAAAAATTATGCCAAATTGACAGAAATCAAATGGCAGGGTCATTTAAGTTCAGAGCGTGAAAAGGCGATTAATGAAATATCGAAACTCCTGAATCTTTATAACAAACCAAAACGTCTGGAATGCTATGACATTTCACATATAGGGGGCGAAAAGACAGTCGCTTCCATGGTAGTATTCAAAGACGGATTCCCGTCAAAAACCGATTACCGTAAATTCAAACTCCGACAAACTATCAAAGGCAAACCCGACGATTACAGTTCGATGGAAGAAGCTCTAACCAGAAGACTAAAACACCTCAATCCAGCTATAGTATCGGCATCGATTAAAATTCAAAAATTGAAAAAAAAAGACCAAAAGAACCTTCAAAAATACAACAAATCACATTCAGACAAAAATGAAACTTTCAAAATCATCAAAAAAGACAAACAAATCGGCACTGTCAAAATCATCCCTAAACAACAAAAAGACAAAGTAATAATTGAATCTCTAAGTCTGGATGAAACAGAAGAACTACAATTAATATTTAAAAAAATAGCTCAAAAAAACAAAACTAAACGTCTTTATCTTAAAGTCTACGATCCAGAAATTAAACAGTATGAAAAAATCGGCCTGCAAATTGTCAAAAAAACACCTGAATCAATAAAAATAACTAAAAATCAAAAATTAATGGTTTTTAACTTGATAAAATATCAATCGGACAACTCGTTCAGCAAAAAACCGGATATAATTATCGTGGACGGAGGAAAGGGGCAGCTTAATGTCGCTGTCAAAGTATTGAACAAATTTCATCTTCAAATACCGGTCATATCAATAGCCAAAAAAAAGGAAGAAATTTACCTTCCCGGCAGGTCCAAGCCGGCTCAATATGAAAAGCATACCCCATTGATACATATGATCCAACACATAAGAGACGAATCCCACAGGTTCGCTGTATCCTACCAACAAAAACTCAAACTCAAATCCAACAAAGAATCATCCCTTGACCAAATCTACGGAGTGGGGGAAACAACAAAACTAAAATTACTAAAACACTTCGGTTCGCTTGAACAGATCAAGTCTGCCACAATGCACGAGCTGGAACAGATCGTGGGCAAAAAAAACGCGCTTTTGATTAAAAAAAATTTACTATAAATTAGCTTTATAATCGGGTATAGCGCTAAGTTTACCCGTCTTCTTATATTGATCATTAAATTTATCAATCAATTTCATCGCATCATCGTTGTCTTTGGCAATGTAAATATAATCAAAATCAGATGAACTGATCAAACCGTCTTTCAAAGCATAATCAATAACCCAGTATATTAGTCTTTCCCACATTGTACCTATCAAAATAATGGGCTTATATTTCAATTTTTTAACTTGGACTAATTGCCATGTATAAAAGAACTCCAGCATTGTGCCTACTCCGCCGGGAGAGATGATAAAAACATGAGACAGGGTTGTAAATGTCTCCAGACGTTCCGCGAAACGATTAAAATGTTTCTTCAATTCAACATACTCATTAACGTTCTGTTCAAACGCCAATTCTATTTCCAGACCTATGGACTCCGCACGATCCGCTTTATCTCCCGCTGAATGACCATAATTTCCCGCTTCCATCAAACCCGGGCCACCGCCCGTAATAACGTCATACCCTTTATTCCCGATTTTCTTTGCAAGATCATAAACCTGCTTATACACCTCATCACCTTCCTGAATTCTGGCCGAACCGTAAATAGTTACTCTGAACCTGTCCTTCCTGGCCAACTCCTTTTCTACATCCAATTCTTTAATATTTTTCATCTTTTTTTTATGCTCCATAGTATAATAATTAAATTGTTACTCCATATATTATAACCCATTTTGCTAAATAAATAAACTAGTGATATAATAATTTACAGATTTTAACAACACTTATGGAATCTGGAGTACTCAATATACTCGACATGGAGTCACCGGACTCAAACACTCTGACTAAAGTAATTAAACCTATTGGAAATCTTGACGAAAGCAACGTGGATAAACTTTCCAAACAGATTTATACCATTATTGAAAAGCATCCTGACAACCTGAATCTAATTTTCGATTTGACCGAACTGCGATATATGAACAGCAAAACGGTAGGATATCTAACAGATTGGTACCAAAGAATAAACGACGGAGGTGGAAAAATAATCATTTCCGGAGCCTCCAACAATATTCTGGAAATATTGCGCAATATCGGACTTCATGAATTTATCGAAACTTACACAACTTTCGAAGAAGCCAAAAAGCACATTTTCTCTTAAAGCTTATATTTATGGTGGGCGAGGAGGGACTTGAACCCTCACTCCATTGCTGGAATGCGATTTTGAGTCGCACGCGTCTGCCAGTTCCGCCACTCGCCCGATTGGTTGGTTGCAAAAAGTATAGTACGAATCCATAATGTCAAAGTCAATCTTAACAACACTAAATTAGATTGTGATATACTAAACTCATGAGCTCATTTTGCGATCAAACAATAGTGGAATTCGTTGGTGGAAAAGGCGGCGACGGTGCCGTCAGCTTTCGCCGTGAAAAGCACGTCCCAAAAGGAGGACCCGACGGAGGCGACGGAGGAAATGGAGCAAGTATAATTCTTCAGGCTGACGTCAATTTAAATACGCTCGTTGACTATGCCAACAAGAAACTATTTACAGCAGAAAATGGAGAAAATGGCAAAGGAAATAATTCCACCGGCAAAAACGGAAACAATCTGCTGTTAAAAGTACCGGTGGGAACAATTGTATTTGACTATAAAGAAAAGGAAAAAGTGGCCGATCTTAATAAAGCGGGACAAAAAATAACTGTAGTCAAAGGAGGAAGAGGAGGCGAAGGCAATGCCAAATTTAAAAGTTCGATCCACCAAGCTCCGAAATTTGCCGAGATAGGGGAGGAAGGAGAGACAAAAACCATTATGCTTGAACTTTTACTGGTGGCTGACATTGGCATAATTGGCTTCCCCTCAGCCGGCAAATCCACACTTATTTCAAGAATATCAAATGCCAAACCAAAAATTGCCGACTATCCTTTCACGACTCTAATACCTTCTCTTGGAGTTGTGGATATCAGCGATTTTGATAAAACAATGAAAGACTCCTTTATTGTCGCCGACATTCCGGGTTTAATTTCAGGTGCTCATAAAGGAAAAGGTTTGGGCCATAAATTCTTGAAACACATAGCAAGAACCGAAGCCCTGGTACACTTGATTGATCCGACTCGCAATAACCCGGAAGATTTTAAAATTATTAACAATGAACTAAAAGCGTTCGACAAAAAACTCGCCTCAAAACACCAAATAGTGGCAATATCAAAAGCCGATACCATTACAACCGAACAAATAGCATCCTTTAGGAACAAACTCGCAAAACACAACCCTGAACTGAAAAACAATATGCTTTCTATATCTTCAGTCAGCGGAAAAGGTATAAAAGAACTCGTATTTCTAATGCATCAACAGGTTCAACAGATAAGAGAAAAGAAAAACAAAGATCTCCAAACCGAAGAATTAATATTGGATGCTGAAAAAGAAAAAATATACAAACCTCATCTGAAACAAAAAAAATATACTGTCACCTACCGCCGAAGCAAAAAAGAAGCTTCAACCGGAAAAACACGGAGAATATTCGATATCAACGGTCAGCGCATTGAACAAGTGGTCAAGATGACGAATATAAATAATGAAGAAGGGCTGGAGCGAATTTATCATTTCATGAAGAGGATGGGAATCAAAAGAGAACTAATAACCATGGGGGCTCAAACTGGTGATCGTATCAGAATCGCGGGAAAAACCATTTTATTAAGAATATAAACCATGAAATTGATCATCGGACTCGGCAATCCGGGGTTAGGATATGAAAAAACCCGCCATAACGTGGGTTTCATTGCAATTGACTCCTTGTGTAAAAATCTTAATTTTATACCTTTCAAAAAAGATAACAAATTTCACGCGGAAATTTCCACGGGGGACTATGAAGACACAAAAGTCATTCTGGCCAAACCTCTTACCTACATGAATAAATCCGGTGAAGCGGCTCTAAAACTTATTAATTACTACAAAATTTCACCTAACGACTGCATCGTGCTTTGTGACGATCTTGATACAGAGCTTGGAAAAATAAGAATAAGAAAAAAAGGCGGTCCCGGAACTCATAATGGGCTCAAATCCATTGCTGGTCTAATCGGCGATGAATATCAAAGGATAAAAATCGGTGTTGAAAACCGCTCTCCTGAAATGATTAATAAAATTAACGCGGCGGCATACGTACTTGGGAACTTCAGCAATAAAGAACTGGAAAAAATGGAAACGACAATAGATAGAATCACTGAAGCATCCAAATTAATCATCCTTGACGAAATTGACGAAGCCATGAATAAATTTAATTAATCTTGATTTTTTACCGATTCTTAAGTAAATTGCTAGAGCTATTTTTTAAAAGTAAATAACATGTTCGCAGTAGTTGAAATCGGAGGTAGACAATATAAAGTAAGTCAAAACGACCAAATTGTAGTTAATCGTCTTCTTGAAGATGAAGGAAAAACAGTTAAATTTGACAATGTTTTACTCTATGGTGAATCGGAAAAATCTGCTAAAATAGGAAAACCATATGTGGAAGGTGCGTTTGTGGAGGCAAAGATTTTAGAACATCCTAAAGATGAAAAAGTCGAAGTAGTAAAATTTGTTGCTAAAAAAAGACAACATAAAACATACGGTCACAGACAACCTTTAACAAAGCTCGAAATCACAGCAATTAAAGGCTAATTTTACCGAATTAAAAACATTGCAAAACTTTTTTCAAATCATTTGGAAGATCGGTTTTAAAACGCTTAATTTTCCCCGAGACAGGATGCCGTACTGTTAATTCAGAAGAATGAAGGAATTGCCTCTTCAAGCCACATTCTTTTCTTAACTTTTTATTGACTTTCACATTTCCATAAACATCATCACCAGCAACCGGATGACCAATGGATGACATATGCACTCGTATTTGGTGCATCCTGCCCGTTTCTATTTTTATTTTTAATAAAGAATAACAGTTTATTTCTTCCAGCACACAGTAGGCTGACATTGCCATCTTTCCACTATCCTCGGTCACAACTGCCGTTTTTTTTCGATCATGTATATCCCGTCCTATCGGTGACTCTATCCGCCCTCTTTTATGCTTTAACGTACCAATCACAAGGGCGACATATGATTTTTCAACCGTTCTGTTCTTAAACTGATGCATTAAATTTGTATGAGCCTGATTGTTTTTTGCAATGATCAATAAACCGGAAGTATCTTTATCAAGGCGATGTACAATGCCGGGACGTTTTTCACCACCAATCCCGCTCAAAGAATCGCCACAATAATACATAATCCCGTTAACCAATGAATTATCGGCATACATACCGTTCACTCCTGGATGAACGACCAATCCCGCGGACTTATTAATAACCAACATATCATCATCTTCATAAATAATATCCAAATCCATCTTCACGGGTTTAATATTCACATCCCTTAAATCGGGGATCAAAGCCCCTACAATATCTCCATCATTTAGATTGTAACTGCCTTTAACCGGCCTATTATCTACAAAAACATTACCCTCAGCTGTAAGTTTTTTAATGAATTCTCTTGAATATTCCGTATTTTCAGCCAAAAACTTGTCGACTCTCTGTCTATTTTCACCGTTATATAAAAATTTAAGCTTTTGCATTACGACATTATTGTTAAATAACACTTTTCAGGTTATCTTATCATTAAAGATAATATACTAAAAAATGAGCAAAACTAAATCACAAAAAATATTCGACATTCTTAATCGCGGTACTGTTGAGGTCCTCATTAAAAAAACCCTCGAGAAAAAATTGCTTTCCGGTAAAAAACTAAACGTCAAATTTGGAATAGATCCATCCGGCAAAGATCTCCATGTCGGTCATATGGTGCCGATAAGAAAACTGCAACAGTTTCAAGAACTCGGACATAACATACAGTTATTATTTGGAAATTTTACCGGTCAAATAGGGGATCCTACCGGTAAATCACACACCAGACAGGTAAAAAAACAGAAAGAGCTTGAATCTAATGCTAAGCACTATCTAGATCAGGTAAAAAAATTATTGGATATCAATAAAATTGAAGTAGTATGGAATGCCGATTGGCTAAGAAAATTAAATTTCGCGGATATTATCAACCTCGCCTCTAGCTTCACAGTGGCCCAAATGATGGAAAGGGACATGTTCCAGGATCGCCTTAAGAAAGATGAACCGATTTCAGTACATGAATTCATGTACCCTTTGATGCAGGGATACGACTCCGTGGCTTTAAAAGCGGACGTGGAAATTGGAGGAACCGACCAGACTTTCAATCTACTGGCGGGGCGAACTTTGCAAAAAGCCAATAAGCAAAGTCCCCAAGACATTATTACCGTGCCTATACTGGAAGGTCTGGACGGTAAAATAAAAATGGGAAAAACAACAAACAACTATATTGGAATTAATGAACAGCCAAACGAAATGTTTGGCAAAGTAATGTCTATCCCCGATGACCTGATTCTTCGCTATTTTGAATTGGCAACCACAGTCCCCCGTGAACAAATACAGTCCTATGCCAAAGACCTCGAGCAAGGCAAAAATCCCCGCGATCTCAAAATCATCCTTGGCAAAAAAATAGTAAAACTATATCACGATGAAAAAGCCGCCGAAAAGGCGGAACAGGAATTCGTACAAATTTTCAGTAAAAAACAGTTGCCAAGCCAAATAAAAGTTAAAAAACTTGCCATTAATGAAATAAATATTGTAGAATTACTATCCACTACTGGAATGACTGCCTCTAAAGGAGAAGCCAGACGTCTGATAAATGGCGGGGGGGTTAAAATCGATAATGAAAAAATTATTACTCCCGACCTAACCATATCACTTGAAAAAGAAAAACTGATCCAGGTAGGTAAAAGAAAATTCTTAAAAATTACCGGACAGCCATAATGCCAAAAAACAACCTAACAGAATTAATATCCGCCCGCACATTAGAGAAAATACTAGATAATTTCTCAAGCGCGACGGGACTTGGTTGTGTTATTCGGGATAAAAAAGGATCCACTCTTACAAAAGGCAGTAATCCATCCAAACTCTGGCTGGAAGTAATCAAGCATCCTAACATAGAAAAACAGTATCACGAATACCTGGTTTCTATATTCGAAAAAATATCCAAAACTGGTCAAAATGAAATATACAGAAGATACATAGATACATACGCGTTTATAGTCCCCATATATATTGACGGCAGAGCTGAAGCATTTTTTGTTGGCGGCCTTGCCAGGTTCGGTAATCCCAATATGGAAATATGTATTGAAGAATCAAAAAAACTTAATATTAATTTAGATAGCTTCTTGGAAATGTACTTGATGCTTCCTCTGGTTACCAACGAAAAACTTGATGCTTGCGCCAATCTCCTGCGCATCATCGGTTCAACAATATCCACTTTGGTCAAAGAAGGATCCGACGCCAAAGCCAAACTGGAAGAATTGTCTGAAATTCAAGATTTTCTAGAAGCCAAAATTCAAAAAAAATCAAAAAGACTGCATGAAAGCGAAACAAGATATAGGCAACTTTTTAACACTATTAACGATGGTATATATGTCACGGATGAAAGAGGAATCATTAAAGAGATAAATACAACCGGCGCTAAATTGCTTGGCTCTAACTCACCCGATGACCTAATTGGCACGAATATGCGCGATGTCTACGTGAACCCTAAAGACAGAGATGAATTTACCAGAATTTTATATTGGAAAGGACACATAGAACACTTTCACCCTTACGTACTACTTCCGACGGGAGAAAAAAAATATTTTGAAACAAACTCTACGGTCATTAAAGATAAAAACGGTAAAATAGTAGGAGTTCAAGGTATTTTTAGATCGATATACCCGCGTCAACATTGTAAGTTGAATCAATTCGCAAATCTCAACAAAAATGAAACTGACACAACCTCTTGCAAACACGATAAGAACAACAAAGAAACACCTAACTCTGCTAGAAGAATTAGGCGTTAAAACGATCAAAGATTTTTTACTTTATTTCCCCAGAACATACGAAGATAAAAGGATCTTTGCAACAGTTTCGGAGTTAAAAAAAGACCAAGTCAATAATGTGAAGGGCAAATTATCCGGACTTTTTCATAAACGAACAAATCACGGAAAACTGCTCACAAAAGCGATCTTCTCTGATTCCACCGGCAGTGTAAACGTTATCTGGTTTAATCAACCATTTTTAAAAAAAATACTATACAATGGTCAAAAACTAATTCTTTCAGGCAAGGCCGCTTTTAAATACGGAAAAATAACTCTGCAAAATCCCGCCTACGAAGAAATACAAAGCGAACTCATGCACAGCGGTCGTATCGTGCCGATTTACCATCAGACAGAGGGCATTAACTCAAAATGGGTCAGAGAAAAACTAAAACCTTTAATAGACGAATGGAGCAAACTTTTGATCGATTATATGCCCGACTCGATCAAAAAAAAATATGAGCTCATACCATATGATCAAGCGGTCAGAGAAGTACATTTTCCAACCGAAGAAGAGACTCTAATAAAAGCAAAATTCAGGTTAAGTTTCGATGAATTATTTCTACTGCAACTTAAAGCCCTACAAAAAAAATGGCACTGGCAAAACGTGAAAGAGCATCAACAAAAACCGATACCTCTTCATCCCGAAACACGACAACTAATTGATTCACTCCCGTTTGAATTAACGGAAGCACAGAATAAGAGCGTTAAAGAAATACTAAATGACTTACAACAACCTTACCCCATGTCACGTTTACTGCAGGGGGATGTCGGGTCCGGAAAAACCATCGTAGCCGGTATAGCTATTTTTAACGCCATCAAGGCCGGATACCAGGTAGCCCTAATGGCTCCTACAGAAATACTGGCTAAACAGCATTTAAAAACAATATATGAACTATTAAAAATATATTCTTATAATATTAATTTCATTTCCGGATCAATTAACCGGACACAAAAAAAAGAGGCTTTAAAACAAATTTCAACAGGTACAGTCAATTTGATCATTGGAACGCACTCACTGATTCAGGAAGGAGTCGAGTTTAAAAACCTGGGACTGGCGGTAATAGATGAACAACACCGGTTCGGAGTAAAACAAAGAGAAATATTACACGCCAACGGACATCCCCATCTGCTAAATCTTTCCGCAACTCCAATTCCAAGAACATTGGCCATGACAATTTACGGTGACCAAGATCTTTCAATCATAGATCAAATGCCTAAAGGCAGATTACCCATAATTACACGAGTTGTCCCCGAACATAAACGGCGCGACGCCTACCTCTGGATAAAAAATCAAATAATAAAAGGCAGACAGGCCTTTGTTATATGTCCGCTGATTGATGAATCGGATACACTCGAAGTTACGTCCGCGATTCAGGAACACCAAAAATTATCCCAAGAGACATTCCCAAATCTTAATGTGGGACTACTTCACGGAAAGATGAAAGCCGAGCAAAAAGAAGAAATCATGAAAGATTTTGCAGACAATAAAATAAATGTCCTTGTCTCTACATCTGTTATAGAAGTGGGAATAGATGTTTCTAACGCATCCATAATGCTTATAGAGGGCGCTGACAGGTTCGGGCTATCTCAGCTCCATCAATTTAGAGGTAGAGTAGGAAGAGGGGAACACCAATCATATTGTTTCCTTTTTCCCAAAAATAAATCCGAAGACTCCAGGATCAGACTCTCCGCCATGCAAAACTTTACAAACGGCTTCAAACTGGCTGAAATAGACTTACAATTACGAGGTCCCGGAGAAATATTCGGACTCAGACAATCCGGAATACCAGACTTAAAAATGGCATCACTTACAGATTCAGAAACAATCGCTCTGGCCAGAGAAGCGGCTTCTGAACTCATTGACAAAGACCCAAGACTGCATCAATATGCACTTCTTCAGGAAAAACTTGCGGAATTGCAAGATATATATATAAAAGATTAATATGGAGAAAAAGAAAATTATCATAGTATGCGGGGGACCTTCAGCAGAGAGGGGGATATCATTAAATTCCGCCAGATCACTTTATGATAATTTCAACAAAACAAGATACAGGATTGAAATCGTTTATTTTAATCTTAAACTAAAGCCCTACAAAATCACCCCCGCACAAATATACTCAAATACGCCTCTGGATTTTGATTATAAACTTGAAAAAAACGGCAAATCATTGAATCAAAAAGAGCTTATAGATTATCTAAAAACCGCCGATCTCGTTTTTCCAGCAATCCATGGAACATTTGGGGAAGACGGACAATTACAAAAAATTTTAGAAGATGCCGGTATCAATTATATAGGTTCCGACTCCGAATCATGCCGAAACACCAGCAACAAAAATCTATGCCAAATAAAATTGAAAGAAAACGGTTTTTACACAATCGAAGGCTGGGTTGTCAAAAAAGGGGACACACTACCCTCACTACCTAAAGGGTACTATGTCGCCAAACCTCTTCATGGCGGATCCAGTATTGGTGTCGAATATTTTAGCATACCGGAACAAAAAAAGGGAGACTTGAGTAAAAAAGTTGAACAGGTTATGCAAGTCGAAAATCAAATTTTAATTGAACCCTATTTTGAAGGCTCCGAATTTACTATTATTGTACTAGAAAACGCCGACAAAGATCCCACAGCTCTTCTTCCCACAGAAATTGAATTCTGTCATAGTTACGATAAATTTTTTAATTACAGGAAAAAATATCTTGCCACCGACGCCGTCAGATACCATACACCCGCAAGATTTAATAAAGATACTATTAAACGCATACGAAAAGAGTCGGAAAAAGCGTACAAAACACTTAAAATGAAAGATTTTGCAAGAATAGACGGCTGGATTGGGAAAAAAGGCGAAATCTGGTTCAGCGATATTAATGCGATCAGCGGAATGGAGCAAAACAGCTTTTTATTTCAACAAGCGGCACTTTTCGGAATAAGCCACAGGCAACTGCTGGATTACATAGTAAATAAAAAAATCTACCCTCCCAATGAAATAAAACAAAACAGAGAGAACATACCGGTCATTTTTGGTGGCAAAACAGCCGAAAGGCAAGTTTCCGTTATGAGCGGAACAAACGTCTGGATGAAATTAAAATCATCCGATAGATATAAACCGATCGCCCTCTTCATGAACACAAAAGATGAAATTTATGAAATTCCTCAGTTCATATGTTTGCACCACACGGTGGAAGAAATGGAAGAAAAAATAAAAAAATTTAGCGAAGAAAAATTTTTTAATGGATTAAAAGCTTATCAGGAAATGATATTCCATAACCTGAATATCAACCAAACCGACATAGAGGAAAACATTTTCATACCCAAAAAAACTCACTTGGATCAAATCGCTGACACATATAAATTTGCATTTTTAGGCCTTCATGGAGGCGATGGCGAAAACGGCAACATCCAGGCTCAACTGGAAGCACTAAAACTGCCATTTAATGGTCCGGGGTCAGAATCATCGCGCATGTGCATGGACAAATACGCAACTGGACTTGCCATTGAAAACGCCAGCATAAGCGGTGTCAGAACCGCCAAAAAAAAAGTAATTGAACTAACCGGTAAACCGGCACAACTTTGGGATATAATTATTGCAAACAACTTTAACGCACCGTTTATTATCAAGCCCAGAAGCGACGGCTGCAGTGCCGGAGTTCTCAAAATAAATAACAAAGACCAATTTATAAAAACAATCGAACATCTTAATACCGGCGCCGGCCACATCCCCGCAAAGGCCATTCACGACTCACATCTGCAAATTGAACTGCCAAAAGAGCCGCTAAATGAAATTTTGGTAGAAGAATTTATAGCAACAGATCAGGTCAATCTTCATGGTCTGGAAATAAACTGGCAATCTAGGAATAATTTTATTGAAGTGACTGTCTGCGTTATAGGCCATAAAAATTCATTGCGCGCACTGAATCCAAGTCAAACCATAGCAAGTCAAGAAATACTAAGCCTTGAAGAAAAATTTATGGGTGGAACGGGCATAAATTTAACCCCACCACCTGAACAATATGTCAAGCCGGAGACGGTGAGGGGAGTGAGGTCGCGAATCGAAAAGGTGGCCGAGATTCTAGAAATTGAAGGTTACTCAAGAATAGACACTTTTATGAACATAATAACAGGCGAATTGATAATCATCGAAGCAAATACTTTACCTGGACTCACGCCTTCAACGGTTATATTCCACCAGGCGGTCGCAGAAAAAAAACAAATGGTACCACTTACATTTTTGGAACAAATCATCGAAATCGGCAAAAAAAGATATCAAAATCTAAGTTCAAATGAAAGAATACCCGGAAGAATTCAAAAACCTTCTAAAATCGATAGTTTTGAAAAAAGCCGCATACAGAAGAGGAGATAAAAATATCCAAATCAGATTGAGCAACATTGAGCATAACAGCCATAACTTGTCAACACACTATTTCGCACAAGATACATTGTGCAAAATAAAGGGGAAATCTTTAATGTTTTTAACCACATATCTTCTCATTTCTGTATGCCTTTCCCTCTCTTCCGTACTTACATGAACAAAAAACAATCTCAATTGAGATTCCGATATTTTTTTCTCAGATTATAAATATTTTAACATATAAGTACCTTCCAAGCTGTAACCAAGCTTTTTGTAATACTCCCGAACACCGATTCCGCTAATTACTGCAATTTTTTTATAACCAAATTTTTTGGCAATATGTTCTGCCTCGATCATCATTCTTCTTCCTAAACCAACATGCTGCGAAGCATTTTTTTCTTTATCCATAATTTTTACTTGCTCACCATACGTGTGTACTTCCCGTACTACCGCCGCGCCCTCTAATTCGGGAATAAAATGCTTGGTACCGTTCAATGAGTAAGACGTAAATCTTAAACGAAGCAATGAACATAATTTATCTCTTTTTTCGTCATTAAAACTGATAAAAAATTCCCGACCGCCGGATGCCTCAAATTCATTCACACGTAATGAAACCTGATCCGGATAAACCTTTTCATCCTGAATTTCTCTACACCTTATACATCTGCATTTTAAATTTCTTTCAATCATTTTTTTATGAACCACCTGCCTCAAATTTGATATTCTTGATCCGCCGATAACGCTTGTTGCCGGTATATCTCTGTACAACCTCGTTATTCTTGTATATTCAGGCACCAATTGCTTAATTTTGATTATCAAGTCCACAAGTTCATCATCGCTATAGGGAACATGTTTACCTTTCTTATAAATTTTTTCTAAAGCGGACCAGGGTACAACCATACAGGGATATATTTTTAACCAATCCGGTCTGTAAGACGGATTCTCAAACAATTCTTTAAAATCATTTAAATCGTTTTCCGGACTGCTTCCGTACAAATTCGGCATCATATGACAATTAATCTTAAAACCCGCGTCTCTAATTAATTTCATGGACTCTTTAGTCTGTAAAACAGTATGACCGCGCTTGTTTAATTTTAAAATTCTATCATTTAGACTTTGAATACCAATTTCAATTTTAGTAACTCCGAAATTACGTAATCTCTTAATCTCGTTTTTAGTAATATGATCGGGACGAGTTTCAATCGAAAAACCGATACATCTGTTTTCCGCCTGTTCATTGATCTTTTGAGAAGCCACCAAAGATTTCTGTTTTTTTTCAGGAGCATTCAATGCGTTATAAATCCCTCGCACAAAATCAGTCTGGTATCTATGAGGATAAAAAGAAAAAGTACCACCGGAAACAATCACATCAATTTTATCCGTATAGTGCCCTGATTTCCTTAAACCCTTTATTCTTGACTGAACCTGTCTGTACGGATCAAAATCGTTTAAAATAGCCCTCATTACAGCCGGCTCATTAGACAAATAGCTCTTTGGCATTTTGGGTTCATTAGGACAAAAGATACAACTTCCGGGACAAGGAAAATTCTTTGTTAAGACCGTGATAGAAGCTATACCCGATCTGGACCTGACTCCCCTTTTCCTTAGCACCTTCATCAGATTTTTATCATTTGACAAAACCCCCCGCTCAATTAACATATGATATGCCTCCACCAATTCAATATTTCCGATCAGATCTACTCGTCTTTCCGAAGCATACTTTTTTTTCAATGAATGTAGTTCTTCCGGCTTTTGGATTTGATTATGAAATGCTTCAGTAACAATCTGTTCAGCCAAAGTTGTTTTCCATGCCATAAATATGTATATATAATGTGCGAAACGAAAAATTTAGTTGCAAGAGTGCCCATATTATAGTTAAAGATGCGTAAAAGGAAAGCCCAAAAAATCATAAATCAGCTAACAACGGTTTACGATGAAATTGCCGATCAATTTTCACAAACCAGATATTCCGCGCGTAACGATTTTGAAGGATTCAAAACCTATCTAAAACAAACACAACGGATTCTTGACTTGGGTTGCGGTAACGGAAGACTTTTACTATTTCTGCAAAATGTTAAAATAGCGGGAAAGCAATTCAAATTTACATATCAGGGCATTGATACCAGCAAGAAATTGATAAAACTAGCAAAAAATAAATTTCCTCAACACAAATTTTCTTATGGAAATCAACTATTAATACCTATTGAAGATCACAAATTTGATATCATCTTCAACATTAGATCATTTCATCACATTCCTTCAAAAAAATTAAGAAAAGAAGCTCTTAAAGAAATGCAGCGAGTATCCCAAAAAAACGGAATAATTGTAATTACCGTCTGGAATCTGTGGCAATTCAAATACGTCAAAAATATTATACAAGCTGTTGCCAGATCGATTATAACTTTGGGAGCATATGATTATAACGACACATTTATTAAATGGGGCCGAAAACATAAGCGCTATTATCACGCCTTTACATTAAAAGAATTAAGAAAGCTGGCAAAATACGCCGGGTTGGAAATCATAAAAGATGGTAAACTGAATCACGATTACCAGTTAATTCTAAAAAATTGCAAAGAATAAACATTTTAAATGTACCGTTTGATCCCTTGTTCGAACTTGAAGCACTAGCCAAAATCATTGATCATTTGAAATCAGGGGAAAAAACATTCTTTATAGCCACGCCCAACCCGGAAATGCTTTTAACGGCAAAGAAAGACCATAAATTTGCTAAAATACTGAACAATACGGACATCAATATACCGGACGGCATAGGCATATTATGGGCCGCCGATTATATAAAAAAAACTGCTGCAGACAAATCAAAAATAATCAAAACCCTTAAAGGCTTAACAGGATTGGTAAGAATTATATTCGATCGACCGTCTTTCAAAGAGCTACCAGAGCGTATTACGGGAACCGATATGATGCAACTGATATGCAAAAATATAGGCCCCTCTTATCCCATATATTTACTTGGCGGTGGAAAAGGAATAGCCGATACAACAGCTGAAGTATTAACCAAAAAATACAAAAATATAGTTATCGGTACAAACGATGGTTCGGCTAACCCGAGCTATGACGACAAAATAATCAATGACATAAATAAAGCACAGCCGCAAATCCTATTTGTAGCCTTTGGGGCCCCAAAACAAGAATTATGGATCGCGAGAAACATTGACCGTCTTGATAACGTGAAACTAGTCATTGGCATAGGCGGAGCATTTGATTTCATCAGTGGCAACGTCAAGCGCGCCCCCTCCTTTATGCAAAAACTGGGCATTGAATGGCTTTACCGCCTGATTCGACAACCATCCAGAATAAAAAGAATCATTAACGCCACAATAATTTTCCCCTGGCGCGTAATTAAGTCTTCTTTTTAGATGATTTTCTCTTTGATTTCTTGGCATCTTTCGCGGCGACTTTTTCTTCCATACTCTCCTGCATTTCCGCACCCCTTTGCTGCATCATCTCAACTACGGGCTTGATCTTCTCCACCAAATATTGAGCAACAGTAAAAGGTTTAACAATATATTCGCTAATCTGTTCCGCCGTATCAACCACCCTATTCGTAATCGTATTCACATTTTCATTCATCGTTTCTGCCGTATCCCTAACAACGCCGGTAGTATTAGCAAGATCACGAAGAATCCTGATCGTATATACCAAGGCGATACATATAAAAATAATTAAAACCGCCCAACCAATGCCGAGAGACCAATAAAGAAATGTTAATGCGTCCATAGTGAAAAATTTAAAAAATAATTAATTTTTTTAGAATCTCGTTTACAATTCTGGGATCCGCCTGTCCTTTGCTGGCTTTCATTACCTGTCCCATCAAATATCCAAATGCCTGTTCTTTACCGTTTTTATAATCTTCAACAACATTTGTATTTTCACCCAATACATTTTTGCATATTGACTCAATCTCTGCTTCATCTGAAACCTTTTCCAGACCTTTTTCCTTAACTATCGATTTAGGCATCTTACCTGTTTCAAAAATTTCCTCAAACACCTCTCCTTTAGCCTGATTAAAAGATATTTTAGAGTCATTAACAAGATTCACCAACTCAATCAAATGTTCAGCCTTAACTTTTGAATTCTGAAAGTCCAAACCACTCTTTTTCAGCATAGAAAACAAGTTTGTGGTCATTAAAGAAGAGGTTTTTCTGGGATCGTTAGTTTTTTCTACAACATCCTCGAAGCACTCCGCCAATACTCTGTCTGAAGCTAATAAATCCGCGTCATTATCCGGAAGTTTATAATGCTCGATATAGCGCTTTTTTTTTGCCACGGGTAATTCAGGAACTTTTTTTTGCATCCTCTCTATAAAATCCGCCGAAAGAATCAGCGGAGGCAAATCCGGTTCCGGGAAATACCTATAATCATCCGCACCCTCCTTATCTCTTAAATAATAAGTCTTTTGCTCATCATCCGACCAGCCTACAGTAACATCTTTATTTCGAGCTTTACCGTTTTCCCACAGCCCGACTTGTCTGTTGATTTCGTATGAAACAGCCGCCTCCAGAGATCTGAATGAATTCAAATTTTTAATTTCAGCCCGTGCGTACAATTTATCATCCCCAATCGGACGGATTGATACGCTTGCGTCAAATCTCATCATGCCTTTCTCCATATCCGCTTCCGATGCACCAGTATACCGCAAAATCTTCTGCATAGCCTTGGCATACTCCGCCGCTTCAGACGCCGACCTCATATCCGGTTCACTGACTATTTCCATCAATGGTATGCCGGATCTATTATAATCACAAAGTGTACCGTTCGGCACATGAGTTAACTTTCCGGCATCATCTTCAAGATGTAGACGTGTAACCCTGATTTTCTTTTTCTCTTTATCGCCCGCCTCAATCCAACCTTCAATCGCCAAAGGCTGATCATACTGTGATATCTGAAAGCCTTTAGGAAGATCGGGATAAAAATAATTTTTACGATCAAATTTGGAAAACGATGGTACTTCGCAATTTAGTGCCAACGCGGCCACTGTCCCCCATTTTACCGCATCTTTATTAATAACGGGCAACTGTCCGGGATACCCCATACAAATCGGGCAAATGTTAATATTCGGCTCAGTTTCAAAAGAATTGGTACTACACTTGCAAAACATCTTTGTTTGAGTGGCAATCTGTGCGTGTATTTCAATACCTATCACGGCCTCAAATTTATTTGATGACATACTAATAGTTATATGTTTACACTATAATCCTTTTATTCAGCTTCCTCAACAGCTCTTTACGCCGGCTATACCATCCAATTGTTCGTACAAGTCGCCCACGGAACCATTATTGTCAATAATGTAATCAATTCTCTCGGGCTTAATTCCAATTTCACGCTGTATAGACAAAATTTGTCCTAGCATTTCAGTGTCATAAAACTTTGAGTGCGCGTTTCTATGCATAATTTTATCTTCCGAGCTGTCAATCCATACAATTTTATCAACAAGTCCCCCCAAATTCCGATAATCAAGATAAACCGCTTCCACAACAATAAAACTACTTGAACTATCCCTTAATAAATTCTTAATTTTCCTTGTAACAATCGGATGAATCAATCCATTCAGAATTTTTAACTTATTAACATCGGAAAACACGAATTTTGCCAACTTTTTACGATTAATATTTCCACACTTCAAAATAAACTCCTCTCCGAAAAAATTATAAATTTTTTTATACCCCTCACCTCCGGGTTCGTAAATTTTGTTAATAACCTCATCGGCACTAATATATAAAAACCCGACCGATTCAAGATAACTAGCTGCAAGTGTTTTGCCCGACCCAATGTAGCCGCTCAATCCGTAAATATTTTTTTTCATATTTAAAAAAGGCCAAGATCCTTAAATGCAGACTCGTATTGTTTTAAAGCCGCTTTCGCTTGCTTATCAGTAATTTGATGACTTATTTCATGAGCAATTTTATTACGCAATTTGTGAGCCGACCATACGGCGTCAACACTAACAAAAAGGCTGTCCGCTTTTTTCAATTTTTCACCCACCGAACCTCTATACCCCTTTGCCGTTAACAAGTGATCGAGCAACTTGTCCGCGTTCATTATTGCGTGTGCACTATCTTTGTCAGTCTTGACCGAATTCCAATATTGAAGATATTTTTTTTTATCAGCGGGACTCAACCTCCTACGTCTAGACAAATAAACATATAGAACAAACAACAAATCCAAAAAAACAAAAATTAATATAATCCACAAAATATTTTCCATATGACTTATCGATTAACTTTTTCGACCTCATCAGACTGCACATGTTGCTGTAACATTGAAGTCAGAAGAGCCTTTAAAGATTCGGATTCCCTCATTACCCTGTGAGACATATTTTTTTCTTGATTTGCCAAAATTTTTCTTTCAACACTTCTTGGATTGATAGCATCCTTTATTACCACATCAGTATTTTCAACAGCACCTTTCAGACTGACATCTCCGTAATTAAACAGAACCTGCCAAATCCCCTTTTTGTTAACAGATGCCCCTCCGATCATATGATATTCGATTCTTGAAGACGAAGTATCAAACAGACCATTCCAACTAATATCAAGAACACATTGATCGGTAAGCAAAAAAACGTCGTGATACCAAACACCTATTACCTTGGCCAGCCTAAAAAAACTTATCACAAACCATAAAGTGAAAAAAAGCCAATAAGTCGGAAACAAATAGTATAAAAATGCCGGTATTGCGAACCCGAAAAAAAATACTTTAAACAAATCCCCAAACATAATTATGGGATGTTTGTGACATACATCAATAATTTTTTCACCATCTTCCAGGTAAAAGGAAAATATTTTCCTAGCTAATACCATAAATTGACTCTTAATATTTAAAAAATACTACAAACGTCTATCCCTTGTAAAGCGGGTGATTAAAATGTAAATTAAATCTTGCATATTTTTTCCAAAAATGAAACTACCAAGCTATTTCAGCAAGGAAGATAAAGATCTTATGGAAGATACCAAAATTAAAGGAGCAGTAGCGTTTTGGCTAGATATAATCCTGAATCTTGTAATTATTGTCGGACTGGTGTTTTTGATCAGGACGTTCATCATTTCACCTTTCCAAGTTTACGGACCGTCAATGTGTAACACCCTTAACGAGGACAATAACGGTGATTGCAGTAAGGGTTACGGTGAATATCTGATTGTCAACAAATTCGGTTATCTTAATATTTTTGGATGGCAGGTGGGTTTACCGGATAGAGGTGATATTATAGTTTTTCACCCTCCACATAATGAAAAAGAATTCTATATAAAAAGAATAATCGGATTACCCGGTGAAACGATCCAATTAAACGATGGCTATGTATATATAAAAAATTCTGAACATCCCGAAGGTATAAGGCTTGAAGAACCCTATTTAAGTGAAGAAAATCTGGGAAATACACATCCGATGAACGGCAGCAGGGTGTTTGAAATACCTAATGACGGATATTTTGTTATGGGTGATAACAGATTGAAAAGTTCAGATGCCAGAAGCTGTTTTTCTGAAACGTTCGGAAGACAAAAATGTGGAGAAGAAGGAACTTCATTTTTTCTAACCACGGATAATATAGAAGGAAAAGCAATGGTAATACTATGGCCGATAAATAAAATCTCCTTAATTAGTATTCCGAAATACAGCCTGTAATAATCTTACTGAAAGCGCATTAAACGTAACAAAGTGTGTTTTTTTTGATATACATAATTTTTATATACAAAGAAATAAAAAATACACTTGACAAGTATTGACGTCTTAACTAAAATCACAACCTATATAACTTTTTAAACCATTAAAAACACTATTATGCAAATATATAGTCCAAAAGAAGGACTGTCAGGGCTACAAGAAGAATCAGGGGCAAATTTAACTCCTGAGCAATTAGATGCCCCGGCAGACCGCACAAATGGTCTTAAAGCCCGACTCGCAGCGACAGTTGCCAAAGTTACCCCTTTACTGACCGCCGCATCATTACTTACAGCCACAGGTTGTTCAGATGAAAAAACTGACAATCAACCGGCTCCGGCTCCTACAGCCGTAACTCCACAACCTAAAAGAGCCGAAGAACCTGAAAATGATAATTCGGGTCCTTTCGCTTACAAAGCTGTTTGTGAAGCTCACAACCTGTTAGACTCCGAAAATAAAGGAGCAAAGCAAAATTACCGAAGAATGTTCATACAGATGGTAATTGCCGGCGAACCAGTTATCTATGAACCTTGCGCGGAGTCAAATCTATCCGATGAAGCGGGACAATTTGTAGATGCAGACTGTAAAAATAAAGGTGACTATCGTATATGCACGGTCAAAGATTCGTATATAAACAACAGATATGAGACCGTTAACACAGAAACAATGTTTAAATGGTTATTAAACGGTGAGCATGAAGTAGAATCTCCTAATTCGGTTAAAAATGTATTTCATCCTTATGATGTCAACGCCAGAAAAGGACAAAACATAATACCTGTCAACCCAAATGCATCTCTTATTTACGGTCAAAGAAAAAAATCTAAAGATGATAAAAGACGGGCAGTAAAATCCAATCCTACACCTACCCCTGCTGTAACAAACACAAAAGTTCGGGAAACCACACCGACCCATAATCCCGAAACTAACAGACGTTTAGACAACCTTGAAGCACAAGTATCCTACAATACTTCAAAAAACGAAGAACAAGACAACAGGCTGAATGCGCACGAACAAGCCATCCAAATCATAATAGACGCTAATAGCGGATCAAAACCACTAAACCCTCACCCAACCAGCGCGGATTATACCGATTTGGGAGGAAGAGTAGCTACAGACAGACAATAATATTAAAACAGTTCTAAAAATCCCTCTAATATTAGAGGGATTTTTTTAAACCTACTGTTCCCTGGCCATAAAATAAAATTCGAACAACGTTATTGTAGCTATAAGTAAAAGACCGGACCACCATGTCAATAATCCCATAATCTGAAACGTGAGACAGCCTAAAGCAATAACGGTTAAAAGTACCCCCTGCCTGAAAGCGGTATGAATATGTTGATAATAAATCTCATTTTTATTCAACCAAACTCTAAAATAAAAACCGAGTACCGTGAACGTGCAGGACAAGGCGAAAAACAAACTGATATAAAATAACGTTAACGCCAAGCCCGTAGATTCAAACGGATCAAGTTTATTAATAACCACAACCCACGCAATCCAGCTCACCAGTCCAGCTGTGCCTATTATAGCCAAATATCTATTATGTGTCATAAGCCAATTTTACCAAGTTTTTTATATCCGCAAATAATGTTTCTTTCAAATTTGGATTATACAAGGCCGAAGCCGGATGATAAAGCGGAAAAAAATATTTCCCTCTCAAGCTACCTGTTTTTATAATTTGTTTTGTCCCATGTATTAGCGATATTTTTGCATCAGGTAAAAAATAATACATGGAATGTCTTCCCAAAGTCACAATAAGTTCGGGGTTTATCAACCTAATTTGCTCGTCAATATAAACCCTACACGCCTGAATTTCTGTTATCTTGGGATCCCTGTTATTTGGCGGACGATGTTTCACCAAATTTGTTATAAAAATATCCTTTCTATCTAATCCTACACTCTCCAACAATTGGTCAAATATTTTACCGGCGGCACCGGCAAAAGGACGTCCGCTCAAATCCTCCGCTCTACCCGGTGCCTCACCTATAAAAACGATCTTGGTTTTATGATTGCCCTCACCAAAAACAGCATTATTAGCTGTCTTATACAAAGCACATTTTTTGCAACGATGCACTTTAGCTTCGAGCTTATCCAAAGAATCCATTTCAACTATCTTTTTTTAATAAATAATCTGGTAAGAATCAAAAGAGCACCGAGCGCCAGAAAAATATACGCACCTTTTTGTATTTCCACCCCAAAAAGAAAGAAAATTTTATCGGTTAGAATTCTAATATCTTCAATTAATAATTCACCATTAATTTTTTGTGCCACCACCGGAGATAACGCGGGTAACAAAAAACTAACAATCACAGCTGATAGTCCCCCCACAAAAAAAGCTAAACCAAGATAAGATAATATCGACGCGAACTGCTTCCATATCAACAATACAATAAATATTAAACTACCCAGCAACAGACCATAAATAACAATCTTCAAGATATCGATCACCTGGAAAACATTACTCAGCATAAAACCGTTTTGCCCGACAGACGCATTAAGATCTATTTGAACCTGCTCGGGAACAGCTGAATAAATAGCTATTTCAAACTCTTCAATGAAAGGCTCCGCAACAATATTATACTCAACCATGGGTGGCACGCAAGACGGCAATCCGCCTTCAGTTTCTTCGGGAATCTCTCCTTCTTCGCATTTCTGTATAGATTCAAACACCCTGTAAGAAAGATTATGAGTCAACGTAAGCAAACTCTCTCTATATGTCCCCAATTTCAAAGTTAATGGTTTGCTGGGATCTTCTTTAAGAGTATCAAGTTCTCTAATCAACTGATTAAGCATTTTGTCATAAACCGTCTTTGGGAAAACCGCAGTAATTTCGCGCCTTAAATCCGCTTCCGTGAAATTGTTTTCGATAAACGCATTCTCATTGAAAAGATTTTTCACAGTTGCGTTAACCATAAAATTATAACTCTCTTCAGAAAGTTTATTATTATAAAAATCTGCAGACAAAAATGTATTGGTTACTGCAAAAACCAAAAATGCCGCTTGCGCAGAAATTATGAAAACAAAAACCAAAATTCCCGCTATAATTCGTCTAAAAATCATTGTTCTTTTTAAAGCTCTGCAATTATACACAAACTAGATCGAATTAGGAAGCAAAGTTCCCTTTGGTAACTCTTGCGAAGGAACAATTTTCCAGTGTGTTTCTTGATGTATCCTTCCGGGCAAAGTAAAACCGGCAGCTTTTTTATGCCCCCCTCCTCCGAATTGCGCGGCTAATTCCTCCAAGTCCACATCATCTCTTTGAGTTCTGAATGACCCTTTCACATTTCCATTCCTGTCCTCGTTTAATAAACATGCATACTTAGTTCCGGGAACAGAATTCAACAAATCAACAACTCCTGATGAGGCATCGGGAGTCGCATCACACTCTTCAATATCCCTCCACGTCAAAACCGAGACAGTCACGCCATCACTGTTAACACGAGCATTTTCCAAAGCCTTGCCCCATACTTTTAATGTCGAAACAGGCGTACTTCTGAATAAATTTTTTGCCACAGTATTAACTTTGGCACCATATTCCACCAATCTCCCTGCAATTTCAAAAACATCCAAATTGGTATTAGAATGCATCAGACTTCCCGTATCGTTATAAATACCTGTTAAAAGAGCGGTGGCCATAGCAGGCGTAATCCTTATGCCGGCATATTCAAAAAACTTAAAAAGAATCATCGTGGTTGAAGCACTGGCAGAGTCCACTATGTTACAAGTACCGAAATTATCGTTCGAAGCGTGATGATCCATATTGATCACTGGTACATCTCCGCTAAAGATCTCCGGATATTTTTCATGATATTTTGTCATGTAAGAAGCACCGGCATCCATAACCACAATTAAATCATATTCTCTAAAATCAAATTCGCTGATAATTTTGTTAACTGACGACAAAAAATGAAAACGATCCGGCACCGGATCAATACATGCAATATCACACGACTTACTAAGATCATTCATTGCTATAAAAAAAGCTATTCCCGCCCCAAGCGTGTCTCCATCCGGGCGTTTATGGCAAATTGTCAGAATCTTTTCCGACTTCTCAACCAGATTACTAAATTTTATAAATTTTTCTTTCATATTTGATTCGCCCCTATATCGTTATTAAGAGCGCGATACTAAAGGATGTTTTTTATTTATGCAAGATCATTTATAATACCATTAAATAACTCTCAAAAAATGGATAAAAAAATAAAAGTAGTCTTCATGGGAACGCCAGGAATAGCCCTGCCTTCCCTATTGAAATTGATTGAAGACAACGATATTTCCGTGGAAGCTGTTATAACCATGGAAGACAAAAAAATCGGACGTAAACAAATTTTAACTCCTCCACCGGTTAAAATGCTGGCTGTAGAGAACGGAATACCTGTCTTACAACCTCCTTCATTAAAAAACAACACGGATTTTATAAACATCTTAAGCGGATTAAAGCCCGACCTGATAGTGGTCATCGCCTACGGCCATATATTGCCCACCGAAATATTAAATTTACCAAAATACAGCTGTCTAAATATACACGGCTCTCTGCTACCCAAATACAGAGGAGCTTCCCCCATAGAAAGCAGCTTATTAAACGGTGACAAAGAAACGGGCGTCACTTTCATTAAAATGACTAAAAAAATGGATGCCGGTCCTATTTACAGTTTACACAGAATAAAAATAGAAAACACGGACAACGCTTTGACTCTCAGAGCCAAACTCGGAACTTTTGGCGGCAATCTACTACCGTTTACAATAAAAGATATTGTAAATGAAACCCTTGAGCCGATACCTCAAGATGAAAAAAACGCCACCTATTGCAAAAAAATAAAAAAAACAGATGGAAGGGTGGATATTAAAATAGATACAGCCGATCAAATAGTACGCAAAGTAAAAGCATTTACGCCTTGGCCCGGCTGTTACATACAGGCTGATGACAAAAAAATAAAAATTATTGAAGCCGAATCTGTCAAAGACTACTCAAATTCACCTCCGGGTGATCTTATAGAAGTAAAAAACAAAAGCCTGGGCATAAAAACCAGACAAAACATTCTGCTTATAAAAAAAATCCAGCCGGAAGGTAAAAAAAATATGAATTTTCAGGATTTCCTGCTTGGCAATAAAGACTTGCTTATCAAACTACTGCAAAGTGCGAAATAAAGAAATAAAAATACCTGTCCCTGGTAAGAAGTATAAAAATAATGATCAAACAAAAACAAAATAATGATCAAAGTAAAAACCGTTAACTGTAAAAACGCGCATTCTCTATCAGATTTCACGGAAGACTCATTCGTGGACTTAAGCAAACCCCAAAAGATATAACCAAACAATAATAAAAATATCAAAACCGTTATTAAACCTGCTTCATTGGCCATTAATAAATAAACATTGTGTACAGGTTGCGTCAGCCAGGGGGCCAGTTTAAATGCTGAATAATCCTGCATAAATAAAGTAAAATGGCCTACACCCACACCAAATGGATTATCAAATAACATATTTTTGCCTATGCTTAAATATTGGATCCTTTCAAGGCTTGCTGCGTCAACGCCTCCCAAAAATCTGTTAAAAAATAAACTCTCAAGATTAAAAATCATTATAAAAAAAAGGAAAATAACACTCCAAAAAGCAAAAATTTTTAATGATAACTTTTTATTGGAAACGGCAAAATACATTAAGACCGCTCCACCCAATGCTATAAAAGCGCTCCTTGAAAATGTCAGTATCAGAGCCAACAGCAAGACGGAACCAACTAACAGCAATAACCACAAATTTCTTCTGAAAACGAAATAAGACCAAATTAACCCCACCGACAAAAACCCTGCCAAAATATTAGGATGCAAAAAACTGCCGTAGGCGCGTAAAATTTTAATATGTCCCATGTCGATTTTAGCAACTCCCTGAGTCGAAGTCGAAATCACGGGTTCACCAATGAACCTTAGACCTGCGGAAGATTGCAGAAGATATTGCTCGATACCGATAAAAGCCTGTATCAATAGCGCATAAACAAAAAACAACAAAACCTCTTTTTGACTCAATAGTTCATTAACAATTAAAAAATAAAGTAAAAACAATTCCAAATACCTGAAAATCATAACCACAGATAATACCTTTGATTCGGCAATTAAAACCCCCGGCATTATGGACAAAATAAATAAAACCAATATCACCGCCAAACGATTGTCGCCGAAAGTAATTTTTTTCTTATAATCGCTATAATAAACCGCCATCCCAAAAGACAAAAACGCCAACAATATTAATATATCCTGCGCGTAAACAAAAAAGGTAGCGTATTCATTAAAGTTGCCAGTTAACAAATAAGGACTATTTAAAATAATAGTTCTGATGTTAAAAGGTAAAATCACCAAAAACACCAACAAGAAAAACCTGGAAGCTTTGATAAAATCCATTTTTTTTAAAGCTCTAAAAAAATCCTCTCCAGTCATGTAATTTGTTTACTGAGTTTGTTCCGGCAAGGGCTCTATCAAGCCGTCGGAGGGCAATAAAGCGTTTATTTTTTCTTCAGCTTCTCTGACCGCGTCATTAACGGAACCGGTCGCGAGTATAGAAGCAATCGCTTCACTGAAAATCTCTGAATATTTGGCATAATCATAAATAGGCACACTTTCTGCATAACCAATTTGTTCCGCGAAAACTCCATAAATTGGATCCTGCATTTGTTCTTCAATCATGTCACGTCTGCTTGTTGGTCTGTGCGTCTTTTCATTATAATATTGCAAATTTTCCTGATTGCTCATAAACACCAAAAAATCCCAGGCTTCTTTCTGATGTGCAGATGTTCTGCTGACTGTTTCTGC
Source organism: uncultured Candidatus Peribacteria bacterium (assembly GCA_964346765.1). Classification (GTDB taxonomy): domain Bacteria; phylum Patescibacteriota; class Gracilibacteria; order UBA1369; family UBA1369; genus JBGSPQ01. The sequence continues at coordinate 41,007 of CAYFWB010000008.1, forward strand.
AAAATAATTAGCATAGGCGTCTCTTTTTTCGGTTGAAGTGGCGGGATCAATTACCTGTGGTGCCGCCGCTATACCAACATTTTCCATAGAAATCGTGCTTACCCCCTTACTGTCCAATTCCTGAATTTTTGATCTGATCTGTTCGTACATATAAGAGTAACCGAAAACCATTACAACCTTTCCCTTCGCAAAAGCATCCAGCTCCTTGGAGGCGGAATTTGCATCAGCCAAATATTGATTCCATGAATAATTTTTATTAGTCGGTAATGCGAAGCTGGTATAGAGCTTTAAAGCTTTCTGTGCCGGATTAATACTTGTGCCTGTGGATCCTCTCTCCATCTGTTTGGAAAACTCCGCACGTGAAATATTGTCATTATAAAAATCCGCCCCGTATTGAATCATCATCATCAATAAAATATCCGTTGATCTTGCGATATTATCGGATCTGCCAAGAGCTATACCCGCCTGCTCAAATCTTTCAAAACTCTGATCCCGCTTTGTCAAAGTAAATACATCCTCCTGCATTTCATCCCAAGTAACCGGAGGTTTACCTCTGGAAGGAATTTTATCCTCATAAGCGCCACGATTATAATAAAGAACCAAAGTGTCGACCATAAGGGGAATACCGTAGACTTTTTCAATTCCGTCCGCGGGATCCCTTAAAATAAGATCATCCGATGCCACACTCACAAAAGTCGCGTCAAAAGAGTCGGTCGGGACTATATCAGAAGGCGCGGGAGATATTTTCTTTAAATTTGGCAAAATCCAATAATTTGGCGCCGAAAACATATCGGGCCCCTCCCCTTCCGCGAGCTCATTGATTATCAAGTCTTCATATTCTTCCAGATCCGTAAATTTTTTATATGTAATCTGTACATTCGGATGATCTGCCTGATACTGCTGAATCAACGGTCTAATTACATCTTCGTCGTCAAACATTCTATAATAAACCAAATTAATCATTTCGGGGGTGGACGGTTTATCAGTTTCTTCGCGTCGAAAACACCCCGAAAATATTCCCATGAAAATTGCCCCGATTATTAAAATCCCGATTAAACGTTTTATATTCATATTCATATTCATAGTCATAGTATAAAAAAAATAAAATATTTGTTAAGATAATATATTTATGGCCGATATTCTCTAATACCTTGCAAAAAATATTTTTTTGACAAAGCGTAATAATATAAAGACGAATATCGTCCCTGCGTCATATTTCTAATAAATTTCAACACCGCAATAGACATAGGGTTGGATAATAAATAAAACGCCAACCGTTTTCGAAAAGAAGGCACTTTTTTCAGTTCGGGATATTTTTTATGTATCAAATGAGCCGATGCTCCTATGCTTCTCATCCTTTGAGCCATCCCCTCTTCCGTCATCACATGATCATGATACCCGATAGCCTTCGGATTATAATAAATTTTTAATCCAACCCTTTTGTGCAACCTGTAACCCAGCTCAATATCTTCCCATCCATAACCCGAAAAAGAAGGATCAAACGGATATTTTTCAAGTAAAGTGCGCTTTAAAGAAATATTCGAAGTATAAAAAAAATTATAATCGGCCTCCTTTCTACTCTTCAATTTTTCATAAGCGAATTGGTGTCCACCGAATCTCCCGAATATTGAAGACCCGTTGGTGAACCAATGCATAAAATGAGTAATTGTAAGCTTTGGATGCCAAAGAATGAGTCCCAAGACCGCCTCATTTTCGGCACAGTGCCTGAAATGATGTCGAAGATGTTCAGATAAAAAATCTTTTCTTACTATTATATCATCACCGATCAGTACAACAATTTCTCCGCATGCATGATCAATGCCGGTATTCCTGGCGACTCCCTGCCCATAATTGTCCTGTATAATATATTTAAAATTCCAGTCTTCTCTCTTAAAACCACTGGCTACATCTTTTGTTTCATCTCTACTGCCGTCATCAACCACAATAACCTCAAAATCCTTTTTTGCTAAATCTTGCCGCAAAAGAGCACTCAAACACTCCTTGAGAACTCTTTTACGGTTATATGTTGGGATTATTACGCTTATTTGCATACAACCCCGATTTTAAACTATTTAAGCTTATTGTTAAAGCTTTATGCTGGTACTTCTTCTAAGTTGACTGTTTGTGTTTCGCCGCTTTTTTTATAAGTAATAAAATTTACACTGTCAGCCACAATTTCGGTCATTAATCTATCATTACCTTCTTTATCTTTATACGAATAATTTGAAAGGCGACCTTCCAGATAAACGCCCGATCCTTTTTTAAGATGTTCCGCGCATATTTCTCCAAGCTTTTTCCAGGCGATTACCCTGTGAAAATCGGCGATTTCTTTTTTCTCGCCTTCCGAGCTGATCCAATCGCGATTTGTAGCGACTTTAAATTTGACAAGATTATTGTCGGTGGTTGTCTTTTTGAGTTCCGGATCTGTTGCCAGATACCCCATAAGGATAACCTTGTTTACACTTCTCATAGTTATGAAGTTATGAAATAAGTGACTCTAAAATACAAAAAGAACATTAAGAAAATATTTAATAAAATTTAAAAAAAGGTAAAAATAAAAATACTGAATGAATTGACATTTTATGATTGATAAAGAAAAATAAAATCCGCTTAACACTAAAGTAGACAAATGTTCAACGGTATAATCAGGAATCTTGGACGCGTAAAAAAAATCGAAGGCGACGAAAAATTAAAAATTATCACTTTTTCATGTCCAGATTTTTTATACAATAAAAAAGTTGGCGACTCGATAGCGGTGGATGGCGCTTGCCTTACAATCAAAGAAATAAAAGGAAACATATTTAGCGCCGAAATTATGCCCGAAACTATGACTCACACCAATATAAACGATTATAATACAGATACAATAGTTAACCTGGAACAACCGTTAAAAGTCGGAGACTTTTTGGATGGACATTATGTCAGCGGGCATGTTGATTATGCGGGACAAATAAAAAATATATCCAAATCGGGATCAGCATTGGATTTATGCGTCTTCAGCCCTTCAAAATTTCATAAATATTTTGCCGTAAAAGGATCGGTGGCCGTGAACGGAGTTAGCCTGACAATCTCAAAATTACATCCTGATTCGCTTACAGTAAGCCTAATCCCGGAAACTGCCAAAAACACCAATCTGGGAACACTGTCACCACAAGACAAGGTCAACATAGAAATCGATATCATCAGCAGATACCTTGACTCTCTACTGAATAACAAAGAACAAGAAATCACGTACGAATTTTTGAGAGAAAGAAATTTTATTTAATTTATAATGAAACTTGACTCAGGAACAAAAAAAGAACTTAACGCCAATGATTTTAAAATAGCCGTAATTATAAGCATGTACAATTTTTCAATCGGAAAAATGATATTAAATTCATGCGTGGGGTATCTTAAAAAAGCGACAGCGGAGGTCGAAATTATAAAGGTTCCCGGGGCTCTTGAAATACCGTTTGCGGCCTCAAAACTGGTAAAATACAATAAATTCGACGCGTTAATAGCTCTCGGTATTGTAATCAAAGGCGAAACTCTTCACTTTGAACTGGTCAGCTATGAATCTCACCGCGCATTAATGGACATAGGTCTACAATATGAGATACCGATAATTTTTGGTATAATATGCGCGAATAATAAAAAACAGGCGCTGGAAAGAGCTTCATCCGATAAATTGGATAAAGGAAAAGAATTCGCCATCGCCGCCATCGAAATGGCTCAACTAAATAACCAAAAATAACATGATCAAATCAATCAGAACCGCCGACACGCAAAGCAAAAAAGTACTGGTAAGAGTGGATTATAACGTCCCTCTGGAAAACAACAAAGTTGCCGACGACACGAGAATCATGGCAACAATATCGACTTTACAGCATCTTTTAACGGACAATGCGAAAATAATTCTTGTTACACATTTGGGAAGACCCAAAGGTAAAATTGTGGACGAATTAAAGCTGGGGCCTGTTGCTACCAGACTTTCTGAAATCATAGGCAAGCCCGTGGAGAAACTTAATGATTGCATTGGACCGGAGGTGAAGAAAAAAATTGATGAAATGAAATCGGGAGACATAGTTCTTTTAGAAAACGTCAGGTTTCATAAAGAAGAAGAGGAAAACGATCCCGCTTTCGCCAAACAACTTGCCGATCTCGCCGACGCGTATATTGTCGAATCGTTCGGTACATCGCATCGAAAACATGCCTCAACTTTCGGTGTCGCAAAGTATCTGCCCGCGTTTGCCGGATTTTTAATGGAAAAAGAAGTCAGAACACTTTCCGAAATCATGAAAAACACACCAAAACCCTTAACTCTTATTGTGGGGGGTGCGAAAATCGACACAAAAATCGGTGTTATAAAAAACTTCCTTAACAAAGCCGACTATTTTTTAATCGGCGGCGGACTTGCCAATACGTTTCTTGCGGCTCAAGGATACAATATTGGCAAATCCCTTTACGAAAAAGACAAACTTGACGTGGCACAAGAAATCATGATGGAAGCCGAAGTATTAAAAGACAATTTTGTGTTACCCAAAGACTCTATCGTTTCTGATTCAATCGAAGAAAATACTCCTAATCTGGATCTGCCTGTCTCTGATGTCATAGGAGACATGATGATACTTGATCTTGGAAAATTATCACGTCAAGAATTTACCAAAGTTATCAGTCAGTCCAAAACAATTATTTGGAACGGACCAATGGGATTGTTTGAAAAAGAACCCTATAGTCACGGTACAAAAGCTATTGCACGGGCAGTGGCCGGTGCTCGTCACGCCAAAACAATAATAGGTGGCGGCGACACTATAGAAGCATTGAAAGGCTTTGGTATAAATCTTAATTCATTCACTCATGTTTCTACCGGCGGCGGAGCCATGCTCGAGTTCCTTCAAGGCACCGAACTGCCCGGAGTCCAAATCATCAACGACTAACTATGTTTTTTATCGCTTTTAGCAAAACCGGAAGATTTCATTTTTTTCTTACCGTCGGAAGAAGGTAAAACTTCTTTCTTAACGGTCTCACTCCAACGCCTAATCTTATCCTCAACTACTTCCCTTGGAGTCGAATACCTTTCCCTCGCCAATTTTATAACTTTATCCCGTCTCCCCTTCTCAAACGTTAATTCCGGAGGAGGTAGCGTATCCAATGAAAAAGTCTTTGACGGCATACCGTCGATCAACAATCTGGTATATGCCGAAAACTTACTTAACGAAACAAGATCATTGGGTAAAACTTCTTCACCGTATTGCCCCGATATATACTCGGCGTCATCAAATCCCACCTGAAATGAAAATATGGTGCCCACATTACCAAACACAGCGTCTCTTACCTCGTCCGGCATCTGCGCGATATATTGATTAGCCATCGTAAGATTCAACTTATATTTTCTGGCCTCCGATAAAATAGTGGCAAAAGAATCAGTAGCAAAATTCTGAAACTCATCCACATACAAATAAAAATCTTTACGGTCTTTTTCAGGTATACTGGCACGACTCATAGCATCCAGCTGAAACTTAGTAATCATCATGGCTCCCAACAAAGAAGATATATCCTCACCGATTTTCCCCTTGGAAAGATTAACTATCACAATTTTCCCTTTATCCATGGCAAATCTTAAGTCAACAGCACTTTTCGGTTGTCCCAGGATATTACGCATAATGGGTGATGACAAAAACTGACCCACTTTGTTCAAAATAGGAGAAATCGCTTCTATCCTCTGTCTTGGCTCCATTTTTTCAAACTCATCCTCCCAGAAGCGTTTAACAATCGGATCTGAAATTTTTCTGACAACACGCCCCCTAAACTGACTGTCCTGCAAAATTCGTGGTATACCCAGCATTGTGGTTCCCGGATATTCCAATAAGGACAAAATAGTATTCCTTAAAATATGTTCCAGCCTTGGTCCCCAACTGTCGCCGTAAATCTTCTTAAAAATCCCCACCAAACCTGAACATACTATACTATTAAGCGATGGATCAATATTCTCCAACATATTGAAAGCCACCGGGAAATTCCTATCGGCGGGGTCAAAAATAACAACTTCATTGGTACGATGCGACGGCACGAAATCCAACACCGCGTCAGCCAAATCACCGTGTGGATCAATAACCGCCACTCCCCTTCCCCCCATTATATCGGAATAAATCATATTCTCCAGCAACGTCGATTTACCCATACCGGTTTTACCTATTATGTACATATGCCTTCGTCTGTCAGGTGTCTTGATTCCAAATGTCTGATCACTCCCCCTGAAATTCGTCTTTCCGAGAATAGTAAGTTCATCTTCCTTTAATTTTTCCGGTGTCGGCAAATCACCAGGTGGTTCCAATCTTTTTGATCTCACCCAATATATATTGGGGGTGGTAACCGTCACGTTCGGCAAATGATAAACCGTTGCCAACTCTTCTACATTCAATACAAAACCGTTATTAATTTCACGATTCCTGAACCGCTTGACAGCTTCTTCACCTTTCGTAAATTCGCTGATCATAAAACCGTTAAGCTGGGGGATATTAAACTGCTTAAACGACCCCGCTATTTCCCTTAATTTAACCATGGCGACCTCTTTATTCGCGTCCTTCGGCACATATACGATTCTTAAATTAGCTTCGTACAGAAGCTTCCCGACCTTATCAATTGCGGCGACCATCGCCGTTTCACGATCGTGGGACTTAGACATTTGTTCTTCAACTCCCTCATTATCTTTACCTGCTAATGTACTTACCTTACCTGCCTTTACCCCCTGCAATGCGAAACTCCAATATACAGGAAACAAAAGAATCCTGACAAACTTATTTCTGGTACAATATGCTTTGGCGTACAATTTTTGAAACTTCTCAATATTCAAAAAAACACCTTTCTTTATTATCTTTATACATTTAGTAAAAACAACACGCCATTTATCCTGCAAAGGCCTGACCACTATCTGAATCCATGCCTGCTCGTCGGGATCGTTAAATTTTGCCAACGAGGAAGTAATGGCTGCCAATGGATCAAGAACCACCTTTGCCATTTTATCTTCAAACTGGGGATATCTTTTAATCGGATAAATATCGGCATCATTAAGAACCAAATCAACCCCCACCGCATATTTAAAATCATCAATCTTTAAATAATCCCTTTCGATTTTTTTATCAAGAATCTGTTCGGATTTAACGACCGAAGTAACCGATGAAACACTTTCCGTCTGTTTCATAGCCTCTCCTTCGCATACTTCAACTTGACCGGGACTGCAATAATCTACAACCTCCGTGATCTCAACACTCGGATATTGAGCATAAATCTGCCCTTCGACCAAATTCCTAAGTTTTACCGGAAAATGTACGTAAAAACGTATACTCCTTTCCACGTTGGCTATTTCAAAACTGATTCTATCAACATTTTTACCGCGCAACCTGTCCCAAAATGATAATTCATAAGAAATACCGTGAATAGTGGAAAAAATTTGCTCCGCCACAATCGGGCCCGTTTCATTATCGCGCGCAACTCTTACAGAAACAGTCATCATCGGTTCCTTTAAAACACATTTTTTTTGCGAATAAGCTATATAAACTTCCATCAAAACGCGTAACAAAAGAACTCCCGTCAGAACCAAGATCAAATTCAATATAATATTTACAACTTCCATCAATAAAAAATATATTCTTAGCTAATTATAGCTAAAAAAACGTTATAAATAAATAAATTATTAGTTAAAACCTTACTAAATTCTATCTAGATATTTTTCCAAAATCACCTTGGCGGCAATCTCATGATCCGAATGTCTTGCGTCAAAATGCATATCAGATACCAAACCGGATAATTTTTCAGCTTCAAATGTGGAAAAAGATTCATCTTCAAAAACCAGATCAATCTCTAAATCACGGTTTTTCAAATACTCTATCAGTGAACGCCCCAAGCGCTTCATTCTCTGTGCCTGAGCAGACTCTTCTCTTTGAGGGCCATATGGCACGCCAAAAACAACCGTATTAATTTTTTCTTCAACACATAAGCGATAAATCTTCTCAAAAATATCGGTTAATTTTCCGCCTCCCTTAACTACTCCCCGCATAAAAACAACATTGCTACTATCCGAAACGGCTATACCAACGTTTTTCGAACCAAAATCTATTCCCAAATATTTATTTTTCTTCACCTTTAACCTCAAGTTTTATTGTAGCTTCAGCTCCCTCTGCAATCTTAAGCGGAACTTCATGAACACCTATGGTTTTAATATGTTCCGGCATGATAATATGGCTTTTTTCTAGTCTCACTTTAGTAGCGCCTTCCAAAACATCTGCAACCTCTTTTTCCGTTATTGAACCGTATAATTTATCACCGGTCGCTTTGGCATTGATAACTACGACCTTTCCATCTATTTTTTTAACCACTTCTTTTGCCTCTTCAAGCAGGCGTTCTTTTTGAATAACTGCGTTTTTCCTCATTTTTTCAGCCTGTTTTTTTACAGCTCCAGAGGCCATTACCGCGATTTTTCTGGGAGCAAGAAAATTCTTAAAATAACCCTCTTTCACATTTTTAATCTCACCTTTTCGGGCCACGCCTGACACATTTTGTAAAAACAATACTTCCATATCGATTTAATTAAATATTAGCTGTCTTTTTATAATTTAAATATACTAAAAAGTAAAGTTCCTAACCAAAACTAATCACATTTAATGCACCAATTAGCTATATCCACAAACCTGTCACTGGGATAAGCAAGATTCTGCAGTTCAATATTTTTTACTTTATTATCGGTCGCGAAAGTATAACTTGGTCTGTACATAAATATCGCCGGCACATCTTCCGAAATTTCTTTTGCAAGATCTTCTAACAATTCTTCTTTTTCATCCTGATCAAACGTTTTTCTTATCTTTTCAATCAGACTGTCAGCCGCGAAACTCTTATAATTCGACAAATTTAGACCATTACCATCAGCCTGACTAGAATGCCAATACGAATAAGTGTCCAGATTATAGCCAAGACTTTCACCCGTTAACAAAAGATCGTAATCTCTGTTCTGTACCCGTTGACCAAATTCATCGACACCAACGTACTGCACTTCAATCTCTACACCGATCTTTTTCCATGAATCCGCAAGAAAATTAACAACGGCTTCAATATCATCCGCTGAAGAAGTCCCCTGCTCAAGCTGCCTGACCAGCATTACAAACCTCAAATTTTCACCTTCGGACGTTTTTCTATATCCATTTTCTTCCGAATCGTCATATTTATAACCGCTATCAAATAAAGCTCCGTTAGCCTCTTCAACATTTGATTGATAAAGCCATTCACTTTGATCAAGTTCCATTAACGGTGTATCAACGACAGTCTTATTATGTAATGTTTCTAAAAGTTTTGTCTTGTCTATAGCTTTTTGCATAGCGATTCTAACCTTTTCCTTCTGTAAAACATCATTGTTCATATTAATAAAAACCGCCGTGTATTGCGGTAATTCATAACTTATAAACCAAAAACGATTACTCTCTTCAATTTCAGACATAATTTCTTTCGGTACTTTGGCAATCACGTTTACAGTGCCTTTTTCCTGAGCCAGCAGATCGCTGGCCATGTAAACATGAAATCTAATATTTTCAATACTTGGCATCTTGCCAAAATAATCCTCATTTAAAGTCAAAAAAAATCTCTGCCTACCATCATCCGTAGACTCAACGGCCTGTTGTACTTTATAAGGCCCCGTCCCAATCGGCTGTAAATTGAACTGATCCTGGGGTAAATCCATGACCGCCGTATCCTGAAGCAAATGTTTCGGTAAAACTCCGACATTCAAATTAGTAATAAAAAAAGAATTTGGTTTATTTAAGACAAATTCCACAGTACTCTCATCGGTCTTCTTGATTTCAACACCGTCAAAATTGGCTTTTATTACAGGATTCTGAAAATCTTCATTTTGAATAATATCGTGATATGTGAAATAAACATCGTCGGCTGTCAAAGCTTCTCCGTCATGCCAAAAAATATTATCTTTCAGCTTAAACGTGTAAACAGTACCTTCTTCATTGATCGACAAATTAGCAAGATCACCGACAAAAGCTCCCAAGTCCGGATCATATTTTGTTAATCCGTTAAAAATCAACCCTGAGACTTCCCTGTTAGCGTCCGAAAAATCCACATATAATGGATTTAAAATAACCGGTTTATCGGAAACCAATCCTTCCGTGTAAGTACCTCCTTCATCCGTAAACAACCCCGGGTTTCTAAAAAAATCAACAGCGCTGTGACCGATCAAACCGAGCACCAAAATACCCAGAACCAGACTTATAACCTTTTCTTCAATGCTATATAAACGCAACACTCTAAGGAGCGTCTTCCATTGAAAAGCCATGATTTAATTTAGGGAACAAAAATAAACGAAAGAGAAAGCAAAACAAACATTATGCCCAATATAATCGAAGCCTTATAAACCACTTTTTCCGCCCCTCTTTTTGTGGACTGAACAGTTGTATCCTGACCTCCCAACGCCCCGGAAAGTCCGGACCCCTTATTTTGGACAAGTACCGAAATGATAAACAGTACCGAAACGATGAGTTGAATAACAATTAAAGCTGATCTCATATTATTTATTATGAATGAATATATGAAGTACCCAGTTGACGATTCCAAATATCAGAGCCCCCCACAAATACGTCAGAGGATCCGTTACCGTTACGGAAATATCGGCAATACTAATAGCATTCACCGCCTGTACGGTCAACCAGAATATGATTGCGTTAATAACAAAAGAAAAAAGGCCGACTGTCAAAACTATTACCGGAAATGATAATAATTTCATTAAAGGTTTAACGAATGTATTTAGTCCACCGATTATAAGTCCGCTGAGCACGAAAAAAGCGACACCACCCGTATAACTGATATCGGGCGTAAACTTCGTAACCAGATACAAAGCCAGCCCGTTTAAAACAACTCCCACGATAATCTTATTCAGCATAACAAAAATTTAACATTTTGAGCCCTAAATCACAAGACTCACGGCTATGATCATTTTCTAACGGCTATTTTGACAGTACCGCCTGCCAAATTCACAACCTTTTCCTTATCCCACTCAAAATCCCCTGCATCCTGAAGTTCAATCGCTAAAGTTTCCCTTTTAATATAATCGGCAAAGTCCTTAACCGCTAATTTCAAATCCCCTTCACCCTCAACAAAAATATAAATTCTGTCATCGACATTATATCCGGCTTCTTTTCTAAGATCCTGTATCTGCCTGACAATATCTCTGGCGTGTCCTTCTTTTTGCAATTCACCAGAGACGGTTGTATCCAAAACTACAGATACACCATCCATTGATGCCACATCATAACCTTCCTTACCCTTAAAACCCACATCAACTTCTTCTCCGCTTAAGACAAAATCACCTATTTTAACATCCCCATTTTTATCAACCTCAAACTCTCCGGCCTTGGCCTTCTTTATCATTTCCTGCACCTTTGAACCGTATTTCGGCCCCAAAACTCTGGCGTTCGGCATCACTATTTTTGTAATCACATCCCGGGCGTCTTTCAATAGTTCAAGATCTTTAACATTCAATTCTTCAAGGATCACTTCTTTTTGATCCAATACGGATTTTTTGTTGATATTGGCCGGCAAAGCAATCTGCACAAGCGCAAGCGGCTGCCTGACCTTAATATTGGCCTTATCCCTGACCGAATGCCCCATCGTTACTATAGTTCTTATGAGCTGATTTTCTTTATTCACATCCGGCTTAATAAATTTAACGTTATACGTTGGCCAATCCGCAAGATGTACGGACTCACCGCCTGTTAAATTTCGATAAATTTCTTCAGACAAAAACGGCATGAACGGTGCCATAATTTTGCTAAATTCCGTTAAAACCGTATACAGAGTCCAATAAGCACCAAATTTGTCATCATCATTTTCGCTCTTCCAAAAACGTCTTCTGGAACGCCTGATGTACCAATTCGAAAGCTTATCCGCGAAATCCATCATCGGTCTTACCGCTTTGGTCAAGTTGTAATCGTCCATTTCTTGTGTGGAAGTCTTTATTAACTGATGCAGTTCCGACATAATCCATTGATCCAGTTTATTTTCCGTTTCAAAAAATTCTTCTCCATGATTCGCAGTCCATTTATCTATATTGGCGTATGTAACAAAAAAACTGTAGGCGTTCCATACGGTCAAAGTAAATTTTTTAACGACTTCTTCCACATGTTTTTCGGAAAACCTTACATCTTCAGCCAGAGGCGCAGTTGAAGAATACATAAACATTCTCATCGAATCCACACCCTTGGTTTCAAAAAGTACGCTAGGATCCGGGTAATTTTTTTTACGCTTTGACAGTTTTTCTCCGTCCGCCGCCAATAAAATTCCGTTTACAATAACATTGTTAAAAGCCGGTTTATCAAAGATAACCGACGCCAACACATGCAATGTGTAGAACCAACCTCTCGTTTGATCCAAACCTTCGGCAATAAAATTTGCCGGGAAATTATCTTCAAATTCCTGTTTATTTTCAAAAGGATAATGCAGCTGCGCGTATGGCATAGATCCGCTTTCAAACCAACAATCCAGCACCTCGGGGATTCTTCTCATTTGCTTACCGCATTTTGGACATTCAAAAGTTATTTCATCAATATATGGCTTATGAAGGTCAAGTTCTTCATTTCGATGCGGTAATTTTCCGCCGCTTCTTTCTTTCAACTCCGCAATCGAGCCTATGCACTCGGTATGTCCTTCTTCGCACTCCCATACGGGCATTGGCGCCCCCCAAAATCTGTTCCTTGAAATAGCCCAATCTCTCGCGCCTTCAAGCCACCTGCCAAACCTGCCCTGCTGTATATGCGGAGGTTGCCATCTGATTTTTTTATTATTTTTCAAAAGTCGAGGCTTCAAATCGCTTACTTTAACAAACCATGACCTGGTGGAGTAATTTAATAAGGGCGTATCACATCTCCAACAATGCGGATAGCTGTGTCTGTAATTTTCGTGTTTAAACTCCAAACCCTCATTCCGCAGATAATCCACAATATTCTGATCCTGACCCTTCACGAATTTCCCGGCCCAGTGTTTCACTTCTTTATTAAACGTCCCGTCCATAGCCACGTGTTGCACCAATGGCAAATCATAAACACGTGAAAGATTGTAGTCTTCTTCACCGAACATCGGAGCTATATGAACAATTCCCGTACCATCTTCGGTCGAAACAAAATCGGCCACACAAACTTTATAACCGTTATCAGATACTTCGTCTTTATAATAATCGAACAACGGTTCATATTTTTTTCCTTCCAGATCTTTCGCCTTAATCTCTTCAAGAACATTATAATTGAGACCTTCAAAAACTTTTTCGTGCAGATCCTTGGCCACAATATAAACTTCTTCAAGGCCGTCATCATATTTAACACCCACTTTCACGTATTTAATTTTAGGACCGATCGCCAGCACCACATTACCCGGCAAAGTCCATGGTGTGGTTGTCCATGCCAGCATATAAACATCTTCATCTACCAATTTAAACTTCGCCGTAACCGAAATATCCGTAACATCTTTATATCCCTGACTGACTTCAAAATTGGAAAGCGGAGTTTCACAACGGGGACATATATGCATACTCTTATACCCCTTATAAACCATCTCTTTAAGCCATAGCTGTTTAAAAACCCACCAAATTGATTCAATATAAGTGTTATCCAAAGTGGCATACGTTTTTTCAAAATCAACCCATCTACCAAGCCTCTTAAAAAGAGTCTGCCAATCCTGAGTATATTTAAATACGCTTTCCCTGCATTTATTATTGAATGTTTCTATGCCCAACTCCTCGATATCCTTTTTCCCGGAAAGCCCCAGATCCTTTTCAATCTCATATTCCACAGGTAAACCGTGACAATCCCAACCGTTTGTACGTGGAACATAATAACCTTTCATCGTCCAATACCTTGTAACAGCATCTTTTATAGACAAAGCCAGAATATGCCCATAATGCGGCAAACCATTTGCGAAAGGCGGCCCGTCAAAAAATACGAACTTTTTTTCTCCCGCCCTTTGCTTTACGGACTTTTCAAAAATTTTATGTTCATCCCAATATTTTAAGACTTCTTTTTCAAGGTTGGGAAAACTCTGTTTTGGGTTAACTTTTTTAAACATATTTTTACTTTTTATACCTTAACATTATAGCATCTTTATTAAGCTATTGCAGCTTGGAATATACATTAAATGCTGTCTTTTACAATACGTGCTCAAAACATCACACGTCATCACACAATAAATTGCCCGTAAAATGGTCATGGAAATTCAAATGCAACAAACCTCGCGTTAGAATTTTAAAAGAAAAATAAAACCGGCTACTAATTTACAAATCGCGGATCTGCGGTTATCCGGCTTTCTTCCGGATACTCTTGCCCCTGATATTTTGAACTGAATTTTTTATTATAAGGAACTTCCGCCCTGGATGACATTGTTTCAAAAGCCAGCTGGCAAACTCTCATGCCAGGATACAGAGCAACTGGCATTCTGTTAATATTTGTTATCTCAAGAGTGATGGTGCCTTCAAAACCTGCGTCAACAAAACCCGCGGTTGAATGAACAATAATACCCAGCCTGCCCAAGGAACTTCTTCCTTCCACCCTGGCGACCAAATCATCCGCAATTCTAATTTTTTCCAAAGTAACACCCAAAACAAATTCATTCGGTTGAACAATAAAAGGCGTATTCTCATCATCAATCTCAATAAGTTTCGCAATGTCTTTAAAAGTGGACGGATCGCGCGGATCCAGCAACGCGTTTCTGGCATGATCATAAACTTTAAAATACTTTCCGAGCCTTAAATCCATGGAAGAAGCTCCAATGTTGGATAGATAATCGACGTCGGGTGCACCCACGCCAATATCCCCCACCTTAATTTTTGCTATAATATCTTTATCCGAAAGAATCATACACTACTAAAAATTTGGTTTATAATCATCAACAAGCTTAACAGCCAAACCAATATACTTTGGTGGAGTCAAAGCTTTCAACTTCTTTTTCTCGACTGCCGGCAAATCTAGAGTATCAACAAATTTCTGCATACCTTTCTGCGTCAATTTCTTACCTCTTGTCAATTCTTTTAATTTTTCATACGCACCGGGAAGTTTATATTTTCGCATCACCGTTTGAATAGGTTCCGCCAAAAGCTCCCAGTTATCATTTAAATCGCTTTCAATCAATTTTTTGTTAACTTCCAGCTTATTCAAACCTTGAATACAATTTTTATACGCCAACATAGAATAAGCCAATGCAGAACCCACATTTCTCAAAGTAGTTGAGTCTGTCAAATCCCGCTGCATTCTGGAAATAGGTAATTTTTCCGAAAAATATTTTAACAACGAATTTGCCAATCCCAGATTACCTTCGCTATTTTCAAAATCAATCGGATTTACCTTATGAGGCATGGTCGAAGAACCGACCTCTCCTTTTTTTACCTTTTGTTTGAAATATCCTATACTGATATATGTCCAAATATCTCTGTTAAAATCTATTAATATAGTATTTACCCTTTTAAGGTTGTCGCAAATATCAGCGACAAAATCATGAGGTTCAATCTGAGTTGTATAAGCGCTATAATCAAGACCCAGCCCCTGTATAAATTTTTTACTCTCACTCATCCAGTCAACCCTTGCGTATGCCAAAACATGTGCGTTAAAATTACCAACAGCACCATTAATTTTACCCATTACAGAGATACCTTTAAGTTGATTTAATTGCCTCTCCAGCCTGGCAACATAATTAACCATTTCTTTTCCCAATGTGGTGGGCGAAGCCGGCTGACCGTGCGTCCTTGACATCATTGCTAAAGTTTTATTCTTCTTGGCCATTTCATACAAAAATTCCATAACACCAGTTAATACCGAAACCAATTTTTCAACTCCCCCTTTAATCATCAGGGCGTATGAAAGGTTATTAATATCTTCGGAAGTGCATCCAAAATGAATAAATTCAAGATAAGGCTCGAACACGCTACCTTTAAGTTTCTCTTTTATCAAATATTCAACAGCTTTTACATCATGATTCGTTGTAGCTTCAATTTCCTTCACCCTTGCCGCGTCCACAAAATCAAAATATTCATAAACACTTCTCAAATCTTTAAGCTCTCGAGATTTCCAAAATTTTGTACCTTTCAACTTAACCTGATTGCATAAAAAAATGAACCACTCAATTTCAACCAACATCCGGTATTTCATCAAAGCCGCCTCTGAGAAAAAAGGTCTCAGTTCAGAAACTTTATCACCATACCTGCCATCGAGAGGCGAAATACTATCCAATGTTTCGCTCATATTTTAAACGTTAAATGAATCTTTTACTTTTTGCAGATGTTCTTTGTATGTATTTTTCAATTTCTCGTCATTCAACGCAAAAATTCTGACAATAGACAAAACAACATTTACAGGATCTAGTACTGTTAATGCCGGTGTATCGGATGGCATCTGCAACGTTGAATTTATATTAACCATCATGTCTGTTTTATCTCTATAAGGGGGACACGCGATCACCGGATGTATACTGGAACCCGCTGTACAGCCGGAAAGACCGTTGGAACGGCCGGCAATAGTCACATAAACAATTTCACCTTCAAACTCATTGTACCTTCCAATCAACTCCACCAACTTTTCCGGCACCTTATGCGCTGACAATACTTTAATTTCATAAGAAATAGCCCACTCTTCAAGTCCGTCTGAAATCTTCTTAGCCCAATCGCGATCACTCTCCGATCCCAGTAAAATAGGTACAAGTTTTTCCATATTGATTTAATTACTTATAAATATTTATTTAGATTTTTCGAAAGTCTTTCTTTTACATTGCCAACTTCAGCATCAAAACTCAACCCTGTTATTAACTCATAAGCGTCAATGTATCTTTTTGCTGTTTCAACCTTAATATCGTCAGGAATAGCGGGAATTTGCCCCTCGCCCCTAAACCCCTTCTCATTAACAAGCCATTCCCTTAAATACTCTTTATCAATTTTCTTTTGCTCTTCTCCCTTTTCAAATCTTTTATCATACTCATCGGCGAACCAGAATCTTGATGAATCCGGTGTATGTATTTCATCTATAAGCACAATTTCACCGTCATCAGTCATACCGAACTCATATTTAGTATCCACCAAAATTACCCCGTGCTTGGCAGCGATTTCCACTCCTCTTTGATAAAGTTTTAAAGAAGCGTCCGCGATCTTATTATATTGATTTTCCGTTAAATCCGTTCTTGCCAGCAGTTCTTCTTTTGAAACCGATTCATCGTGATCTCCCTGCAAAGCTTTTGTAGAAGGCGTCAATATAGGTTGATCAAATTTTTGATTCTTCTTTAATCCGTCCGGCAACTCATTCCCGCAAAAACTCCTGACACCTCTTTCATAATTATACCACGCGCTGGTTGTTGTTACTCCGGTAATATACCCCCTTACCACCATTTCAATCGGTAAAGGTTTACACTGTTTGACCACAACCAAATTCGGATCCGGAAACTCAATAACGTGATTACCAATAATATCCTTCGTTTCCTCAAACCAAAATTTCGCCATCTGATTTAAAACCTGTCCTTTAAACGGAATCAGACAAACAATCCTGTCAAAAGCGGAAAGTCTGTCAGTCACAATAATAAACCTCTTATCTCCCTTGGTATAATTATCACGAACTTTGCCTTCATATTTCTCACCCAATGTTGAAAAATCTGTACCATCGAGACAATTTGGTATCTGTGCTTTGATATCATGTAATGAAATCATAATTTAAAAAATTATTTAATTACACGTCCAATATATATGATATATTTGGAGCGAACAATTCTAACTTTCTATTTTTATGACAAACAACATCGCCGACAAATATGGTCAAGCAGTGGTAATCCTGGGCGGACAATGGGGAGATGAAGGCAAAGGTAAATTAATAGACATCATGTCCCGGGAATATGGAATAGTTGCCAGAGCCGCAGGCGGAGCCAACGCCGGCCACACCGTATACATCCAAGATCCCGTTCAAGAAAACGAGACCAAAAAGTTTATTTTTCATTTACTACCCTCCGGCATGCTATATCCCAATGTTGTCGGCGTTATTGGAAATGGCTGCGTTGTGCATCTACCAACATTAATGGAAGAAATTAAATTTCTAAAAAACAACAATATCGCAGTGAATGGAAGATTGTTTATATCGGACAGCGCGCATCTTGTGTTCGAGTATCACAAAATTATCGACGGTCTTCAGGAAGAGGCGAAAGGAAAAAACAAGGTTGGAACAACTAAAAGAGGTATCGGCCCCGCATACACGGACAAGATGAGCAGAACCGGAATCCGCGCGCATGAACTTTTAAATTTTGAACGGTTCGAAGCAAAAATCAGAGCCAACGTCGCGAACCTGCAAAAAATATATAATTTTAAATTCGACGTTAATACCGAAATAGAATACTACAATAACCTTCTTTCAACTATCAAACCAATGATAATTGACACCGGAGATTACTTAAATAAGTCTATCGGTGAAGGCAAAAAAATTCTTTTAGAGGGAGCCAACGGGACCTTACTTGATATCGACCATGGTACTTACCCATACTGCACCTCATCCAACGCTTCCATAGGAGGCATAACCAGCGGTACGGGATTGGCCCCTTCAAACTTCACCGCGGTTATAGGCATTATGAAAGCATACATGACCAGAGTAGGTGCCGGCCCCTTCCCCACCGAACTGGAAAATGAAACCGGTGAATCTATCAGAAAAAAAGGAGGTGAATTCGGCGCTACCACAGGCCGTCCAAGAAGATGCGGCTGGTTTGACGCCGTGGCTTCCAAATATTCGGCAAGGCTAAACGGCATGACAAGTATCAATCTAACCAAACTTGATGTTTTGGACGGCATGGATACTTTAAAAATAGCTGTCGCTTATAAACACAAAGGACAGACCTTGAAAAACTTTCCCGCTTCCGCTGAAATACTTGATGAAGTGGACATTGAATACATCGAAATGCCAGGCTGGAAAAAAGATACTTCAACAACCACAAAGATCAATAAACTTCCAACTCGGGCCAAAGATTATGTTAAAAAAATCGAAGAACTACTTGAAGTGTCTGTTGATTTTGTGGGCGTCGGACAAAAAAGAAGCCAGATGGCGGTTAAATAAACCCAAAAAACACAATTACGAATATCTCTTTAAAAAAACATTGTAACCAAAAATTAATTATCGTAAATTTCTGTACCCGGATTAAACGCGGCCCACGCAAACCAATAAGCGGTTACAGGAACCACTTGTTGATCTTTAACGGTATCAACAGCTTCAAATTTTTGATTATCCCATTTTATCAAAACGGGATGACCGCCAACCGTATCTTCAAACTGTCCCCCGTCGGAATAATTTTCTCTTAATACGGAAAACGGATAAGCCTTTGACTTGTCACCGATTGTAACTCCCGCAATCAAATCTTTTTCAAACAGTCTATTGTCGGCATTTTCCAAAGCAAAGTAAATCTCTTTCGAATCCTTATATTCTCCATAGGGATAAAGATCGTAATCTCTTTCAAATCCCGTATCGACGGATAGAACCAGAGTGTCCGGATGATCTCTTTTCCATAAGCCGAACGGCATTGTCCACGCAGTAATCTTATTCAATTTTTCACCTATGCGCGGACCAGTCAATGCTTCCCCCGTAAGCTGTTCATATAAAGAGTCTGTCGTTCGGTCATAAAGCACAAGATTCGAATTCAGCAAATAACCGGACACTCCAAATTCCACCGGTTGATCTTCTATAACCCTTTCATAAGCGACCCCTGTAAAACATAGCGGGCAAAATGTCACTGCCACATATTTATCACCGATTTTGTCATTAACAATCTCATGCCAGTTTAAAATCTTAACAGGATATGCTTTAAACTCACCTCCTATATTTAATCCAATAACCATCTCATCATTTTCAATAAATGAAGATGCCGAGTTCGCGGATACAAATTTAGGATCATCAATAGAAGGTATGCAATCTTTTCCGTCCAGACAACCCTGAACCAGTTTGTTTCTATTTATCTTTTCCAATAACTTTTGCTCATCATTTAAAGCCGTTTCGTTACTATTTTCAAAAATTTCATCTGCGTTCGTTGATTTAATTTCACTATTATTTTCATTCAAAACATTTTCCGAACCATTATAAAAATTAGACCAATAATAAAAGCCCGCCGACACGCATAAAACTAACACGACCACAAAAAAAGCCTTCTTCATATGTAAAATGTTAAAAAATCAGCTTTAATATTGTCCATAAATTACTAAAACCTTATAGTGATCACAACTAAAAATATTTTGTAAATTTTCATCATGAAATTCTTTTTAGACACGGCGGATCTTGAAGCCATAAAAAAATACGCGGCCTGGGGAGTTGTTGACGGTGTAACAACAAATCCATCACTTGTAGCCAAAGAAGGCGTTTCCATGGAAACCAGAATCAAAGAAATCGCCGAAGTTGTGGACGGACCTATCAGCGCCGAAGTTATTTCGACGGATTTTGAAGGAATGGTTGAAGAAGGCAAAAAAGTAGCCGCGTGGCATAAAAACATTTACGTTAAACTGCCCATGACGGAAAACGGATTAAAAGCGTGTAAAACACTTTCCCAAGAAGGTATACACATAAACCAAACACTAATTTTTTCCTCGGGTCAGGCCCTTTTGGCCGCGAAAGCCGGAGCCACGGTTGTTTCCCCATTTATAGGAAGACTTGATGATATTTCACAAGACGGCATGGATCTTATTTATGAAATCTCTCAAATGTACGCCAATTATGACTTTGATACCGAAATCCTTGTAGCTTCCACAAGACACCCAAGACACATTATCGATTCAGCCAAGATGGGAGCTCAAATTGCCACCATGCCTCCAGATGTTTTGGACAAACTTATTAAACACCCAATGACCGATATCGGCCTGACAAAATTCCTAGCCGATTTTGAAAAAGTAAAATCGGTTCAATAAATATTATAAAAATGATCTCGTTAAATATCGACAATTTAAGTCGGATTAGTACCGAACATGGACTGACAAATCACGAACTTGAGCGAATCTATCAAATGTTACCCAAACACCTGGAATCAATACGTTCAAAAGATCTTGGCTTTTATCAAACGATCGATGACCATAATATTGTTAGCGAAATAAAAAAAATCGTAAAAGAAAAATCTGCGCAATATCAACACATAGTGGTTTTGGGAACGGGAGGTTCCGCTCTCGGCACAATTTGTCTTAAACAAAGCTTAACTCACCTTTTTAAACCCTGCGACCTTCACGTTCTTGACAATATCGATCCCGTAATAATTGAAGAGATTAAAGATATCATTGATTTATCCAAAACTCTTTTCATTGTAGTTACGAAATCCGGCTCAACACCCGAAACAATTTCACAATTCTTCTACTTTAAAGACCTCTATAAAAAAACAAATTATAGAATTCAGGATCACTTTGTTTTCATTACCGATCCGAAAAACGGTCTCTTAAGACAAATCGCGGAAAAAGAACAGTTTCTTAATTTCCCGGTACCTGAAAACGTGGGTGGAAGATTTTCCGTGCTCTCAGCTGTCGGATTACTTCCCGCCGCCATGATCGGCATAGACATTGATGCTTTACTTAAAGGCGCGCGAAATATGCGGGATCAATTTTTAAATAAAAATGCACAAAAAAACATGCCGTTCAAACTTGCTGTGATTCAGTTTTTACTAGCCGGCAAAGGTAAAACGATCAACGTCATGACTCCATACGCCCAAAAACTGATAAAATTTACAGATTGGTACAGACAACTACTGGCTGAAAGCATCGGCAAAAAAAAGAATAATAAAGGAAAAAATGTCTACACCGGAATAACTCCCGTTAACGCCCTCGGCACGACCGACCAGCACTCTCAAAGCCAACTTTACAATGAAGGTCCCAATGACAAACTGCACATGTTCATTAAAGTAAATAAACTCACTAAAAAAATCAAAATCCCATTACCTTATCCTAAAGAAAAATCAGTATCATATCTTAACGGCGTCACGTTCAACAAATTAATCGAAAAAGAAATGGAAGGCACCGTAAAGGCCCTCACCCAAAACGACAGACCCAACATAACACTTAATATAGACCGCATCGATGAACAAACCCTGGGTGAATTATTGATGCTTTTTGAAGCATCCACCGCCTTTCTTGGTGAATTATTTAATATCAACGCATTCGATCAACCGGGTGTAGAATTATCCAAAAAAATCACTAAACAACTATTAAGCAATGACTAATCCATTACCAAAAATCGAAGATAACCTCACTGAACAACAAATTAGAATGCTTTCATCCGTGGCAAAATCATGCAGGCGCACGATCATTTCAATGTTAAAACAATCACAAAGCGGACACCCGGGCGGTTCACTATCCAGCATTGACTACCTTACTCTCATATATAGCAATATAGTCGGTCAAACAGGTGAAAAAGTCGTAATCTCTCATGGTCACATTTCACCCGCCGTATACGGCATATTGGCGGAAATGGGATGGATCCCGAAAAAAGAAGTAATAGACACATTCCGACAAATTAACAGCCCATATGAAGGACACGTAACCCGCCACGTAAGAGGGGTAAATTACGGAACGGGGCCGCTAGGTATCGGAGTTTCAGTCGGAGCCGCTTTTGCTCATGCCGAAAAATTAAACGGTAGCGACAAAAAAGTTTTTACAATGATGGGAGACGGTGAAGCCCAAGAAGGACAGGTTTACGAAATGATGCATTACGCCAATAAATACAAATTAAACAATTTAATTCTTTTTATCGACTATAACGAAGTCCAGTTAACAGCCAGTCTGAAAGAAATTATGCCGATCAATCTGCCTGATGTCTTTAAATCGGCTGACTGGAATGTACTTGAAGTTGACGGACATGATTTCGCGAAAATGTGGAACTCTTTGTCAAAAGCATATAAATCGGATAAACCAACCGTCATTATCGGTCACACCTTAATGGGTAAAGGCGTGGATTACATGGAAAAAGAAGGAAAAAACATGAAGCCGATATGGCATGGTAACGCGCCAAAACCAAACGCCGCGGATGAGGCGCTTAAACAGTTGGAATTAAATGATCAAGAAACCGCGGACGTGGAACAAATCAAACAGATGACCAAGTGGGAACCGCCGATACCGGAATTTGTGGAAAGTCTTACCCCCATATCAATCAATATTGGGGACCCCGTATTGTATACAAAAGATGAGAGCATCGATTCAAGAACCGCTTACGGAAAAGCACTGCTCGACCTGGCCAAAAATAATTCACAAGTAATTGCTATCTCAGCCGACCTGCGCGGATCCAATATGACAAAATTCGTTGCGGAAGAATTAACTAAACAGCACATAGAAGTAGGAATAGCCGAACAACACATGGTATCACTGGCCGGCGGGCTCAGCCTTGGTAATTTTATACCTTTTTGTTCAACATTCGGAGCCTTCATGACATCCAGAGCGAAGGATCAGGCGAGAGTAAATGACATCAACAAAACAAATGTAAAAATGGTAGCCACTCACTGCGGACTTTCGGTTGGAGAAGACGGCCCCACCCACCAGGCGATAGATGACATGTCTTCATTTTTAGGTCTTTTCAATACCATGATCATAGAACCCGCGGACCCCAACCAGTGTGACAGAATCATCAGATACGTCGCTTCACATTATGGAAATTTCTATGTAAGAATGGGTAGACACAAGTATCCGATAATTACCAAAGAAGATGGTACTCCTTTTTACGACAAACATTATCAATATGAATATGGACGTTCGGATATAGTCAGAAAAGGGAATGATCTGACCATAGTTACAAGCGGTGCCACCACCCACGAGGCACTTAAAGCCTGGGAGGAGTTAAAAAGATTATCGCCGGAATTATCGATTGAAATTGTAGCCGTTTCATCAATTAAAAAATTCGACCATACAATAACCGAGTCAATAAAAAAAACCGGAAAAGTCCTGACAGTAGAAGATCACAATAACTACGCCGGATTATCATCGCAATTTGCCAAACATCTTGCCTTAAACAAGCTTAAAACTGAGTTATTTGAATCATTGGGAGTACACGAATATCAACTTTCCGGGAAAGCCCCCGACCTTTACGAAAAAGTGGGAATATCATCTAACGGAATAGTAAAAACATGCAAAAAAATACTTCACAAGTAGGCATAATCGGTCTAGCTGCAATGGGAGCCAATCTGGCTCGTAATATAACTGACAAAAAAATCAAAGTTGCAGTATACAACCGAACCAAAAAAAAGACTGACGCATTTTTGAAAGAATATGGCAACGAACATATTAAAGGAGTAAAAACACTCAAAGAATTAATTGATTCACTGGAAAAACCGCGAAAGATATTTTTAATGATAAAATCGGGTCAAGCAATTGACGACGTAATAGAGAGCCTGATTCCCCTTCTCAACAAAAACGATATCATTATCGATCTTGGAAACTCAAATTATCACGATACAGAATCAAGACAGTCATATCTTAAAGAAAGATCCATAGATTTAATCGGATGCGGCATATCGGGTGGTGAGGAAGGTGCGCTTAATGGACCGAGTTTAATGCCGGGTGGATCAAAAAAAGCCTGGAATCATCTTGAACCCATTTTTAAACCGATCGCGGCCCTGGATTTTAAAGGCAAACCATGTGTGACCTACCTGGGAGAGGGCGGTAGCGGCCACTTTGTAAAAACCGTACATAACGGCATTGAATACGCGATTATGGCAAGCATCGCGGAAGCATACGATATTTTAAAAACCATGTTCGCCATGCCGGCACCCCAAATAGGACAAATATTTCATCGGTTCAATCAAAGTAAACTCAATTCCTTTCTTTTTGAAACGGCAGCGGCCGTACTGCAAAAAAGAGATGATATTGGATCAGGCTATCTGATTAATAAAATTTTGGACAAAGCATCCCAAAAAGGGACAGGCATGTGGACGGTTGAAGAAGCCATGCAACATGCTGTTTCAGCCCCGACTATTTCAGAAGCTGTAATGAGCCGAATCATTTCCGGTAACAAAGAGAAAAGAATGCGAATAAGCGGTTTTTATAAAAAACAACTGAAAAAAGAAAATTTGGATCTGGATAAATTTATACATATTCTTGACGACGCTCTCTACAGCACGATGATAATATCATTCGCTCAAGGTCTTGATCTGATCCAAACAGTTTCGCGGGACAATAAATGGAATATTTCCATCCCCGAAGTATTAAGAATCTGGCAGGGAGGCTGCATCATCAGATCAAAACTCCTGGAAAAACTAGAACACTGCTTTAAAGACATATCAAAAAATGATAGTCACACGTTTGAATTACCGGAGAGCAGATCGTACCTTAAAGGCAATATAGGCAATTTGAGAAAAGTCACGTTAGTGGCAATGAGAAACCAGTTGCCGATTCCCGTACTAAGTTCGGCGTTAAATTATTTCGACGGAATGACTCAAGAAGAAAGCAATGCCAACATGATCCAGGCAATGCGCGACGCCTTTGGCGCGCACACGTTTGAAAGAAAAGATACAACGGGTGTTTATCATTCGCAATGGAATAACAAATAACAAAATGAATATTTATAAAATCAAATCCCCTTTCACTTTAACGATATTCGGCGCTTCGGGAGATCTGTCCAAAATTAAATTGTTCCCCGCGATTTACAGTCTTGCTCAACAAAACAGACTTCCCAAAAATTTTCATATAGTTGGATTCGCGAGAACGCAAAAAGATAACCGGACTTTCAGAGAAGAATTCCGCAAAAGCATAGAAACGAAAGAAGGTAAAAATATTGATAAAAAAATTATCAACGACCTTCTGGAACATATCCATTATTTCACCGGCAATTATGATAATCTGAAATCATATAATGAATATAGAAAATTTCTGGACGATCTGACCGGAGAAAAACAATGCCCCCACCTCGCTTACTTTTCCGTTCCGCCTCAAACGTTTAAACCGATCCTAAAAAATCTGGGAGAAAGCAGACGTTCCAAAAATGAAGATATTCGACTTATTATAGAAAAACCTTTCGGAAAAGATTCAAAATCCGCGGAAGAATTATTTCACTTTATCGCACGTTATTTTCAAAAAGAACAAATATACTTATTAGACCACTATCTTGGAAAATCGGGCATACAAAGCATTCTTAATCTACGACATTCAAATCGCCTCTTAAATACACTGTTAAAAGGCGAAGAAATTGCAAATATTCAAATCTCAGCGCTGGAAGACATCGGTATTACAAACCGAGTCGGTTATTTTGAACAAGTGGGAATAGTAAAAGACATGCTTCAATCTCACCTCCTGCAAATATTGGCACTGACTACCATGTCGATTCCGATTTCGGAAAAAGCGAGCTCTCTTCAAAGAGAAAAATACAACATCTTGTCCGCCATTAAAGTACCGCAATCGTTAAAAGATAATTTTGTTTTGGGACAATACGAAAGCTATAAAAAAGAGCCCGGGGTCAATAAAAACTCCCGAACTGAAACCTTCGCCGCAGTTAAACTTTTGATTGATCAGGAATCCTGGTACAGAGTACCGATATATATTCGCACGGGAAAAAAGCTGGGAAAAAAACAGACCTATATAGTTGTAGAATTCAAAAAATTTACTTTCCAAAAGCCGGATGAAGCGCCAAACCTGCTGATAATAGAGATCAGTCCGGAAGAAAAGGTTAGCATACAACTGGTGAACAAATTCCGTAGCGGTGAGTTTCATTACGAGACCGTCACGACATCCAAATCCATAGCTTGCAGCGGGGAATATTGCCTTCCCGAACATAGTGTTCTATTATTGGATGTACTTCGCAAAAATCGCCTCCACTTCCTGTCCTTTGAAGAAATCATTGCCTCATGGAAAGTGACGGAAACTTTATGTAAAACAATCAACCAACAAAATATCCGATTAAACATCTACAAAGACAACAGCATGGGACCGGATGTTCAAAACAAAATAACCAAAAAGAATAAATTTTATTGGCATAATTTACCCTAAATAACGGATGCATGAAAATTAAAATTTTTACAAACAAAGATGATTACATCAATGAAAGTATTAAATTTATCGAAAAACTTTGCGTGACCACGATTCAAAACGTCCAGATAGGGTTAAGCGGCGGATCAACCCCGGCACCTATTTATAAGGGTATGGCAAAGGCAAAAAAAGTCTGCTTTTCACTGATTGATTTTTGGCAGGTGGATGAAAGATATATAGACCACAATCAACCCGAATCAAATTACAAGATGATATCGGACAATCTGTTTAGTAACGATAAAAAACCCGCAAGTTTTCATTTCTTCGACACTTCAATGCCGATAGATAAATCTCTAAAAAATTATGAAGATGACCTTAAACAAAATTTAGCGAACGGATTCGATTTATTAATACTTGGCATTGGCCCGGACGGACACACCGCGTCAATTTTTCCCAATACGAAAGTTATAAATGACAAAAATCGACTAGTCGCCCATACCAAAACCAAAAAATTCCCCATAGAAGACAGACTGACATTAACATTTTCCGCCATTTATAACAGCAAAAAAATACTTGTTCTACTCAAGGGTAAAGAAAAAACTGACATACTCAGCGAACTTACGGCGGGAGACAAAACCCCGAAAGAATTCCCCGCAAAAAAACTCGTCAAACACCATGACGTAACAATTCATACCCTTCTGTAAATCTGGTGGACGCTATAGGGATCGAACCTATGACCCCCTCGGTGTAAACGAGGTGCTCTACCAGCTGAGCTAAGCGTCCAAATTTAATTTAGCGAAAGAAAACTTATCACAGCAATTTGCACTTTTCAATATCAAATATAAATATTATGATGTAAATATCATATCCGCTCAAAAAAGGGCAAAATAATTTTTGGCAAAGAATGTATAAAATCTATAAAACCGTTCGCGGAAAATTAACTAATCCCGAAAAACCTGTTAAAGACTGCTGGATAGATATTACCAATCCCACGCAGGAAGATATTGAAAAGCTTACTCCTTATTTTGAAATACCTGAAGAAGTGTCGATCTCCGTAAGAGACACGGACGAAGTACCAAAAGTTGAAGAAGTTGATTATTTCCAATTCATACTGATCCAAACACCCTTAAATAAACAAGATAGCGAAGAAGGTGCGTTCAACGTCTCTCCTCTTGGAATTCTCTATAATAAAGAATATGTGATAACAATTTCGGACGGCAAAAATGATGTAATTTCTTATCTAAAGACAAAGATAAAAAACTACGAAAAAAACAAAATCATCAATACCACACAAAAACAACAACTTATACTTAAATTAATGCTCTTTTCTTCCAAAATCTATTTAAGGTATCTGAAAGTCATTTATCAAAGAATTTTCACTGCCCAAAGCGAAATAGAAAAGGCTTACCAAGACCAAGAATTGATTAACCTTATCGACATCAGTAAATCTTTGGCATTTTTTAACCGCAGTCTTAGATCCAACCATATTGTCGCCGACAAACTGGGTAAAAGAAAATTTTTCAAATCCACAGAAGAAGATCAAGAACTTTTTGATGATGTCATTGACGAAACAAAACAGGCGATCGAGACAGTAAAAATTTACGACCGTATAGCTGTGGATACTGCAAATAACATGGCCACAATCATATCCAACCGTCTTAACCAAACTGTAAAAACTCTAACCAGCGTTACCATTATCCTAATGTTACCCACGCTGGTGGCCAGTCTTTACGGAATGAATATAGAACTACCCTACCAACATCACGACCAAGCGTTCATGATAGTTGCAGGGTTTACAATACTGTTAAGCTTAGTCGGAGTTATGCTGTTTTATCGAAAAAAACTGTTTTAAAACGGTTTTTATTCACCAGACGCTTTCTTTAGCTGTTCAGCCATAATAACGGCTATACTGTCGAGACTTTTTTTCATTTGATCATCCACAGCACTTCTAACAGTTCCAAATCCCCTATCAATGACATCCGCTTCCTTTTTTCTCATACTACGTTTTAATCTTTCATATGCGTCCAAATCACTAATATACTGTTTCATCTGATTCAAATAATCATACACCTCAGGATCGTCAGTGGAAAGATTTTCAACTTCTTGATCATATTCGCCCGATACAATTAACTTATGCTGTGAAGTAAATGCCTTAAATCTCTTCATTACGGCCGCTGTCGCCGTTGGCTCTTTCGGTTCCACCAAAATTTGATCTTGATTATCTCGATCGCTTCTATACAATTCCATTTCGTGATCACAAAATTGATCACCATTCAATTCATAATCATCTGAATTATCTGAAGCACTCCTAATTTTATCACTCGTTGACATATATAATATTTAATATCGTAAAGCTATTATAAAATACTACAAATAATCCATTATTGCAATCAATTAATAAATACAACATGAATAAGCTAAAACCATTAGGAATAACCAAAGAACAGATAGATTCTTCAGCCGAAAGAAGAGCAAGGAGTATAAACGCACCAAAAATAGAACAAAACCGAGAAATATTAGATAAAATCAGCAACCTGATGTTTATATTGGACTTTTTCAAAATGTCTCCGGAGAAAATAACCTCCAGTCCCGAATATATGGACGAAGTCACCGATTTACAAGCACTCATAAATGAAGTCAAACAGGCATTATCATTAATAAAAAACACCTTATACGCGAACCTTTCAACAAGTGAAGAGGGAATCATTGACAGAACAGACTTAAACATAAGCAAATTGAGCGGAAACATTGAACAAGCGGTCGCGCACCTACTCGAAAACGTAAAAAGCAATACCTTATCAAAAATTAAAACCACCCATCAAGCTGAACATCCTCTGCCTCCATCTATTAACGGATTGAACAGTAAAGACAGACAAAGATTAAGAAGAGTGCTAGAAGAATTTCGAATTTTTTTACACAACTTTATGGCGCGAAATAAAATTGACGTACTCCACAAAACCACAAAAACCGCGCATGAACTCGATTCAACACAAGATAAGCTTAGAATACTACAAAAACGAAAAGTCGTGGAAGAGGCGTTTGATCAAAATTTTTCGAAAAGAATGGATTTGGACTGGAAGGATACTTTAGCAAAACTGTCTCTTACACTAAATACATTTGAAGGAGAACTACAGGGGATATATCATCACAACGCCGAAAAATTAATGACAATGACAGACGAATCAACAGTAGCGGAAAGAATCGAATCAGACGCCAAACAGGAAGGCAAATTAAACAAAAAAATCAATAAAAAAGACGCCATTACTTCATTTATGCCGGTCAGATTTGCCATCAGCGCTTACAGCTATTTAACCGGCAAAAAAATGCTTCCATGGTCGTCACCCGAAAGAAAGACAAGGGACGCATTAAGTGCCAGAATTAAAAAATATCACAACTACATTCAAAAACGCCGCCGCATACTCCAAAAAAGAAATAGCGATGAATAAACCTGGTGCGCGGGAGAGGACTTGAACCTCCACAGCCTTACGGCCACTACCACCTCAAGGTAGCGCGTCTACCGGTTCCGCCACCCGCGCTCGAATTTGCCTGCACATTTTAACCGATTATTCTTTTAATTCAAACTTTTTTATGCTTAAATTTAATAGGTATTTTTTTAGCAACAATATGTCCAAAAAAGCGCAAATCAGAGTAGAAATGCTTACCAAAAGGCTGAAACAGCTTCCAGTTATAAAAAAACAACGGGATGTTAAAATAATCGAAACCATCGAATCAATGAAAAAATTCAAAGAAGCTCAAAATGTGCTTTTTTATATGCCGATTCACGGAGAAATAGATTTGAGTGAACTATTTAAAAAGAACAAAGACAATAAAAATTTTATATTACCAAGAGTTCTCAAAAAAAAATTTGAACTTACTCTCTATAAAATAACATCGTTTGATGATCTTGAAGAGGGCAATTTCAGGATTTCCGAACCCAAAACAAATCTGGAAAAAATAGAACCGTCCATGCTTGATTTTATAATACTGCCGGGCATAGCATTTTCCATAGATGGCCACAGAATCGGATACGGGCAAGGTTACTTTGACAGACTGTTAAAAAAGACCGATTGTCTGAAAATTGGCGTTGCATATGAATTCCAAATCGTTAAGAATAGCTTAGGCGAAGATCACGATGTACCGGTTGAAAAAATAATTACGGAAAGCCGCGTTATAGACATTCAAACCTCTTAACATTCCCTACATGCAAATGACATCAACGCAGTCGCAGGATCCAAAGATCTACGACGCCATTAAACATGAAGAAAAAAGACAAAAAGAAGGAATCGAACTTATACCGTCCGAAAACTATGTATCGCAAGCGATATTGGAAGCACTTGGGTCTGTCCTTACCAACAAATATTCAGAAGGATATGTGGGGAAAAGATATTATGGAGGGTGCGAAAATGTTGATACCGTTGAAGACCAAGCTATTAAAAGATTAAAAAAACTTTTTGGATGCGACCATGCAAATGTACAACCATTATCGGGGGCTCCCGCAAACATTGCCGTCTATTTCGGTATCCTTGAAATGGGCGACACAATTCTGGGCATGGATCTATCACATGGAGGACATCTTACCCATGGACACCCAGTAACGCACATGGCTAAAATTTTCAATTACGTCAGATATAAAACCGATCAAAGCGGCAATATTGATCTAAACAATCTGGAAAAAATGGCCAAGGAGCACAAACCGAAACTTATACTTGTGGGATATAGCGCGTACTCAAGGGACATAGATTACAAATCGATTAAAGCCATAGCTGATAAAGTGGGAGCGCTTACCATGGCGGACATAGCTCATATTGCCGGATTAATAGCGGCCGATGAAATGAACGATCCTGTCCCCTATTTTGACGTAATTACATCCACTACGCATAAAACACTCAGAGGACCCAGAGGAGGAATAATTATGTGTAAAAACGAACACGCCAAAGCGATAGACAAAAGTGTTTTTCCAGGATTTCAGGGCGGCCCGCATGAAAACAACATCGCCGCCAAAGCAATAGCTTTCCGTGAAGCCCTACAACCAGAATTCAAAAAATACGCTCATCAGATCAAACTGAACGCCAAAGCTTTTGAACGGGAATTCAATGAACGGGATTACAAATTAATGTTCGGAGGAACGGAAAATCATCTGCTGCTGATAGATGTTACGCCCAAAAGAATATCGGGTAAAAAAGCACAAATAGCATTGGATAAGGCCGGCATCACTTGTAACAAAAACATGATTCCGGACGACCCCCGCTCGCCGATGGACCCTAGCGGAATAAGAATAGGCACACCCGCTATCACCACCAGGGGCATGAAAGAAAAAGAAATCAAAAAAATCGCGCACTGGATGGATCTTGCTATCATGAATCATCATGACGAGGCAATGCTAACTCAAATAAAATCCGAAGTTTCTGAATTCTGTTTGGATTATCCGATCCCGGGAATCTAAGCTTCTGAAGCATCAGTAGACTTTTCATCTTTTTCTACCGTTTTCTGCAACTCATCCTTGACCGGTTGAGACACGGCGGCTTTAATTCCACCCGACGTTTTCTTAAGTACCATAAGCGTAATATCATCCATCTGCTTCCAGGAACCTGTAAATTCTTTTACGTCAGCCAGAATAGCGTTTCTTATAGATAAAGCATTCGGTAGCACACTATATTCATTTACGGATCTCTTCAAATTCGACATACCATACATTTCAGTATCACTCTTCCAGGCTTCCGGGATTCCGTCACTATAAGCTACCAAAGCGTCACCTTCTTCCAGATAGATCTCAACTTCCTGTAAAACGTGAGAAATGTCCGACAACATACCGAGCGCCAAACCACCAGCGGGCGTTAACGTAACTTTCTTGTCTTTAGCATGATAATGAACCATTTGCTCATGCCCCGCGCTAACATATTTCAATTTATTATTTAGGGCGTCAAAATGCATCATCACCAAAGTAATAAACATATTTGCCGAAGTTTTTTCTTTAAGGATTTTATTAACGTCGATAAGCAGTTTTTTAAGATCGCTTTCCTTTGCGTAGTTATAAACCAGTGCGTTTGTAATAGACACCACAATACCGGAAGGTACCCCGTGACCTGTTACGTCTCCAAGATACATTAACAAGTTATTTTCATCCGTTTTAATAAAATCATAACAGTCACCTCCAATTTCTTCAGCCGGTAACACACCGGCCGCGATGTCCAAATTAGGCATCTTTGGAATCTCCTTTGGTAGCAAATCTCTTTGAATACTTGCCGCGATTTCAAGTTCTTTCGTCACTCTCTCCTTATAAACCAATGCTTTAGTACTGACTTCCAGTTCTTTTGCCATGGAATTAAAAGCACTAGCCAAAGTGTTCAATTCATCTTTGGTCTTTACCTCAACCCTGTGCTGAAAATCCCCCTTGGCAATAACCCTCGCCCCTAAAGTTAATTTTTTCAAAGGTCTGGTAATATTTGTCGCAATCATTATGGCAAGAATAATACCGACCAAAACACCAAAAACCCCTAGTAAACCTGTGCGAATCATAGTTTGATTAATACGATCCAGCAAATTTTCATAAGACAAATAGTAAATTACGGTATACTGATCTGTTGCCGGCTGAACGATAAACTCAACCCTTTCATCGGGAGCAATAGGTTGGATAGGTTTAGCAGCTTCATTAACGCAAGAATAACCTTCATCAAGTTCCGGATCAATCTGAAGGTAAACGCATCTATCAGTATCTAGAGTAAAAACGGAAGGTCTCTTTGCCCTCACCTGCTCCAGCATGTCCGCTGGCAATTCTCTATTAACCGTGCTTTTAATTCTCTCTTTATCAACAGAAGAATCATAAACAATCTCACCTTCAAACGAAACTATCTGAATCTTTTCCAGATCCTGAAATTTATTGAAAATGTCGCTTACATCTCTGTTAAAATAGACAAAACTTTCCTGCGGAATATATAATTTATAACTTTCTACAATCGACTGCGCTGTCAATTGTGCGTAAGACCTGGCATTATCAAAAATGTCCTGCGTTAATTCCGCCTGTTTTTCGTTAATGAACAAAAGAGTATTCAATCCAAACAGAACTAAAATAAAGATTCCTATCGCCAGTACAAGTTTTGTTTTTAGTGAACGCATATCTTATTATTTTATACTGGATGGATAAACATATCCATCAATTCTTGGTGAATAATCAATTCCATCACTAACTCCATATAAAAGCTCGGATTCATATAGCGGCATCCCTGTCACATCTTCATCCACAATTATTCTCATAGCTTCCTGCATTTGTTCAGCTCTAGATTTCGTATTCATATTCTTTTGCGATTCTTCAATCAATTGATCAACCGCGGCGTTTGAATAGTTCATTCCGTTAAACAACCCATAACCTCTTTCCAAATTTTGCGTATGAGCGACAGATTGCAAAAAATCACTGGCATCACCAAGTTCCGATCTCCATCCTAAAAAATACATATCAGCATCTCCCTCAATTATTGTTTTCTGCAAATCTTCTGCACTCAATGGCTCAAGAACAACATCAATACCAAGCTGTCTGAATTGCTCATAAACGTATCTGCCAATAGGTTTCAATTCTTCCGGATAAGCAAAAGTTAATAATATTTTTTCAAACCTATCACCGATAATTTCATTTACTGTTTTCTTTGCCTCTGCCAGATCATATTCGGGCATTTCCAGATTAGGATTATAACCAAACACTCCACTGCTTATAAATTGATTTGAAGGCACCGCGAAACCAAAAGCTATATCCACAAAGACATTAGGATCAAGAGCCTTCAAGACGGCCTTTCTGAATTTTAACTTAGAAAACAATTCATTGCTCATATTAAATCCCAAAAAACTGACTTCAAGCCCCGGAAGTTTTTTTAACTCCATGTCGGAATCATTCATCGGGGTACAACCTTCAAGATTTTTATATTCGTCAAAAAAGGAACATCCCACGTTTGGAGGAAAATTAATCAACAAATCCAATTCATCATCCTCAAGCGACC
This sequence comes from uncultured Candidatus Peribacteria bacterium, assembly GCA_964346765.1. Classification (GTDB taxonomy): domain Bacteria; phylum Patescibacteriota; class Gracilibacteria; order UBA1369; family UBA1369; genus JBGSPQ01. Next base: position 75,924 of record CAYFWB010000008.1, read on the forward strand.
TAATCCTTTCCCGTCTACCAGTTATCGCCTTATAAACAACATGCTTAAATGCCGGCAACGGTCCCCAATAATGCTCATTACGCTCAAGTTCCATTTCATTATCTTGATGACTGACAAATCTGTATGCGCCCGTACCGACCGGATTTTCAAAATCATTAAAATTCACCGGGTGAATCAGCGTAACTGCCATCTTTTGAGGTAATAGCGGATCAGGGTGGGTTGTAATAAGACGAATCGTATAATCATCAATTATTTCAAACTTTTCTATTGTCAGGAGCAAAGATCTTAACTGTGACCCCTTCTCATTTTTAGCGCGATCAATGCTGGCAACGACATCCTTGGCCGTTAAAGACTGACCGTTATGGAAAGTTACATTTTTTCTTAAAATAAACTCCCATGTATAAGGATCAATTAAGCCCCATGTCCTCGCCAATGAAGGTTTAATATTTAAATCTTTATCCGTTTTTAGCAAGCCCTCGTATATATCGGCAAGATGACTCCTTGTTACAGGATCAAAATAAATGGGATCATATTGCCGGTGACTGAACGCATATCCTATTGTTAAAACTTCCTCTTCCGACCTGGCTACCGGCTTTTCAAAAAAATCCGTCTGAGTGTTTAAATAAAACAATAATTGATCTCCAAAAAAAAGATAAACCCCTATTGCCGCTACTACAAAAACAGCAATAATCACTCCAACGATTTCAAACCAATCAATATTTAACCGCTCTTTTGTTTTTATTTCTTCACTTTCCATTTACATTTTTATATATATTTATATCCCTATAGGATACCATAAAAATGCAAAATTATCAAATACGCATGCACCAAAACGGATTAAAAAACAATTATGATTTTTTCAGCACCGCCATAAACGCCTCCTGAGGCAAATCGATCTTTCCCACCTTTTTCATTCTCTTCTTACCTTCCTTTTGTTTTTTTAAGAGCTTATCCTTTCGTGTTCTATCCCCTCCATACAATTTCGCCGTCACATCTTTACGAAGAGCGCTGATCGTTTCTCTGGCCACTATTTTTGATCCAATGGCCGCCTGAATAGCAATTTCAAACTGGGCTTTAGGAATCAACCCCTTAAGCCTTTTGGCAAGTTCAGAACCCAAATAATAAGCATGATCTTTATGTACAATCGAAGATAAGGCATCAACCTTATAGCCAGCCACCAAGATATCCAGTCTAACCAGCTTACCGCCCCTATATTCCAAATATTCGTAATTCATCGATGCGTAACCCGAACTTACACTTTTTAAAATATCGTAATAATCGGTTACAATAGAAGCCAAAGGCATTTCGAAAATCAATATCACCCTGGTCTGATCAAGGTACTGCATTGTCTTATTGATGCCTCTTCTTTCCAGCGACATTTGCATAATGCTGCCTACATATTCCTTGGGAGTCACAACCTCTACTTTAACCCAAGGTTCTTTTATCTCCGTAATATTTGATATTTCCGGTAAATCGGAAGGATTCGAAACAAGTAATTCTGTGTCATCCTTTTTAACCACCACATATGAAACCGAAGGCGCGGTAACCAATAAATCCAAATCATATTCACGTTCAAGCCTTTCCTGGACAATATCAAGGTGCAATAAGCCCAAAAAACCGCACCTAAAACCGTGACCCAGAGCACCTGACTGTTCCGGCTCGTAAGACAAGGCCGAATCGCTTAGTCTCAACTTCTCAAGCGCGTCACGCAACAAAGGGTAATCATCTCCTTCAACGCAAAAAATACTGGCAAAAACATACGGTTTAACCTCTTTATAACCGGCCAATGGTACAGCTTCCTGCGCATTAAGAGGTTTTGTACCCTGTTTCCACACAGTATCGCCGACTCTGGCATCAGCGACATTTTTTAGAGCGGCAACCAAATATCCGACTTCCCCGGCATTAAGCGAATCAGCGGGGACATGATTCGGCTTAAAATAACCCACCTCTACCGCCTCCAACTCTTTTTTATTATGTAACAAATATATTTTATCCCCTTTTTTAATCCGACCGGACATTACCCGAATAAATGAGACCACACCTCTGTAAGTATCATAAACCGAATCAAATATCAGAGCCTTGGTTTCCTCTTTAGCATTACTTTGTTTTGGAGGTGGTATTTTTTTAATCACTTCCACAAGCACATCCTCTACATTAGTCCCTTCTTTGGCGGAAATGCAAATTATCTCCTCTTTAGGGATACCAAGCGCGTTTTCTATTTCGAGAGCCCTTTGTTCCACATCCGCAGAAGGTAGATCGATTTTATTAAGTACGGGGATAAAAGCAAGATTATGCTCCAAAGCCATATAACAATTCGCCAAAGTTTGCGCCTCAATCCCCTGAGCCGCATCCACAACCAATATAGCTCCCTCGCAAGCCGCCAAACTTCTTGAAACCTCATAAGTAAAATCAACGTGACCCGGCGTATCTATCAAATTTAAAACATACTTTTCGCCTTCATATTGATAATCCATCCTCACCGGCTGAAGCTTTATGGTAATTCCCCTTTCCTGTTCCAGATCCATAGTATCAAGCATTTGACCTCGCTTCATGTTCCTTTTGGAAATTGTATCCGTGACTTCCAAAAATCTATCCGCCAAAGTGGACTTTCCATGATCTATATGAGCTATAATACAGAAATTTCTAATGTTTTTGCTTTGCATAAAATAATTACAGAATTAAAACCCGATTAAAAGTATCAAATATTGAAGTTTAAGGCAATTTTTGCTATAATTATCAGATTAAATAACAAAACCCAATGCAATTCAAGGTTCCACAGAACGTACAGAGAGAAGACACAATAGTAGGACCTTTAACGCTCAAACAGCTAATAATATGCGCCATTGGATTTACAATAGCCTATGGAATATATGTGGCACTGGCAAATTTATACCTATGGATAACCTGGCTACCACCTGTTACGCTCGTCGTTCTTATAACCCTCGCTTTCGCCTTTATCAAACCTTTAGACCTCAGTTTCACAAAATATGTACTTATATTTATAGAATTTTCATTATTACCGAAAAAAAGACTATGGGTTAAGACAAGCGGTGAAGTCCTTATTCCAAAAAAAACACCCGGCAAAAAAGACACTGAAAAAAATGACAAGAAAAAAGAAGAAATTATAAATAAACAACAAAAATTTGAACAATTACAAAAATTCCTGGATTCACAAAAAAGAAAATAATCAATAAATATGGCTGATCAAAAGAAAGAAAAAAAAGACAGCGTGAAAAACGGCAAAGCAAAAAAATCTCCCGCTTCCAGCACACAAACATTTTTACGCATTGCCGAAATAAGAGACAACACACTAGTTCTCAAGAACGGTGGAATTCGAACCATATTAAAAGTATCATCAATAAATTTTAACCTAAAATCAGAAGAAGAACAAAACGCCATTATTTACTCCTATCAGGGATTTCTCAATACGCTGGATTTCCCAATACAAATAGTCGTTAAATCCAAAAAGCTTGATATCGACGAATATCTCGACAATCTACGAACAATGGGAGAAAATCAAAAAAATCAACTCCTTCAAAGACAAACATTTGAATACGTGGAATATATATCAAAACTTGTTGAATACGCCGACATAATGGAGAAAGAATTCTATGTCATTGTGCCTTATAACCCATTCAGAGCTAAAAAAATGAATATATTTCAAAAATTCTTTCAGAACATGAGCCCAAAAGACAACTATAATCAAATAAAAAGACGCCGGGACGAATTCAATGAACTCAAAAAAAGTCTTAATCAAAGAGTTAATACGGTCAAAGTTGGACTTGAAAATTGCAACTTAAAAGTAAAAGAGTTGAGCACTAAAGAGTTAATAGAACTATTCTACAACATTTACAATCCTATAGTTTCACGCTATCAAAAAAGTAAAAACATCAATCAGACTCAGCTTGTAACCGACGATGAAATACCCATTTAAAAAAGCATATAAAAAGCACTATCTTGGCGGCGCCCTACTTTACCGGCATTGATAACACCAGTATCATCGGCGATGAGCGGCTTAACTGCTGTGTTCGGGATGGGAACAGGTGTACCCCGCCCTCTACGGCCACCAAGATAGTGCCTTTTATATTGTCAAATAAATCAAATCGCTTCTCTACGAGTTTACACTCATAGCTAGTTAAAATAGCAAGTCAAAAATAAGTCGATCACCTATTAGTACTTCTCGGCTGAACACATCACTGCGCTTAAACCTGAAGCCTATCAACCTGGTATTCTTCCAGGAGGTTAATTGGGAAATCTTATCTTGAGAGGGGCTTCCCACTTAGATGCTTTCAGCGGTTATCCCTTCCGAACATAGCTACTCAGCAGTGCCGTTGACACGACAACTGATACACCAGAGGTTCGTTCGCCCCGGTCCTCTCGTACTAGGGGCAACTTCTCGCAAATTTCCTGCGACCATGGAGGATAGAGGCCGACCTGTCTCACGACGGTCTGAACCCAGCTCGCGTACCGCTTTAATGGGCGAACAGCCCAACCCTTGGGACCTTCTCCAGCCCCAGGATGCGACGAGCCGACATCGAGGTGCCAAACCGCGCCGTCGATGTGAACTCTTGGGCGCGATC
>CAYFWB010000009.1:0-8440 GCA_964346765.1 uncultured Candidatus Peribacteria bacterium
TTGGGCAACCGGGAAGGTCGGGCGACCGGGAAGGTTGGGCGACCGGGAAGGTTGGCCGACCGGGAAGGTCGGGCGACCGGGAAGGTTGGGCGACCGGGAAGGTTGGGCGACCGGGAAGGTTGGCCGACCGGGAAGGTTGGCCGACCGGGAAGGTTGGGTGGGGTTAATAACCTTTTCCTTCGCAGGCACCATGCGCTTTGTAGTCCGAATTCAGCTGCGGATCGGTTTCAAGTGAACCGCTGTCGCCGGAAATATGAGACTGCCACTCGCTTAAGTTTCCGCTCCAGTCGGCGTCCCATCCCCCCATATCGACCTGGCTTCTTCCGTCTTCAAAGACGGCAGAGCCTCCGGCCCAATAATAACAATTGCCGCTCATATCGGGATTGTCTTCCAGTCCGCTTAATCCACCAAGTTCGTCGCTTTGCCTGATTGAAACCAACGGGGCATCCAGTGGCGCGGACTGACTCACAACGTTATCTCTGATTGTGGGGTTAATACTTGCAGGTCTCCCCGCGTAATCGACCCAGTCCTGGAAAGTTACGCCAAAGTAAATGGGGCTGTGATAAGTGCCTGATGAATTAACGATTGTGTTGTTATAGATTTGTGCGTCTTTGGATGCGTACAGTCCGATTCCTGCCCAACCCGCTCCAATGATCAGATTATTTCTGACAGTTCCTCTGATGTTTTCGTAGTAATCGGGGTTTACGTCGGTGTCAAAATATTCGGGACTGGTGTCGAATCCGACCAAAACACCCGCGGCGCCCGGATTTTCTATAACATTTCCTTCAATAATTCCGTCCGAGGCTCCACCTTTAAGGTAAACACCGGTTGAGCAGGTGTCGTGGATGTAGTTGTCCTGAACCAAAGTGTTGTCACCGTTCACGTTATCGATCCCTTCGGCATTACAGTCTCCGGGGCTTTGCGCCTGTCCGGAATTGTAAATTTCATTTCTTATTATTGAAATGTTGTCGCTGTTTGGTTTGATTTTTACAACATCGTAATCACTCTCATGAAGTTTGGTGTTTTTTATTGTGATATCTGATGCACCGGACCTATCAGCTTCTCCCCAATCCCATTTGGTTTCGGTTGAAAAAGCGTACCATCCGCCCATGACTTCGATACATTCAAGCGTACCGCCGTCGGATCCCACATGAAAATAAACACCGGGTTCGTCATGTTGCATGGTTCTGTCTAAAACCGCCCATTCGCCAGGATAAGACATTAATGTGATATTGGACTCATAGATTCTCAGTCTTTCGGGTTCGGAGTAAGTTCCACCTCTTACTACCACCGTATCGTTCGCTGTAACGTTTTCCAGCGCCATGTGCACGGTTTTGTAAGGGTTGGATTCGGTGCCGTCGCCGGTTGAGTCGTTTCCGGAAGTGGAAACGTAGATTGCGCCCGCGGGAACGGAGAGAGCCGCGCAGGCGTCCATGTCCGCGCCAACTTCACCGGAACCGGAATAGGCGGCTGTGCCTGTACCTGTCTCAGTACCGCTGTCGGTGTCCGTACCGCTGTCGGTGTCCGTACCGCTGTCGGCATCCGTACCACTGTCGGCATCCGTACCGGTGTCGGTGTCCGTACCGCTGTCGGTGTCGGTGTCCGCCATATCTGCTTCTTTTTCAGTAATGTAGTTCCAGGTCAGCTGTGCTACTTCTCCCCTGTTCATAGATTCACCCAAAGCAATGCCTCCAACAAAAATATCTTTAGCTAATGCGTCTTCATAATACCCGGAATACCATTCGGAACCTTTGGGGTTGCTCAAACCATTGTCATTATTGGCTTCATAAAGCATTTTCATGGCCTCAACGTAATTAACGTTTTGAGCCGGCCGAAAAAGTCCGTCCGGATAACCCTGAACTACCCCCTTGTCTTTTGCGTAACAGACGTATTTAGCGAACCATTCATCTTGTACGTCGGGGAAACAATTTGCTCCACTGCCAATGTCTTCGATTGAAGCGCCAATTACAATTTTTAAAAATTCCGCCCTGTTTACAGAATTATCCGGTTTATAAGTACCGTCCGGATGGCCGTCGATCACATTCATATCTACCAGGTTTTGAATGGCATCTTCATATTGATGACCTGCGATATCTGATAATGTGACCGCTAAGCTTAAAGGGATAATCAGCATATTAACCAATAAAGCCCCCGCAAGTACGCGTAATTTTTGATTCATAAATTAAAGGTTATGAAATACAATGGAACATAATACTGTGCTAACGGTTAAATGCAAACTTTTGTTACGCCGATTCGCGATGTCCGCCAAACTGTTTCAGTCGCGATGTCCGCCAAACTGTTTCAGTTGCAGCGTGATTAGTATAATCACTGCTGAAAAGTTAATAAAAAATATTTACTTAGTTATTACCCCCGAACCTAAACAGATATCACCGCTGTAAAATGCCACAAACTGTCCGGGAGCGATGCCCTGGTCGCTGGAGTCCAGCTGTAAAGTGATTGCCGCGGGCGTAGATTCGATTATTTCGCATTTATAATAGTGTTCGCCGTGGCGGATTTTGATGCGCAGATTTTGGTTGTCGGGTTTGTGAGTAAGGCCGGTGTTCCAGTTTAATTCACCCACGCGGACGGTGTTCCTTTTTTTATCTTCACTGAAATAATTGTTGGAGACGTAGACTATGTTTTTGGCGGTGTCTTTTGCCACCACGTAATAGGGGCCTCCACTCAGTTTTATCCCTTTTCGCTGGCCTATTGTGTAGTACCAAAATCCTTCGTGTTCTCCCAGCTTTTGGTCGGAGTCGTAATCTATGATGTCCCCTTTCTTTTCTCCCAAATAATGTTTTATAAATTCACTGTATTTGAATTTGCCTAAAAAGCAGATGCCCTGACTGTCTTTTCTGTCTTTATTGGGAAGGTTGTACTTGTTAGCCAATTCTCTTACTGCTTTTTTTGTAAAATTTCCCAGAGGAAAAATTAATTTCTTTAATTGATTTTGTCTTAAGTGAGATAAAAAATAAGTCTGATCTTTAATCGGATCGGGCGCGATTTTTAAATAAGCTATACCATCTTCTTCTTCAATTTTGGCGTAATGTCCTGTGGCGATTTTATCAAAGGGTCCGCCGTACTGCTTTTGATGTTGCTCTATTTTATTAAGAAAAAGTCCGAATTTTATGCGGTTATTACACATAACATCGGGATTGGGTGTTCTACCCGCTTTCACTTCGGACAGGGTGTAATCGACAACAGTATCAAAATATTCTTTCTGCATGTTGATGATGTGCAGAGGTATATTTTCTCTTTCACAGATTTCTCTAATATATTTTAAATCTTCTTCCCATGGACAATCGGAAAGATATTTTATTTCATCCTCCAGCCAAATTTTTAGATAAAAAGCTGTTACAGCGTAACCCTGCTCCTTAAGTAGCATCAATGCCACTGAACTGTCTACACCGCCGGAAGTTAAAACCGCGATTTTTTTTGGGGATGAATCGTTGTTATTTTTTGTTTTCATTTTGTAATGAATCTTAATCGCTTTCAGTGATAAATCTACTTCAATGATCTGACCTGCTCCATCAATTCATCCAGGTTCAAATTCCCGGTGCCGCCCTGATGCCGCGATTGTTTAAGCATTTCGGCTATCGACTCTTTATCGATTTTGATTTGATCCAGGTGCTGTCCGATTTCAACATAAGCGTCGCGGAAGGAAAATCCGGTTTTTACCAGTTCAAATGCTTTGTGGGTGGCGAACATATCCGGGCTCATATCCGCAAGTAATGCCTCTTCATTGGGAACAAGTCTTCTGACTACTATTTCCGCCGCCTGCAGTGACATTTCCGTGTATCTTAACCCTAAAAACAATGGGCGTTTGATTTCCTGTCCGTCACGATGATAGCCGGAAGGTTTGTTTAAAATGTTCATATTCATTTCGTTTTTGCAGGCCATTACGGTTGTGGTTCTGCCGCGAATCAACTCTGCTACATCAAGGTTTTTCTTCTGCGGCATGATTGATGAACCGGTGGCGACTTCGTCTTTAATTATGAAAAATTTAAATTCCTGAGTTGAATATAACAACCAGTCGGTTGCCAATTTGTTTAATGTAAGCATCATTTGTACACATGCTTCCAGAACGGAACCTTCTATTTTGCCGCGTGAATTCTGGCAATAAATAACGTTTTTCTGAGTTCGTTTAAAACCAAGGTCTTCGGATAATTCATCTCTGTCAAAATCGAAAGGCGAACCGTAGCCGGCGCCGCTACCGAGCGGGTTTTGATCGACCAATAAATCGTTTACGGCGGAAAGGTAATTGATATCATCAAGCAAGCTTTCGGCAAACGCTCCATACCAGGTACCGATGGTGGTGGGCATGGCTTTTTGCATGTGCGTATAGCCGGGCATGGGTACAAATTCATATTGTTTGGCGGTTTCAATTAAAGCCTCCGCAAGATGTAACGCGATCCCCCTAATCTGATTCAACCTCTCTTTCATGTATAGCCGCATGGTGACTAAGATCTGGTCGTTGCGGGATCTGGCGGTGTGGATTTTTTTACCTACATTTCCGTATTTCTCTGTTAGATAGTTCTCAATTTTGGTATGGCAGTCTTCGTCTTCGAGCGTCAGATTAAATTCACCTTTTTGATACAACTCCATTATTTCGTCGAATCCTTTCTTGAGGATGGCAAGCTCTTCGTCGGTCAAAATCCCATGTCTGTTGAGCATTTTGCCATAGGCGTATGATCCCCGGACATCGTACGGAAGTAATTCCTGGTCATAAATAATGTCGTCGCCGGCGTTAAATTGTTCGATCACCGGGTGAAGGGAAACTACATTCTGTTTCTGCCAAAGTTTTTTTCTGGGCATTTTAGTGGTTGATTTTAAGGGTTTTTGCTCCGTTTATTGTGGCGATTTGAGCCAATTTTTCTATGTCGTAAAAGCGGCATGCGCTTGCCATCATCAGTACCTCTTCAAATAAATCTCCGTTATCTTCGGGCACAAAAATATCGGAAATATTGTCTGTACCTATTGAAACATTGATGCCGTGAGCCAGCATTTCATCCACCTGGGCGATGGAATTATGAACCGGCGCCATTTTTTCTTTGTGTTGTTTCATGCTGATGGCGGCTTTGGGGCATACTGTGACATTGGTGCCGGTATCAGCGATTTTTTTGTAAATTCTGTTTCTGTCTTCTTCACTCTGGCAGGCCACGGAAATTGCATGTAGCAAAGTTACTCTGCCCTGCATGCCCTTTGCGTGAAACATATCCGCAAACCATTCCGTATCTTTTTCGTAGGGATTGTTTTCCTGGTCAATATGAACGTCCATATCTTTGCCTAATTTTTGGGCTACCGAAAAAAGGAATTCGGCATGAGCTTTGTCTCCTCCTTCCATGGCACGGTCTCTTGAAGGCAGTCCTCCGACTACATCGCAAACTTCGCAGGCCTGTTCAAACAGATCCATTTTTGTTTGATCCTGACCGGTCGCATCCTCATTCAAAAATCCTTCAAGCGGATGCGCCACCAGTTGGAGCGTGAATTTGCCTTTATATTTTTCACGGACTTTGGCGGCCGCGTTAACAACAAGCATCCCCACTACTGAATCCGCGTCGACATGTGTTCTGCAAGCTGTAACACCCTGCTTCAAAAAATCTTCAATGCAATAAGTGAGTCTTTCCCGGATTGATTCATCCGTGTGTTTCTTTTTTATCTCCCGATTCAAAATCCATTTTTCTTCCATTAAAGCGGAAGCCTGTTTCCAGATTTCCGGAGTCAAAGTGTAAGCTCTGTCCAAATGCGCATGACAATTAACCATTCCCCCTGTCTTTTGCACCTGATCAAAGAATAGTTCCTTGAAAGGGAATTTCTGAAATTTTTGCTCCATAATTTACCTGCGATAAAGAGTTGTTTTATTTAGTTTTATTGTATTTTTTTTTAAATTGCAACCACTAAACCGGCGGTTCCAGATTGGCGTACCAGTCGCGCGGATCCACACCGGAGACTATCTCTCCGGCGCTTATTTTCACTGTTATTGGGTTATGCGATGGGGCGGTCATATTCCATTTCTCCAATCCGCTGGTTACGAAATCGGAATAATACGCTTTTTATTCGGCATAGGAGTCACCTTCCGCGGCGTCCGTAAGTTTCGCGTAGACCTGATAATTTCCTTTGGGATCTTCTATTATGTATCCATGTCCATACATATATTTTTGATCCTCTATTTGTTCGTATGTGAAAAATTATTCTTCGGTTTCAATATTTTCGGCGCAGACTTCCATAGGTGGAATAAGTTCGCCACGGTAGTCATACGGCGCGGCCATAAGCGGCCATAACCGGAATGATAAGTAGAGAATTGCCGGATATGGCTAATAAAAGGGGCAGCATTTGCGTGCCCGAAAAAAGGTTATTCCTATTCATGATACTTTTTTTTGTATGAATGTACTTCTTTAGCTTTGCAAGTATAGTAAAAAATATGATGTTGGGCAAAATTTTACGTTGTGCTATATTCTTCTCCGTGTCCGTAATATGGACTGGTAAAGCATATTCAATATTGTAACTTTTAAAATATGATTGAAGATAAAATTTCTCTGCTTCTTACAGAGATTAAAAAAAACAAGGAATCTTTGAAAGAAATCAAAAAGGATTTGAAACGGGAGGAAAAACTGGACACGGAAGAATACATTGGGCTAAAAAAAGCTTTTGAAGATCTGAAAAAACAGAAAAAGGACATGGAAGAGGCCTGGCAACAAGAGTTAAACGGAATGGAAGGTTATCAAAAATTAAGGGAATTGCGTCTGCAAAAAGAAGAGGATATTGCCAATCAATATCATGATCTGTTTAACCATATTGCAGAGCTTCCTCAAAAACCGTTTATGATGGATGTTGAACTGGAAGAAGGGCCGGTAAAAGTTCAGATTATGCCTGAAATGAGGCTTTATCTGAACGGACGAGAAGAAAAGAAGAAGACTTTATAACTTTTGTACTGGAAAACATGCCGGCATTAAGCTAGATTGCGATATATGCTACCGAAAAATAAGAACATTTTGCTTATTACGCTGGCGGTTTTTGCAACCGCGGTTATCAACTATTATATAGTATCTTTAAACTACGCGGGCTATGCGTCCCGTTTCATGCCGGATAAAATGCCGCCCAAAGCGCTATTTGATATTCTTTGGCTGGTGGCATATGTTTTTTTCGCATTGGGATGGGAGCTGGCGTGTATCGCAAAAAGTACAAACAAAACACGTTTTGAAGAAGATATTCAACGTAACTTTATTATAGTTCTTCTGATCAACGTGGCCATGAACATCGCATTTTTCCCAATGGAAAATTACTATCTGGCGAGTCTGATGAACTTGTTTCTGATTGTGGCGTTGATTTATCTTTTCAAAAAAACTCTCACGATTTCCGGGAGGGCGGTTTTGGGTTTGATCCCATATCTTCTGATGGCATTACTCTCTTTTGTTACTCTGATTCTATTTATTGTAATTAACAGTATTTCTCTTTATTAACTTACTACGGGCTATTGATACGGAGACGAAGAGTTTTACGGATCAGGTACTTAGGGTTACACACAGCCACGTATTACCTGCCCGAGTTTGATTCGACTCAGACTTGTCAGGATTTAAACAAAGATCTAACTGAAAAAAACGGTGGAAAATATTGCAAATGATTTGCAATAGTGATATTTCTTTGAGTGATGATTGTGAAGTTTTTAAAAAAAGCTGGTTACAGGATAACTAAATCCAGAAGGCTGGTTTTGGATAAATTAATGATGAATAAGTACCCGATCAGCGCTCAAAAGATTCATGGGCTTTGCAAAGGTCAAGTGGATCTGGCTTCGGTTTACAGAACTTTATCAATACTTGAATCGTTAAAAATTGTATTTAAAGACCGTTTCGATAATAAAGACCTCTATTACATAGCTGATGAGCAGCATCATCACATCGTGTGCAAAAAGTGCGGTTATATGAAATGTATTCCGTGTAATCATCTTTACGAGCGGATCTCCGGTTTTAAACAAATCAGCCACAGCCTGACTATCACCGGTATTTGTAGTAACTGCTCCTAATCTAATAATTCATTAATAACTAAAAAATGTATATAAAAAGTATTATTCCATTCACTTTAAGTCTGTTTTTGTTATCTATCTTTTTAACAGGATGCTCTGAACCCCAAAATGATATTTCAACGGCTGTTGATGATTCAACATCCAAAAAAATTCGGATAGCCGCGACCATCTTCCCGATTTACGATATCGCAAGGAACGTGGGTGGTGATCTGATTGAAGTGAATTATATTACTCAGCCGGGTTCAAGCCCGCATACTTTCGAGGTTTCCCCATCCGACATTAAAAACCTGCAAGGTACACAGGTTATTTTTACAGTTAATCCAAAACTGGACGGCTGGACGGATAAAATAATCAGTTCCGTTGAAGGCGCAGAAAAAACAGAGGTCAGTAAAGGGATTAAATTGATTGAATTTGAGGCGC
>CAYFWB010000009.1:8540-70568 GCA_964346765.1 uncultured Candidatus Peribacteria bacterium
ATGATGAACATGATGAACATGATGAACATGATGAACATGATGAACATGATGAACATGATGAACACGATGAACATGATGAACACGATGAACATGAGGCGCATGATGAACATGATGAACACGATGAACATGATGAACATGATGAGCATGATGAACATGATGAACATGATGAACACGATGAGCATGATGAACATGATGAACATGATCATTCCGGGGTTGATCCTCATTATTGGCTGAATACGAATAATGCCAAAATCATCGCCGCAAATATTGCGGATGAATTAATTAAAATCGATCCTGCCAATGAGTTGGAATATAAAGAAAATCTTGATCAGTATTTATCTGAACTTGATTCTCTTCATAATGACCTGGCGGGTAAATTAAACGAACTTAATTCGCGAGACTTGATAGTTTTTCATGATTCCTGGAACTATTTTGCCAAAGAATTTGATTTGAACGTGGCGGGAGTTTTTCAGATTTCACCCGGCAAGGAACCAACTCCGAAATTCTTAAAAAATTTATATAAGACCGCTGAAGAGCTTAAAGTTAAAGCCATTTTTTCGGAACCCCAGCTTTCTTCCGCTGTGCTTGAGCCGTTTATTAATGATCTGGGCTTGAAGCTCTATGTTCTGGATCCGTTGGGAGGTCTTGGAGAAAGGGATTCTTATTTGGGGACGATGCGTTATAATGCAGACACCATTTATGATGCATTAAATGAATAGAAATGCGATAGAGGTGATAGACCTGAAAGTTTCCTTTAACGGACAGGCAATATTGAGCGGGCTTAATTTCAGGCTTAAAAAGGGAGAAATAGCGGCAATAATCGGTCCGAACGGTGCCGGCAAGACGACTCTGATAAAAGCAATTTTGGGGCTGGTTCACTATTCGGGCAAAATCCACGTGTTGGGTGAAAAAATTTCCAAAGTTACACAGCGCGTGGGTTATGTTCCGCAAAAATTTTCTTTTGATAAAACTTTCCCCTTAACTGTTTGTGAATTCTTAAAACTGACCGTTTCAAAAAAGGAGCCGGAAAAAATCGAGACAGTGCTGGATGAAGTGGATGTTAATAATTGTAAAGATAAAATGCTTGGAGAACTTTCGGGCGGCCAGTTGCAGAGAGTTTTAATTGCCCGTGCGCTATTAAATGATCCGGAAATTTTATTTCTGGATGAGGCTACCACGGGAGTTGATATTGAAGGCGCCCGTACTTTTTATGAAATTCTGGAGCATCTGAACAAAACTCATAATGTGACCATAGTGATAATTTCTCATGAAGTGAATATGGTGCATACTTTTGCTACGAAAGTTTTATGTTTGAACAAAGATCTTTATTGCAAAGGGATTCCGAAGTCGGTGATTACGGATAAAATGCTAAAAAAACTTTACGGTGAAAATTATGAACTTAGACAGCATAAACATAATCATTAATAATGCTTGAAATATTGCAATTGCCGTTTATGCAAAGGGCGCTGGTCGCCGGCGTTTTACTGGCGTTTTTGCTGGCTTTGCTTGGAATTTTTGTAGTTTTAAGAAACATGGCGTTTTTTTCGGATGGTATCGCCCACGCTTCTTTGGCGGGGGTGGCGGCCGGAATCGTGTTGTCGCTTAATCCTTTGTTGACAGCAATTGTAGTGAGTGCTCTGTTTGCCGCGATCATTTTTTTTCTTCAAAAGAAATACAAATTAAGCGGAGATACCGCCATAGGAATTTTGTTTACTTCGGGAATGGCGCTGGGGGTTCTTTTGATCAGTACACAACCGGGGTATCAACCTGAACTGATGAGTTTTTTGTTTGGTAATATTCTGGCTATTACTAACACGGAGTTGATAATAATAGGTGTATTTACGGTTTTGATAGCGCTGCTTGTTTTTGTTTACTTAAAGACTTTGATTCTTGTTTCTCTGGATGAGGAAACGGCTAAAATCTCCGGGACAAAAGTGGATGTTTTTCAATTACTTTCAAATGTTATTTTGGCGGTCGCGGTGGTTTTGGGAATCAAAGTTTTTGGGATCATACTGGTGAGCGCGCTTTTAATTATTCCGGTGGCAACCGCAAAACTGTTTTCGTCATCTTTTAAAAAGCTGGTGATAATAAGTGTTGTTCTTTCGGAAATAATTGTGATAAGCGGTATTTTTGCATCATATTATTATGATCTGCCTACGGGGCCGACAATAGTTTTGACGGGAACAGTTTTGTTCGTGATTGCGGCTGTTTATAATCTTTTAAATTGATTTTAAACGCTTTAAAAAAATGAGAACTACTTTACGGTTACGATGAATTCCGCTCTCTGCAACAGGAAATCATTAATAACATGCTGGCGCGCAAAGACTCACTGGTGATTATGCCTACGGGCGGTAGAAAATCGCTTTGCTATCAATTGCCGGCTTTGCGGTTATCGGGGGTTACTTTGGTGAGCTCGCCACTGATTTTGCTGATGAAAGATCAGGTGGAAGGGCTGGCTGCTAGCGGTGTTTCTTCGGCTTTTATTAACAGTTCTTTGACTTTTTAGGAGATCGCCCGCGTTCAGCACAAGGCGCAAAACGGACGGATCAAGCTTCTTTAGCACCTACGCGCTCAAGCACGGTAAAGACGAAATCGGTGTACCGGTGAAGGTGGCCACTTGATAGGGAAAAAGGTAGGCGGAAGTACTTTAATTTGTTTGCAGATACAAGCTTGATAACGCGCCTATATTGGAATCAAATTCCGGAAAATGCCTGATGGTGTTGCAGGGATGATTTGTGCGGGAGATTCCTTGTTGTAATCTGTTCCCTTCTGCTATATTATTTTTTTGATAAACACAAAGGCATGCGGACAAACGATCTTACATGGATGATTGGAGGAGAAGCCGGGTTTGGGATTCAAAGCGCCGGACATATTTTTGCTCTATGCGGAACTAGGGTCGGTCTTTATGTTTTTGGGAACGCGGAATATCCTTCTTTAATAAGGGGGGGACATAATTCGGACGTTATCAGAATAAGTAAAAAAGAGGTTTACGCGCATAAGGAAAGGCTGGATTTGTTGTTGGCAATGAATAGAGAAACTCTTGAACTTCATCTGGGTGAAATTGTTGAGGGCGGAGGTTTTATTTATGACAAGGATGAGATCAAAAGTGAAGTTAAAGTTCCGGTCGGAGTGAAGGCTTTTAATGTTCCTTTAAAGAATTTGGCGGCCGAGGTGGGAAAGGGAGATATTACCCGCAATACGGTTGGGATAGGGGCTTCGCTTGGGCTTTTGGATTATGATTTAGCTTATCTGAACAGTATTTTGGAGGAAATGTTCGGCAAGAAGGGTGAGGAGATTGTCGCCAATAATATAGCGGCGGCAAAGGCGGGATATGATTACGTTAAGAGTAATTACGGTGATGATTTCGGTTATAGGCTTGAACCTCTCAAAGAGCCCGCGAAGAGAATGTTGATTACGGCTAATGACGCGATTTGCATGGGGGCGCTAAAGGCCGGATGTAAGTTTGTGGCGGAATATCCGATGACTCCCAGTTCGTCCATTTTGCATTTTATGGCGGCGCACGCGAAGGATTATGGTGTTATTGTAAAACATACGGAAGATGAGCTGGCGGCGATGAATATGGTTGTTGGAGCGGGTTTTGCCGGTTTACGCGCGATGACGGGTACCAGTGGAGGCGGATTTTCTTTAATGGTTGAGGCTCTGGGTATGGCGGGGATGATAGAGGTGCCTTTGGTTTGCGTAAATGTTCAGAGGCCGGGCCCTTCAACGGGTTTGCCCACAAGGACTGAACAGGGGGATTTGCGCTTTGTATTGAACGCTTCACAAGGGGAATTCCCGCGCGTGGTGATCGCGCCCGGTAGTTTTGAAGAGAGTTTCCATTTAACTTATGACGCTTTTAATCTGGCTGAAAAATACCAGCTTCCCGTGATAATTTTGTCCGACAAATATATGGCGGAAAGCGTGAAATCGGTTGATCCGTTTGATATGAAAAAGCTTAAAATTGAGCGCGGAAAACTTTTAAGCCAAAAAGAGCTTACTGATTTACGCAAGTCCAGCGCGGATGTTTTGAAAAAACTTAATGATGATTCTGCCGTTAACAGAGGGGCTGGCGGGCGGAGCGCGGAGGGTAATTATTTGTCGGCGGATGATAATTTTTTAAGATATAAGTTTGAGGATGACAGTGTTTCTTTTAGGACGATTCCGGGTATGAAAGGCGGTATTTATCGCGCTTCCACCGATGAGCATGATGAATCCGGCGATCTGACGGAGACGGAGGAAAATCGCAATATGATGATGGAAAAAAGGGCGAAAAAACTTGAAGGTGCGCTTGAAGTTTTGCCCGCGCCAGTCTTGTATGGACACGATCGGTCGGATATAACTTTTGTAACATGGGGATCGCCTACCGGTGCACTGATCGAGGTGATTGATTTACTGGAAGAAAAAGGATTGAAAGCGAATATGCTCCAGATTGTTTACATGTTGCCGTTTCATTCCAAAGAGGTGGGTGAGATCTTGAGGGCGAGCAACAGAGTCGTTGGTGTGGAAATGAACGGAGAAGGACAACTGTGCTCATTAATTGCGGAAAAAACAGGATTTTTTATCAACGAAAAAATATTAAAATACAGCGGTCGGCAATTCACCGCGCACGAACTTTTTGACAGGACTATGGAACTCATCAATAAAACAACATGACACTAACTGTAAAAGATTTTGATACTTGCGCAAAACCGGACTGGTGTCCGGGATGCGGCAATTTTGGCATCCAGGCAGCGCTTAAACAGGCTCTGGTCAACCTGGGGATTGAACCGGCCAATACTGTTTTGGTAAGCGGCATAGGGTGCGGGTCAAAAATTGCTCATTGGGTCGACGTTTACGGTCTGCATACTTTGCACGGCAGGGCACTGCCTCCGGCGACTGCCGTAAAGTTTTCAAATCCTAATCTGACCGTTGTCGCCACTGGCGGGGACGGAGACGGTTACGGTATCGGCATGGGACATTTTGTTCACGCGACGCGCAGAAATGTGGACATGGCTTATCTTGTTCAAAATAACATGGTTTACGGGTTAACAAAGGGCCAAGCCACCCCAACGAGCGCCCAAGGTTATAAATCACCGTCAACGCCTTTCGGGGTGATTGAGGAATCTTTAAATCCAATCGCTTTGGCGTTGGTAACCGGCGCCACTTACGTGGCGCGGGGGTCCGCCGGCGACGTTACTCATCTGACAAAACTGATAGAAGGAGCAATTCAGCACAAAGGATTCGCTTTGGTGGATATTTTCCAACCGTGCGTAACTTTTAACAAGATCAACACTTATGCGTTTTTTAATCAAAATACCTATAAACTGGAAAATGAAAAAAATTATGACACGGGGAATTTGAAAATGGCTATCGATAAAGCTTTACAGACAGACAAACTGCCCATCGGTCTTTTTTATAAAACCGAGCGTCCAACCTATGAAGAGCAGGACCCTGGCAGAACGGGCCATAATCCGGTTGAGGCGGATATTACAAACATAGACATTGAACCGTTGATGGAGAAGTTTTTATAGAGCGGGCAAGAACATTTTCTGCCACAAACCACTCGTGATTATCAGTTATTCGTTTGAGTATCCCCGAGATATTTAGTCGGCGATTTTTTGGGATATTTCCAACCGTACCTTTTCCATCAAATTGGCGGGGACTGGGAATTGTAAATAGTGTAGTTTTTCAGGCTTAATGGATCCTGTTATGACATCGCTTCTGACTTGTGTTTTTGATAAATTGAGCCTACCCGACTGAAGCCAGCACCTTGTTTAGCGCCTTCATAATTTAATGATTTGAGGAACTGCAAAATTTTGAAAAAAAAGTATGTTTCATCCCCACCCCCCCTTTAAGCAAGTCCCCACCTCTATAAAAATACCTTACTTCATGAAACAAAATCTTTGAATTAAGTATATAAAGTAAAAATGAGCGCTGAAAGTATATATTATTTGCTTCCTTTAAGCATTATTTTAGCTTGCCCGACCCTACAATTATTTTAGTATTTTTGATCTTTCCTGATTATACTTAACCGCGTTTTTACTTTTTATAAATTCGGCGGTAATCCAAGCTACTGCCCAAATCCCCATGGGAACAAGCGTAAAAATCCACTTACCCCCTAACATGTAAATGTGGATTCCGGCGGTGATGAAAAAGGCGTAAGCCAGCATCTGCACTCTTTTCCAGTTTCTTTTTAAGAGTTTCATGGCCACGGTGTTGGAAGTGATCACCAGCGGAATCATTATTACCAGGGCCAAAATCCCCCAGCCCATGGCCCTTCCCAAATCCCAGTATTTTGGATCCAGGAAAAACAGTAAAGGCCGATTGAAAGTGATAGTGTAAACACCAACGTGCAGTACAACCGCCAGTCCGGTTATCCAACCCAAATATTTTCTTTTGCCAACTACAGGCGCCAGAAATTTTAGCTTAAAAATATTCATCAACGGTCGCGAAAGCATGATTACGCACATAGTAATCCAGGCCGCCCAGGCAAAATAAAGGTTAAGATTCATGGCGAAAAATTATTTAACGCCTTCATTCTATAAAACCTAGAATTAATCCTCCAGTAATTTTAGTATCTTATCCAGTTTATTGTTGAGTGTCACAAATTGGTCGGACGTGATGGAGGCAGATGTTTCTCTGCGGGGTTCTTTGCGTGTGTCCCTGCGGACGGTTTCCGCATCGGGCGTCCGCCTCTTGGCGAGCCGGTTCCTCCTTCGCCGTTTACTTTGTCAAAACAGTTCCTGCACAGTACGGGCTTGTTGCCGGATGGCATGAAAGGTACTTCGCATTCTTTGTTACATTCGTCACAGATGGCATCATGCATTTGTAGTCTTCCGCCTCCTCCGCCGCCTCCCATTCTCTTTTTAAACGGAGATCTGCCCGAGGCCGGTCTGCCTGCGTTTCTGTTTGCTCCGTATTTTTTACCACCCGCTCCGCCACGCTTAAATGCAGACATATGTTTTTTTATTGATAAGATTAGCCGATTCTATTGCATAAATCGGTAAAATACAATGTAATCTTCTAAACCGGTGGCGCCAGCAAGTGCCGAGAAGCTGTCATCTTTACAACTCACTATAACTTAGCGCATGAGTTTCTTTAAATCCGCATTTTTTATAGAAGGCCAATGCCTTCTGATTTTGTACCGCCAGACTTGTATAGAGTGTTTTACATTTTTGATGGGACATATAATGGAAGGCTGAATTCATAAGTTTTTTGCCAATTCCAAACCCCCTGTATTTTTTCCCCACAAACAGTTCGCAAATATATAATTTCTCCTCATCCTTTTCAATGACTATAAAACCCATTATTCTTTCCTTTTCCATTACACAATATGATATTGCATTTCCATTCGCCATCATTGACTTGATTTCAAAAAGGTAATTCCCGACATCAAAATCTTTGATATTGCAAAAAAATTGCGGGTTTAAATTAAAATGTAACCTTTGCTGAAGAATTAAGTCCTTCTTAACCGTAAAAATATCATTAATTTCCACTATGTCAGCTTCCGGTAATGGTTGATTTCCCGTAACTTTTTTTTCTACAAAATATAACCCCTCGGAAAATCCGTATTGTTCTATTAACTGTTTGAATCCGGTCCATTTATAAGGATATTTTAACTGAATTTGCGGAAGTTGATTTCTTTTTGCTAAGTTTGCCATTCTATCAAGTTGCGTTCCCAGCTTATTCAAAGCATGCTTTTCCCGTTTAAATCCTGAATAATCTGCAAACAAATAGTCCCTATGTTTCAAATCGGTAATTTGGCCAAACCTTTTTTCCAGTATTGGGATCATTTGATGATGCAAAGCGTATATTATTTGCAGGATATTCTTTTAATCGCTGAAATAATATGTTATTTTTCGGTCTTTTGCATCTGCGACTCGCAGTTTCAAAGGATGGTTTAGACTCAACTTTTTTCTTTCATTCCCTTGACAGATTACCTGTTTTAGTCCAAACTGGGCCGGCATTTATATTTCAGTAAAACGATAACGGATTTTAGAGTAGGCTCCATATTAAAAAAGTTGCTGGCTCTATCCTTTCCACCGCAAAAGGAAAGCGCATCCAGATTACAGTTTTTCATTAAAACAACTTTTTTATGCAAAAGCGTTACTCCGGCTTTTCCGGGCGTCGTCCGGGAGCCAAACCGTTCAATAATTCCGGCAGATCCGGAGCACAAGGCCGTTTTCGGTCTCAAGGCAGGCAGTTTTCACAGCCTCGCAGAATTCCCGGCACCACTATTAACGTGGCACAGCTGGTGAATAAAGTTCAGGATTCGGTTCAGATTAAAGAGGTGGCAGATGTGATTGGTCACAGTTTTGCCGATTTTAAGATGGATTCGCGTCTTAAGGTTAATATTACCAATAAGGGCTATATTACGCCCACTCCCATTCAAGATCGCGCCATTCCGGTGGGGCTGGAAGGGTTTGATGTGATTGGCGTTGCCAACACCGGTACGGGCAAAACGGCGGCTTTTTTGCTCCCCCTGCTTAATAAAATGCTGGCCGACCGCAGGCAAAGAGCGCTGATTCTGGCACCAACGCGCGAACTTGCCATGCAGATTCAGGAAGAACTTCGCGATTATGCCAAGAGAATGGATATTTTCGCGGCGCTTTGTATCGGCGGCAGTGATATGGGCAAACAGATCAGAGCTCTTAAAACTCCCATTAATTTTGTGATCGGAACTCCGGGTAGAATTATGGATCTGATGAAGCGCAGGGTTTTGAAGCTGGAAAGCTTTCATAACATTGTGCTTGATGAGGCCGATAGGATGGTGGATATGGGATTTATCAAAGACATTCGCTTTATTTTGAGCCAGCTTCCGCGGGAAAGGCAGTCTTTCTTTTTTACCGCCACTCTGGATAAAAACGTGGAAGAGCTGATTACTCAATTTATGAATGATCCGGTTAAAATCTCTGTTAAAAAACATGATACGGCGGCCAATATTGAACAAGATATTGTGTATGTTCCCAACGACAAAAATGCCAAACTTAATATTCTGATTGAACAACTGGATAAGCCGGGTTTTGATAAAGTTCTGGTTTTTGGAAGGACCAAACACGGCGTGGATAAAGTGGCGCGAACTCTTTCCATGAAAGAGATTCGCGCGGACTGTATTCACGGCAATAAGACTCAAAACTACCGCCAAAAAGCTCTGAACAGATTTAAAAAAGGCGAAGTTGACGTGCTGGTGGCCACCGACGTGGCCGCGCGTGGCCTGGATATAAGCGCGGTAAGCCATGTGATCAACTTTGACCTGCCTTCCTGCTACGACGATTACGTGCACAGAATCGGCAGAACCGGCAGAGCGGAAATGAAAGGTAAGGCTCTGACGTTTGTGACAAAGGGGTAATTTGGGAGAGCGACAAATCAATAATTAAAAGAAGCCACCGCGGTTATGCCGGAGGGCTTCTTTTTTGTGTGTGGCGCCGGCTTAGTTATTGAGCAGGGTTTCCACAAATATCTTGGTGAATTCCGCGCGGGTGATGTCTCTGCCCGGGCCAAATGTGCCGTCTTCGTAACCGCTTACGATTGCAAGTTTGTAGGCTGTGCTGTTGCCAAAAGAGTTAAGAATTATTTATATATATTTATATTTGGGAAAATCACTTTACGATTATGCTCTTTTAGTGCCCTTTATGTAAACCAAAAGCCCTGAATCACGAACCCTTGAGGGCGAGTGTCAACATTTTTTTGTAATTAAATTCCGGTAGCCAGTCGTGCGCTTTTTCTATATCATCGGCGCATGTCCACTCTGCTGCAAATCAGTAATCTGGAAATGGAGTATGGCGCGCAAACCGTTTTGGACGGCGCTAATCTTACTATTTCCGCGGGGCAAAAGGTGGCTGTGATTGGCAGGAACGGTGCCGGTAAGTCCACTCTTTTTCGGCTGATTATGGGAGAGGAAGAGCCGTCCGGCGGGGAAATTAATATTCACGGTTGTACGCGCATCGGCTATTTAACCCAGCACAGTCCGTTTGAGCCGGAAGAGTCGGTGATGGATTTTTTGACGCGTTTTTCCGGTAAAGAGAGCTGGGTGTGCGCCAAAACGGCCGCGCGTTTTCAGGTTAAGGCGGATCTTTTTGACAAGGCGGTGACTTCGCTTCCGGGCGGGTATCAGATGAGGGTTAAGCTGATCGCGATGCTGGCGAAAGATCCCAATCTGCTGTTACTGGACGAGCCAACCAACTTTCTGGATCTTTCCACTTTGTTGCTGTTGGAAAATTTTTTGAGTAATTACAAAGCGGCTTTTATGCTGATTTCCCACGACCGCGAGTTTATTAAAAAGACCTGCGAACAGACTTTGGAAATTGATCATGGCAAAACGGTTTTGTTCCCTCAGCCGCTAGACGAGTATCTGCTTTATAAAGCGGAAAAGGTGGAATCGATAGAAAAATTCAACAAAAAGGTGATTAAAGAAAAGGAGCATTTGCAGACGTTTGTGAACAGGTTTAAGAGCAAAGCCAGTAAGTCCACGCAGGCAAAATCCAAGATGAAACAGATTGATAAACTGAAGACGATAGACATTGTGCACCCCATGAGCACGAGCAAAATCCGCATTCCAAAAATCATTGATAAGAAAGGGTCGGCGCTGAATGTGGAGGATCTGGAGATTGGTTACAGCGACAAATCGGTGGCTTCCAATATTAATTTTGATGTTGAGCGGGGGGAGCATGTGGCGCTTCTGGGCGACAACGGTCAGGGTAAAACCACTTTGCTTAAGACGATTGCGGGGGAACTGGATGCGCTGGGGGGCGGTTTTAGGTGGGGATCCAATGTGCGGGTGGGCTATTACGCTCAGCATACGCCCGGGCGTTTGCGTTCGGTTTTGAATGTGAAGAATTATTTGATAGGGGTGGCCGGCAAGGATGTGAGTTTGGAAGAGGTGTTGGAGATGGCGGGGAACTTTTTGTTTAAGGGCGACGCGCTGGATAAGGAAATTTCGGTTTTGAGCGGTGGAGAAAAGGCGCGACTTTGTTTGGCTGTGATTCTTTTGCAGAAAAATCACGTTTTGCTTTTGGACGAGCCCACCAATCATCTGGACTTTGAAACGGTGGAGGCGTTGGCGAGCGCGCTTGCCGAATATAACGGGACGATTGTTTTTGTGAGTCATAACCGTTCTTTTGTGGATTCGCTGGCCACGGGGATTATTGAAATCAAAAATGGCAGGGCCCGGCGTTATTATCACAATTACGAGGATTATGTTTATCATGTGCGGAATCAGGTTGAAGCGGATTTACAGCAGGCGGAAGGCGGAAAAAAGGCGGGGGGCGCGCTGGAAAACGCGGACAGCGATGCCGGGAGGGGTAATTCCAAAATCAAAAATCCCAAATTGCAACTGCGGAAAGCCAGGAATGAACTGCGCAGGCTGGACTCCCTGGTTAAGCGGCTGGAATCGGAAAAGAAAGAAATTTTGGATTGGTTTTTGGCAAATCCGGGGCAATATTCGGAAGAAAAGAGTTCACGGCTGGGTGTGGTTTTGGGCTTGTTGGAGACCGCGGAAAATGACTGGTTAAACACGCAATCCGAGATTGAAAGACTTGGCTGAACCGTTTATACTCAAGCTCCATCCGCTTAAAATTTCTTTTGCTTACGACTTTAAAAAATCATTTTGGTTACGACGAATTCCGCCCTCTGCAGGAGGATATTATTACTAATGTGCTGGCGCGCAAGGACTCGCTGGTGATTATGCCCACGGGCGGAGGGAAATCGCTTTGCTATCAATTGCCGGCTTTGAGGTTGCCGGGGGTTACTTTGGTGATTTCGCCGCTGATTTCGCTGATGAAAGATCAGGTGGAAGGGCTGGCCGCGAATGGTGTTCCTTCGGCTTTTATTAACAGTTCTTTGACTTTTCAGGAAATCGCCCGTGTTCAGCACAAAGCGCAAAACGGGCGGATCAAGCTTCTTTATATCGCGCCGGAAAGGCTGGCGGTGGGTGCTTTCGGGGATTTTTTGCGGTCCATTGACGTTTCTTTGATTGCGATTGATGAGGCTCATTGTATTTCCGAATGGGGGCACGATTTTCGTCCGGAGTATCGCAATTTAAAGAAAATTCGCAAAGATTTCGCGTCGGTGCCGGTGATTGCTTTGACGGCGACCGCCACTTTGAAGGTGCGAAAAGATATTATTGAGCAGTTGGGATTGGAGTCGGCGGGGCTTTTTACCCACAGTTTTGACCGTGAAAATCTTTCTTACGCGGTGCGCCCCAAGCAGGGGGTGTTTGATGAAATTACGGCTCTTCTGCGGAAATATAAGGATCAGTCGTCCATTATTTATTGCTGTTCGCGGAAAACCACAGAAAAGCTGGCGGAGGATTTGCGGGACGCGGGGTTTAACGCCCGCCCTTATCACGCGGGGCTGGATAAGGAAAAACGCGCGCGAACGCAGGAAAGGTTTATCCGCGACGAAATTCCGGTGATTGTGGCGACTATCGCTTTTGGTATGGGGATTGATAAGCCCGATGTGAGGCTGGTGATTCATCATGATTTGCCAAAAAGTCTGGAGGGGTATTATCAGGAAACGGGGCGCGCAGGGCGCGACGGTCTGCCCAGTGAGTGCGTGCTTTTTTATTCTTACGGCGACAAGCGAAAACAGGATTATTTTATAAGGCAGATTTCCAACGAAAGCGAAAGGCTTTTGGCGGTGCAAAAACTGGATCAGGTGATTGAATTTTGCGAGCTGAATCACTGCAGACGGGCGTATTTGCTCAACTACTTTGGTGAAAAGCGGGAAGGCAAGAACTGCGGAAACTGCGACACATGCCTTAATCCGGTTAAAGATTTTTCCGGCTATCGGGCCGTGGAATATCCGGGGCGAAGAAAACCGGCGCGCAAGAAAGTTTCCAAAATTCCGACGCATGCCGATCTGCCCTACGACAAAGCGCTGTTTAACGAACTGCGCATTTTGCGCAAAGAGATGGCCGACGAAAGAAACGTGCCTCCTTTCGTGATTTTCAGCGACGTGAGCCTGCGCCAAATGGCTCATTACTATCCCAAATCCCCCACCAACTTCGGCAAAATCAACGGTGTGGGCGACTACAAACTTTCCCAGTACGGCGGCCGCTTCATGGAAATCATCAGCACCTACGCGCTCAAACACGACAAAGACGAAATCGGCGTGCCGGTAAAGGTGGCGGCGTGGCAGGGGGGACGTTAGGTGGGAGTTTTTATCTTTGTATGGTGCGGATGCCGTCCAGGAGCAGTTTGGGGTTGAATTTTTGTTTGTTATGGAGTTTGGGAATTTTGACGGGGAGGCGGAGCAGTTTTTTGACGGCGATTTTTGCGGAGCGGACGGAGCATTCCACGGTGAAGACGATTTCGCCGGGGATTTCCACAAATTGGCCGATGAAGGCGAAGTTTTGCGCGCCCGCGGGCACGACTGCCGGTCGGTGGGTTTTGGCGCGGGGCATGAATTGAGAGGTGATGAATGGCATTTGGCAGGGAAGGCAGACCGCGGATGCCAGGATGCGCGGGAGGTCTTTCTTGAATCCCAGGTGGGCGCACAGTTCTTCCATGATTTCTTTTCCGGTGCAGTCGGTCATTTTCTTCTTTATGTGGTTACCTTTGTTTTCGGGGGTGAGTCCGTAGCCCCAACAGACGTATGTTCCTTTTGGCTGGTTTTTAAAGTACGGCTGGGCGGGAATGGTGATTGTCATTTTCCAGTTGGAATTTTTGATGGTCACAAGGCCGCCGGTGCCGGTTTTGTTGCCTGTCAGTTTTTCCATTAAGTTTATGAAAGTCGGGTCGCGGAAGGTGATTGTGAATGATTCCCAGGTTGTTTTTTGGGGGGAGCCGCAAAAAACGGCAGGGGTGCCAAAGTCGGCGGATTTTTTGGCAAGTTTTTTCCAGAGCGCCCACGCCGTGGAATTTTGGTGATCCTTGGACGTTTTTTGCGGCGGCGCGTTTTCCATGGATCCGATGGTGGAATCGGCCGTCATGGAGCCGTTGGTGATGAATACCAAATCTTCTTTCCGGATGGCGACTTTTTGCTTTTCCGCATCGCCAAAAATCATTTTCTTAACATATTTTTTCCCGTCTTTTTCTTCAAATTCCAAATCAATCACTTCGCGATTATTTTCAAAGTGCACTCCGTTTTCTTTTAACCAATTTACCAGCGGTACAATAACAAAATCATGTTCGCAGTAAGGCGCGCTTAAAACGCCGCTCATGTTGTACATTCGCGGAGCGTCCTGCACAAATCTGCAAAGATATCTCCTCATCTCCGCCAAACTGTGCCACGACCGAAAAGCCAGCGTGGAAGACCACACCAGCCAGAAGTTGGTTTTGAAAAATTCCGGCGAAAAAAATTCATCTATTCTAATGTTTTCCAAATATTTTTCCGGCAGATACAGAAATTTCAACAGCGCCAGTTTGTCGCGCAGACTTAATCCCATTTTGTGCGCGTCTATGGGTTTGCCGTTTTCAACCAAGCGAGCTTTGGCAATTTGCTTTACCTTGCGATTGAACTCAAAGAAATCGTCTTTTAAATTTTTTCCGGGATTTTCCGGCGAAGGTATTTTGGAAAAAAGATCATAACTGCAAAGATATACGGTGTCTTCAAACATCCTAAATCCCCTGCTTAAATAGCCCTTTCCCGCGTCCCCCGTTCTGTCAAAACTTCCTCCCATTGTGGGCCCTCTATCAAAAACGTGAATGTTATCGCCTTTCATTTGAGCGTCGGATACCAGATAAGCCGCGGTTGCCAGCCCGGCAAGTCCTCCTCCGATTATGTACGCTTGTTTATCGTTTGTTTTTTTCATTCTAAATATATAAATACCATTTGAATTATATCACTAATATATCCGATATTTGTTTTGATGTTGACTTTCCAATTAAACGTAATAACATATCAAGGTATTTTGATATGTTATTTATGGGCAAGAACAACAAGCAACTCCACATGGTGCTAAAAGCGCTTGCCAATCCAATCCGTCTTGATATTTTGGAGTATTTAAAATCCGGAGAAAAATGCGTTTGTAATATATTCGCGCACCTGAATCTCTCACAAAATCTTATTTCTCATCATTTGGGAATATTGAGAGAAAACGGATTGATACACGCAAAGAAAGACGGCAAATGGGTATATTGTTCACTTAATAAAGCTCATTTTGCGGAGCTGGTAACATTTATGAGCCGGCTTTCAAAAGCCAAAAATACCAATAAATCTCCTCACTGTTAAATATATGATAAAAAAACATAATTTCGTTGAAGAAGTTAAGGAAGAGATAGTGGAAATTGAAGAAATGGCGCTCGGAATATTTGAAAAATATCTGACTTTTTGGGTGCTTTTATGTATCGCTGTCGGCGTGCTGATCGGTAAATATTTGCCGATTGTGCCGGATACATTGCAACAATTCACCTACGCCAATGTTTCCATACCAATCGCCATTTTAATCTGGCTGATGATTTATCCGATGATGCTAAAAATTGATTTTACGTGTCTGGGAGATTGTTTTAAACACACGAAAGGGCTGACGATAACGTTGGTAGTGAACTGGCTTATTAAACCGTTTACGATGTTTGTTTTCGCGTGGGTGTTTTTTACTTTTGTATTTAATGCTTTTATAAGCCCCGATCTGGCCAAAGAATATATTGCCGGAGCGGTGCTTTTGGGTGCCGCGCCATGCACGGCCATGGTTTTTGTCTGGAGCTATCTTACTAAAGGTAATCCCATGTACACCCTGTTGCAGGTTGCCGTAAACGATTTGATTATTTTGATAGCCTTTGTGCCGATAGTTTCTTTTTTGCTTGGCGTTGGCGGCATAGCAATACCTTATGATACCTTGTTTTTATCGGTAGGCTTATTTGTGGTGGTTCCGCTGGCCTTGGCCTTTATTACAAGAACGGTTCACATAAAAAAGAAAGGGCATGAGTGTTTTGAAAAACAATTTTTGCCCAAATTTAAACATATCACCGAGATCGGACTGCTTTTTACATTGATTATCATTTTCTCGTTTCAGGGTAAAATAATTCTTGAAAATCCGTTTCATATCGGACTTATAGCCGTTCCTCTTATTATCCAGACATTTGTTGTTTTCTTTATCGCCTATTTGTGGGCTAAAAAATGGAAGGTATCTCATGATGTCGCGGCCCCCGCGGGAATGATAGGAGCCAGTAATTTTTTTGAATTGTCGGTCGCGGTCGCGATTACGTTGTTCGGATTAAATTCCGGCGCCACTCTGGCAACGGTAGTTGGTGTTTTGGTGGAGGTTCCCGTTATGTTGATGCTGGTTAAAATTGCGAATGGTACAAGGCATTGGTTTAAATATTCATAACATGCCCCTTATCCAAACATCAAAAGTTCCGGTTTGAATATAAGCAGAAAGCCGATTATCAGCATCAAAACTCCTCCTATAATATGTGATGCTCTGCTGTATTTGGTTGATAGTCCGGTTACTTCCAACGTGATCATGGCGATGAAGAAAATAATCAGATCGTCAAGCATGAATATGAATATGTAGAAAACCAGATACAGATAGTACTGCCACGTTTCAAGACTGCTTAATGTGAGTATTTGCGTGTAAACGGCGGGAAGGCCGGCGGAGCATATCAGTTCCACAAGATTAACCGCGAATGCCAATATTATTATCCCTACGAAGGCGAGCCAAAAATTGCTCTCGTGGGTGATTTTTTTGATTTTTTCAAACGCTTTTTGTCGCTTCTCCGTGCCGGTAACTTTGCAGGTGGTATCTTCCGCCGTAAAAAATTCTTTTAGATAATATCCGCCACCTCCGATGGCCACGAGCCCGATTACGAATCTGACCCAGAAAACAAACCCCAAAAACAGCAGTAAATTGAGCCACGCCGCCAGAAAAAGGAAGTACACCAGCGCGGACGCCACAATGAAAGTACTGCCAAGTATCCACATTCTGCGGCGATCTTTCATGCCAAGCAAGACGCTAATAAGAAATACAAGCGTCCACATCGCGCAGGGGTTGAATCCGTCCAGCGCGGCTATTATGAATGTCAATAAGGGAAGGGATATATTTTTGGTTTGTATTTCGCCGAAAACGGGGAGAGTAAGGGTTTCCGGTATTTTGCTCTGACCGTTATTATAATCGGATACCGAAATGGAACTGACTAGCAGATGTTTAAGTTTGTCTTCGCAGTGATTTTCTTTAACGCAAGTGACGGCTTCACGGACTGAATTTCCGGTTGTTTCATAGCTGTCCCAACCGATAATATATTGTCCTCCTATTACGGTAAACGGCAAAGTGGAAGAATCTATGTTAAACTCGTTTAGCGCTTTTTTGTATAACTCGCGTGATTCTTTTTCTTTTGATACATCGTAATAATTAACATTCAGGGTTTTGTCATCGGCCGATAGAAATGAAAGAAACTCTTTTTCTTTTGTGCAAAGCGGGCATCCGGTTGAGTAGAAAAAATGGATATCAACGGAAGTGGGTTCTTCTTCGTCCGTGGGTTGCGTTGCTTCTTCGGCCGCGGATGCCGTTTCGCTCGCAGGTGTTTCATCCACCGCTTCATCCGCGGGTTGTGTTGCTTCTTCGGCCGCAAGTTGCGTTACTTCTTCGTCCGCGGTTGCCGGTTCGCTCGCAGGTGTTTCATCCACCGCTACTCCTCCCACCAAAATATTTCCCGTCACGTCAACGCATTCAATGCAGTTTTGGAGCATGCCTTCAATCTGTTTGCCGGTTGTTTCATCGTTAAAATAACCCACCACATACTGATTACCAACCACCGTGAACGGCACACCGGAAACGTTGGCGTTCAATTCGTTTCCAACTTTAATCATCAACTCCCTGTTTTCCGCGCTATTCCAGACTTCGAAATCATATACGGTCACGCCTTCATATTTTTCTTGCAGAGATTCAAGAAAAGGTTTTTCATTTGCACAATGAGGACATCCCTCTCCCCAAAAGAAATATATATTACCGCTTAAATCGCCCGGTTGAGTCTGCTCCTGGGCTTGTGCGGTACCGCCAAGACCAACCAGAAAAAAAGAGAATAGAATGGCAAAAGCGGCAAGGATATGGGTTATTTTTTTCATGGGATTTTGTTAGTTACAGTGTGTGCAAATGTCATTTATTTTTTGGTTTGTTTTATGAACCATCTGGATGGTTGTATCTAATATTTAAGCTCTTCTTTCCTCTGTTCAAGCTCTGCTTTAACACCGGTGATTATGCTGGTTTCCTTAACTATTTTTTGCGCTTTTTCGCGCGTGGCGTCGTTTTCGGCAAACGAAATGGCTTTCATCGGGCACAAGTTGGCGCAAGTCTGACAGGCCACCATGCAGTTGTTGGGGTTGGCAACTTTCGCCTTTTTCTTCTCATAATCAAACTTATAAACTCCTCTGCCGCAAGTGGTAACGCACATTCCACAGCCAACGCATTTACTTTCGTCAATCACCGGATGCCAATCGATTTTGTCACGATCCACACCGTGAAACTTGGCGAATTTGGGGTCTTGGACTTGTTGTTCGTTCATAGTTTTTATGATTAATTCATAATGTTAAAAGATTTCGTCAAAATGATTTATGAAGAGGCCATTTCTTTGCCTATATCTCGGCATGTTTCTTGCATACATTCATTGATAGCATTTTCTATCTGCCCACCGGTATATTTTTCATCCATCCAACCGACAGTGTACTCTTCACCTATTACGGTAAAGGGTACGCCATTGACCGTGGCATTAAGTTTTTTGCCAAATTCTTGCATAAGTTTTTGGTTTTGGGTACTTCCCCAAACTTCATACTCTTTAATACGAATTTCCGGATATTTTTCTTCCATTTTTTCTAAAAATGGCTTTTCATGAGCACAATGCGGACAACCTTCTCCCCAGAAAAAGTAAACATTAACTGATGCCTCCTTATTTTCATCTTCTTGTGAAACAGAAGGGTTTTCTATATTTTCTGAATTTAGAAGATTTGCCTGATTTGCCTGAGTGTCACATCCTGTTAGAAAGATAGTAAATAAAAGCAAGCTGGAGATAATGATTTTTTTGTTCATAGTTTTTAGAGTTAATAATAAATAGTATTAAATTTTATTTACCTTGAAATCCTTATTTTTCAGATACCACTCCATGAAATAACCGATCGCTATAAATAAAGGCAAAGCCACAAGAGTTCTCGCCAATGTAAAGTCTAATCCAAGATAACCTATTTCTATGCCTAACATGGGAATTTTGAGAGATGAGAATGCCCCCAAGTAGATAAAAATATTTTTAACACTAGCACCTTTTTGATAAAGGACATAAGCCACGGGAAAAGCTCCGTAAAGCGGCCCCGCCTGAAGCATGGCCAAAGCAATGACGGTTAATATCCCTTTTATACCGGAATTCTTACCGATATGTTTTTCGATTTTTTCTTTTGGGAACCAGACATCAAAAAGACCGACAAGAATAAAGAGGAACGGAATAAACACAATCATTTCAATAAATGATTCCG
Source organism: uncultured Candidatus Peribacteria bacterium (assembly GCA_964346765.1). Classification (GTDB taxonomy): domain Bacteria; phylum Patescibacteriota; class Gracilibacteria; order UBA1369; family UBA1369; genus JBGSPQ01. The sequence goes on from CAYFWB010000009.1 coordinate 27,915, forward strand.
AAAAACTCTTATAAATCGTTTTGCCGGGTTCAAATCCGTAAATGAACGAACCTGCCGTAAACAATAAAAAGCAGATAAGCCAGATATAAGGTTTGATTTTTTTAATTGTTTGTTTGTTCATAAAATAAAGCCGATTAAAATTCCGATTATAATCGCTGCGATCAGATTCAACGAATTTCGCATAATAGCTACTTTCTTTCCGAAATATTTAATCTCAAGCGGCAGTGTTATAACTCCCACCATCATCAAACTGGTCATAAATACGGCAATCGTTGAATAAGAAGCTCCCTGCGCCAACAAACCGGCCGCGAGAGGATAAGAAATGAATCCCGGTATAAGAGTTATGGAGCCGATTACCGCGGCAAGCGCGAATCCGATCACTCCGGAATCCGCCCCCAGATATTTGTTAATCATTTCGGGCGGAATAAAATATATAAACAGGCTGACCAAAATCAGTATATTCAAAAAAGGAACGACAATATTTTTAAACATTTTGAATCCCTTTTTTATGCCCGAAATCGTCTTCTCTTTATCCAAAAGAAACGAAATTAAGGCGGTGAAAGATGAAACAGAAATAAAGATCAGGGAATTGTTCATTTCAATAAATTCATTAAATAAATTACTAGAAATTGCGTGTAATAAATGCCGGTGCCCACAAAAACGGCGGCTACAATGTGCCTCATGACTTTTTCGGTCTTTTTTACAATGTGAAAAGCGTGGCTAAGCTTTTGCATACTGAAAGCTATCAGAAAAGAAAATATTATCACCGGAAGTCCGGTGCCCAGAGCGAAAATCGGCGGTAAAAAAATGCCGTCCGGAGAACTTAGCACCAGCGGAATCAGTGCTCCAAAGAACAACACTCCGCTGTAAGGGCAAAACGCCAGCGCGAATAACATTCCCAACAATAATGACCCCACATAGCCCTTGCTGGAAAGCCATATTTTAATTTTATCAACGGTTTTATTACCTCCTTTGAAATTGATTTTTATTACCCCGAACATGATCAACCCTATAATTATCAGTACCGGACCCAAAACTTTGTCTCCCCATCCCTGAAAAATCAAGGAAATCTGAAACGTGGAAACACCAAAAAAGATCAACATCGCCAGCGTTGTATAACTTATGCCGCGACCGATTGTGTAAAACAGTCCGTTTAATAACGTATTTTTGGCCGTTTTGAGTTCTTTTGAAATAAAAGCGATGGCCGTAATATTGGTTGCCAGCGGGCAGGGGCTGATGCTGGTTAAAATTCCCAATAAAAAGGCGGTTAAAATGGGAATGTTGTAAGTATCAATAAGTGAATTTATCAGTTCCATGTGTTTGAGATGTTATTTTCCGAGTAATTTGTTCAATTTGTCCTGGAAATAATTCATGAATTGAGTTTCGTCGGTGATTAGACGCCAAACGGTTATGTCTTCGGAAATATTATCACTGCCGTCCACGATGGCGTTTACAAAAAGCGACGATCCGCGAGCCTGGTATTTCATTACCGTGTTATGGTTTTTTGGTAATTCGCCGTTTATTTCCTTAAAAATTATTGTTCCGTTTTCGTATTCCTGGGGAAATTTTTCTTTGATGGTTTTTAGCGCAAGTTCACCAACCTTGATGCAAGACCAGCATTGCTGGGTACCGTGAAAATGAACAACAATTATTTTTTCCGCTTTTTGCGTCGTCACTTCAGTAGAAGATTTCAAACCGGATGCATTACCGGAATCATCAATCGGGGCATTATTACATCCCGACAAAACAAAAGTGCTGAAAATTGCAATAAACAGACCTATCTTTACGAAGTTTTTCATGGATATACACTGATTAAATTATATTACCGAGAATCAATCCGGCGATTGTTGAATAGATAACTACCAAAAGCACATAAACGGCGGTTTTTTTGTTCCCCAATACTCCTCTTACAACAAGCATGTTGGGCAGACTTAAAGAAGGTCCCGCCAAAAGCAGAGCCAGTGCCGGTCCATTTGCCATCCCTTTGGCCATTAATGCCTGTAGAATCGGGATTTCCGTGAGTGTGGAAAAATACATAAAAGCGCCGAAGACGGACGCGACCAGATTTCCGGTAATAGTGTTGGATCCGACCAGACTTTCAATTAACGACTGTGGTAAAAGCGGCATGATAAAACCCGCGATAAAAACGCCAATAAACAGCAAAGGCATAAGCATTTTTGCGAATCCCCAGGTTTCCCCAAGCCATTTTTTTGTCATGTGATCCTTGAATTTCAACAGCACAAGCGCAATAACACCAACGGTAAAGATTCCCATGGTGATGTATTTTGCCAGGGCGTCTATTTGCAGTCCGTTCACAACCAGAACTCCGATCATTAAAGCAAAAAAGAGCATCAGGGTTGCCTGTGAAACTTTTACTTCTTCGGTATCCATTAATACAAGTTTTTCTTTGTCCGGTTTTTCACGGAAGATCAGCGCCATGCTGATACCCACTAAAATTGAAAGGAAAACCGCGGTGATGATTCTTGCCAGGCCGATGTTCAAACCCAGAACGCTGATTGTCAGAAATATGGCCGCGATGTTGATTGCGGGGCCGGAAAAAAGGAATGTTACGGCGGGGCCGAGTCCGGCGCCTCTTTTTCTGATACTCGCGAACAAAGGCAAAATCGTGCATGAACAGACCGCCAAAATGGCGCCGGATACGGAAGCGACTCCGTAAGAAACGTACCTTTTGGCTTCATGCCCTAGATATTTCATCACCTTTTCTTTTTTGATGAACACGCCAATCGCGCCGGCTATAAAAAACGCGGGCACAAGACAGGTTAAAACGTGCTGACGCGCGTATTCATTAAGCAACGAAAGACCGGAAAGCACCGCTCCCGTGAACCAGCCGGATTGAATCGGCATAAAAAAGAAAAGCAAAAAAAGCCCCACCAGCAGAGCGAATATTTTATATTCCTTATTCTTAACGTCTTGCATTTTTTGGGTTTATTTAGAGTTTACTTTAGCCAGGATTTTATTTCTTCCGTTTCGGGGATGCGGCCGGTGGACCTGACCTCTTGGTTAATCACCAGCGCCGGAGTGGACATGACACCGTATTCAACGATTTTATCTATTTCCGTGACGTGTTCTATTGTCGCATCTTTAAGGTCCAGCTCTTTTACGGCTTCTTTGGCGTTGGATTCCAGCTTTATACAGCTTGGGCATCCGGAGCCCAGTACTTTGATTTCCATATGTTTTAGGGGTTAGAGTTAAGAAAATGATTAAGCATTTTGTTGTATTTGCGCAGTTCTTTTTTGTTTAGGTGATACATGACTTTGAGCCCGTTTTTTTTTGATTCCAGCAGATTAAAGTCCTTTAGTGTTTTTAGATGATATGAGGCCAGATTTTGGGGGATGCCAAGGACTTCCCAGATTTCGCATACACACTGTGTGTTTTTGGAAAGCAGGCAAATGATTTTAAGCCGATTGACATCGGAAATGATTTTCAAAAACTCCATTGTCTCATCCAGCGATGCTTGATTTTTATTTAAACAGCACGAACTTTTCATAAAACTATATCAATGGCTGTTGATATACTATTCCTAACGGGATTCTTTGTCAAGCCGTGGGGGGTTCTACAAGTGAAGCATTCTAATCCGGACAGCCACGGGTTTATTATATAAAAGCATGAGCAAAAAGGTCGTGGAGCCAAGCGTAGATTTTTTGAGTGACGGGTCTCGCGGGCCCCGGCATTCAGAAAATCTCGCTAGTGCGGAATGACCTTTTTGCGAATTCCTTGAAGGGAAAGAGAGTCCATGAGAGAAAACCGACAAGGTTTTCTTTCGTGAATCTTGGAGCGGGTAAGGGGAATCGAACCCCTGTCATGGGCTTGGAAAGCCCCTATAATACCATTATACTATACCCGCCCGTTTTCAATCGCACATTGGATTTTAAACAAGTTGAGATTTTTTTGCAACGCTTATTCGATTTCCAGTACTTCTTCCATTTGGGGTTGTTCAACGTCTTTAAATCCGCTTTCGTGCAGATAGCCTTTGAACTTTTCACCCTGGCTTTCTTCGTGATGGACCAGAATAATTTTCTTTAGTCCTTCCACCCGGCTGATGTAATCCAGTAAATCACTTCTGTCGGCGTGTCCGGAAAAGGCGTCCATGGTGCAAACTTCGGCACGCAGTTTATAGGGGTCGCCAAAAATGTTAATGACCGGTTTCTCTTCTAAAATTTTTCTGCCGTTGGTGTGACGCGCCATGTAACCGACTATCATAATTGTGTTTCTTGAATCTTCAATATTGTTTTTTAGATGGTGCAATATTCTTCCGTGCTCACACATACCGGAGGCGGAAATGATGATTGCGGGACCGTTAAAATTATTGATAGCTTTTGACTCTTCCACCTCGCGAGTGTATTTAAGCCTGCCGAATCCAAAAGGATTTTTTCTATGAACAAGGAATTCTTTGAAGGTCTCGGCGTCAAAGCATTCAGGATGAGCGGCAAATACTTCGGTCACATTGGCGGCCAACGGGCTGTCAACATAAATCGGAACGTCGGGAATCTTTTTTTCTTGCCACAAGAGGTTTAGATGGTAAATCATTTCCTGAGTCCTTTCCAGCGAGAAAGCGGGAATTAAAATTTTGCCTCCTCTTTTTACGGTTTTGTTAACAATTTTACCCATTCTTTCAGTCGCGTCTATAATTGACTCGTGAAGTCTGTCACCATACGTACATTCTGTTATCAGATAATCCGTTGGAGGCAGTGGCTGAGGATCCCTTAATATTGGAAGATTTTTTCTGCCGAGATCACCGGTGAAAGCTAAAGTGTATCTTTTGTTTTTTTCTTTATCGTTAATGAGCAAATGAATAAGTCCCGATCCAAGCACATGACCCGCGTCGTAAAAAGAACAGACCACTCCGTCTGCAACAACGAACGCTCTTTCATAGCTGACACCGTAAAACTGGGTTAAAACTTTTTTGGCGTCTTCGGTGGTATATAAAGGGTCGATAGGCGTTTCACCTTTTTTTTTCTTTTTTTTATTTATGTATTCGACGTCTCTTTCCTGGATGTAAGCACTATCCAGAAGCATGTGATTGCAAAGATCGCGGGTAGCGAACGTTGAATAGATGGGTCCGCTGTAGCCGTGCTTGACCAATAAAGGAAGTCCTCCGCTATGGTCTATATGGGCGTGCGAAAGGATCACCGCGTCCACTTTTTTGGGGTCGAAGCAGGATGTATCTCTGTTCTTTTCATCCGCCTCATCTCTGTGTCCCTGAAATAGACCGAAATCCAGCAGTATGGTCTTACCGTTAACTTCAATGACGTGTCTGGAACCGGTTACCTCGCGCGCGGCGCCGCAGAATTTTAGTTTCATTTTTATTTTTGATTACGTTTTCAATGTTTTATTTTAACATAAAAACGTTATCTTCATCAACCCCCCCGACCTTTGAGGTTGATTCGGGTATTGCAAATGGCTTGTTTATGCGAACTGCATAAACAAGCATGGCTTAACAAAGCCATCCGAATCAACCTCAAAGGTCGGTTGCGATGTTCGTGCCTTTCACGTCTATTGATCCGTCATCTTCTATGACTATTCTGCCGGTGGTTTGGGTGCCTTTGATTTCAATAATGTCCGAATCTTGGGATAGTGATAAATGAAGCATGTCCTTGGGAACTCTTATATGCATGATTTCCAGCGGTTTGAGAGTATAGATGGATGGATTGCCAAAGGCTTCTGTCCTTATACGAATTGTCCCATCGTTAAGCGTAGTAAACTCCATTTCAGAAGCTTTGGGACCCAATAAGAGATAAAACCTGCCCGTTTCCTTGACCTCTTTAATTTTTTTGGGTCTGCCTTTTAGCTTGAACTCAATAAATCTGTTATCTGGATAATGAATTTTGATAAGGCCATTATCGTTGACTTTTATATATATATCTTCTTCACCATCTTTAAAGGGAAGTCCCCTACCGTTAACCGATATCTTTTCCGCTGGTGGAAAAGATACCTTGTGGCCATCCACCAGCGGAATTTTCACAAAAACATCTTCATGGTTCATCCATCCCACGTAGATGATTTCGTTAAGCAGCAAGACTTGGTAATTATCTCTACTGGGCCTCAATTCAATCCCGTCTTTAACCGATATTTCACCACTCCAGTGTTGCGTGTAAGTGATACCAAATTTATTTGTTCCAGTAACTGTTTTTACGCCCATGGCCTGAGCCTCCGATAATGATTCGGGGATCAAACACGCCCCGATTGAACCGATTGGACTGACGTTTTCCATATCCTCACGGAAAAGTTTGAGGGACTGCTCCCTTAAACCCGCCAACGCCTTTTTAGTTTCTTCGTCCGCGTTTGTTCCCAATCGTTCATGACGGTTTTCCGTGAATATTTTTTCCAAAAGATCTATGTAGTTTTGAAGCCTTTCTTTGGCAAGAGGGCTGATGCCGGTTATCTGTGTTTTGTAATCCAGCATATAGGCGTTTTTCAGGGCGGCCAGATCGGGATAAACCGTTTTGCCTCTTTCGCTAAAGAATTCCTCTGTCGGAACAACAAATCTGTTTTCCAAAATTTTGGTATGGTTAAACGCGGCTCTTATAAACCTGTTGCCTTCCAGGACAAGCAACGTCCCTTTAGACGCGTTCATGTGGCGCAGAGCCTCTGCGTTGCCCTCGCAAATATTGCCGGTCATCATCACATAAGGACGATTGGCTTTTGCCACCGCTTTCACTTCTTGGTCGTCGTAGTTTTTTCTTTGCTTATAATTGAGCATCAACCCTCCTTTGCCGTCCATGAGCAGTTTAAACTGGTCCGGACTTAATCCCTGCTCATCTCCGTCTACAGAAGAACGTCCCTTTAAATCCCTGTCTATGTTGATTTGGATTTCACCGGTGTATTCTTTGGCGCTTTTTAGAGACCTGAAAGCGTGTTCCAGACTCATCGGCATATGGGGATGTTTGAGATCGAAAATTATTTCGCCGGCGTCGGTTTGAAAGGCCTCGTTTAGCGCCTGCTGGCCGTAGAGAGTCACATCTCCATATACAACCGTATCCAGCGCCAGCAAATTGATTTTTTTTATGGTAGCGGGGGTGGGATTAAAGATTGTCCTTTTTCCCGTTTCCAAATACCTTATGTTGGCATAGAACCTGTTGCCCTGTACCATTTCGGAAATTTCCAGGTCGCTGTAATCGCGCGGCTTAATGGGCAACACTTCGGTCATTTCGCCCTTTTCATCGGTAACGATTTGCCACTGGGAAATGTCCATGAATTCGGTTTGGGACGATTCTTCATCTTTTTTATCCGGCTTTTTGTCTTCGCTATCCGGTTTCTTTTTTTCTTCGCGTTTTTTCCCGTTGATTGTTTTTGGTAATTCCATGTCGCGCACTTCCGGAGGTGTCAGGTTGGGATTGTATAAATTGCTGTGATCGCGGCTGGTCATTTTCAGCTTTCCGTCGGCTTTCGGAGTCGGGAAAGCTTCGCTGTTGGTGTCGCTCATAGTGGGCAGGTTGGATTTTGTATCCTTTTCGTTCACCTCTCCTTCCACTTTTATGGGATCCGATTCCAGACCGGCGTATAATTCAATGATTGTTTGCGGCTTGTAAATGATTGTTCCGGCTCTGTCGTTTTCGGTTAATACGCGAATTCCCGGCTCCATCATATAGGTCGTTTCTCCTATTTTGAACAGCGCACGAATGTGGTCCGCGGTTCTCTGCATGTATACATCCTCCCATCTTTCCGGATAAAGATATTCCAGAGCCATGACCATGTATTTTCCGCGGGCCTCGCAGTTTCCGCGCAGTCCTTTGCCTTTTCTATCAAGGTAAACGGAAAGCGAAGCCTGCGTTGTTTCGTACGCCCCGCCTTTTTTCGCGTCACTCTCTTCACTGTAGCTGACTATTCTTCTTAAAAATTCCCTTGTCGGGACGTTTGGTTTTTCTTTTTCCAACTCTTCCATTTCTTCTAAAAAGATATTTTTGGCGTTTTTGACGATTTCGGGCTCTATCCCCATGGTGATTTCTTCGGACTCAAAAATGAAATCCCTAAAAAGGATTTGTTCGCCGGCTTCCAGTTTGCGGCGGATTTCATCTTTATGGTTTTTAACCTTTTCGGGATCTATATTTTTAGCTCTATCGCTTTTTCGCATTTCTATGGCGCGCTTGGCTTTTTCTATGCCCTCAAGCGTTTGGGGATCAATTTTTGATATCACTTCTTCGGCCTCTTCTTCATCCAGATTGAGCTCCTTTTTTATTGTTTCCTTAACATCTTTCTGCCAGTCCCACATGTCCAGTCCGGAATCAAAAAAGCTTTGCTGTTCCCATTTGTTGTTTTGATCAGTAAACGATCCGCAAATTACAGGCGTGTGGGCGATTACGGACAACATTAGAGCTCTGCGGAAGATTTTTTTTGCTTTGGCCACAATGTTGCTTTGGGCTGTGGGGTCAGTCTGGAGAGTTTCGCTGTCAGCGTTTGTAGTGTTTTCTTCGGGAGTTTGATTTTCTTCCAATTTGCCGGGTGACTGGCTTTTCATTGACTTATTTTTATTTGATTGGCGGCTATACTATATGATTCTCTAAAAATATCAATGGCTTTTCTGTCAAATTTGTGGTATATTGAGCGGATATAAATTTTTTTATTTTCTTAACCATTATAAAACATGGCAGAAGTTCAAAAGGCTCCAGAGGGAGCATCACCCAAAAAGGCTCCATTAGAGGACCCATCAAAAGTTAATTCAAAGATAGCCAAAATTCTTAGAGCCGTTCAGGCCGGAACTATGGCTATTTCCATTGCCACGCAGACCTTGGCAAGCATGGGTTGCGGAGCAAGAACTGGTCTTCCGGAAGATGAAATGTATACGGTGGATCAGGGTGACCATGATGCCGATACCGCCGATTCAAATGACGGTTGTATGGGCGTTGAGGCAGGCACAGGTTGCGTTGGCGTTGACGCCGGAACAGGTTGCGTTGGCGTTGACGCCGGAACAGGTTGTATGGGCGTTGAGGCAGGCACAGGTTGCGTTGGCGTTGACGCCGGAACAGGTTGTGTTGGCGTTGACGCCGGAACAGGTTGCGTTGGCGTTGACGCCGGAACAGGTTGCGTTGGCGTTGATGCCGGAACAGGTTGCGTTGGCGTGTAATAAATCACTAAAATGAAAGTCGATGGATATCACTCTTTGTCTCATTGTAAAAAATGAGGAGCAAAATTTGGACCGTTGCCTTTCTTCGTTTAAGCCTCTCTATCAGCGGCTGGTGGTTGTTGATACGGGTTCCGCGGATAGTACCAAAGAGATAGCAAAAAAACACGGCGCGGAAATTTATGATTTTGAGTGGATTGACGATTTTGGGGCGGCGAGGAATTTTGCTTTATCCCAGGCTGAAACGGACTGGCTGATGATGGTGGACGCGGACGACGCGATGGATGAAGCCGATGTAACGGCGCTTAAATCAGAACTTGATTCTTTGAATGATTATGTTTGGGGGGTTTTTCTTCCTTACCGTATTCATATTGAAGATGATAAGGCGGCTCTTTTTGCGTATATTCCGCGTATCTGGAAAAGGTCTTTAAATTTGAAATACGACCTGATGATTCATGAATATTTGCATCCGACCGCGGAGCAGTTGAAACACTTTGTCCGGCTGGATTTTCCGGTGCAACACCAGAAGACGCTTGCCGATTATCAAAAAAGCCATGAGAGGAATCTTAAAATTTTGTATAAGGCGTTTGAATTGCATCCGGAGGAAAGGCGGTATTATTTTTATCTGGGACATGATAACCAATACGCGGGGCATATTGAAGAGGCGATAGTCTGGTATGGGAAATACGCGGGACTGAAAGACGTTAATCCCCACGAATTAAACCGGGTTTTGCTTAACCTTGGCAATTGTTTTTTGAAGACGGGCAAGGTAGGCGAGGCCAAAAAATGCTATAAGGACGCGATTAAGGCCGCCGCCGACTTTATTGAACCGTATCTGGCGCTGGGGAATTTGTATAAGGCGGCGGGTGATTACGTGACGGCGGTTAAGTATTATTCGGCGGCGGCGCGCTGTAAACCGCCGCGCACGCATGTTTTTGTGAACGCTTCCATGTATCAAGGGCTGGCGCAAAAGAAACTGACCGCTCTGCTGGAGGAAATTAAATCCAAAAAATAATGTTTTTTTTGTTGAACAATTTGGTCAGACAGTTTTTTTCTCGGGAAGTCCGTTACTGGATTTTGGCTTTTCAGAATAATAATGAACTGCGGAGTACGGGCGGTTATATTACGCAGGTTTTGGAAGTGCGCGTGGGTGGCTTTGGCCTTGGGGTGCGTTTTTTGGATGTGAATACGGATTTGAAACATGACCGCGATGAAAAGCCGCCGCGCGAAATGGAAGAATATTTAAAGGTGAATTCTGTGCAGTTTCGCGACGCCAATTTTGATCCGGAGTTTGAGTCTTCGGCGCGGCGGATGATACGTTTGTACTTGTATAATTTCCCGCATAACAAGGTGGCGGGCGTGGTGGCTGTGAATTTTTCGGTGGTTGAAGATGTTCTTGGCGTTATAGGAAAAATTAAGAACGCAAGCGGTAAAACGTGGACAAAAGAGAACATTTTTTATGGTGTTTCAACGCGTGTTTCGGATATTGATTTTCATGATCTTTCGGAAAGAAAAAACAGAAAGAATGTTTTGCGTGAACTGTTCACGGCGATTATTAAAAAATGCGCTTACTCTTTTTGGCTGTGGGGAAGGCTGAGAAAACTTTTTTATAGAAGTGTGACGGAGCGCGCGGTCCAGGTGTTTTTTACGGATGGGGCGTTGCAAAAGAAGCTTGTCTCCAAAAAATTGTACCTGCCATTTTCCCCCGGGACCGCGCGCGACTGGCTTTCCGTGATAGACAACAATTACCTTGGAGTGAAATCCAACCGCTATATCCGCAGGACGGTAAAACACGATGTCCTTTTTCATTATGCCGATTCTTCGCTTGCGCCGCCTACAATCAGATCCACAATTACTCTGGAACACCTGGGCGAACGCAATTATCCGCTTTCTCACACCTATCAGTCATGGCTATCGGTGTATTTGCCGCTTTACGCCGAACTGAAAAATATTGCCACCGCCAACGGCCAAAAGGTTGAATTTAATAAATCCGAACACAATTCCTTTTTGAAAATCGGCACGCATATTTTGATACGCCCTCGCGAAAAGATGGAAATCGTGATTGAATATTCACTTCCCGCTCACCTTTTTAAGGATGATACATACTCTTTCAAGTATATCAAACAGTCGGGGGTTTTTAATGAAAGTGTCTTTAATTCGGTAAAATTTCCCGATCAATATATGATTGCCGGAGTACCGGAGCGGCATTCCAAAAATCCGGCTAAGTGCGACACCCTAAAACACTGTTCCATAATGGAAAATCTATTGGTTACCGATTGCGCCGACTGTAGAAACGATTTTCTGATTCAGATTAAAGCGAATCTTCACAAAGAACCTCCCCGTATTTATTTTCACGAAATTATCGGCCCGCAAACAATTGAAATCCGTTTTAACGAGCCGGTTTTAGCGGATGCCGATGTAAAAAAAACAATAAATATCACAGACCGGCACACAAAACTGACGGTTCACGCGAAAGGTGTGGAATTCTTTGACGGTAACCGAACGATGCAAATCCATACAAAAGATCTTCCCGAAACCAGAGGATCTTTCTATCTGGTTGAACTTAAAAATATTCGCAACTTTGCGGGAAACGGATTAGCGGGCAATCAAAAAAAGATGACAGTCGTGTACAGACCGAAACAGTTCCACGCCCACCTTTGAGGTTGATTCGAGGTTGATTCGGGTATTGCAAATGGCTTGTTTATGCGAACTGCATAAACAAGCATGGCTTAACAAAGCCATCCGAATCAACCTCAAAGGTCAGGAGGTCACCCTCACATCCATCTGCGGATACGGGATTTCAATCCCCTCTTTATTGAATCTGGCATGCAGTGCTTTCACAAATTCGTGTTTAACAAGATACTGGTTAACAAATTCCTGTACTCTTAAAATAACGGTCAAATTGATGCTGGATTCTCCAAAAGTGTGGAATCGTATGAAAGGGTCAAAATCCTCAACCGCCCCCTCCACCTTGTGCATGGTTTCTTTCGCAACTTCCACCGTCACATCTTCCACTTTTTTTAAATCACTACCATAGCTGACCCCAATATCGACCAAAACAGACATATCTTTTTGCGGTCTTGAATAGTTGGTTAAAGTGGCACCCGACATTTTGGCATTGGGCATAATTATTAGATTGTTGCCCAAAGTTCTGATTGTGATATTACGCCAGGAAATATCCTCTATATATCCCCTTTCTTCGTTTTCAAGTTCAACGTAATCACCGGGTCTGAATTTTTTTGAAGCGATTAAGTGCAAACCGGCAAAAAGATTACCCAATGTTTCCTGAAGAGCTAATGCGACAGCCAAACCTCCAACACCCAATGCTGTGAGGAAAGGTGTAATTGATATACCGAATGTCTGCAGTAATACCAACGCCGCCAAGGTATATATTATGGCCTTGGTGAGTAATGTGAATATTGATGTCCCCGGGAATGCCCCGTGACTTTTTTCGGAATAACTGTTGATTATTCCTACTGTGATTTTAGAAAGAACAATCGCCACGCTTAACACAAAGATGATTAAAATTCCCTGCCATACCAGCGTTTTATAGGATTGATCAATCTTTGAATCCACAATCGCCATGTAGGCGCCTCCGGCAAAAAACCAAATCACCGGCGCGTTTCCAAGGTTTTTAATTACTATGTCATCCCACTCCCATTTGGTTATTTTACTTAATTTGATCAATCTTTTAACTACTATTAACTGAATAACAACTCCGACAAGGATACTGCCCAAAATATAAACCACGGGCTTAAAATAAGGGTTATTTTCAATTAGCGTTGATAAAAATTCCATGGGGGTTCTTCTTTAGTGATTTATGTTTTTTCCAATTTTTAAAGTAAAACATATCGGTTTATTTTTCAACATGGTTATGCTAACCGTCTGTCGTCAATATGTTTTTTTTACAAATTACTCTGCTTATGTTATAATTTTTAGATTTTGTACTTATACATTAACAATGGAAGAGATAAAAAATAAAAGCAAAGCATCATGGATCTTAGTGTGTCTTCTCGGGATGATTGTAGTTGTTTGCTGTTTATTAGTATTTTCAGGCGAAACCGATGTTTTTAAAGGGTATCTGGGGAGAAGCGTGAATGTGCGAATGGCAATGATGCAGAACCATAAAGAATCACAAGAAGAGGAATCCGGTTCCGATAAAGATTTGGTTGTAATTGAGAGGCCAAAAGAGAGCGAAATGCCAAAAGAGTGGTCCTATCTTAAACCTGTTTTGATCAATGTTATTGTGAACATATCGCGCCCCCATTTTTTTTTCTTGAAGTAAGAACATTACCCCAGTTCATCACCCTGACAAACACTCCTCAAAAAATATGATCAATGTACCTCGCATACGCTCGAAACTGCCCCAAAAACTTTCAACCGGACTGACGAAAAAGATTGCCGCCAACATGTAAACACCCGCCCAATCAACGGAATTAGAAATACTCCGAAATAGGCGTATTGCCATTTGATTTTTTGTTCCCATTTTTGCTGTTTATTTTTTTGCATTTAGAATTCGAAGGTCATTTTTCCGTTTCTGATTTGCTTTTAGATATGTACCTTGTTTTTTTTGTCTGTTTTCAACCTATAATTTGTGTTATAATTTATAAATGCCTTTATTTTATTCCTTAATTAAATAAAAATAAAATGCAAAAACAAAATTTGCCCAAGTGGCTAAAACTTTATCTTCCAATTGCTTTGGGAGTTGTTCTGGTAGCGGGATTGGTTGCTTATTCATCCAATCCGGAATTGTTTCAGGGATATCTGGGTAAGTTTCGCCCTATAACAATGACGGATCAAATCCAGTTAAAGCCTGCCGCTGAGATTACTACGCCGGCAATAAAAGAACCGGTCAAAGAATTACCTGATCTTGAACCTGTTGTACCTGAAATGCCGGATGTTACCCCACCGAAAAACCTACCTACTCCGGAGCCAGCTCCGAAGCCTACACCAACTAAAAATCCTACTGATGAATGTAAATTGATTAAACAATACGCGGCTGAAGGGTTATTAACAGCAAATCTTGGTTCCGACCTTTCACCTTACAATGATTGTGTGGCTCAATATCCGGACTACATGCAACCGCCGACTTCTCAGGAATGTGAGACATTAAAGGGTTACTTTGATGCCGGCACACTTTCCGACATGGTGGCGAACGGCCAGGTTGATTACGCGGACAATTTAATGTGTGCAAACAGGTTCCCGTATATGTGGCATAATCTTACACCGCCTGAAAATTTCTGCGGTGAATTGAGAGCATATTTTGAACAAGGTTTGCTTTCGGACATGATTGCGGACGGAAGTATTTCACAGTATGAAAACATTAAATGCGCCCAGACTTATACTGATGCATGGCATGGAGATGATCCAAGTGAAAGGGAATGTCAAATCTATCTTGAATTAAGATATCAAGGACTTTTGACATCAACTTTGCAAGGTGATGATTCAAGAGCAAAACTATGCGCTAATAAATATTTTGACGAATGGCATAGCAAGCCCGATCTGGCTGATTGTAAAACAATGAAACAAATTGAAGAGGATGGACAGATTGGTGAATACCTTTCAAACGGCACTTATTCATTCAATGAATATCTGGCTTGCGGATTCTATTATCCTTCAATGTGGAATGATCAGAATCCCACGGAAAATTATTGTCTGCAATTAAAATATTATATGGAACAGGGTGTTTTAACGGAACAGCTTTTGGGAGACATGACAGATGCCGAGTACTGTGCAGATAATTATCCCAATATTTGGTCAGGTGATGAAGAACCGGTTGTTACTACAAATTGTAAGGGTTTTGTGGATGTCCCGCGGGGGAGCAAGTATTATGACGCGGTTGAGTATATGGTTGATCAGGGATGGACATCTTATGATCAGGCGGAATGTAAGTTCAGACCAAATGACGGATTAAACAGAGCCGAAGGTGCCAAGCTGATGGTAATGGGCTTTGATTTACCGCTTGCTACCGGAGCCGCTCAGATATTCCCCGATGTTGAGCCAACCAGCTGGTTTTATGACTATGTTTCAACAGTGTATAAAAACGGTATCATGAAAGGTTATGATGACGGTACTTTCAAACCTGCTAATCCCGTTGTAAGAGCTGAAATGTTTAAGATGTTCATGGAAGCTTATCAGGGAAAAGATAGTACCTTTACAAGACCTTCATTAGAGCAATCCAAGAAAGCCTGCCCCGACTTTATGGCCGATGAGCAGGACAGATGGTATGTGCCATACATGGTAGAAGCTAAAGTTAAAGGTTTACTTGGCAACGATCCTTGCCGTGGAGCGGACTATGCAACCAGAGGAGACTTTGCGGCTATGTTCTATTATGTTAGCCAACTATAATAGTTGACCTGAAGTATTGAACTTATGCAAAGGGGGCGTCTAAAAGACGCCCCCTTTTAAAAACGCTTTTTGCTCCAAGTTCCAGGCTTTGTCATTTTCCCCTTCCATTCTATAACTGATAGCAAGTTTACTCATGGCCCCGTAAAAAAGCGTATGCGTTTTGGCAAAAATCCTGTGCTGTTCCAAGTATTGCGGATCGGCTATGTCGGGGTCGGGCATCACCCAAAAATAGGGAGCCAAATCTTTTAATTTTTCATACGGTTTGATCGCTTCCTTAAAATCACTGTTTTGGAATGCCGCGTCACCCCAATTCTGATAAATCAGAGGGAAATTCGGCGCTTTTTTAACCGCTTCAGAGTAATCCACCTGCGCCCGCTCCCAGTCCCCCATGTTGGAGGCAATTTTTGCCGCGGCTATCCGATAATGAAATCCGTCATTAGCTATAACTTTTAATTGTTCAAGCTCATTTCTGACCTGCTCCTGAACGGCGGGATTGGCATTTAATTTATCTTTTAATGACAAAAAATGAATCACTGAATAATGCAAATGTCTGTAATGCGGTGCAATTTCCAACATTTCGTTGAATGTTTGGGAGGCCAGATTATAGTCGACAAAAAAATCATTGATTCCCCGAGACATCAATGAATTTGCTCTATTAATGGAATAAGCATGGTTTATTGTAAAAAAAGCAATCAAAACTGTGATTAGAATCGTCAAGATTCTGGCAGGTATGTTGATTTTAAGTTTAAGAGTGCTGAATTTAAATGCAGATCTTACTAAAATCGCCCAAAAGGCCACTAAAAGTACAATATGCGCGGAGGTGGCAAAACTGAATTGCAATGAGACCGTAGTGGCAATAACCGTAAAAAGCGCGATTTTCGCACCAGCTGTCTCCGCTTTATGCTTAAAATAAACCCATACCAGAAAAACGAGATTTAGCAGGTATAATAAAAATCCTAAAATTCCAAGATCCAAAAAAAATTGTAACGCTTCATTGTGGACCCGGTCGGGCATGTTATAAAGCGTTTCGGAAAGATAAAGATCAGGCGTAAGTACTGTCTGGAAAGTTTGGTAAAATGTTTCGGGTCCGGATCCAATTATCAAATGTTGGCTGATAAGCGGTAGAGAATTTTCCCATAAAATAGCCCGTGAATTGATTGAACGAAGCGTACCGCCAAATAGAATCATTCCGGCAATAATCAATCCCAAAAGTGAACCGAAAACGATAATTTGCCTGGATGCTTTTAATTTTCTTTCATAAATGATCAATAATACAGCCGTAACGAGCAATCCCAGTAATGACGCCCGATTAAAAGTCACCAATAAGCCGCCCATATTTACCAGAAATGCCAGCAGGTAAAATAGTCGATACTTGAGAGGTTTCCAGCTGTTAAAAAACAATATAAGTGATGCAAAGACGGGCGCCAATAACCACTGACCCAGTAAATTGGGCTGTCCCAGTGTTCCATATGCTTTGCCTCCGGCTTTGTCGATATCTCCAATAGGGTAGGGGTCGATTCTGAACCACTGGATGAGGGCATAAATTGAGATTAACGAGCCTAAAATAATAATTATATGGAGCAGAATATTTTGCTCTTTTTCTTTTCTTAGAAATTTTAAGCAGATCAAAAAATGCGCCAGATAATAAAACATGATCAATGTACCCTGCATGCGCTCAAAACTGCCCCAAAAACTTTCAACCGGACTGACGGAAAAGATTGTAGCCAATATGTAAACAGCCGCCCAAAGGCCGACAACTGCAAAAACATACTTATTGTAAGGAAGTTTTATTTTGCCTTTGATTAAGGCCGGAATGCTTATGAGGAAATAAAGTGCTACAAACAGCATCATCCAGCTGACTTTCGGGATTTCGAAAGGCTGAATAGAAAACGGATTCAATACCAGAGGAATTAGAAATACTCCGAAATAGGCGTATTGCCATTTGATTTTTTGTTCCCATTTTTGCTGTTTATTTTTTTGCATTTAGAATTCGAAGGTCATTTTTCCGTTTCTGATTTGCTGTTTTTGATCCTCTGAATATTCACCCC
The DNA here is from genome assembly GCA_964346765.1 of uncultured Candidatus Peribacteria bacterium. GTDB lineage: Bacteria > Patescibacteriota > Gracilibacteria > UBA1369 > UBA1369 > JBGSPQ01. The sequence goes on from CAYFWB010000009.1 coordinate 45,390, forward strand.
AAGATATGAATCTTTCCGTGAAACTTTGGCGTTCGGATTCGTTCATAAGCCGGAATCGACTGCCGGGCAGTTTGATCGGAGCAAGATTAATTTCAATTTTATTTTTACCCATTTTGGTGGCGATTGCTAAACCTTCCTGAGTGGGAGCGGACCAGTATTGGTCGAAAATGGCGTTACCGAGCGAATAAATAATAGGGCGTCCTTTATAGTTTTCAATGGTCTGCACAACGTGAGGGTGGTGACCGATTATGGCGTACGCGCCCGCGTCTATAAATTTGTGACCAAGTTCAATCTGTCTGGTGGAGGGTTTATGTCTGTATTCCAACCCCCAATGGGGAACCACGATAACTTTGTATCCTTTTTGTGTGAGTTCTTTAATTTTTTCAGTCGCAGCGTCGTCGTCGATTTTGGTATTTACTTCTTCCAATCCCAAAAAGGCGAATTTCATGTCCCTAATGTGCAGGTAGGCCGCACTGTTTTTGTTTATATTGTTGGGATCGCCGAAAGGTATCAGGCCCCCGTTTTTTAAGTTTTGAAAGGATTCCGTGAAAGAGTCGGCTCCTCTGTCGTAGGCATGATTGTTGGCCTGGCTAAGGATGTCGAAGTGATATTTTTTTAGGTATGGAATTACGTCGGGGAAAAACCCGAAGTTCATGCCTGTTGTGGTTCTGTATGAATTTTCGGTTACGGGTCCCTCCAGATTTGCCAATAACAGATCGTTTACTTTTAAAAACGATTGATCCATTTCTTTAAAAGGATAATCCATCCCGTTTTGATCCATTAAATGGCGCACGTATCTGCCAATCATAATGTCTCCAAAAGAGACCAGATATAAATCGTTTTGACTGTAATTAGGTTCTCCTTCTCTATAAAGCGTCTGATATCCTTTTTCGGCAAGGGGGTGGATCTCTGGATCGGCGGCGTTTTTATGCCTCAAATAAAGCCCCAGAATTTGGGCGGATACATTCTGTTTGAGATGTAAATTTTTGAATCGGTTAAAATCCGCCGATTGCAGGACCTGTAACATATAATCATTCTGATATTGTTTAACGGTGGGCGGTAAATTTTCCGATTTTTCTTTATAATAGTCCAATAAAATGACAACGCTGTTTTGGGGCAGGTACGATTTTAAAGCGGAAGCAACAATTTCGGTTTTGGTTTCTGATAAATCACTGTTAATTGAAACGGGGACAAAACGGGCCTTTGGGAAAGCTTTCATTATTTTTGATACGCTTTGATTGTTCCAGTAACTTTTCTGGCCGATTTCACCCAGATTGTGAAATATATTTGAGTTGATTAGACGCTTAATAGAGGCATCGTCCACATTTATTCCTTTTGATTTGAGGACGCCGGCCGCGCCGTACGTGAAAATTCTATTTTTTTTGGTTTGATAATCGGTCTCGGCAATGATGGCAACCGTTTGATACAGCTGTTTGTCTGTAATTTTATTCAGCAAAAAATTCAGAGCCGACTCATCAGATGTTGTTATTACTCCATAAACTTGTTTTTCTATGGGATTTTGATTGACCCCCCGGAAATGTAGAGCTGTTTGACTAGTATTATTCGAAATTGAATCGTTTTTACTTTGAAAAAGATTCGTTTCGGCAATTGAGGGTTGATCAATTGAACTTGGCGAAATCCGGCATCCGGAAAGCGACAAGATAAGTATCAGACTTCCCAAAATCGTAAAAACCCTGTAACACTTTGTCTGCGGTCTCGTACGTTTAGACGCGCGCATGATCTAAAAACTTTATGGGTAAGAAACGAAAGCGATTCGCCAGCTACTATAACATCTATTTTGAAAAAATATACCGCTATATTTTTTTCAGGGTAGGACATAATCGGGAAACCGCGGAAGACCTGACATCCGAAGTGATGCTAAAGGCATATGAAGCGTTTGAAGACTTCGATCAGGAAAGAAACTTCGGTGTCTGGATCTATAGAATCGCCAGAAATCATTTGATTGATCATTATAAAAAAATGAAGAAAGAAATCGTTGATTTTGAGGACGCGGAGTATGAACTGAAATATGATGACAAAGTGGCGGAGAGAGCGGATACAGAGATAAAGATGGAACATGTGGAAAAAGCGATTGAAAGACTGCCGGATCAGCATAAAGAAGTCCTTACATTAAAATTTATGAGTGAAATGACCAATAAAGAGATTGCCGAAATCCTGAATCTGAAAGAGACTCACGTTAGAGTACTGATCAGTAGAGCCACGGGAAGCCTAAAAAAACAACTTTCGTTTCTAACATAACCGTCATGGAAGAAAAAAAAATAGAAAAAATAATGAATGATGTAGCAAAAAATTCGCGGCCACGTAAGGTTTTCGCTCTAAAAATGAAGTACCGAATATGGAAGAAAGGAGTGATCCTGTATTTTAGCGGAACGAACGCGGCAAAACATTTTGCGGGAGCAACTTTGGTGGTCGTGCTGTTTTTTGGAGGCGGCGGAGTTGGAACTTACGCTTACGCGAGCCCTGATGTTAATGTGAGCCATCCTCTTTATCCGGTTAAACAGGGAATTGAATCAATAGAAGGCCGGTTCGCTTTTAGTCCGGAACAGAAAGCGGACTTTTTCATGAAAAAAGCGATGAGGAGACTGGATGAGGCGGAAATTATGCACCGCAAACTGCGTGCAAGACCGGAAGCCGTGCAGGAAGCAAACAGTGTCGAAAAAACACTGAAAATGCTTAACAAGGAAATGGAGAGATCTTTTGAATACGCTGAAGGTGAATTTGATCCTGAAAGAGCGGGTCACCTGGCACAAAAAATGGAGCAGAGATGCGGAATGATACGGAGCAGGCTGGATAAGCTGCCGCCCCTTGGAAACGGCAAACCGCATATTTCGGCGTTGCGTGAAAGAATGATGTCTGTGGATCAAAACGCCTTGCAGAGAATGGAACAATTGAAAGTTCTGCAAGATAAGGTACGTCGGGCTCGCGAAGGTAAGCAAAAAAGTGTGATGCTTCGCTTTATGATGACACCGCCGCAAGATGTTCCGGCGAATTAATTTTCAGTCAAATAATCGGTGCTTGAATAAAAAGAAAGCCCCGCACTATGACAAGCGATCGAGGCTGTTCTTTGGTGTTATTGGTGTAATATAGATCTTTCGCGTTTACGCTTCGCGGGGCGACTATCTGTTTAGATTGTCTTTAGCCACACTGGTATCCCAATATTCGATCATTTTGGCAACCACTTTAGCGGCTTCGGCTCTGGTGATGGGCCTGTTGGGATCAAAGTTTCCGTTGCCGATTCCCTGTACAAGTCCGATCAGCCTGGCTCTTTCCACCCAGCCCACCTGCCAGCCGTGAACGTCGTTAAAAAATGACTGACTGTCGTTGGTCGGCGTGTATCCATAGGTAGCAAGTACAACTTTAACAGCTTCTGCTCTGGTTATTGCCTGATTTGGTCTGAATTCGTTATAGAGATAACCCTCCACAATTTCCCTGTCGTAAGCGGGGCGAACCCATTGGCCCTGCCATGAATCGAGGTCGTTAAATGGTGATCCGCAATCGTTGTCATAACAACCGCTGTTGGGTTCGATACCGTTGGCGAAAAGTCCCATTTTAACCAATTCTGCTCTTGTAACGTTGGCGTTCGGTCTGAAGTTTCCGTCTTCGTATCCTTCCACAACACAAAGGTCGTATAGTCTTCTTACGTAGATTTCTGACCAGTGGCCGTCGATGTCATTTGGATACGGTCTGCCGTCGCAAAGGCTGATGTCTTCTGTTTGATGCGTGCCTTGGTCGTTCTTGTCATCGTTGTCATCGTTGTCATCGTCATCGTTGTCAAAATTATCGGGATTGTAAGACACTTTATTGTCCACCTGATCGCTGTCTCCCGTTGCATAAGCCACTTTATTGTTTACGGGTTGGTCATCTGATCCGCCCGCATAAGCCACCTTATTATTTACGTTAGGATTGTATTTATATCCGCCGGGGATAGCACTGGATCCGTAGTCTCCGCTACCGCCGGCATAAGCAACTTTATTATTTACATTACCGGTTCTATAACTTCCACTGTTTGAACCTACAGCAACCTTATTATTTACATTGGGATTGTACTGATAGCCACCTGGTAACGCGCTGGATCCGTAATTTCCGGACCCCACCCTAACCTTGTTATTGACATGTCCACTCTCTGCAGAAGTCCCAATAGCCACTTTGTTGCTTACCGCAGGATTATATTGATAGCCACCGGGTACCGAGCTTGATCCATATCCGCCGCTTACCACATGCACCTGATTATTGCTACCTGAATCATATCCGCTTCCCACTGCTACTTTGTTCTGCACACCGCTTGAATTGATCGCAACTTTATTGCTAACCTCGGGATTATATTGATACCCGCCGGGAACCGAGCTTGATCCGTAACCACTTGATGAATCTGAAGACCCCACCGGAACCTGATTGCTTGTTGATCCGCTTCCGTAACCTGTCTGATTGGATACTCCGGTGGAACCGGTTGATGAAGAACCCGATCCTAAACCAAAACTGTCCTTGAGTTTATCCAAATTTTGATCATACGCGGAATTTCCGGTCTGCCCGGTTGATCCTGAATAGGGTAACCATTTATCCCGGTATGCGCCTTGGCTGGCATTGTAACTGCTGTCGGACGTGCCGCCCGTTGTTAGCGCGCTGGCGCTTTGCAGTGGCATGGCCACGATAGTTAGTACTGCAACTATTGTTGCCAATTTTTGACTTAGTTTAGACATAGTGAATGAGAATAATATGTATAAAAGGTTATATTTTTAACATATTGCAAACGCTATGTCAACACTTATTTTGCAAAAAAATTAGTGCCGGCCAATGCTCCGGAATTGCCGTTTCGCAAATCGTGAGGAAAGCTGAAAGTTCAGTAAATATCAATAGTGATATTTTTTACCGCCGATAATGGTTAAAGCGCGGTAAATCTGCTCTAATAAAAGGGTACGGATCATTTCATGGGTAAAAGTCATTTTGGAAAATGAAAGAATCAGATCGGCCATTTCACGCACTTGATTACTTAAGCCGTAAACTCCCCCGATAATGAACAAGATGTTCTCTGATTGATTTTTTTTGATTCGGATTAAATCGGCGAATTTAACGGAACTGTATTGAGTACCCGTTTCGTCCAGAGCCACTATGAAATGATCTTTGGGAATTTTGGCAATGATGGAAGCGGCCTCTTTTTCTTTAAGGGTCAGTTTTTCTGATTCCGACTTTGCTTTACCTGAATCTTTTATGACTATTATTTCGGGTTTGATGTAGATGGAAAGTCTCTTTAAATATTCGTTTTCCAGTTCTTTCAAAGGATTACTTGCCGTTTTGCCTATCTGGATGATTGTTATTTTCATATTCCGGATTTATCACAACCGGAATGATTTGTCCAAACCGCGAACTAAATGGTAGATTTGGAGCAGATAAAAAATTAACTTTTTTACCATGGCATCCGAATCATCATTTGATATTGAATCTCAATTTGACGCGCAGGAATTAAAAAATGCGGTGGATCAGGCAAAAAGAGAAGTGCAAAACCGTTATGATTTTAGGGGTACAAATACGGAAATAAATCTTGGCGACGATGAAATAAATCTAATTGCGCCGGATAAAATGAAACTATCAGCGGTTAAAGATATTTTGTATCAGAAACTTGTTAATCGGGGGCTTTCACCTAAAATTCTTGATATCGCGGAACCCGAGCCGGCGGCTCGGGGAATGATGAGGCAGCTAATGAAGCTGATTAAAGCGCTGAATCAAGACCAATGCAAAGTGATTACAAAACATATTAAAGATAATTTTCCGAAAGCCAAATCCAGTATTCAGGGCACGAGTGTACGTGTTTCTTCTAAAAGCAGAGACGAACTGCAGGCGATTATCGCGTCCTTAAAGGAGGATGAAGCTATTAACGCGCCTTTGCAGTTCACAAACTACCGTTAATTAATTCATGAAAAGAGGAGATATTGTTGAAATGAAAATCGAATCGATCGCTTTCGGCGGTGTCGGAGTGGGCAGATTTAATATTGATGACCGCAATTTTGTGGTGTTCGTTGATGATACTGTTTTGGGTGACTGTGTGAAAGTTAAGATTGGAGGTAAAAAGAAAAATCACGCTTTTGGTTATGTGGAAGAATTTATTGAAAAATCAGCTTTAAGGATTCAACCGAAGTGTAAACATTTTGGGCCTTTGGGAGATAAGTGCGGCGGATGCAGTCTGCAAAATCTGGAATATAAAAACCAGCTTGGCGTTAAGGAACAGAATGTAAAAGATGCCATCAGCAGGCTGGGAAGTTTTGATGAATCTGTGGTTTTGCCTATTATGGGATGTGAGAATGAATGGTTTTATAGAAATAAAATGGAGTTCAGTTTTAGCAGAAGTATTGATGGCAGATTGGATTTAGGTTTGCATGTTCGGAGGCGTCATCATGATGTTACGGAACTTAGTGAATGCTATTTGTTCGCGGATTACGTTGGTGACTTTGTTTCAAAAATGAGGTTTTTTTTTAGGGAAAAAGATGCAAAATCAGGTTTAATTGCAGAAAATTTTGAAAAAAAAGGCGCTGAATCGACTCTAAAGCTGATTTCACTGGTGGTCAGAGAAGGTAAAAGAACGGGTGAAATTATGGTGAATTTAATTGTGGAAAACGGCAAACCTGATTATCTGAATGAATTTACGGATGCTGTGCTCTCTTTTTTTTACGGTCGCGGACTTGTGTCGGTTTATTTTACGGAGATTGCAAACATTAAAGGTCGACCCAAAAAGATCGAGGAAACCAATTTACGGGGTCAACCGGTGATAAAAGAAAAAATGCTGATTGAAAACTATAATACGTGCAAAAATGAACTTGAGTTCGAAATTTTTCCTCAATCCTTTTTCCAGCCCAATACTTTGCAGGCCGAAAAACTTTATTCGCTGGCGCTTGAATTTTCCAAGGTCAAACAAACTGATACCGTCTACGATTTATATTGCGGGGCGGGCACAATTTCGCTGGCTTTTTCCAAGTTCGCCGGAAAGGTTTTCGGGATCGAATTGAATAAAGCGGCCATACTGAACGCAAAATCCAACGCACTTACGAACGGCGCCAAAAACGTTGAATTTCTTGAGGGGGACGTGAATAAAAAAATGCTGGAACTTACCGAAAAACCGAATATTGTTGTGGTTGATCCCCCGCGCGGGGGTCTGCACCCGGAAGTGATTGAAAAAATCAGCGAACTGAATCCCCCAAAAATCGTCTATGTATCATGCAACCCCACAACGCTTGCCCGCGATTTAAGCATGTTCACAAAAACCGGCTACAACCTGATTAAGGTGCAGCCGGTCGATATGTTTCCTCAGACTTACCACATTGAGTGCGTGGCACTTTTAGAGAAGTGATTATTTTTTCTTAGAAGTTGATTTTTTGGCTCTTCTTGAAACTTTTTTTACTTTTTTAACGGAATCATCCATTGCCTGTTTTGCCATGTCGCCAAAATTAAGATGACAGCTGCAGGTTCCGAGTGCCTTTAAGGCGCCAACCGCGAGGTAGATGAACAGTACCGTGCCAAGTTCTTGAAGAAGTAATAAATACTGCAGGTGTCCGGCGATGCCGGCGGGGAACATAACAACAGGCGGAGTCGCGAAGTACGCCCACACAAACATAACAATTGCCAATAGCGCTTTCGCGGCAAGCAGTACGGCAACCATGTAAGCGAGCACAGAAAGCAGTTTTCTGTTGAACATAGTGAAAGTGGTTAAAAATTAATTCATACTAATTATGAATTGTATTGAAACAAGCTATTTTTTGCAAGTCTTGAAAAATCATTTTTTATTTCTTTGTGATCCGGCTGTATCTATTTTTTTTATTTTTTTGAGTAATTCGAGAGCTTCTTTTTTTGTTTTTATCTCTTCTCCAAGTTGTTTTTCTCTGATTTCTTCAAGTACCCTGCCGACCCTTTCACCCGGTTTGATGCCAAGTACTTTCATGACCTCTTTACCTGTGATTAAAGGCTTTGGGGCTTCCGGCATTTCTTCCACGGTTTCTCTATAAAGTTCATATATTTTATCGTACAGCGTAAACTCTTGAGGGATCGTGCCTTCTATATCGGCTTTGAAAACCTGCATCAAGTTGAGGAAATAAGGATGCAGGAACCAATGGCGTTTTCGTCCTTTGCTCATGTCTATAAGCGGCATCATCATCATGTGGTGTTCGATCAGCCAGCAAACTTCGTTAATAAATTTTCTTGAATATTTGAAACGAGTAAGAATCTTTTTGGCTATTTCAGCCGATTTGTTTACGTGTTTGTCGAAACGGATTCTTTCTTTCAATTTAAAGGTGTCCGGTTTACCTATGTCGTGGAGCAAAACGGCCCATCGCACGGAAAGTGACGCTGTGGCGGGCAGTGAATTCAAAGCCATCATGCTGTGATTCCAGACGTCCCCTTCCCTGTGGTATTCATAGGGCTGGGCGCACCCTTTCATTTTCAAAATTTCGGGCAAAATTATTTTCATGATTCCAGTATCTTCCATGTCGTTAAACGGGGCGGCCGGCGGCGTTGAAAGGATCATTTTGTTTAGTTCTACGGCAACTCTTTCATTAGAGACTTTATCGACTACAATGGGAGCGTGTTTAATAAGAGCCGCATAGGTTTTGGGCTCGTATTGGAAATCGTATTCATTTTTAAAGCGTACCGCGCGAAGTACTCTTAAATGATCTTCCAAGATTCTTTTATGCGGTTCGCCTATAAAGCGTATTAGTTTTGCTTCAAGATCTTTTTGGCCGCCGACATAGTCGAGTATTTTGTCTTCGACGGGGTCGTAAAACATGCCGTTTATTGTAAAATCGCGGCGCAAGGCGTCTTCTTTGGCGTTGGTGAAAGTGATGGCGTCAGGTCGGCGGCCGTCGGAATAGTCGCTGTCTGAACGAAAAGTTGCCACTTCAAAAGTATGACCGTTTTTTACAGCCATGATCACTCCATATTGTTTTCCAACCGGGATTGTATGTTCAAGTACGTCTTCGATCTGCTCCGGAGTGGCGGACGTTACAATATCAAAATCTTTGGGTTCGATTCCCAGTAACATGTCTCGAACGCAACCTCCTGCCCAATAGGCTTCAAACCCGGCATTTTTTAACTGCTTGATGATTTGTACTGATGTTGGGAACATGTATATATTTTATCACATTTTTATCAATGATTTTACTTTGGACCCCCAAAGATTTTGACATCATTCTTTCTTGATGCTAAAGTAGTTTTTCAATAAAAAAATGTAAAAAATACTTTATTTATGAAAATTTCAAAAAGAATTCTGTCTGTTTTTTTATTGTTTTTATGTGGCTTTTCAAATGTTTATGCACAATCTGCCGGAGGTGCAATTTCATCCCCTTTTACTGATGTAGATCATAGTAATCAATATTATGATGCAATCATCTATGCCAATGATAATAATATTTTTGAAGGATACAGCGATGGTTCATTTAGACCGGATTCATATATTAATCGTGCAGAGTTCGTTAAAATAATTGTAAAGACCTTCTATGGCTACGATGAAGTTCAGAACGATGAAACGTCTTCCCCCTCTGAGATTGATTTTGTCGATGTCGAAGAAGGATCCTGGTATATACCATTTTTAAGACAAGGTGTTTCCAATGGAATCATTCATGGGTATGAAGATGGGGAATTTCGTCCTTCAAATTACATAAACTTTGCCGAAGCAGCTAAAATTATTTCTATAAGCGCGAGACAGGATGGATTTATGACTAATAATGAAGTCCGGTATCAACCGTATATCGATTACCTGGCTGAATACAATGCTATTCCCAATTCAATAGCAACTTATGATCAATTGATTACAAGGGCTGAAACCGCTCAGGTAATTTATGATTTGAGTCAAACCGGAGCATCAAACATTGATTCGGATGATAAAATACAGATAAATCCTTCTGAAGATGCTGAATTAATTATTACAGAAGGAATTAACAAATTAATTACAGTTTCATCATTTAAATATAATGTTTCGTTTTTCGCAGATAGTTATGAACCACACTTAGAAACTATTAAATTTACGTTTGATGGATCTTTAGATGCGCGTGATATGAATAATTTTTCCTGTCTGATAAATTTCAATATTTTATCTGATAAAAATGGTGATAATGAATATTCTGTTAGGGGAAAATCTTTATTCATAGACAATTCGGTTTATTTTTACCTGAATGATAACAGTCTAATTAACGGCGACGATAGCGATTATTATTTTCATAAATGGTGGAGATATTCGGTGGACACGTTGTTCAACCAGGACATAGAGCAAGATGAAAGTATGATTCCCTTTGTTGATATTAATAGCTATCAAGTTTTAGAAAATACTAAATATTTGGGCCAAAATTTGGTAATGGGGGAAGAAAGCTATCATTATTCAGTCGAATTAAATGAAGACGAATTAAAATCCTATCTATTGGCATTCATTTCCAATTCGGGTGAAACAACAAACGTTGACGAACTGGACGAAATGATAGAAATTTTTAACCTTGAAAATACAAAAATAGATTTATGGATTGGCACTTCTTCTCATATTTTAAACAAAGCAAAGCTAGTGTTTAAAGTAAAAACTGATACTAAAGATATTGGCAATTTAGAGGTCTTTTTTGCTTTCAGTGATTTTAATAAACCTATAGAAAATGTTATTCCGGACGCGGAAGCACTTGATATATATAAAATTTATTATCTACTATTCGGTGTGGATATTTTGGGGACCGATCTTTAATATGTACCGATAGAGCTAATGTAATTATTTATATGCAAAATTATATAATTTATGCGTATTTTGGGAATTGAGACATCTTGCGATGAAACGGCGGCGGCCGTTGTAAAGAACGGCAGAAATGTTCTTTCAAATGTGATTGCCTCACAGATTCCGCTTCATAAAAAAACGGGAGGTGTTGTTCCGGAAGTGGCCGCAAGGGAACATGTGTTAAAGATTATTCCGGTGATTGACGAGGCATTGAAACAATCCGGTGTTAAAGATATTGACGCTATCGCGGTTACGCAAGGGCCCGGTCTTTTAAGTTCACTGATAATCGGTATGACGACCGCCGGCACTTTGTCGATACTGAAAAATAAACCGTTGATTCCGGTGAATCATATCGCCGGGCACATTTATGCCAACTGGCTGGAAGAAACCGACGATGATCCGATTAAGTTTCCACTATTGGTGATGACTATTTCGGGCGGGCATAATGAACTTGTGCATATGAACTCACACGCAAAATATGAACTGGTGGGTGAAACTTTGGATGACGCGGCGGGAGAAGCTTTTGATAAAGTGGCAAGACTGCTTGGACTTGGCTACCCGGGCGGCCCCGAGATTTCAAAAGTGGCTTTGCAAGGAAACCGTGAGCGCTATAAATTCCCCAGAGTTTATCTTGCAAAAGAGAGTTATGATTTTAGTTTTTCGGGATTAAAAACTGCAGTTTTAAACTTAGTAAAGACAGAGCATCGAGAAAAAGGAAAACTTTCAAAACAGTTTGTTGCGGACTGCGCGGCATCTTTTCAGGAAGCGGTCTGTGAGATTTTAACTGATAAATTGCTGAGAGCGGCGGATGAATATCATGTTAAAGAAGTGCATCTGGCAGGTGGGGTTTCCGCCAATAAAAGACTACGGCAAATGGCATCTGAAAAAATTGGTAATTGTTATTATCATGATTTTGGGGGTAAAAAACGTGAGCTGAAAAATCTTCCCAAATTAAGATATGCGTTTAATCTTTCTTACTGCACCGATAACGCGGCTATGATCGCGGCGGCCGGTTATTATCATTACGATGTAAACAAAAATTCTTATTTTAAAAATCTACACGCGCTTGCAGATCCGTCATTAAGCATTTATTAACGGTGTAAGGGCTTTAACTTGCCCGCGCCGTTTTTTTAAACTACATTACTGTTTGAATTCAGAGCTTTGAATCATTATGAAACGTTTAATATTCTTTCTTTTTCTTCTTGGCGTAGGTATTGCTTTTTTTATCGGCGTTATCTACCAGACAGGTATCGAAGAGATTTGGGCAAATCTTCGTCAGTTTAAGCTTCTGCATTTTGGTGTTTTTGTAGTGCTTTCGACTTTCAATTTTATGCTTTACACACTTAGGTGGCATTTAATTATTAAAAGTCTTTATCATCATAAATTGTCCTTCTTTCAGCTGTTCATGCACAGAATGTCGGGGTTCGCCGTTAGTTATATCACCCCTACAGCCCAAACCGGAGGAGAACCACTGCGCGCGATGCTTCTGCATAAAGACGGTGTACCGACAAAAACCACAGCTTCTTCTGTCATAATTGATAAAGGACTGGAATTCGCAGCTTTGTTCATTTTTATCGGCGCGGGACTGTTAATAGCATTACTGGAAGGAACGCTGCCTCAGGAAATGCAAGTTTTTTTTGCTCTATTATTGGTCTTTTTGATAGTTCTGGTTTTCTGGTTTTATTTTTCTTCTGTTAAAAATATCGGTTTTTTCAGTTCGGTATTAAGATTTTTCCGTTTATGTCGGCTCAAAAAAATTAAATCTCTTGAAGAAAGGCTGATTGAGATTGAGGATGAGATGGCCGATTTTTATAAAAAGCACGCCAGGGTATTTATTATACTGATTTTCATTTCAATATTGATTGCTTCCTTTTTACTGTTTGAACACTGGCTGATTGCTAGATTCATGGGCGTAAACATGACTTTTTTGCAAACCTTTTTGGTAAGTACTATCCCATATATCGCTTTTGTTCTTCCCATCCCGAGCGGAATCGGAGTTTTGGAAGGCGGTCACGTGGCCATGTTCGCCGCGTTGAGTATTCCGATCAATGCTTTTGTGCTGGTCTTTATAATTAGAATAAGGGATCTTATTTTTGTAATGATCGGACTGATTCACGCATCAAAAAATGCCGTTCAAATGCTGAAGATAGCATTCATGGACAGAAATAACGGCTAGCAATCCGAAAATAATCTGCTATAATCGTATCTAGTCTTTAATTAAATTTTTTCGTATATGACAATGGATCAGGAAAATGAAAACGACTCGGCAACAACCCAAAAAGGAGGTAAAAAACTTCCTTTTCAGACTCCGAAAGGAGTGCACGATATTCTTCCCAATGATCATGAATATCACACTTTCATAAAAAAAATTGTCAGACATAGATGCAGACAAGCCGGTTTTAGAAGAATCACAACTCCAATTTTTGAATTTACGGATGTTTTCGCGAGAAGTATAGGAGACACCAGCGACATTGTAAGTAAAGAAATGTATACATTCGAGGATAAAAAAGGCAGAAGCTTAACACTTAAACCGGAAGGTACCGCGGGCGTGGTAAGATCGTACATTCAAAACGGCCTGCAAACCTGGCCCCAACCGGTTGAACTTTATTACATAGAACCCCATTTCCGATATGATAGACCGCAAAAGGGCAGATACAGGCAATTCTGGCAGTACGGATTTGAGGTAATAGGTGAAAGCGATCCGGCAATAGACGCACAGTTGATCTATCTGGCTCATAAAATCCTGGATGATCTTGGAATCGCCCAATTATTCACTTTGCAGTTGAACAGCATAGGATGCGCCAAATGCCGCCCCGCCTATATTCAGGTTTTAAAAGACTATTATTACGGCAAGGAAAGATCTCTTTGCCCTAATTGTAAGGACAGACTGGGAAAAAATCCGCTCAGACTGCTTGACTGTAAAGAGGAAGATTGCCAAATCCTGGCGGAAATCGCGCCTAAACTGTCGGATTATTTGTGTGATGAATGTAAGGAATTTGATAAAGATGTTAAAGATTTTCTGGAAGAAATGGGGATTGAATACCAAGACAATCATTCTCTGGTGCGCGGTCTTGATTATTATACAAAAACAGTTTTCGAGTTTTGGGATAAAACGGAGGGGTCTCAAAACGCGATCGGTGGCGGTGGAAGATACGACGGTTTGATTGAACTTATGGGAGGACAACATACTCCGGCAACCGGTTTTGCCGCCGGCATGGATAGGATTATAGCCAATATGAAACGGGAAAAAATCCGGGTTCCGCAGAAAGATGATTTGCACTGTTTCGTAGCTCAGCTGGGGCAGGAAGCCAAAAAAAAATGTTTACCCTTGATTTCCGAACTGCGCGAAGCCGGAATTAAAACCATGGGAGCGCTGGGCAAGGGCTCGATAAAGGCTCAATTGAAATTGGCGGATAAGTTTAAAGTCCCATACACTATAATAATAGGTCTTACAGAGGTTCGTGAAGGCACGGCGATAATCAGAAATATGCAGGTGGGGTCTCAAAAAACCGTAAAAATTGACGAAGCGGTTGAGGAAATGGTGGCTTTAATAGGTGACGATAATCTGGACACTTATTCACCCGGTGAAGCAATCTACTAAATTTTACTACTAAACGGCGATCAGTCATGCCATAATTTTTCGTAATTGTTGGCTATTGCGTTATAATTGGTCGGTGTTTCTTATCTCTTCAAATTATGAAAAAACTAAGATGGATTTCTTTATTGTGTCTGGTTTCTGTTATTGTCGCGCCTATTACGGTCATTTCCTCTTCTTTCAGTGACGTCGGGGATGATTATTTAAACTACGGTGCGATTGAATATCTTTATGATAAGGGAGTCATTTCGGGCTATCCCGATGGTAGTTTTAAACCAGATCAGACCATAAACCGCGCCGAGGCATTAAAAATGGTAATGCTGGCAACTGATAAAGCGGGGGATACCGAACAGGAAATAGACTTTCCGGACGTTAGTAAAGAAGACTGGTTTTATGAATATGTGACCAAGGCGGTGGAAACAGAACTTGTAGAGGGATACGAAGACGGAACTTTTAAACCTGCAAACAATATTAACGTGGCTGAAAGTATCAAAATAATTTTGCTGGCTTTTGATCAAAAAATCGGTAATCCTCCAACCCAAAATCCTTATCCGGATGTGGAAACAAGCAACTGGTATGCGACTTACGCTTTGTACGCGAAAAACAAACAGTTCATTGAATCCGGTGATGACGGACTGCTTCACGCGGAAGAAGATATTACCAGGGGTGAATTCGCGGAAATTATTTACAGGCTTTTATATGTGGATGAAAATGACTTGGAAAAATTTCCGTTAAGTACTGATTGGCCCGCTTATACCGATTCGGTAAATGATTATTCCGTTAAGTACCCGTTGGACTGGAAGATAATCAAGGCCGGCGATCAGCTGATTCTCTGGAAAAGAGATAATATTAACGAACAATTGAGCTGGGCAAGAGTTTTACCTTACAGCGCAACTGTAGTAATGGCGGTTGAAAAAAACGAAGCTGAATATACTTTAAAAGAATATGTGAATTTGCTTGAGTACAATGAATCGGCTACAAAAAATGAGCAGGAGTTGAACGGTTATCCTTTTATAAGTGTAAGTTTAATGGATAGCGGTATTAATGATTATTATTTTGAAATGCCGGACGGCAGCATTTTGGCGGCTTTTACTCAGGTGGGTGGCGGAGCGAATCAACCGCTATTACTTGAAAAAATCAGATATATCGTGGGGTCGATAAGACATTATGAAGGATCAGAAACAAGTAATTCTTCTTTGGATCTAGACAGGGAGTCATTTTTAGAGGAAGTTAGAAAACTTGCTTTGGAGCCTGATGAAGGTCAAAACGTGCTTGATATGTTTGATGATGAAATTCTGATTGATACGGATACTATAGGCATAGGTACGGGGCCGGTTGATTACTACTATAGTGAGAAATATGATGTCACGCTGAAGCTGGAAAGAAACTCTGACACGATACTTGCCATTAATGACGGAAACACTACCGCCTTCTAAAAATTGTGTTTTATTTTTGTTAAATAATCTGTAAAATTTAGTTTGGTATTAAAAATTCATTATTTATTTATTAACCCTTAACAATAATGAAAAAAACACTCTCTTTAGTAGCGGTTTTCGCTCTCACTCTAAGTTTAATGGCTTGCCAACAAGCTCCCCAGGACACCACTACAACAACCGACAGAGAAGCTGCCGGAGAAGCACAAACATCTGAACAAACAGCCACACTTGAAGTAACGGAAGGTGAAGATCAAGAATCTGTTGCTCAGCAGGCTTCTTTGAGCATTACAGAAGGCGGCGAAACGGATGGTGAAGAACCTGTTGAACAGCAAGCTTCTTTGACTATTGAAAGCGACGGAGATGTCGAAGCAGATGTGGATGAGGAAAATGTTGCTCAGCAGGCTTCATTGACTGTTGAAGAATCTGAAGAAAACGAATAATTGCTTCTAAAAAAATAAATAATGACAGTAAAACGCTTAATTGTATTATTTTTGTCGTGCGGTTTGTTGTTTATACTGGCCGCTTGTCAGAGTAAACCGGCTGAAGAACCGACAAATGGTAAACCGGAAGTTACAAACAATATGGATCCGACTCAGCCTTTCAGCAAAGGGCCAAGCGCTCCGCCAAGCATGAAAGGTCCCACGGGTCCACCGCCCGGTACGGATGTGACTGAAATAGATACGGATAATCCTCCTCAGGCAATTACGGAGGTAGAGGACATTACTATTACAATGCCTACCGGCGAAAAAGCGGATTCATAATATGGATATTTTCGAAAAGTCTTTACAATCACACTTAGCTTCCCGCGGGAAACTAAGTGTTGAATCTAAGCAAAAACCGGAAAATTATGACGATCTGAGTTGGCAATATACTCCGGGAGTAGCCGCGGTATGTAAGGCTATTTCTGAAGACAGAGCAAACCTTGAGAAAATGACAATTAAAGGTAATACGGTAGCGGTTGTTACAAACGGAACCGCTGTTCTGGGTCTTGGAAATATCGGTCCGCAAGGGGCGTTACCTGTGATGGAGGGTAAATGCGCGCTATTTAAAAGATTCGCCGGAATTAACGCATTTCCTGTTTGCATAGACACAAAAAATCCGGATGAATTTGTTGATATAGTAAAAAAAACCGCCACTCCCTTTGCGGGCATAAATCTGGAAGACGTAGCCGCGCCGGCCTGTTTTGAAATCGAAAAAAAACTAAAGGAACAATTGGATATTCCCGTTTTTCACGATGATCAGCATGGGACGGCGATCGTAGTTTTGGCGGCTCTTATTAACGCGCTGAAGGTGGCAAATAAAAGTTTTAATAACGTGAAACTTGTTGTTCTTGGGGCCGGCGCGGCGGGCGGTGCGATCACGAAACTATTATCAAAATACGGTAACTGTTCAATTATTGTTTGTGACAGTAAAGGTGTAATTGGTCAAAACCGAACCGATATTTTGGCAAATAGTTATAAAAATGACCTGATCACGCTTACCGATCCACCGAAGGGTTTGCGAACGTTGGACGATGCTATCAGTGGAGCGGATGTATTTATTGGTGTTTCGGGGCCGGGTCTTTTGACCGGAGACCAGGTACGACGCATGAATCAAAAAGCCATTGTTTTTGCTTTGGCCAATCCTGTACCTGAAATTATGCCGGAGCAAGCTTACGCGGCCGGCGCGATGATTGTTGGAACGGGTAGGAGTGATTTTCCAAATCAGATCAATAATGTTTTGGCATTCCCCGGAATTTTTAAGGGTGTGATTGAATCGGACAATAATAAAATAACAGAAGAAATGATGCTAAATGCCGCGAAGTCACTGGCGGCTTTGATTAAAAATCCTCAAAAGGATAGTATTATTCCGAAATTATTCGATAAAAACGTGACGGAAAGTGTTTCCATCGCCGTTAAATCCACTAAATCATGAAAAAAACAGCAGACCTGGATATAGCGGCTCACAGAGGAGGCGCCGGCCCTCATATTGAAAACTCACTTCAGTCTTTTTTATACGCGATTAAAATTGGTTTTAAAACTATTGAACTGGATGTGCGCTATTCGTATCTCAGTAGGTTTTTCTTTCTGGAACATGATTTTTTGTATCATCCCCGATTCAGGACAAACAGGGTGGAGAAGGTTTTCCCAAAAATACCTCATAAAATCGCGCTGCTTGTTGAAGTAAAAACCAATTCAATTTTAACAAATATTTATTCTAAAGCTTTTATTAAAGTGTATGATAAATTCTTGAAGAATCGACAAAATTATATTATTTCTTACAACCCGATAATACTTTACAGGTTAAAAAGAAGTCGCCCTGAAATGAAGGTGGGGTACATTTGCGGTAGCAGATTGTTCAAATGTGTCTTTGAACTTTTGATTTATCCCTTTCTGAAGCCGGAAATGTATATTGTCAGCAGAAGGGTTCTTAATAAAAGAACTGTCAGATTCGCAAAAAAACGTGGAATCAAAACCTATTCTTATGTTATTAATCGTAATGAAGATAGGCATAAAGTTCTGGATCTGAATCTGGACGGAATCATTACGGATTATCCACTTTAAAAAATGTCGAGACATTCCAAATGGGCAAAGATCAAAAGAGGAAAGGCGGTTACCGATGCCAAGCGCGGTAAAATTTTTACGCGTCACGCCAAACTGATTGAAGTTGCGGCGCGCAGTGGCGGTGACCCGGATATGAATCCAATATTAAGGGCGGCAATCGATAATGCCAGAGCTGACAATTTGCCAATGGAGAATATAGAAAGAGCCATCAAAAAAGGGACAGGAGCAGCAAAACAGGGCGCGCAGATCGAGAAAGTTATGTACGAAGGATTCGGCCCGGGCGGAACCGCTATTTACATGGAGGCCCTTACCGACAATAGAAACAGAACAATTTCGAACCTTAAAACTGTCATGAATAAGAAGGGAGGCACGATGGGTGCGGCGGGTTCGGTGGGTTATCTCTTTAGTAAGAAGGGACTGATGTTGGCAGGTGGCAGTCAAGAGTCGGCGGATGAAATAGAACTGGCGGCCATTGACGCGGGCGCGGATGATGTTAAAGAAACGGATGACGGAGTGGAAATTTACACAGTACCTCAGGATTTGATGAAAATTAAGGATCAGCTTAAAAAAGCCGGTTTTAAAATAAAAAGCGCGACTTTAATTTACATTCCGCAAACCGAAGTTAAAATTAATGACACGGAATCCGCGAGTAAACTTTTGGACTTAATGGACTCTCTTGAAGAAGATGACGATATTACCAGTGTTTATTCAAACGCCAATATCCCCTATGAAATTATGGACAAGGTTTAGATTGTTTTAGTTCGTTCAGTCTTCAAATTTGTAAGTCATGCCCGGTTGGAGTTCAGTTTCTCCCGCGTCTCTGCCTTTTTTGATGATCATGTCGGTGAAGCTGTCTTTATTTTGTGTGGATTTTTCGGTTTGTTTACTGGTGCCGTCAATGTGGGTACTATCGGCGTCATTGTCTTTAACTGTGGATTTATTGGTTGATTGATCTTTTTTTTCGTCATTTTTCACGGGCTTTTTTACTGTTTCTTTATGCACTTCTTTTTGTTCTTTTTTTAGAGGAGTCGTTATTTCAACAGTTTTGTCGGCCTGATTCGGTTTGATTTCGGTTGTAAATTCCTCTGTATCTTTCGGATCTTTAAGATTAAGACGTTTTTCTTGGAATTCGCGAATTTGTTGAATCACTTTCTCCTCTGTATTATCAATATCATCGCTTTCAATTCTGAAACCCGCCGCCTGAACATGGCCACCGCCCCCAAAAATTTCGGCAATGGCGCTTGCATCGATGGACGCGGATGTGGTTCTAAGGCTTCCGGAAATCAAATTATTATCTTTTTGTTTTAAAAGGAGAACTACTTCTGTGTCGGGGGCGTTGCTCATAAGTTCATCTATAATTCCGCCAGTTTCGTTATCGGCGCTTCCGGTGTCTTTAAAGTCGGCGCGGCTGATCGTGGACCAGACGATTCTGTGCTTTTGATCCACCTTCATTTTTGTAAGAATTCTACCCCACAGTTTTAAAGTCGTGAGATTCTTTGTTTTAAAAACATGCTGGATAATTTCCTGCTGTCTTGCGCCGTGTTTGATCAGAAAAGCTGAATTGGCAAAAGATCTGGGAGTGGTGTTGGCATTCTGAAAACTTCCGGTGTCGGTTATGATACCCGCTAAAAGCAAAGTCGCGATGTCTTCATCCATCAGTTCGTTTTTTGTTTCGGTTTCGAGTTCTTGAATCAACGGAATAAGCAACTCGGTTGTTGAAGAGCTCATGATATCAACGTAATTTATTCTTCCAAAATTACTATTAGAGGCGTGATGATCAATGTTAATCAGGGGAATATCGGTAAAAATTGACGGGTTGTCTTCATAAAAAGGCCCCAGCTGTTCCAGATCTCCGGTATCCACCGTAATTATTAGGTCATATTTATGAGGACCGTGGTCAAAAGAAACATCTGATGATGAAAATTGACCTTTTTTTGCAGTGATTATTATGTTCACTTTGTCCTGTTCCAACTTGGTCTTAATTGTCTTTAATTTCGCCTTTTTACAGTCCAGAGTAACAATAAAGTCGTTAACGGCAGTGAAATCATCACTGATTACTTTCGTGGTCGGCAAAAACTTAAAAGCATCCGGTACAGGATCGGCACAAACAACCGTCATCTCTTTACCAAGCTTCTTAAGAGACATGTATAAAGCCAGCGCGGACCCCAGTGAGTCGCCGTCCACGGGAGTTGAAGGCATCAGCAATATTTTTTCGCTGCGGTTGATTAGATCTATTATTTGTTTGCGAATTTTTTCCATTTGGTATTCAAAGTGTTCCAGTAATTATAAAACATTTTAGCGCTTTAATCAACCGACTCGCATTTGTTCATTAAAGGCCGCAATTTATCAGACCAGATGACAAGTTGGCAAGGGTTTTAATTGGAAGCGGCAAAATCAATGGCTCTTAACTGCAATTTACTGATGCCTCTCCAGACGTTTCTTTCCAGATGACAGACAAGATTGATCCTATCATGCTTTTTTAAAAACTCTTCAAATTCACCCAATTTGAATCCGATTACCGAAAAAGACCTGGAATTCAGTCCGGCTTCAAAGGATAGATGATTACTTTCTTTGCCCACTCTGCGAATATTTGAAGGCGTAACGTCTTTTAACAAAAATGTGGGTTGCTCGTTGCCGATACCAAACGGCTCCATTTGTTCAATCAGCTTCATCATTACTTCGTCCATATCGGAATGGTTGACTTCGGTGTCTATGTTGATAGTGGGATGCCAATCGGAACGGAGGATACTTTCACTCGCGTATTTTTCCATGGACTCCACAAACTCCGGCAATTTATCTTTGGCAATAGTAAAGCCGGCGGCCTGAACGTGCCCTCCGAAATTTTTTAGCAGATGACTGTGTGCGGATAGGGCGTCCACCAGATTGAAAAATTCGGGACTGCGGCATGATCCCACCAGTTCATCACCAAGATCCTGTAAAATTATTGCGGGGAGCATGTATTTTTCTACGCATCTGGCCGCCAATAACCCCAAAATCCCAACGTGCCAATTTTTATTCCAGGCGATCAATACTTTTTGGTCTTTACCTTCAGCTATAAAGTGTTCCCTAAGCTCTTCTAGTGCTTCAAACACCATTTGCTGTCTTTTTTGATTCAGTTTTTCAAGATGTTCCGCAAGAATCTTACCTTTTTCATCAACTTTATCGTATAGAAGCAGTTGTAAAGCATAGTAAGGATTGGCGATTCTGCCGGCCGCGTTAATGCGCGGGCCCAGTCTATATCCTATTGAATTGATATCCAGTTTGGCGGCCGGGTCGATTCCCGCGTGCTCTTTTAAAAAATTGAGTCCTTGCCATTTGGTGTCTCGCAAAGCCTCCAAACCATATTTCACAATTATTCTGTTTTCTCCAACAAGCGGCCCAAGATCGGCCACTGTTCCAAGGCTGGTTAAATCAAGCAGACTGTATAGATATTCTTCCCGTTTGTGCGATTCGGACTGGTCGGCTATTAAGGCGGAGGCCAGTTTGTAAGAAACTCCGGCGCCTGTTAATCCTTTAAAAGGGTACTGACAATCTTTTTGCATGGGGTGCAAGATGGCGTAAGCGCTTTCCGGAAACTCATCGGGGATGGCGTGATGGTCGGTTATAATTACGTCTATCCCCTTTTCATGCGCCAGATCGACCTGGCTTTTACATGAAATTCCACAATCCACGGTTATCAAAACGCCGATTTTTAAGGCGTCAAATTCTTCTATAAATTTATCGCTCAGTCCGTAACCGTTTTCAACCCTGTGCGGTAAACGATAAGAAACTTTGGCGTTGAGCATCTTTAAAGTATGCACCATGATGGCAGTTCCGCTAATTCCGTCCACGTCGTAATCGCCAAAGATCATGATCCTTTCTTTGTTTTTGATGGCTTTTTTAATACGCTCTACAGCCCTGTCCATGTTTTTCATGGTGAAAGGATTGTGAAGCCCTTTTTTTAAACTGGTCTTTAAGTATGCTTCTATCGCTTGCTGATCCGTAAGTCCCCTGTTTTTCAGGATCTTATCTATGATGCTTAACGACTCGTTTTTATTAATGATTTCCCATTTTTTTCCTAATACGGACACAATTTATTAATTATTTTTTTGTAATGTCAAGTACTTTTTCACTTCTTCTCCGGCTATCCAGTTTAGGTCGCTTTCCCGTCTAAACCATGTTAACTGCCTTTTACAATAATTTCTGGTATTTTTTTGAATGTTTTCAGTCGCCTGTTCCAATGATACTTCCCCTTTTATGTATTCGATCAGCTCGGGATATCCCAATGATGTCATTGATGGGAGTTTTTCATTGTATCCCCTCATCAAGAGGGTTTTTACCTCATTTATAAGGCCACTGTCCAATTGTTCGTGCACCCTGCGGTTGATCCGTCCGTATAGTATATCACGCGGCCATTCAATGCCAACCTTAAAAACTTCGAACAGCTTTTCACCTTTGTTTTCATGTTTTTTTTGTCCTACGCCCATGTTTATTTCAAGAGCTCTTATAACATATCGAACGTTGTTGGGGTGGATTTTTTCGGCGGACGTGGGGTCTTTTTCTTTAAGAAGATTATGCAGAGCCTCGGCGCCGTTTTGTTCGTAAAACGTGGTCAGTTCTTGTCGCAGATCAAGCTGTGGGGGGATCCTTGGGATCTGATAATTCTGGATAACACTGCTAAAGTACAAACCGGTTCCTCCGCATAAGATGGGCGTTTTTTGGCGTGAGTGGATTTCATTAATAGCTTTTATGGCATGCCTCTTAAAGTCGGAAAGAGTAAACTCTTCTTTTGGGTCAACAACGTCCAGTAAATGGTGTTTTATACCCTGCATTTCGGTTTTTGTAACTTTTGCGGTACCGATATCCATATATTTATAGATTTGTCTGGAGTCGGCGGAAATAACCTCACCATTGAATTTTTTGGCGATTTCTATGCTGAGCGCGGTTTTACCGGAAGCGGTAGGTCCAAGTACTGCGATAAGTGGCTTTTTCCCTTGTTCTCTGCAGTTTTTAAGGAAGTTGTCTATTGATTCAAGAATTTGCATTGGAGGATGTTAAGTCCAGACCGGTTATGAATAGTACAGTGTTTTTTTTTAGTTCACCAGGTGAAATAAGGTGAAATAAGAAAGGTCTAATAGTATTATTGGAATCAACGGGATCTTTGTCAGCGGCGGAACTTTCCAGAAATATTGAAGTCTCATATCCGACGGCGTTAAAAATGCTCAGAAAAATAAGGCACAGTCTTGCAGATGAGCGATTCATGGGTAAGTTAAAAGGAATTTGCGAATCGGATGAAGCATGGATTTCTCACAAGAAAAACAGCAAATATTGCTGGGGATTACTGAAAGAGATGGCGCGGTCAGGTTTTTCCCGATTCAGGACAGGTCGGATGTTTCATTATATTTTCCTCATCGGAAATATGTTAAACAAGGAAGTATGGTCTGCACAGACAGTTTTAGTACCTACAATAATCTCAATCACCGCTATATCCATCACACAGTGAATCATTCAATCGGCGAATTTGTTTGGAAACATATACATACTAACACTATTGAAGGCATAGGGGGCATGCTTAAAGGCGTTATTCGGACAATTCATCATGGCGTATGGAAAAAGTATCTGCAAGGCTATTGCGATCTCTTTGCCTTCACCTATTCACATCGTTCTTATACTGTTTTTGAAAAACTTTGTCTCTTAATCTCTAAATCTTGTCAACCACGCTATTGTTTATATTAGCCTTACATGGTATAAGTAAGTACCATAATGTTTTTGCTATGAAACATAATATTGAAGGCTTTTCATTGCCTAATCAAAATGAATCAATCGGCAAAAAAATAAAAACCGGTGCTTCAAAAATAGAACAAAAACTTAGACCTTACTTTTTTCTGGCAACGGGCGGTTTGGTTTCCGCAAACGCCGTTGCCGCGTGTTCGGACGCGAAAGACGCAAATGAACAAGGAAAAACCACTTCGATCGAACAAGGCGTCTGGGAAAATCCCTCAAATCCGAGCTTTGGCCAGGAATGGGGTAACAAGAGTGCTTCAGTACTTTGGAAAGATGCCAATAATGGCGTAGCATTTTTTAGTTCCAATAAAAGCTTGTCACCTGCACCATGGGACTACTATTACTCTGTTACTTCAGACGGGGGAAACTCTTGGTCACAGGAAGAATTGATTGATGACAGCTTATCAACAATTAAAGCCAATACAGATAATGATGAACCAGGGGTTGCAGTATGCAATACCGGTAATTGCGGTGCCGGTAAATTATTCTTTTCCAATGGGCTTGATGAATCATATGATATTTATTGGGGAGACCTGAACTTGAATACATACCAATTAACTAATGTTGAAAAACTGCCCAGTGGGGCTGGCAAGGTAAATGGAACCTCTACCGGAGAAACCCAAATGGCAGTTAATCCGCAGGGTACCAAACTTTATTTTACAGGCGGTAACGGGAATGAAGTATATGTTGCCGATATCGGCGGAAACGGAGACAGAACACCCATTAACGGCCTTGCCGGCACACACAATGTTGGTGTTGGCGTCTGGCAGGAAGGTTCACAAATGTATCTGGCGACTTCCAATGAGGGCGGTTGCGATAATGTTGGCGGTTCTCTTGATTTGTGCAGATATGATCTTGATGAAGCTACCGCCACAGTCAGCAATCCTACGAATTTCAATAATATTAAAGATTCTTTTGCCATAAATGATTCTAAACAACAAATTACACCAATGATTGATAGCAAAGGCAACCTTTGGTATTCAAGCGGTCAATCCAATCTAACAAAAATAAAAATGGCGGAACCCGCCCCAACCACCCCGGTTTGCGGAGACGGCAACCCCGAAGGCACCGAGCAGTGTGATAATGGCTCGGCCA
>CAYFWB010000010.1:0-14449 GCA_964346765.1 uncultured Candidatus Peribacteria bacterium
CGGTTAACAAAACAAAAACTTAACTACAGTGTCCTAAATGTCTGAAACTACTACACTTTTAATTGGCAATTTTTCTTAAAACATATCCTCCATGTCCACCGCCACCCACTGGTCTTCTATTTCGGGCTTTTTTTTGAGTTTGATTTCTATGCTTGGCCTTTCCAGATCCTCTCTCCTTTTTTGATGTCCCGTGCCACCGATTCTGGCTTCTTTGACCTGTCTGGTGATCTGAAAATCCATTGTGTTCAAATTGAATTCAACCACTCTTTGCACTCCGATATCCACTTCTTCTATGCCCATATCGGCATAGAGGGGCGTTTCTTCATCTTTAATTATTCTGGCGCCGGCAGATTTCACTTTCCCCAGAATTTCTTCAAATCTGTCGTTGGCCGCCGACATGGCGGTATCGTCAATTTCTTTTAGTGGTTTTTCGTCGAATTGCATGGTGAGTGGGTTAAAGACATGTTCATGTTAGCATATTTTTTAATCACCGTAAGAGTTATTTTTTTTGTAGATTTGTGTAATGTAGCTGGTGGTTTCGTTGACGATGTCGGTTGAATATTCTTCCGAGTTTACGGCTTTGATATGCTCCAGAGAGGATGTGAATATTTCATTTTGCAGGCGGGTCTGGATGTATTGGGCGCCGCGGGAATCTATGTTGTTTGGCTGGTGCAGGAGCATGATTTGAGCGGGATCGGCTGATTTAATAACGGCGATGGTATCCCTGTCTTTTTGATCGGCTTCTGATTTTGGCAGGTAGTGGGAGAAGTCGGTGCTTTGGACAATAAGGGTTGATGATGGGCTTATGTTTTGAACCAATGTTTTATATAGGGAATCCAATTGCTCTTTTGTGCTGTCGATGCGGATTGCAAGCGGAACCATGGAGGCATTTGGGAAATGGTGTTTAATGAAGGGCGTTTCCGTATGGATACCGTGCTCGCGTTTGAATAAATCCGATTTGGAGATGAGGCTGTTTTCGCTTAAAATTTTTTGTACTAAATTTTTATCCGTTTCCAGCGTACCGAAGACGGTTTCAAAACTTTTTACCGTGGTGGAAAAAGGTGTGGTTCCCCCATTAAAGTGGTCGGGGGAGAGCAGGATGACGGTTTTGTATTGATTGGAAGAGATTTTTTGGAAGGTTTGGGCGATTAAGTCTTTGGCCAGCAGGTGGTGCGGAACCGTTATGCCGGTGACGTTTTCATAATTTTCCCAGGAGGTCTGTTCCGTTTGTTTAATAACAGACAGGAAAAAGTTTTTGTCTTTGTAGATGGTGCGTATTTCATCCGGGGAATGCGAACGGGGCGGCTCCGCAGGAGCCGCCCCGTTAAACAATATCGTGATTATCTGAACTAAAACCAGAATCGCTTTCATGTACTAATCGGCCAATAAGTGATTATACCAAAAGTTCTTTTCGGGCATTTGCGAAGGGTTGTCATATACCCATTCCTCCCAGCTTTCGTCGGTATATCTTTCTCCTCCCAAAGGTCCTGTCAGTTCAAAGTGGTTGAAAGTAAGACCGGCGGTTAAGCGCGGACTGCCTTCGTTGGCCACATAAGCGATCATCACATACGGACTGCCGACTGCTTCGTACAGTATTTGACTCTTTATTACATCCGTGTGGATGTCGGCGATCATGGACACGCGTTTTTCCTCTTCATCCATCATAACGTCGCCCATGTCTTCCATCGGGGCGGCTATCCATTCCAGATCCTTTGTTCTTAAGGTTTCATATTCTTCATCGGTGATTTGCTCACCTTTCAATTCTTTTTCGGCAATCATCGTGTAGAAATCAACGGCCTCTTCCAGCGTTTCCAATTTGTAGATTTGGTCGGAAAGCAGGTCGTTGGACTCAAAGCCCTGCCTTGTGAATTTTACAAGTCGTTGTAGGCGGTACCAGAATTCCATGTTGGGTTCCACAAAGCCTTTTACAACAGGGGGTATTTCTCCTTCGTTAAAGCCAGCGCCCATTTCGGCGTAGCTTTGTTTGGCGTACAGAAGAGTGTCGTGCTTAAGTTCGGTGTAGGAACCGAGGAAGGTTTGAATCTGCTTTTCCACGTATGCCTGTGATTGCATGAACAGAGGGTAACCGTCGCCGTATTCGCCGGTTAATGTTCCCAATAACTCCAGCCAGGCACTGCCCATGGACATGAACCAGCTGTCGTCGGTAACCGACGCTATTTCTCCCGCCACTTCGTCCAGCTTGCCGTTGAAAGCCTCTATTTCCGCCGACGCGAATCCAAAATCCTGCATCAGTACGTCTCCGGAAAACGCTTTTGCCGTTTCGTCACCGAAAGCGGCGTTCACAAACAGCGCTGACGGTGTGGAAGGCAATTTTACCTCGGTCATTTCGTCTCCGGCCGTAAGGCTGTTCAAAATCCAGGCATCGTAGGTAAAGCGTTGGCCGAAAATACGAAAGCCTTTGGTGGCGTTGAGTAAATCCTCTTTGGTCATGTTGAAGACCTCTTCGCTGTAGATGAAATCCGAGAGGATTTTTGGAGGTTCAAGTTCGTTAAGGTTCATTATCAGTGCGTCTATTTTAGTTTGATCTGCGGCAACAGAGGCGCTGATTTCCATATCTCCAAGCGTATCAACCACGTAATCTCTCCAGACCGAATAAATTACGTCGTCGGCCTGTCCGGCATAGAAGCCTGTGATTTTCATGATGTCGTTCCAAGGTTCCAGTACGGACGGATCGGACATCAACCAGCTTAGGATTAATGCATCT
The DNA here is from genome assembly GCA_964346765.1 of uncultured Candidatus Peribacteria bacterium. Taxonomy (GTDB): domain Bacteria; phylum Patescibacteriota; class Gracilibacteria; order UBA1369; family UBA1369; genus JBGSPQ01. The sequence goes on from CAYFWB010000010.1 coordinate 2,726, forward strand.
TGCACGCCCACTTCTTCCCCGAATATGTAGGTGCTTCTGCCCAAATACATCATGGTGCGGAAGTAAGCGCGGAGTGATGATGTTTTGGTGTAGTGACTGCGGGGCGTGAACTGGGTGTAGTCGGTAATGAGGTCTTTATAGTACTGGCCGAACAACGGTGATTTGCCAAGGTCGGACGCGGCATAAATGTCGGTGAGTTCCTGTTCCATGGCGGAATATAGTTCCGCGGAGAATCTGGACCGGTAGGTTTCCAGCCAGGCTTTTGCGTTGGCGATGTTGTCTATTGTCTTGTCGTTCTCATTCCAGTCGTTCCGGGCTTCGGTGGTGTCAAAGTAATCGGGTTTTTCCCACTGGGCGTTTTCCACCAGGGCCCGCGCCACGGTGATTTGCGCGGCGATGTTTTCGCATCTGTAGGCCACGGTTGTGTCGGCCGCCCCGTCCATGCAGGCGAGGGCGCGGGCCTGCAGTTTTTCGTTGAAAGTCCTCAATTTCGCCCCCAACTCTTCTTTCTCCAGTTTTTCCAAAGTGTTTTCAAAGTACTTGTGAAAAGCATGCAATACCGCGTCTGTAGTAATCAGTTTGGCATTGTGCGGTTCACGATCAATTTCCATATATTGCCCTCCTATTTCATCCAACACGCCAAGCATTTCATCATACTCAGTGTAATAGTTAAATTCATTAAACTTGGTATCTTCCAAAGGAATCAAAACAAATTTATTTTGTTCCAACAGAGCTTGGCGCTCCGCCGTAAGATCAATTTCCAGGAAGTCCATCACATCATCATAATTGGATGCGGAAGACACATCGGTTTGTGTTTCGTTAATCGAAGCGGAGAAATTCATGGATTTAAGTTCCGGAATGTCGGATGAAAAAGTTCCGATTTCAGAAGCAGTCAATTTGGCGGGCGCAACGGAAGTCATACTCTCCTCCCTTTGTTTGATGATGTCGTAAGTGACAACAGAGTCCCCGTTTTCTCCAAAGCTTTCCAGCAAATACGCCTCCTGTGTTCCATCCTGATATTTGTTCAGACGGGTTATCATATCGGCCATCTGTCCGCGGGTAAGTCCTGCTCCGAAAGAATTAATTTCTTGAGGAATCATGTTATATTCGCTTGCAGTATCAACATAGCGTTTGTACCATGGATCGCTTTCCGCGCCGGCATCCAACTCGTATCCCAGCTCGGTGATTTTTAAAGCCTCCACAAAATTTACGGTTTGCGCGGGCTTGAAAGTTCCGTCGGGATATCCCTCCACTATGCCGAGGTCCTTGGCCGTACAGACATATTTTACGTACCAGTCGTCTCCGGACACATCCGGAAAACATGAACTCGCGGCGCCCGACATATCGGCATCGGAAGCCTCAAGAATAATCTTTAAAAGTTCAGCCCTGTTAATGGTCTGATTGGCTTTATAGGTGCCATCGGGGTAGCCTTCAACCACTCCCTCGCCCACCAAAAATGTGATGGCGTTCTCGTAAGTGGTGCCGTCTATGTCGCTTAATGAAACTGTTTCGGCCGCACTGGAGAGCCAAAACATTCCAAAAAGAGAAAAGAGAGCAACCCCCGCAAGAAGCGATGAGATAAATCTTTTCATTGAAAAGAAATTAAGAAATACAATGAATATTTTAACACGAATTCATCAAATGATATTACATTTTTTTGTTTTTATAGTATACAACCGCGAGAGGTTTTGACTCCGGCGGGGAGGTAAGGTCGGGAGCTTGTTTGTATTTGACCTTCCACGTTGTTTAACGTGGAAGGTCGGTTTGGGGAAAGAGTTCTCGGCAACGGGTGAATGAGGTTTCGCGGATGTGCGGGTTTTGGGCGGCGAATTTTAGCGCGTCGGCGTAGGCCTGCCGGAACTCCGCGTGTTTTTCGCGCAAGTTTTGCATTTGATCAAGCCATTTTTTACAGTTTTCACGCATTTTTCACCGGGTGAATGAAAGTTTAAGAATAAAAAATCAAAGGAAAATTAAGTATTCAAATTTCAAACTTATTTCATAATATTCACCGAAGGACGAAAACCGAAAGCATCAACCTGATCAACAGGATCGTACCTGCCCAGGCTTATCAGACGGTCGCTCCGCGCCCAGTACGCAACCGGCACATAGTGCGACACAATATTATAACTTTCTGTCAAATATGTTCCCCTCCATTCGCCATTTTCATAATCCATTAAAACCGGCTTTTCTTTACCCAATAAGGAGGTTAACTGCATCCAAAGATATTGTTCGGATGTTTGACCTTTTTCATGCTTGTATTTGGTGGGATTTTCCATCTTTTCTTTATCCTGCATCGCGGCATGTAATTGTTGAATTTGCAGTATTTCCGTTTGACCCTTTATACAGCTCCCTTTTCTATCTATCCTTTTCCTGCCTCCGATTACACCCTTGGTTTCATCGGATTCTAGCGGTATTACCTCCATATCCTCCACAAAGCAAATCTGCCAGGCCCCGTTTATATTAATCGCGTCTTCTTTTTTTAGACCCCCGTGGTTTTTCTCATCATATTGCTTGGGATAATACACCAGCTGGCTTTCATCAAAACCTTCCCAAACCCATACGGGATAATCAGCTTCACTTCTATTAAACTCCACCTTCTCCCCACCCGCGCCAAAAATGCCGGTCGTTTGGTCCAGCTCCCTCACCTTGTCTTTAAACTTGCCCGCCATCGTTTTTAAATCATAGCCAAACGGCACAATCAGCATTTTGGTAAATCCCTGCGCGCTCTTTTCTTTGATGATTTCAAGATTTTCCGGCTTGCGTAAAGTTTTTTGCACCTCTTGCCACTTAGGCATGGGATATTTTTTACCACCCCGTTCAATAACCGGATTTGTTGTACCCTTAGCTAATTCTTTTCGGCCAAACAACCCCGACTTCCACGCCACATCAACCTGCGACTCGTACTGCTCTTTCAACTTCAGATGTTTTAACTCCGGCGCGACATTCGCATCTTTCATCTCCCTCAACTTGCCGATTTCACTATCCGGCCCCTTTAAAATATCGCGCATTTGGTAAAAAAGTACCCTGCACTCACTAAAATCCCGTTTGATAAGCTCCTCCGCGTACACGCGAGCGAACACTTCCTTCAGCTCTTTCAGCTGGTTAAGTTCCGCATACAGTTTTTTACAATCAAGTTTGTCGGACATGGGCGAGTCGCGAGAGGGGTTATATCCGATTATTATACACCAAATAGCGTGCTTTTGCACTATTCTTTGGGTACATTGCGATATGCGAGCGGGGGCTTGTTTGTATTCAACCTTCCACGTTGGTTGACGTGGAAGGTTGGGGGCTACCCTGCTTTGAGTAAATAGCGATAGGTTTTTTTTGCCCAGACGGGGCCGGCGTAGGTGACGCCGATGCGCGGTGCTGTTTGTATAAGTTTTTTGTGCGGGCGTGTTTCGGGGGGCGCAAAATAGAGTCCGGTTTGAGGGGTGGCGGGAAGTCCGTTGTATGAGCCGTCTATCCCCAGGGCTTTGGTGAGTTTTCCTGGGCCGTTAAAGTCCCCCGCTCCACGGATGAGGAGGGCGGCCGGATAACCTGCGGGGCCGGTGACGATATTCAACATCCAATACATCCCGTAACACAAATAGACATAGAAAACGCCGGCCGCCTCGTACATCACCCGTGTACGCTTTGTGCAACCTTTACTGGCATGGCAGGCCAGATCGTTTGGCCCGTCGTAGGCTTCCAGCTCGGTAATTGTCAGAGCCCGCCCATCTTTAATCAACGTTGCCCCGATCAAATCCTCGGCCACTTTAAGTACCGGCCGGTTAAAAAAATCTTCTTTCAGATACATAATTGTTAGAAAAATTGTGATAATGCTTTCCCGCTAATCGATGTCCAAATCAGAAATACATAAAATCAAACAAGAAGTTAAGTAAAAAGCATTGAAAACGATGAGAAACGACAAGTATTATCTGGAAAGAGCAATAGTTACAAAGAGAGAGAGGGTGTATCGCCCCAGACTTGCTTAATTGTATTTGAATGAACACCTTTGGGTAGTGAAATTATCCTTTATAGTTATCTGTTAACCCTTGTAAAAAGCCTTACATTTTTATATTTTTTATAGTATAAGTACTACTCATTAATATTTATTTTATGGAACAACATTTATTGATTGTGGAAATAGTAGCCCTGGCGACGGGACTGACAGTGATCGCAATTGAAACGGTAATAATTTTTTTACTTAACAAGCATATTAAAGCGCTGGAAAATCATATGCATGCAACTGATCAACTGATCCAAAGGTTCGAAGTAAAAATAAATTATCATTTAGACCATCTTAATGATCATTCACATATTATAGAATCAATGTTAAAAACGATTTGCGGAAACGAAGCAAAGCCGCGTACCAGAATTCAGAACGGCATTAGAAATAGGACGGATAAGGTCGCGACAGGTACGAATCATGACGAACAAGCGGTCACTTAACCTTTTTTCATTGTGTTCTTATCGCTTATGGCTTGTAATACTATGGAATCTAAAGTAAAAAAAACAGATATGGATGGTGTTGAAATACTGTCAGACAATGAAAGAATAGCGATTAAAATTATTGATTCGTTGCCAGTCACACCACCTTCTTCCGATCATGACATTGCTACCGAGCTTTATGTTGGCCCAAAAGTTGTCCCCGATTTATTGGATTTATTCATGGAAGCCAATTCAAAGTTCCGTGGTGATGAAAAAAAAATACGTGAGGTTTGCCAATGTATCACTAAGGAGTGTCGACGCAGAACTCAAGAAGCGAGGCAAGCATATATTAGTAAATATGGTTTCAGAGGAAATAATATTGATAAACCGGATATTATTTACCGGATGTTACGGAATTTGATAAGAACAAATAAACGAGATATTAAGGAAACTGTTCCAAATGACGCGAACAATAATGACAATGCATCAGATCAAAGTCCCTCATTAAGCGATAATGAGCTATCTGACTTGATAAATGCATTTAGGGGGGAAACGGGCATAACTATACGGGAAGAATCCTTTCAAACGAAGGCGCAAGTAAAGGGGTCTTTAAATAAAAAAAATAATGATTGATAAATACGGTTCAGACTTACATGGAATCACAACTTTTCAACTTGAGCTTGAGAAAATAATGGATGAAAAAAAACGCGCCCGCGACTCTGATTCGATTGAAGATTCTGGGGATTCAAAAAAAGCGCTCGGCACATTGGATTTGGTACTTTTTGAAGATGCAAAAAACCTGTTGTATCTTCTATTAAGTATGCAAGAAAAGCGACCGGAAGGAGCCAAAAAATTAATTACAACAGTAAAAAAACGTCAACCCGCGGTTTGGGAATTATTAAGGAAAATTCTACGCGGAAGTCAGATGGATACTATAAATGAAATCAGGGCCAGGCGAGAGGAGAGAAGAGAGGCAGGGGCTTTATATGATAGTATCCTTAAAGATATTGACAGAGCAGACGCGCAAGCGAGAAGTAAAATCAGAAAGCGTTTTTCTTCAATTATCGGGGAAGCTGTCCGGAATGAGAACGACCAGAATAGCGATAATAATAAATAATTTTCTTTAATTTTTAATATTGAAAAAAACAAGCGAAAACCCGGAATATGAAGCTTTTGTTCCAGAGGTACTTAGTTTAGAGCAGAGAATAGCTATTGATATCCTTGATGAATTTTCTTCTAAAAGTCTGGAGGCTGATAAGTTTGAAGCGGTGGCATGTGAAATTTGCGGATCTTCAAATTTGCCGTCATTGAAGTATCTTTATAAGGAAGCTAAACTGCGGGCTGCCGACATCGCGCAATACGGACGTATTTGTATCTATCTTATGAAGGAAAGAGATAGGCGACTGGTTACATTAAGAAACACTCGTTTTGACGAATCGCCTTTGGAAGAGATGAAAAAACTTAACCGTGATTTCAAAAACAGAATAAACGCATTGAACAGTCTAATGGCAGATATTGAAAGACAAAGGAAAACGGAATAAATCTTTTTTACTTATTTTTAATCAATACTAAATATGCCTTTCCCAGAATCAGACGGTCTGGACTTTATAGAAGACCCTTTTGCTATCGAATTGGAAGAACTTTTTAAGTCTGACGTTTTTTCGCGATTGATCGATAAATTTATTGCGGAAAAATATAACGGAGAACACAAAGTTAATACGGAATCATTAAAGGAAGATCCGCGGACTCTTCGGGAATTAATTCTTTTTTTACAACGATTTCCAGAAGAAGATCTGAAACTTGAACAAACCGTTGATGTTAATCGAATTATTGGAATTTTAAATGTCGCGCGGATTGAATTGTTACTAAAAGAGGCAAATGCCAATATAGGGAATGTTGACGAGGTTAGGCAAAATACTGGGACAAAAGCGGCAGAACAATTACCGGCCGAGAGGGGGTTTTTGGAATTTGATAAAAAAATTCTGGGAAAAATTGATGAGGATTAAAAGAAATGCTTAACAATTTGTATGTAATATTAAGCAATCTGCGGAGTATTATAACTCTTAAATTGACATTGTAGATTATTGAAAGAATCAGGAACACTAATATGTAAGTTCATGTTGAATGTAGAAAAATTATAAGAATCTACAAATAAAAGTGAGAAAACTAATTATGTTGCTCCAAAAAGCAAATTACGATTGCGCCGAAAAATTATTAGAACGCTGATTTTTACTACTATTATCGGTTATTCCTGCGGAGGTAATAACATTTACTATGACTTAAAATATCAGCCATATGCAAACTTACGCAGGGAAAAAGAAAGAATTTTACAGGCACCCGCTCCAAAAATGATTTCTAACGCGCAAGTTACGGCTATTGGCAACTTGTTCGGTTATAAACAGCGAGGCGAAGTTCGTTTTGATGCTTTCAATAAGGCTCTCGATGATTGCAAGCAAAATTCTAAATGTTCTGTCTTAACATTTCCGGCCAAAGAGATTCTTGATCCGGAAGAATATAGTTTAACCATAAACGGTTACTGTGCAGAGTTTGACGGACATGACTACAATTTTGGTGACTTAAGCACAGTGGACGGAAGTGCTTTTGTCCTAGCTTTCCGGATTATCGAAACAGAGGGGTTTTTAAATGGTGGAGAAAAATTCATCTTTAAGCCTTTTTTGGTTGGTGGTGCGAAAGCTGAAGAGTATAAGACAATGGAACAATTAAAAATAGAGGCCCGAAAGAATGCTCAAAATAATCTGCATGATTCTTATATGTATGAATACGGCCCCAGGTTATTGATTATCGACAACGGCTTAGGAGGTGATCAAAGGATCCAAAAAAGAAGACAGATTAGTAAGTACTTTGAGGATATAACAATAAAGTCGCCACTTCTGCAGTGAAAGAATGTTTGGGGAGATTTATTTCCACTCTATCAATGTGTATGCCTGCCTAAAGCCTATTTTCCTTGCTACTACTAATACTAGAATTGGATAGTAATGCGTAACATAACCATTTTCAAAATAAATGTTTATATCTAGATCATCTTTTTTAGAAATTTTTGATCTCGCATATATATTTGTTGCAGTAGGACAAAGCGAAGATGTTGTTTTCAATGTACCCTTAATTGGTCCATCTAGATAGTGTTCTTCATTACCATGTATGATTTGTTGATGAGAAGCCAACAAATATTCTGGAATCGTACATAAATGAAGGCCCTTTTTTTTAAAATTTAATCTAATTTCTTTAATTTCTTCTCTTGTGGCAACTAATTGATCCTGAAGAGTGGGCACCATTTCTACGATACTTACACTTATTCTTGTAAAAATCTTATCTATATCTAAAGCCCCTGTTCCTGTTATATCTACTTTTTTTTGTCCTTCATGATGTCTTAATGCCTCTAAATTCAAACTTTCTATAATATCCCCCACTGATAGATATTCAGCTTTTTTTTTATCGTGAACTCTGTATGGAATAATGACTATACCAGGTTTATCAATTTCATTTGCTATAATCTCTATTGTTTTCCTGTTTAGCTTGCTGAGTGCTTCCAAAATAGCAATCTTTGTAGGTAAAGGTGAATCTGGTTCGACTTCTCTAGCCGCTTTTTTGGCCGATTCGATCTGATCAACCAAAGCTAACATTTTTTCTTTTTGTTCAGATGTTAAACGCGCCTTATCAATTTCTTTCTTATATTTAGTTATTGATAATTTTAATAAATAATCCTCCTTCTTTTTTTTTAGAGATATTTCAACTTTTTGTACGACAATATCGTTATTTTTTTCTTTATTAATGTCTGACTGTAATTCTTCAATGGTCAGGGTCCAAGCGGGCTCTATATCTTGATACTCACGATAAAAACATTCAACAACTTCTTCTTTTTCTTTAAAGCTCTTTAGAGCCACATCCGCCCTATATCTCATACAAGACCTTAAAGCCTCTTCATACTCTTTCAAGTCAAGGGCTATAAATTGAGGCAATAAATCAACATTATATATGTCTTCTATACTTGCGCTTCCATTGTCTAATTTTTTTTTAGATTCCGTATATTCTTTCCAAATTCTTGTTAAATTGTTTTCAGTATGTTGCAGTAGATTAACCGCTTTATTAGTAGCTTTTTCTAGTTCTTCCGGATTCATATCCTGTACTTTTGCGGTCTGTAATTTCTGGCCACTTCCGCCCGGTAGTAACCTGTTTTGCATAAATTGTTGTTTCTCCTCACTTTTTCTTTTGCATTTCATTATAACTCCTCTGATTAGTACCCATTTAGGTCTTGTGAACCTGATTCCTTTATGAACACCAAATGTTTCACCCTTTTTTCTAACAATCTTTATTATTTTATCCATCTGTACTTTGTTCATTCCAATGCCAGTAAGCTCTATTATTAGCTTTTCTTCCGTATACTCATGATCAATTATTTTTTCCACGTCTCTTAATGCGGAAAGTGCTAAATCCGGGTGTTCATATGCATTATAAAAATATTTGCTTGCTTCATCATTATGAATATTTACTGAACTTTCAGCAGGTTTATTTATAAACCATAGGTATAGTAAACTATTTTCAAGATCGGGTTTCCCTTTGCTAACTATCGCACATGCTTTCGCAAGAGCCATTGGCATTTTACATAAGTCACAAAACATGTTCGCCTTTTCTCTTTGTTTAGGATCAGGCTCATCCCCCGGCTCGTCTACTATAACTGCAATAGCCCGTTTTGTAATATTTTCTTCAGTTGTTTGAATTGAAGGCCCGCGTGTTTCAGGATCAAATATCCAGAAAGAAAATAATACCGGATAATATCTGCAAAAATAATCTAAATAATCTTTGATCTGTTTATAATATACAATGGCCTTTTTAGGTTCGGTACTGTCCAATTTATTTAATTCAAATTGTAATACTTTAAATATCGGAACAATGAACTTTTCTATATCTTTACTCATTATTTCTCCTATATGCTCTGATTTTTGTTTTCGTAAATCATTTTCTTTAAATCTTAGGAAATCTAATATATCAGCTAACTGAGAATATAATTTGGATATACGTTCTACCGGCTCTGTTGAATTTTCCGCCGCATTATTTGATTCCGGTTTATTCATGATGGATACTAAATAGGTTTAGAAAAATACCTATATGTATATTTTTGTCAAGCGCTTAAATAGAATTTATTGACATCAATGTAAAAAATATTTAAATTTATCTCTTATTTTTAGTTATTAACCCATATTCAATATGATTGAAAATAACAGATCCGATAATGAAACGTTGGGGCCCAAGATAAAAAAAACAATAGGGATTGGAGCAGGGATTGCTGCATTGGCGGGCGGTATAACACTAGCAACAAATGAAAAGGTGCAAGAAGCCGTGATGGTAGAAGTTGATCCGGAAGCGGCAGAAGCAGCAAGAGTCAAGGAATTGTTAGCAAAGATTGGAGAAGCAACGGTAGCATTAAAGAAATTGGAGGGAAATGCGAACGTGAGTAAAGAGGATCTGATTATGAATCCCGGAGATGTTATAGAAACAATGCAGACAGCAAGCCGGTCTGTTAAGAAAATCAACCTTGCTCTTGAAGAGATTAAGGGTATGGGCTTTAAAGTAAACAGCGTAATCGCATATGAGATTGTTAGATATAATGAAGATATATTAGCTAAATTGAGCAGTGGGGGTTTAATTTCTGACGTTTTGGAAAAGGGCAAATATGTTGCAAATATTGAAATTCCGGGAACCACCATTACGTTAAGCCCTGAACAGAGCAGTCGGGCTTTGACTGAAAAAAAACAATTGGTAAAGGATTTGAAGCGCATGAACACTTTGCTCGGGGAAATATCCGAGCCGAACATGGATGGTTACTCTAACAATAATTATGTGAACGAGGAAGTTGTATTTGAGCCCCCAAAGCATAGGTTGGAATTTTTACATGCTTACATGACAGAGGTACTCAGAAAAGACATTGAGAGGAAAGAGGGAGGCAAAAAATATATAGCGGGGGTAGAAGGATTTGTGTTTTATCGTGCCTTTCTTGAGCAATATGGTTTCACAACAAAATATCCAGATGGGGTTTGGGATCTGGAATCAGCAGATAGAAACGGTGTTGAGGTGGACATGAATCGCGTGAAAAGGCTTGATAAACAAGGTAAAGAGTCGTACAAAGCCATGATGAGAGTTGCTCTTAAGGCCATGACAACTTATGAAAAAACAGAAAAGGTAACCACCAGCCCACAAATCGGAAAACTGCAGGATAAGCTGGCACGCTGGGGATATTTTGACTTCAGTCATTTTGACACCTCTTACGGTGAGGAGACTCATACAGCCTTCACCGCATATCTGGAAGATAACACCTATAGCGACATAGACGAGCTGGTGGGACTTCAATAAAAAGCAGGTTCAAACCCGGCATAGTTGATTTTTTTGATTGCTAAGCTAAAAGCGATTCTTAATTGGTTGATTAGAAATCTTTTGTTGAGACTTTTTTTTAGCAGATATATATTGCTCTGGTGTTGCAGTTGCTTCAGCATGAACTCTTGATGGCTGGGGAATAGTATCTATTGCATCAGGAAATCTTGGTGGGTTGGGCTCAGGAATCTTTCGTCCCTGCGCGGGAACACGGTGAGTATCTGAGACTTTTGACTCAATAACCGCCGGTTTATCCTTGAACAACCGCATTCGCCCTGGCTCCAAAGCCTGCTACAAGGCCTGCTATTGCTAAATAAAGTGCATGTTTATCCAAAACTCTAATTAACGATTTTTCTTTCACTGAATCGCAAGAAGGAGCTGGGATATCACTTTCAAAACTTGTATTCATAGATAATTATTATGAAGGGAGTATTGTAAGTGATAAATGGCAAAAAAACAAGAATAATGGCGCCGGATTCAACTTATTTTCATTTAAACCGGAAATAAAATGATCATCGGGATATTTCTTTTGCATAAGTTTATCTATTATTTTTCCTTATTGCTTTTAACTTCTCTTTTGGCTTCTCTTTTGGCTTCTCTTTTGGATCTTCTTTTATTGATGCCGGTAGCTATCAGCCAGATACTTAAATAGATGAAGAGAATTCAAGCAAACATGCACCCAAATTTTGCTTAAATTGTTGCTATTCCGTTGATGCTGGTTGGATTAATCGACGCAATCACAAACAGTATATATGCCCATTTATGGAAACTGCCGTCTTTATTCTTGAATGGTGCTAATAATCCTATTTTCATAAGTATTTATTCTGGCTGGGGAGGAGGGACTCGAACCCCCGCATGCCCCGCCACGGCGGGGTGCCTTACTTCTTTAATTTTTGGCTGGGGAGGAGGGACTCGAACCCCCGCATGCCC
>CAYFWB010000010.1:14549-27515 GCA_964346765.1 uncultured Candidatus Peribacteria bacterium
GCCTTACTTCTTTAATTTTTGGCTGGCTATTCGGGGCTAGTCCCCTTTTGAGCGGAAACTGGACTCAGTATACCTTTCGGCGTGGAATGCGACAAATGGGACAGTATAAAAAGGAGAAGCTTAGGAATGGCACCCTCATTTACATTTGCTAAATGTATTGTATCACTTTATAATCGCACCTTATACACAAACTTAAACATGGCACTAAATAAGCTTGGCAAAGATTTTTGTGGACCAAATGAACTAGTTCGGGATGTTTTGAAGAAAGACGAAAAAATTCGAGCAGCAAAAGAACTATCATGGATAATTGATAATTATTCGTGCCATCTTATATTTACCCCAAATAAACAAGGAGGCAGAATTAATGAGCAAGAAGTGGCCTGTCATAATCTTTCAAAAGTATTTGGATCTTTTATTTCTGATGGGCATTCATTGATTTTTGCTTTTAGGGATAGGGCGGCTTTTACTTATTTTGTTGAAGATTTACTCAATCAAGATTCAAAGACTTATAGTGAGCTGCTCATTAAACATTCTGTTCGTATCGTCCCAACAACCGGAACAGCTTATACTTTAAGTGGTGGTTCATTTGCTGGCGTTGGTTTAACATTGAATGATAAAGCCTGGCAGATTACAAAAATGATTCAGCGGGGTTTTGGAGATGTAGATGCAGATGTTAGATTACTAGCAGAAGGAAAGTTTATAGCTGGATTACCACCTCAAGCTGTAAATAAATTTCCTAAAGTAAAATATGAAGATATTATTGAAGCTCCTAATCAGGTTGGCTATCGCATGGAATATTGTCCCTATCCTACCGTAGCTGAGCTAGTTTTATCGGAACATATTTCGCCAGAACAAACAATTGAGGCTCTTTCCAATATTTATAGAGTAATGTTTGCAGAAGTATATTGCATTGGTTTAGGACCAGAAGAAAGGGACGATAGCTACTTTGAAAGAATAGATAGACGTATGGAAAGAATAGTAGCAACTCCTGAACATATAGGGGCAAAAATTAAAAGACTTCTGAAGGCACAAAAGATCAGAATTGATGGTAAAGAGTATGAAGGTTTTTTTTCGCTCTATGAAAAAGTTAGAAATAGTTCAGTCCATAGTAATTTAGCCCTGCCCAAAGACCATTGTATAGCTCACGGCGATATGATTCTAGAAGACATTTTGTTAAATCCTTATGATGGAGAATTTAAACTTATTGACCCTAATGGAAGAAGTCATAGCCGATATTATGATCTTGCTAAGACATTGTTGTCTTTGGCCACAAAGTATGAACTGTTTTATTTTAATGAATTCAGACTAGAACATGATGCGAAGGATGAAATGGATATTCATATAGTTTTTAACGACCCCGGAATGGTTGATAAATACAATCAAATGGAAGAGTTATTTTGGGAATTTTTGAAAAAAGAAGAAAGATCTTTTTTTAGAGAAGATCCATTTTGGCAGGAACGCCTGAGACTATTAAATGCTCTTCAAAATCTAGCAATCGTTATGTTTCATTTAATTCATCATGATAAAGAAGAACGAGCTAGTGCCTTTTTACTCATGGGTATAAAGCAACTCTCGAATTATCTAAATTCTTAAGAATCCCCTACTTATGTCAAAAATAGAAAAAGAAGATCATTTAGGTCTTTTGCATCAACCTAAAAGTTCAACCCCCCATGAAGTCATCTCCCCAGACACAAAAGTAGCTACTCTGAGGGGTATCATTAGATCCTTAAGCATACATGTCAGTGAATATGATCAAAAATGGGCTGAAGTTGATATAGCTCATATTCCAAAGATAAAAGATGTTCCTCCTGGACCATATTCAAAAGCTATACATACTTTGGCTTCTAAACATACTAAAGGATTTTCATCACAGGTTAATGCTTTTCCAGTTGTTTTTGAGCGAGCTCATGGTGTAACCATGGAGGATGTTGATGGAAACGTCTATATAGATTTTTCTTCAGGAATAGTTGTCACAAATGTTGGACATTCTCATCCAATGGTAACGCATGCTGTAAACAGGGCCGCTTCAAATTTAATGAATTGTCATGATTTTACAACCGGACCTAAGGCATTACTTTTATCGAAGCTTTCAACACTATTGCCTGAATTTGGACTAATTCAACTATACCCAAGTGGCACCGATGCTGTCGAAGCAGGGCTTAGGCTTGCAAAGGAAATTACAGGGAAATCTGGAGTACTAGGTCTTAATCAAGGATTTCACGGAAAAACACTAGGGGCTATTAGTATCAGCAGACCTCATCCATTGCAAACACATGGTTACCATCAGGCACCTCGATATCATTGCTATAGATGTGATTTAAAATTGGATAAAAGTAATTGCCAAATACAATGTGTTCAAACTATTGATAAAATTTTAGAACAAAATCCGGATATTGGAGTTGTTGTAGTTGAGCCACTTCAAGGATGGGCAGGTGCTCAGACTCCACCCGATGAATATATGCCTTTATTACGCAGAATTTGTACAGATCGTAGAGTCTTATTGATGGCTGACGAAATATTAACCGGAGTTGGCAGGACTGGTAAATTTTTTGCGATGGACCATTGGAACGTGACACCTGATATTACAACTATTGGGAAGGGTTTAGGTAATGGATTTCCAATTGCGGCAACGCTACTTCACAAAAATTATTCCGATAAAATTGGAGATATCAGCGCATCCACAACATTTGGGGGAAATCCTATGGCCTGTGCCGCAGCACTAGCGGTTTTAGATATCTATGAGAATGAGAATATTGCTTCTAAAGGAGAATTTTTAGGGCAGGTACTTTATGAAGAACTCAAATCTCTACAAGAAAGACATCCAATAATTGGAGATATACGTGGTAAAGGATGTTACTTAGGTCTTGAAATAGTAAAGGATCAAATTACAAAGGAACCTTTTATCGAGGCAGCCGAAATGATATATGTTAAAGCTTTTTCTAAGGGTTTGGCCTGGATTCCATCAAAAAATACACTTAGAATAGCCCCACCATTAATTATGTCTAAGGAAGTTGCTATAAAGGGAGTAGAAATAATAGAAGAAGCACTTCTTGAGACAGAAAAAGAATTTAATCTCGTTTAACACAATGAAACCATTCTCTTTTAAGGCTGTATTATTTGATGCTGATGGAACCCTCTATGACAGTACGATGCTTCATTTTGAAGCGTATAAGAAAGTCAGTCATGAGCTCTATAATTTTGAGTTTACAGAAAAAATATTCTTTGATGAATGTATTGATCTCTATAAAAAGCCCACACAGGTTTTAAGAGAACATGGGGTGAAATGTGCAGATAAAGATTTTTATGAGAAGAAGAATCCTTACTATCATGAAATTGCAGCAGCAAAACTTAAACCTACAAAAAATTTAATCCCCTTTTTAAATTCAATAAAAAGTCAAAACATACCCTGCCATATTGTGAGTGGAGCAACAAAAAGCTCCCTAGAGACATCTTTAACTATTTTAGGAATTCAGGACTTCTTCGATTGCAAAGTGACTTATGAAGATTCCCCTAAAAGACAAAAACCAGATCCTTATCCTTATAAATTAGCTCTTAAGAAAATAGGATTAAATCCAGATGATTGCATTGTTTTTGAGGATACCAAAAGTGGAATAGAATCTGCAAAAAATGCAGAGATAGTATGCATAGGAATTAAAAATGAAACAAATAGTGAAATTTCCCTACATGATGCTGACCTAGTAGTCAGCGATTTTAATCAACTACACCTTTATTCAAATAAGGGCCATTCATATTTGACCATAAAAGAATGATAGAAAATTATGAACAAGAGATAAAGGATGCTGGAGATTTGGATTCTTACATCTCAGAAAAAATTGAAGTAAGGAAACCTTTAATTGATCGTATAAAAAAATATACTCCAGTTGGTGGGACAATAGCGGAATGGGGATCCGGAACAGGGGTAATTAGTGCTCACCTGGATTTAGAAGGATATAATTGTACGAGTATAGAATTAAGTGAGGATATGATTAAATTACAATCTGAAATAGTAAAAAGGGTTCGAGCTTCTACTAATATCGTACAGGGAGATATACGCTCTTTTAAACTTCATCAAAAAGCAGATACATCATTTAATAATGGAGTTTTAGAGCATTTTGATGAAGAAGAGATCATTTGTATAATAGAAAATATTATGGACAGCTCAAACACATTTGTCTTTGGAGTCCCAACGTTTTTTAATCATGGAAACCTAAATGGAGATGAACGACTTTGGACTTACTGGAAATGGAAAAGAATAGTAGAAAAGGCTAATTGTGATGTCCTAGAAGCTTTTTCTTTCTTTTCCAGAAGAAAAGTTCGCGAAAAAATTAATCGACTATTAGGGTGTAAACTTTTCCCAATCTCAACAGGTGTTGGATTTGTTTTAAAAAGGTCTTAAAATCCATTCATCAAAAGAAACATCTGCAACAGTTAAACCTTTTTGTTGCAATTCTTCTTTCAAAAAACATGTATGAGAAATATTTGAATCTTCTTCCAAAATATAAACCGCAGATCTATCACCATCAACGGTTACATAAGTAACATTTGCACCGTCTGGTGTCCTTAGGTAAAGTTCTGACCCTTTGTATTGAGCAGTTTGGGTATACCCAATGTCTTCTAAATCAATTGTCTCTCCTTCCAAATTTAAATCTATAAAAGGCCGCTTGTTATACAATTTATCACTCACTACTCCTGGAGAATACCTAAACCTATTAGCGCTTGAACTATTGCAAACAACATAAGTTAATTCACAATCCCTACATTGAGGATGAGTATAATAGCAGCGCACAAATTCATCTTTTCCTACAGGAGTTAGAGATCTAATAACAGATTCAATATTTTCTCCAAGTAAGACTATCCCGCTTTCATAATTTTCAATACGGTTTTTACCCTCTTCAGGACTATAATTATTGTGAATAACTATATCAGCATTAGATTGTGTTGTATGAATGTTTGAATAATATAAAGGGAAAGAGTATTGAAAGTATTCATTAATGCGTTCCCAATCTGTTTGATTTGGGTTTCTTCTTTGGCGGATCATTCTACGAATAAAGCGACTATGATCATCAGTATTAATAAACGCTCTAACCTCAAATTTATCAACAAGTGGTGGATGTAATAGAAATGTTCCCTCTGCGACAATTACTTGAGCTGCTTTTACTCGAATATAGTCTACTCTTTCTCGGATTTCATACGAATAAACTGGCTTGTCTATAGTTTGCCCTTGTTTTAGCGCTATAAGATGCTTAGCTAATAGATCAGGGTCAAAATCTTCTGGAATATGTAGGTTTGGAGTCCCATTATTCCTCTTAGCACTGACAGAATTACCAACACAATAGTCATCTTCGTGCACCACAAGTACTGAATCAAATTGGTGAGCGAAAGATGGTGCAAAAAATGCAGTCTTTCCTGATGCTGATCCTCCCGCAATTGCGATGGCAATATGTTTCTTTGTTTTTAGACAGATTTCTGCTGCTTTTAAAACAGGCCCAAGGGCTAATTCAGTTGCTGATTGCGACGTATCAACCTGCTTGTATATATCACCAAATGACAATTCAATTTGTTCACTTTCTTTGTCCATAGCTATTTATTCAAAATATTGAACCCCTCCTTGAATAATATCGAGACCAATGACATCTTTTAATTTTTTTCTAAAGAAATTACGATGATCTCGTTCAGGATGAGGCATCATACCCAAAATTTTCCCATTAGGATCGGTAATGCCAGCAATCGAATTTAATGATCCATTTGGATTGTAAGGTCTTTTCTGTGTAGCCTGACCATTTGAGTCAGCATAGCGAAAAGCGACCTGCTTCCCTGATTCAATGGTTTCCAAAGTAGATGAAGAAGTAAAGAAGCGTCCTTCACCATGTGCAATTGGTACACGAACCCTAGCTCCCTGAATTCCTTCTGTCCAACGACAGACGCTATCTTCCACAAGTAATTCTACATCTCTGCAAACAAAATGTCCTGCTTCATTATGAAGTAAATTACATTCCAACTCTCCAATTTTTTTGTTTGGTAACAAACCAGTCCGTGCCAAAACTTGAAAGCCGTTACAAATACCTAATACCAATTTATCATCATAAACGAATTCATGCAGACCATCGCCAAACTTATGAAGGAGATCCAAGGAAAATATTTTGCCTGCACCTAGATCATCCCCATAAGAAAACCCACCAGGAAGAGCTAGTATCTGTGCATTTTTTAATTGTTGTAAGGTTAAATCAACAATGTCTACAATTCGACTTCGAGCCCCTGCCACTTCAAATGATTGAGCTGTTTCTTGTTCGCTATTCGTCCCGGGCGCTTTTACAATTAGAACTTCAGGTTGGACTTTAGAAGCTGTTCTTCGTGCCCTACTGGGCGTAATAGGCTTAGCAGTTTTAATAGAAGACGACTCACGATCTAGCTTAAGCACAGCTTCCAGTTGAGAGTTATGATAAGCATCTTTCATGTCTTCCATACGAAGACACATTCTTGCCTCATCCCTAGACAGCCTTAAGTTTAGATTCTTACCTTTATGTGTCTTACCTAAAATAGTATAGGACATTCCATTGAAGAGAGTCTCAATATCTCTATCGGCAGATACTTCAACGATAAATCGTCCTGCTTTTTCATTGTATAAAAATCCTATTAAAGAACCTGCATCAATATTTGATAAATCTATTTGAACACCTCTTTCATTTCCAAACATCATTTCAGCTATGGTAGTAAAAATTCCGCCTTCCTTAATGTCATGACAACTCAAAACTTGATTTTCTTTGATCAGCTTGTGTAGCTGGACAAATGTCTTTTTCAAAGCATCCAAATCATATTGAGGCACAGCATTCGTATCTAAACCCAATTTTTTTGCAACAACCGATCCTCCAAGTTTGCTAGGGCCACTATCACCCAGAAGCACTATTTGACTGCCTATCTTTTGAAAATGGCTTGGAACCGTACGTTCAATATCATCTAATACAGAAAGGGCAGTAACAATGATCATTGGGTTGGCTTTAATTACTGTCCCATCGGCACTGTGGTAGGTGCTCCCGAGGCTATCTTTACCAGAAACAAAGGGGGTTCCAAATGCTTTTGCTCCAGCAATAGCACCCTCTAAAGACCGATCCAAAGTTCCCACATCTTCTGGATTATCAGGACGTGGATGAATAAAATTATCAATTAAGAAAATTTTAGAAAGATCTGCACCACGAGCAACAGCATTAGAAATAGCTTCTATAACGGAAGTAAGACTCCCCATATATGGATCATGCTTTCCAATTTCAGGAGCTAAGCCATGAGTCGTCATTAAACCCTTAAATGAATCATATTTGGGCCTAAGCAATAAGGCATCTTGGGGGGTGTCTTGGTGCTTTCCACCAAAAGATCGCTCTTGTGTGTGACCTGTCACGACTTGATCATATTTTCTGACAACGCTCTCTCTGGAGCACACATTTAAGTCATTGAGTATCTCGAAAGCCAAATCTCTTATTTCACTCTGTGACATATGTGGAACAGAAGACTCTCGAAATTTAGGCTCTTTATATTCTCCTTCAATAGTCGTTTGTGGGTTACCTCCTAGAACAAAACCTAGATCAAGCTCTGCCACTTTTTTCTTACCATAATTTAATGTCAGTATATTATCACCTTCTCCAAAGCTTCCAATCTGATCTGCATTAATTCCATAGTGCATGCAAAGGGCAATCACTTCAGCAGCTCGTTCTGGAGGTATAGCAATAAGCATTCTCTCTTGTGATTCAGACAAAAATAACTCCCATGGCTTAAGTCCTTGATACTTAGTGGTAATTTCACGAAGATCAACAGTACCTCCTAGATTTTCACATATTTCTGTAACCGCAGAACTTAATCCACCGCCACCACAGTCGGTTAAGGCATGTATGATATTCTTCTCAAAAAGCTTAGCTAAAACATCCATGACTTGTCTTTCAAGCACAGGATAACCAATTTGAACAGCAGTACTATCTAAAGCCTTCGTGCGATCAGTCATTTCACCAGATGAAAATGTAGCTCCATGAATACCATCTTTTCCAGTTTTTCCTCCCAAACAAATAATTACGTCACCTGGTTGAGGTTTTCCTTTTTCCGCCTTCTCAATCGGTATAAGACCAATAGAACCAGCTAAAACTATTGGCTTTGTACTAAAACAGTTATCAAAATATAATGCGCCACTAATATTTGGTAGCCCCATCTTATTTCCATAGCTTTCTACACCGGCAACACATTTATTCAGAAGCACATTAGGGTGCAAACATCCTGGCGGAACATTTTCAGTACTTAAAGATAAATCTCCAAAACAGAGAACGTCCATGACAGCAATAGGTTTTGCACCCAAACCTGTTCCAAGAATATCACGAATCACTCCTCCCACACCCGTTTCTGTTCCTCCAAAAGGCTCAATAGCAGCCGGGGCACTGTGTGTTTCAGCTTTAATGCACACACCATGTTCATCATCTAAACGCACCACTCCAGAATCATCAACAAAACAAGATAAAACATCAGGATGTGCAATCTCCACCGTCGATTGCTTCAATCGTTTGTATAGGGGTTGCTTCTTTTCACCATTCATATAGACCTCCGCTTTAAATGTCTTATGGCCACAATGTTCTGACCAACCTTGAGCAATGACCTCTAATTCGCAATCAGTCGGTTCTCTTCCAATTTTTTTATAATGAGTCTGTATAGCTTGCATCTCCTTTAGACTAAGAAAGAGACGCCTGTTTTCAGACATCGATTTCAATTCACTGTCTAAAAGCGAGCGTAGAGAAATCAATTCAACCGTATCATTTCCAACAGCATCTACTCCTAATGAAGTGGGCGGATTACTTAGCCTTTCTTGAATGGAAACATTAACGAGCATTTCTTCTATTCGATCACGTTCTGCTGCGCTCACATCCCCATATAATAAGTATATTTCAGAGATCTGCACTCGTTTTCTTTCTAATGGAATTCCAATACGCTGAATTGCATGTTCTAATGAATCAATTGCCGGATTTGAAACTTGCCTTTGATAGGATATGCATACAAAATGAGATGGATTGGCAACAGATTCTAGATTCATCTGTCCTTCATAGAAATCCAAATGTGTATCTTCATGGAGAATTTCATGACGTACTCTTTGAATTTCTTCAGGGGTGAAACCTTGAAAGAAAAATGTCTTACCAATCCGCGAATCCGATAGTGAATTTATACCTATATTTTGAACATCCTGTAAAAAACCACTTCTAGCATAATCAAAATCTGTACTCTTAGGCAATATTGTCACAAACTGAATGTCAGTCTCATCAACAGACTCTATGTTATCCTTAAAAAAATTTATCCTTTCCATAAATTTGAGCTTGTTAAAGTGGAGAAGATAATAGACCTTCGATAAACTTTTGGCAACGGTTGCTCAGACAAATTAAATAGTAATCTAACTAATTAAATAATAATAAAGTCATGATTAATTTATTCCCTGTGAAATAAGTTCTTAAAGCCCAAGAAGAAATGCAAAAAACATTTCTTCTTGTTACTATTGTATAACTGCAACGTAACATAACTATCCTCTTGTATATTTTCAAAAACGGCTAGGGGAAGATTCGCACATGGCAAAACCGTTAAATAAGCCTGTTTTTGCGTATACACAAGCTATTTCTAGATGATAATTCTGGCTGGGGAGGAGGGATTCGAACCCCCGCATGCCGGGACCAAAACCCGGTGCCTTACCACTTGGCTACTCCCCAATGCATAGATAGTATTTTTTTAAATTCGTTTCCTCCTTTTAGTGACTTTATGTATTTTTCTCTCTTCATAGCTTGCTCTCTGCTCTTATACTCTTCCGTATAAATTACTTCAAACGGTCTTCTGTTTCTTGTTGCTTTTACTGTGCCTGCATTATGTCTATGTAATCTTTTTTCCACATTATTGGTCTGGCCGATGTAGTACCTTTGATCTTTTTTGCTCTTAAGAATGTACAAATAATACATATTTCCCGTTATTCATCTCTCCGCATGCCCCGCCATGGCGGGGTGCCTTACCACTTGGCTACTCCCCAACGTGTTTACACTCCTGACAGACTTACGCGATTTAATTTATTGAAAACAAGCCCGATTGTCAACGTTGTGTATTTCAGGCCGATTGGCTTTTCTTAATCTTCGGGTATTGAAAACACCCCGCCTTACGAGCGGGGTGTTTCGTCTTTAAATAGTTTGTCTATCTGTTCATCACGAGCTCCAGAATCCTTCTGCGGAAGAAGTACAATTGCGAAGCGATGAGCGCGAAGGCGTACATGATTACTTCGGGCCCTACCGGATGGATGTCGGGCGGGGTGGCCTCTTCTGTAATCATCGGTTCTTTGGGTGTTTCAACCGGAGTCAAAGTAGGTTCGGATGGAGCGGCGGGTTTTAATTCGGGGTCAGCGGGTGCCGCCGGCTGATCCGGAGTGGCGGAGGCGGAGGGTTCTACCGGTTCACCTGGAGCCGCAGGGCTTATAGTTTCTTCGCTACTTGCTGAAACCTCCGGTTCAATTACTGTTGAGGCCGTCATTTCGGGTTCAACCACGGCAGATGTTTCTGTGGGTTCTTCCCTGACAGGTGGATTATATTCGATAGCAGATCCACCCGCTGAACCTCTTCCCGGAGCTGGTTCTTCGGGTTCAGGTGCGGTTTGGACTGGTTCTTCTTCGATTCTGTCGGATTCGGGTTCGGTTTGAACGGGTTCTTCCTCGATTCTGTCGGATTCGGGTTCATCTCGCTCGGTTACTGCGTCCGAAACTCTTTCGGGTTCCCGCTCAGTTTCTTCGCTGGGCAAGGTTTCTTCTCTTTCCGGGGCAGGTTCTTCTTCAATCGCAGTCTCCTCTTCTTCGACTGTGGAGCAGTATTCAGCCAGGAAATCTGATCTTTCACGATCTGTATCGATACCTCTTGCGTCGATATAATCATCTATACTGTTTTGCAATGCTTTTTCGGAAAGCATTGAACTGCCCGTTTGCGCGTCCGATCCCGCAGGGCTAAATTCCACCATGTCGTCTTTGGGTACTCTGTCTCCAGCTGAGTCAACGCGAAGCAGGTCTACCGATGGCTCTTGCGTTCCTGTATCCTCCCTGTTCCCTGTATTCTCTTCCACTTCGATACAGAGAGCTTCGGTGTCGACACAAGTAGAATCCTTATAATAAGCGTCCCGGTTTTTTTCATATTGCGTTTCAAAATAGGTTTCGCTTCCGGGGCTGATTTGTTCTGAAATTGTGGCGTATTTTTTCGCGGCCCGTGCCAGGGCCAGGTATTCTTCGCAGGGATTATAATTACGAGTGCAGTTGTTCTGGATAAGCAACACTATATTATCGTACGATGTTTTAACATCCTTGTTATCCATTGATTTTCTTGCTATTGAGGCATAGTGCTCACAGGGTGTTGGTTCTTCCACCGCTATTTCACATCCACTTTTTTTAGCCAAACTTTCCAGATCGGCTATTTCATCTCGCAAAGGCTGTTCGTTTGCACCGACGGTATCATTCAGTCGGCTGGCGGGATCTGCCGTTGTTGTTTCGCTTTTTTTAGATTCAATCAGTTCTAATAATTCCTGACAATTTACACAAACCGGCTTAGTAGAACTATCTTCGGACGTTGCTTCTACCAGATTAATATCGCTGAATTTATCCGAATCTCCTCTTCTTTGATCTATCGTAGTATCGTTAGAGGAAGTTGCAGGACTGATATCGATGTACCCTTCTTTACATTGACACTCGCCATCTACTTTTTTTTGATTTTCGCCGCATGACATTTCCGGCTGTCTTGAAGGTACTTCCATAGTAGGGGATTCCATAGTAGGTTCTTCTTTGCAATCCACCGACCATTCCTTAACCATGGAAATGGTAGTATCGTTCAAATAATATTTGTCGGGAGATTCATTAAGTTGTTCCAATAATTCACAATCATTTGAAGGTATATCTGTACACATTTTTACGTCAAATTCCGGTTCCTGAGTTTGCATATCCAATGAAGGCATATTGCTGTCCCATTCAGCATCTATCTCCGGGGCAGGTGTTTCATCATCAGTACTGTCTTCACTCTGATCCTCCGGTTCTGTTGTTTCTTCTTTTGTGACAAGGTCAACTTCCAGTTCATCCGATTTAGTTATCTCAATTGGCTCCTTTTTTTTATCAGCCTTATTGATATTTATTTCTTTAGAGTCTGATGATTTATCAAAACTTAATGCATTATCCTCCGTTTTATCAATAACAAGTTCATCCTGTTTATCGTTATCAGTTGATAGTGTCATATCATCGCTAATTGGCTGCCTATTATCCATCATAGTATAAGCTTTACTGTATTCGGCCGCGGAAAGAGGCTGATCAACAGTATTACTTATTTCAGCCGAATCGACTTTTGGTATGTCTAAAGTAGGTTCTTCTTTAACTGCATTCTCTAATTTGTTAGTTGGACTAATTGGTAAAATGGTATTGGGATTATAATACTCTCCATCGGGACATTTGGTTTCTTCAGTTACAACATCTATAGGAGTAGGTCTTAAATGATCATCTACTATGGGTGTCTGTCCTTTAAAAAATCCACCGAGGCCGAAATATGCGGCCGCTCCTATTAATACCGCTAATGCAAGTGCACCGCCTATTAATACCGGTTTCGATAAGCCTTTTTTTGGGGGCACAGCGCTTTCTGCAGGAGTGGTATTTTCCTCTTGAGTAGGGGCTTCTTGCACGGTTTCATTTGTAGAAGCGGCTTCGGCTGAGGGTTCCGCGGTTTCGGCTGAGGGTTCCGCGGTTTCGGGTTCAGGGACTGATACCGGAGCTGATGTCGGTTCCGAAGGTGCGAGTTCGGTTTTCACCGGTTCGGTCTGTGCAGGTTCGGCCTGCGCCGGTTCGGCCTGTGCAGGTTCGCTTTGCGCCGGTTCGGCCTGCGCCGGTTCGCTTTGCGCCGGTTCGGCCTGTGCAGGTTCGGTCTGCGCAGGTTCGGTCTGTGCAGGTTCGGCCTGTGC
>CAYFWB010000010.1:27615-42864 GCA_964346765.1 uncultured Candidatus Peribacteria bacterium
CGGCCTGTGCAGGTTCGGTCTGCGCAGGTTCGGTCTGTGCAGGTTCGGCCTGTGCCGGTTCGCTTTGCGCCGGTTCGGCCTGTGCAGGTTCGGTCTGCGCAGGTTCGGTCTGTGCAGGTTCGGCCTGTGCAGGTTCGCTTTGCGCCGGTTCGGCCTGCGCCGGTTCGCTTTGCGCCGGTTCGGCCTGTGCAGGTTCGGTCTGTGCAGGTTCGGCCTGTGCCGGTTTGCTTTGCGCAGGTTCGGTCTGTGCCGGTTCGGCCTGTGCCGGTTCGGCCTGTGCAGGTTCGCTTTGCGCCGGTT
The DNA here is from genome assembly GCA_964346765.1 of uncultured Candidatus Peribacteria bacterium. Taxonomy (GTDB): domain Bacteria; phylum Patescibacteriota; class Gracilibacteria; order UBA1369; family UBA1369; genus JBGSPQ01. Next base: position 27,916 of record CAYFWB010000010.1, read on the forward strand.
CGGCCTGCGCCGGTTCGCTTTGCGCCGGTTCGGCCTGCGCCGGTTCACTTTGCGCCGGTTCGGGCGTAGCTCCTACTTCTTGCTGAGTTTCAGCGCCTATCATGCCGGCGGGAGTCGGAGTATTTGCCTTATCGGTATCGATTTCTTTTTTGTCCGCATTCGTATTATCGAATTTATAACCTCCCAATGTTTCCTGGTCGTTCGAACCTTGATCATTGTTCTGGTCGTCGTCTGATTGTGGTGATATTTTTATGTCCGCCATGATTTTTATTTTAATTTTTATTAATAATCACCATATTTTATCATTTTTTTTGTGTCCAGTCAATTATATTGTATACATAGATGCATGCAAAAAGACCACCACTTGCGCGGTCTTTATCAATTTAGAAATGGATATTATTTAAACCCCTCCATGGAGGCTACCAAAGGCGCGATGATACTTGTTAGCATCATAAATGCCACAATAATTATGAGTATTTTTTTTACTCTGTCTTTTTTATTCATGTTAAAGGGTTCCGGTTACTAATATTGATTTTGTAAAACTATCTATAACATTTTGATTGTCCGCCACTTCCAACGTTACAGTGTAGCTTCCGGGAGCGTTAAATTCATGACTTGGTTTTCTGGTCCTTGAAGATTTGCCATCACCAAAATTCCAACTGTAAGAAGCTATTGTTCCGCTTGAGCATCTTGGGTCAAATTCAACATTTAACGGAGCGTTGCCGGTTTCCGGCGCGGCTTCAAAACACGCAGTCAAAGGTACGGGTCTTACATTAACTGATATTTCCGCGGTTGATCTTGTGCTATCGGATGCTATCGCGGTTACTTCGGCGGTGAATGTACCGATCTTTGTATATTTGTATGTTACTTGAGACACATCTATTCTCTTGGGACTGCCATCTCCAAAATCCCATTCATAAGAAACTATTTCTCCGCTCGGATAAGATGATGAACTGGCATCGAATGTCACAGTCAACGGAGCCACACCTTCGACGGGTTCAGCTGTCACTCTGGCGGTTAGAGGCTGGTCCCCCACTCTCACCACTAATATCGCCGTTGATTCATTATTTTCCGCGTCCACCACAGTAAGGGTGGTGTTATATGTACCCGACTGATTATAGGAGTATGTAACGGTTTCTCCGGACGCGTCGACAGCTCCGTCTCCATCAAAGTCCCAATTGTAATCAATAATGTTATTGTCGGCATCCGCGCTTTTTCTACCGTCAAAGCTGACTTCAAACGGTACGGCCCCGCTAATAAAGTCTTCGTCTGTGCTTGGAGCCGGTACGGTTTTAATTTCCGCTATTGGCGCGGCTTCCGGGGTTTCAACATTAATATTGTTGGTGGTTTCACCTTCTTTACCGGTTTCGTCGGTGACTACCAATGTGACCTGATAATTGCCGGCTACCTTATATATGTGAGTAGCTGTTCTGGTTGATGCTTTTGGACTGCCATCTCCAAAATCCCACGAATATTGTGTTATTGTGCCGTTCGGGCTGGTCGAATTTTTGGCATCGAAACTATACTGCCTGCCGACATAATAATTCCCGTCTTCGGTAGGTACATCAATGACCGCCGTGGGTATATTTGCACCTTCTACAGTCACTTCTTCACTTGTAACTTCGTAATTGCCAACATTATCGGTAACTCTTAAATTGACCGTGTAATTTCCCACCTGTGTAAATTCATGTTCCACCCTCGCTCCTTTCGAATCATCAAAATTATTGTCGTTATTGAAATCCCATTCGTAGGAAACAATTTCACCGGCTGGAGCGGCTGATTCTGAAGCGTCAAACGCCACGGTTAATGGAGCTGGGCCGCTCTGGGGCTCCATGGTAAACCTTGCGCTTAGTGCTATATTTGCTATTGTTACGGTTTTCATGTATGTATCTACGCTTTCTTCAGCGGTCGCAATATCTCTTTTTGTTATTTGCAATTGCACATCAAATCTTCCGGTTTGTTCATATATGTGCGATGTATAAGCGGTTGTTGCTGTTGCTCCGTCACCAAAATCCCATTGATAAGAAAGGATGTCGTATTTTCGCGTATTGATCGGCAGTGATGACGCGTCAAATTTTACATTAATGGGTGCCGTGAGCTGTAATGTGTCCGCCGGCTCGCTTAAAATGTCGGTTACCTGAGTGTTTTCAACAGGCACTCTCTTGGAACTCATATAAAGGTAGATTCCCACCCACATGGTTACGAATACCAGCAAAAGAAGACCTGAGACTCCGGCCATTGTAAATCCTTTTTTCCTCGTTATTTTGTCGTCTTTTCTGGCCATTAAGAATCGGAAGACTCCCACTATGGCCAATAAAAAGAGTAGTACCGAAATAGTACCGAAAATCAGGTTAACCAGCGTAATCAATGTATTGATAAATGATCCGGTACTGACTCCAAGTGATGTTGCCAGCGCGTTTTCACCGCTCGATGATGTTTGGCTGACAAAAACCAACACAAATACTATGAAAAAAAGTAATGCCAAGCTTGAACAGCCGGTGCATCCGTAAATAAGTTTTTTGGGGTTTGGCGGTTTTCTGGTTGTTCTGGTTTTTTGGCCGGGTTTAAGTGGGGCGCCAGGTCTTTTAATTTGAGTGGGGATTGTTTTTTTTGTTGGTTGCGTCGGCCCCGGAGGTGGAGCCGCTTGCTGTTTCTGAGTGGGTGTTTGAGGCTGTTGCCGTGGTATTGACTGTGGTTGAGGCCCGGGTTGTGCTTGTGGTTGACTTGTTTGCGGCTCAGTTGGTGGCGTTGGCTGTGTCTGTTGCGGCGGCTCTGTCTGCGGTTGAGGCGCAGGTTGTGTTTGCTGTTGCGGTTCCGGTTTTGCGTCTGCTTGAGGTGTAGGCCTACTTGTTTGGTTCGGTGGGTTTTGAGCCGGTTGCGGCCCGGCCTGAGGGGCGTCATTTGGCTTCGGTTGATTTTCGTTAGGCATTATTTTTGTTTAGTAACTTTGCGAAGTGATAAAATCAGTATAGCAAAAACCGCTATGCTTACAAGTACGGTGGCGGGTTCGCTAGTGGTAGAGGCGAATATATTGGCTCCCAGACTGGAATCATCAAACACTACATCCTTTTCCACAAAATCTTTTTTGCCGTTTTCATCTATTACGGTAAGTCTGATTCGAATGTTCCCCCATTCTTTGGCAAAAGCGGTGGTCCATTTACCCGGTGTTGATGCTTTGTAGTCTTCGTCGTCATCATTTACTCCGTTGCCGTTTGTATCAAAATATATGTTTTTGTCGATGGTATACGAAGCAATGTCCCCTACCGAAGTTGAATAATCCAGCGTGATATTGCCGGATGTTCCCTTCAGGTGGATCTTTCCGTCCATCAGACTTGAAGCCGGCTGAGTGAGAAGCCTGGCGTCCAAAGTAGGGGTTGGCGTTGTAGTTGTTGGGGTGGCGGTTGCAGGTTGACTCGAAGTCGCTGGCTGACTTGTCTTTACGTTGGCAAAGTTTGTGATCGATGATGATTGATCCTGATTGTCATATACGGTTAGCATGACTCTGTAAATTCCATAATCGGGATAAGTGTATGAAGGGTTCTGCTCTGTCGAATCCAGATCGTTATCTTTAATGCCGTCGCCGTTACTGTCCAGGTTAACATCAAAATCCCAGTTCCATCTTTCAATGTTGAGTTCGTTTATTTCGTCGGCGGTTGAATTGTCGGTAAAATTTACCGTGGTGCTTTCTTCTTCCTGTTCGCTTGTAAATGCTGCGACCGGCGGTTCGGCCATGCTGTCAACATAGATGGTGACAGGCTGTGAAGTTGCTTCGGATTCGTTATTGTCTCTTACTTTTAATCTTACTCTGACTCCGTCGGGTGCCGGTGTATCAAAAACATGGCTTACATTGGGTCCTTCGTCGGTTGTGTTATTTGCAAAACCGTCTCCCTCCCAATCCCAAAAATACGCAACAATTTGACCGTCGGGATCGGTAGAGGCACTGGTGAAATTAACTTCCTCACCAACGTAAATATTTGTTCTGTCTACGTTAAAACTTGCCACAGGAGCATCGTTGGGCCCGTTAATAACATCCAGCGTTGGAATCACGCTTGCTGCCAATATATCTTCACTGGATATTGTATTGTTTTCATCGTCGGTCAATTCAACAGCGAATTTGTATGTTTTTTCTTCACCTTCGGATCCTCTTGTTCCGATGGTTACATTGGCCGAAGACCCCGATGTTACCTGAATGCCCAATTCTTCCTGATCGTTCGCGGGGTCGTAGTACCACCACCTGTAACGGGTTATCTGTCCGTCCGGATCCTCTGCACCTACAGCGTTTAATTTGACTGTGACGGGCGCGGTTAAATCGGTACTAACGGGTACAGCTGTCAAACTCTTTAATAAAGGCGGTTCACCTTGAACTGTAAGATCTATCTTATCAGTCGAGGTCTGGCTGACATCGTTTTCATTTACCACCTTTAAGGTGACGGTGTAATCGCCGACGTCTCTGTATGTATGGGTCACTTCTTTATCCGTACTTCTTTGTCCGTCACCAAAATCCCAGCTATAGGTTAATCTTCTTCCGGTGCCGTCGGTATTAACGGATTGTCCCGCGTCAAACGCCACGGAATCTTTTCTGTTGATAATTAATGGTTCAGTTAAATCGTAGACATCTTCTTCATTTATGCTGACTCCTATTACGGCCGCTGGGGAATCGCCGGACGATATGAATACTTTGCGCTTGATATTATTTTCCTCGTCGTCAATGTCAAAGACGCTGGCCTGCACCACGAATACTCCTGCTTCTTTATAAACATGAGTAAGGGTAGTCTCCTGGCTCATTTCGCCTTGTTCTACTTCACCGTCGCCATAGTCTATTTCATAAGCTATAGCGTTATCGCTTTCCAGTGTGAACTGTACCGGAGCTTCACTTTCGCCGGTTGTTTCGTTCATTTGCAAACTGCCGGTGGGTTCATCTTCCGCCCCCCAAGCGATATCTATGGTTTTATTGATGGTAATTTCTCTTTCGAGAGGCTTAGAATCCTGTTCAACGCCCTGTCCTCCTCCGTTTGGATCAATAACCGTTAGAGCTACCGTATATGTTTCCTGGTCTTTAAATTTGACTATCGGACGGGCGGGATTAGTTGTGTCGTAAGAATAACCTATTTCACTGTCGGTAGTATTGTTTTCCAGACTCTGCCCGTTGATTTCCCACAGGTAATTAAGTTCAGCATCACCATCGGGATCGTAACTTTTGGTTCCATCAAATTCGGAAGTGGCGGGCTGGGTCGGTTCCGGGATCGTATACGTGAATTGAGCAACCGGAGGTTCAGATTCGATTTTAAGCTTTTCGGTTATTGAAACGCCTTCCGTCTTGATGGCGTCGGTTACAGTTAATTTGACGTCATATGTGTTGGGGCTTTCAAATGAGTAAGTGAACGCTTCATTGTCGGTTTCACTCAAGCCTGTAACTGAAGGACTTAATGACCAACTATATGATGTTATCGGGCCGTTGTCACTAATTGAATCACCTCCGTCAAATTCGATCGGCTGTCCCACTTTGGCACTGTAAGGATTTAGGTTTATCTGCGGGGCGAGAGAAGATACCACCAATGTAAATATCTTTCGATCAACTACTCCGTTCTGATCCGTAAATTCGACCATTACGTTATAATTGCCTTCCTCTTTATAGATATGTGTTTGCTTGAGATTACCCTGGGTCGCAGCCATTAGGGTTTTGTTGACACCATCGTTGGAGTTGTCTCCAAAATCCCAATAAACAGTGGCGCCGTCGGCGGACTGGCTGTGAAAATCATCATTGTCTTTGGTTTTGGTAAACGACGCGTCAAACTGGACTCCCTGGCTGGAAGCGATGCTTAACGGGAAGATTACCGAACTTTTATCAATATCTATAAATCCACCGTCATTATATTTAATAATATCTTCATTATCGCTAAGCATGTTAGGGATACTGAGGTTGATCTTGGTTTGAGGCTCGTTAACTTTAATATCGATTGTGGCGATTCCCGGGCCGATTTGATCGGCCGCGTCGGCGGCGGGTTCGATTCTGAGCTTGACTCTGTAAGTTCCGGGTTGTTTATAAATGCAGGAAGTTGTTACTGCCTCTTTTTCATCGCATTGCAGGTATTTTTTATCTGACAAAATGTTCTTTGAGTATTCTCCATCTCCATTCAAATCCCAAGAGATCTGCTCCGGTTCGATTGTCACACCGGAAGGATCTGTGGATCCGACGCTACTGAAGGTGACCGCCAATGGTGCTGACCCTTCAACTACGCTGGCGGTTAATTTAACATTCACAAATTCCAGATTTTCCAGTCCATCATATAGATCAATAAAATCCCTATATGCCTGGGCCATATTGTCATAAGCGGAGTCTCCGGGGCCCGGAGTATCACCACTGAAGTTTGTAACATCTTCAATTAGCTGACAAAGTCCTTCTCCACCAGTTTCGACGCAGCTACCCTGGTTTAACTGATTTTCACTGACCAGCGCATAAAATAACGTGTCTAATGTTTCAGTCAGCGGCTGGACCGAAGTGTAAATATCGGACAAATCGCTCACACCGTTTTCCACGACCGATTCAAAATTGCTGTCGAGTGCGTTTTCGGTCTTTTCATGCGCCTGGTCGATTTCGTCGATTAAAGTGTCGTAAGGAGAGCTTATTGCCTCCTTGAAAGCCGGTGTTATGTCTTCCTTGTCTATACTTCCTTCAAAAACATCCATATCGGAAAGGATTCTGTCTGCGATAGCGCTTCTTCTTGATTCGATCAGTGCTTTGATATCGTTTAAAGCGGCTACCTCGTCATCGATAGTCTGTCTTATGAACTGTGCCGTAACGACATCTGATGTGATTCTGCCTTTTGTTTCTTCAAGTATACGGATAGCTTTGCTGATTTCCGATCCGAAAGCTGTTGTATACGTACTGGCAATTGCTCCGGACGTTGTGTCTGTACCACCTCCGCAGGCATCACCGTTTGTGGCGCAGGTTTGTAAAATATTATCAGCGCTATCTATCACTTCTTTGGCCTCGTTCAATGCCTTCTGCGCTTCAAAATGGAACGTATGAGCCGCCACGATTTCTCTGGCAATTTTTTCCACCTGAACCGCCAGATTATTAAAGTTTACCTGTCCGGATGATCCGCTAATGCCGATTCCAAAATCACTCGATCCGCGAAGTCCTGTGTCTTCCCCCGTGGGTGCCTGTAACACGGTGTTAACAATGGCGTATGATCCTAAAATAAGCACTATACCGATGATCGCGTAGGTTACGGATTTCTTTCCTTTTTCCGCCTTTTCTTGTTCACCGGTCGCAGTAAGATATAGAAACCCTCCGTATATGATTATTAAAATGGCTATCAGTCCCAAAAATCCCAATATAAAGTTTGTAACGTTGATGATGAAATCTCTTAAATTTGTTTCTCTGACCAAACCTTCCGCGTATTGAGCTTCGTCCGGCACGCTTAATCCGCCGGTGAATTGTGTAAATGATGTGGACTGTTCTTCAGAACATTCGCCTTTCAGACAATCTTTAAAATCTTCGTAAGCCTGTTCACCGAACCAAGCCCGTGAGGTTTGTACCGTAAAAAAACTGGAAAGCGCCAAGAGAATAAGCGCCATCAGGAATATTTTTTTTGTTTTGATTTTCGGGGAGGTCATTTTTTGTTTTTAATATTTGTATATTATAACATTTTTGAGCAGGTTCCACAATTTAGGTTTCCACAGGCTGAAAATCTATCAGAGTGTTAACCAGGGCAAAAGCCGCCAACGCCAAGACGAGACCGATGCTGGCTCCCAAGAATACTTTTTTTGCCTTTCCGATATTGTCATCCTGTCTACCGGCCGTGACATATAAAAAGCCTCCATACATGTACATGGCAATGGCTATGGTTGCCACGAAGCCTGAAATGAAATTGGTAATCATTACTATCAGTCGGCTTGCCTGCTCGGGATCGGACAGTCTTGCGCCCTGTTCCGGAAAAACTATGTCTTTGACAACAAATTCGGCGACACCTATAAGCATTAAGCCTATCACCGCCCAGGTGATAACTTTTTTCATCTTGTTGGTGACTTCTTCCTGCCCGCCGGCCGTTACCAACCGTATACCGGCGTAAATTATCATGAATATAGCTACGGATCCGGCAAAATATGCCATTATGCTGTAAATGCTTTTCAATTGCTCGGTACCCCTTTCCGCCGCGAGCTGGGCGTCAGCTTCGGAGCGTAAAACTTCGCCCTGTTCACCAAAGAAGACCTGCTGAATCATGGTGTCCGCTACAACAATTATGCCAAGTCCGATGATGGCGTACTTGATGTTTTCTTTCTGGCTCTGGGCGACGTCTTCTATGTTTTTACCGGCAGTGACCAATCTGATACCGGAAATTATTAAAACCAAAACAGCTACGGTTCCGATCAGATATTTAAACAGATCGACCACAAACAGTATGGCGCTGGTAATGTTGCTTGCTCCCTGCTCGTAAGACGCATTGGCGTGTCCTTTTGTTGAAAATCCGGGTAAGATTTCTTCCCCCTGCGCGCCGCCGATTGTTGTTAATGTCTCTTCTGCGCTGTTGCTTTGCGCCATAACCGGTCCCGCCATAAAGAGGATCAAAGAGGTTATGATCAAAAAAAGTGTTAATGAAGTAACTGTTTTCAAGACCGCCGATTTTTTTATTATTTTGAACATATTTTAGGTAACAGTAACGTCTGCACCAAATTGGCCGATGATAAATGTGCTTACCAGAGCGAATGCTCCATATATTAAAATGATCCCGGCGCCCGCCGTAATGATCAGCTTTTTAGCAGTATTCATTTTTTCCTCTTCACCGCCGGCGGTTATGTACATGACACCGCCCGCGAGCAAAGCCAAAACCGCTATCGGGCCCACTATGCTGACCGCCAGGTTGGTGAATCCGATTATTTCGTTAACCCCTCTGGTGGGATCTATTTGAGGATCGACACCGCCCACGCCGGGGTATCTGTTCAAATCGACTTTGTAGAAAACTTCGCTGATGGCGGTATCTGCGACGATTATTAAAACAAGACCCAGTGCGCTATAGATCAGATTTTTTTTATCCAGAGCAAGTTTGTCTTCGGATTCCCCCATGGTTATCATTCTGAGCCCGCTTCTTACCAACATTAATACAGCTATTCCTCCAATGAAGTATTTGATGAAAGTGATGATAATTTGTGTTCTTTGATTAAACAGGATCGTCGTTCTTAGTATCTGATTGGGATCTTTAAGAAATCCGCCGTCTTCCAGGTTGAAAATAGTACCTATTTCCCCTGCCAGCCCAACAGCGGCAAGCCCTACAACAGAATAAAGCAAACCGGTTCTGGCCTTTTGATATACCTCTTCTTTACCCCAACCCGTCACCATTTTGAATCCTGAATAAACCGCCATTAAGATTGCCACGGAACCGATAATGTATCTGAATGCCTGCACAACTCCATAGACAAGTTCGTTGAATTGGGCTTGCGCCGAAGCTCCCGCAGATGTGGCGGGCACATTGCCGTAAAGACTTGAGTCCGGAAGATCAAAAATACCTTGAGCGGCCGCAAGCTGGATTAAGTTTCCGTTTACGGCTGCAACCGCCACAACCATCAATGCCAATACCAGCATTAACTGTTTTAGATTTTGCATTTATGTCCAATTAATATCATGATATTTTAGCATTTTTTTAAAATTCGGTCAAAGCTGCTATTTTTTTAACAAAAAAAAAGCGGAAAAGCTTGCTTTTAAAGAGGCATCTGACTATAATTTCCAATTGTGAGGCGAAAAGCCTTTTTAGAGATATTCATTTTTTCATTATTATGGCTTCCGACAAAGGTAAAACCAAAAAAAACCCCTTTATCAATTATGTGCAGGCAAGCGTTGAAGAACTGCGTAAAGTTACATGGCCTACCAGAAACCAAGCAATACGTCTAACTTTTCTTGTACTGGGATTTTGTATTGTTGTTGCGATTTTGTTGGGTATTATGGATCTTGTGTTCGGCTTCGGATACAGAAGTATCTTGGAACTGGGACCGGAAAGGCAACTGCCAACGGCGGTTACTGAAGACGCGAGAGGTACCCTTGATGGCGGCGCCATGACAACCACTAATACCGAAGATGGTATAGATACCGTAGATGTTAGATTGGGAGATGAGCAATCCATGGATGGAACAGCAGGTGTGGATGTTACGGCAGAACCTGCGGATACGGTAGAAGTTACTGACACCGCTACTGAAGCACCCGCTGAAGAAGTAATATATACGGAGGCTGATACTGCTTCAGATACAACAACTGAATAATTATTTTAATTAATTATGGCTAAACAAGCTGAAGGAACGGGTCGTCACTGGTATGTGGTACATACCTACTCGGGTTACGAAGACGCGGTTAGAGAGGCGCTTTTACAGCGCATAGAATCGCTCGGCATGCAGGATCTGATTTTTGATGTGGTCGTCCCGAAAGAGACTCAAATTGTCATTAAAAAAGGGGAACCCGTTACCGAAGAGAAAAGAATATTTCCGGGTTATGTATTGGTTGATATGACTGTTACAGACTATTCCTGGTATGTTGTGCGTAATACGCCAAATGTGACGGGTTTTGTGGGGTCCGGTACAACTCCCGTACCGGTTTCCCCCGATGAATTCAAGGTTATTAAAAGAAGGATGGGCGAGCAGGAACCCAGATTTAAAATCGACTTTAATCAGGGCGATACGGTGGTCATATTGGATGGACCTTTTGTTAATTACGATGGTGTGGTTAACAAAGTCGACGAAGAGAAGGGTAAGATTAAAGTGCTTATTTCTATTTTCGGAAGGGAAACTCCGGTTGAACTGGATTTTACCCAGGTAAGAAAGAAATAATTTATGGAAAAGACTAACCTATTAACACTGTTCGCGATCGTCATAGTTGTTGTGGTGGCGGCTGAATTATTGGTAAACGATTATACTTCTTATCCCGATCTTAAAAATAAGATGGCGGCCAGTGAAATGAATGGAGGACAAGGTAATGTTTTGGGGGCAAGCGATATGATTGACAATGAAGAGGGTAATTCGGGGAACAATGTTATTAACTTTGACGGAGACAGTTTGTTACCGAAAGCCACGTACGAACTGCAAAATGCAAAGCCATTGGCAAAAAATGATAATGTACAAGGAACTGCAAATTTAAACACCTCTGAAAATACAAAATCCGGAATTCCCGTTATTAGCTTTGGTATCTTGGATCAGGTGGGATTTAATAATGTAGTTTTGCAACGAGTACCTTTCAATGGAATTATGTTTCAGAAGGTTGATATGAGAGATTTTCAGAGCGTGCCCATAATCCAGCAAAATCTGCTTCAAAATAACAGAAACAGGGTGGCGGAATTCTACGAACTGCATGCTGAAAGTCAACTCTTGGCCAATGAGATTTATCTTTTGATTAAAGAAAAAACCGCGGGTTCTATCGAATCCGGGATTAATGAGACCAATGAGTATGGTAACGGTTCGTTTTTCATAAATTACGCGGACAGAAGCGAGACAGCTTTTTTAGTTGTCAAGGTACGAGAGAGCGTGTATTCTTTTGTCTACAAAAAGGATCTACATCCCTTTGTTAAATCACTTATTCAAATATTATAATTTTAATCGAAACACAGCCATGGCAAAGAAGTTGCTAACACTAATAAAATTACAAATCCCTGCCGGAAAAGCAAATCCGGCACCTCCTGTCGGTCCGGCTCTGGGGCAACACGGTTTAAATATTCAGGACTTTTGCAGTCAGTTTAACGCTAAAACATCACAAATGGGTGATACTGTCGTGCCAGTGGAAATTTCAGTTTATGAAGACAGAAGTTTCACTTTCATCACCAAAACTCCACCGGCGTCGGTTCTGCTTTTAAAAGCTATTAATCTGAAAAAAGGAAGTGGGGAAAATAATAAAAATAAGGTGGGTACAATATCAAAATCTCAGGTTAAAGAGATAGCAGAAACCAAAATGCCCGATCTGAACGCTAATGATGTGGAAGCCGCGATGAAGATTATTGAAGGAACAGCTAGGAGTATGGGAGTATTGGTTGAGTAATTTTTTTCATCAATTAGTTATTTAGTGGGAGGCCTCGAAAGCCGTTTGACCACGCAACAACATTACTATGCCTAAGAAAGGTAAAAAATACAGAGAAGTCGCCAAACTTGTGGCTGACGTCGAGGCCGCGGACATGGATGAGGCCGCGAATCTTTTAAAGAAGACATCCACAACCAAATTCGATTCCAGTTGTGAGATTCATATGAATCTTGGTATTGATCCTACACACGCGGATCAGCTTGTCAGATCCACTATCGTCCTTCCTCACGGCACGGGTAAAAAAATCAGAGTGATCGCTTTTGTTCCGGATGATAAAGCTAAGGAAGCAAAAGATAACGGCGCAGTTGAAGCGGGGCTTGAGGATCTGATTGAAAAGATTCAGAAAGGATTTTTGGATTTTGATATTGCTATCGCTTCACCGGACGTGATGAAAAATCTTGCACCGATAGCCAAAACGCTTGGTACTAAAGGTATGATGCCTAATCCAAAGGCCGGTACGGTTACAACGGATGTTGGCAAAACCATTAAAGATATCGCGGGTGGGCGCGTTGAATACAGAACGGATAAACTGGGTCAGATTCACCAGATTTTCGGCAAAGTGTCTTTTAGTGAAGATCAAATAAAAGAAAATCTGAAAACTTTCATTAAAGCTGTTAACGACGCAAAACCGGCGGCCGTGAAAGGTACGTTTATTAAAACAATAAGCGTGGCAACCACAATGGGGCCCGGGATTAACCTGGACGTTAACAAGGTAATGGCCGAACTTTAATTGTTTAGCTATACTAATTAAAGGAAAACTTTGATCCGATCAGGGAACATCAACAACCTTGTTTTTGGAGTTTTCTTCAAGCGCCAATGCCTGTCTGAGAGCGCTGAGAGCAACTTCGAGCTGTTTATGATCGGGTTCTTTTGTTGTGAGACGCTGGAACCATAAACCCGGGGTTACCAGCATGTTCATAATCTTGTTGCTCACTTTTTTCGCGCTCCATTTAAGAAACTCATAGGCTATACCAGCGATCAGCGGTAAAAAAAGTACTCTCAGGCCAAAATTCATCATAAATTCTTCCTGACGAGGGACAAACGTGTAAACAAAAATACTGATTATGAACACGATAAGAATGAAACTTGTACCGCAGCGAGGATGAAATCTGCTTTGTTTGGCGGCGTTTTTTGGTATTAACTCCAGCCCTTTTTCGTATGTATAAATGGATTTGTGTTCAGCGCCATGGTATTCAAACACTCTCTTTAAGCTTGGAAACATTCCAAGGAACGCTATGTATATGATAAAAAATGAGGTCTTTAATACACCGTCAATCAGATTAAAGAGCAAATAATTCTGATCGATAAGAACAAAATTATTACTCAGCCAACTTGTAATCCAAAGCGGTAAAAATTTAAAAAGGAAAAGACTCATACCGAGCGCCATAATTATGGACATCGCAAACGATACTCCCATAAATATTTTTTGAGCGTTTGTCATGTCTTCTTCAAAATCCTCTTCTTCATCGATCGACTCTTTTGCCGAGTAGTTGAGCATTTTCATGCCGACAATCATCATTTCAAAAAGGTTAACCACCCCCCTAACAAGGGGTAAACCAAAAAATCTGATTCTTTTACCGATACTTTCAAATTCTTGTTCTTTCATTTTAATGTCGCCCTTGGTTTTTCTGACAGCGGCCGTGATGAAATTGGGTGACCTCATCATCACACCTTCAATTAAAGCCTGGCCGCCCACCGCAAAATCAATTTTTTCTTGGTCGCCTTGTTTAATATAGTCACTCATGAATCTAAAATTATTAATTCGATGTAAAATGTTAGCATTTTTGTTTTAGCTTGTCGATAGTTACGAACTGCTTTAAATTATCGAGTGCTTAATTATTTTTCATGGAAGTAAAAATTAAAAGGATCGATAATAATTTACCACTGCCGAGATATGAAACCGACGGCTCAGTTGGGTTCGATATTCTTTCGAGAGAAAATATTACAGTTGAACCGAGGGGATTGGCTCTGATTCCGGGTAATATTATTGTTGAAGTGCCAAAAGGATATTCACTGATTGTGGCTTCAAGAAGTTCCACTCCCAAAAAAAAAGGGCTTTTGACACCTCATGGAATAGGTATTATCGATCATGATTATTGTGGGCCCGAGGATGAAATTAAAATTCAGGTGCACAATTTTACTGATCAAGAAGTGAAAATAGAAAAAGGTGAGAAGGTTGCGCAAGGTTTGTTTGTGAGGATTGATAAGTTCGCGTGGGTTGAACACGACAAGATTAGTGAAATGAGCAGAGGAGGCTTTGGCAGTACCGATAATTAATTTCTTAATTTATGGATAAAGGGATTTTTATTACGATTTACGGCATCAATAATATTGGTAAATCCACACACAGCAAAAGGCTTGTGGGAAGATTGAAACGTGAGGGTTACGACACGGTTTATGTTAAGTATCCTGTTTACGAGCTTGAACCTACAGGGCCGCGGATCAATGAAATATTACGATCAAGCGGGAGCCAATCTATGACTGAAGAGGAACTGCAGACTTTATTTATGCAGAATAGAAAGGATTTTGAACCGACGATTAATAAGTGGCTTAATGAGGGTAAAATTATTGTGGGCGAAGATTATACAGGGTCGGGCGTGGCCTGGGGGACTGCCAAGGGGATGGATCAGGACCGCGTGGAAGAGATTAATTCCGAACTTTTGAAAGAGGATCTTTCGATTTTAATGGTGGGAGAAAGAGACATTCGTGCCAAAGAGCATGGACACATACATGAAAGTGATGATGACCTGGTGATGAAAGTTGATGAGGTACTGAGAAAACTTGCCCAAAAAAATAGCTGGGAGATTGTTGATGTTCAACCGAAAATTGAAGATACGGCTGAGCTAATCTGGAAAGTTGTCGAGGCGGAGCTTCCGGGTGGGGTAACGAGCGACCAC
>CAYFWB010000010.1:42964-64989 GCA_964346765.1 uncultured Candidatus Peribacteria bacterium
AGACCTTAAAGGAGCTGCGCGCCTTAACACAGACCTTAAAGGAGCTGCGCGCCTTAACACAGACCTTAAAGGAGCTGCGCGCCTTTAAGGTCGTTTGCGGGTTATTCGCGGCTAATCGATATTTTTCCGCTTGCCTGCTCTGCTTACAAGTGATAGCATTTTTCTGCTTTCTTATTTAAATTTCTTCAGTGGAATTATTGGACGGTAAATTAGTCGCTCAAGAATTGTATACAACATTGCTGGGCGATGTTCAGGTATTGAAGGCAAAAGATATACAGCCAAAGTTGGTAATAATCTTGGTTGGGGATGATCCGGCTTCACAGTCTTATATTAAATCAAAGACCAAAGCCTCCGAAAAACTTGGAATTGAGAGTGAATTGATCACATATAAGCCCGAGGATATAGATACGCCGCGTTTGATCGCAAAAATTAATGAGCTGAATCAAAGTGATTCAGTTAACGGCATTTTGGTTCAGCTGCCTCTTCCGGATCATATTTATGAGCCTGAAATAATTAAGGCGATTTCACCGGTTAAGGACGTGGACGGATTTACAGCATACAATATAGGAAAAATGTTTTTAAGTACGGATTTTGAAGAACTGGCTCCTTGCACGCCGCTGGGGATTATGAGAATGCTTGAACATTACAATATTGATGTTACGGGCAAAGAGGCGGTGGTTGTCGGAAGAAGTAATATTGTGGGAAAACCGGCGGCGGTCATGTTGCTTAATAGAGGCGCTACTGTTACTACATGCCACAGTAGAACCAAGGATCTGAAATTTCATACTTCCAGGGCTGATATTTTGGTGGTGGCCGTCGGTAAGTCTAAATTAGTAACGGCGGATATGGTAAAAGAAGGAGCGGTGGTAATAGACGTGGGCATGAATCGCAATAAAGCAGGGAAACTGGAAGGTGACGTGGACTTTGATAATGTTAAGAATAAAGCATCTTATATTACCCCTGTTCCGGGGGGCTGTGGTCTGATGACGGTAGCCTGCCTGATGGAAAATGTGGTTAAAGCGACAATCAAACAAAACCCTAACCCCTAATATATATGTGCGGAATAATAGGAATTATTTCCAATAATCCGGTGGCGCAGGAACTATATGACGGACTGACAGTTTTACAGCATAGAGGTCAGGATTCGGCAGGGATGATGACTTATAGGGGACATTTTCATTTAAAAAAAGGAAACGGTCTGGTGAGGGATGTTTTTCATACGAAAAATATGCAAAGGCTTGTTGGAAATGTTGGGATCGGTCATGTAAGGTATCCAACGGCGGGCGGCTATGACGCGGGCGAAGCTCAACCGTTTTTTGTTAACTCCCCTTTTGGTATAGCTTTGATTCATAACGGCAACCTAACTAATCAAGAACATCTTAAAGAAGATATTTTAAAGAATAATATACGCTATTTAAACACGACTTCTGATTCTGAAGTTTTGTTAAATGTATTGGCAAATGAACTTTTAAAGCTTGGGGTAACGGAATTGAACGCGGATCTGATTTTTAAGGCGATGAAAACGGTTTATAAAAGGCTGAAAGGCAGTTACGCGGTGCTGGCGCTTATTGCCGGGCACGGAATTTTGGCTTTCAGAGATCCGCACGGAATAAGGCCCCTAAGCGTTGGAGTGAGAGGGGGCGACGGTATTTTACCGGAATACTCGGTGGCCTCGGAAAGTGTCGCGCTCGATACTTTGGGATATGATTTTCTCGCGGATATTGAACCCGGAGAAGCATATTTTATTGATATGAAAAGAAATATTTCCAGGAAACAAATTACGGAAAAAAAGTGGGCGCCGTGTATATTCGAGCATGTTTATCTGGCTCGTCCGGATACGATTATGGACGACGTGAGTGTGTATAAAACCAGGTTGAGGCTGGGTGAGTCTCTGGCCAAACAGATTAAAAACGCCAATCTGGATATTGATGTTGTTGTCCCCGTACCGGATTCATCGAGAAGTGCCGCGTTACCACTGGCACAGGCGATCGGGGTAAAATATCGCGAGGGATTGGTTAAGAACCGATACATTGGCCGGACTTTTATTATGCCCGGCCAGGGAATCAGAAAAAAATCGGTTAAATATAAATTGAACGCGATTCCGCTTGAACTTAGAAACAGAAATGTTCTTTTGGTTGATGATTCAATTGTAAGGGGCAATACCTCCAAAAGGATTGTTGAAATGGTGAGGCAGGCCGGCGCGAAAAAAGTTTATTTCGCTTCCACCGCTCCCCCTCTGGTCAAACCATGTTTATACGGTGTTGACATGCCTTCTAGGAAAGATTTTGTAGCAAACGGACTTTCAATTGATGAGATAGGGAATTTTATTGGTGTGGACAAATTATTTTATCAGACTACGGAAGATCTTTTGGGAGCGGCCAAGGCGGGTAATCCTAAAATTACAGATTTCTGCTACGCCTGCATGGGAGGCGAATACCCCACGGGCGACATTACGGATAAGGTACTGGATAAAGCCGAGCAAAAAAGAGGGGGTACCGTGACAGAAATTGAGGATTATATGGAGAGAGGGGAAGATATTCGCGATGATCAGATGCAGATAGCTTAGTTGTTTTATCTAACATACGGAAAGCTATTGCGTACATGTATTAGTATGTAATATTTTGATATACTTTGACTTATTTTTTATCTGTGTTACAATTTAGAGATTTTTTAACTAAATAAACATGTCACCAGATCAAGATAATAAAGCTAAAAAAATATTACTGGACAGTGATTTACCGGAGGGTCCCGCAGAGGGCGCGGAACGTGAACTTGGCATCGATCAGTTTGAGTATGTTCAGCCCGATAAAGTGCGCGAGTCCGTTAGGAAGAGAATAGAGTCTACGCTGGCTCCGAATGTAGATGCAACAGCTGAAGACGCAGTTGTTGATGCAAGTACAGGCTTGAGACACTTGCTGGAGCAGGCAAAAGTGAAAATGCCAAATCATATGCTTGTTTCGGGAGGTGAAAATGACTTTAGGGATGTGAATATGGCCTTTGATCTGCACGGAGTTAAAGCTGATATTGAAGAAAGTAATAAACAAGAATTTAATGTTTACGGTGTTTGTGATGACAACGAACATAAATTTAACAGAGGCGCGATGATGTTGAACTATGATGATAAATTCAGTGATTTCACATTTTTTCTGGCACAAGGTGAGCAATATGATCAGCTGGCGGCGAATAGATCAAACGCGGCCGTAATCAAAGCAGGTTATGAAATTGCCCTGAATCCTGACGAAGACTGTGAAGAAGTTGTGAACAAAGCCGCTAAAAATGTTGAATTGGTTGAAGATGAGTTCGGTGAAAAACATAAGTCTGTCGATTTAACTGTCGGCAGATTGATTCCCACTACGAAAGAAGATACTTATAAACTTGAGTTTTCCAATCTCGGTTCAAATAAATTGCTAATTGTTGATGCCGAGTCAGGCAATGTAAGGCAAATAGATATGGAAGAGCAGGAAAAAATGATTGACGTAAAATCAAATGAATTGATTCTTGTGGCAAATGAGGAACTGTATAAGTCATTCGAAACAAAGAAAGAGCCAGCTGAAATGCAGATAGGTAATCGCTTATTTATGGAATATCAGATGGGTAAACCATTAAAAAATATTATTGATGAAATAATTAAGGATGTTCAAGAAAAGGGCTATGATACGGCGTTAACCGCTATACTTGTAAGAGTCCCCGAAAAGCCCGAACTAAAATTCGAATAATAATTCATAGTTAAATTTGACTTTATAACACTTCCATGATATAGGTTGTTACTCGCATTACTTGTATTATTTTGTTGTGAGTGAACACGAACCTAAATATGGTGCATTTGAAATTATGGATGAATCGGATGCCTCAAGTTCAAATGTTATTGATATTAAGCCATTGCTTGAGATCCGATCCAACGTGGCGACCGATGTGCAAGAAAACGTTTCAAAAGGAGTTTATGAAAAAATAATAGAAACAAATATGCGGATCGCGCGGGCTTTCCAGATGTTTGAAGAATTAAAGATTGATACAGAGCCTTTGAAGAACAGAATCAATGATTCTGAAAATATTGATTTGCCAGTTGTGCTTGCTCATATATTGGAATATCTTGAAACTATCGTCAGAGCTCATGATCTGAAAAACAGGGGTATGTCAGTGGTGGCGGTACATCCTTATAAAAAAATGAATGATGCAGCGTTAAAATATGCTGAGGATTTAGAGAATCCAGCCCGCGAACTACAATTTTACCGTTTTTATGAATGGATAAAAGATTTTGAAACGGGGCATAGGTTAGTTTGGCGGGGCAGATAATGGTTGTATATTGAGTCTTGAATCAACGGGTGTATGAAAGTACACTCTTTTTGTCCTTATTTTTTGATTATTTTAGTCATGAAAAAAGTTCTTTTAATTGGAAACGGAGCCAGAGAACATGTTATCGGGGAGACTTTGAAGAAATTTGGAGCCGCTGTTTATGCATACGGCAAAGCCAGAAATCCCGGTTTACTTGAATTATCAGAGGGGTATGAAGTGGGTGATTTGAAAGATTTTAACGCAATGAGGGAATTCGCGCGGAAAGTTAAGCCCGATTTTGCTTTTGTGGGGCCGGATGATCCGATTGCTGATGGTACCGCCGATATGCTTCTGGAGCTGGAAATCCGGTCGGTGGCTCCCCTGCAGACGGTGGCCAGACTTGAATCTTCAAAATCTTTTGCCAGGAATCTTTTGAAAAAGTACTATATAAAAGGCAATCCCAATTTTAAGGTGTTTTATGCGGAGGAAGGTATGAAAGAGTTTTTAGAAGAACTTGGTGAAAACTTTGTTGTTAAGGCTGACGGCTTAATGGGTGGCAAAGGGGTAAAAGTTTCGGGCGATCATCTGGCGAGTCATGAAGATGCGCTTGAATTTGCGAAAAAGTGTTTAGAAGGTGGAGGCAGAGTTGTAATAGAAGAAAAACTTGTGGGGCAAGAATTTAGTTTGATGAGTTTCTGCGATGGAGTAAATACGGCGGAAATGCCGGCGGTTCAGGATCATAAAAGAGCATATGAAGGAGACAAAGGTCCAAACACAGGAGGTATGGGGTCTTATTCGGATTCTAATCATTTGCTTCCTTTTTTAAAGCGGTCAGATATTGATGAAGCCGCCGAAATGACCCGAAGTGTTGCCAAAGCTCTGTTTGATGAGACGGGCGCGGAATTCAAAGGAATTATGTATGGTGGTTTTATCGCCACTGCAAGCGGCGTCAGGTTGATTGAATATAACGCACGCTTTGGAGATCCGGAAGTTATGAATGTTTTGCCGATTCTGAAAACAAATTATGTTGATGTTTGTGAAGCCATTATTGCAGGTGATCTTAATAGTATAAATGTAGAGTTCGATAAAAAAGCCACCGTTTGCAAATATATTGTCCCGGAAGGTTATCCCGAAAACCCCATTAAAGGTGACAAAATTGAAGTGGGCGACGTACCCGATGGGGTTAAAATGTACTACGCTTCGGTTGATAAAAGAGATGACGGGCTTTATTTAAGTTCTTCAAGAGCTATAGGATTTGTAGGTATTGCTGATTCCATCACAGACGCTGAAAAAATAGTAGAAAATGCTTGTGGCAGTATAAAAGGTCCGGTTTTTTACAGAAAAGATGTGGGCAGGGCCGATCTTATTGAGAGCAGAGTACAAATGATGAAAAGTTTAAGGGGAAAAAACGCCTAAACTGTTGACAGATTAAAGTTTTTGTATAGAATCTTTACCTTATTTTAATTATATTTATGGGGAAGCATAACAAAAGTAGCTCCACAGAGAATGATGCCGGTGCAAGAGCAAATCTTGATTTTATTTTTGGCAGGGGTAGTAATACTAACCCATCTTTAAGGGATACAGTGCCTGATATACACGGAGTAATAGACAATACTGCCCAAAAACTTTCCGATGCAAGTATCATAGGAGATGATGGTGAAGATTTATCGGATCCGAACACACGATCTGAATCATTGACCGAAGAAAGACAGACGCTCCCGCCCCTATCAAATTACGAGTTTTATATTAACCAAACTACCTACAATAAAATAGAAGGAAACAAAGAGCCGAAGGATATTGATCAGGTTCAAGAAAGTGTGGAAGCGGATGGTGTTGATGGAGCTCAAGAATTGGCGGTTGCGGATGATGCTGGAAATGAGCTTCCGATAACAGAGGTCCCGGATGAAATAGACCTGGAAAAGTTGTTAAGGAATGCATTTGAAGATAGATTTGAGGCTGAAAAATATGCTTCCACAGCCAACGGCGAAAAGGTTATCAGCCAACCGCCTTTACCGGATTTAAGCGAAGAAAAAGAGCTTCTGGAATCTGAAGCTGTACCGGAAATTATGATTGACGAAGCTACTTTGGAAGAGCAATTGCTTCTTGATGAAGGGTACGGTGAAGTTGGCAGGATTTTTTCTTTCTTTACTGAAAACGGTATAAATACAAGAGAATTTTTAGATGTGGTCAACAGCTTTGCAAATAACTACGGTAAAATGCTTGGACCGGAGGAAATAAGCGATCTTCTGGTTATATTTTATAGGCACTTAGTTAATTCGCTGCTTGTAAAACTGGAAAAAAGACATAAGCACAGTTGTGAAGCTGCAAAGAAATATTCAGGTATTCTTTTTGAATCGCAAAAACTGAATGATCGAAAAAATGATAAGGCTTTAATTCTATCTCTGAGGATAGTGGGTAAGATGTGTGATTTATACGAAATGAAAAAGGATAGAATCAACAGATCCCTTTATCAGGACTTTGCAACTGAATACTTAAGTAAATAGCTTATTCTATTGGATAACTTCCCAGAATCTTAAGGCATGAAACTTTGCTTTCTATTTTCTTTAGAAGACTTTGAACTGATTTATCCTCTATTCCTTTTTCAAAATTTAAAAAAAACACATAGTTTCCCGGATCGGTCTTTAAAGGTCTGGATTCGATTTTGTTTAGGTTTATATTTACTCTGGCAAAGTCTTCTAAGATTGTGAACAACGAGCCGGGCTTGTCTTTGTCAAAATAAAAAGCGATGGATGTTTCACTGTTTTGTCCGTCGCTTTTAGCCAAATCCTTTAGTGGAGTTTTTTCTTTCTTAATTACAATGAAAGAAGTCTTATTGGAATCAATATCTCCAATATTTTCAGCAATTATGTTGCATTTAAGAAGCTTGGCAACGGCGGCGGGGATTATTACCCCTGTGTACCTGTCGTTTTCGCCTTTCATTTTTTCATAGGCGGCAAGTGTTGAAGGTGAATCGATCAAATTGACTGTTTTGAAATGTTTCTTTAGGTATTTTTTGCACTGAGCTAGCGCCTGCGGATGCGAAGTTATGGTATCAATATCTCTAACCTTTACTCCGTTTAATGCGACGAGGGAATGTTTTATGGGCAGAAAAAATTTTTTTTCAATGTGCATATTTTCTTCAAATAGAGCGTCGTATGTTTCTCTTACGGTACCATTAATCAGGTTTTCAAGCGGTACAAGCCCGCGCAAAGCTTTTCCTTTTTTTACTAGTTCAAAAACATCGCTGATTACTCCAGCATAAATTGGTTCGGTTTTGTCTTTCTTCTTTTCCAGAAACTTTGTCGCCGCAAGGTCGCTAAAAGTGTACTTTGGACCCAATACAGCCAATTCATACTTTTTTATACTGACACCGAATCTGTTTTTCTTCGCTTTTAAGTTGGTGGCGCGTTTTCTACTTTCCAAAATGGCATAAATAAGATAATTGGTATCATCGAAAGCTTTCGTTTTATAACCATCCAAATACCCCGAGGCGGAAGCAAAATATTTTTTAAAAGCTTTGATATCTTTTTTTCTATCTATTTGCAGAAGTTTTTTTAAACTTTTTAAGTACTGCTCCAGTATTTTTCTTGTTTGCGGATTTTGTATCTGAATATTGGCGTACAAGTCAGAATCCTGCTCCAGCAACCTGGCCGCGAAAGCTATTTTGAGTTCGGATGAGGGAGTCGCATATTTTAAATAATCAGTGACAGGTATTTTGATTGACTTAAGAGCGTGTCCAAACGCGATGTCTGCGAAATGGACCAAAGCCTGAATCACCGCCATAATTTTATCGTGTTCTTGAGGTGATATTTTGGTAACCCTGGCTCCTCTTTCTTCCAGAAATTTTTTTATCCAGGTATACCAAACTTTACTTCTTGCGGGGCAAGCTATAACGGCCTGTCCGGGTAATGGGTTGGTATGGCTGAATAAAGGGTGCAATCCGATCACTTCGCATTTTGCTTTAAGCATGGCTTTAACGGGAAACTCCTTTAAGGATGTCAGATCCATAATTGCTCCTTCTTTCTTAATTAACGGAGCTACCTCATTAATGACTTCTTCGGTTATGCCGATTGGAACTGAAATAATTACTATGTCGGAGTTCGCCGCCAGTTCCTTGTTGGTCAACGTTGTTTTTTTGTCAGATACTATAACCTTATATCCGGCTTTCTTAAAATAATCTGCAAAGTAGGCGCCCATGCGTCCCCTGCCTCCGATAATGCCGATCAAAGGATAATCTTTCATAGGCATATTATAGAGGATTTGCCGTATTAGCGCCAGAATCGTAAATTCACAGAGCGATGCCGCCCAGTGCCGACTGACAATAAAAAAAGCCCCGCCTTACGGCGGGGCCTCCCTTTCACTATGGGTTTAACAATGGCCTAGTAGGAGAAGTTGTAATATCGATTATCGCTAGAATAACGCCAGTCGCTGTCCCATGTATTCCAGTAATTATCGTAATAATTGCGGTTGTATCCGGCGAATAATCCTCTCTTTTCAAATCTGTAGAACAGTTCCGCCACATCCACTCTGCTCATGGGCTGATCGGGATTGAAGTTACCGTTTGCGTCCACGTCCATCAGATTGTAAGTCTTGGCAAAACATGCGTAGTCCATATACCATCTTGTGTCGTAATTAAGTGGAGTGTCCGCGTATGGTGAGTAATTACAATGAGGTACATTGATATCCGTTGCTTCAAGGAATACTCTTAGGAGTTCAACTCTGTTGATTGTGCTTCCGGGGCGGAATGAACCGTCTGGGTAACCTGTAGCGACACCTTCTCTTTGAGCAGTTCTTAAGTAAGGCATATACCATTCATTGGTTATTACATCCCAGTATCCCAGGTTGCTTCCGTTATTGGACATAATGTCATAATCGAGAGCGAGCAGGATTACTTTAGTGGCTTCAGCACGATTGATATCATTGTAAGGTCTGAAAGAACCATCGGGGTATCCTTCAAAGACGCCTCTATAACTCATCAATTCAATAGCCTTACAGAACGGGCTGTCTTTTGGTACATCCCAGAAACCTCCGCAATAATCGTTGTCTCTAGGGAATCCAATGATCCTGCCGTCGGTATCGACTTCAACGTATTCGTATTCAACCTGTACGTCCTCGTCTTCTTCGGCACGAATTCTGAACTGGTAAACGTCGTCGTCAACTTCGTCACCGTCTTCGTCTTCACCGTCCCAACGTACGCATCTTCTGTAATCTTCATCGTATTCAGCTTCATCAAGCAGAGTGTCGATTACTCTGTTACCGTCCATGATTTCGACCGTTACTTCAGTATTGTCTCTTTCAACTGTGAAACATAGTTCTGTTGTTTCACGGTCTGAAGGATCAAATACAGGGTTATTGACTTCGATGTCGCTTAACAGATCGTCGTTGTAACCGCTCGAACCGTCGGTGTCGACTTCAATGTCTCCGTATTCAACGTCGCAGTTGTCCCTGTCGGAGGTATCGCAGGCTTCTATTCTATATTCATATTCATCATCAACAACAATATCACCATATTTATCTTCACCGTCCCATGTTCGTGAAGTTGAGCCTTCATTAGTGTAAATCTCGTCCAGAAGTGTTCTTACAACTCTGCTTCCGTCTAAAATTTCAAGGGTTACATAGGCATCTTCATCTATTCTAAAGTAAATTCTTGTATCTTCGTTATCTTCGGGATCAAACACTTCGGGGTCGGCAAAATGAGAAGTGATGTTCGGTCTGTCGCCGCTTGGTTCTTCATCATAATCTATTCTAACAGTGCCGTGTTCGGTATCTTCACCGTAGCTATTGTAAGCGTAGATTGTATAATAGTAAGTTCCTTCAGGATAAGGGTCATTGTTTGATTTGCGGCCGTCCCATTCTACGGCATTCACTCCTGAATTTGCACTGTATGTCAGTTCTTCAATATCGTATGAACCGTTTGAAAGTGTGAATTCGACTGTCGCGCTTGTATTAAGGTCGAATCTGATTGTTGTTTCGTCATATTCATAGGGATCGAAAGGATCTCTGTCGGCGTAGTCGTCGCTGTCATCACCTTTTCTGTCACCGATTACAGGAGACTGTCCGGCCGGATCGTCATAATCAACAGTAAGATCGCCCGAAACAGCTGAACTTGTTCCGTAATCGTTGGTGGCTTTTAGATAATATGTGTAGGTGTCTTCATCAACCGGGTCGTCGTCATTATCGTCTCCGTCCCAACAGAATACGTCATTGTTCCACCCGTCATTGAGATCGGATGAATTTACCGGACCGTATACTGTGTAGCTGCCGTCTTTAATCTCTAATGTAGCGTAATTGGCGTCTTTATTAAGTTCGATGTCAAAACATGCGTCCTCCTGATCTGGGTCAAAAGTACTGGGGTTGACGTCATGATCGGTTACGGAAGGAGCCGTGTTGCCGCTGTTTTCATAATCAACGGTAAGATTGCCGCTGACAGTGGCACCGGTTCCGTAATTATTTTCCGGTATCATTGTATAGGAATAGCTCTTTTCATCGGCATCCATTCCATTATTTTTTTCTCCGTTCCAGCAGAGGAAGTCATAATTCCAGCCTTGGTTCATTGAATTTACTTCTTCGGGACCCCAAACTGTGGTACTTCCGTCTTTTATTTGCACTGTTACCCATCCGTCTTTGTCCAGTCTGGCGTCAAAACATGCATTATCTGTGTCCGGATCAAAAGGGTCGGGGTTCACATCGTGCTCAAGCACGGCCGGCGGTGTATCTCCACCTCCGTTGTCATAATCAACAGTTACATAGCCGGTGGCCGTTGAACCTGCTCCTTCACTGTTAACCGGTTCCAGGATGTATGTATAACTTTTTTCATCAACCAGTACTCCGCTGTTATTTCTACCATTCCAACATTTAACATCGTAGTTCCAGCCGCTTGAAAGATTTGAAACACTTGTCGGACCCCAAACTGTCTGTGATCCGTCCTTGATTTCAACTGTCATGTATATTGCTGATTTGTCCAGATTTACATCAAAACACGCTGATTGTGTGTCAGGATCAAAAGGATTCGGGTTTACCGCATGTGAAATAACTGTAGGAGTTGTTGATGACTCAACCTGGAAAGAACCGATTTCGGTATCCAAAACCGTACCACCGTATGTGGCCGCGGTTGAAATCATGTAATAATAGGTTCCGTCAGCTACAACAGCCCCGTCGTATTTACCGTTCCAGGCAATAGTATTTTCCGGGTAGCCGGTTGTAGGATAGTAATCCCAGTCATGAACAGTTCTAAGAAGAGATGCGCCGGAGTAAGGGTGGCCGTTATAGACTTCAATTTTTATGTAACCGGGCCCCTCATCGAGTCTCCAGTTAAAATTGACTTTCTCTCCTTCGGATGGATCAAATTCATCGGGAGAAGCCTCGGACCAGCCTATTTCGGGCGAATTTACCGTAACCATGGATACGGTGTTATCTACATTATATTTTGTGGAATCGTTGACAGACACCTGGTTATGCACCGTGCTGTCCGGTGTTGCTCCGACCCAAAGGGCCTGAACTGCCGGCGTTAAGACCAGCGCCATGGTAATGATGGTCGCCAATGATGTCTTTAGCCAGGGAAATTGTACTTTTGACATATTTTTAAAATTAAAAATTTAATAGATTGTTAATAATTGTTTATATTGTCGGCCACTTACTTCTATCTGTTTTAATGCGAATCGATTAGGTTTATTACGCTTATTTCGTTGTTTTTGTGTATCGCATTTGTATAAAGGTGTGGATTTTACGTCTATCACCTTGCGTTGTCAAGTACTTTTTGGACTTTTTTAATTTTTATTGCAAAATAATATAAGTTGACAGTCTGGAGCTATTACAATATATTGTCGTGGCAACTATTACAGAATCATTAAATTATGCCAATCACAAAGTCAGCCAATAAAGCGATGCGACAGACGCAAACGCGTACAGAACGCAATAAATCAACTAAAACCATGGTAAAAACTTTTGAAAAGAAGGTTATGGTTTTGAGTAAATCCCATCCCGAAGAAGCCAAAAAATTATTGCCAAAAGCTTATAAAGTGATGGATACAGCATGCAAAAAGAATATTTTGCATAAAAACACAGTTGCCAGAAAGAAATCCAAAATGGCAAAAGCGATCAGCCAGGTGGGAAGTAAAAATGCGTAGTTTTAACAAGGAGTATAGTTGAAAACGGGTGAAAACGGGCTTCAGAAAATTTTTATTGTTTAAAAAGCACTTGTAACGTAATATGGTGCAGGCTTTTTTTGTAGCGCCGGCCGGCCACGCAAAGGCGGCACATTTGACAACAAGGGCCTGTAGCTCAGTGGTTAGAGCAGTCGGCTCATAACCGATTGGTCGAAGGTTCAAGTCCTTCCAGGCCCACCATTTTTTGCAATTTGGAGCCAGAAAAAAAATTTTATTGAGAGGTTGTTTTAAGCTTTTTTCAGGATTTTTGTTTCAATCTCAATCTTTGCTTGCGTAGTTGACTGCTGGGCAACTTGACTTTTTATGAAAAGTTAATATACCTTTTAGTCTTTACTACAACTATTCATAGCAGTATGAAGTCAAATGAACATTGTAATAATAGTCTTGTATGTCAAAGTCTAAAACCGGACTACGAAGGTGATTTTTTTGAATTAGATCGAAAAAGAATCCTTATTGAAGCATGTTTAATAAATTCGGGATATTCTGACTTAGTCCCCCTTTTGTATGGACTTATTAAAATGTATCCCCGTTCAGAGATCTATAGTTTTTTAGATAGATTCAACGATACAGATCATGAACAATGTATTCAGGTATTTATGAATTTAGAAGGAGATTATAAAGACTATGCGAAACCCTTTTTAGATCGAAGACCCAATTTAGATTGTAAATCTAAAAGTCTAATTAGCAGAAGGGCAGCTATAATTGGTGGTTCAATTAGCTTTGTAGTGGGTGTAGTAGCTATTAGTATTGATCAAAAAATGTCTACTTTGCAAAAAATCAAAGAAATATCAGAAAAACTTGAGCAAATTGGTGAAGAATTCAAAGGAAAAGGCTTACTTGAAATTGCCATGGACCACACAAAGTATGTAGGTTTATTAAATGAAGCCACTAATCTTATTAATGAACTAATTAAAGCTTTAGATCAGCTTAAAAATGATTTAAACACTTGTATAAACCCGAAGGATTTAAGGGCGCCCATAGCACAAGCACTCATCATTATTGAAAGATTTGAAAATGGAGATTTAAAGTATATAAAAAAGGCGGCGGAAGAGTATATTGAAGTCAATAAAGAAGTTGCAAAGAGGGTATCTCCTGCCGTAAATTTTATTGATGACATAATCGGTCCCGGGAACATAAGTAAAGCTATTGACTTAGTTGACGACATTATTAGCAGAACTCCTACTCTTGATAAATACCGGGAGTATGCTAAAGAAATTGGTGAAATTGTTGACAGTCTTGCTAAATTTTTGGAGGCGGTTAATAGAATACAACCGGCATTAACCGCTTTGGTTGAGGCATTAAGAAAAGCCGGATGTAAAGAAGAGGTTGATGGTTTAACAAATGATCCTATCCTAAATATGTTTATTACTGTATTTAAGAATGGAAATAACATTGAGGTTGATAGTGAAAGTGAGATTGTTCAAATGAAACGATTAGCGCGTCAACTTCAACGTGGATCCAGAGGCCCAAAAGTTAAAAAATTACAAGAGCTATTAATTGAATATGGCTACTTGGAAGAAACTTTTTACAGTAAAAAATACGAAATGTATAAATCCTCTGCCGACGGTATCTATGGCGGCTCAACGGCACGTGCTGTACAGAAGATGTTAAATGATAATAAGTAGATTCTAGATAGAGGTAGACTTTTGAAGGCCCAACCATCTTAATCTTTATCATCAGAATATTTGTCCCAGTCGCTTGTGCATTTTACAGATGCCAGGTAGGTCGTCCAGCCGTACGAACCATCTACCTGTTTAAGTGACATATAGCCCGCAAGTCCCAGCAGGTCCTGTAAATCCCTAACATCCTGTCCTTTTTCAATTACCGGCTTATCATTGTTTTCTTTAACATGTTCTCTGTATTTTTTCCTGTACTCGGGGGCGCTATTCAGAATTTTTGTAATTTTTATCAGTGCTTTTTTGGTTTTCTCATCATATTTACCGTTCACGGGATCGTCTTGGTCGAGCGGTACAATATACCCGTATTCCACCATGAATTTCTGGATTTCTTTTACTTCATCATCTTCAAAGAAACCACCTTCCTCATGTATTCTTATTAAAATCTTTTGAATTTTGTCAAAGTCGTCATAAAAATCTTTTCTTGGATTTTCCTTGGAAAAAAATTTGATCCAATTATTATTACTCACTTCTATGTCGGGATCTCCCAGTTTTTCCAGTTCATCCTGCAATTTTGACAGTGATGAGCTTACATTCTGCGCCTCGAGGGCAAAACCGGCAAGTGATGCAATGGGTATTTCAACTCCATAAACCGTTATATTTCCGTTTACGGTTTTTTTGGCTTCAGCTGCCTTTTCATTTATAAATCGGGTCGCAAAACCTCCGAGCGACTCCCCAACCACGCTTTGGGCTTTTCTGCTTATCATATCTATTATTTCAGTCGCCTTCTCGGTCGCCCCGCGGTAAATCCCCAAAGCTGTGAATACCGTCCTGAAGTTCTCATTATTAAAACGGGCAAGCGCTGCCTGTATCTTTTTTTGCTGTCGGTATACGAAACCGCTGTTGACCCTTATGCCATCGCGGTTTATTTTTTGCACCTCCTCCGTCACTTTCTTAATTTCCTTGTTTATCGCTCCCAGTTGCGCTGTATAAGCTTCGGGGGACTGCAGTACCGAAGCCGTATCGGCGTTGAATTCCTGTTGCATCTTTTCCAGATCTTCCTGTCTTGATGATATGTTTTCATACTCATCCAGGAAACGTAGAGCTTTTCCAATATCGGTATCGGTTTGCTTCAGTCCTTCCTTGGCTCCGTGAAAACCCGCAATACCCGCGGCGGTTATACCAGCGAGTTTTAGAATATTCCGCCTGTTCGGTCTTTTTTCTTCGACTATGACAAACCTATCGTTGCACGAATATTCTTCATTATACATTTTTATAAGTATTACTAAATAAGATAAAATAATAATAATTGCAACTTATTTATTTCTCTTTTCTTAGAATTGCTCCCACCGGAACGTTTTTGTGCAGATCAATTAGCGCAGGGTCTTTTTGGCCGGGGTGCACCACTTTTTGCGAATGACCAAAAGGGTCTATAAATTCTTCCAAAGTGACCTCAAAAAGATCGTCGGGGGTCATTACTTCCACTTTCGCGGGGGCGTCCAGACGGCCTTTTACTTCCATTTTGGCGTAGTGCCGGCCGTTTTGTTCTACTGTTTCACGGATGATTCCCACAAATTCATGGGTCTGGGAGGTAATTCGCTTTTCGTACTGCTGGGCTTTTTCTTGAGGGTTATCTATCAAAAAACCGGGTATGAATCCCCTGTTGGAGGTTTTGGCCAGCTCGTCAAAAAGTGACTCGTCAAAGGGACGGCCGGCTTCCATGTCTTCTATCGCCCGTCTGTACGTCTTGGCCACGGTGGCCACGTAGTAGGGCGTTTTGTTACGACCCTCCACTTTAAAACTGCAAACTCCCGCCTCTTTTAAATCTTTTAAATATTCTATCAAACAAAGGTCTTTGGAACTCATGATGTAGGCGCCGTGTTCGTCCTCTTCTATGGGCATAAACTGCCCGGGGCGCTCCTCTTCTTCCAGCGCGTACACTTTGTATTTCCAGCGACAACTGTGGGCGCAGGTGCCCTGATTGGCGTCGCGGTAGGTCATGTAGTTGGATAGCAGGCAACGTCCGGAATAAGCCATGCAAATGGATCCGTGCACAAAGAATTCCAGTTCCAGTGTCGGATTTTTTTCGTGGATTTCTTTGACTTCTTTTAAGGAAATTTCGCGCGAAAGGATGATTCGCTCTATCCCCTGCTTGTGCCAAAACTGCGCCGATGCCCAGTTGACGTTGTTCTGCTGGACCGATAAATGAACGGGGATTTCGGGGCAAATTTCCTTGCTTAGCATGATTACGCCCGGATCGGCCATGATAAAGGCGTCCGGCTTAAGGTCGGCCAGGGGGCGGAGGGCGTTTTTTAGGACGGGGATTTTATAATTGCGCGGGTAGATGTTTAGCGTGAGGTAGATTTTTTTGTTGAGGGATTTGGCGTAGTCCACCGCCTCTTTCACCGACTCAATGGAGAACATGTTTTCGCGCGCGCGCAGGGAAAAAACCGGCACGCCGGCATACACGGCGTCGGCACCGTACTGAAAAGCGATTTTAAGTTTTTCCATGTCCCCCGCGGGGAGTAAAAGTTCCGGTTTCATATAAATTCAATATCCGACTACTAAAGATCGGGTTTTGTTATACCAGACTATTGGCAATTTGGAAAAACAAAAGGCAAAGATGAGTGCCAAGGAAACAATAAAGATTAAAGCCTAAACCTTTTTGACCCTTAGCGCGGCGCAGAACGAACCATTAACATCGCGAGAGTCCGCACGGTTCTTGCCGACACCAGTGTAGTCGCCATCGAACGCAGAGCCGGTTTTTCTGGTATAAGCATCTGTTTTCATCCATGCCCAGCCCTTCATATTATTTTCCACCGCTTCTCGTAATTGTTCATAATATTTCGGATCCGCCAAATAATCGCGGGCTACATCTTCTTGAACGCCCATGATTTTGGCAATGATATCAACCGCGTTGCCGGTCGGTTTAAAACCCAAACCTTCGGCTTGTTTCTGTCCTTCCGCGTCAAAACAGATATTTCTGTGATCTTCCGATACGTTTTCATAATCTCTCCAGGCGGAAGCAAAAATGAATTCGCCGTTTTCTTCGCCAAAAACGTTCATTTGATGACCTTTTTCGTCAAACGCCCGGAGCTTGTTGATGGTGTCGGGATATTTTTTAAGTGCTTTTTCCACATCCACCCACTTTATGCCTTCATGCAGTTTTGGCAGGGCGTCAAAGTTGGTTTTTAGCAGTGCAATTTCCGCCAGTTGCTCTTTGGTGAGGCGCGGAAAGTCTTCGCGCAATTCCAAAACCAACGTTTTGATTTCGTAAAAGAGTTCGCGGCAACGGGTGAATGAGGTTTCGCGGATGTGCGGGTTTTCTTCGGCGAATTTTAGCGCGTCTGCGTAGGCCTGCCGGAACTCCGCGTGTTTTTCGCGCAGGTGCTTAAGTTGCTCGTTCCATTTTTTGCACTTTGGGTTCACTTTTTCACCGATTAGTATTGAGAAGAAAAAAAAAGAATAAAGAAAAATCAAAGATTAAAGCCTAAACCTTTTTGACCCTTAGCGCGGCGCAGAACGAACCATTAACATCGCGAGAGTCCGCACGGTTCTTGCCGACACCAGTGTAGTCGCCATCGAACGCAGAGCCGGTTTTTCTGGTATAAGCATCTGTTTTCATCCATGCCCAGCCCTTCATATTATTTTCCACCGCTTCTCGTAATTGTTCATAATATTTCGGATCCGCCAAATAATCGCGGGCTACATCTTCTTGAACGCCCATGATTTTGGCAATGATATCAACCGCGTTGCCGGTCGGTTTAAAACCCAAACCTTCGGCTTGTTTCTGTCCTTCCGCGTCAAAACAGATATTTCTGTGATCTTCCGATACGTTTTCATAATCTCTCCAGGCGGAAGCAAAAATGAATTCGCCGTTTTCTTCGCCAAAAACGTTCATTTGATGGCCTTTTTCGTCAAACGCCCGGAGTTTGTTTATGGTATCGGGAGATTTTTTAAGAGATTTTTCCACGTCCACCCAGTTTATGCCTTCATGCAGTTTCTGCAGGGTGTCAAAGTTGGTTTTTAGGAGTTTAAGCTCCGCTTTTTGCTCTTTGGTGAGGCGCGGAAAGTCTTCGCGCAGTTCCAAAACCAGCGTTTTGATTTCGTAAAAGAGTTCGCGGCAACGGGTGAATGAGGTTTCGCGTATGTGTGGGTTTTCTTCGGCGAATTTTAGCGCGTC
Source organism: uncultured Candidatus Peribacteria bacterium (assembly GCA_964346765.1). Classification (GTDB taxonomy): domain Bacteria; phylum Patescibacteriota; class Gracilibacteria; order UBA1369; family UBA1369; genus JBGSPQ01. The sequence continues at coordinate 61,201 of CAYFWB010000010.1, forward strand.
TGCGTAGGCCTGCCGGAACTCCGCGTGTTTTTCACGCAGGTGTTTAAGCTGTCCGTGCCATTTTTTGCAGTTTTCGTTCATTTTTCACCGGGTGATTTGTTCGTTTAATTATATCATTTTTGGTCTGATTTGACCATTTGACAATATTGAACCCCTTTTATATCGCGACTATTGTTTCAACCGCCCCGACGCCATGCACAACTTCTTTTCAACAAATTTGCGTATAAGTTTAATTATGGATTTTGCAGAGTGATTTGTTATAATCGGGGCATGAAACAATATCTAAGCCTTGTTGAAGAAGTTCTGCGCGATGGCGTGGAGAAGCGCGACCGCACGGGTGTGGGGACGATTTCCATTTTCGGGGCGCAGAGGAAGTATGATTTGCGGGAGGGTTTTCCGCTTTTGACAACCAAGAAAGTGCTTTTTTCGGCGGTTTTGTATGAGTTGCTCTGGTTTTTGCGCGGAGCCACGAACATTAATGATGATTTGGTACAGCATACGCCGATTTGGAAAGCCTGGGCGGATCCGGACGGCGATTTGGGGCCGATTTACGGCTATCAATGGAGGAAATGGGAGAAATTTGAGCCAGCGGGGGAAACGGGCGAAGACGGTAAAGGACTGTATAAAAAATCACATATTGACCAAATTGCCGAGGTTATTGACATGATTAAGAACAACCCCGATTCGCGGCGGATTATTGTGAGTGCCTGGAACGTGGCCGATGTGCCGAAGATGAAACTGCCCCCCTGCCACGCGTTTTTTCAGTTTTACGTGGTGAACGGCCGGCTGGATTTACAGCTTTACCAGCGTAGCGCGGATTTGGCTCTGGGTGTGCCTTTTAACATCGCCAGTTATGCCACTTTGCTGATGATGGTGGCGCAGGAATGCAACCTTACTCCAGGCGTTTTTATTCATACCACCGGCGATACTCACATTTATACCAATCATGTTGAGGGGCTTAAGGAACAGCTGAAACGCTCTCCCAAAAAACTTCCGGAACTGGTTATTGCAAAGAAGCCCTTTGACGAGCTGAAGTTTGAGGATTTTGAAATCCGCGATTACGAGCACGACGCGTTTATTAAACTCCCGATCGCGGTATAATTAATGTACAAACCAGGTATGCCTCTGTGGAACATAAAATTTATCAACTGACCCTGCCGCGGGGCTACGCTAACATGTACGCTCCGCCCCGGGTCTCGGCATGCATGATGCTTCGACCGCAGGGTCTTTACGTTGATAAATTTTACATTCCACAGATGCCTCATCGTCACTTAAGCACTTAATCAATCCATCATGAAATTTTCCATTATTGCGGCGGCCGACCAAAATATGGGCATCGGCATTGAAAATAAACTGCCGTGGAAATTAAAAGGAGATATGCAGTATTTTCAGTATGTGACCACGACTGCCGAGCCGGAAAAAGTGAACGCGGTGATTATGGGCAGAAAGACGTGGGAATCTCTACCGGAAAAATCCAAGCCTTTGAAAGACAGAGTTAATATTGTTTTGAGCCGAGGCTACGCCGATGTGCCGACCGGCGTGCTGGTGGTAAATTCGCTGGAAGATGCGCTTTCCCAATTGTGGCACGATGAAACGGTGGATAAGATTTTTGTGATCGGGGGAGCCAGTGTGTACGCGCAGGCGCTTAATCATTCCGACTGCGACAGAATTTATTTAACCGAAGTGATGGACAAATACGAATGCGATGCGTTTTTCCCGAAAATTGATGAAAGCGTTTTTAGGGTGCTTGAAGCTACGGAACCTCATGCCGAAAAGGGTGTTAAATACAGATTTCTGGTGTACGGGAGGAAATAGAGATCGATAAAGTGTCAGGTACGATTTTCAAGCCGTTGATATAGTCTTACGAACGGGCTTTTGGTACGTATATTGCGAATTTTTTTTAAAACATCAGCTTTTGTTACAAGCCTTGCTTTACCGTTTTCTTTACCATTAAATGGATTGTGTTTTGCAAAATTTTGCGCCCTATGCATCCCGCCCTGAGAGCCCATGATGTAATTATCAGGCTGATTTTTCGCGTAGGGATAAAGAACGCTTAGATATAGATCGTCTATGTTATTATTTCTGCCTTGCTTTTTAAAGTATATTTCAACCAAGTCGAGCTGTTTAAGTCCGGACATTTTTCGTATTTGGTTAACTTCCAACTTGTACATGTGCTTTGCTGTTTTTGGCATCCACTGGATGAGACCTGTAGCTCCATGCCTGTTTTGCGTCTGAGGGCTTATGCCACTTTCAAGTTGAAAAATGGCTATTAGATCTTCGGGCATACAGCCAATATTTGTTGCTACCTGCTTTAGACGGTTCCTGAATTGTTGATTTTTAATGAGCGCCTCACCACTTAAACCTCTTGTGGTGTCATTGCCTTCACTCGTAACCTCGACTGTTTCTCTTTTATGGCCTGAAACTGTAGAAGGTTTGAGGTCCGGATTGGAATTTGTTTTCACCACAGGTGGTTTCAAAATCATAATAACAGGGCGTAGTCTTCCACCGATGCGATAATCGTAAATAGAGCTTTCAACAGGACCTTTCGCTGAATTTTTGTTGTTAACGGCAAGATCCGGTGTAGTCGCAATGCCGATATGCTGATTTTTTACATAACCCGAAATTCTGTCCCAAACCACGATATCTCCTGATTTTGCTTTTTCATTACTTTCTGTCCATCCCCTTTTCTTGAGATCTTTAATTGTACCAGCCACTGAAAGTTTTGGCTTGCCATTAATCATTCCGGCTTCTTTTAGAATTGTATTTACCACCTTTGCACAAGCTAGTTTGCCACCATTAACATCTGATGATCTAAAGTTAGGGTCAACAATACCTTTTGCGGTTTGAGTGGCGCGTGCCTTTGCTGCATTGCTTATTTTTTGGCGAACTTGTTGATCGGAAAGTGTCGCTCCTTCCGAAATTTTCTGTCGAATTTGATTTCGTTTTTCGAGATACTTTTTTTTTATTTCATGCAATTTCGCATTTTTTATGGATGCCGTAACTTCACGCGTTTCCGGGTTATAGGCTTTTTCGTATGGTTCCGAATGTTCTTCTTTGGCTGCTCCGTGCTGGTATATTTCGATGTGTTCTTGAAAAATGTTTATATCAAGTTTTGGATCTTGTTGTACTTTGTATGTTTCAAGAATATCAATTTGATCGCCTGAATGAACTGCCAGATAATTATTGTTTTCATCGTAATATCCAATACGTCCTGTTGCTGGATTCCTTTTTCTTTCGCCGATTGTGCCACCCACTCTAATTTTTTTTACATTTGGGGGAAGCATATCAGCTGCACCGACTCTCCATTCAGCTAGTTGATTGCCCTTAAAATCAACGGTAAATCTAAAATTATTTGTTGCTGAATCTCTTTTAAGAAATTCCGACGATAATAGAATATGCCGCCGCAGATAATTATTTTCGTTCGCGGTACTTGAAACACCGGCAATACGAATCTGCTCTACTGCTTTATCGGCGTTTTCACCTGTCTGTTCATTCCATTCCTGCAGTTTTTGAGCGAACTGCTGACGTTCTTGGTTGGTTAGTTTTGATTTATCGGAATCGATTTGTTCTAAAAATACTGCAAGATTTTCCTGGTGATCTCTTGTTTTTGTCTGAATTTCTATTTTACTTATAGATTCTGTCATTTTTGTAGATATAATCGAGATATTATATCACAAAACATGATTTTTATTAAGCCATCGTTGATTTCTCATTATTTAATACACAGACAAATAAGGACACCGTGTTAAGATACAAGTGCTTATACTTAACCAAAACACGATGTCCCAA
>CAYFWB010000011.1:0-26658 GCA_964346765.1 uncultured Candidatus Peribacteria bacterium
AGGAATTTCGCTACCTTAGGACCGTTATAGTTACGGCCGCCGTTCACCAGGGCTTAGATTCAGAGCGTGAACCCCTCCTCTTGACCTTCTGGCACCGGGCAGGCGTCAGCCCCTATACATATCCTTACGGATTTGCAGAGACCTGTGTTTTTGGTAAACAGTTGCATGAGGTCTTTTACTGAGGCCGAATACCAACATGTAAACATGAAAGTAGACGGCAAGGTTTATCCCGAAGTTACACCTGTTGTATTGCCGAGTTCCTTAACGCAAGTTATCCCGATCACCTTAGTATACTCTACTCACCCACCAGCGTTGGTTTGCGGTACGGTAACCCTGTTTTCTCGCTACCGAGGTTTTTCTTGGCACCCGAAATCTCTGGAATCGCTCCCCTTGCGGGAAGTAATTTACATCACTGCTCGCGAACTCTGACGGATTTACCTATCAAAGCATAAGCTAACAGTTTGTACGTGAATTCATTAACACGCCCCAAATATCCTGATGCGTTACCCCTGAGCTGGCGCCACTCCCGCTCATCGATTATCCGCGATTCAACCGAAGTCGAATGTTGGAATCTCAAATCGCAAAAAGTCTTGCCTGGGCGAAAACAAGGTTGTACAGGAATATTAACCTGTTGTCCATCAGCTACGCCTTTCGGCCTCACCTAAGGACCGACTAACCCCAAGTCGATTAACGTGGCTTGGGAAACCTTGGGTTTACGGTGGCCCGATTTTTCATCGAGCTTAAAACGTTACTCATACCATCATTTTCACTCCTTGACGCTCCACAATATCTTACAACACTGCTTCGCTGCATCAAGGACGCTCCCCTACCGCTTACAATGACCGAAGTCATTGCAAACCCGCGTCTTCGGTTAGAATCTTGAGCCCCGTTGAATTTTCGGCGCGTAGTCACATAGACCAGTGAGCTATTACGCTTTCTTTAAAGGGTGGCTGCTTCTAAGCCAACCTCCTGGTTGTATACGCAACTTCACATCCTTTACCACTTAGATTCTATTAGGGACCTTAGACGACGATCAGGGCTGTTCCCCTCACGACAATGGCACTTAGCTGTCACTGTCTGACTCCTGTGAAAGATGCCCTCAGTATTCGAAGTTTATCTAGGTTTGGTAGACTTATTTCGTCCCCTAGCCTAAACAGAGCTCTACCCCTGAAGGTTTTAACACAAGGCTAGCCCGAAAGCTATATCGGGGAGAACCAGCTATCTCCGAGTTCGATAGAAATTTCTTCTCTACCCACAGGTCATCACCGGATCTTGTAACATCCGTGTGTTCGGCCCTTCATCCACCTCTCGGTGGACTTCAGCCTGCCCATGGGTAGCTCACTCGGTTTCGGGTCTAGTGCACGACACTAATGGCGCCCTATTAAGGCTCGCTTTCACTATGGCTCCGGGTATAACTCCCTTAACCTAACGCGCCGTACAGCTAACTCGATGGTCCGTTCTCCAATAAGTATGCGGTCACCCCGCCGAAGCAGAGCTCCCACACTTTGTATGCATAGAATTTCAGGGTCTATTTCATTCCCCTCACAGGGGTGCTTTTCACCTTTCCCTCACGGTACTTGTACACTATCGATCACCAAACCTATTTAGTCTTGGAAGGTGGTCCTCCCGAATTCAAGCCGGATTACACGTGTCCGACTCTACTTAAGAAATCACTTCAATTCATATAACTATTTTAACCTACGGGACTATTACCCTCTGTGGTGGTCCTTTCCAGGCTCCTTTGGTTAATAGAAATACAAATTGCCGTCATTCACAGCTGACGGGCAGTGCTCTTACAACCCCCTAAAAGAAACGGCTGTAACCTATCACGCTTTTAAGGTTTAGACTTTTCCCATTTCGCTCGCCACTACTTTGGGAATCGCGGTTGCTTTCTTCTCCTCAGGTACTTAGATGTTTCAGTTCTCTGAGTGATCCTCCCTTGCGGGATTATCCGACATTACTCGGATAGGGTTTCCCCATTCGGAAATCCACGGGTCAAAGCTTATTTAGCAGCTCACCGAGGCTTTTCGCAGCTAATCACGTCCTTCATCGAAGTTTGGTGTCAAGGCATCCATTCTATGCATTTGAGTAACTTACTTTGTAACTTGCCTTTAACTAGCTATGAGCAAAAACTCATAACATTTAAAGAATTTTAGTTTATTGCATTTAATTTATTTGATTAACAATCTGGTTTTCAAAGGTCAAAAAAAAAAGAAGTGTGCTTGCACACACCCCTTAACTTTAAGTTTTAAACCCACCATTTTATGGCTTAAAGCTAAAGGCCGTGTACAAATTGTATGTCTGAAATGTGCTAATAAATCCGCTTTACAAAATTAAAGCCACTGAATTATAAGTAAGCGTATTACTAAAGTCAAGAAATTTCACAAAAAAAGTCCTATCTGAAAAACATCCCGAAACTGCCCCGGAACATAGCTTGCAAAGTACCAAATCCATACATCACGGAAAGCACGCTGACAACAATTCCTATAATAATAATCAATGTATATGTACCTCCGGAACCTAAATTCCTCTCCGCCCAATCTATATCACCGGTAATCTCTTTCAGTTGATTTCGATAAATCATAATCAAAATCCCCAAAGGTAACCCCAATAAAAAAACAATCACTCTATCCATATAGACTTTTTAATTCGTATTTATTATACCATAAACAAGCCAATTTTGAACATATGAAAAACCTCTCCTTATATATCCACATACCATTTTGCAAATCGCGTTGTCTATATTAAGGAATAATGAAATCTAACGCTGAAAGTATATATATAAGTGAACATGGTTTTCTAATTTCAGATAAAATTATAAGCGATTTAATTTAAGCGCTTATCTACAACGGTGAAAGGAAACCCTTGCTAAAAAAGTCTTCGCGCTCGCGCTGTGTGCTCACGTTAGAACGCTTAAACCAAATTAACCGCTTGGTAATTTCATGGTGGGCATGGGAGGACTTGAACCTCCGACCTCGTCATTATCAGTGACGCGCTCTAACCAGCTGAGCTACACGCCCGGAATGCTAACTTGTTCCAAAACTATTATATGGTGGCTTTTGCAAAAAAGTAAAAAATTTCGACAGATCTGTATTCGAGCTACTCGAGCTACTATACTATAATTTTGGTGGAGACTAGGAGAGTCGAACTCCTGACCTCCTCGGTGCAAACGAGGCGCTCTACCAGCTGAGCTAAGTCCCCAAAAAACGTCTAAAAACGCAAAAAAGATTATATCGATTCTATATTTATTTGCAAGAAAAAAACAGCCACGTTGGCTGTCTTTACTTCGTCACTCTTACATTCAGACTGTAATAGAGAATGTGCCCTTTCAATCGACTTAATCAGTCGATCGACTCGATCTTGGAATAAAGCCCGAAAGCTTATTCCTGGATTCTCCCAGAAAGGAGGTGATCCATCCGCAGGTTCTCCTACGGATACCTTGTTACGACTTAGTCCCAATCAATGGTTTTGCCTTAGGACCCCGCTAAATTAGCTAAGAGTACTTCGGGCACCCCCATCTTTCATGACTTGACGGGCGGTGAGTACAAGACCCAGGAACAGATTCACCGCACCATGGCTGATATGCGGTTACTAGCGATTCCAACTTCATGAAGGCGAGTTGCAGCCTTCAATCCGAACTTGGACCGGTTTTGAGGATTTGCTACGGATTGCTCCTTCGCTGCCCATTGTACCGGCCATTGTAGCACCTGTGTCGCCCAAGACATAAGGGCCATGCTGATTTGACGTCATCCTTACCTTCCTCCGATTTGAAACCGGCAGTCTCTCAAGAAATATGCAACTTGAGACAAGGGTTGCGCTCGTTCACGGACTTAACCGAACACCTCAAGGCACGAGCTGACGACAACCATGCAGCACCTGTCACCGAGTTCCTAACGGCACAATCACCTTTCGGCGATCTTCTCGGGATGTCAAGCCTTGGTAAGGTTCCTCGCTTATTGTCGAATTAAACCAGATGCTCCACCGCTTGTGTGGGTCCCCGTCTATTCCTTTGAGTTTTAAGCTTGCGCTCGTACTACCCAGGCGGAACACTTATTGCATTTGCGTCGGCACTGAAGGGGTCGAGACCTCCAACACCTAGTGTTCATAGTTTAGGGCGTGGACTACCGGGGTATCTAATCCCGTTCGCTACCCACGCTTTCGTTCTTGAGCGTCAGAACTGGGCCAGTAAGCTGCCTTCGCTTTTGGTGTTCCTCTGCATATCTACGGATATTACCCCTACATGCAGAATTCCACTTACCTCTACCAGTCTCCAGTTTGCCAGTTTTGGATACTTTTTTTAAGTTGAGCTCAAAAATTTAACATCCAACTTAACAAACCGCCTACGAACTCTTTATGCCCAATAATTCCGGATAACGCTTGCATCCTACGTCTTACCGCGGCTGCTGGCACGTAGTTAGCCGATGCTTATTCCTGAGGTACCGTCAGAATTCTTCCCTCAGAAAAGAAGTTTACAATCTTACGACCTTCATCCTTCACGCGGTGTTGCTCCGTCAGGCTTTCGCCCATTGCGGAAGATTCCTCACTGCTGCCTCCCGTAGGAGTATGGACCGTGTCTCAGTTCCATTGTGGCTGATCATTCTCTCAAACCAGCTATCCGTCATAGCCTTGGTAAGCCGTTACCTTACCAACAAGCTGATAGACCGCAGGCCCCTCCCAAAGCGCAAAAGCTTTACACTTTCGTGACTATCCGGTATTAGCCAATATTTCTACTGGTTATCCCTGACTTTGGGGCAGGTTCCAACGTGTTACTCACCCGTCTGCCGCTCCCACCACTCTGATCGCAAATTTTATACAAGGAAGGAAAGCAAAAATTCTAGTGAACCGTATCTGTTAATACAGAGAACGAATTTTTCTTTCCTGACGAAGTAGAAATTTGTGAGCAAAGTGGTGGGCGCTCGACTTGCATGTGTTATGCACACCGCCAGCGTTAATCCTGAGCTAGGATCAAACTCTTCAAATAAAAGTTTTATAACTTTTGGATAAACGTTTGCGACGAATTTGGTCTCGTCGCGGGACACTTCTCTATTACAGTCTGAATGTTAAAGATCAGATTAATTTTAATTACATGCGTGCTATTCCAGCCCACATAGCAGAGCAATTTTACGTATAGAAATCAACAAAGTCAATATCTTTTTTTATGTTTTTTTAAATAGCAGATTAAGCCTTTTTATGCTAAAATTTATCAGACATTGAATAATTTTTTAATAAAAATATGACTCAAAATCAAAACAATCAATCATCAAAATCGGAACAAATTCAAAACAATATATTAATACCCACAGTAATAGAAAAAACACACGCCGGTGAAAGAGCCTATGATATTTATTCAAGATTATTAAAAGACCGCATAGTTTTCTTGGGAACCGGAATCAATGACAATGTTGCCAATAACGTTATTGCTCAGCTTCTATTCCTTGAAAGTGAAAATTCCAACAAAGACATTACCTTATATATACATAGCCCGGGCGGCCACGTTACGGCGGGCCTGGCCATTTACGACACAATGCAGTTAGTTAAACCCGACGTTTCCACCGTATGCGTGGGAATGGCCGCTTCTATGGGAGCAATACTTTTAACCGGTGGAGCCAAAAGTAAAAGATTTGCGCTACCCAACGCAGAAGTAATGATTCATCAACCACTGGGTGGTATTGAAGGACAAGCGACAGACATTTCCATTCACGCCGATCATATATTAAAAACCAAAAAAAGACTGAATAATATACTTGTAGCTCATTCCGGACAGTCTATCAAAAACATTGAAAGAGATACCGAAAGGGATTTTTTCATGACATCCGAAGAAGCTTTAAAATATGGTCTGATTGATAAAATCGTAGCAAATAAAAAATAAAAACTACTTTTTTTTGCCTAATGAAAGCCCGCCATTTTTATTACGGGCTTTTTTAGCATATTCGATCGCGAAATCCACAACATGTTTTGCCACGTTAACACCTGTAATATTTGCCAAACCATAAAAACCGGGGTTGGCATTAACCTCCATAATCACAGGTCCATGATCGGACCTTAAAATATCCACGCCCGCCATTTGCAATCCCATCGCTTGTGTTGAACGCACAGCGATCCTCTGCTCTTCATTAATCAATTTAACCTGACTGGCTTCTCCTCCCAAATGCAAGTTTGACCTGAACTCACCCGACTTGGCCGTTCTTTTCATAGCCGCCACAACTTTATCACCAACAACAAAAGCGCGATAATCGCACCCTACAGCTTCCGCCACATATTCCTGAATCAAAATTATATTGGTCTTCATACTCATCCAGATAACATCCAAAGCCGAATAAAGAGACCTCCGGCTTTCCACAATCACAACACCCGCTCCGTAAGAACCGAATGGAGATTTTAATATCACCGGATACCCACCCACTTTCTTAATAGCTTCATCAATAAATTCAAACTTCCTGACAACAATAGTTTTGGGTACCGGCAATTTTTTCTGACACAATATTTGCAACGTTCTCAATTTATTCTTAGCTCTGGATATGGAAAGATAATCGTTAATCAAAGGCATGCCCATCATCTGAAACTGTTTAACCAAAGAAACCTCCAGATCGATTTTATTGGTAACCGCCACTCTGGGGATCATTACATCGCACCCTTTAATCTTCTTGTTATTATACAAAATCTCCGCTTTTTTCCCGTGAAAAAACATCTTACACTTAGGAACCTTGTAAGCAATCGGCACATGACCGGCTTTTTTTATCTCTTCCCTCAGTGCGTGCATCTCTTTGATCGTGGTTCCCGAAAGACCACCGCTCGCGCGGGAAAGATCACTGTAATCCAATATGCCGATTTGTAATTGATCCTGCATTTTACTTTTTTTTATTCAATTTTTGAACAGATTCCGCCGCGTAACTAACAATTTCCGAAACAACATTACGCCCCGTTGTTTTCATAATTCCGCTGATACCCGGATTAGCGTTGGTTTCCATCACCACCGGCCCGTTTTTTGATCGCAATATATCAACACCGCAAACATTCAAACCCAACGCCTTCGTAGCCCTTACCGCCATTTTTTCTTCCTCTTTAGTTAATTTAATCAAAGAGGCACTCCCACCCAAATGCAAATTTGACCTAAAATCCCCCACCCTGGCCGTCCTCTTCATACTCGCAACAACTTTGTTTCCTACCACAAATGCACGCAAATCACTGTCACCAGCTTCATGTATATATTCTTGAATAAGAATAATACTGGTTCTGTTTTGCTTCCACATAATATCAAGCGCCGAAGTTAAAGACCTTCTGCTTTCTAGCATCGCTACCTCTTTACCGTAAGAACCGAATGGCGCCTTAATAATCACAGGATACCCCCCAAGCTTCCTGATCCCGGTATCAAGATCATCCAATCTTCTTAAAATGATAGTTTTAGGAACAGGCACTTTATGCCGAGTCAAAATCTGCATAGTTCTTAATTTATTTTTCGCCCTTGAAATAGGTAAATACTTATTCAACACAGGTATACCCATTAATTGAAACTGTTTAATAATTGAAACCTCCAAGTCTATATTCACCGAAAAATCAAGGCGCGGTATCAAAATATCACAACCTTTAATAGGTTTATTATTATATAAAATGGACGCACCGCTTTTCCCAAAAAACATCTGGCATTTATCCACCTTATAAACTACCGGCGTATATCCCAGCAACTTAATAGCATCGGTAAAGAATTTTGTCGGATTCATGGTTTTACTTCCAACAGCATCACCTTCTATTGCGTGATGAATAGATTCAAAATCCAGAATACCAATTTTTAGTGGTTCCCTTTTTTTAAGCATAATTATTTTTTATCCAGACCATGATACACTACTGCTCGATTAGAGCAAGAGTCCTAATATATAACCATGTACTGAGTTTGCATTAAATATCAAAAATCAAGTAAAATGCAAGACGATTAAAACAATTTAACAATACTTCATGAACCCAGCCATAAAATCCATCCTCACACTAACAATGATTTTTTTATTGGCCGGATGCTTTAATTTTGGTGATGAGTCGGAAGACGAAGGCATTACTGAAGAAGGCTATACCACATACAAAACGCAAGATTTTAATATCGGCGTTCCCAGCGCGTGGGAAGTAATAAATGAAGATGAATTCACGGCGGAAGTACCGGACGTAACTGTCGTGGTTTTCAGGAATAATGTCAAAAACGAAACTTTTACAGCGAATGTAAATATAGTAACCAAACAACTGCAAGAACCCATAAGCAGTCTTGAATACGCAAAAATGGTGGTAAACAGACAAGCCGACGGACTTACGGATTACAACGAACAAGACAAACAAACGGTTAAAATCTTAAAGGAGGGCGAAGAAGTCGAAACGCTAATAACACGTTTCGAAGCCAGAAAAACAGCGTCGGAAAATCTTGTCAAATACGTGCAGACTTACGGAGTAACCGGCAACAAATCTTTTATCGTAACAGGAGCGGTTTCACCTCGAGAATCCGAAAGTGTATTGCAAACTGTAGAAAAAATCGTAAAATCTTTCTCGTTAAGTTAACAAATTGAAACGCGCGCCGAGGTGGCGGAATTGGTAGACGCGCGGGACTTAAAATCCCGTAGTAGCAATACTGTGCGGGTTCGATTCCCGCCCTCGGCACCACTGAGAAAACTGTTAACGTTATTTTTGGATTGATCAAACACTCCGGAAGCTATTTTATCCGTTCTTCTAATTCCCAATTCACCTTCACCTTTCGATTCGACATTAGCTCCTTCCACAGCCGCTATGATTTCTTCTTCATCCAACGATACAAAGACATGTTCGTCAGGTTTCATATGTAAAAGTTAAACAATTATAACTTATAAACAAATTACACTTGTGTCAAATTTGATTGATTTGCAAACTAAGATAATAGAGTAAAATATTTATATGATCAAAAACGCCTGGATGAGCAGACCGTACAAAAAAGATCTGATCGAATGTCTGGCCTGCAATCATCACTGCAAAATATCAAACGGGAAAACCGGAATTTGCGGAATCAGAAAAAACCAGAACGGACAATTAAAACTGCTTATTTATGGAAGGGCGTCTGCTTCCAACGTGGACCCGATTGAAAAGAAACCTTTGTACCATTTTTATCCAGGCAGCGAAATCTTCTCTTTTGGAACAGTGGGTTGTAACTTTAGATGTTCATTTTGCCAAAATTGGGATCTGAGCCAATTTCATAAATCACATGACACGGATAAAATTGAAAAAGCGGGATATTCACTATTACCTAAAGACGCGGTTCAATTTTGTTTAGACAATAAAATCCCGGCGATAGCTTTTACATATAACGAACCGGCCATTTTTTTCGAATATGCTTATGATACCGCCGTACTTGCCAAAAAGGCCGAACTAAAAACCGTTTATGTCTCCAACGGTTTTGAAAGCATAGAAGCATTAAAAAAAATTCGCCCGTACCTGGACGCGATAAATATAGACCTCAAAGCGTGGAATCCCAAATTCTACAAAGGACTCTGCGGTGCCAGAATAAAACCGGTGAAAGAGAATATTAAATGGATATGGGATCAGGGTATATGGGAAGAAGTAACAACGCTGATAATTACAAACCAGAATGATTCCGATCAAGAATTAGAATCGATCGCGAAATTTCTTGCCGGTATCAGCGCTGATTTACCATGGCACATTTCAAGGTATCACCCCGCATACATGATGGAAGAAGAAGCGACGTCCATAGAAACGCTACTTAGAGCATATGAAATAGGCAAAGCGGCCGGATTAAAATATGTTTATATTGGGAATATAGCTTTGCCTGATAAAGAAAACACCATCTGCCCGAAATGCAATGAAACCGTTATTAAAAGAAACGGTTATTTAATAGAAAACAATTTAAATAATAATAGATGCCGAAAATGCGATACAATAATCGCTGGACGCTATACTTAATAATTAATAATGGATAGAGAAGCGGCGGTCGCCGGCATGTTTTACCCAGCCGATCCGGATACGTTAATAAGAAACATTGACGCACTGCTGAAAGGCGCAGAAAACACAACAACCACCAAAACTGACGAAAAAAATTACAACGAACAGATAAAAGGTTTAATTGTACCGCACGCCGGATACATTTATTCCGGGGCGACCGCCGCGCGCGGGTACAATCTTCTCAAAAAAATTTCACAAAAAAAATTAAATATTTTTATACTGGCTCCCTCCCACACAACCTATATAACCTCTTCTGTAGGAAATTACGACAACTACATCACTCCGCTTGGAAAAGTTAAAGTTAATAAAAAAATATATAACGAACTGACACAAAAAGGACTGAGTTTTATCCCTGAAGCACACGAACGCGAACACAGCCTTGAAGTACAACTCCCCTTTCTTATGCGAACATTAAAAAAAATTGAAATCGTGCCGATTCTGCTCGGAGAAACATCGGCTGATCAAATGGCGGAAATCCTTCAACCCCACTTTATTAAAAATGATTCACTGTTCATAATTTCTTCCGACCTTTCCCACTACATGGCTTACGAACAAGCCAAACAGAGAGACTCCCGCTCACTGGATATTATTCAAACACTTAAAACCAAACAGGAAGATAAAATCGATGCATGCGGAATTACGGGAATCAGAATTATCATGAGACTGGCTCTGAACAATCAATATCGAATTCAACTATTGGATTATGAAAATTCGGGAGACACGGCCGGCGATAAAAGTGCTGTTGTCGGCTATGGTGCTTTAAAAATTTACAAATAAAATATCATTAAGAATAAAAAATGTATTCAAAAGATGAAGAAAAAACACTCTTAAAGCTTGCCAGAAAGGCAATAACTACATATCTAACCGGATCACACGATACGAAGATTGAAATTGGAGAAAATGAATTAACGCCTAATTTAAAACAAAAACGCGCTACATTCATAACACTGACAATTAATGATAATCTGCGCGGCTGTATCGGCCACATCATGCCAATCCAAAATCTTTATAAAGACGTCATAGACAACGCGCGGGCCGCCGCTTTTCACGACCCTCGCTTTTATCCACTGCAAGAAGATGATCTGGATCAGATTAAAATCGAGATATCGGTCCTCAGCATCCCCAAAAAATTACCCTACCAAAACACTCAAGACTTATTAAACAAACTTTCACCCGGTGAAACAGGAGTAATAATAAAAAAAAGCTACAACGAAGCTACTTACTTACCCCAGGTATGGGAAAGCCTACCCGACAAAAGCGCTTTTTTAAGCAGTCTTTGCCAAAAAGCCGGCCTGGATCCCAATGCCTGGAAATCAAACAATCTTGAAGTAAAAACCTACACCGTTGAAAGATTTCAAGAAACAAACTGAATCTTCTATTTTTTAACTTGACACTTAAGACAAACATACGTCCCCCGCCCCGCCGTCTTGATCTTAACAATTTCCGAGTCGCAATAATAACACTTCTCGCCCGCCCTGCCGTAAACTTTCAAATACTGTTGATGCCTGCCCAAATCCCCCTTTGTACCAACAAAATCCGACATTGATACGCCACAATTTTCAATTCCTTCTTTAAGACAAAACCCAACATTTTCATAAAGATCCCTAAACTTGTATTTGGGAATTTTTTCGATTCTGGATGCCGGATGCAAACCCGACCTGAAACATATTTCATCAACGTAAATATTACCGATTCCCGCGACCAAATCCTGTCTCAATAAAGAATTTTTCAAATAACCTTTCTTTCGTGCCCCGTTATAGTCCCTATAAAAAAGATCCATAAACTCTTCATAACCCATATCAAAAGGCTCTTTACCCAAACGACTGATCCCCGTTAACAATTCAAAATTTTCCGACCTTAAAAACCAAACTTTCCCGAACTTGCGAACATCCGAAAAAAACAATTCGTCACCATCCTTAAAATGAAAAACCGCCCTAACATATTTTTCTCGCGCAGACTCCACATACCACATCAACCTGCCGGTCATACGCAAGTGAACGATAATTCTTAAATCATTTTCCAGAACAATAACAATAAACTTGCCCCTGCGCTTAACATCCAAAACCCGCAAACTCAAATCATCAACTTCAAGCGAAGGATCAAATTTGCAAACCGATTCCAGCCTGGATTCTATCCTACGCAAAACCTTGCCCGTAGCCGAGGATTTAAGCTCTCTGACAATAGTTTCAACTTCCGGTAATTCCGGCATAATAACTAGTAATAAACAATATTTCGCATCACCGGTTTATAAACACTGTCAAAATATCTGAACCACTGCTGTCTTCGCTGGGCATAATACATATCCGCGGGATCAAGCATCAAAAATTGCCCCATCATAACAGCCCTTCTGTCGCTGAACCTTGCGTGCATTGAAAGCACACGGCGCAAAAAAGTTTTTTCTTTATCATTTACCAGCAAATTTTCAATCACGTCATAAACTTCATTAGCCTCAGCTTCGTGAAACAAAAATTTCTGATAGATATCTCCGAACTCCAGATATTTTACTCTAAACCTGTGGAAATATGGATAACGTCTTACCGACTCCCTTGGAAAACCGCTTAAAAGCCCGTACTCTTTGGTAGCCGCCGGCTCCCCGCCGCTTCTTAAAGGATCAACCACGGTTCTTTTAATATACGGAACGGGATTTGCCGCCGTAATGTCGTCAAAAACATCGGAATTCCGCTGCATAATATTACCCGCGGTCATTTTATTAACGACCATAAACGTATCGGCCCTATTGTCCTTTCTAATGTCGAAAACGGAAAACAGCTCACCTTCAAGCGCTCTCTTTAAAACACTCAGTTCATAATCGTTAACCATCACCCCAAAAGAAGGATGAGTCTGAACAGTAGCAACTGAATCCATACCGTAAAGAGCTCTTCGAAACGCATCCAATTTAAAAAGCGCGGCCGCCAATTCCGGCTTATTGGCGGACATCAGATTCATAAAATATTCCACCCCCGTAATCAGCTGATCATACCTGACTGGCAGATTTCTATACTCAAAATCATTATTAAGCGCGTCTCTGTCAATCATGGCACGTGCCCGTATCAATTCTTCATGCAGACTTTCACCGGTATCTAATCCGAACTCCAAACTTCGCATCAAATTGTATTTATTAAAAACAAATTCATAGTTTGATTCATGGAAAAACAGCAATTATTAATGTATCATGCTAATCAAATTCAAGATATTTTTATAAACTAATTTCTATCAAATGATAATAAAAAAATTTATCAAGCCGATCATAGCTTTAAGTCTGTTCGCCATTACCGCTCAACCTGTACTTGCCGCTGGTTTTAATGACCTGAGCGCGGACCATCCCAATTACGACGCCATTCTGGATCTTCAGGAAAGAGGAATTATTGACGGTTACCCCGACGGCACATTTAAACCGGATCAAATGGTCAACAGAGTGGAAGCTTTAAAAATAGTACTTCTGGGCGCCGATATCGACCCAACCTCAACAAACAGTCAGGCCGACTTTACGGACACCGATTCGCAAGCCTGGTACGCGCCGTACATAACCAAAGCCGTCGAAATGAAAATCGTTGAAGGTTATCCGGACGGTAGTTTTAAACCGGCAAATCAAATAAACCTGGTAGAATCCTTAAAAATCGTTCAGCTTGGTTATAATATCGATTTAAGCGGAATCGATGTTACGCAAAACCCCTACGCCGACGCATTCGCAGGCCAATGGTACGCGCCATACATTCAATACGCCAAAGACAAAAACCTTATAGACTCGGACGACCTGAACAAAGTATATCCCGACCAAGGAATGACCAGAGGAAGCCTTGCCGAAGTAATTTACAGACTATTATATATTCAGGAACACGGACTGAATTATTTTGGGGAAGCATTAACGGAAGAATCGACTGATGAACCTGAAGAAGAAGAAGAAGAAGAAACCACAGCTTTTACATGGAACGTAAGTATAGATAACAATTTCTACAACCCCAAAAACATGACAATTGGTGTAGGATCAAAAGTTAAATGGACCAACAACGATGACACCGATCACACCGTTACAGATGACGATAAATTTCTGTCCAGCGGCACTCTCAAACCCGGCGACGCATACACGGTCAAATTTTTCAATGAAGGCACTTTTGAATACACCTGTGAACTGCATCCGACCATGAGCGGGACAATCACGGTCAAACCCGCCAACGAAGTGCCAACAATCTAATTGGCAAAAACAAAAAGAAACAAGCAATACAAGGAGCTTTTATTCGAGACGAGGTAAGCTTACACAAGTAAGCGTCCGAGCGAGAATAAAAAAGCGACGCAGTATTGCGCCGTTGATTTTTGTTCTGGTGGGCGAGCAGGGGATCGAACCCTGGACCTTACGGTTAAGAGCCGTCTGCTCTACCGACTGAGCTACTCGCCCACAAAACGCCTGAAACACAAGTGATAAATTAGCATTTATCAAATTTTTCTACAAGCTTTATTCGAATCCTTGCCTGGCACTTACCGTTGATATAAATTGTATACGATGCAAACAGCACTATTCCAAAAAAAAATCGCTTTTTACACGGACACCCCCATTTACGGGGGAGCTGAACACCATATACTTCTACTTGCCCGCAATCTTAATAAAGAAAAATATAAAATAACGCTAATTTGCTCCAAATACAAACAACTGGACGAATGGTGCAAACAATGGATGGACCATGGATTCCCGGTGCACAGACTAAAAGTAGCGCATAAACATGATCCGAGACACGGAGGTCAGCTTAAAAAGATCTTAAAAAAAGAAAAACCCGATCTTTTGCACATTCAACTCTGGAACCCGGGCGCTTGCAGATACGCATTTGGCGCTGTTGATAAAAAAAAGACAAAAGTACTTGCCACAGAGCACGACCCCTTCCCTCTTTCCGGATTAAAAAACAGCTTCAAAAAAAAATGCCTGAAAAAAACCGATTTCGAAATCGCCGTTTCAAACGCCAATCGAAAGATGCTTCTGAAACTTTATCCCCAACTAAAAAACAAGATTGTTACTGTTCATAACGGAATAGACCTGGAAGAGTTCCGAAAACCTTTGATCCACTTTGTAAATCAACAAAAACTGCATATCAAGCAAAGGATATTCAATGCCAAAGCCGACGATTTTGTAATCATTTCCGTGGCGGCGCTTCATGAAAGAAAAGGTCTTAACTACCTAATTGAAGCATTCGCCAAAGTGGCGGAGAAAAAAGAAAAAGTTAAGTTGACCATTGTGGGTGAAGGTCCTGAAAGAAAAAAACTGGAAAAATTAATAAAAAATTTAAAACTTGACGATAAAGTGACTTTAACCGGAAGTCAAAAAGAAATAGCCTTTCTGCTTGGAGCCAGTGACCTGTTTGTACTGGCCAGTATTAAAGAGGCATTCGGTCTGGCAATTCTGGAAGCGATGGAAGCAGGTATCCCTGTAATCGGATCCAACGTGGGCGGCATTCCCGAAATCATTGAAAACAATAAAACAGGGCTTCTGGTTAAAGCGAAGGATGTGGAATCGTTAAAAGAAAAAATTCTGCAACTTATGGAAAACAAGCCTCTACGCCAAAAATTAACTTACGTAGCCAGTCATCATGTAAAAAAATTCGACGTTGGCGAAATGGTAAAGAAAACCGAAAAAATATACGATTACTTATTAAGTCGATGAAACTAAAAACAATGTACGTTTGCGAAAAATGCGGATATAACAGCCAAAAATGGTTGGGTAAATGCCCGGAATGTGAAACATGGAACTCTTTTATGGAAGATGTTGTGGACATGGCGCACTCCGCTCGGAAACACGCAAGCATAGCCGCCCAGCCGGCGCCACTTGCCATGCACGGTGAGAGCGAGAACAGAATTGTAACCGGCATCAGCGAGTTTGATCGCGTGCTGGGCGGCGGCATTATTGAAGGAAGTATGATACTGATGAGCGGTGAACCCGGCATCGGCAAATCCACTCTCACTTTGCGCGTTTGCCAGAAAGTGGCGTCTTTGAGCAAAAAAACACTATACGTTTCCGGAGAAGAATCCCCTTCGCAAATTGGCCTGCGCGCCAAACGCATGGGAATTGACAACGAAAACATTTTCGCGGTCGGTGAAACCAATCTGGAAAACATTATGGAAACAATTGGCGGCAACCGCTCAAAAACCGGCAACAGCGAAACCGCGCCCAACTTCGTGGTGATAGATTCCATTCAAGTGGTTTCATCTTCGGAGATTCCCTCCATCGCCGGATCCATAAGCCAAGTTCGCTACTGCACAGAAACGCTGATGAAATTTGCCAAACAAAGCCGTGTACCCATAATGATAATCGGCCACGTGACCAAAGACGGCAATCTGGCCGGCCCCAAAATTCTGGAACATCTAGTGGATACGGTTTTACTTATTGAAGGGGAAAGATTTGCCGATTTGCGAATTCTGCGCGGACTTAAAAACCGCTTTGGTTCCACCAACGAAATCGGACTGTTTGAAATGATACAGTCAGGCATGGAGGAAGTTAAAAACGCCTCCAAACATTTTTTGGAAGGTCGTAAAGAAGACGCCTTCGGCTCTGCCATTACCACGACAATTGAGGGAACCCGACCGCTTTTGGTGGAGGTACAAGCGCTTACCGGACCAACGCCATTCGGTTATCCCAAGCGCGCCGCCAGCGGATACGACATCAACCGTCTACAACTTCTGCTCGCGGTAATTCAGAAACATCTGGGGCTTAACGTGGCGGAGCACGATGTCTACATAAACATTGTCGGTGGCTACAAATTAAGCGACCCCACGTCCGACTTGGCCATAATAATGGCCGTAATTTCCTCACTCAAAAAACAACCCTTACCTTCAAACACCGTTTACATTGGCGAAATCGGCCTGGGCGGAGAACTGCGCAACGTTTCCCAACTGGAAAAGCGCGTTACCGAATCAAAAAAAATCGGCTTTGAAAATATAATCACCCCAAAAATAAAGGATATTGCATCAGCGGCAAAGGTACTTTCGACTAAGACAAAATAACAATTAAAACCAACCGCCAAAGCGTTTATCAAACAAACTTCACTCCAAAAAACGCCTCAACATTAGCTGTTGAAAGTTTACTCACTTCTTCCAAATCCATCTCGTTCACACGCGCAAACTCTTTGGCCGTTTCCACCACAAACGCCGGCTCGTTTCTTTGCCCGCGGTACATCTGCGGAGGCAAGTACGGACAATCGGTTTCCACCATAAATTTGTCGCGGGGCACCATCCGCGCCACATTACTTAAATGATCATTTTTGGGATAAGTAAGCATCCCGGAAAAAGAAATGTAATATCCCCTTTGAATGCACTCCCTAGCCTCTTCAATTCCTCCGGTAAAACTGTGCAGAACCACTCTTTTGTTACCGACTTTATTCAAAATTCCAATCGTATCTTCCCACGCGTCCCTTTGGTGGATAACCACCGGCAAATCAAGTTTTTTTGCCAATTTAAGTTGTTCCGTAAAAGCGTTTTTTTGAATGTCCTCCGCCTGCAAATTGCGGAAATAATCCAGCCCGATTTCACCAATAGCCACGATAAGTTTGATTCTGCCGTTTTCTTTTTTTATCAATTTTTCAAAATCCTTCAGTACTTGATCCGTTAAGTGAACTGCGTCATGCGGATGAATACCGATCGCACACCAAAACTTGCCGTCCCCTTTTTCTTTATAAAACGACGCGTTTCTTTTCGCGAAAGCCAAAGCGTTTAAAGAATCCTTGATATCGCATCCGACCAAAATTTGCCCTTTTACACCCGCTCTGCCGGCTCTTAATATTACCGCTTCATAATCGGAAAAATCTTTACTGAAATGGAGATGGGAATGGGCGTCTATTAACATAAAACTTGCAAAAAAACACTTCAGAGGCAATAATACACTCGACATGGAAAAGAACCAATCCCAAAAAACGAACTTAAATAACGCCATTCTGAACGGTTCTCCTTTTTCATACTTCTTCTTTTTCTTCCTTAAATAGAGAGGAGTATTGATCGTGTAAGCAATTACTCCTCTCAAAAAAAAGAGGAGCTATTTTTAATATACTTAACCCTCCCAACAATGTAAAATTCCTAACGCTGTGCCGAACAAAGTTCGCATAATAATCACACCTGCAACATCAATTATAATCTAACAATCAAAAACATGATTATCGTAATGAAACCCTACGCGGAAAAAGAAAGCATAGAACGAGTTTTAAACAATATTGAAAAATTAAATCTTAAGCCGATCCCTTTATACGGAATTGAAAGAACCGTTATTGCAGTAATAGGTGATGAAAGACCAGTCGATCAACAACATATCCATTCACTTCCGAAAGTAGATAAAGTAATGGCGGTTTTGAATCCGTACAAACTTGCCAGCCGTGAAACAAAACATGAAAGCACTATCATTGACCTTGGAGAAGGGGTAACAGTGGGTGGTGATGAAATAGCCATGATGGCCGGACCGTGCGCTATTGAAAACGAAACGCAAATGGAAAAAGCAGCAGCGGCAGTTAAAAAGTCAGGAGCGAAAATAATGCGGGGCGGAGCATACAAACCAAGAACCAGCCCCTATTCATTTGAAGGCATGGGCCCCGACGGACTTGTTTTACTGGCAGAAACCGCCAAACGCCACGGCTTAAAAAGCGTAACCGAAATAATGGATATAAGGGACATAGATTTGGTTCATAAACATACCGATATTTTTCAAGTAGGTGCCAGAAACATGCAAAACTTCAATTTATTAAAAGAAGTAGGCAAAACCAAAAAACCAATTTTACTCAAAAGAGGCATCAGCGCAACGATAAATGAATTCCTGCTGGCGGCAGAGCATATTATGAAAAACGGAAATTCAAACGTCATACTATGCGAACGCGGAATCAGAACGTTTGAAAAAGAAACCCGAAACACACTAGCGCTTGCCACGGTGCCTCTGGTCAAAGAAATCAGCCACTTGCCAATTATTGTGGACCCAACTCACTCCACAGGTAAACCATCACTGGTCGGCCCTATGATAAAAGCGGCCATAGCATGCGGCGCGGATGGAATAATTGTAGAAGTTCACCCGAACCCGGAACAAGCCCTTTGCGACGGCGACCAGGCAATAACTCCCGGTGCATTCGATCAAATTATGAATGAAACCCGTAAAGTAGCGCAAGCGGTCGGCCGTAAAATGTAGTGCACTAAATATAAATCATCTTATCCCTGCCAATATCCGCCACATAAAGTATGTTCTTTTAAGCCCTTACATGAAATCCGAAACAATTACAGTAAAACTGAAAAAAAACAAAGACAAGTCGTATAATATTTTTATTGAGGAAAGGCTGCTGAATAAAGTACATACAAAAATCTCTAATGGACCCGCTTATGCAATTATAAGCGACCGAAACGTTGCCAAACATTATGGTAGAAACTTACAAAAAGCTTTAAAAAAGGCGGGAATTAAATGCCATCTATTCACATTTCCGCCCGGTGATAAATCAAAAAAAATGCAAACAGTTGAAAAACTTCTGAATCAACTGATTGATAAAGGATACATAAGGAAAGACAAAATTATCGCGCTGGGCGGCGGAGTTACCGGAGACATAGCGGGCTTTACCGCCTCAATTTACATGAGAGGAATCAGCTATATACAAATACCCACAACGCTTCTAGCCATGGCCGACTCTTCCGTGGGCGGAAAAACCGGAGTTAATCTGACCGGCGGCAAAAACCTGGCCGGAACTTTTTATCAGCCCGAAATGGTATTGATTGATCCTTCCGCTTTAAGAACACTACCCGATACGGAATACAAAAACGGACTTAGTGAAGTACTTAAATACGGTGTAATACATGACCGCAAAATGTATGAACAAATAGAAAATAAGGCAACCGTATTAAACACACCGCCCAATGAATGGACGACGTCTGAATTCAATATTATTAAAGACCTTATTAAAAAATCATGCGCGATTAAGGCGAAAATAGTTGAACAAGACGAAAAAGAAAGTGATAAAAGAATAATTTTGAATTACGGACACACCATTGGCCACGCCTTAGAAACCTTGTCGGACCACAAAATTACGCACGGACAAGCCATTGCCACCGGCATGAAATTAATAAACAAAATAGCCGCCGGCAAGAAAATACTAAACGAATCAAATGCGGATAGAATTAATAATTTGATCACTCTGCTTCAACTTGAAAACAAAAATACCTCAAAATATCTTAAAAAAACAAACACGGATCAAATCTGGAAAATCATTTCACGAGACAAAAAAAGTAGCTTTAGCAAAACAAAATTTATCATACCAGATCAAATCGGACATGTAATCATAAACGAAAAAATTTCACAAAATGACCTGCGTAAAATTCTGACCTAAATTTAATTCCAATTAATCCTTTCTTGAATCAATAAAATGATCAAAATAGTCCCGTCTCATAAAAAGCTGAACATAAAAACCGAAGTACCATCATCTAAAAGCTACACCAACAGAGCATTGCTTTTAGCCGCATTGGCTAAGGGGAAAAGCGTAATTTATAATCCCCTTTTAAGTGACGACACCGTCGTCATGATCGAAACATTAAAGAGGCTTGGAGTGGGAGTACAAAAAAACAGTTCAAGCATAATTATCGAAGGCGTTGGAGGAAAATTCGGCAAAATTAACCGCCCTCTGTATTTGGGCAACGCCGGCACTGCGGTCAGATTTCTAACGGCGGCGTTGGCATCGCAAGCAAATGAATATACGATCACAGGCAATGAAAGAATGCAAATGCGCCCGATCGCCGACCTTACCGACGCGCTGGACGGCTGGGGCGTGGAAGTAAAATTTCTGAACGAAAACGGTTGTCCGCCACTTACAATTTGCGGCCCGTTAGAAGGAGAAACCACAAGCGTAGTCGGATCAATAAGCAGTCAATATATATCGGCTCTCCTGATGATCGCTCCGTATGCCAATGCCCCCGCTGTAATCCGCGTTCAAGGCAAACTCACTTCCCCCCCCTATATAAAAATGACACTGGATACAATCAAAACATTTGGCGGCTATATACAAAACATCAATAATAAAAAGTTCAAAACCGACCCGCACATATATAAAGGTACGGAATATTTTGTTGAAGGAGACGCTTCATCAGCCAGTTATCCTTTGGCGATCGCCGCTTTAAACTGCGGTAGCGCCGAGATCATAAATGTACCGGCGGATTCCGCGCAAGCCGATCTGGCATTTATAAAAATCCTGAAAAAAATGGGATGCATTGTTAATAAAACAAAATACGAAAACAGTTCATCTGAACAAAAATCATTGCCATTAAACGCCAAAAGTACGCCCAACAGCTCTAAAAACATAAATATTAATGAATATTATAGAATCGAAGGTCCCTCAAAACTTAAACCGCTGGGTAAAATTGACCTTAATAAAATGCCGGACGCCGCAATGACCGTCGCAATTCTATGCGCCTTCGCGGACGGCAAATCCATATTAACCGGCCTGGGAAACCTGAAAGTTAAAGAAACGGACAGAATTACCGCTCTAAAAAACGAACTACGAAAAATCGGCGCGAATGTAAAAACCGGTAAAACTTACATTGAAATAGACGGAGACCCGACCGGCTTACACGGAGCGGAAATAGAAACATATGACGACCACAGAATGGCTATGTGTTTTACCGTTGCCGGCACCAAAATATCAGACATAATAATTAAAGATCCCGACTGTGTCAAAAAAACATATCCCAACTTCTTTCAAGACCTTAAAAAATGGGGCATACGGACAAAAAATGCATAACTAAAACTAAACGCTATGATTTCGTAATTATCGGATCCGGAATAGCCGGTTTAATGAGCGCGCTATACGCCGCGAAAAAAGGAACCGTTCTTATTTTAACAAAATCCGAACTGAAGAAGTCCAACACCTGGTATGCTCAGGGCGGAGTAGCCGCGGCGATTAGCAGTGACGATAACTTCAAAAAACACATAACAGACACGCTAAAAGCCGGACATTACCTGAATGATCAAAAAACCGTTGAATACATAATCAAAAAAGCTCCGACAGCGATTAAAGAACTGGAAAGATTCGGTGTTACCTTCGAGCGCGAACAAGCCAACCGATATAACCTTAAACTGGAAGGAGGGCACAGTAAAAACCGAGTTCTTTATCACAAAGACAAAATCGGCCAAAACATTGAAAACAATTTAATAAAAGAGATAAAAAAAAATCCCGACATAACCGTAAAAACAAACTGTTTTGCGCTTAATTTGGTAATGAATCAAACGGAGAAAAAGTGTATCGGAGTTCAATATATTTCAAATTCAAAAACACAAAAAAAAATAAATAAAAACACTACTTACAGATATACCGATCAAGAGACTAAAAAAAATTATATCGGTACTGCAAACCCCAAAATCTTAAGCATATATTGCAGGCGAATTATTCTCGCTACCGGTGGGGCCGGACAAATCTTTTCAAAAACAACAAACCCCGCTATCGCCACCGGAGACGGCATAGCTATGGCGCACCGCACAGGAGCTAAAATAAAAGGAATGGAGTTCGTACAATTCCACCCGACCGCACTTGTAAACAGCACGTCGACTCTTAAAAATAATCCAGATAAGGTTGCCTTAAACAAAAACACACCGCTTTTTTTGCTATCCGAAACCCTGCGGGGTGAAGGCGCTGTACTCTTAAATTACAAAAAAGAACGTTTCATGATAAAAATACATCCGCTTGCCGAACTGGCCCCCAGGGACGTAATCAGCAAAGCTATCTTTGATCAACAAAAAAAAGGCCCCGTATTTATAGATTTAAGAGCGATCCCCAAAAAAAGACTAAAAAATAAATATCCCACCATATTAAATAAATTAAAAAAGGAAAACATCCCATATAATAAACCAATAAAAATCACCCCGGCAGCTCATTATTTATGCGGAGGCATAGTAACAGACATCTTTGGAAGGACTTCAATCCAAAACCTCTACGCCACAGGCGAATGCGCAAACACCGGACTTCACGGCGCAAACAGACTGGCATCCAATTCCTTGCTTGAAGCCGCCATCATGAGCAAACAGGTTATAAAAAAACCGCTACCAAAAAATATTGGCAAGCCAAAAACGCAATTATCAAACAGAAATAATAATTCATTATTCAAAATCAACCGTACCGACAAACAATTCAATATCCCGTCCACTACCCAAAAAATTCACACCTCCGAACTACACGAAGAAATAAGCAAAATAGTGTATTATAAAGAAAAAATTCAAACAATAATGATGAAAAAATGCGGAATAATCCGAAAACGCGAAGACATGAAATTAGCAAAAAAACAAATTCAGAAAATACTATCCGAACTCAATTCATTTAAGAACGACCTACAAATCGCCGACCTTTTTGAAACGATCAATCTGGCCGAAACTGCCATGCTTATTTTAACAATGGCTTTAAAACACACAAAAACATCGGGTGCGCCACATAACGACCTAAGTTAAACTTTCTCCTTTTTATCTTCATCTTCCACGTCCTCCGACATCATCTGCCCAACCCGCACGGCGCACGCTCTATTAACCTTATCCGCCACATCCCTGCCATTAATAACCCTATCAAGAACCTCTTTAAACGAACCAACAGTCCCCTCCTTAACTTCGTAAACTGCAGTATTATCACTATTAACATGGGCAAGGACCCTTTCATAATAAAGAATCGACTCATTTAAATTGTTATTATTTTCCATAAAAAATTATATATCAAATACAAAGCGAAATTCAACTATAAAGACTTTCTAAGCGACTGTCAACACCCAACTACAAAGCCATTAAATTAGCGATATCCTATATCGACCACAAATTATAACGGACTTTTTACCTTTTGAATCATCGGCTCAGTAATTTTAGTATAAATCTGTGTAGTCCTAATGCTTGAATGTCCCAAAAGAACCTGCACATGGCGGATATCAACTCCATTTTCAAGCAAATGGGTAGCAAAACTGTGTCTAAGCGAATGAAAAGTGGCACCGTTGATAATACCAGCTCTGCACACGGCATTAGTAAAAACCTTTTGCAAAGTGCGAGTACACAACTTACCGCCGCGCTCACTGTAAAACAGATAATCTGAAGGAGCTTTACCCGCAATAAACTGAAATAATTTCGGCTTAATTTTCTCCGGCAGAACAGTAATCCTATCTTTATCCCCCTTTCCCTGACGGACATAAATCACGCCGGTCACAAAGTCCAAATCCCGCACACGCAAATTGGAAATTTCAGAAACACGAAGACCTGCGCCATAAGCCAGCGAAACAATCACACGATGTTTAGCATTATGAATCTGCGACAAAACAATCACAATCTGACTCTTAGATAGCACCACCGGTAACCTACGCGGCTTTTTCGCGAATCTAACATCGATAGGCAATTCCCCCCTTAAAACCTGCTTATAGAAAAATTTAATGGCATTAATGGCCAAATTAATACTGGCCCCTGATAAACCGCTCTTATATTGAAAATTCAAAAAAGAACGAATATTTTCCACGTCCACAACATCAAAATCGCATGCCTTATAAGACAAATACGTTTTTAGTTCAAATAAATAAGTTTTCTTGGTAGATGCGCTGTAATTCCTTAACCTGAGCTCACGAGCCGCCAGTGCAACACAATCATCAATATTCATAAAAAAGAAAAGATAACACCAGCCTAACCCCAACAAATTAAGAAAAACTAAACAAAAAATAAAAAATTCATAAAAATCACCCCCCCACGCAATCCGCTTGCTAAACGCACTCTATTCGTACAAAATGGAGTTGTCGGAAATAATTTTAGGAGCTAACCTTTCGGCCAATTAGAATAAATATATGATACGGAACAAAATTTTCATCGTTCGTCACGGAGAATCTGAAAACAATCTACTAGAAATCGATTGCTCAAAACTGGAAAACAAAGATATGTTTGGTTTAACTGAGGCAGGTCAAAAACAAGTGGCGAATGAAGCGGAAAAAATAAATGGTCTTGACCTCATCATCACTTCACCATTTAGACGAACTGTTGAGACAGCGAATATTTTCGCGCGCTATTCGAATTGTGAAGTCATTGAAAATGAACTTCTTTGTGAAGTGAATTATGGAGACTTGGAACTCTGCTCATACAAAGAGTCTGCTGCGTGGCATGAGGAAAATGGTCGTGATGATTCGGTGCCATATCCTAATGGTGAAAGTCTATTAGATGTCAAGCAAAGGGCTATCGATTTTTTGAAATGGTTAAACCAAACATACTTGGACAAAAAGATTCTCATCGTAACACATGGTCATATCGTCCTTTTTTTACAAGAAATCCTCGATGAAAATTTTGACATACAACATGCACTTGATAATTACAACGATGATGAATCCCGAAAGGTTATTGAAGTAAACCGCCCCTAAAATTACATCCGACAACAGGGTATATGAGGTTCGTTCATTTCGCTGCGCTCCATTCACTCTCCCAAGTTGGACAGGTGTACGCTTTCAGCGTATTTTACACCTGTCCAACTTCTCATATACCCGGACGTTGTACGACATTGCACAAAATTGTCACTTAAATAATATGGAAATCAATAAACAAGACCACGAACTAGTTCGTCTCGCACTAGATCTCATAAAAAAAAGACAAGGAGAGTATTCCACAGTTGGAGTTGCTTTAAAAACGACCGTCGGCAAGATTTTTACAGGAGTTAATGTAGAACAAGTACATGCAAGTCCATGCTCTATGTGCGCTGAATATTCCGCAATAGGACAAATGCAGACTGAGAGCGATTATAAGATCGAAACGGTAATAGCCATAACAGCAGAAGAAAAAGTTTTGCCTCCTTGTGGGAAATGCAGAGAAATGATGAGACAATTTGGTAATCCTTACGTAATTCTTAAAAAAGAGAATAAATTCTTTAAAGTCAGGCTCGACGAACTAATCCCACATTGGGAACTTTGAATAACAAATTTTGTGCAACATCGTACAACAGAGAATATGCGGTTCCGTTCAGTCGTTTCACTCCTTCTCTTCACCCAACTTGCACAGGTGTAAGCCTTCGGCATATTATACACCTGCGCAAATTCGCATATTCTCGGACGTTGTGCGCCATATTTTTTGTGCTTTTTTAGGTTTGGTTTACTAACTGAACTTTATTCTCAATGTTTTGGTTTGTTGAAGCCTTAAAGTCTTATTCGTATATCTTGAAGCACTAAAAATACCCGCTCCCCTTGGTCGCTGGCGCACAACAGCGACTAAGCGGTTCGTTTACCTGTCGGTATATAAAAAACTTGATCTTTGCCAAATACTGAATCACCTCTACAATAGCCTCAGACGTTCAACCACTCTCCCAAGTTTTGTGGCGGTAAGTCGCTCCGCTCCAAATTTTACCGCCACGAAACTTCGCTTAGTCGCGAACGTTGTGCGCCATATTTTTTGTGCTTTTTTAGGTTTGGTTTACTAACTGAACTTTATTCTCAATGTTTTGGTTTGTTGAAGCCTTAAAGTCTTATTCGTATATCTTGAAGCACTAAAAATACCCGCTCCCCTTGGT
Source organism: uncultured Candidatus Peribacteria bacterium (assembly GCA_964346765.1). Taxonomy (GTDB): domain Bacteria; phylum Patescibacteriota; class Gracilibacteria; order UBA1369; family UBA1369; genus JBGSPQ01. The sequence goes on from CAYFWB010000011.1 coordinate 26,442, forward strand.
CGCTGGCGCACAACAGCGACTAAGCGGTTCGTTTACCTGTCGGTATATAAAAAACTTGATCTTTGCCAAATACTGAATCACCTCTACAATAGCCTCAAACGTTCAACCACTCTCCCAAGTTTTGTGGCGGTAAGTCGCTCCGCTCCAAATTTTACCGCCACGAAACTTCGCTTAGTCGCGAACGTTGTGCGCCATATTTTTTGTGCTTTTTTAGGTT
>CAYFWB010000012.1:0-16062 GCA_964346765.1 uncultured Candidatus Peribacteria bacterium
AAAATGGCCGCTCCTAAAAAAAAGGCCGCTCCTAAAAAAATGGCCGCTCCTAAAAGAAAGAGATAGTAACCGAATGAAATCTTTCCCCCCCCCCTTAATGGGGGGTTTTTTTATATTTAAGATATTGCCCGGAGTCTAAAAATTTGATTATATTAGGCCATGCCCAAAAAAAAGAATAAACAGAAAAAAAAGAAAAAAGCGTTGAATAAAAAAACGCAGGTTAAAAAGGTAAATACGGATAATAAAGCAGTTAAAGAAATTGTCGCGGAAAAGCATGAGAGAAAAAACAACAAAAAGAAGACAGCCGCTGAAGTGAAATCTTTACGCCAAGAGAAAAAAATTACATTGAATTCAAAGATCAAACTTAGCGCTGAACCTAAAAAAGTTACTAAAGCAATTAAAAAAAAATACTGGAAATATTCAAACGGGTTTTTGAAACCTTTATATTTGGCGCTAAAGATTGTAGTCGCTCTGTTGATGTTTTTTGCAATTTCTTTAGTGGGACTTTTTTTGGTTTTTGGTAGAGATTTGCCGGATGTCAGTGAGTTAAAAACAATGGATTTTTCTGAAACCACGGTGATTTACGACAGAGAGGGCAATATTTTGTATAGGATATTTAATGAAGAAAACCGTAAATATGTACCGCTTTCGCAGATCAGCGACGATGCCGTTCAAAGTACACTCGCAATTGAAGATAAGAACTTTTACAATCATCCCGGTTTCGACGCTCTCGGAATCATTCGCGCCCAGATGAAAAACATTGAGCAGGATGACATTAAACAGGGGGCTTCAACTATTACACAGCAGCTTGCGAAAAATATTTTTCTTTCATCGGAAAGGACTTATGAAAGAAAGATAAAAGAATTTTTGATATCTCTGCAAATTGAGTCGATGTTCAGTAAAGATGAAATTCTGGAAATGTATTTAAATAAAATCGCTTATGGATCAAACGCTTATGGTATTGAAGCGGCTTCCAAGACTTTCTTTGGTAAGTCTGCTAGTAATTTGACACTTGCCGAGTCGGCGGTGTTGGCATCTTTGCCTAAAGCGCCGAGTTATTTTTCACCGTACGGTCAGAATAAAGATGAACTGTTGGGTTATTGTAAAACAAGTGAAGATATCAAAATAGAGACGGTGGATCCAAAAGAAACCATGGAAGAGTCGATTGAAGCCGCGTCGGCACCGCCAACGGATTTGGGTGAGGAAACAGGTGAGGCTATTGGAACGGAGTCGATGGGGAGTGATGCTGGTGAAGCAGTTGACGATCAACGCGATACAGTAGTTTGTGAATCACCCGATGATCCGAATTACGTATACGGTAGGAAAGATTTTGTACTGGAAAGAATGCTTGAAGAGAAACACATCACGCGGGAACAACTGCTTCAGGCTTGGGAAAACTCGTTCAATCTTGAATTCAAAGATCCGGCGCATAGAATCGAGTCTCCGCATTTTGTGTTTTATGTGAAGGAATATCTGGAAGATAAGTACGGTAAAGAGTTGATTGAAAGCGGTGGGCTGGAAGTGGTAACGACATTTGATCCTAAATTGCAATCAATGGCTCAGGAAACTATCGCGGGACAGATCGAGTCGAACAGAGTAAGCCTTGGTGCGAAAAACGCGGCTATGGTGGCACTTGATCCGCGCACGGGACAATTGCTGGCAATGGTGGGATCGGCGGATTATTGGAATCCGGAAATTGATGGACAGGTTAATGTGGCAACAAGTCCAAGACAACCGGGGTCTTCTTTTAAACCGCTTGTTTACGCGGCGGCGGTTCAAAACGGTGGAATCGGGACAGGTACTTTACTGAGTGACACCAAGACAACTTTTGAAAGAAATTATGTTCCAAAAAATTCCGATAATACTTATAAGGGGGAAATGACTGTGCGCTACGCCCTGGCTCAATCCAGAAATATACCGGCTATCAAGGCGTTTTATATAGCTGGGGAGGAAGAAAAACTTTTGGATTTTATGGATAAGATAGGGGTAACAACATTGCGTAAATTTAAAAATGAATTTAATCAGCAGTCGGAAGAAAGAGGGTGGACGTTTAATTACGGCCCGGCAATGGCGATTGGAAGTGGTGAGGTGACTTTGCTGGAACTGGTTAGAGGCTACTCCACAATGGCAAATGGGGGAAAGCATATGGTGGTGAATCCGATTTTAGAAATCAGAGATCGGGATGGCAATGTGCTGGAATCTTTTGAAGCCAAGGGTGAACAGGCGATGGATGCCCAAGCGGCCTATATTTTAACAAATATTCTTTCCGATATTTACGCTAGACCGGGCGGAATGTGGAGGAACACATTAACTATTCCTGGCCATACTGTAGCGGCAAAAACGGGGACATCCAACAAAAAAGTGGGTAAAACAAATTATCCGAACAATTTACTGACAATAGGGTACACTCCAAGTATCGCGGTGGGTTTCTGGGCCGGGAATACCGACGGTTCAAGGCTTTATTATAACGCCTGGGGATTAACAGGCGCGGCACCGATGTGGAATAAGTTTATGAACGCGGTTTTGGCCGACAAGCCTGATGAGGCTTTTCCGGTGCCGGAAGGTCTGATCTGGAAAGGTACGGAGATTTATCCAAGCTTTCAGCAAAACACCAACTACGACAAATTGTTTAAGTCGGACGAAGAAGATGATGAAGAGGATGACGTGGAAAGAGATGACGCGGGCGTTCCGGTTGATACTTTTGTGGGGGAAAGAATGGAAGAAAAAACTCCGGATGAAATTGAAGAGGAAAATGGGGGTGTTTCCACTGAAGATGATTTGGGTGAAATTTATATTCCGGAGTCTGACTTTACTTTTGCTGATTCTACGGGAGGAGAGAGTGCAGAAAGTGTTAATGTCCCACCACCCGCGGATGAAAGCGGCTCTGAAAGTGGCGGAGCGAAAGTTGAAGTTCCGTACGGGTTTTGATTTTTGAAAAGCTTGCGGGCGGCGGGCTCAAGAGTGAGCCGCCGCTCGCGATCGTTGTTCGGGTGGATAAAAATCAATAGAAGCGCGGAGGGAGTGAGAGTGGTAACCACTCGCCGTTTTCAGCGATAATGCGCTCGAACAACTCGAGCAAGCAATCCTTGCCAAAATATTCGATACTGTACCCGCGAAGTTTTTCAAACTCGGGATTGTGCTGAACTATCGCACCGCCCAAGGTTGCAGCGACCTCCGGCAGAAGTCGCTTCATATAGCCCGGTCCGATAAAGATTTCGGCAAGCTCCGTGAACTCTTCCACCTTTGGGCCGATGTTTATTCCGCATTTTAAACACTCCGACCGATACATAAGACTAAGCATTACGCGTGTCATCACAAACCACCTTCCGTCTTTGTGCTTGATTCCCTTTTGATTGAGCTTCATGGATCAATCTCCATTTTTCGAGCAACGCCCGCCGCAAATCCGGTCTATCGGCCCCATGCCGCAGCCGGAATATATGACGAGGTCGAAAAAAATAGCATATATAGTAAAAACAGGCAATTGAAATTGTTTGAAATCCCCCCACCTTAAAGGTTACCTTTAAGGTGGGGGGATAAGCTCTGTTTCTGTGCTTACAAAGAGCGTGAGAATTAAAAAATTTAAGGTCGGCATTCAATAAGAATAGTTATCATGAAAAAATTGCAATGTAATTTTTGTGGAAATATCCAAGATCCCAACTTTCTACATTGCTTAAAGTGTTTCGAAAAGATGCCAGAAAATCAATTTGATAGGTCAAAAAAAACCGCCGGTTCTACAATAATGCCTAAAATTAAGCGTAAAACAGTAGGAGGGCGTTATATTCCAAGAATCATTCTGGGATTTATCGTTGTGATTTTTTTTCATAATTCTTTGTTCTCTACATTATCATTCGGGAGTAATGAAGCAAAAATGTATAATTACGAGCATATGGTGCAATATTCTGCTGGCAAACTGTTTATCCTGGTTTTGGGTATTTGGTTAATTTATTCTGGATTTAAGAAGAGGGGCGAGCTGAAGAATAAATTGCTTTCTGATGCTTCATTAATAAAAAAGTAGCCTTGATAGCCGTTCATATTAAGGCAAATCAACAAGCTTAATTATTTTACTATTATAATGAAAATCCACCCCTTTTTTTTATTCTCAAAAACGGCAAGGGGAAGATTCGCACATGGCTGTACCGTTAAATAAGCTTTTTTTTGCGCATACACAAGCTATTTCCAGATGATAATTCTGGAGCTGCACCTACAACGAAGTTCGGACTTATTTTAAGGAAAATTGTAGAAAGTTCCAATGGAGCGGTATACGGGAATCGAACCCGTGTCTCGGCCTTGGGAAGGCCATGTACTACCATTGTACTAATACCGCCCGTTCCCCTATTATAAATTGATTAGTGGGATTGAATTGCCCATCATGTAGGTGGGTAATATGCCGTTCCATTTTTCAACCGCTTTCAGTTGGATTAGGTCTGCGTTTTGTTTGAGCGCTTCGGCCTGGATGCGGATTGATTCGGCTTCGGCTTTGGCGGTTTCTATTCTTTGCTTGGCTTCTATTTCAATTCTTCTTAAATCGTTTTCAGCCTTTAAAGCTTGCTGCACGGCTGTCTGTTTGGCTTCAATGGATTCGTCGAATTCAGAGGAGAAACTGAAATCAACGATTGAGAAATCGTCTATTATGATATGATAGTAGCTTAATCTATCGGCAATGTTTTGGCGTGTGTCTTCTTTTACCAAAGATCTTTTTGTAATAAGCTCCTCGGCGGTAAATTTGGCGGTTGACGCTTTAACGCTTTCCTGAATAGCGGGGCTGATTATTCTTGATTCATATTCAGTACCGACTTCCTGATAGAGTTTATCCACCGCAGACGGATCAACATGATAGTTTAAAGCGATTGTGGTCTGAACGAGCTGTAAATCTTTTGAAGCGGCACCGGCTTCAACCTGATCTTTCTTGGTCCTTACATCGAAAACCACTACTCTGTGAGCGATAGGAATCTGAAAATGGAGTCCGGGTTCATAAATGGCTTTGGCGTGACCGAATGCCAGCAATACTCCCCTTTCACCCTGGTCAATAACTATAAAAAATCTAAATGCATTTAAAAGTACGATTAATATTAAAATCCCAAAAACCACGCTTATAAGCATTTTTACGATTTTGGGCGCGTCTTTAGGATACGCAAACTGTGCCATTATTTTTGATTGTTACTATTAATACCGAGCGTAATTATAAACAGAAAAATAGTTTTTTGAAACTTTTTTGCAGGTTTTATTTGTGCTAGAGTCTTTTCGCTTAACCAAACTGATGCAGAAAAAACACTCAGAAGCAGATTTAAAAAAAGAAGGCCGAAGGCTTCATTCAAAACTGAAGAATGTAGGTTTTAACCTGGGCTACTGTGAACTAATCGCTCCGCTTATTCTGGAAATAAACGATCTTAAAAAGAAAAAAAACGCTGTAATCCTGGCACATTCATATCAGACAGCCGACATTATTTATGGCGTGGCGGACTATAAGGGAGATTCTTACGGGCTAAGTGTGGCGGCAAAGAAAGCAAAAGCTGACACGATCGTTTTCGCGGGGGTAAAATTCATGGCGGAAACAGCAAAGATTTTGAATCCAGAAAAAAAAGTTTTGATCCCGAATCCTCAGGCGGGTTGTTCACTTTCTGATTCTATTACGGCAAAAGATGTAAGAGCTTTGAAGAAAAAATATCCGGGTGTACCGGTGGTGGTTTACGTGAATACAACGGCCGAGCTTAAAGCGGAAGCCGATTGTTGCTGTACTTCGGCCAACGCTGTTCAAATAATTGAAGGAATTGAGGGAGATGAAATTATTTTTCTGCCGGATCAGCTAATGGGTAAGAATCTACAAAAAATGACTAGAAAGAAACTTATTTTATGGCTGGGCAAATGCATTGTGCATGAGGATTTTCGGGTTGAATCGATTAAAAGATTTAAACGGACTACTCCGGGATTGAAAGTTCTGTCGCATCTTGAATGTACGCCGGCAGTTATCGAGGAATCGGATATGGCCGGTGGCACGGGCGACATGATCAGGTATGTTAAGGAAACAGACGCCAAAGCTTATATGTTGCTTACGGAATGCGGGCTTGGGGAACGCATGAAGGTTGAGTTTCCGGATAAAAGGTTTGTCGGGATGTGCAGTATGTGCCCGTACATGAAGATGAACACGCTGGCTTTGATCAAACAGGTATTGCTGGCGCAGACGCCTGAGCAGACTGTTGCGGTGGCGGAAGACATTAGGTTAAAAGCCGAAAAGTCTCTTAAAAAAATGTTTGAATTAACAAATTAACAGATGAGCAGAGTTTATAGATTTTTTGCGGCGGAATTGAATAATGAAGATCTTGAAATGGATGTTTGTTTAAGTCCGCGATGCGAGCAAAAAATTTTCAATCAACTGGTTCGTGTTTTAAGGGTTAAAAACTGTGATAAAGTTATACTGGTGGGTGATGGAGGGCTGGAGTTTGAATTTGAAGCAATTTCGGCGCACAATAAAATTATTGAACTGAGATTTATGTCGAAGAAGAAAAATGAAAATGAACTTGGTTTTAAACTGGGCTTGATTGTGTGTTTGCCCAATAAGCCGGACAAGCTGACTATGATTTTGCAGAAGGCGGTGGAGCTTGGGGCGAGTGATTTAATTCTGGTTAATGGTGCTTTTTCACAGATGAAACATGATTTGAAAGAGGAAAGGTTGCTTAGGATAATGAAAGAAGCGGCGGAACAGTCCGAGCGCGCTATGATTCCGCGTCTTATGATTAAGAAAAAACTTATTGTTTTGCTTGAAAGTGATTGGTGCGCAAAAAAATACAAAAATATTTTTGTGGCGATGGAGAGGGAAGACGGTAAGGGGCTTTATAGAGTTTTAAAAGGCGATAGCGAAAATGATGGTGGCGAAAATAAATCGATCTATATTCTTGTGGGCCCGGAAGGTGGCTTCAGTGAAGACGAAAAGCGACTGATCAAACAAAAAGGTTTAAAAACATATTCTCTGGGCAAAAGGATACTGCGCATGGAAACGGCCGCGATTGTGAGCCTGGGGATTGCGGTTTGCGGAAATAATTAATCTATTTTTTAAAATGTCAGGAGGACGCGAAAGATGAATTAGCTTCCATGTACGCTGATTAATAAACCTCTTAACTTGACGCCGTGCCTTCAATTATTTCCCTGAAGTACCACCTTACCGTGTTCCAGTTGTTGTTTCTGGGAAGAAGAATGTATTGGCCTTTTTCTATATCGGCGCATTTATCTTTTAATTCCTGGTCGGCGTCTTGGGGCGCGGGGCAACCTGCGGCCTCTTTCTTATCGTCTCCGGTGTACTTGGATGCCAGAACGTTACCGCTTGAAATTACGTGGCCTCCATCTATTCCGTAGTTTTGGTAGCGGAAGAAATAGGATATTGCTGCGGCGATGTTGATGTCGGTTTCGGTTTTTTCCAAAACTTTTTGAGTGAGTGATTTTAATCCTTCGGAGTCGCCGAGCCCTATGGTCCTGGCTTTATCTTTGATGGCAGCAAGAATCATGTGCTGTCTTTCGGAACGCGCAAAATCGGAAGAAGTATGTCTTGTCCTGGCCAATCTTAGAGCCTGTTTGCCGCTTAAATGGTGATCTCCCGCTCTATAATACAGTGTCCCCCATTTGCCGCCGTCATAAGTTTTGTAAGTGGGGTCGATGACCGGTTGATCCAAGTGAACATCCACTCCGCCTATTAAATCAATAACCTCTATAAACGCATACATATCTATTAAAATATATTTATCTATTTCATATCCGGAAATGAAAGTGAGAGTTCTTTTAAGCTCGTCCATTCCGTAGAAATAGTAAATGGAGTTGATTTTTCTTCCGTTGTAATAGAGGTCGCGGGGCAGGCTTATTAAAGTAACTTTGCGTTTTGTAGGATCGATATTGGCCAAAATCATTGTGTCAACAAGGTTCCCGTGCTTACCTGCGACTAAAATATTGAGCTGTCCTTCGACCTTTCTGGCTTGATCACCATAGTCGGGGATGTTTTCAGGCAGTTCTAAGAGTTTTTTTTTGAGCCGTCCTGGAGAGCTGAATAAAGATCTATTTCCTGATTGTCTTTTAGTACTTTGAAGTATCCGGACGAGAGCTCAATTACAAAGGAAAATTGAACTTCCCCGCTTTCATTTTTAACATCGTACAATAACTTGTTGTATTCTTCGCGGGGCTCTGAATCGATAGTGAGATTTTGGGTTCTTAAAAGTTCCCGGAACGGTTCTTCGGTGATCACTTCTTCCAGTTCGGCGCGCCTATCATTGATTAATTTTTCCAAAGCGGTGGAACCATCAAGTTCGTTTAATAGTTTGATAAATACGTTATATAAATCCTCTCGGGCTTCATACGACTGATCATTTATCGCCAATTTTCCGCTTTCCCTGATAATTTTTATCGTTGCGACAGCCGTGTCTTCACTGTTTAGAATTTCGTAAGCTATTGCCGTGTCATCTTCTTTCGGTGTTTCGGCGAGGCGAAGATTCTTTTGATTCAAAATACCGCTGACTTGCTCATCGGCGCGTAATTGATTTAGATAATCTTTTTGTTCTTCAATTCTTTCTTTGATCGATTGGACTTTTTTTGCGTTTTCAATGGCATAGGAAATGATTTCCTTTAATAAATCCGCCTCGTTTTCGGACTGAATTTCGTAAATTCCAAGCGCGCTCTGTATTTTTATTTGACCGTTTTTTTTATCCGCAACTATCGCGTAAAGTGATTTATCCTCATTTGAAATTTTAAACTGTAGGCTGAAATCATCTTCTTCAAGGGGACCGGTTGATAATCCCGCAGGTTCCAACTGAGATTCGAGTTCTGTATTTTCCATTATTTCGCGAATCAATTTTTGGGACCGCTCCGCTTTTTGGGCCGCGCTTTGTTCGTCTATATACGAACCCATGAACTGATAAAGAGCTTTTTCCGTGTTGCTTGCTTCTTTGTTTTGCTCAGTCTCAATTTCCGTATCATCCTCCATGAATGAATAATTTCTTTCCGGTAAAAACAAAAAACTGCGCATTTCATTAATGTCATTGCCGAACATTATTATATCTTCTCTGAATCCGCCCAGTTCATCCACGACTCCTTTATTGTATGAATCCACCCTTTCCACGATCTCACCGAATCGCGCGATCTGGATGGTGTCAGCCACTAAAAGTACCGCCAGAAAAACCATACCCAGCTTTAAAAAAGCGTCCCGTCTGGCCAGTTTTTGCTGAAGATTTTTTTCTTTGTCGTCTTTACGTCCCCTCATGCGAAAAAATAGAACAAGCGAAGCCAAGTATAATCATTAAAAAAAATTTCGCAAATTTTTTATAGCGAGATTCTGATCTATGAAAAAGGGTGATGTAGCTATAGTAATAATAGAAGACCGAGGGATCAGTTTTTTAATTAAATTAATTTTTTGACTATTTTTGATATAATCTAGTTCGGGAGCAAAGAAGTCCATGTCTATATCGAGCAAAAAGCATTCACCCGGTGAAATTGTAAAATTATCAATTTCAGCTTGCGAAGTTATGTTAATGACGCTTGCGATCAATCCGCAATTCAAAGCGGGTGCGATAAAATTCCCGACATTGAGTTCCGTGTTCGTGTAATTGAAGATTGTATTAAGATCAGCTGCAGGAGGGTGTTTTTTGGGTTTTCTTGAATCTTTATGCTGGTCGATGTGAATTAATTTGATTTCTTTTTTGAATCGACCAAGCGAGGCCTCCAAATTCCAAAAAAAGAAGGCGTGATTATGGTTATCGAAAATGTATACCGGGATATTTTTGTCATTATTATGTAATTCGAATCTTAAAAATTTTTTAATTCCGACGCAGGATTTTAAATTTCCTTTTTCATCAAAATCTTCAAAAACCACTTTCGCGCCAACTTCAAGTTTATCTATGCCGGCATTGATTAACGGTGGAACATAGAGTTGGGGACTGTTTCTTTTTTGATATGAAAAGGCGTTGTTGGAGACCGGATCTTTAATGTGAAAGCCACTATAATGATTGCTGATTTTTACTGACCGGTGTCGCATTTTTGCCTGCTAAATTCTCTGCTTTATATTTCCATTTTAATCCTGTCTTCAAGAATGTCATGGGATTTTCTGCTGGTCGGGTCGTCAAGGTGTCGTGTTTTGAATCGAGGTATTGAGAGAGAGTTTGGTTTTGATTGTAAAGGACGCTATCATATAGGAGATTAGGCTCTAGTTCGTAAAAATATTGATATAAATCGGGGAGTGCTCTGGAATTCGGTTTGGCATGCATAGCTCTTACCAGTTGAGCTTTTATGTCTCCCAAAATGCGCTTCGATGCTGTCTCTGTCATGAAGTGACAAGATTCTTTCAGCAATATGCAGTTTCGTTTTTAAACACGTTAAATCAATCTATTCTTCATAAATATCCGCCTCCACTTCTTTTGCTAAATCCGGCTTAATCATGGTTTTGGATTAGTTTGTCCGAAAGTTGTCTTAATAAATAATAAAACAGGGCGGCGTTTTTTGTTTTAAATGATGACAATAATGACTCTCCCAAATACTTTTTACCGATTTGATTCAATTGCATGGCAACGGGCACCTCTTTTTTCAAATAGCCGCATTTTTTGTTTTTGCCATGCGAGGTGATATTCGCAAGTTCGGTGAAACCTTCAACCCAATCTATCTCCGCAAGATTGTTGATACTTAATTCTTCCGCGAGAGCTTTTTGGTTTGCTTTGGGCAGGTATTTTTCGGGGTCGATTTTGGTAAGGGCGCGGGAATGCAGGTCTTCATGTCTTTTAACGTGAAGAGCCCAGTTGTAGTCATCCAGCGTTTCTTCTTTAAGGTGGCTTGAGCCGTCGTTGTAGCCGGCTATTTTACTGTATGCAGCTTCCCGAGAGTTGAAAACATTGCAGATTCCGCCGGTGGCGGCTTCGATTTTTCTGTGTGTATCTCCTCTGCGTTTTACTATTTCAAGCTGTAAACGGTTCTGTTCGGGAAGCATGTCTTTCTTCGTTTTAAGACATTGTTCCGCCTGCTCCGTTTTTTCTCTGTATTGTTCGGATGAAAAAACTTCCATGTTAATTAGAAATGGGCGAAAGATTAGCATAACATCTCATGCTTGACAACTCTTATTTTAAGTATTTTTGTATTTGTCTCGCAGGTAGTTAAATTTTTCTTCACCCAGTTCATTCCTTAGTTTAATCTGCATTTCTTTGACCATTGGGGGCGCGTCTTTACCTGCCAAAATAAGCGTTTTCATCATTTGTTCGGGATTGGATTCCGTTGCCGGCGCGGTGCGAGTAACCGGATTAAGCATCCCGTCCAGCATATTGATCATGGCTGTTTTAACTTTTTCCGGGATATAAGGATCACTTGGAATTGTTCGGTCGCGCAGTTCAACGGCCTGCGATTGAACGTTTATATAATGCTGTCCGAATCTGATTTTTCGGTTTTTGCGTATTTGTTCGTTGGAATTGTTAATTTTGATTGTGAGAAGCCGATTTCTTGGTTCGTCTTTTCTGGGGATAACAGCGTATGAATCCAGTTCGGGCGCCATGTTTCCGGTTATGGGAACCAGATCATAATCTGAAAAATCGATATTTTTATTTTGGATATCCGTGTTGGGGTAAATTTTGAGAAGAAATTCGCGCATCTCTATTTTATTTTCGACGCAATAATCGTAAAATTCCTCTACAATATTCAAATCTTCACAGGGGACGCCACGGATATAGTCGATAACAAGCTCAAGGTCGGCTTTGCGCGTTTTTTCGCGGATCAATTTAAACAGGTCATATGTGCTTTTATGGCGATTGAACAGTTCCAGTATTTTTGGCTCCACGCTTTGAATTCCAACAACTATCTGGTCACAGCCGGCCCGTTTCATCAGTTTAAAATCATCCACGGAAAGCAAATTGAGCGTATTGGGATGATGATATCCCGACCAGCTGACATAGTGATTCATTTTTCTTTCCAAAATCAGGTTACAGAATTCTATAAGCCAGTCACGGCGAGTGAAAAGAAGGTTGCTATTGGTGTAGGTGTACATGAAAATACCCGTTTTCTTAGCCAGATATTCAAGCTCATCAACGGCGCGGCGTGGCGAGTATTCACTTAATGAATGACCGTAAATGTGGACGGAGCAGTAGGAACAGTTGAACGGACAACCATGGTTTACGTCCAGACCCTGGGCGGCATAAACCGCGTCGAGTCCGATTTTTTGGCGGGCGGCGGGATCGGTCTGATAGGGTTTATAGTATTGTTGATAGAAAGTATTGTACTGCGGGTTAAGGTATGGCAGGGATTCCATTTCTTGATTTGTAAATCTTTGCAATTTTCCTTCAGTGATATTCTGATTCTGCATCGACCAAACTCCTTCAATTGTTTGCAATTGATTCTGATTCTGTAAGATTTTTTCCAGCATAAATTCGCCGTAACCCTGAACGAGGCTGATATTTTTGAATCCCAAACTGTTGAACAGTTCCAATACTTTTTTGGGTTCCGATGTCGGTAAAGGGCCGCCAAAAAGAATCAATCTGTCTTTGAATTTTTTATTTATCTGATTTAAAGCTTTAATTACATGGGAAACATTCCAGGAATTAAGATGAAATCCAAGAATATTGAAGTTGTTTTTGTTTTCCCGCAGATATTCGGCCAGATTATCAGGGCCGTTTTGTCCGGCGGGCAATCCGGTGGTATTAAGAATTTTAATTTTGTATCCCTTTTCGTGAAGGTATGAAGCCAGTCTGTTTAAACCCAAATGATTTTCGGGATAAGAAGCCGTGCCAAGTGAGTTTTTGGCAAAGTCGGGGTAGACTAGCAGTATGTCTGCGTAATCAAGATTTTGCGGTATGGAAATTAATTTACTGTTCATGCCCGTGTGATTGTAACATAACCTAGGGCATTCTCTGCAAATTTAAACTCCTGACCGCGAGTTCAAGATGTCTGACGGGAACATCTTTGGGGATCGCGTATGCTGTCTGCATTTGCTTCGCAAATATTTTCCCCAGATCTGCTTTTTTGACTTTTTTTAAGTTGATGATTTTTTTCATGCGGTTGATTAAGATCTGACCGCATTATAGGTGAGCGTACACTCACCGTCAACACTTATTTCCTGAAACTTTGCAAAAGCCCATTTAAAGCCATCAACACAAGGCTGAACAGAAGAGCCCACCAGAAATTGGCAACCGTGAATCCGGTCACAAAGTAATCGGCCAACAGAATTAATAAAGCGTTGATCACAAAAACGAACAGCCCGAGAGTAAGGATTGTTATGGGCAATGTAAGAATCACCAAAATGGGTTTTAGTACCGAGTTAATGAGTCCCAGGATGAAAGATAAAAGTAGCGCGGTTACATATGTGTCCACGGTTACTCCGGGTAATAAATAAGCGGCGGCGAAGATAGCCAGCGCGTTCAGAATCCAACCGATCAGTATATTCATGTTGTCTTGGGTTAGATTATAGAGTCTTAACTATAGCGGTTCAGCTATCCACTGATCCGAATCCACGATAACATCACCAATGAACTGTGTATAGTGCAGGTGGTCGCCGGATGAAATGCCGGTCGACCCCATTAAACCGATCAGATCTTTTTTTCCAACCATGTCGTTTCTGGATACTTTGAGTTCGGACATGTGAATGTACATTGTAAATACGTTCATGCCGTGATCTATGACTACGGTGTTGCCGAAGGAGGGGGTGTACTCGGCGAGGGTTATCCGGCCGGCGTTGGCCGCGCGGATTGGTGTGCCGGCGTTGTTGGCGTAGTCTATGCCAAAGTGCGAGCCGGAGTAGGTGCCGTTGATGTAAAGGACGTCGCCGAAGCCGAGGGTGATTTCGCCTTTGGTGGGTATAGTAAAACTGTCTTTCCATAATTGTGTGTTGGTGGGATTGGCGATGGCGCCGTAAACAGCGTTCCAGGTTTTAGATTGAGGGTCGTCTCCAAAAAGATCCGTGTCCTCTTTATCCAACGAAAATCTAACTGTTCTGACTGCCCGTTTTGTTACATTTATCTGTTTTGTTTGTGTGGATTTTCCGTAATTTTTTGAATCCGTTGTGATTATTAAGCTTTTTGATCCGGGAGCCGCGGTTCGGTGAGGTGCCGCGTAAGCCTTGAAATAAGGCTTTTCTTTTAGAGGGGTGAAATTTTCCGGGATGGCCGCCCTTTTGATCACAATTTCCGATTCCAAAAAATTTATGTTCCGATCCGGACGCATCAGTCCGTCGGGGTATCCTTTAAACCACTCCGCGGCCACGGCATCGTTAATATAATTAAAAAATCTATGATCGGTTGAAACGTCCGCGAAAAAAGTTGTTTTCATTTCTGTGGGCGCGAGTTTGAAAGCTTCAACCAGCATTTTGGCGGCCTGCCCACGCGTTATTAAATTGTACGGATAAAAGTTGCCGTCTTCGTACCCGCTGATAATGCCAAGCTGTTTTGCCTTTAAAATATATTCGTAGTAAGGGTTCGCCGGGTCCACGTCCGGAAAAGGGCCGGACTCTTCGGCGTGTGCCTCGCGAAGTACCTCAACTTTACCAAAATCGCTATTTAGGAACATCAGTTCCAAAAAATCCGCTCTTGTGATCGGTTCTTCCGGGTTTGGAAGTCTTTGAATCTTAAAGAATTTGATTAAGTGGCCGTCGAAATTTCCAGTAATTCCGGTAAAATCTTCTGCAGGCAATTCTACTGTGAAGGTTTGTCCCTGTGTTGCTTCCGGGACAGTTATTATTTCCGAGGCAAACGCGGTTGGCACTAAAAAAACTGAAATGAAAAGTGACATTGTTATGATGGCGCCGCGTCTTTTAGCTTTAGAGTTTTTTTTCATTGAACAAATTATATTAAATATCGGGCGCCGCGGCAATTTTTGATTTGTGAAAGGTTAATTGACCAATTTTGGTTATTTCTGTATATTCCGTGACCAAAAATAAATTTATGTTTGAAGCTCCAAAAAATTTAGTTAATCCCGGCGTATGGATTGAAAATAGGGCTGATTCTGCGACTCTGGATAAAATTCGTAATCTTGTAGATGAATTGCGGGAGCATGTTAATTCGATTTTGCCATTGAAAATAAATCCGGTTCACAATCATGAAAGAAGAAATTTTAATGCCGAAAATGACATTGTTGATAATCTAAGAAAGAAAATTTACGAGCAGATAGGTATTGATTCCGGTATCGGAGTAATGAGATATCACGACCTGGAAGATCATTTTGGCAGGAAAGGTTTGGGGGTACTCTCTTCGATTCATTGCATGGATGATTTTGTGCGCACTGCCAAGTTTATTGACGGCTTATATGCCGGGATTGAAGAATTGGAATTGAGCATGGAAGGTGAGATTGAAATGGTGGACGCGGGTTGCGGGGGGATTCCCGTTTATGGTCTTTTGGCGGCCTTGAAATCGGAAAGGGTTCGGGTGACGTGTCTGGAAATTGATCCGGCCACGGCGATGATGGCGTGGGATATTATTTGCGCTTTTCGATTACAGAATAGAGTGGATGTGTTTGAAACGGATGCAACAGAATATTGGCATAAAAAAACGATTGATCTTTTTATTACCGAAACAATGTTCAGCGGTTTTTTGGCGGATGAAAAAATGCCGAAAATCTATTCTCATTTTAGTGATCAGGTGTCTGAAAAAGGTGTTATGGTGCCGGAAGAGGTTAAGGTGAAATTGGGACTTGTTTCGATTCCCGAGTATGAGAGATCAAACGCGCGTGTGGATCATGTAGATATTACGGCAAGAAATGTAAATTTACCGGTTGTCACAGGTTTAAATAAAATGAACCGGGTTGATCGGGTGGAGGCTGAATATAGTCTTGATGATCTGGAAGATGGTTATTACAGGATTATGGCTTCCAGCGAAGTGTGTTTAAATAGTGCAGTGGGAATCAGCTTGAAGCATATGGAATCAATCATTACCACACCTACGCTTGTAACCGATGAGCCAGTGTTGATTGACAGGTATGCCAGGAGAAAATTTAAGAAACTGCTTATAGGATACAGAGCGGCGTATAAAACAAAGGGTGAAAAAGTGTTTGAATTTGTCTAGTTATGCCCCAAGGTTGGGCGACCGGGAAGGTTGGGCGACCGGGAAGGTTGGGCGACCGGGAAGGTCGGGC
>CAYFWB010000013.1:0-15981 GCA_964346765.1 uncultured Candidatus Peribacteria bacterium
TTAGGAGCGGCCTTTTTTTTAGGAGCGGCCTTTTTTTTAGGAGCGGCCGTTTTCTTAGGGGCGGCCGTTTTCTTAGGAGCGGCCATTTTCTTAGGAGCGACCTTTTTCTTAGAGGCATCCTTTTTTGGAGCCGCTTTCTTTTTGGCAGTTGCCATAGTGAAGAGGTTAAAGATACAAATTACATTGTAAAAAAAGCAATTTACTTTATGCTAATATTAACAAAAAAAAAATAAAAAGCAAAAAAAAGAGGGATAATAAAGGGAAAAATAGATGACAAAAAATATTTTTTTATCCAAACTTCAATGATTGTAGTGTTCACAGATGGCTCATGCAAGGGAAATCCCGGCCCCGGAGGATGGGCGGCGATTTTGTTAAAAAAAAATACCGACAAGCCTTTTAAGGTTATTAAAGGCAGGGAGTCAGATTCAACAAATAACAGAATGGAAATGTTTGCGATCATAGAAGCGTTAAGATTCCTTTATGAAAACGATTTTCAATGTGACGACATAACTCTTTATTCCGATTCAAATTTAATTGTGCAGACGTTGAACCAGGGATGGAAAAGAAAAGCCAATCTGGATTTATGGGAAGAGCTGGACCATCTTAACGAAGAATTACAGGTACGGTACATTTGGGTAAAGGCTCATCACGCCAATCACTGGAATAATGAAGTTGATAAACTTGCACTTGCGGAAGCTACAAAAGCTTCGAAATCAATTTAGGAACGTCAACCGGCAATTCGGCCACTTGCACTCCCGCGTTTTTTAAAGCCCCGACCTTGCTTTCATATGTTCCACTTTTACCGTAAATAATAGCTCCCGCGTGTCCCATGCGTTTTTCTTTAGGAGCTGTTTTGCCGGATACATACGCGACTAAAGGTTTAGAAATATTATTATTTTTCAAATAGTCAGCCAGTTTCTCTTCCGCATCACCTCCGATTTCACCAATAACCACAATCGCTTCCGTGGCGGGATCTTTATTAAACAGTTTTATGCAGTCCACCATATTAAGTCCGGTTATCATATCTCCGCCAACGCCAACCACACTGCTCTGCCCGATACCAACACCGGAAAGCTGCATCACTATTTCATAAGTCAAAGTGCCAGATCTGGATACAACACCCACTTTTCCTTTCTTAAAAAAATGCGCCGGCATAATACCGATTTTACATTCACCGGGTGAAATAAGACCCGGACAATTTGGCCCAATCACTACAAGGTGCTTTTTTTCAGCCACCCACATTATTTTTAGCACATCCAACACCGGCATCATTTCCGTAATAAGCACAATATTCAGATTCGAATCAAGAGCTTCCATTGCCGCGTCAATCGCGTGCGCCGCCGGCACAAAAATTATCGAATAATCCGCTTCATGCCGACTCAACGCCTTTGCCACCGAATCATAGACCGGCACACTCCCGCCGGCGGCTTCTACCTTTTCACCGCCCCTTCCCGGAGTAACGCCCGCCACCACATCGCTACCGTATTCAATCATCCGTGCCGAGTGGAACGCCCCGTGATGTCCCGTGATACCCTGCACGATAACCCCGGTTTTAGAATCAATTAAAATAGACATATAATTTATAATGAAGCCACGGACTTCACCGCTTCTTCAAAAGATTTAAAAGTTTTAACACCCGCCTTGGTCAGCATCATAGCCGCTTCATTTTCATTCGTGCCCACGATTCTAACGCACATCGGCATCTTTAACTCGCCGGAATGCATTTGATCAATTATGCCCAACGCGATTTCATCACAATGAGTGATTCCTCCAAAAATATTTATCAAAATTTTTTTGACCGATTTTTTACTTAGAACAATTTTAAGAGCCTCCCCCATTGTCTCGCGCGAAGCCCCTCCACCCACGTCACAGAAATTTGCCGCCCTGGCACCATAGTAAGAAGCCGCGTCCAAAGTGGCCATCACCAGCCCGGCCCCGTTGCCTATTACCGCCAGATCACCTTCCAACTCAACATAAGCGAGCCCCATGTCTCGCGCCTCCTTTTCAAGTTCGGAAAGTCCGCGTCCCTCTAAAGCCGAAAATTCCTTATGCCGATAAAGTGCGTTATCATCAATCACAACTTTGGAATCAACCGCCACCAGATCGCTCTCTTTAGTAAGCGCCAGCGGATTAATTTCCAACAGAGTGGCATCATCATTTTCCATAATTTCCAGTAATTTCATGGCCAAATCCGTCAGGCGCCCGGCCAATTTTTCATTCAGATGGCAATTCAAAGAAAAAAAGTCTTTGACAAAATTTTTATCGGCAATTCTAAAGTTGATTTCAAATACCGGCTTATTAGCGTCATCAACAATTTCTTCAATATCAACACCGCCGTTCTTGGAAAAAATCAATTTATAACACCTTTCAAACCTATCCAGAGTAACCGATAGATAGAGCTCTTCAGCCATATCAACCTTTTCCTCCACCATGATTTCATAATCATCAGAGCCGTCAAAACGTTCATCTTTAAGATCGGTAATCGTTTTCTCCAAATCACCCCGATCGGCAAAAACAATCGCTCCGCTTTTTCCTCTATGTCCTCTTAAAAGTTGAGCTTTAACCGCAAAATCATTTAAACCGGGGTTCGCATTCAAAAATTTTTCCAAAACAGATTTCGATTCACTGTTAAAATTCTTTAAATCACCTTCAATCACAGATGAAATTGGAACATTAATTCCATACCGCGCAAAAATTGCATTGCCTTCAAATTCTTTTAAATACATTTAGAAAGCAACTTTTTTAAAGACTGTCCATTTTCTGTTTAAGCGCTTCTTCACTTTGAAACCCCACCATTTTATCCGCGACCTCACCGTCTTTAAAGAAAATCAGAGTCGGGATACTTTGGATTTCATATTTCATGCTGATCTCACTGTTTTCATCAACATTAACCGCGCCCACCTTAACTTTTCCTTCGAATTCACCCGCCAGTTTTTCAATTGTCGGAGCCATCATTTTACAGGGACCGCACCATGGTGCAAAAAAGTCCACCAGAACAGCGCCTTTATGATTCAGCACTTCGTCTTCAAAATTTGCGTCGGTAAATTGAACATCAGCCATATGAAATAATTAAATTATAATTTTATATATTATAACTTGCCGGTTTCGGTTTTCGCAAGGTCTGCAATTTTTTGAAGATCCTTTTCAAATTGTTTTACCTTCGGCGTCGAATTTTTAAGCAGGTAGGATTTTCTTAGTAGACGTAAAAATGAAAGTCTCTTGGCGGCTGTTCTGTATTTTGTTTTCTTAAGTTGCTGTCGATCCTTGTAAAGCGGATCAATGTCGAATTTAAAAATAAGCAGACTCTGCTCAATTTCCAGAACCTTGGCCGCGACCTTTTCATGAGGATCGCCCTTTTGCATAATAATTCTGAAAAAGTGCACCGTGTTATCATTTGGATCGCTGGTCTGCCCCATCGCTATTATATTTTCTTCGGGCAAAGAATAAATAAACCACGACTTTACGTTAATATCTCCGTTTTCAAAATTTTTACTGAAAGTAAAACTTATAAACAGATTATCGTCTCCGCCTTTTCTTCTGAGCACTCTGACTTTTTCCTCCATTACGGGATTATTCGCGAAGGCAATCGATTCAACTTTGGCCGGCATATCTTCATGGATTTTCTTCAGCGAATTAAATCTAACAAACCGCCCTTCTTTTAAGTGCTTGGCCAGTTTAAGCAGTGTTACCGCGTCAAATTCAGGCATCTGCTCGTTTAAGAAATTAATCACTTTTTCATACATTTTTCCAAGTAAATTTTCCATTGTGTCCTGTGCATCTTCAAACGACGTGCCCAATTTTGAAATATTGATCACCTGACCGTTATCCAGATATAGACGAAGCTCATAATCTTCTTCATCAAACTCATGATTCTTTAAAAAGTTTAGATAAACAGAAAAGCATTCACGCTTTTCAGGTATGATCAAGATACTGCCCTCATAAAATTGAATTCTGGCTTTTCCTTTTGGCACGGTTTTACCATGCACGTTTACAAGTTCCACACCGCAATCAAACTCTTTAACCAGCATGCCCACTTTCATAAAAAGAGTGTCGGCAAGATACTCATTTCGCACTCTTAAAAAATCTTTCAGAAAAGAGTCAAACAAATTGGCAAAATTCATCAGCACATATTTATCTTTACTGTAAGTAGTGAAAGAAAGCATTTCTTCTCTGATGAATAGCTCTTTCATGTCGCCAAAATAAATAACCTCGCCCTGATCCTGGGCACCTTTGCCTTTAAGACGGAAAGACTGCCTGTCAATCACGATCTCTCCTTCCTTTTCAATAATCACCTTATTGAAAAAGTTTAACTTTTTATATTTTAGACTATAAGTAAGAGCCATAACCTTGCTGAAAGATGTTTCACGAGTCTAATCCGCTTCAAACGTCGATATAATACAGTGCTAAAAAGAAAAATCAATATTAATTACAGTCTTTAAAAGCATCGCCGAATATTTTCAACACCGCCTGCCAATCAGGGACCGGCAATTCCGAAACCACTTTCCCGAATTCCGCTTTTTCCGCTGAATCGGGTTCATAAAAACAAACGTCACGCCGGCTGAAGTGATAACACTCACCCGTGACTGCCGAAAATTGCATATCAAAATACCTTACTCCATAAATATCACAATTAACGGTTATCGGTATATCACACTCAAATTTAATTAAATTTTGATCATCCGCTACTACATCAAATTTACTGCCGTCATCAAGAGAAATCCCTATATGATTCTTGCGATTTCTGCCTGTCAGCCCGTTATCAATCAAAAACCGAAAAAACATTTCCGTCTCTTTGGTAAAAACCGGCGCGTTATCAACAGTATCAAAAGGCAGTGGTTCCATGTCTCCTTCGCCAAGTTCCTGCGGTTTATCCGGAAATATGCTTTCGTAAACATCCGCTCGAATTTCATCAACGGTATCAGGCATGCCGGAAAGGCTCTCTTCGATTGTAGGTTCATTGTCAAAATCAAAAAGATTACCATATTCAAATCGCATTCCCGATTTTAAATTATTGACTCCCGATTGTGCTTCATTATATTCAGGCGGTTCCATGTCCGGACAAGAGTTTCTTTGCGTATCCTCCAGTTCAGTAGTGTCGATTAAATCTGTTGACGAACTGGGACCATTCATAATTAATTGTAATTAAAAAAATATTTCCAGCAGACATTATCACACACCTAAAACTAATCAATGGTTTTTGATTTTGTATATTATTATAAAGCTTTTTAAGCTTCTAGGCATTGAGAAAAAGGCAAAAAATTGATATACTTAAACGATAAAAGCGTTTAAGATCATGTATCAATATTTAGGAACAAATTTATGAAAATTCAAACGCTAAAATTAAAAGCCCTTCAAGTGGGGATTTTTTATTTGATTGCAACTCTTTTATTTTCGACGATCGTTATTCAGCCTGTTTCAGCGGCTGATTCTTTGAATCAACAAACAGAAGAAAGCATTAAAACCAGTACATATCTTTCGCCGGTTAAACAGGCCCCGATGCCTTTTACCGGATTGGCTTTAAGTTGGAAACAAACATTACCTGAAAATACTTCTGTGAAACTATATTTAAAGTTTCTAACCGATGACGGATGGACCGAATGGACAAAAATCGACGGAGAATATGAAGGATTAAACAAAGGGGGCGAACAGAACCCGGAAGATTTTGTGTCCACCAATTTGGCAACCGCCTATCAATATAAAGTTGTTTTAACAAGCAAAACCGCGCATATAAGTCCTGTCGTGGAAAATATCAGATTTACCTATATTCATGCCAAATCGGCTACACCCGACGGAACAATGAAAGCTTCACTTCAGTTGCCTCAGGTTGCATTATTAAGCGACACAGCATCTTCAACACGAATGGCCGCATCTGCAGAAGACGGCTTAAGAGTCACTTCCAGAGCCGAATGGGGCGCGGATGAGTCAATAAGAATATATGGCGAAGACAAGCCGGAAGGGGACGTAATAGAAACGGACGAAGGCTATGAAAAACAATTTGCAAGCGAGCTGAAAATAACCCGCACTGTTGCCAGTTCTAACATTGGCAAAACATTAACCTGGCCGCTCGAGTATCCCGAAAAAATATCAAAAATAATTGTTCATCATACGGCCACAACCTCAAATCTGGACGATCCGAAGCAGGCGATCAGAAACATATACTACTATCACTCCATAACACGCGGTTGGGGTGATATCGGTTATAACTATATTATCGACAAAAACGGGAATATTTATGAAGGAAGATACGGCGGCGACGGAGTAGTGGGCGGTCATGCCGCCAAGTATAACGTGGGTAGCATCGGAATCGCGGTACTGGGGAACTATCAAGAAAACAGGGTGCCGGAAAGTGTGACCGCATCTTTAACCAATCTGGTTAAGGTCAAATCAGCAAAACACGATATCGATCCGGAAGGTTCATCCATGTTCAGAGGTGAGATGTTAAAGAATGTCATTGGGCATAAAGATGTGGGCGCAACAGCCTGTCCGGGCAAAAACCTTTATGCTTTATTGCCGGCTATCAGAAAAATGGCTAAAGGTAAATTGATTTCCGGCATTGTCGATAAAAGGCGGCTTGTTACGGACAACATGAATTATGATTACCAAATGGCTACCGAACTGAACGCTGTGCAGATAGATTCCGGCATGGATAAAACGCTCACGATCAAGTTAAAAAATACGGGTACCAAATCATGGGGCGCGAATTCGTATTTAATGTTAAGCAATAATGGCGCGCTTCAGTATTTAAGAAACGCCGAACCTGTTAAAACAACCACTGCCGGTAAATCCGTTTCACCCGGATCCACCGCGACTTTCCGGCTTAAACTGAAAGCCAGAAGCGACGGCGGTTACTCCACAATGGAAATATTCCCAATGGTGAACGGTACTAAAAAAATAGAAAAATATCTTAATGTGCCGCTTCAGGTTATTTCAGCTAGCATGGATTACGAATTTGTGGATCTGAAATATGACAGGCAATTCATTGGCAGAAATCAAACCACAACGGCCACGCTGATTTTGAAAAACACCGGTACAATCACCTGGAAACGGGGTGGCGAAAACAGGCTTAGAATCGGTACGGAAAACCCCAGGGATCACGTTTCAAGATACATCCCCACGCCCGGAACGCGTCTTGCCAAAATGACGCAGGCCAAAGTCAAACCCGGAGAAACGGCCGAGTTTAAAATCAAGCTCAGGGCTCCGGCCAGAGAAGGTGTTTACAGAGAATATTTTACACCCGTCATTGAAGGGGTAAGTTGGCTGGAAAACAAAGGTACTTATCTGGAATTTGTAGTTTCTGATTCAAGTTACAAAGCCAAATATCTGGGAGCCCAAAATATGGAAGCATTCGCGCCGGGAGAAAAGAAACTTGTCTGGATGGAGTTTATGAACATGGGGCGCAGAGCATGGCAAAAAGACGGCAATCTAAAATTCAAACTGGACATTGTAAAAAGCGCCAATCTGAACGTGGATGAGATCGAAATGCAGGCTGATAAAGTTTTGCCGGGCGAAAATGTAAAAGTTCAAATGGCGATCCACGCGCCAGCCAAAGAAGGACTTTATAGAGCACTTGTCACCCCAATGGCGGGCAATAAAAAGCTCACAATCAGGCCTATTGTCCTTTTCATAAAAGTAAGTGAAGACGTAGTCGTTCAAACGGACTGGATATCCAGAAAAGCCGTCACGAGTTCAACAACCGCGGCAAAATCGACTTCAGACTTAATCAGAATAGGACTCGGATTCACCGGAGACCCCGTAATTTCAGCATCCGGCCTGCATAAACTATATGAAGGAGCCCGTGAAATAACCACGCTGACAGCCGATACAAAAGCCGCGGTTACATATTCACAGGGGAAATACAAGGTTAAAGTTGGCACAAAAACCTATACAACTTTAACGCCGCCAATCTTCAAACCCGTTTACGGATCCATTTTACGAATAGACAACTATGAAAACCATCCTTCCTGGAAACCCGAACTTAACGATAACGAATACCGGGGTAATTTAGAGGTTCATTATTATGAAAACAGACTGCAAGTGGTAAACGAACTTCCGCTAAATGATTATTTAAAAGGAGTAGCCGAAATTTCTTCAAGCGAGAATTATGAAAAGATTAAAGCGATTATAGTTTTGGCAAGATCATACGCCAAGTTTTACATGACCAAAGCCGAAAAATTCCCCGGAGCACCTTATCACCTTAAAGACGACGATCTTACCTCACAAGTATATTTGGGTCACGGATTCGCCAAAAGAAATATTACAGGATCCAGAGCAGTGGAAAATACAAAAGGCGAGGTTGTTACATACAAAGGAGAAGCAATAAAAACACCATATTTCAGCAGTAGTGATGGCAGAACCAGGAGCGCGCAGGAAGTGTGGGGCTGGACAGACACGCCTTACCTTGTAAGTGTTGACGACCCCGGATGCAGAGGCCAAGAAATGCGCGGACACGGAGTGGGATTAAGCGGATGCGGAGCTCAGTACTTTGCCAATCAGGGCAAAAATTATAAAGAAATAATCAAGTACTATTTTCAGGGAGTGGAAGTGGAAAAAAAATAAAAAAATAATAACAAAAACAAAAAATGCTAAAAAAAATACCCGCGGAACAGCCGGATTCGTCTAATCTGCCAGAGAAAAGCCGGCGTAAAAAAGGCAAAAAATATAAGTGCGGACCAAAATCCAAACTGCAAAAAAAAGAATCATTTTTAAAAACTGCAGAATGCAAAATCATCAAATCGGTGGGCATGAAAATGGTCTGTTATGGGAAAAAGGCAAAAGACTTTAAATCGCATAAAGAGTTTCGGAATCTGATTGCCGATATGCAAAAAAGCGTTTTAATGTTGCAAAAACAGCAAAGAAAGTTCATTCGAGACGACCGCGAAAAGAGAAAAAAGTAAATTGCGCGGTATTCCGTTTTTAGTAAAAAGCGTGTATAGGTGCTTATTTATTATTAAACTAAATAAAAGAATCTCTTTAACCGCTTGATCATCATTGAACTTGTAGGCATATTAAGTGCGCAAATAATGCTTATTTTTTGAAAATAAAAATGGCAGTAATTCTGGCGATCAATTCAGCATTGCCATATACTGAAATAGCTTTATTGGAAGGGGAGACTACCCTTTTTTATGAAGGGTGGCCGGCCGCTTACAATGAAGCGGAAAAACTGTTGCCCGCGTTAAAGAAAGCTCTGCCGCCCGCACAAAAAGTGGATTACGTATTATGCGCGGCCGGCCCCGGTAGCTTTACCGGTTTAAGAGTCGGCATCACAATCGCCAACACCGTTGCCTACGAAAAAGGCGCGCGTATGATCGGTATAGACACATTTGAATTGTTAAACAGAAAACTCGAACTAATGCCCGGCGGCGACGCATCACCAAAAAACACGACCATCATCATGCGCGCCGGCGGCCAAAATATAGCTGTTTCATTATTGAAAGAACCAGCGCAAGAAGCACCACCACCTCTTCAGTTACTAACCGGCGGAAACCCCCAATCCAGCCCATTTTTATCAACCAAACCCCATTTTCTGAAAACAGATCAGCTTAAAAAATACTTAAAAGAGAACGACATAAAAACCGCGACCGGTGACATCACTCCCGAAATAAGAAAAACATTTTTACCAAACAATTTCATCTGGATTGAACTTGCCGACCTTCCGCAGTTGGATCAGGTTGCAAAAAAAATCATCTCAGATATGAAATTAAGCGAATCAACAGATATACCCCGTATATTAAAACCCATTTACCTTTCTCCTCCACAAATCACACCAAATAAAAAGCCTAAATTCACTTAAACATGCTTTACATAGTATCAACACCAATCGGCAATCTGGAAGACATAACAATTCGCGCCATAAACACCTTAAAAGAGGCAGACCTGATAGCCGCGGAAGACACCAGACACGCCAAAATTCTATTAAACAAATACGAAATCAAAACGACTTTGCAAAGCTACCACGCCCACAGCGACCAAAAAAAACTCAACCATTTAATCGGATTAATGCTGGAAGGAAAAAGCGTGGCACTGATTTCCGACGCCGGCACCCCCGGAATATCCGACCCGGGTTACGTTTTAATCAACGAAGCCATTAAACAGGGGATACAGGTCGTTCCCATTCCCGGAGCGGCCGCCTTTTTAACAGCACTTTCCGCTTCCGGCCTCCCTACACATCAATTCCTGTATCTGGGCTTTCTCCCACAAAAAAAAGGGCGCAAAACATTACTGAAATCACTAAAACAAGAAACCCGCACCGTAGTATTTTACGAATCGCCGCATCGCATCATCAAAACACTGATGGAATTGGATGAACTTTTTCCCGAAGAGTCCGCCCAAATCGTGCAGCCCGCTCAAAGCGAACCATCCGACCGTCACGAAAAAGCCGATCAAACCGCCCGCACTCTCGTAATCGGCCGCGAACTCACCAAGATCCACGAAGAATTCTTCCGCGGCAGCGCACAGCAAGCCCTGCTTCACTTTGGCGGCCCCGACTACAAAAATCCCAAAAAAGCCAAAAAAGTCCGCGGCGAACTTGTCGTAATGCTGGCGCCACCGCAAAAATAAAAACTCTAAACACCTTTTAACGTTCGCATTTAAATGAAACAAAAAGACAGCCTAATTCCGGAATATCCTCAAGAAGCAATTATAAATACGTCAGGCATCTCCGTCGGCCCATTTACAAAGAAATCGGCAAATTTAATTCGTAGATGTACCAAAGTTGCATTAATGAGCGCTATAATTAGTGCATCAGTAATTGGCTGTGATCAAAGAGAAGACATTAAGAAGGAAGATTCAAAAGTGGAGGTAATTAACAATGTGCCTAATCTATCATTGAGCAGACCCACTAGAAAAGATCAGCTCGAGCACTTTAGTCTGGGGTTATTATTCGCGACTAAAAGAAAATTTAAGTTTGTGGTTACATCATTAGATTATCCCGCAGATAAAGTGACAATTACTTCTGAATTAAAAGAAGTACAAAATTTTCATCGACAGTTCCAAAACCCCGCCCCAACCGGCTTCAAGGTAGAAGCCTTTGACATGGAAGGCAATCCCGTACCAATCGATGGCACCAGAAAAGAGGGGACCATTTTCGGCCCCGATATTTTTGATGGCGAACCCTTTAACGAACTGGACTGATCATTTCGAACTCATATCAAACACCCCGTCCCAGTCTTCTTTGGGAGGGAAATTTCTTAAAACCTCGCAACGTTGATGATAGATTTTGGACGGTGTATCTGTGGGATAAATCTTTAAAATCTGATCGAATTTACGCATCCCGTCTTCAAATTTCCGCTTATGATAAAGTTCTATCCCCTCATTATATAAAGAAATCAGTTTTTTGGCTTCATCCACCATTTTACCCTTTTCATTCAAAAGCTCATAAACCTTGATCGGGATTTTCTTGCCGACCACCCTAATAGTATCAATTTCGCGTGTTTCATAAGAGTCTTTTACTTTTTCATAGGTGGCTTCACTTATCATGGCCCGCGTTGAATATTTTTTGTTGGCGCTTTCCAGACGCGCGCCCAAATTTACCGAGTCACCAATAACCGTATATTCCAGTTTTTTTGCCGACCCGATGTTGCCCACAATAACTTCACCGGAACTCACACCCGCCCTAAAATTGATCGAAGGCTTTTTCTCTCCACCTGGAAGCGGCGGATCAGACTTCCATTTTTCAAGCAATAAAGCCAAAGCTTTCCGCATCTTTAAAACGGTTTTGCAGGCTTTTTCAGCGTGATTTTCCATTGGTAACGGCGCCCCGAAAAAAACTAAAATCGCATCGCCTTCAAACTTATCAACCGTGCCTCCCTGTTCCATCACAATATTAGACATCACTTCCAGGTATTCATTAAGCAAAGCCACCAAACTTTCCGGTTTCAGCCTTTCCGAAACAGAAGTAAATCCCTCGATATCAGTAAAAAGAACCGTAACTTCGCGCTTTTCACCTCCAAGTTTCAGCTTTTCCGGATGCGCCAGAATTTCATTAACCACAGTAGGATTAACATATTTTGAAAAAGCGCCCTTAAGTTCACTCTTTTCGCGGAATTCGGTCAAATATCTGTAAATATATATCACCACGAAAGTGCTGAACAAAGCCAGATACGGGTGTACCAGATCAACAATCACTCCCATATTAAAAATAATCGGCGCCAACAGCGCGTAGCCAATAGAAACCGCTGCCAAAAACAGCACCGACCAGCGAATTTTGGTGAACATAAAGATAAATGCAGATGCAAAAACCGTAACCAAAATAACAAGCAAATCTTCCCAAGATGAAATATCCCTCAAAAATTTGCCATCCAAGATCGTCTGAATCGCGTTGGCATGGATCTCTACCCCGGGCATGGGCTGGTCCTTGTCTACCGGCGTTAGAAAAGAGTCCTTCATTAAATCCGTAAAAGCACCCACTAAAACTATTTTTCCGCTAATAGCCTTATCCGGATCGGCGCCGGTAAATTTATCTGAATAAACATCATAAAACGAATAATAATTGTAGGCTTTTTCACTGGGAACTGAAAAAAAGTTGATTAACAAAGATTTTTTATCTTCACCCAGCATTTTATCCAGTTTCGACGCCGCTTCGTCTGAAAAGGCTCTTACAACCGCACCCGCAAATGATTCGTATGTGTTGCCATCCTGGTCGTCGAAGTAGATTTTTTGACTCCTTAGTGCATTATCTTTAGACAAAGAACTTGTAAGATTCCCGTCACTCACATGCTCAAAATCTCTGAATTTATCCTGTGAATAGTGAACATTTCTTACATAGTCAGAGTCTCCCGAAAGGCTTTCGTTAATATTTCTTCGAAGCCCCAAAACAACTTTCTTTGTTTTCTGGATAGACTCGGCAAACTTGTTATCACCTTCCTCATCACGTTCATTCAAAAAAACGATATCAAAAGCCACAACTTCGGGATCATATTGATTAAGATTGTCGAGCATCCTGGCATAAATACCTCTGCTCCAGTTGTCGGGCCAACCAAGGTTCTCAATAGTGCGGTTATCAATCCCCACAACCACAATGTCATTGCTAGGTTCCAGTTTGCCGTATAAATTATTGGAAAAATCAAGTTGCCAAAGAGACAGCAGCTGCGAATACTGGATCAATAATACGGAAAAGATCACTAATATCGCAGTAGATAACGCGGCTATAATTTTTTTAGTATTTCTGTTATAGTGCATTACAAAGATAAAATCCTTTCATTATAGCATTTTTAAGACAGTTTTTCACATAGTAGCCATAGCAATATAAAAAAATAGGTTTTTCAAACTGTAAAAAATGTGTTACAAATGTCAAGCAAAATATATAACACATAGAACAACATGTCAGAAAGACCCGATATTAAGAATCAAATAGAAGTCCTTCCTTCAGGCATAAACGCGAATATCCTGCGGCAAATGCTGGATAAAGCAGTTAGCGGCGTAAGAAAAGAGATCGCAGACAAAAGCTGTGCGGTATTAATGGGATTGATCACATTACCTCCAACTCCCACAAACGCCCGGGCAATAAACAATCTAAGAGATTTTTTATCCGACTACGAGGCATTCGAGGTTGTGGAACTGGATCTGGAACAGCCTGAAAAGGAAGATGGCGAAAACTACACGCAATGCCCGAGAGAGAGGCAAGAAGGTGACAGAGGTTTCTATGAAGGTGAAAACTGTCTAGCATATCCTTTTCATGGAGTTATACTAAGACTTGACGGACCCACAACCGTTTCTCATGCAATGGATGACGCGCACTTTGAATTAGAAAAAGGTGTTCTTTTGTTGGGTGATTATAATCAAAACGGAGAACCGGTCAGTATATATGTAGACACCGGATTGAAAGATGAAAATGGAGAACCTGTGACAATTAGCGCGGTGCCTTCGGATACACTTGATGGAGGAAAATATGACGGCAAAAAAAGAATAGCGGTTAAGCTGGAAGATAAAGAGCCGTTGGCGATATTTCATTCTCTCATTGGAGATACTGTCATCTCCAGTTCAGCTTTTGAAACATTCACAATCCACGAAGGCGAATCGAAGCCAATTAAATTACCCGCCAATAATGAACAGGTATCAGCAGATAAACCGGACATAGCTGATGGTGGCATCCCTTTTGACTCATCTGATTATCAGGATGGCAATTTTTTTGGAGCCACTACGCCAAACCCACCACCAAGTTGTAATTATAGTGAGGGACCCGTTGATAGTGAAAACAACCAAGCTCCGCTAGGAGGCGCTATAATAATGGGTTTTGCTATCTTTTTAAGATATAACAATAAAAAAAGCAAAACAAACAGCAAACAATAGTTTTGCCCTCTTCTAAATAATATATTTACCATGCATAAGGTACCGGTGCTTCATCGTTACCCGTTGCGCATATATTTCCCTGTGATTCAATAATTTTACATTGTTCAGCCTGTTTTTCAGGATCGCGTGTTTCCATTATTATGACTTCCTGTCCGCAATCAATCTGGTCCAAATTGCTGATACTTTCCGGAGTATTGACGCAGCTATCTTCTACATATGCTCTTAATACAGCCACATGATTTTTGGGCAAAGCTTCCGGCAGGTAGGCATCAACTCCGTTATTTAGATCGTGACCTCCCAGAGTGATCGTAAAATTATCAGCATCATCTTTGTCACTAATTACAAGCCTTAATATGGAAAGAGAATTAAACACCGGCGTTGAAACCAGAGTTTCCCCCTCACCCGCAGAAAGAGCCAAGCGTATTTTCTTTTCATCCTTAGAAGCGGATTCTTCTACAGCTTCATTTGGCTGATTGGATTCAAAAACAGTACCGCTTTCAGAATCAGTTGCTTGATTCGAAACTTCCTGCTGTTTAGGCTGTGAAGAAGCTGAATCAAGTGCGCAACCGCTCAGCATCGCAACAATTAAAGGGCTGGCACGAAGCGCATTTTTAACGCTTTTTACAGCCTTATCTTCAACTCTGTTCACATAGTCTCTTAAAACGCCTAATTTGTTTGATAATTGTTCCATATTTACATTTACTCTAATTATTTAATATTACTTTTTTGACGGCGATGCAAGATTAAACACTTGACAGATATTTGGGTGTGTCTTTCATCTTTACCCCTCCCTCCTTTTCCTTCTGTAAGCCATAGCACCGGCGGCCAAAAGCAATGTTATGTAACCGTTAATGTCGGATGAAACATCATTAGGATTAGCGGAGCTGATAGAACAACCGCCGTCGTTTCCACTGTCGGCTGTTTTTGGAGTCGGAGCCATTTCGCCGGCGTCGGCTTCTGCATCGGCACCCGCGTCCGCGAATGGATCAAAAACATCCCCGCCCGCGTCCGGAATTTCCTGAGAGGTCAGCGGATCATTTTCATCCACGTATCCGACCTGATTTGTGCCAAGTTCGTTTACATCGCATGTTTCATCGTTCAAACAATTCCTGTTGTCATCAAGCGGGTTTCCGCTAACGCCTGTAAGGATAATCGGGGTTTTTCTATCCGGAGCCGTGAACAGTTCAATCTGCCCGGATTTTTCTTCAACCGTTAAAAGACCGTTCAGGCCGTCTTCATAGTACATGTGGGGATGGGTTCCGACGAACCCCGTGAAAACGCCGTCTCCGTACATGCCTGTGAAACAACCGCCCTCGTCGTTAACATCCCTTTCCATGCCCTTTTTGAAGTTGAACATTCTGGTGTTGTAGTCGAAAGTGAATGTATTGTAATCGGCCGGTACATTGCCCTGATACAGGCTGTCTACGGCATATGAATCCACCATGACTTTAACCGAACAATTATCTTCCTGAGTGATCGTGCAGTATTCATCGTCTTCGGTTAATGTGGCTGTTAATAGACCGTTCGCGTCGCAAGAAACGGTACACGCGCCTTCAACCTGTAAAGTGTCGCAACCTGTTTGAGCATCGGGTTTTGCATCCGTACCCGCGTCCGTACCCCCGCCGCAATCATCGGCACAGGAGTTTTCGTCTTCGTAGCCGGTGTCGCAGGTTCCGTCGCCGCAGTACGCGCCCT
>CAYFWB010000014.1:0-6658 GCA_964346765.1 uncultured Candidatus Peribacteria bacterium
TAATACACACGATGTGTATTATTGTCAATTGATTTAGCAGAAATTTCCCATAACGATGCTATGAATAAAGTCATACGATTGATGGTATAATCAGATGTTCCGGGAAAGAACGACTGATGGCTGCCGTGAGACTGGGACCTGTAGGATCCCGTAATAACGTTCCTGAGTTTTAGGGCGACTGCCCTTAACGAAGGAATTTGCGTGCAGCGTAGCGGAACCTTAAATCCCATGTTATCTGATGTACCACGGTTTTTCTATAACAAATGTTTTAATCTTAAATTATTTTTTACACATTCAATCAATAATTGTATATCTGTTACTAATAAACCTGGTAGATCACCTGGAAAAGGATCACCTACAACTTCACCTAAAAATACACAAATACGGCTTTCCTTATATGGTTCTGTATTTCAAATATGTATTTATTATTGTATTTAACCACTGCAGATGCTCCGATGGTTTTAATCATGTTTTAAATTCTCTCCCACTTTGTGGTATTTCCGATAACGTCCTGCGGATATGTGAAGTTGCGACCAACGGGAGCCAATTTTGGTGGAGCGATAGCGGAGCCGGGTACTCGCTGTTATGTGCTGGGCAGAGCGCTGGTTTAGAACGAATTCCCGCCCCCATTTCAGCCGGAGCACAGGACGTGCGGAGGCTGTCTTCATTCACCGGTTATCTCACTTGCAATTAATTCAGCTTGTCTTAGCACCGTTTCAGTTGCCAGTTTTTGCATATCCGGTGGATATCCAAATTGTCTTAACGTCTTTTTTATAATTACTTTTAATTTAGCTCAAACGCTCTCTTTTATTGTCCAGTCAATAGAAGCATTTTTCTTAACTCTTTCTGTTAAGACTACAGCCAATTCCCGGAGTTTATCTTTCTGCATTAGTTCTCTGGCACTTTGATTATCTGCAACAGCAGTGTAAAAAGCATATTCAAATTCCGTTAAACCAAGTTCTTTTGCTTCACCGTCCATTCCGACAATTTCTTTGCTCAGTTTTATCAGTTCATCCATCACTTCAGCAGCAGTTAGAATCTTGTTGTGATATTTTTATGGCATTTTCAAGCATTTCCATAAGGGATTTGTTTTTTACAAAGTTTGTTTTTGAACGAGTCTTAATTTCATCGTTGAGTAACTTTTTCACTACTTCAAGAGCGACATTTTTATGTTCCATTCCTTTTAATTCAAGTAGGAAATCTTCTGAAAGAATGGATATATCGGGTTTCTTTATTCCGGCAGCATCGAAAACATCAATGACTTGCTCAGATACTAACGCCTGATCGATGACTTGTCGTATTGTAGTTTCTATTTCTTCATCTGTTCTTCCTGATCCAGTACCATCAAATTTTGCCAGACGGCTTTCATAAAAGATATGGACTGTGGCGCCATCTTCAACTGCCTGAGAGATATCATATACATCAATATAATTTCCAAAAACAGCAGGTGTATTTGTATCAGTACTCTCTATGGGGGTTCCTGTGAATCCAAGATAGGTGGCATTAGGTAGGGCATCTCGCATATACTTGGCGAAACCAAAGACGATTTTCTTTCCGACCACGTTTCCGCCGGAATCTTTATCATCAATGGTTTTGGCCTTAAACCCATATTGGGTTCTGTGAGCCTCATCGGCTATAACAACAAATACACATTGCCTTCTTCCGGCTGAAACTTCTGTATTGTTGAAAAAATAACACCACCGGAGGCAACCTTTAATAGCTCTTTCAGATCTTGCCGATCCTCTACCTGTTTTGGTTCCTGTCTTAGCAGCTGTGTAGTTGCAGCAAAGGTATCAAAAAGCTGATCATCCAGACCATTTCTATCAGTAATGACAACGATTGTCGGATTATGCAGTGCCAGAACTATTTTCCCGGTATAAAAAACCATGGAGAGAGATTTCCCGGAGCCTTGAGTATGCCAAACGACTCCACCTTTTCGGTCTCCAACTGGCTGTTTTTTAACTCCAGCCACACCGTAACTTTCCGGTGATTCCATTACCATGCTGACAGGGGTTTCATTTTTTAAAACATGGCCTGTGGCTCTTAACGTAGATTCGACGGCCCTGTTTACGGCATAATATTGATGATAGGCCGCAAGCTTTTTAACCGTAGTTATGGTTGTGATGCCTGTTTCAGCATCTATTTTCTTGGATTTTTCAAACACAATGAAATGCCTTATCAAATCCAGTATTGTTTCTTTATTCAGCATGCCGTTGAGGAGTGTTTCAAGTTGGCTAACGAGATTAGAGGCTTTTTATTTTCCATCAGCCGATTTCCATGCCATAAATCGACTCATTCCGGATGATAAAGACCCGGCTTTTGCTTCCAGTCCATCGGAAATGATTAAAAAGCCATTGTATATGAACAGGCCGGGGATTACTTCTTTGTATGTTTGAAGCTGTTTATATGCCGATTTGATTGTTGCATTCTCATCAGCTGGGTTTTTTAACTCAATAACAACAAGGGGTATTCCATTGACAAACAGAATGACATTAGGTCTTTTATTGTTGCCGTTTTCAATTACCGTAAATTGATTGGCGACAATGAACTCGTTGTTCTCCGGTGTTTCAAAATCAATAAGCCAGACTAAATCACCCCTTCTGTGACCTTCTTTTTGGTAGGAAACATTAATTCCCTCTGTTAACATCCGGTGAAAGGTTTCATTATTGGTGAGTAATTCAGGGGAAGAGATGCGTTGAACCTCTTTGATAGCTTCTTCCTGAGAACCTGCCGGAATAGTCGGGTTTATTCTTCGTATGGCATCTTCCAGCCTGCCAACCAATAGAACCTCTTCATAACTGCTTCGCTCAGGGGTATCTCCGTCATGGGCAATATCAGGAGCGTAGATATAACTATATCCAAGGCGTTCAAGGAGTTCGATGGTAAATTCTTCTATTGTATTTTCTGTTATTTTATTCATTTTGATTGCCCGTCAGCTTTTTAATTTCCCTGTCGAAATCAGAGATATAGTTTTTGTCCTGAATTACCCTGTATTTATCATGTTCGGCTTCGGCCTTTAATTTTGCTTCAAGAGCAGAAACTTTTCCCTTGTCCAGTAAGATGGGATAGTCCGAAAGTTCGAGAAATCGATCCAGAAAACCAATCCAGTCCTTCATGTTCATAACAATGCCACGGCTTGCCCGATTTTCCGCTAGATCCAGATAGGCCGAGACTATTCTTTCCAACTGTTTCAGATGTTCTTCTTCAAGGTAGTTTTTGGAAACGGTCACATCAGACTTTAATATTTTCCCTTCAGGTGAATGTTTCCAGGTTTTCAAACCCATATATATTTTGGAAGCATCTGCTTCTGTGTATATGATTTCCGCTGCTGTTTTCCCCTGAATAGCCCAATGAAGTTTGTTTTGTGTGGTGGCAAAAAACTCTTTGGTAAGCTCATCGTTTTTGTCGTAATCGGCAGAAAGGGCATAAATATCGGTAATTTTCTGATAGAAACGCCTTTCACTCAGGCGGATCTCTCTTATGCGTTCCAGAAGTTCATCAAAATAATCCTGTCCGAAATGCTTCAAAGCTTTAAGCCGTTCATCATCCATGGCAAAACCTTTAATAATGTATTCATGAAGAATTTCCGTTGCCCATTTTCGAAATTCTGTTGCCCTGTGTGAATTGACTCGATAACCAACAGCCGTAATGGCCCGAAGGTTATAGTACAGCACCTCTTTTTTCTGAGTTTTGCCTTCCATTGCGCCGTGCTCAGTGGTGTGTCGGAATTTCCGACATACCAGTTCTTCTTGAAGTTCACCTTGAGCAAAGATGTTTTTCAGATGTTCGCTAATGGTAGAACGCCCTTTGCCGAACAATTCAGCAATAAGCTTTTGGGTGAGCCAAAGGGTTTCATCCTGAAAGTAGACATCGATATTGACTTTTCCGTCGGCGGTTTTGAAGATGACAAAGTTTGAGATTTTTTCGGGGAGGTTAGTATTGGTCATATCCTGGTCCTGTATGCCTGGGCTGGATGATTTTTAGTTTCCGGGTATTTGAGCTGTAACATTCCTTCAGTAAGCATTGAGGTCAAATACTGATCTTGTAATGATTTGCTATTGCGTTCAAGCACCTTGCTCAACTCGGCAAGGGGTATCCACTGATTACTACAAAGAAACAAGATCAGTTCTTGCATTTTGTTTGAATTAAGCTTTCGGGGCATCCTGGAATATTTCCATTCAGATAGCTTTTCTGCAAGTAAGTCTATGAAATCCGGGATGTTCGCAAACAGCGTTTCCAGATGTTTTACGCTTTCTTCCGGGAGTAAACTGAGTGTTCGTAATTCCAATAAAGTTTGATCATGGATCGGCTCTTCATACAGCAATGGAGTGCGCCAGTGTTGCGATTGCCATGATTTGAGGATACTTGGAATACCGGAACCCGCATGGTCACCAAGGCCAACAAAGCGAAACAGATTTTGAATTCCGTTATTTCGGCAATCACTTATACCTCCTGCCATGGCTTGTTCCAGCGAAACGCGCAACATCCCCGGGTTGCGAAAACCGAACAAGTTGGGCCTTTTTACGACCAGAATGGATACCCTGCCGGTGTAATCAGCATGAATAAGTGTATTGGTCAGTGCCTCACGGAGGGCTTGATGAACCATCGTGTCATCAAGCCGAGTGGCATCCTGCAGACGAAAAGGAATCTTAAGGTCTACGGTGAGCTTGCGTATAACGTCCGAGGCTAAACGACGTTTTGCGGCCGGCGAAGCCGGTTGGCGCAGCTTTTGCATGAACCGTTTCTCCCCATATTTATTCTACCACATGCAAAAGATGTGACAAAGGCCAAGGAGCGGAGCGACGCCGCATATACCCCGTGTTATTGGAAGTGCCCATAATCAGCTTAAAATCGAAATAAGAACCATCTTATATTATCCAGCATGCTTTATTCTTCTTGGAACAGCTTGCAAATGTAAACCGAGTGCTTCGATTATTTTCAAGACTGTTGAGAGCTCTGGATTTCCGGAAGGCGACAATGCCTTGTACAAACTTTCTCGACCGAGACCTGTATCTGCAGCAATTTTTGACATCCCTTTAGCTCGTGCGATATCACCAAGCGCTGCAGCTATTAGAGCTGTGTCATTTTCCTCTAATGCTGCTTCCAGGTAAGCTGCAATATCTTCTTCGTTATTAAAGTGTTCTACGGGATCCCATAAAGTAGTGTTTTCCTTTATCATTTCTAATCCTCCACCAATCGGGATAGTTCTTGTGCTTTTTTTATATCCTGTTTTTGGGCGGATTTTTTTCCTCCTGCTAATAGAATAATTTTACTTTCATTTCTTTCTACAAAGTAAACCCTGTACCCTGGCCCATAATCTATTCTAAGTTCAAAAACTCCCTCTCCTACTGATTTTACATCTCCAAGGTTTTCTAATGATATCCGTTTAATACGAATATCAATTCGCGCTCTTGCTCTTCGATCCTTCAGCGTCTTAAATCACTTTTTGTATGTTCCTGTCTGGCGTACTTCAAACATCTTGATAAAGTGTATCCTATAGAACACAGATTGTCAATTGTTTTTCAATAATTTCACTCAAGAGGGGCATTTCCGATAACCCGTGTTATTCGCCGTTTTTATTCTTTAGTATGCTTTGTCTCTTTGTTCCATGGACGTTATAGAAACTATTTTTATTGAGTCATCAATGATATAAAAATTGCGAATAACGGGGCGGCTTGCCCGCCGTGTTGTGTGATGTGGCCCCGACTTTTCAATCTTCTGTTGACAAAAAACATTCATTGCTTCTTTTTACTAATGGATAAATTGTTGTCTTCATTTAATTGCTTTGATTGTATGATTATACCGCGTACAAAAAGCCCAAAAGGAATATAGCAAACCCACCCCATAAAAAAAATTACAATAAAGTCTTCTAACGGAAATGGTATATTAGCAACTATCGGCTGTAAAATAAAATAAATCAAAAGACCAACAAACAGCAGACTAGCCTGAAGGATTAACCCCGCTCCGACAACATATCCCAATGCTTTTTTTTGCCACAAAATAACCCCAGCGATGATCCATATTGTTGAGGATATAAGATCCGCAAACTCTGTCGGTGGAAGCATTTTACCTGCAGCGAATGCTTTGATAATAATATCGCCTGCACGCAGTAAAAAAAGTGAACCCAGTATTATTAGAACGCCTGCGGTCAAGCGCACTGGGACTGCACCTGCGAGTTGATCCTTTATCTCAGGTAAATCTATCCGTCTAATTAGTCGAATAATCGCCGATACAGTAAATCCCACTATCGCAACATATAGTACAAACTGCAAAGTCATCGAATGAGCAGAAGCATAGGCGATGTAATGATAGTTTATGACAAACAATGATCCTATCCAAAGAATAAGCCCGACCAATGAGCTCCGGCGAGTAAGGACATAACCCCCAACGAGCATCGGCAAAACAAACAAAAGGTTTAAAATATCAGTAGTAACGAATCCATTACGCAATTCTTCAATAGGATATAATGTGTGAGAAGCCAAAACACCAGAAATCGATGCTACTGCTACTAGTAAGGTGATTATGAACATCACTACATATTCACCTTTTAAGCTTTGTTTAAGCGGCAATGTGTTACTTAAGTTTGGTAATTTTTCCGTATTCATTTCTTCACATCTTCTTTATTTTTGCTGTCGGGGCATGTCGCATAACGTTCCGC
>CAYFWB010000015.1:0-4390 GCA_964346765.1 uncultured Candidatus Peribacteria bacterium
CGGTTAACAAAACAAAAACTTAACTACAGTGTCCTAAATGTCTGAAACTACTACATATTGCAATTTCATCGTTCCATGATAAAATTTGCACACGTTACTTACCGAAACTTAACAACATGCCATCGTAGCTCAGTCGAGAGCCTTCAGCTTAAAAAAAAGAGCCCTGCGCGCCAAATATAAAACACTAAACTCTGAACATCAACAAAACTTAAATAATAAGCCATCGTAGCTCAGTAGAGAGCCTTCAGCTTAAAAAAAAAGAGCCCTGCGCGCCAAATATAAAACACTAAACTCTGAACATCAACAAAACTTAAATAATAAGCCATCGTAGCTCAGTCGGTAGAGCGCATCCATGGTAAATCGTAAAATCTCTGCCCATTGCGAAGAAAAATCAAGCAATGAATCCCGAATAACGGTTAAAAACCTGTCGCAAGGTCAAGACCGTGGCACTAAAAAAAAGGGCCCGAACGACTGACAAGGGAGGCTAAGTCCTGAAGGATATGCCTAATATACAGTCTAGTCCTCATATAAGCGACAACAAAAAATGAGGTGTAAACGAAGGATGAGGTCACCGGTTCAATCCCGGTCGATGGCTCCATAAAAAATGCGCTTGATCTGATACAAGCGCTTTTTTTTCTTGCCATACAAA
Source organism: uncultured Candidatus Peribacteria bacterium (assembly GCA_964346765.1). GTDB lineage: Bacteria > Patescibacteriota > Gracilibacteria > UBA1369 > UBA1369 > JBGSPQ01. The sequence goes on from CAYFWB010000015.1 coordinate 650, forward strand.
TTATTAACACATTAATATCATCACCCCTAATCCCACTGATATAAAATAAAAATCTAAATTTGAAATATGCCCAAAGGCCGGTTCCCAAGCCCGAAAACATCTACTTTTAAAACCGGAATACCGCACACTCGACTGATCATTCGCAGTCGGGTTCGATAACATTATATATCAAAGCCGTTTGTTCGGCCCCGTCTCTCCATTCTCCACCGCTAAAAGATTTAAAATTTCGAGTATGAATTTCAACAAAATCACGAGTCAATTTATCATCTACATTCTTCCCCATTTCCTTCAAAAAATCAGTAAATAAAGATCTTCTTACCGATTCAACATCAGCAGTTGAAGTCTCACCCTTGGCATTATTTACCGCGCTTCTGAAATTGGATATAAAAAATCGTGGAGAACTATCTTCCAATCTGGCCAGATATTTTTTATATGATTCGGCACCTTGATCAATTTTGCAAATCACAGACACCTCCTTTTCTTCTGCAAAACCGGTCCTAACAATTTCAGTATTGGCATCTTCCGTCGATGATTCCGAAATTATCTCCTTTTCATCATACACATACTCTTTCCTTTCCAAAACAGAATCAACTTTTTCAAAACCGGTATATTTCTGCACCAAAACTCCGGCTCCACCAATCACTCCTAATAAACCGGCCGCGATTGCCAATTTAAATCTTGTTCCGGACAAAACATGTCGCAAATCATTATCAATTTCCACTCTACTCATGTCCAAAGAACTTGGCGTCACGCTACTCATATTAACCTCGCCGACATTATCCTCTTCCAGTAACTTACCTCTTTTTTCAAAGCGCACTTTCTGTTTTTCAAATTCAACCAAATCCGAATAAAAAAACTTATCTGTTGCAGTATCCTCCTGAAATAATGAAAATTTATCATCATTAGTACCATGACCGATCAACCTTTCCACCTCTTCACGTATCGTCTCAAAAGAACAAAATCCATCCTTTATCCCCATTCTTCTTAAAAAAATATGCTCACTCCCAGTATTACAAGTACCCCGATATAAAATATCTATCTGTTCACAAACAATATCCGTAAATTCTATTCTGAAAGCAGTTCTTTTATCCCTAACCAAAACAGCCGTTTTTTCCAAACAATCAAAATATTTATTAAGCGCCTCATACAAATTATCAAAACCCTCCGCCGAAAAATCTCTCATCTCCTCAAAACAAAGACTGAATAGATCATTCAAATTAGCCAATAACACTGTATTTCTAATCTCTCCAAAGGCAATCGCGTTTTGCATTATTTTTTCAACTCTTTCACTCTGATCAAAAATAACAGATTCACGTTGCATATCATTAATAACTTAGAGTTTCAAACTTTACGAATTATACATTTCATTCGGATTTCAGACCACATGAAAATAAAATTTGCCACTAAAGACATACAGTCGATATACTTTCATAAATTTATCAATAATCATGTATAAATCAGTTTATTTAATCGGATTCAGAGGAACGGGAAAAACAACAATAGGCAAAGTACTGGCCGAAAAAATTGGTTGGGAATTTATGGACATGGATGACATCATCGTCCAAAAATGCGGATCAGACATTAACATGCTGACGGAAAACGGCACATCCTGGATCACTTTCAGACAACTGGAGCATAATGTATTAATAGAATTATTTCATAAACACGACCTTATTATCGGTGTCGGCGGAGGTGCGCCCGTAAATGACGTTATCCAACCCCAAAGCGGAAAAACTTTCGGAGAACTGAATATGAAAACCATTAAAAACCACCCCGAAGCAACGGTAATCCTACTTACGGCCGATCTGGAAACCATAAAAAAAAGGATTTACGATGATGAAATAAACAAACAGCATACTTTTCGTCCAATTTTGGATGAAAAAAAAGCGACTTTAATACACCAATTCAGCAATAAATTTAAAGATAATCCCGAAAAACAAAAATCCATAATAATAGAAGGAGTAATTGAAGATTCGATAAAAATGTACAATATTAGACAACCACTATATAAAAAGCTTACCGACAAAATTGTGGACACATCAAACATTACGGCCGATCAAGCGGTGAATCAAATCATCAAATTAATCAAATAAAATGCGATTATCCGCGAAAAACAAAATCTGCCTTATAATAGGAAATCCGGTCGAACATTCACTTTCACCGCAGATGCATAACGCGGCATACGAAGAACTTGGAATAGACAACCAATATGTTTTCATCGCGGCACATGTAAAAGTTGAAAACTTAAAAACAGTGGTTGAGGCGATACGCGCAATGTCGATCAGAGGACTAACCTGTACATTACCGCACAAACTTGAAATAATAAAATATCTTGATGAAATCGACCCGGTCGCAAAAAAAATCGGTGCCGTAAATACGGTGATAAACGATAATGGAAAGCTTGTAGGATTCAATACCGACTGGATCGGAATCACTAGAGCGTTGAAAAACGTAACCGATCTTAAAAACAAAAAGGTCGGGTTGATAGGAGCGGGCGGCGCGGGACGCGCCGCCGCGCATGGTCTTGTTGAAGAAGGAGCCGAATTCACCGTTTTTAATCGACACAAAGAAAAAGGCAAAAAACTTGCAACCGAATTCAAAGCATCCGACGCAAAATCTCTAGAAGAAATAAAAGAAATCGCAAAAATGGACATTATCATTAATGCAACATCCGTTGGCATGGAAACTGAACAAACACCCTGCCCGACCGAATATATAAAACCGAATCAGATAGTCTACGACATTGTTTACTCACCCTATGAAACAAAACTACTACGCGACGCCGCCTCTAAAGGCGCAAACGTAATTCACGGAACCGAAATGTTGATTCATCAGGGAACCGCTCAATTTGAACACTATACCGGTCGAAAAGCTCCGGAAGCAGTAATGAGAAAAACCGTTCATAAACTTTTAGGAATAAAAACATAATGGAATTCATAGCGGACCTTCACATCCATTCGCATTATTCACGCTCCACCAGCCCTCTAATGAACGTGGCGGGCATCACTAAATGGGGAAAAATCAAAGGTATCCAATTAATAGGTACCGGCGATTTCACTCACCCTCAATGGTTTTTAGAATTACAAGAAAAACTGGAACCGGCAGAACCCGGATTATTCAAATTAAAAAATAAATATTACGATGAAATTTCACCGGAAATTCCGTCATCCTGCAAAACAGAAATGCGCTTCATGCTGACCGCGGAAATCAGCACAATTTATTCAAAAAACGGCAAATGCAGAAAAATCCATTCCATTCTCTGCGCCCCTTCTTTTGAAAACGTGGCAAAAATCAACGACAAACTTTCACAAATCGGTAATCTCAAGTCCGACGGCCGCCCCATCATTGGTCTAGACTGTAAAGAATTAATGAAAATAACTCTCGATGCTTCACCGGACAACATGTTTATTCTGGCCCATGCTTGGACTCCGCATTTCAGTGTTTTCGGTTCCGGTTCGGGATTCGACACACTGGAAGAATGTCTTGAAGAATTAACCCCCGAACTAACCGCAATAGAAACGGGACTTTCATCCGATCCCGCGATGAACAGATTATGGTCGAATCTTGATAACTTCACGCTGATTTCAAACTCCGACGCTCATTCTCCAATGAAATTGGGACGTGAAGCGAATCGCCTAAACACGGCATTAAACTATTTCAACATAAAAAACACGCTAAAAAACGGCAACCCCTCAAACTTCATGGAAACAATCGAATTTTACCCGGAAGAAGGCAAATACC
>CAYFWB010000016.1:0-3793 GCA_964346765.1 uncultured Candidatus Peribacteria bacterium
TCAATATTACTTGACAAAAACTAACCTTTAAGGAATACTAATTTTCCTTAATTATTTTAATAAATGGAAAGACCGGGAGTACCTAAAACACTCGAGGATTTAAACGATCAGCCTGAAAAAAGAGAAGTGCTGCAAACTTTAAATTCTTTGAACGAAAAAAGGAATGCATCCGAATCCCAACGTGAGAGAGCGGAAATAAAAAAACAAATGCTTGATATGGCACAGGAAAACGATTTGATCCGCGAGGCGATAACTTTACTTGAAATACCGCCGGAAGAATGGAGGCTTTCGGTGGCGATCAAGGCATTCATTAATACTGTTTTCAATGAGCGCACCCGATAACTTTCCCGAAATGGAATCCGAATATGATCCTCAAAAATTTATGAGGGAATTTTTGCTGATGGACGCTTCATTGGGTATGATTGAATCTGGGATTAAACATGCCATGTCACAAGGTGATATTGAAAAGATATCGGCTTTATTTGTCGAGAAAAAAAAGATAATCGAGCATATGAAGGCTTATGTGACCGAAGCCTACTACGTATCCGAAGGCAGAGTTGAATTATCTCCGGTGTTTAAAAAATACGAATTAAACTTTCCTTATCCGGCACCCGGATTGTGGAAAATAGTTAAAAATGAAGCTCCCCGTGAAGATGACGAGGAGCAGGATACGGAGGAAATTACAACCGAGATTGCTTCAGCAACAACTCTTAGAATTGATAGGATAAACACCTAAGCAAACCAGCCTGCGTATCCAAGCACAATCCCCAGAATCAGATAAAAAATACCGCCAAAAACAATAAGGCCTTTGCCTTTAAGCCATTTTGCGACAATTCTTGACATTTCCTCGGGCAGCAGCAGAAGAAGAATCCCTTCCACAACCGCCAGCCATCCAAAAATCGTTATAATCACTTCCCAGCTTTGCACCCAAACATTGTGCGCCAAAACAATAACAAGGCCGATGGTCAGAGCGGCCAGACCCCCATACACCATAATCACGTCATTTTTTACAACATTTTTGTACATTTTCCGGTAAAAACCCGTGCGAAGCAGCAGTCCGAGCCCCACCACAACAAACACAACCCCGAATAGCTGGGCCAGATAAATCGATAGTTCCATAACCTTTAAGGTTAAATAATAAAACTATTTTACAGAGTATCATATACTGCCATATACGGCCAATCTGCCGGCTTTTTAACAAGCCCGGCCTCAACCGGATTATTTTGGATATACTTGTAGACATGCTTAAACGACGCCTTGTTTATAACCGGTTTGTTTTCGTAAGGGCCCTGGAAGGTGTGGCCGGAGTTATCGTATTGTCGATTATTAAACCTGGAATATGATTGCTGAACGCCCTGCATAAATTTAGATATTCTTAATACGCTTTGCCCTGAACGTAATAAAAGATGAAAATGATTTGGCATTAGACAATAAATATATATTTTTATATTAAAAGCGACTTTATATTCTGCGATTTTGTACATGAAGAAGCGGTAATCACGTTCGCACCTGAAAAGCCTCGTTTTATAAAAGCCGCGATTATATATGTGGTAAGCGGTATTTTTTATGATTGGATATTTCCTCATACTGCAAATATACAAAAGAAATATTAAATTTGTGTTAAATATTTATAAAATTTTTTCTAGCCTGGCTACCCCGTATAACCTGGTTACCCCGCCTAGCCAGGCTACCGCACTTAGCCTGGCTACCCCACCTAGCCTGGCTACCCCACCTAGCCTGGCTACCGCACTTAGCCAGGCTACCGTACTTAGCCCGGCTACCTCACTTAGCCAGGCTAGACGACCCCCCAGTCTACCCTCCAGACCCAGATTTCCTTGTTTTTTAGCTTAAACACGAGTAAAATATCAATACTCGGGCGTCTTACACTAAAAGCACAATAATGACCTTAGTAAATATACTGATAATAATCGGAGCGGCACTTCTCGGCGCATTTGTAAGCCAGGTTGTGTTCAGCAAAATTAAATTTGTCGATATTGCCAAATCTAAAAAGAAGGCCGAAGAAACCATTGAACAAAGCAAGAACGAGGCCCGCCAGATAAAGCAGGAAGCAAAAGAAAAAGCCGAAAGTATAAAGCGGAACACGGAAGACACAACGAAACAGATGAAAACGCTTATTCACACAATTGAGCAAAATATTAAATTCAAGGAGGACGCCGTGGATAGAAAAGAGAGCAAAAATGTTCACCTGAGGGGCGCCATTCTTGATAACGAGAAGGCTATCAAGCAAAGCGAAGATAAACAAAATGAGTTGGAGGAGCTTATCAAGCAAAAGCTCGCTGCAAGATCGGATGAACAAATTGAAAATCTCAGAACTGCATTAATTTCAAAATTTGAAAAAGAAAATTCAATGGAAGCGGCCGAGCGGATTTCCAAAGAAGTTGAATATGCCGCAGAAAATGCGGAAAAGATAGCAAAAGAAATCCTTGTTACTTCTATGCAGAAATTCAGTGATGAAACTTCGGTTGAAAAAAAAGAGGCCAAAATTGTTGTTTCGCAGGAGGAAGCAAAGGCGGCCATTGTGGGCCCGAATGCCGAAACGGTTAAAAAGATAGAGGAACTCCTGGATATCGATATTGTATTCAATGATGAACCGAAGACAATCACAATCTCAACTTATGATCTTTTACGAAAAAATGTCGCCCGGATAGCCGTTAAATCACTTATCAAAAAGCGCAAAATTTCGGAAGACGACATTAAAAAGGCAATAAGGGACGCTAAAAAAATAATAGAGCGGGATCTGGAAAATGTCGGGGAAAAAGCCATCAAAAAAATGAATTTCAAACGTGAGTTTCCGAAAGAACTTATCAAAATTATCGGAAGGCTCAAATACAGAACAAGTTATGGACAAAATATTCTTTTGCATTCGTTCGAGGTTGCATCAATGGCCGAACTTCTGGCCGGCGAGCTTGGCCTCGACCCTGAGACAGTTAAAGTTGCGGCGTTTTTTCATGATATAGGAAAGGCTATTGATCAGCATGTGGAAGGGTCATCGCACGATGTGCTTACCCGTGAAATAATGACCAAATACAAGTGTTTCACACAGGAAGAAATTCATGCTGCATGGACTCATCATGAAGCGGAAACCCCTGAAACTCCGGAGGCAAGAATAGTTATGGCGTCCGATGCCATTTCCGCGGGAAGGCCGGGAGCCAGGCAGGAGTCTTTGGATAAATATCTGGAGAGACTTCAGGCTCTTGAGAATATTGCTTCCTCTTACAATGGTGTTCAAAAAACATATGCTATTTCAGCCGGCCGTGAACTCCGTGTAATCCTTAATCCCGAGGATGTTCAGGATAGTCAGATGGATGAAACGGCAAAGAAAATAGCGCATGAAATTGAAGAAAATCTTAATTATCCCGGTAAGATTAAGGTGAATTTGATAAGGCGCAGCCGGGCTATTGATTATGCAAAATAATCCTTTTTATAATGGCCAAGAAAAAGAAAAAGAAAGGTATGGTGGATAAGCTCGTAATGGGAGCGATTATCGGTGGTGCAATAGGGTCGGTTGTCGGCATGACAGTCGCTCCGAAAAAAGGCGATGAGACGAGGAAATACATTAAAGATAAAGGAAAGAGATTTATGGACGAACACGAGCAAAATTTTGATAATTTTAGGGAAAAAGTCAGAAAGCGGAGTGCTAAAGTTGTAAAATCCGCAAAAAATTTATTCAAAAAGTAGCTATTCCGATATGGCAAAAAAGAAGAAAAAAAAACAACTTAAAAAGCAGAATAAGCAAAATAAGCAAAAACCTGCTAATTCAGCGAAACCAAAA
>CAYFWB010000017.1:0-3663 GCA_964346765.1 uncultured Candidatus Peribacteria bacterium
AGAACCCGAACGTTTTACCGCCCTGTCGCGGCTGGCACCCGCACATCCGGGTCCGGGGCGAAACGCCCTGCACCGAACCGGTTCGCGTAACCATCCTCGGCGCGTCCAACAGTTGGTTCCCCATCACGCTGTCGGCCATCTCCATTCCCGCCAGTACGGATGTCATCGCCCAGATCATCGAAGACAACTGGGGAAATTTGGAAGCGATCATTTCTCTTGAGGTGCTCAGCGCGTTTCGAAAAGCCCCGGCTTTCGCCCCGATTTTTTCCCAGCTCTCCGAATTTACCGACGCCCAGATATGGGAAGTCATCGAACGAAAACGAACCGATCAGGAAACCGAAGCGCCAACCGTCGAGGATCTGAAAACCCCGGAATGGGACGCTTTTGCCAATCCAGATGAAGGATTGAATTCAGCCGATTTTAAACTCCGCCCCGTCGATCCGCCGGAAGGGTTTGAACGGTACATCGAAAAGACGGTCCTGGTGGAGCGGATACGGGAAGTCCGGGCGCTGCTCAACTTCACCCGAATCGAATCGCCCGGCGAATTCATGGAAGAAACCGAACTGCCGGAAGAACGGCGCGCGCCCCTTTCCAGAAAACCGCCCGTCTGGCTGCCAGCCGTTGAAGTCAAGGGAGAAGGCATTTTCCTCCAATTCAAGGAATCGGTCCTGAACCAGTGGAAGGTCCGAAAAGAAGTGATCCAGAGAAGCCGGCATTTCTTCACCGGGCACCGCGCATGGCGGGAGATGCGAAACATCCAGCCCAACGACGGCGGATTCCCGGGCATGCGGTACATCCTGCTCCACTCTTTCTCCCATGCCCTCATGCGCCAACTGGCCCTGGAATGCGGATACACCGCCGCCAGCATCCGGGAACGCATTTACGCCAGCGAAGACGAAGAAACGCCCATGGCCGGCATCCTGATCTACACCGCCGCCACCGACAGCGAAGGCACCCTCGGCGGCCTGGTCAATCTCGGCCACCCCAAAACCCTCGGCCGCTTCATCGACCAAGCCCTCGAAGACATGCGCCTGTGCGCGTCCGATCCCATGTGCTCCGACCATTCCCCTGCAGAAGATTCCGCCACCATCCACGGCGCGGCCTGCCACGCCTGCTTGTTCGCACCGGAAACCTCTTGCGAGCGGGGGAACAAGTATCTGGATCGGGCGGTGTTGGTGAGGACGTTTTCGGTGGAGGGGGTGGGGATGTTTTGAAAGATATATGATGCACACTTGCTTTATTAACCAATTTTTGGCAGACTTTAGAAGGCAAAAAGAAATTTGGATTAACTAAATGGAAAATAAAAGAGGTTTTTTGAATTTCCATATGGCAAAAGTTTTGGTGCTTATATGACTACAATTTTACATTTGTCAGATCTACATTTTTCACAAAAAAAAACCGCAACTGTATGGTCAAGTCAATTAACAGAAGACCTGAAAATTAATTTGAAATGTAACAATATTGATTTGTTAATTATATCCGGTGATATCGGTACAAAATCGACTCAATCGGAATACTTAGAGGCGGAAAAATTTATCGAAGAAATTCGGTCAGAGTTAAAAATATCTGCGAGCAATATTATTTTAACTCCAGGTAACCACGACCTTAATTGGCCAATATCTAAAAAAGCGTATAGCAAAACGATATACTGGGATGACTATAAAGGTCCAATGGATGATAACGGAAAGCCAGATAGCGAATGCTCCATACTATTAGGAGAGCATATATTACTAAAAAACGATAAAATTTACCAAAATAGATTTCGGTATTTTACGGAGTTTTATAAAAATGTAACGGGGTCCCCTTATCCAAAAGAAAAAAAACATCAAGGAATAGTTTCAGAATTTCCTTCTTTAAATATAATCGTTTTGGCGATCAACTCTTCAACGAGTATTGATCATCATTATAAAGCAAGGGCGGAAATAGATAGCGAGATTCTCTCAGAATCTCTTAGAAGATTGCGAAATATAAAAAATCATGACTCATATTTAAAAATTGCTGTTTGGCATCATCCTCTCCATAGCAGCTCTGAGGATAGAATCAAAGATATATCTTTTGTTGAAAGATTATCAATCAACGGATTCCAAGTAATATTGCATGGTCACCTACATAAATCCGATTTAGGACAGTTTCAATATGATGTAGGAGAGAAAGGAAGAAAAATTCACATCATTGCTGCTGGCACTTTCGGAGCGCTTTCAAAAGATCTTACATATGGTACTCCATTGCAATACAACCTAATAAAATTAGATAACAATTTAATAAATGTTCAAACTAGAAGAAAGGATAATGTGAATGGTGCTTGGACTGATGATGCTAGATGGAAAGAACATGAAAACGATTTCTCAAAACCATATTACCATTTAAAATTAAGAGTTTCTGCTAATAATTCTTTTGATCAAATACCTATTGTTGAGGAAAATACTATAGATTTTGTGAATCGTGATTATGAGAGAAACTTTATTACAAACGTAGGATGTCCTCCTTATCTAATGATTATTTCACCAAAAGGCTACGGTAAAAGCAAATTGATAGAAGCAGTATTGGTACATTTATCTGAAATGAATTGGTATTGTTTGCATCTAAATGTCTCAGAAAAAAAAATAGCAGGTACTTATTCTTTAATAGAAAATCTTATTAAACAATTATCAATGAGCAATTTAAATAACACACCGTCAGCTAAAGTAGACTATAATTCTATTGGTCGTAAAATCGGTTTGGCTTTGCATCAAGTGATGCAAAATGAAAATAAAGATTGCTTCATATTAGCGATCGACCAGACAGAAGAAATTAATCAAAAGGAAATAAAAGAATTTTTAAATGATACATTTGTAAAAATCAGAGAAGTGCTTTCTATTTCTGATAAGACCGTAAGATTAATCCTATGTGGAAGATATTTTAATAAATTAGGTCACGATCTTCCGATTTCGAACCTAAAGTTATCCCCTTTTGACTATGCATCTGTATATTTAACGATTGTTAAGTACGACCAGAAGAACAAACTTAACCTTCCTTTTGTATACAAGAAAAATTTTGCTGCCTATCTTATGGTTTCTACAGGCGGCCATCCTGAATGCATGGCGTGTATAATCAAAGATTTTTATGGTAGTTCACTTGAATCAATTAGCGAAATTGAAGAAGACATCTATAATGACTATGTACAACCAATCGCAAATGAAATTACAAAAATTTTACCAGATAATTTAGTTGATGTTTTCAAAACATTATGCGGAATAAGGAGGTTTAAGCCTTCTCTCTTGAAGCATTTAATCACTAAAAAGGTGATAAAATGGACTAAAAATGAGTATGAACTTGAAGATCAATTATTGCAGACATATTTAGTAAGCAAAGATAAAGGTTATTTGCATGATGATATTACCAGAAGAGTTCTTTCACTGGATTTAAAAAGAAAGGACAAAGCCCTTTTCAAAAAGATTAGCAAAGAAACTATAGCATTTTTTAAAGAACAATTAAAAGACCCTAAATCTAACCGTCCAGCATTAATAGTTGTAGAAATTCTGTTCACTCATTTACATTCAAAAATACACTTATGCCAGCCAAAAGAATCTATAGACAATTTATTGCAAGAACTTTTAAATTTATTAGTGTCTAATCGTAAAAAAGATGAGGTTATTGAAGATTTGTTAGACTTGTTGGAAAAAG
>CAYFWB010000018.1:0-3359 GCA_964346765.1 uncultured Candidatus Peribacteria bacterium
ACATCTTCAAAAGACAGGATGGGTAAAATGTTCATCGATAAGATACTTTTAGAACGATTCAATGAACATCCTGTTAAGTTTGTAGGTATTTTTTTGAATGACGTACAAAGAAAGGCAGAAGAAAGCATAAGTCACACCTTAGTTTCCGGACTTTTTATGGTGTATTCATCCTTTCTTATTAAACTGGATGGAGTATACTATCTGGATGTACCACCTATTGCTCTTAAAGAGCCCCACAGCCGGTACATTAAAAAATTTACCGATTTTATTTTTGATGATATTTGGGACTTGCTAGACTAACCTCTTAAATCTTTTCTTCTTTTCACTGCTTCATTTTCATCTTTGGATGTGGCAATGCGACGGATGTGTTCTTTATCCGAAAGCCTTTTTACCATGATATCACAAAACGCTTTTTCCAGCTCTGCTCCGAGCCATTTTCTTTTGTATGCCTCGGCAACTGCGTAGGTGGTGCCCGAACCCCCAAAGGGGTCCACAACGAGTTCTTCCTCCTGAGAGGAAGAGACGATGATTTTTCTTAACAATTCTACAGGTTTTTGAGTGGTGTGGGGGTATTTTTCCCACGAACCATTCGAGAGCGTTGGGATTTCAAGAACATCTTTTGGTTTGGCTCCCAGCGGGTTGGGTTCCCATTCATATTTTTTGTTATTGTGATTATATTGTGAACTGGTAGCCTGGGTGCGCCGGGGATATTTTAAAGTGTGTTGGTTATACGGAATCCGTATCGGATCAATGTTAAATTGAAAATGCTTGCTTTTTCTAAAATGTAAAATACTTTCATGAGAGCGCCCCCAATCATTACCAAGGTTAGCTTTGTTTCTGTAATACCAGACTAACCACTTACAACCTTTGAAAATTGGCGCCGCTGCCCATTTTATATCGGCTAATATTTCGGAAAAGCCACAGATATACAGCGAGCCGGTGTTTTTCAAAACACGATTGGCTTCCCTAATCCATGCCATACTCCAGTCAACATATTCTTTCTGCGATGGAAACGTGTCCCATTGTGCTTTTTTGATGTTGTAAGGAGGATCGGCAAAAATTAAATATACGGAATCATCGTCCAGACTTTTTAAAAACTTTACGGCATCCATATTATAAAGCCGGCCATAAGATGTTGAAAAATAAGGATTATGATCAGTCAGCTTTTTTCTGGGATAGGTGAGTTCCAACTGCATTTCTTCTGCCAGGGTCATAAGCTGCTCCTCGGGATAGAGGCGATAGTTATTCATCGGATTTCGTATGCTTTTGAATTTTCCTTCTTTATCCCACCGCCTTAGTGTTTCTGTACTGACTTTGAGAAAGGCGGCTGCTTCGCTAATATTATATAATTTTTTCATAACAATGGGTAAGGTTAAACAACATTATGCAAAGTTATGATTTTTGATTTTACAATATAATGGATTTGTTAGAAAATTTTAAACTTACATTTAGATAGACTGTTGTTATATAAATTTGAAAGAAAATCATGTACAACAAACTCATCACGAACATACGGCCGTTGGGTTTTACCTGGCAGACCAGCGATCCGTTCTTATTTTGCGTTCACCACAACGATAAGTATCCGAAAGGCAATGACCGGATGGGGCCGGATGCTTCACTGGCCGGGAGAAATCTTGGGCAGGATTTTGCGGTGAAAGACGGCTGGCGCATGTACCATGGCGAGACCGTTCCGGGTTTTCCGGCCCATCCGCACCGCGGATTTGAAACCATTACCGTAGTGCTGGAAGGATTTGTTGATCATTCGGATTCGTTTGGCGCGGCCGGACGCTATGGCAACGGCGATGTACAATGGATGACAGCCGGTTCCGGGTTGCAGCACGCCGAGATGTTTCCGCTGGTGTACAAGGATAAACCCAACCCGCTGGAGCTTTTCCAGATATGGCTGAACCTGCCCAAAGCCAAAAAATTTGCCGATCCTTTTTACAAGATGCTGTGGGCAGAGGATATCCCTGTGCATAAAACCACTGACGAGAATGGCAGAAAATCAAAAATAACGGTTATTGCCGGAGAATTCGGTGATGCCGAAGCACCTGCGCCAGCGCCCGATTCGTTGGCTGCCGACCCGGAGAATGAGGTTGGAATCTGGCTGATAGAAATGGAACCCGATGCCTTCCTGGAGATCCCGCCGGTTTCTATCGAAAGTCGTCGCTCCCTTTACTTTTATCGCGGCTCGGATATAAATATCGCCGGGGTGGGAGTGAAGCCCTACAAAGAGGTGGAATTACTGGCCGATCAGCCGGTAAAGCTGGAAAATGGTTCGGAAAAAGCTTACCTGCTCATGCTGCAGGGCCGCCCGATTAATGAGCCGGTTGTTCAACATGGCCCGTTTGTGATGAATAACGGAGCGGAAATCCAGCAAGCCTTCCTGGATTACCGCAATACGCAATTCGGCGGCTGGCCCTGGAAGCGTCACGACAACGTGCATCCCCGCACGGAATGCCGGTTTGCTAAATATGAGGATGGGAGCGAGGAGCGGAAGTGAGATAGATTAAGGTTTAGACGGTGATTTTTTCACCGGTGGATATAATTTGCTCCACAAAAGGCGTCCGCCGTTCAAAATCTTCTGTTGATAAAGGATGAGGTTCTATTATCGTCTCCTCACCGCTTCGTATGGCCATTAATTTTACTTCCGTATCGAAATTATTGTCTTCACTTTTTTCGAGAATAACAGCTATATCAATGTCACTATTATTATTTTGCTCACCTTTTGCAAAAGAGCCAAATAACCAGGCACCGGAAATTCTTATATCATTTGCTTTTACCCGTTTAAGATAATTCAAAGCAAGATCTATAGCATCCCTTTTATCCATTTTCTGTAAACCTTTATTTTTTCAATCCATATGTCTGTAAATTCATCAGTTGCGATATTATAAAAGCTTTTTTTATAATCATCATAACGCGCTTTAATGTTGAATCTTGTAATCGTATCAAGGTCTATCCTTTTTTCCATATTGATTTCGACACCTGATTTTTCCAAAATTCTTCTCAAATCATGAATAAGCGGAGGGTAATCCTTATTGTTTTTTACAAAAACAGCTTTTGACAGCTTTTCTAAAACAAGGTGTCCGATAAACAAGGCCCAGTGATTGTTTTTGGTTTTATACAAGTCAATCATCGCCTTAAAGTCTTTATCTGAACTTTCCGACCAAAAGCTAATCAATTTGTCAAGATCAATATTTTCTGACATTATTTGATAATTTCTTTTAACAAAGATAAATATTTGCTTTGATTCTTTGTTAGATCTAAGTTGAGCGATTTGAACGAAGTGAAAAATCGCTTTACTTAGATATAACCCCGATTTAGAAATTGTTGCATTTCACCGAATGAGTGAGGTGAAA
>CAYFWB010000019.1:0-3102 GCA_964346765.1 uncultured Candidatus Peribacteria bacterium
CGACCTCACCGGTTTGAATATTCCAATCCCAGATTCCCAGTTGCCCACCTTGCAGTGCAAATTCCAGCCTTTGGCGGCTTTTAAGTGTTGCCTCTTCCGCCTGTTTGCGCTCTGTGATGTCCAGTGCAGTAAATATAACTCCTTTGGAATAATCGTTTTTATCAATAGGTGTGGAAGCCAGCAAAATATTTATTATAGTGCCGTCCTTTTTCTGCCAGCGCGTTTCCACTTCAACGATTCCATCTGTCTTAATCTGACCATATTTCTCCTTGCCCACAAATTCATATTCTTCCTGAGCAGGATACAATATCCGGGCATTTTTATCTATGAGTTCTTTCCTGGTATATCCGGTCATTTCACAAATACGGGGGTTAACCTCTTTAAGAACCCTGTTAGAAACAACTCCAATTCCAGCCGGAGCCACACTATAAATGCTGCGCATTTTTTCTTCGCTCTTTTTTAAGGCCGCTTCTGCAAAAACTCGTTTTAGAGATATAGATGTAAAATGAGCATAATTTTTTAGTAGCTGCATAGTAAAATCATCAGGTTTCTCTTTGAGGGCAGCAACCGTTGTACCGAATACCTGATCATCAATTATAAATGAAAAACCTATGAAAGATTTTATATTTAATGTTTTAGTTAATTTGCTTGAGATAGTTTTCGAAATAGTCCCGCCAGAAACTTCATGCAATGTTGAAGCTATCTTGATCCTTTGGTCTCTCATTTCTTCATACATTTCTGCACTTACCGGACTACCAGTCGAGAATATTTTTCGTCCTCCGATTTTAACTAGTAAGTCCAGAATGTTCTTGTTCGCCTTAATTTCTTTTATCCTCAATACATTAGAATCTTGATCATATGCACTAAACACTGTGGCAATTGGACTTAATAACCGATTCGTTTGTGTAACTATTGTCTTAACCAGTTTTTCGTAATTGTTAATTACAGTCTGCTCAAACATAAAAGTATTCAAGCTCTGCTGCATTGATGATATTTTTACAATTTTTTCTTCCGACTGCTTGCGCTCGATGATGTCAAGGAAAGCACCAACTAAACCCGCTGAATTTCCCTGTTCATCAAAAAACACATCTTTGGCAAAAACAACAAACCTTATTGCCCCTTCCTTATCTATGACTTTAGACTCATAAGCTTGGTGTTCTGGATTTTGTAAAAGTTCCACATCTTTATTATGATAAATATCGGCATGTTTACTAGGCCATAATTCATAAACTGTTTTCCCTATTATTTCCATCTCACTTACACCCATCATTTCTGTAAATCTTTTATTGCAACCAAGATATTTTCCCTCTTTATCCTTATAAAAAACTGGTGTAGGAATAGAATCAAGTAAAGCTTTAGTAAAATTGGTTGATTTGATTAGTTTTGTTTCCGCCTGCTTACGTTCAGTGATGTCGCGGCCCACGCCGATGATCTCTTTCACGTTACCTTTGGCGTCCAGCACAGCCGTATCTACCCAGGCAATCCACCGCCAGCCATTTTTTGTCATAGCACGCTGTTCAATGTAAGTATGATGTGGCGGCGAAAACAGATTTTTCATGGCCTCTTCGGTCGCCTCTTTATCCTCATCGTGCACAAGGGGCATAAACTTTTTACCTAAAAGTTCTTCTTCCTTTTTACCGAACATCTCGCAATAGGAAGGACTCACAAAAAGAAACCGGCCCCCGGTATCCACTTTAACGATCAGATCGGTCTGGTTCTCCACTAATAGTCGGAATTTTTCTTCGCTATCGCGCAGGTCTTCTTCGGCTTTTTGATATTCCGCTTTTAGTTCCGCTTCTTCCAGCGCCCGCTTTATGGCCATGGGAAGCCTTTCGGGCCTGTCTTTCAACACATAGTCCACAGCGCCCCGCTTCAATAATTCAACGGCAGTTTCTTCACCAATGGAGCCTGAAACGCAGATAAACGGTGTTTCGCGACAAAGCTCCCGGCTTATTTCCAATGCCCCGAATGCATCAAACCCCGGCAGTTTAAAATCCGCCAGGATGAGGTCGAAACTATTTTCGCGCAGCGAGGCAGTGAAATCTGCTTCATTTTCAACATGGGTCATATCTAAGTGATAGCCCGCAGTTGATAACTGTTCGCGCATTAATTCCAGGTCTCTTTGAGAGTCCTCAAGCACAAGAACTTTAAGTTCGGTAACTACTTTATCTGTGTTTTTCTTCATAACTCAAATATTTTTTATGGCACGCGGATTATGCGGATTTTCAAGCGCGGATTTTCGCTGATCTTTTTATCCGTGTAAATCCGCGCTACTTGTATCCGCGGCATTCGCGCTCCATTCCATCTTTATTCCGTTGATGGGTTTTCATTTAGCATAGCCCAGAATATGCCAATGTGCTTTACCGCATCCAGAAAATCCTTGAAATCCACCGGTTTCACCACATAAGCATTTACGCCCAGGGCATAGCATTTTTTCAGATCGGGTTCCTCGCGCGAGGCTGTGAGCATGACTACAGGAAGCGTTTTCAGTTTTTCATTGCTCCTGATGGCCTCAAGCACTTCGATGCCATCCATGCGCGGCATTTTAATATCAAGCAGCAGCACTACAGGATTTCCCTTTTCACGGTCTTTGAACCGGCCTTCATAATTCAGGTACTCCATCGCTTCCACGCCGTCATTAACCTCAACTACATGGTTTGCCAGATTATTCTCCTTTAGTGCCTCAATGGTCAGTTCCACATCCTGCGGATTGTCCTCGGCTAATAATATAGTTTTTAATTCGCTCATGATAATTCCTCCTTGTTTTTAGCACCTTATATCAAATATTCTTGCAGTATTTGTTAAAATTCCAAAAAACAAAAAACAAAATCCAAATAATAAACAATGACAAAATTCCAAATTCGAAACACACTACTTTGATTTTTCAATTGAATGGCTTCGTCATGTAATTAACCTTTATGTTAGCTATATTCTTTGGAAGATTTATTGTATAAAACATTACTCGCTTTGTAAAGTGATAAGTTCGTTCTTCTAAATCATACACCTGTTTTTTCATTTGTATTTTGAAATTTATTTGTCATTTGTTTGCTTCTTATCCACCTTAGGTAAACTGAAATAGAAAATTGCTCCTTTCCCGGGTTC